>NZ_JBBNAD010000005.1:0-1200000 GCF_037996765.1 Bdellovibrio sp. GT3 | reverse complement strand
GCACAAGAGGCAATTCGGCTTTCCCCAGATCCTGTTTGATTTTATGTTCAATTTCCGTGGAGCGGCTTTCGATCCATGGACGTGAAGAACCCTCCTGCGAGTATTGCAACTCATCCCATCGGGTTTCCAATGGAAGAGTCAAATGCTCATGGACGTGTCCTTCATTAAGTCCCATCCAAAAAGTTGATGGTGAGCACAAGGTGCCGGAAAAATCCGTTCCGCCGAAACAATAGATATCATGAGAGGAATCCGCTTCCGCCAGAAGTTTCAACTCGAATGCCAGATCGCTTTGATCCGGATTATCCAGATAAAATCCAATATCTTTTGAAAGGTCGAAATAGTCCGTACCGGAAAGCTGGGTTTTATTTCGGGACTTCAGCGACTCATCCGTTAGCCCCAGGAACACGCGATAACGGGCTTTTTCACTGTACGCCGACATCAGTTTTGTGACCAGAACACCGGAGCCATCACCTTTTTCGACGGTGTACTCTTTGGCGGCCACGATGCTTTCCAGATAACTCAACCATTCTTTCCAGATCAGCTTTGTGTTTATTGTGGCATTTTGCAATAGCTCACGCAGAACGATTTGCACGATCTCCGTGTCATTGGAGCTCCAAAAACTTAACGCTTTACCCACGAACTCATCGCGGGAAACCAGACCGGTCAGATCGATTTGTTCGAAATAAATTTTTTGAATCAGTTCATTACGGGCAAGGTCTTCGTTAACATAAAGACTTTTAAACAGAGCCTTGAAGTCCTCGTAGCGCAATGCTTGGGATTCATGCTTGTCGAAAAATGAAATCTCCAGATCCGAGGAAGACAAGCGCCCACTTTTTGCTCGCAGAGTCGCCAGCCAACGAGTCGCTGCAGGCAAGCTTTGCACTTTGTGAGTGATATCTTTTTGGACAGGAATGCCCTCTTCCTTCAGAAAGGCCTGAAGGACCGGCCAATACTGCTCAATATCCGGTGCAATCACTGCGATATTTTCGGCCGGCACACCCTCTTCAAGCCATTTACGAACCTGGCCCACGGAGTTTTTGGTTTCAGCCAACATGCCTGAAAAACGCAGGATCTCCCGTTTCTTTTTTGTCGGCTCCACTGGCTGAAGATTTTTGATGGAATTACTTTTGCCACGCAAATCTTCGTAGGGTTTCAGAAGATATTTAAATTCTTCGGACCAGGTCGGAGTTGGTTCCAGAATCACCACATCGATACTGCGCGAAAGCGTGTGCAGGATCTCCGCCTCAACGCGGGAAATCTCTCCACTAAGATCAACGATCAAGGGAATATCCCATACTCGTTCAAGTTGATTGAAAGATTGTAGATAGGATGTGATCCAATCAGCAGTAATGATATTGTATTGTTTGATCAAATACTGAGAACACAGGTACGCGCGATTCGCCCAGGCTCCCCAGCGATTCTTTGCCTCGGGATGGCCTTCAAACCATTCCGTCAGCATGCCCATGCCGTTTTCGGAGAATAGTACTGGCGCCAATTGATCGATATAAGAAAATACGGTGTCTTCTGCGGAGGAGTTCACACCCAATACTTCAGAGTGCTCATCCAAAATCGTGCGCAAAATGGATCGCGCAAATGGATCGCTGACCAGGCGCAAACGCGGTTCGAGGCGTTTTAAAAGAAGTTTCCACAAATCACTGGCACGCAGAACGGATTCGTCCACGTATTGTCCATCACGAGCCAAAATCTTTTGCTGCAATTCGAATTTGGTGCGCAAATCCGATACCAGCCACGATTGAGTTCGTGGGTCATAATTTGTAAACAGCTCGTTGATTTGCGAGCGATTTTTAATGGGGACAATTTGTAGCATCAGGGTTTACCGGCGTTGTTTTAGCTTTCTTCTTTTACCCTGAGTATCGGTGAATTTGAAGTCAGCATCAAAGCTTAAATCAATGCCAACGCTGACCATATAACGATTATCTGCAGTTTGCCCCGGATAGGCGCCTAGCTCCTCGGTGTAACTTACAGCATCAATGTGAAAAATAAATAGATTTACGCCTACGCCATAGCTCAGATAGCCCTGGCTGTAACCCGCCCGTAAATCCACGATAGGCAAGGAAACCTCAGCTCCTAGATGCAACTTCTTGCCCATTTCAATATCCGGCTCCAAGAGGTGTCGTGCCTCACCACCAAAAGCCAAATCCAATCCAGGCAAATCCAACGTCACCCCGGCGCCGACACTTAGATTTTGCGTGATGTGTGGTGGAGCATCGTCCCCTGCGGTTTTTCTGAATGCCGTATTTCCCACATCCTGCCAAACCACGGCCAATGTTGGTTTTAAAAGAGGCAAATCAATTGTCGTCGCCAGCGCAAGATCAATTCCGTATCCCTGACCTTTATCATCGAAACGATCACCGATCTCATTAAATGAATCTGCATTCGCAACATCGGACAAGCCCAGTTCCTGAGGCACTCCACCCCAACGATCAATCCTTTTTGCGGCAATACCAAAATAAGTTCCAGGTGCGACATTAAATGCGTAACCCAAATAGTAGCCTGTATCCTGCCTGAAGTAGGTGTCAAATTGCGGATAGGCTGGATTATGCAGCTCTAACGAAACCTCGTTGTCGTTCAGATATCCCACGGCAAAGTTTCCAAGTGCCAAGGCAGTTTTTCCCGTCGCTTGCACCCAAACACGAGTACCAAATAAACTATTGTACGAGTTCGGATCATTCGGATCGATATTCTGAATGGCTTCCAAGTCTTCAGGTGAAATTGAATTCAAACTTATCCCGACATCCACGACTTTGATATCCAAACCTTCAACTTTACCAAGTGCCGCCGGATTGTAAAAAACCGCATCCGCGCCGTTCACGAATGGAATGTAAGTTCCGCCCATTCCCAGGGCCCGTGCATTGCGCGCAAACTCTGACAACGACTGAGCCAAAGCCGTCGTTGAAAAAGTCAAAATAAAGGTTAATAGCAGAGAGCGTAACATCTAGAACGACACTCCCGGGATTCTGGTTGAAGGACAGCACAAAGTGGCTGGAGGATTATCTGTCACTGGATCGTAAGTGCCCAAGGTCGAAAAGAAACTCACTGAATCATCAATACTGCAAGTGCCCCAACCAAAGGAGTTCGAATCCATCATGAATCTCATCGCATAAACCATTTCATCGCTAACCGCTGCCGGAGTCGTCATGGTCGCACAGGTGGTGGGTGCTCCAATGATTGCCGTAAGTGCAGCATCGCAATCATCACTTAAATCCCCAATCGAATCCACAGATGTACCGCTTCCCAGCGCATCAGTTAAAGCCGCGAAGTTTTCCAATACCAAACCCAGGCCCGATGCCACACGCTTCATCGCTGTCGTGCTCATGTACTTTGTCTTTCCAACTGGTGGATGGGCAAACTCGTCCCGGTAAGCATCCACTGGCAAAGGCATGGGAGCATCCGGCCATTTCGTTAATGAACCAGTGGCATCCTCATCGCAAACGGTGGCATCCGCATCCAGGTCACCATTTTGATCACCAGAATCCAGATTTGCCGAAAGATTCGTTCCCATGCGGGCAACGCCCAACAATGCCAAGAACAGGTTTTCTTTATCAGATCTCTCTGCAACAGTACCAATCCCCTGCAACACTTCAATTGCAAGCTCGCAGGAATCCGGCGCTACCGTCTGCCCAGCCCAAATGCCCATAAAGAATCGGAACATCTGCGAAGAAGCGTTGTTCGTCATCCCTTGAATCAGATTTGCAAACAACAAACCACACCGCCCGGCATAGGCCGATGCCAGCACCAGTTTCACATCGCGATTTCCTTGATAAGCTGAAGAAAGTTGATTGTTGATAATATCGATAGTGGTATCCCACTCCATCTCATCAAGAGCTTTTTTGGCATCAATATACAGCGCCTCATCGGTTTCTTTATTCGAGAAATCCGACAATACATTTTCCGAACTGCAGGATGCAGAAAGTGAAAATGCAATTATTAGAATGGTTATGCGCTTAAACAATTCCATCTGCTTCCCTTAGAACCTCAGTGAAAATTTCATGTTGTATCTGCGATCTTCTCTGGGTGAACTTGAGGTGCCGATTTCTTCGCCGTAGGAGGCGAATTGAAATGCCCACATCTCGGATGCGACTTCCAAACCTGCGGTCCAATACCTTTGATTATATCCTGCACGCAAAAAGAACACATCGCCGAAGTTGAACTCCATCCCACCATGGATCAATTTGGCTTTATCTTCCTCGTCGGATGATGTTAATAAGCCACTGTATTGCAAAGTCCACGACGATCTAACGTAATTGGTATGAATTGGAAATAACGCCGCTGCAATGTCCAGATCCTGCTTTACCAGATTGGGACGATTTGAAGTCGCCGAATCCTGACGAATGGAATCTGTTTGATTGAAGCTGGTTCCACCCACATCGTGCAACACGGCCGTAACCGTTGGAATGTACTTCCAAGGAGCTGACAACATCAATGCCACGTCTGTCGACAAGCCCATACCTGAGTTGGCAATGGAGCCATAATCCAATGCACCAACACTGCTCAAAGTCCGATTATCAGCTTCGATCCGATCAATCAGCTTGGTGTTAAAGCCCAGCTTCACACGACCCTCAAAGAATCTGAAATTGAAACCCAGCACCAATGCAAGGTCATTGCGATAGTAAGTATCGATCGTGGTTCCGTCGGAGCTCATCTCGGCATCAAGCAGATAATTGTTGTAAATACCGATACCGAAATTTCGCATTACCAACGAAGGAAAGATCTGTCCTTTCGCGTGATAGTATTTTCCGCGATTTGAATCCAGAGCACCTTTGATATCAGAAAGATTAAAAGGATTGCCAATTCCACCCGCCGAATACATGGAGGAAGCATTGGCATTCATCTCAACTTCGGGATCGAAGTAGGTGCCATAAAAGTCACGAAGCTTGCCCAGTGCTGAGGGGTTTACTATTAATGCTGTTTCGTCATTCACCACTGCAAGACAGGCTCCGCCCATCCCCTGACAGCGCACACCTGAATAGAAAGAACGTCGCTCTGCCGCGTTCACATCAAAGGTGAATGCGATCAGCAAGACTATTTGAATGATGGCGATCCACAAAATCCGTTTCATAGTTCCATCCGTTCGTTAAACGTGCGGAAAACCAAAATTTTCCGTCAAACTTCTTATCGGTCGGGACCAGCCTCACATTGAGACGTCTCATTAAAATACGGAGGTAAGTCCAGCGTTAAGCCCCCCGATAAAAGTCCGATAAGTAATCATATAGCAAACAAAAAGGTCTACGTCCGAGGAGTTTTGCGATGGTTGGTTCAAAGTTTACAGCGTTAGTGGCTGGTCTTTCGTGCGCTGCCCTGCTTGCAGGTTGTGAAGGCCCTCAATCCGAAAAAGATATGATTATGGAAGCCCAGTACTGCCTGGATAAAGCTAGCCCATCAACAGCGCAGTCTTGTGTTTCAGGAATTGCCAGCCTGACATCTGAAAATGCCTATGCAATTCGTTGTGCGGCTGGATTTCTTCAGTCTGAAGTTACTTCCGCTTCAAACCTTGCTGAGGCATTCACCGCTCTTTCCGAAGATGGCGATACAGCTACTATGCTTTCAATTCTAAATTTCAAAAATGGGGACACAGCATTAGCAAACGAAACAGCTGACTACTGTACAAAGTCTGGTTCAGCGGGCCTTGCATTAATGGGGGCAATGGCAAAAAGTGCGACAGCACTAGCATCCTCTACGTCTACTTTCCCTTCTTGTGCCGGTGGCATTTCCGAATGTGACCCTGATGAAATCACCGATCTAATTTCGGATATCGAGGCCTCTTTAACTGCGGGCAGCGGCGACCCAGGATACGCTACAGCCATAGACACCATCACAGCGGTTGCTGAATCCGTTCAAGCGGTCTATGCAATTTCATGTGGCCAAAGTGGTGCCAATCAAGATATTTGCGGACCAATCAATGAAGCACTCACCCAAGCCTCAATTACTCCGGAAGAGCTAATCTCACTAACACCAACCCAGCTTGAAGATCTAGGCAAAGAACTGATCGCCAAATGGAAATAAAAAAAAGCTCCTCGGAAGAGGAGCTTTTTTGTTTTAGAAATCCAAATTAAGTCTTGTTGCGTACACCCGACTCTCAACGGGTGTATTTCTGGTTCCGACATCATCAGCGTAGCTGACCAAATCCAGATTGAAGATACCAAGCTGAGCAGAGACACCTGCTGTCCAGTACCCTTGGCTCAAGCCCACTCGATAGTGACCCTTCCACCAAGAATATACAAACCAGTCAAATTCCAAACCGGCATGAATCCCTTTTCTCCAGTTGAAATCAGGATGACCCAAATCACGAACGTCAAGAACCCCACGGCCCCCAAAGATCCAAGCGCTTGGATACTCCCATTTAGAGCCCACATCGAATACACGATACAGCTTTTCAGGAACCGGATTCACAGTTTGCTCATCTTTATTGATCAACTTAAGAGAGTTGTTGAAACCCGTCTCGGCAACGTTTCTAACCACGGCACCGAACGTAGGGCGAGCCAATTGGAAAAAGCTCCAGAAACCTTCACCCGGAATTTCCGGTGTCCACAAGAGTCCAATATCAGCATCGATAGTGTAGCCCTCTGAAAGGTCTTCTTTCTTAACAATCTCATCACTGGTTGCCAAGTCTGTTGACTGGATGATTTTGCTGTAGAATCCACGATTCACAAATTTGGCAGTTAAACCCATGGAGAAACGGCCATTATTGAACCAACGAAGATCATCAGCATAGGAAAGAGCCAATGTCGAATCCGCGTAAACCTTAGTATCAATAGCTGCTGCGATACTTCTATGCATTTGCAGCTGTACGGACACGTCCGCGGGAATAAACGCAATCCCCCACTTTGGACGAACCCACACGCCCTCCATTGGACTTATGCGAACGGAGTAGTTGTCGCCATAATGCTTTTCAATCAAATTAATATAGGCCGTATTTTTACCAATTTCATCCAGGGATGTATTGGATTCGATTTCGCTATACTCATCATAGAAGTCTTTAGCCCCTGGCGTACCAGCAAAGCTCATAGACAAGTTAACTTGGCCACTTTCACGACGAGCCAAACCTGCTGGGTTGTAAAAGATGGCAGTATAGTCGTCAGCAACTGCGACAAAGGCATCACCCATACCAAGGGCGCGCGGAGCCTGGTACTGGTGATGAATTGTTGTACTCATTGAATCTGCTGCTAAAGAATTTGCTGCAAAAAACGTAGTGCAAAGTCCGACCGAGAGGAGAAGCGATCCTCTTTTAAACATATATTGTCTCCAATTTACTTTTACAAAGATTGTATTCGTAAATTATACTTTTGCTTATGCGAGTTTCTATTCTCCCCCTTTTTTTGACCTTGGTCTTGTTATCAAACGTGAGTGTCGCGGCCCCCACTGCGACGACGACTCTGGACAGTCAGCCACTGACTGGCGAGAACGATCCCTATCTGTCTGATAAAGCTGCCGCTCTTAGAGAGCCAGCACCGACATGGCAATTGGGAGTGCTGGCTGGCTACGGCGGTGGGCACATCATTGAAAATGACGAGTGGTCACAGGGTGTGATCTACGGATTGCGAATCGCAAATATTGAGCGCGAACGCCCTGTTTGGGATCTGCATTTTGAATTTAATGAACACAATGCCATCGGTATTTTTGGGGCCCATCGCTGGAATCTTGAAAACGATCGTTTCTATCCTTATGCTCGCCTTGCTTTGGGGACTTTTTTAGATCCGGATGATGAACTCGGGAATATCGTTCAAATCAAACGCTTCCGGGCTCGTGGTGGCGTCGGCGTCGGCGATTCTTTCTTCTTTGAAATGGGCGTGGGCCTTGCGGTTGTAGGCGCAGACCTCTACGCTATCACAGGTTACGGCTTTAATTTCTGACCATTTGCTTCATTATCAGTTCCCAAGTTGCATCGTCCTTAAGCACTTGATATCTGTCTTTTGTACTAACAAAGGACGGACATATGAAATTCTTTGCAATCGCCATGACTTTGCTACTGGGTGCAACTTCCCACGCCACCTCTTTGGGTGAGCTTCGCGGTTTGGGCACGATGACTGTTTCTCACGATCAATTCAACGGCAAAAAAACCGTGCGCAAATACGAAAAATGCAAAATCGCCATGAACTTGAAACGTTCTGCGACTTCAATCACCATGGACTTCGCAGTGATTGACTGCCTTGCAACCAATGACTTCCTGGGCACTTATGATATCAAAGGTGACAAGCTGGTCGATGCAAAAGGCAAAGTGAAAGGTCAGGTTTTGGCCGACGGGACTTTCCAAATCTCCGAAAAATCTTCCCAGCTAATCAAAGGCACTCGCACAGACTACCAAGTGGGCGGCATCAACCCAACTCCAAGACCGGGAGATCCCTACAGTCCTGCTCGCTGCACACCAATCACAAGATCCAACAATGTTGAACTTGTGAAAGTCGTGAACTACAAAATCAAACAGCAAGAAGACAGAACTTGGAAAGTGGAAAGATCCACATCAGAAGATCAACTTGCATGGGCTAGCAAAAGCAACGGAATCTGCCCAGGAACTTCCTACCGTACAAAACTGGGTTCCTCGACAAACATTCAAGTCGTTCTTAAGTAACGAAAAAGGGAGATCAGTGATCTCCCTTTTTTTATCCCGCAATGACATATCGCCGCACCCGCTACGGGTGTAGGGCTGTCACTATTGTCCGCAAAATGAACTCCCACCCCTCCATCTTCTAAATTACCGCCATCACAAATAGGGCATAAACATTGAAACGCCAGTAATCAAAAAATAGAGGTTACTTGTGGAAAATCAACAACTTGCTCTTATGAGATTAAAGTTTCCCAAATTTGGGAAACTGTGTTATGGTGGTATCAAGTGTTTCGCGTTTATGAATTAGATTTGGTTCTAAACGAATTGCCTTTTTCCGAGGTTTGGATAGACCCTCATTACGAGGCCAAGCATAGCAAATCCATTACAGATGAGCTGATTTTGAAACTACTTTCTTATCTCAACAATCACGAGCTCGAACCTGCAGCGGAATCTAATGGGTTTCGCTGCTTCGAAGTTGATGTAGAACACAATCGAAAACCGTATCGGCTCATTTTAGTGATCCCATCTGATGAGAGTTACCTTGGAATTCGAAATGCTTACAGGAGATCGAAATGAAGAAAGTGACTAAAAGTCCTTACAAAATCAGCAAGACGCCTCCTCCAAATTGGCCTTCTGAAGACCAATGGAAAGAGATCGATAAGAAGCTGGATAAAAAGCCCGCATCAAAGACTCTTCCCTCTAACGCTGGTCCTGTTGAAAGAACAAAGCACGAATTGTGCGCGCAATTTATTAAGTACCGCAGGCATGAAGATATTAGCCAGAGAGAGTTGGCCCAGCGGCTCGGTGTGACAGATTCACGCGTGAGTGAAATCCTTAACTACAACCACGATCGATTCACCATCGACAAACTTCTGGAGCTACTCTGCAGAATTCGCCCCGAAGTAAAAATAAAAGTCGCTTGATACCTACTATGACCTATCGCCGCATCCGATTCGGAAGTGGATCTTGCAAACAAGCAATTTGGGTTTGCTTGTTTACAGCGTTTTCAACCACGCATCCAAACGGTCGACTTCTTTGAGCAGGTGTTGCTCGTCGCGGTTGTTTTGTAAGACGAAATCGGCTTCGGATTCTTTGCTGGCCACGGGAATTTGCGAGGCTATGCGCATGTCGATTTCGGATTCGGTCAGTTGGTTGCGTCTCATCAGTCGTTCTTTTTGTTGGTTCTTGGTGCAGGAAACCACAACGATCTGATCGAACTGCTCCTGCGCATGAGTTTCAAATAATAAGGGAATATCATAAATCACCAGAGGCAGATTCATATCCGCAAACACCTGGCGACGGCGGGCAATCTCTTTACGAATCAATGGGTGCGTGATGGATTCCAGAACATGAAGCCGGTCCGGGTTACCAAAAACCATTTGTCCCAGCTTTCGACGATCCAGACTTCCGTCTGGCAGCAGCACATCACCGAATTCCTCGGCCACCGCCTTTAGTCCAGCTGTACCAGGGCGCACGACTTCTCGGGCAACCTCATCAGCATCAAGGACGTTATAGCCACGATCGCGCAACATACGACTGACTGTGCTCTTGCCACAAGCTATACCTCCGGTCAGTCCTATCCATTTCATAGTCAATTCTCCTTAAGCTGCCTTTCCATTTTACCGATAGTCCCATCAAAGGGGAACATGATTTCATGTCTCAAGCTGTAGAACAATTCGGTAAATACATTCTATTGGAGAGAGTCGCGGCCGGCGGTATGGCCGAAGTGTATCTTTCCAAGTCTACAGGCGCTGTAGGTGTTAATAAGTTTGTTGCAATCAAACGTATTCTTCCTCAGTACTCAGATCACCAGGAATTCATTGAGATGTTCAAGGAAGAGGCGAAAATCGCCGTCAACCTGAACCACGGTAACGTTGTATCAATTTATGACTTCGGTGTCGAAAAGAGTCAATTCTTCCTGGTTATGGAATTTGTGGAAGGTCGCAACCTTCGCCAAATCCTGAACGAGCTTAAGAAAACAACTACGTCCTTCACGATCGAACAAATCGTATACATGATGAAAGAAGTGGCTGCAGGTTTGGACCACGCGCACCGTTGCATCGATGGCACGACTGGCAAACCGCTAAATATCGTTCACCGCGATATGAGTCCACAAAACATCATGGTCAGCTTCGAAGGCGAAGTTAAAATCATCGACTTCGGTATCGCTAAAGCAGAAACCCAGCTTGAGGCGACAAAAGCTGGAACTCTAAAAGGTAAATACGGCTACATGAGCCCAGAGCAGGCTGATGGTCAAAACATTGATCCTCGCACTGACATTTTCTCGATGGGTATCGTATTGTGGGAGCTTTTGGCCAATGACCGTCTGTTCACTTCAAACAGTGAAGCGGCGATCTTGCGCAAAATCCGCGAGTGCCAAATTCCAAGTATTCGTAAAATCAATCCTTCCGTCCCTCCGGAACTGGAAAGAATCGTCAACAAAGCATTGGCAAAAGATCGCAGCCTTCGTTATCAAACGGCGGCCGCTTTCCACCGTGATATGAACAGATTCCTGAATACTCAGTATCCGGAGTTCTCTCCTCAGGACTTCTCGGTGTTCATGAAAAATGCTTTCTCGGCGGCATTCCTTGAGCAACGTCGCAAACAAGTGGAATTTGCAAAAATTCAGGCGACTCAACCGACAGAAGACAAAACGGTTGTTACGCAAACTGACACACGCATTCCACCACAAAGCGTACCGACTCCTCCGACAATGTCAGCCACGGATGAATCCGGTAATTTGGATATCGACACGTCCACTGATATTCGCGTGGATTTGAAAGACTTAAAAACGCCGCCAAAACCAAAAAACTTTGGCAATCACACGGTCACCAATACTCACACCAACACGCAAACCCGTACTGGTGGAGTGACTCGTGGACCTAATGGCATCTCGGGCACAGCTGCTGGTATTCCATATAAAAAGTCATCCAATGCGATGACTTGGGTTCTGCGTGGCGCGATCGCCATCGTCGGTGGTGTGTGCGTGGTCTATGGACTTAAAAATTTCTCTGGTGACAAACCTGCAGTCGAGCAACTGGGCATGGCTCCTAAGCACACTCCTGTTGCTCCCCCACAACCCGTGGCGCAAACAGCTCCGGAAGTTCCGCAAACTACAGATATGTCAACGACAGCTCCGAACTACACTGTTTCAATCTACAGTACGCCTGCCAAGGCACGTATCGTGATTGATGGTGTCGATACGGGCGAGTTCACTCCGTACAGCATGCAAAGAAAGGCGAACACGCCATTCAGTTTGCGTCTGGTTAAAGAGGGCTATACGGATCTGGTGACAACTGTCACACCCACTTATGAGGCGTATTCATTTACTGGCTCTTTACAAGTTCTTCCAAGAGTGGCATCTGTTTTCATCAACATTGTGAACGGCGGCGCAAATTCTGAATTAAGAATTGCCGGAGTTCCGGTGGCAATACGTTCTCAACACGAGGGCTATACGATTCAAGCAGAGGTCGGAGTTAAGATTCAGGCTTACAATAAGGTGACCGGACTTTCAGCTGAAAGAACTGTGACCATCCCAGCCAATCAAAAACAGACGATTGAACTGTATTTGAAGTAATACACTCTTTAAGACTTTGCCAGAGAGACAAGCAACTAGGAGCATTTCATCATGAAGACGAATTCTCTGACCTTAGGTCATTCTATTTTGACAATGACGTCACGCGATCCCCAAGCCGTGGCTGTTAAATTCAACACCGGCAAAAAGTGGGAACAAAAATCCTGGAAAGAATACTATCAAGACATCGAAACCCTTGGCGCTGCCCTGCTTTCATTGGGCATCAAACCTGGTGACCGCGTTGCGATCATGGCCAACACTCGATACGAATGGTCTGTATCTGACTACGCTATTTTTGGTATCAAGGCGATCACCGTCCCGATCTATCAGAACAACATCGCTGAAGACGTCGAGTATATTCTGAACAACTCCAAGGCCAGATTTCTAATTTGCGAAAGCCGTGGTCCTCTTAAAACTTTTGAGTCGATCCGTGCGAAATGCCCGCATGTTGAAAAAATCATCCTCATGGATACATCACACACGCCCGGTGAAAATCTGCATTGGAATCAAATGCACAAAATCGGCGCCGGTTATCTGGAAGCGAATCCAACTTGCTACAAGGATCTTTGCTCCACGATTAAAGCCGATGACATGGCAACAATCCTGTACACCTCTGGCACCACTGGTTTGCCAAAAGGTGTGGTGCTGACTCACCTGCAAGCCTACAGCGAAGTCAGCGAAGCCTTCCCGTTTGCGGGAGCTTCCCCTAACGACACTTCCCTGTCCTTCCTGCCTTATGCGCACATTTTAGGTCGCATTGAGCATTGGGGACACCTGTACATTGGCTTTACCATGGCCTATGCAGAAAGCCTTGAGAAGGTTCGCGCCAATCTGGCTGACATCCGTCCGACAATCCTGGTTTCAGTTCCCAGAATTTTTGAAAAAATCCATAGTGCCATTCTTGCTCAGGTTCAAACCAAGCCATTGAAGATGAAACTTTTCAATTGGGCCGTGGACGTGGGACGCGAAGTTGGCGAGTACAAACTTTCCGGTCAAATACTTCCTGTGGGTTTGCTTGCGAAGTACGAACTGGCAAAAAAATTAGTCCTTGGAAAAATCACCGAAGCCTTCGGTGGCCGTCTGCGTTTCGCCATCAGTGGCGGCGCACCGATCTCCAAAGAAATTGCGATGTTCTTTCACTCTGCAGGCATTTTGATTCTGGAAGGCTACGGTCTGACAGAAACAACGGCAGCAATCACCGTGAACACTCCCTTCAACTATCGTTTTGGCAGCGTGGGCCGCCCCATTGGCGACGTGGAACTAAAGATCGCCGCAGACGGAGAGATCCTGGTTAAATCGGCAAAAGTGATGAGAGAGTACTATCAAAATACCGAAGCTACTGATGCGGCCTTCACTGATGGCTGGTTCCATACCGGCGACATCGGCGAAATCACTCAAAGCGGTGATCTGCGCATAACAGATCGCAAAAAGGATCTGATCAAAACCGCCGGCGGCAAATACGTGGCACCGCAACGCCTGGAATCCCTGCTGGTACTCTCCCCTTATATTTCCCATGCACTTATTCATGGTGATCAAAAGAAATATATCGTGGCCTTGATCTTCCCGGATCAGGCAACTGTCACGACCTTGGCCAAAGAAAAAGGCATCAAGTTCACGGACTGGAATGACTTAAGCAAAAGCGCATTTGTTGACGAGTTGATTCGCAATGCGGTGGCTGAAGCTAACAGTAGCTTGGCCAGCTTTGAAAGCATCAAAAAGCATGTGATCATGCCGATTGAGCTGACAGTCGAAAACGGCGAACTGACCCCTTCGATGAAGCTAAAACGCAAGAAGCTGGATCAGAAGTTCAGTACTGAAATTGAAAAGATGTATGCATAAAAAAAGCCCGGCACAAACCGGGCTTTTTCGTATTTTAAATTATAAGACAAAATCTACAGAGCCAAAAGTGCTTCCGCAATTTCCAAATCAGAAGCAACCGCTCTAGGATCTGCTTTGCGAACTACTTCCAATGCGCGCTGCAATCTCACAGTGCGAACTTCACCGTCAGTACCAACAAAAATCGCAGCATCATCTTTTGCTGCCACAAGAACTTTGTACTGCTCTGGTGACATCGCGTTTTTTGTTGTCATAAATGGTCCAACAACAGTCCAAACAGGAGCCATAGTTGTCGCAGCCAGAACTGCACCAGAAGCGTCTTTATGATCAAGAGCCATTGCATTTAATGAAGAAACTGTGACTAACGTAAGAACCGCAAATTTAAGCATAAGAACCTCTGTTATTTAATTTAACTAAAGAGGGGTTTCTTAACCCAAGCCGCTTGCCCTCACAATTAATCCAGATCCAGATGAATTTATTTCATCTAACCTAAAGTAACCTCGCCTTAAAACTTAACAGCCCCACTTTGCATCTGATCAAACCCTTGGAACGCCTGCTTCAACGTATCACTGAACACAGTCGAACGCCCCGAAGCCACGTCATAGGTTTTGCATGGAACCGAGAAGATCACCTTCATGGATTTACACTTCACCCGCGTATTGCAGCTGACGTTATTACAAGCAATGGAAGTTCCCTCAAAGAAACTCATATGGGGCTTGGATCTGAACTCTTCATTCAAGATCGCAGCTTGGCAGGCTTTGAATTTTGCCTGAGTTCTATCAGAAGGACACATCCAATCCGCCAGGGCCTTGCCGAACTCTGTGCGAGACGAAGTAGGAGTCGCCGCCGTGTTCGTTGGGTAAAGCATCGTCAGATGAACCAACGCGCGTGGAATCTGCGTCGCATCCGGCGCAAAGACTTTATAGAAGCCCAAACCACGGCTGAATCTGCCGAAAGAATCATGGTAAGGAATGTTAACCGGCTTCAAACGCACGCAACGTCCATCCTCGCAGCTCAAAGTATTTTTCGTCAGCTGTGAAGTGCTGCTTTTCCAGCTTAAGTTCGCCGGATAAAACCCTGGATCATTGTAGTACCAGTTGCCATCGCTTTTCAGATTTTGAAAATTGGATCCCGCGAAGGAACCAAATACCGGGCGATTCCAAAGTTTCGCAGCCGCCGGCGCCAGGAACCAGGCAGAATTACAGGAATGAATCACCGCAAAACCATCTGTTCTGATGAAACGTCCCAATTGCGCAAAGGATTCATCATCATGATCCAGGCGTTTGTACTTTGTTTGCAAACGGAAGCCATTGTAAGTGTTGGCGTGTCCGTAGAACTGCAAAGAGCTTGCACGAACTCCAAGACTGCTTAAGGTCGCGACTAAACGCTCTCCCGTCAAACCATCCTTGTCTGCACGACGAAGGCTTAAACCGCCTCTGGTCAACAGACTCCCCTCATAAGAGGCACTGTTATTAACAGCAGCAATAATCACGCGCTGTCTTTCAGGAAAACGATCGCGCGAAATACGCGCACCCAGAACCGCGGAGTGAGTAAATTGATTGCCTTGATCACCACCAAAACCAGCGACGTAAATATCCGTGGCAACGTTGGGATTCAATCGAGCCGGCTCCGTTGCGACGATAAATGCGGAAGCCTGTTGCGAAGCAAGTACAAGACCTAGAGACAAGAAAGAGAAAATCCATTTCATGAACATAGCTGTAACTCCGTTTCTATTTAGGGAGTTGGCTATAGCACAGGCGATAATTGATGCCAAAGCACAAGGGTCTTATTAGTTTGCAATGTAAAAAGAACTCTATAAATAGAAGCGAAATCCAAGAGATAGGAAACCGCCGGAGAGATTCAACTCGCGATTTGACGCACCATTCATCACTGTGCCGCCGGCACTCACCGGGCCGTTGAAGGTCGTGTAGTCTTTCGAATATTTGAGTTGATCAATTCGCAGCTGCCGATAACCAAACTGAAATACGTAGGTGGTGGAATCCGACAAAACGCCCTCGTACCCCAGCCCTGCCATCAACTCAGTGGCAGCACCTTTGGATTCAATCGTTGTTGCTACACCTGGATAAGCCGCATCCCCTGCTGCTGTCATCGTGTACGAGTTTTGCAATTTCACATCAGCGTACCCAATACCCACTGCAATAAAAGAACGCGACACCTGGTCACCATGCAGATTTACTTCCAGGGTAATTCTGGGAGCAAAACCCAGGACTTCGCTGTTACCAGTAAACATCTGAGTGCCACCCGTGTTGCTACCGGAAAAGCCCTCCACCAATGCAGGCTTGATGATTCCAATTCCAAACGCCAGATTCACAAGCGGTCGTGAAAGTAAAAATCCAAACTCCCCGCCATAGGTTAATATGGATTCGCCGGAAACCGTAGTTCCCGTTGCTTCATTGGCATAAGCATTCGTACCGAGGACTGAGGATCCACCGGAAAGAATAAAATACGGAGCCATTGAATCACGATTGATATCGAACACCCGCGCCTCCGCAGAGGCCGCCATAAGTGTCACGATAGAAAAAAGAACTGCAGACTTCACCGAGCGATTCACTAAAAAGACCTACTCCGCCATTAAGTCTACAACGACTTTGGAGGTATTCTTTTTACCCGCGACCTGATAAACGCGCACTTTCGTGTTTTGTTTCAAATCCATCGTCAGATTCAAAGAGCTGTCCATCGGATCCATGCTCATCGCAGTTTTCTTAACAGCGAAAGAATTTTTCAAACGGAAATTCAAAGCCACTTCATTCACCAACGACGTCGGCATTTGTGCGAAAGAAATGATCAATCTTTGCGGATTGTTTTTAAGCTCTGCATGGAAATATCCCGGCCAGCCCTTCATCTTTGCACCATTTTTGTCGCCCACATCAAACACCACGCGTTCGACTTTTTTATTTTTATCCGCAGTTCTGCGAACATCCAACAGCGTGAAGCCAGAGCCGGCCAAACCGCCAAATAGCTCGCCTTTTCCTGAAAGAATCTTCGGACCCTGTTGCACTTTTTTTGATGGAATTGCCGCGCTCACTGGAAGCGCCAATAGAAGACAAAGCAAACATCCCATGTATTTCATTATCGACTCCTTTCGATAGATGGACATACACTCCGATTTGTCGAAGTAGCTATCCTTTAATGCTGCCACTCAAAAGGGTCCCTGCCTACTATTTTGCGGCGCAAGGTGCCCAAAAGCGGCACGTTCACTGCAAATTCTGCCATCCAAATCGAAATTACAGGGGTTTCAAGATGAGACACCCAGGGCACACCTCTTGAATTACAAGGCGTTGTTGAAGTTTTAATTTTTCAAGGAGTACCTATGAAAAGGCTCTTCGTAGCATTGATGACATTAATGGTAGTAGCCTGCGGCGATAGCGGCGGTGGCGGCGGCGACAACGGCGTTGCGACCACTCCAATCCAAGGCGACACTCGCTGTATCACTTCCAGCACTCTGTGCAACAACGGTGTCTACAGTCAATATGGCGGTTGGATGCCTTATACGTTTCCAAACGGCGGCGTGAATAACAACTATCTTAACTACTTCCAATCATATGGAGTGTGCGGTTGCCCGATGGGCTTTGCACCAGCATACAACTCTGTGATGGGTATGGGCTGTTATCGTGTTCAAAATGGCTTTAACTGGAATATCTTCTATCAGTTCCAGTACAACAACTACGCAGCAATGCCTTATGGATTCTATGCCCCTCAATCCGGCTATAACTTCCAGCAGGTTTCAAATATTCCAAGCGGCAACGGTGCTAACTGTTCTGGTAAAATCGCAACGAGCTGTTTGATGAATCAGGCAAACTCTTGCGGTACCGGCCAAACATGCCAAGAAGTCTTGGTTGGTTCTGGCTTGGGCGTTTGTACTACAGGCCAAAACTATAACTATGGCTACCAACAACCTGGTTACGGCTATGGTTACAACACGGGTTACGGTTACCCGTACGGTGGAGTCGGTGCCGGCATTGGTTTCGGTATCGGTTTCGGCTTTGGTTTTTAATCTTTAAATAAGTTTAAATAAGAGGAGCGCGGCCTCCTCACCGGTTTTTACCGGGTTATATGCCGCATTATTCATGGGCTCTTAGCGGGAACTACCTCTAAGAGCCCTTTCATATTGAGGCGCAGCAAATGCGTCCCCAAGTATCACCAAAAAGCACCAAATTTTAATTAAAAAACATACCGGCAACCAGAGGCTTTTTTCCTTTATTTTGCGCTATTCTCAAGGGATAACCAGAGGCGATTTATTAGCTCTTAAACTGGAGTACTTCTATGAGTTCCAACAATCCTTTTTTGATGCCCTTTACAGCCAAAGATCAAGCGGTTCCGTTTGATAAAATCAAAGTTGAGCATTATCTGCCAGCTTTGGATGAAGCCGTAAAAACCGCAAAAGCCAATATTGAAAAAATCAAAGCAAACACAGCGACTCCGGATTTCGAAAATACGATCTTCGCGTTGGAGCAAGCGACAGAACTTGCGGGTGTGGTTGCCGGTGTTTATGGAAATCTTGAATCCGCACACTCTGACGAAGCTTTCCAGGCACTTGCCAAGGATATCTATCCAAAATTGACAGCGATGGAATCCGACATCTCTTTGGATGAGGAGATTTTCAAACGTGTGAAAAGCGTTTACGACAATCGCACTTCAATGAAGTTGACTGCAGAACAACTTCGCCTGCTTGAAAAAACATACCTGGGCTTCACTCGCAATGGTGCTTTGCTTTCGGGCGCTGACAAAGAAACTCTTCGTCAGATTGACCAGGAGATGTCTGTCCTTGGTCCGAAATATTCCGAGAACGTTTTGAAAGCGACCAATGCTTTTGAAATGGTTTTGGAAGATCACAAAGATGTTGCTGGAATTCCTGAAGGCATCCTTGAGGGCGCTGCAGCTGCCGCAGCAGCCAAAGGTAAAAAAGGCTGGTTGTTCAATCTGCAAATTCCTTCTTACCTTCCGTTCATGACTTACGCGAACAACCGTGCGTTGCGCGAAAAAATGTCCAAAGCCTTCACGTCCCGTGCTTTTGGTGGCGAGTTTGACAATCAGGAGATCGTGAAAAAGATCGTAACCCTGCGTGCGAAACGTGCGAACCTTTTGGGTTTCAAAACTCACGCGGACTTCGTCTTGGCGGAGCGCATGGCAAAAGACCCAAAAACAGTGGGCACTTTCCTGCACAAACTTTTGGATGCCTCCAAAGCAGCCGGCCAGCGTGACGTTTCTGAAGTTGCTGCTTTTGCCGGACAGCTGGATGCAATTCCTGAATTGAAACCTTGGGACTTTGGTTATTACTCTGAAAAATTGAAAGAGGAAAAATACGCTTTCAATGAAGAGGACCTGCGCCCGTACTTCCAATTGGAAAACGTTGTGGAAGGTGTCTTCAAACACGCGAAACAGCTTTACGGTTTGACGTTCAAAGAAAACAAGGACATCCCGGTTTACCATCCGGAAGTGAAAGCTTACGAGATTTCCGACGAAACTGGCAAATACATGGGCTTGTTCTATACAGACTTCTTCCCGCGTGAAACGAAAAAAGGCGGCGCATGGATGACTCAATTCCGTGCTCAAGGTTTGTTTGGTAAAGATCTGAAACGCCCGCACGTCAGTATCGTGTGCAACTTCACAAAACCAACTCCGACAAAACCTTCACTTTTGACTTACGATGAAGTTCGCACTTTGTTCCATGAGTTCGGTCATGCTTTGCACGGAATGCTTTCTGATGTGACTTACCAAACTTTAAGCGGCACCAGCGTTTATTGGGATTTCGTAGAGCTTCCTTCACAAATCATGGAAAACTGGGCCGGTGAAAAAGAAGGCTTGGACCTTTTTGCCCGTCACTATGAAACCAACGAGCCAATGCCAGTAGAGCTGATCAATAAATTGAAAGCTTCGCAAAAATTCCAGGCGGGTTATGCATCCTGCCGTCAATTGCAATTCGGCATGATGGACATGGCTTGGCACACGGCGGACCCTTCCTTGATCAAGGACGTGGATGCTTTCGAAGAGCAGGCAACGGCCGAAACTCGTTTGTTCCCGAAGGTCGCTGGCACTAATAGCTCTTGCAGCTTCAGCCACATCTTTGCAGGCGGTTACTCTGCAGGATATTACTCTTACAAATGGGCGGAAGTTTTGGATGCAGACGCATTTGAATACTTCAAAGAAGAAGGTTTGTTCTCGCCTGAAGTCGCTCGCAAGTTCAAAGAGTTTGTCCTGAGCAAAGGTGGCACGGAACATCCAATGGAACTTTACAAAAAATTCCGTGGCCGTGAACCAGATCCAAATGCTTTGCTAAGACGTGATGGATTGATTTAATGAAGAAAACCGCGATGAGTCCGAAAAGTAAATTGGTGATCCCAGGCAAAAGCAATATCGCATTGGTTTACCGTCTGGAGACCGACCGTGCTGTTGCTTTGGCAAAGAAGGTGGCTGAGTTTTTAAAAAAACAGGGCCATCAGGTCTTCACGGCACCAGGGCAAAAACTGGTGACTGGCACCAAACTGGCTTCCACTAAAAAACAACTCGATTCTTTATCGCTGGTTATCGTATTGGGCGGCGACGGAACATATCTGCGCGCCGTTCGAGTTCTTGAGGGCCGTGATGTTCCAATCCTGGGCTTCAATATGGGCTCGCTGGGATTCCTGACTGCACACAGTGCTGACTCCACCATGGAAGTCATCGAAGACACTTTGAACGGTCAGATGGAGCTTCGCCCGCGCACCATGATTCACGCAAAAATTCTGTGCAAAGGAAAAGCCAAAGCTGAATTCCACGCGCTGAATGACGTCGTCATCGAAAGAGGTTCGATGTCGCAGTTGATTCATACGGCAATTTATTCAGACAAACACCTGGTCAGTGAAGTGAAAGCCGATGGCTTCATCGTGGCAAGTCCGTCGGGCTCCACAGCCTACAATTTGGCTGCGGGTGGACCGATCCTGCATCCGGAAGCGCAAGTGCTGGTGGTGACACCTGTCGCGCCTCACAGCTTGACCTCCCGTCCGCTGATTGTTCCTGACAAAAACAAACTGTCGTTTCAACTGGACGGCAAAACTCACAAAGCCCATTTCATCGTGGATGGGCAAAAGGTGGCCGAGATCAATGCCGACGACGAAGTCGTGCTGACTCGCTCCCCTTACGATCATTGGATGGTCAGACATCCGGATCACAATTACTTCCATTTGCTTCGTGAAAAACTTAAATTCGGAGACCGGACTTAGTTATGTTGCTAGAGCTTAAAGTTACAAATTTTGCGATTATCGAAAACCTGCACATCACTTTCAAAGATGGACTTAATATTCTGTCTGGTGAAACTGGTGCTGGTAAATCCGTTCTACTGAAAAGCTTGTCATTGCTAATGGGTGGCAAGGGTTCCAGCGACACCATTCGCACCGGATCCACTCAAGCCACTATTGAAGGCTCCTTTGATATCAGCAAGCGCACCGACATCATGACCAACCTTAAAGACATGGGTATTGATGCTGACGAAGACGTTCTGATTGTTCGTCGCGTGCTCAGCACTGGTGACAAATCAAAAGTCTATCTGAACGGCAGCCTGTCCACTCTGAACAGCTTGCGTGATATCGTGGCCCCCTTGGTGGAGCTGGCAGGTCATTCCGCACCGTTGATCGAAATGACAGGTCAGCATGAAAATCGCAACCTGATGTCCAAAGCCTATCACCTGGATCTGTTGGACCAGTATGCAGGCACCTGGGACAAGCGCCTGCTTTTCACTGAAAAATACAATCGCTACTTTGGTATCTTTGAAGAAATCAAAAAGCTTGAAAGTGATGCGAAACAAAAAGCCCAACGTCTGGACTTCCTGATTTATCAACGTGATGAAATCGCCAACCTGGATTTATCCCCTGGCGAGGACATCGAGCTTGAGACTGAAGTTAAAAAACTTAAGAATGCCAATCGCATTGGCTCTTTTGTCGATCAGGCAGAGTCCGCTCTGTACACAGACGATGACTCCGCGATCAGCCGCTTGAAAATGGTGCTTAAAAAAGGTCAGGAACTTTCCAACGTTGACCCGCAAATCGGCGCAAAATTGGAATTACTGGAGCAGGCTCAGGCTTTGATTGATGAAAGTGTTTTTGAGCTTCGCAATTACGCAAATAAGATCGACGCTGACCCGCAACGCCTTGAGGAAGTTGAAGGTCGCCTGAGTGATCTGCGCAAATTACAAAAGAAATACGGCGCCTCTGTAAACGATATTTTGAAAGCTTTGATGGAGATGGAAATCGAAATCTCCAACCTGCAGAATTCCGATGCGAAAATTGAAACCCTTCGCAAGGAAGCGGCCGTATTGTTGAAAGAACTGGAAGCTCTGGGACAAGATCTGCACAAACGTCGTCTTAAAGGCGCCGATCTGTTGACAGAGAGTGTGAATGCGGAACTCTTGGATCTGAACATGAAAGGTGTCACTTTCCATGTCCAAATCGAAAAGCTGAATGAATTAAGCTCCACCGGAACCAGCGATGTTGAGTTCCTAAGCCAAACCTCCGTAAAGGATGTTAAACGTCCATTGGCAAAATTCGCCTCTGGTGGTGAGTTGAGCCGTATTCTATTGTCTTTGAAGCGCGTTGTGGGCTCCAGCAATCAACCTCGCACCTATCTTTTCGACGAGGTCGATACAGGAGTGTCAGGTGAAACAGCCGAGAAAGTGGGACGCAAACTTAAGACCATTGCAAAAGGTCAGCAGGTTATCTGCGTGACTCACTTGCCTCAGGTCGCAGCGTTTGGTGACACACACTTCTTTATCCAAAAATCTCCGCAAAAAGAATCCGTTGCCATGCTGGTTTCCGAACTAAAGCAAAAGGACCGCGTTCAGGAGATCGCCCGCCTTATCAGCGGCGAGAAAATCTCCAAGACGTCCCTGGCTCATGCTGAGCAGCTTTTGGTCGAAGCCAGATAAAGGTAAGTCCGTACCTGTGAACAAACACATGTCTTAATGTGCACAAGCCCGCCGCCTCCTTCTAGAATTTAAGTATTCAAGGAGGCTGGCTATGATTCTGGTTATGGGTGCGACCGGGCATGTGGGTTCAAAGATTGCGATGGAACTTCTTTCTCAAGGGCATGAAGTCCGTCTTCTGGCCCGCCACTTTTCCAATCCCGAACAATTTGAAGGGGCTGAGTTCGTCACCGGCGATGCCAACAGCGTCGACACGATGATGCGTGCCTTGAAAGACTGCTCCGCTGCATTCGTCATGATTCCCCCGGATATCAGAGCCGCCGAGCCCCGCTTTCACGCAAACAAAGTGGGTGAAGTCATTGCCGAAGCCATCGAGGAAGCGGGTGTTAAGCACGTCGTCAACTTAAGCAGTGTCGGAGCAGATCTCGGCAGTGGCACAGGCCCCGTTCTGGCTTTGCGTGATCAAGAGGATCGACTGAATAAAATCCTTGGATTGAACATTGTTCATTTGCGATCGACATTTTTTATGGAGAATTTGATACAGGAAATTCCCACGATAATTGCCATGGACCGAGTCTTTGGAATTATCCATGAAGATGCCCCCGTGGACTTTGTCGCAACCAAAGACATTGCGGCCCGGGCGGCTTTCCTGCTGGCTCATCCGAATTTCACCTCCCACAATGTCGAATACCTTCTTGGTGAAAGAACTTTGACTTATCGGGAAATCGCCCGTGTTCTGGGACAATCCATCGGCAAGCCCACACTTGAGTATGCCGCGGTTCCCGATACAGAACTTCGCAACTACATGGTCGGAGCTGGCATGTCTCAAACCATGGCAGAGGAACTCATCGAGCTGGACCATGCAGCCAGTAATGGATTGCTGGCTGGTACCTACAATCGGGACAAGCAAAACTCCACAGTAACATCGATTGAACGATTTGCGCGATCGACCTTCTTAAATGCCTATAATCACGCAGTGGCCATGCGCCACGTTCGTCGTTCCAACTCAGGTCCCTACGAAGCGCGCCCCTGACGTCTCACTTTGAGTCAGGCTCAATCCACTTCGTTTTCATTTAGAAACTTGGGCGAAATCCGATAAGTTTTTGAATGGCGAAGTGGACTTTATTTTTAAGCACTATAGTTTTTTGCAGCATGGGTTTCGCAACAGATGAAGTCGCGGAAGTCAGTGCTCCTATTTGCGAAGTCACTTCCGCTCACTTCAATCCCGGCAGTTTATTCGCCGCCAATCTGGAATGGTGGTCCGTTTTACCTCAACATGTAGCAAATGCTCCCTGCAAGAACACAAGGTCACCTTCTGACGCAGAAATGCTGTTGGATCTGCAGTCTTCCAGTCTGACAAAAAAATCAGAAACGTTGTTTGGCATCGCGTTCACGAACGAGGACCCGCAACTGTTGCAGCTTTTCCGGGATTTGCACAGCTATGATGTCACCATGATCAAGGCCAGCCCCTTGTCCTTGAAATCCCACTGCGACAAAGTGATTTGCAGTGCTCAGTCCATTTATGGCCCTCGCGTCGGCATTCAACTTCTATACATGTTAAAGCACTTCGGATTCAACGGGTCTCACCTGCGCACTGTAAATGCCTCAGCATGGCGCAGTGATGAGTTGGATGATATTTTGGCTGCCCTTTCCGACTATCCGATTGAGCTTTATCCCCTTGATTACAATCGCAAGTTGATTCACGCAACCCGCGGTGCCAGCATGAAAACGCCCGAAGGGGAAAGCGTCGCCAACTCCACGATGGAAATCTACGACTTCTGGAATAAACTAAGCCTGGCGGAACGTCAGCAAACCTTGCTTCATGAACTGGGTCACGTGGTCGCGCGAAAGAACAATCTGGATGAATCAGCTGAATGGCTGAAAGTGGCCGGCTGGGTCCAACGTAACTCCAAAGGTAAATCAGGAATGAACTATTCCCTGGTGGACCCTTCGAAAGCTGTTTCCCTGTACGGAAAAACCAATCCCCACGAGGATTTTGCTGAATCCGTCGTTGCCTACCGTTTTGGTGCTGCGAAACTAAAGTCCGAGCAATCTGAAAAGTATGAGTTTTTAAAAAACCAGGTCTTCGACGGCAAAGAATACCTGTCGCCGACCGCATGTCTGGCTTCAAAATCACGAACTGAAACCAGAAGAGTCGCAAATAACATTCTGTACAATGGCGCTTTGGCCAAAGCCAAAAAGAACGCCAACAAGCTGGACAGCCGTTTTATCGAACAAGCTCAAGAACTGTGTCTTCCGACGATCGTCAAAGTGATGATCAATGAAACCGGCAGCGCGGAAAACTGCACCAGTCGTGCTCTTCAACGTCTGCAACTGGTTAAAGCCAGCAAGGGTAAAAAACTGGATGGAGATTTACTCAGTGATGCTCAGTTAAATGCCATCGCATTCAGTGGCGACACTGAAGCTGATTTCAGCAAACGAGTCCGGACCAAGTTTTCCAGCGACGCCGCAAAGTCCTTCAGTTCTGATTTCCGCGAATCAGTCAGTCGCGGTTCCTGTCTGGACTGGGCTAAATCCGCTCAGATACTGTTCACGGCAAGTCCTTTGCTCTCTGAAATAAAGTCCAAAGATCCACAGTTTTTCTTTAAAGGAAAACGCTACGAGAAAATCGAAAAATTCTTTGAGCGCGTCTGCCAGTCTGCTCGCCAGAATTCTGGACGTTTGGAGAATGCATTCCTATCAAATCTTCCTTAATGCACCTGTTCCACAGGGCCACATCTGTGTGGTCCAGTACGGGCATTAATTTCCTGGTCTGGAATTGGGATAATCTACGGCCCTGCAATAGACGAATTTTTCATTCACTTTTAAACTTAAAGTTATGAATAAGACGTTTTTATTTTTAAGCCTGATTCTATCCGTGCACGCTCATGCTCAAAAAGACAGCTCTTGCTCCGACATGGCGGCATACACATGCTCTTCAATTGGTGCGAGCGATGGCACCACTGTCGGTAACGTTAAAGACAGCAAGGCTGCTTTCAACGATAAACTAAAAACTGAAACCTTTCCTGCAGTTCAAAAAGCTTTCATCAAAAAAGTGGCGGCAATGCCGATTGATGAATCTGCCCGAAGTGCCATCCTGGCAAAATTGAACGGCATGAAGTTTTCGACAGAGTGTGAACAGCTTTCCGCAAGTCTGGATGAATCACTTTGGCCAAACTCTTTCTTTACTCACTCTGACAACACCTTCTATCTGTGCAAAGCCAAACCGGGAATGTCCGATTTCGTTGCCGCGAAAATGATTGCCGACGAACTTTCGGCTTCGATCAATCCCTGCGGCATCGACAGCATTATCCGTCGCCCCAAGGAAAAATCCATTGCCCAGGCTGAGGAAGCCTATCCGTTTAAGGGAATGATTTCATGTCTGCGCTCCGGAAAGTCAGTCAGCGCCAAACACAATCACGGGTCCTCCTTCAAGGAAGCAGGATTCTGCGCAAATGATCAGGTCACCCGTGCTTTTTCAGACTGGTTAACGACGGAAGTGGTTACGGAATATGTCTCTCAAAAATACAGCAAGCTGTCCGCTTCACAATGGCGCCAGGGAATCGCCAATGCCTATCGCGAAGAATGTTCTTTTGGACGGCCTGATGATGGTTTCACTGATGATCCTGACTTCAGTTCACGAGTAAACGGAATCGTCACCGCCAATCCAGCACTAAGAAAGAAAATGAATTGCTACGATTCCAGCAGCTATCTTTATTGTGATGCTGGAAATCCGGATGCGATGGCCAAAGCACTTGGCGCCCCTAAAGCAGCACCGGCAGCAAGCGACATCATGAGCGCCCCTGCTAACTCTAAGGGAGGAGTTGAATAATGAAATACTTTATCGCACTTCTTCTGATTGTTCCGGTACTGGCGTGGTCTGCTCCGCAAAAACAAAGCATGCAACGTCGTGCTGCAAATCCCAAAGCCGCCCCCAAAAAGGCTGGCAGCTTTAACGGATTCCGTGTTGTCGTTGTTTATGGAAATCAAAAGAACTACTTCACTGTATGGCAGGATACCCGTGGAAAGTTTTATGCCTATAGTAAAGGCGGCTCCCCGACTATCGGCAGCCTTTCGGATCCGAACTATAACTTCCTGACAACTCAAAGCCGTCAAATCGCTTCGCTAAAAGGCGCTAATATCAACAGCTGCCCACGCGCGAACATTCAGCTATATCATGGCAATAAATATGTTCAGGGAACTTGCATAGGACTTAAGAATCAAACCGCGGCCAGCATGACCCAACTGGCGAACATGCTGGCAACCATGCAGTAAGAAAAGGTGCCAGTTCTTTTACGCGAACTTGAACCAGATATAAAAGACAGCAATCGCGCCCAGGAATGAAAAGAAATACAGATTCCAGTAACTCCAGCGGCGCCACTTTTTCAAAATCAACCAAATCACAGCATAGACCAGAGTGGGCAAAAGATATGCCTTTACTGGATCTGTGCTTGTGGCATGTTCCATTCCTACAAAAACTTTTCCGGTATAGCGGCTGTAAAGCGCAATCAGATTAAACGGATTGAATGCAATCAGAACCAGCGTCCAAATAAGGTCACGTGCGAAAATCTGGAAATTACTTTTCATAATTCTAGTCTACGCTGGGTCTGCGAGGACCGGCAATCTTAACGCCGATATAGGAAGAAACCAGGACGCCCAACGCGTACATAAGTGCGGTGGAATCCAAAGCATCAATGACACTCCAAAAAAACATGAAACCGCAGTAACAGCTGATCAAGAAAGCTGATATCATCATCCATTTTTCGATTTCACTGGGACGGTTGCGTGGAGGCATGACCTGAGTATATCTCAAATTCACCACTCAAGAAACTATATCCTGTTTATACTGGACCTGTGGGACTATTTTGAGATTGCTTTCAACAATGAGCAAGGGTTTCTGACCGTCTTAAATACTGCCTTATAGGATTCCGGCTTCAACTGTTGGAGATTCTGATCCAACACTATCTTCAGTGGTTCCACTTGTTTTTCGATGGCCGGCTCAATTCGTACAGATGTAATGAAGCTGTCGTACACTTCGCATGTAACCCGCTCTGCGCAGTTTTGAATTGCTTTGGTCAATAGTGGTAAATCGCCTTTACGAACAATCTGTTTCTTCCAGCTTTTCTTTGCGTTGTCTTTGGCTTGCTGAAGTTTCAGATCCAGCCCCTCGGTTTTGATTTTGCAGGCGACCACTTCGGGATTTGCCGGTTCGTTGATGGCCACGCGAGACACAATGACGATTTGTTTTAAGCTATCCAACTCATGCAGTGGCAGCTTCGCACTGGCGATCACTGGAAGAATCAATGTGATGAGTTTCAAGAGTGCTTTCAAGGTGTAACTCCGCTATCTTTACTCATTGTCCCCGATAAACCCGATGCCCACAAATCGAAAAAAAAGACAGGGGGATTTTTCGGATCCCCCTGTCCATAACTTTTACATTTACTGCAAACCTACATCAATTTTCGAAGGACGTATTGCAGGATCCCCCCGTTTTTCAGGTATTCAATTTCAACGGCTGTATCGACCCGAGACTTCACTTTGATCTCTTCAGTCTTGCCATTTGCCCGAGTGATACGAACGGTCACATCCTGCAGCGGCTTCATGGTCTCTACACCCACAACGTCCAACACCTCAGTGCCATCCAAATTCAGCGTCTTGCGATCCATGCCCGCATGGAATTGCAAAGGCAGAACACCCATACCCACAAGGTTTGATCTGTGAATACGCTCAAAGCTTTCAGCGATCACTGCGTGAATCCCCAAAAGAGTGGTTCCCTTGGCTGCCCAGTCACGGGAAGAACCCGTTCCATACTCCTTGCCGGCCACGACCACCAGGGGAGTTTTTTCCGCCTGGTATTTCATCGAAGCATCAAAGATCGACATTTGCTCGCCAGTCGGAATGTACTTGGTCATGCCACCCTCGACACCATTCAACATTTCATTCTTAATGCGAATGTTGGCAAATGTTCCGCGCACCATCACATCGTCATTCCCGCGGCGTGAACCGTAGGAGTTGAAATCAACCGGTTGAACACCTTTGCTCATCAAATATTTACCAGCTGGAGAATCTTTTTTAATACTTCCTGCAGGTGATATATGATCCGTCGTGATGGAGTCTCCCAGAATCGCAAGAACTCGGGCCCCTTTTACATCTGACAGTTTACCTGATGATTTTTGCATTCCTTTAAAGTACGGAGGATTTTTAATATAAGTACTTTCATCCCAGGAATACGTTTGTGAAGTGGTTGTTTTGATTTTTTGCCAATCCGTCGTTCCCGCAAACACATTGCCATAACGGTTGTCGAACATTTTGGTTTCAACCGTTTTATTGACGATGTCATAGATTTCCTGATTGGTCGGCCAGATGTCATCCAGGTAAACCGGCTTGCCGCTGGCATCCTCACCCAATGGATCCTGAGTGATATCCAATTGCATCGTTCCAGCCAACGCGTAGGCAACAACCAACATCGGTGAAGCAAGGTAGTTCGCCTTCACATGGGGATTGATACGTCCTTCGAAATTGCGATTCCCCGATAGCACCGAGGCCACGACAAGATTTCCTTTTTCCACCGCGTGCGCGATGGGCTCAGGAAGCGGTCCGGAGTTACCGATACAAGTTGTGCATCCGTACCCCACAAGATTGAATCCCATTTTATCCAGATACTTTTGCAGTCCCGAGTTCTCAAGATAGTCTGTTACCACCTGAGATCCCGGCGCCAGGGATGTTTTCACCCAGGGCTTCACCTTAAGACCTTTTTCAAAGGCCTTTTTGGCAACTAATCCAGCTCCCATCATAACCGACGGGTTGGAAGTATTGGTGCAGCTTGTGATGGCTGCAATCACCACATCTCCATGCCCCAGGGAGTAAGATGCCCCGTCCACAGGTGTGTTGAATTTTTCTTTCGTTGTGTGATCTGCGCCAACCGCAAAAGTCGTTCCCAACTGTGTGGTAAAATCACCAGCTGCCTTGTCCAACAGGACACGGTCCTGGGGACGCTTAGGACCTGCCAATGACGGAACAACGTCTGCCAAATTCAATTTCAATGTGTCATGAAAGGCAAAGTGCTCGTCATCAGACGTGCGCCACATGCCAGTTTCTTTTGCGTAAGCTTCAACCAGCGCGATCGTTTGCGGATCACGACCGGAAATTCTAAGATACTTCATCGTTTCTTCGTCGATGGGGAAGAAGCCGCAGGTTGCACCATATTCCGGAGCCATATTGGCGATAGTTGCTCGGTCTGCCAATGACAAACCTTCCAATCCCGGTCCATAGAACTCGACGAATTTTCCCACCACGCCTTTTTTGCGCAGCATTTGTGTGACGGTCAAAACCAGATCTGTCGCTGTGGCGCCTTCTTTGATTTTGCCTTCCAGGCGGAAGCCAATCACTTCAGGGATCAACATACTTAAAGGCTGCCCCAACATCACCGCTTCAGCTTCGATACCACCAACACCCCACCCCAGGGCTGCAAGTCCATTCACCATGGTGGTATGAGAGTCCGTTCCGACCAATGTATCAGGAAACGCGTATTCGCCGTGCTGACCTTTGGCATCCCAGATTGTTTTACCCAGATATTCCAGATTCACTTGATGGCAAATGCCGGTACCTGGCGGCACCACTCTGAAATTTTGAAATGCGCCTTGACCCCATTTCAAGAAAACATAGCGCTCGTGATTGCGCTGAAATTCCATATTTACGTTTTCCTGAAAACTTGAAGGAGTTGCAAAGGAATCCACCATCACCGAGTGATCGATAACCAGATCCACTGGCACCAATGGATTGATCTTGGTCGGATCACCACCCAGCGCCTTCATCGCATCCCGCATCGCTGCCAAATCCACCACGGCCGGAACACCGGTAAAGTCCTGCATCAGAACACGCGCTGGAAAGAATGAAATTTCCCGGGTCAGGGATTCTTTGCTTAAACTTAGAAGCGCATCGATATCTTCCTTCGTGACATGCACGCCGTCCTCGTGACGCAGAAGATTTTCCAGAAGCACTTTTAAAGAGTTTGGAAGTTTTTTGAAATTCGGATGCGCTGTCTTCTTGGGATTGAAGATCGTATATTCTTTCGCACCGACTTTAAGTTTTTCTTTTGTTTTGAAACTGTCTTTTGATTGTACCAACATGAGGGGATCCTCCCTCTTAATTCCACTCCCCGCGGAGAATTTTATCAAGCCAAAAGGCACCGATCTGGGTTTTCACATCGGTTACTTTACCCTGTTGAACAAGAGACATAAGTTCTTGAGGAGCAATCTCAACTACCTCAAGGAATTCACCATGATCCAGTTGTTGCTCGGTCTTGCTAAGATCTTTTGCCAAATAGAGATCGATCTGCTCATCGGAATACCCAATCACCGGGTGAATCGGGGTCAAAAACTTCCACTCTTTTGCCGAGTATCCTGTCTCTTCAAGCAATTCGCGCTTTGCCGTCAGCAGACTGTCCTCGCCACCGTCCCGTTTGCCCGCAGGAAACTCCAGCATCACCCGTTTTACGGCATGACGATACTGGTGAATCATGATCAGGTTGCCGTTGGGTAAAATAGGAATCATCATCGCAGCACCCGGATGTGTGATGTATTCGCGGTGATAGATCTTGCCGTCTGGCGCACGAACTTCGTCCTGCTCGACTTTAAGAAATCGACCTTTGAATACTTGCTTGGATGACAGTGTTTCTTCTTCAAGATGCTTCATAGAAAAGCAGGATCTCACGCAGACAATGGTCAGTCACGACCTTTGTCTGCGCAACTGAATAGCCTTAAGGAACCGCGCACGGAGCATTTGCTTGCTCCAAGGAACATTTGAAACTTGCTTTGCCTTGATCGTCTTTAACCACGCCGACCCATTTGCCATCAGAGTTTTGTTCCAACACCATGTAACCATGAGTGGAAGGCAGCACTGTGAAGCCAGCGGGAATCAATTTGCGAGTCGCCTCATCATAGTAGTCCAAAGCTGTACCGCCTTCACCCACCACCACATGAACCGGTCGTTTCCCCGAGGAAACTTGTGTGTTGTGAATGTGACCCGCGAAAACAAACTTAACTTTTTTCGGCAATGGCATTTCTTTTACCAAAAGCTGCATGTTCAGATTCACCGGTAAAACCGCTGCAGGACCATTCCAGTTCGGAGAAAGCCCCCAAATTGGTCTGTGCAAAACAATCCACACTTCAGATTCAGGGCGGGATTTGATTTGCGCCACCATCTTACGATAGTGTTCACGCCATTGGTTCATCTCCGTACCTTTGGGATCCAATCCCTGATCAGACAAAGTGGCATTATCAAAATTTACCACCAGAATGTTTCCGAAATTCGTGTAACGAGTGTCTTGAAATTTCGGGCATGAGTTCTCTCCAAGCGGAGTCAACAAACGACTGAAACCTTCATGGGCGCGCTGACAATCTTCGTGATTTCCACGCACAAACAAGAACGGTGTTGTCTGTAAAAGTGGTGCCGCCGGATGCAGGAAATCCGCCTCCCAAGGACGATATCCATAACCCAATGTATCTTTGTAGGGAGCACACTTCACTGGATCTTTGCAGGATTCACGATAGTGATAGTCACCCACGTGAACAATCAAATCGGCTTTTTCCAGTTCAATAGCTTTCGCAATTCTTTTGAATGGCCATTGATTTGGGTCGTTGCATTCCTGGAAGTAATCACCCTTCAAACGGCAACCCGTATCCCCAAATACCACAATGCGCTTGGGTGCTTTAGGGATTTGAATCTGTTTTCCGGCGACGGAAACTGAAGCAGTCCCTTCGGGCAAGGTCGCCTCGCACACCGTCGCGGATTCAAACTTATTCGCCGTCATCTGCAAAGTGGTTTCCTCTGCAGCACCTTTACTGATTTTTACCTCAGGGCATTTCCCATTTTGCGGAGCAATGGTTCTGACAAAGGAAGTGTTTCCATCTGCCAAACCCACATAGGTCAACCCTTCCACTCGGTCCATGGGCTTGTGAGCACAAGCCGCGATAACAAGAATCCCCAAGACCGATCCAGCTTTTCCAAAATTCATTCTTTAATGTCCTTCAACTTTTTCTTTGGCCTTTTGCTGTTTCAGCTCCAGCTCACACATTTTTACTTTTGTTTCGTATTCATCATGGCGACTGATCAAAGTTGCTTTGTAACCTTTGAAACGATCCAGACGATCACGAAGACCTTCTTCGGTAACACCGACAATGTCCTTTTTATTTTCGATACCAATTTTGGAGAAATCCTCTTCGGATGTCACGTAGGTACGCTGTTCAGTCCAGCGAATTTTCCCATCGCCTTTATTATCTGAATCACCCATTTGAATTCGGCAATCACGAAGGACTCCGTACAATCCACGGTTGTCCAGATAACGGGGACCTCCGAATACGCGGGCTTCAAGATCATATACTTCGTTTTCCAAAGTACGCAGCTGCTCATTCATCTGCACTTTGCGCTGATACACCATATCTCCATCTTTCACTCCGATGGCGCCGCCACCAACCGGCGCGGAATGCTCGATTTCAGTATCAATTTTTTCGGCTTTATTACGATTCGTGGAACATGCCACCAGGGACAAAGAAAGGATCGCAAACAATAGCAAACGCATTGGGAATTCCTCCATTAGAGGAAACTTTAAAAGTGAACCGGAGTCTGGTCAATCACAGGGCCTAGGAAATCGTCACCCAACTGCAATTTCCATCTTTGATGCGAAACACTTTTACTTGGTCTTCAAACCAGGACCCCAGATTTACAGAACGTACTTCGCGTCCATGAGTTTGCACCACGGAATCATCAAAGACATGCATATGACCGGAAATAATCACATCAAAGGGCGCTTCATCATAGGCGCGTGCGACATGTCCGCGAATCATGGACACAAGCTCTTGTTCATTACGCTCGCGATAGTTGCCACTGCGCTCACGACTTTTCTTGCTGGCGCGATTGCCAATGTAATTCCAAAAGCTTCCCGGAAAAAAATCCTTCAGTGGTTTGACCCAGGGATTTCGAATGATCGAACGGTATTTAAGATACTTGATGTCGTTAAGATTGATCAGATCACCGTGCTCCACACGCACATTAAGGCCATCTATCTGATAGTACTGTGCTTCGACAAAAACCTCGACGCCCAGTTTTTTGGTAAAGTAACCCTCAACGTGCACATCGTGATTACCCTCGATGTACGTGATACGAGCACCCGCATTTCTCAGGTCTTTCAAAGCATCCATCAAAGGCTGGAACTTTCTGGCAAAGAACTCAGAACTGCCGATCCAAAGATCGAAAATATCACCCAACATAAAAAGGTGAACTTGCGAAGGATTCTCCTTCAGCAAAGAACGCAAAAAGCGCAACAGGATTTGCCCGTTGCGCTCTTCTGCGGATTTTAAGTGAATGTCGGATATAAACCAGGCTTCCACTTAGTCTTGTTTCAAATCAAAACCTTGTTTCTTGCGGATAAAAGCAGGTACTTCCAGGTTTTGAGAGGAGAATGGAGAACTCAACACTTCACGTGCCATACGACGAGCTTCTTCCAAAGATTGTTGTTCATGGTCCACGTTCATGGACAATTGCTCTGGGTTTGCATGACGGTTCTTAAGGTCCTGGCTTTCTTTGAAAGCACGAGCCTTAGCCAACAACAAATCACGAGGGGAAACACCTTCAACTTGTGGTTGGATTGGTGTCGCCATTTCGACTGGAGTTGGTTGAACCGGTTGCTGAACCGGAACTTGCTGCATCATTTGCGGCTGAACTTGTGGAGGCACTTGTGCTGCCACAGATTGAGCTGCTTGTTGAGCAACTTGCGGAGTAACTTGAGCAACCGGCGGAACTGTTACAGTCTCAGTGACGGGTTGCTGGGGTAACCCCGAAGTGACCGGAACTTCCACTTGCTGCTGGTAAGTGTAGTTCATCACTTGGGACTGCACTGCCGCGATAGGCGGAAGTTCAACCGGAGCTGCCTGCTGAGGCATAACCGGCATAGTTGGCATTACTGGCATTTGCGGCATTTGAAACTGTTGCATGTTTGGCATTTGCGGCATGTGGTTCATGCTTGGCATTTGCGGCATTTGCATGCCCATACCCATGTTGTTCATTCCAAATTGAGCAGTTTGCTGATTTAGGAAGTTTTGCATTTGGTTCACTTGAGCCATATCGTTCACAAGTTTCACATCGTGAGAGTCGAAACCAGTAGCGATAACAGTCACGCGAACTTCTTCACCCATAGTTTCATCGATAACCGCACCGAAGATGATTTCTGCATCTTCATGAGCCGCTTCAGTGATCAATGTAGTTGCTTCGTTCACTTCGTACAATGAAAGCTCAGAACCACCAGTGATGTTAACGATGATACCTGTAGCACCATCAATTTTAACATTCTCAAGAAGTGGAGAAGAGATCGCCGCTGTAGCTGCCTCAACTGCGCGGTTTTCACCTTTCGCAGAACCAGTACCCATGATCGCGATACCTTTGGAAGACATAACAGTGCGGATATCTGCGAAATCCAGGTTGATCAAACCACGGATGTTGATCAAATCAGAGATACCTTTAACTGCTTGCAAAAGAACTTCATCCGCTTTTTTGAAAGTATCCAAAAGTGGAGTTTTCTCTGCAGCAATCGTCAAAAGTTTTTGGTTGGGAATTACGATCAATGTATCAACATTGTCTTTTAGTTCCTGAAGACCAGTCTCTGCATGCTTGGAGCGTTTTTTACCTTCAAAAAGGAACGGCTTCGTTACCACACCGATAGTCAGGGCACCCAACTCGCGAGCGATTTTCGCCACGATCGGAGCACCACCAGTACCCGTACCACCGCCCATACCAGCAGTGACGAATACCATGTCAGAACCTTCCAATTTTTCCACGATTTCGTTGTAAGACTCGATCGCAGCACGACGACCAACATCCGGATTTGCGCCAGCGCCCAAACCTTTAGTCAGATCAAGACCCAATTGAATTTTATTGGAAGCTTTGTGTGAGTTCAAAGCCTGAATATCTGTGTTGGCCACGATAAATTCTACGCCGCTCATTTCAGAAGCGATCATTGTGGAAACTGCGTTACTACCGCCGCCACCAACGCCAACTACTTTAATATTTGCACCGATATTGATATTTTCTTCTAACTCAAACATGTTGTCCCTCCCGACGATGCTTAAAAGATTCAGAGGCTTCCAGCCTCCACCGAGTAAATTTAAAAACTAAAATACCTTTTCAAACATTTCCTTAAGACGCTTCGTCAAGCCGTTGATCGACTCTCCGATATTGATCTCAAGTTCCTGCGCGCTTTGGATCATCAAATCTTTACGTTGTGACAATCCATACTGTAACAATCCAACTGCTGCCGAAAACTCTCCAGATTTCACAACATCAGTCAGACCTCCGATTTCCAAAGGTGCCCCTCTGCGAACCGGAATATCAAAAATAAACTCACCCATTTCAATCAGGCCATCCAACTGACTTGCTCCGCCAGTTAGAACGATACCTGAACCCAACATTGGCATCACACCGCTCATACGAATATCGTTGGCGATCAGATTCAATGTTTCTTCAGCACGAGCCTCGATCACATCCGCAAGATCCTTACGCGGGATCACACGGGATTTACGACCGCCCACACCTTCAACTTCGATAGTTTCGTTGTCATTCACCATAGACGCCATTGCGCAACCGTATTTCTTTTTCAAGATTTCAGCTGCGAATTGCGGAGTTCTAAGACCTACCGCCACGTCATGAGTAAAGTGCGAACCACCTACTGGAATAATAGAGGAATGAGCCACGCTGCCGTTGACGAAGTACAAGTTGTTACAAGTACCGCCGCCCATATCGACAACCACTACGCCCAGATTCTTTTCATCATTAGAGATAACCGCTGTCGCAGAAGCCAACTGGCTTAGCACCAAGCCTGCGATTTTAAGTCCCGCTTTTTCAACACATTTAACAGTGTTGTTAATCGCGGACTGGCTGCCGGTTACGATATGCACGTTGGCTTCCAAACGAATGCCCGACATGCCCACTGGATCAGTGATGCCGTCTTGACCGTCGACTTTGAATTCTCTTGGAAGGATGTGCAAGACAGTACGATCTGTCGGAACTGCCACTGCTTTTGCAGCTTCAATCACGCGATCAATTTCAGAAGGTGTGACTTCGCGATTCTTGATCGCGACCATGCCTTTTGAATCAAATGAAGAGATATGAGTACCAGAAACGCCGACCCAAACTTCGTCGACTCTATAACCGGACATCAATTCTGCTTCTTCTTTTGCTTTTTTAATAGAGTCGGTTGTTGCCTCAATATTAACGACAACACCCTGGCGGATGCCTGTATTAGGAGCAGTACCTACTCCTGCGACTTCGATTTTCCCCTCGGGATTGACGGTTCCGATGACGAAACATACTTTGGTCGAACCAATATCCAAACCAGCCAATACCGGAGCTTTCGGTTTTGATGTACTCATCCCTAAGTCCTCGTATATGACACCCTATTTGGGCGTCTTTGTTTGAAAGACCGGCGAATAAAATCATTTTATTCGATCTGAGCCGAACGCGAGCTCGACTTTAGATGGTCTACCAGACTTAAGCTTAGGGATCCTTACGCAACCTGACAAGGACTTTCTTTGACAGATCCGCGTCTATGACGCGAGCGTCAAACTGCTTGGTTTCGAGATAATCAACGACGCGAGAAACGCGCGCTGCCTTTAGTGCCACTTGGTCTTCACCGATTTTCACCTGTGTTCCAGTCTTAATCAGTGTCATCCAAAAGCCTTCTTTATTATCGTAACGAACTTCAGAAATTGTTTTACGACTGAACGATCCTTGAGCAGGAATTTGCTCGATCACATCAATCGCTTTTTTGCGAAGCTCTTGTTTTTTTCCAAAAGCATCACCATCCAAAATCGCCACGTCAGGCGCCTGCTTTGCTTCGATCACATCCAGGAACTTTCCGTCCTTGATGATCGGAGTCAGCTTTCCACCCTTGGCCATATATAGAAACTTAACTTCATAAGGCTTCACACGAATCGCCAGCGTCGTCGGCCAGGATCTTGAGATCTGCAAGGTCTCGACCCATTCCTGCTTCTGCAATTCCTTGGAGACAGAGCGAAGTTTGATATTCCAAAGGGACATACCTTTATACTTCACCAGAAGACTTTCTAGAGCATCCACATTGGGCTTTAAAAAGTGCTCTTGCCCTGCTGCCGGATTCTCCAGAACCACTTCGACTTTTTGAATATTAAAGAAACCATTTTCATTCAGATAATAAAGAGTTCCCACCAAGGCAGCTGGTATAACAATGAAACCCAAAAATAGTTTTAGAACCAACTTCTTCACAGACTCTCCAAAGGAATGGCTTCCAGACTCCAGACTATCAATTAATTCAGTCAGCTTTAAACCAATGCCCGTGGGATCCGTGAAAACACGACCTAGGAACAGGAATTTAAAAACAAAAGCCGGGTCTCCCCGGCTTTGTTTTAGTTTTGAATCTTATCCAGAACATCCAATCCCAGCTTCCAGCCATCGCCGGCGCCGAGAGTGATGAACACGTCGCCATCCTTTAGCATCGACACAATCTTAGACGAAGACTTGTCATCGCGAAGGAAGTACTGCGCATTTTCATGCTTCATTTCTGAAGCCAGCTTTTCCGAGCTGACCCCTGGAATTGGTGCCTCACCCGCTGGATAGATATCCGTCAGCAGGATTTGATCAGCTTCCATGAATGCCGTTGTGAAGTCATGCCAGCAGTGCTGAGTACGACTGAAACGATGTGGTTGGAAATAAACCACCAGACGGTTTTGAGGATACTTTTCACGGAAGGCCTGAAGAACCGCGCGCACTTCTGTTGGATGGTGACCGTAATCGTCGTAAACTTTGATACCGCTTTTTTCGCCCTTGAAGTGGAATCTGCGATCCACACCATCAAAGCGCTGCAAACCAGCCGCACACATATCAAATGGAATGCCTGCTGCAAGACCAGCACAAATAGCGGCCACTGCATTCAAGGCATTGTGACGACCTGGGATGTTAAGCTTAAACTTACCCACCAAGTGACGAGTGCCAAGCAGGCGGTCGCTGCGATACAGGGAGTAGCTCCCCTGCTCACCTGAAAGAACCAAGTCGTTCTTTTCATCGAAACCGTAGTACAAAATACGTTTTGGGAAGTTCTCAAAAATCTGGCGAACCACGGGATCATCACCACAAGCGATGATCTTTCCATAGAACGGAACTTTAAGAGCAAAGTCATAGAAGTTCTTTTGCAGGTTCTCGAAAGTCTTATAGTGATCCAAATGATCGGAGTCGATATTGGTGATGATCGCGATTTCCGGAGTCAGCTTATTAAAGCTGCCATCGGATTCATCGGCCTCTGCAACCAACCACTCACCCGCCCCCAATAGAGCTGTGGATTTGATCATTTCAAAGCGACCACCAACCACGATCGTCGGGCTTAGGTTGCCTTCAAGGAAAATCGCCGACGTCATGGACGTTGTCGTGGTCTTACCGTGCGTTCCTGCCACAGCAATACCACGCTTTAAGCGCATGATCTCAGCCAGGGCTTCTGCACGAGGGATCAATGGAATCTGACGAGCGCGAGCTTCGTAGATTTCCGGGTTACCATATTGAATAGCTGAAGAATAAACGACAACATCAGCATCACCGATATTGGAGGCCGCGTGACCTTTGAATACTCTCACGCCCATATCACGAAGACGTTCTGTATTCGCATTATCCGCGATATCAGATCCTGAAACCTTCGCACCCATGTTGTGCAAAAGTTCAGCGAGTCCACACATACCGATGCCGCCGACACCTACGAAGTGGAATTTGGCGTGTTGTAATTTCATTGCAAGATTTCCTTTGCGATGGTTGAAGCTGCTTGGGGAACATAAAGATCTTTTATATTCCGAACCATTTGCTCACGCAAAGCTTTATCTTGGCGAAGAGATTGTACTTCTGAAATCAATCTTTCAGGGGTTAAATCTTTCTGCAAAATCATGCGACCCGCATTTCGGGCGACAAGGCTTTCGGCATTTTTTTGCTGATGATCATCGGCGGCTCCTGGTAATGGCACAATTATAGGAATTATACCAAACGCTGCCGCTTCCGCAATGGAACTGGCCCCACCACGACTGACAATTATGTCCGCCCACTGATAATACTTTGGCATATCGAAGATATACTCATGATAATCCACATCGGCGCTGTTTTTTTGATATTTGACAGAGATTGTAGGAAAATCAGCGCTTCCCAACTGATGAACGACAGATAAATCCTTCGTCCACTCGCCCCCGCCAATGATCGCGTCACTCAGGCAGTTGTTGATAACTCTGGATCCTTGGCTGCCACCGAAGGCCAAAAGATGAAACTTCTCATCTTTGTTCTGAGCATGGACCGCATTTTCGATTTCTTCACGAACCGGCATCCCAGCTTGGGTCACACGATTGCTTTTCAAGTGTTTGCGCGACTCTTCAAAAACCACGAAACACTTGTCGACGAAGCGAGATAGAAAACGATTCGCCATGCCCGGCATGACATTCGGCTCCCAGATCGCCGTATTAAAGCCAACAATGCTTGCCGCCAGCACGAAAGGACCCGAAGCATAACCACCCACCCCGATCACATACAACGGCTTTAACTGCCATAGCAGACGGATGGATTGAAACAACCCCAATGGCATGCGGAGCAATGTTTTTAACTTTTTAATGGGACTTTTCACATTCAGCTGGCCGGATTCGATCAAGTGCAGAGTATATCCCTCACGAGGGACAATTTTAGATTCCATCCCGCGCGAAGTTCCCACGAAATGAACCTGAACTTCAGGGTCCAATTTCTGGATGGCGCGGGCAATAGCGATTCCTGGGTAGATGTGGCCACCTGTGCCACCCCCGGCAATCACAACGGTCTTTTTAGTCATGTGCTTTCACTTTCGATGCGTTCCAACGGGATGATCCGAAACGTTTAGAGAATTTATCCTCTTCGAAGGAATTTTCAATGTTCAAAATGAGTCCGAACATAAAACACAAAACCACCAGGGAACTGCCACCGTAACTTAAGAAAGGAAGCGTCAGACCTTTTGTTGGAAGCAGGCCCATGACAACACCCGCATTGATGAAGACGCTCATGCCAAACGTGACAGAAAGTCCCAAAGCCAATGCTCTTTTGAATGGATCTTCGGCTTTGATGGCAATTTGAATTCCGCGGAAAACAACGAATCCATAAAGAGCCAGAATTGCAACGAAGCCGACAAAGCCCATTTCCTCACCCAGGACAGCCAACGTGAAGTCCGTGTGTGCTTCAGGAAGGAAGAAAAGTTTCCCCTGCCCTTGCCCCAAACCAACGCCCGTCAAACCACCGGAGTGAAAACTCAGCATACTTTGAATCACCTGGAAACCCTTTTGTGCCGGATCAGCCCAAGGATCTAAAAAGGCCAAAACGCGGGCACGGCGGTAAGGCACCGACATCACCAGGAAGTAAAACGCCGGAATTAGAACTGCCACCGCTCCAGCGATGTATTTCCATTGCAGGCCAAAGGCAAACAACAGACTGACACCCACCATCAAGATGATCGCAAAGCTTCCGAAATCTGGCTGACGAAGCAACAGGAACAATGGAACAACCAATGCCAGTGCCAACCACCACCACTTTACGTGGCCCAGAATATTGTCGCGACGGCATAGCAAGCTTGCAAACCAGACCGAGAATGCGATCTTCAAAAGTTCACCCGGCTCAAAGCGCAAACCGAACGGCAACTGGATCCAGCGAATCGCGCCACCCACTCGCACCCCAAGACCTGGAACGAAGGTCATCAACACGCCGATCGCGGCAGCAAACCACAACATCCATCCGTGTTTTTCAATCAGACGAAAAGGAACATGGATCGTCCCAATCAAAACACCGAATGCGATCACTGCGAAAATCAACTGACGTTTAAAAAAGAAAAGACCGTCTCCGTAGGATTCGGTCGCAAAGATAAAACTGGAAGAGTAAACCTGCACCAGGCCGATGCCCAATAAAGTGATAATGGCCAAAAACAAGCTGCTGGATAAATATCTAAACATGATGGACTCCCAAAGGCGTGCTCGCCTTTATTTTAATCAGAAGTCCATTTGAACGTCTAGGAATGGTGGGAAGACTGGACCCCGAATTAGGGAGCGGCTTCCACCACTTCAGCACCTGAATCTTTTTTCTCGGAAGCGGCTCTGGCTTCCGTGCGCTTGTTAACCGCAGTTTGTGCGCGGCCCGACATAGAGCAGCAGTACACGACACCATTTTCGTTGGAAGAATTTTTAAAATTGGTGATTGAGAAAGCACGGGAGGAATCACAGCGTTTTGCCATTTCCATGCTCAATTCCACTTCGATATCCGGAAACTGCTCACCACTCACAAAGTTGCAATACATGCCCGTGTTGGCAGCCAATTTATCACGTTGTTCCTGGCGCGCTTTAAATGTCCCGGATGCACAAGCAGACAACAAGAATACAGACGACAAGGAAACAACGAGAATACGGATCACAAAGCCCTCCTAGCTTTATATATTGTGAAAAAGCAAAAAGGCCCTCATGCGATGAGAGCCTTTTCTTTTGCGCCCCAACAAAGAGGCACTGGTGTTTCATGATTGTTATCAGTGAAACTTTCTCACGATCTCTTTAAAGTATTCACCACGCTCTTCGAAACTGTCAAACATGTCAAAGCTTGAGCAGCCTGGAGAAAGCAGCACGATGTCCCCGATTCTGGACTTTTGGTAAGCGATCAAAACCGCCTCCTCGAATGTACCGATCAGGAAGGTCTCAGAGAAATCACCAAGGTCGCGATTAATGCGCTCTTTAGCTTCCCCGACCAAGATCAGAGTTTTAACTTTGCGTTTTACCGACGTACGAAGTGGTTCGTAGTTTAGATTCGTATCTTTACCACCCGCGATCAAAATCACGTTTTCATCGAAAGTATCAAGTGCACGAAGTACGGCATGAACGTTTGTGGCTTTGGAATCGTTGTAGAACAACACTCCGCCCACTTTGCGAACGTACTCAATACGGTGAGGAAGACCTTGGAAAGTATCGATCACTTTTTGAACAGCTTCACGAGTCGCACCGTGCTCACGAGATGCCAGGATTGCTGCCATCACGTTTTCAACCGAGTGCTTACCGCGCATTTTCATGTTTTTGATATTGAAAGTCTCGATCTCAGGACCTGTGCGCACGCGAATCTCGTCACCGATATTCACTGCACCACCGATGTTCATGATTTGAGGCTCCAAAGCCGGTTTACGAGAGAAGTAGAAAATACGACCACGTTGAACCGCTGGATCACGCGCCAATTCAACAACGGCGTTGTCATCCGCATTCAAAATGCTTGTAGTTGCCTGGTTGGTGTTTTTGAAGATACGGCGTTTTGCATTTACGTACTCTTCCATGGAGCGATAACGATCCAGGTGATTTTCAGCCAAGTTCGTGAAGACCACGTTGCCTGGGTTAAAAGTGTCGCAATGCTCAAGCATGAAACTGGAAACTTCAGCGATCACCACTTGTGCTTTGTCATCAAGACGAAGGTAGTCCACCAATGGTTTTTCATTCGCGCCGCCCACCCAGGTTTTAATACCTGATTGAGTCAAAATCGCCTCTGTGATGCGTGCCACAGTGGTTTTACCGTTGGTACCAGTCAAACCGATGATCGGTTCTTTGATGAACCCTGCAGAGAACTCGAACTCGCCTGTGATCTTGATACCTTGAGATCTTGCGTAATCGAAGATTTTCAAAGTGGATGGAACGCCCGGAGAAAGGATAACCAAATCCTGAGCGATGAAAGTTTTCGGACTGTGACCACCCAATTCAAACTTAATTGGCAAATCACCCAATTGCTCAAGTTGAACAGAAAGTTCTGGTTTGGATTTGTGATCCGTTACAGTGACCTGAGCGCCATGCTTGGTAAGAAAGTGCGCCAAGGACACACCTGTTTTACCAAGACCGACCACCAGGATTCTTTTGTCTTTTAAATCACTATATTCTTTATACATTCTTCTACCTCAATTTGAGAGTCGCTAGACTTAAAACAGCCAATAAAATCGAAATAATCCAGAAACGAACGATGATTTTCGTTTCAGTTAAACCGCCCAATTCAAAGTGGTGATGAATCGGCGCCATCTTAAACACACGTTTTCCAGTGAGTTTGAAGGAAATAACCTGAGTGATTACAGACAATGCTTCCACCACGAAGACACCGCCCAGGATCACCATCAAAAGTTCATTTTGCGTGATCACAGCCATGGAACCCAGGAATCCACCCAAGGATAAAGAACCTACGTCGCCCATGAAGACCTGAGCGGGATACGCGTTAAACCACAAGAAGCCCATTCCCGCAGCAACAATCGTCGCCGCCACCGGAGTTAACTCACCTGCTCCCACGACATGGGGGATATTCAGATAATTTGCGATGGAATAGTGACCCGTGACGTAAGCAAACAACCCCAAAGTCGCAGCCGAAATCATCACTGGCACGATCGCCAAACCGTCAAGACCGTCTGTCAGGTTCACGGCGTTTGCAGTCCCCACCACAACAAGTGCGGCGAAAACGATGTAGGCATAGCCCATATCAAAACCAAAGGATTTTACGAACGGAATATAAACAGTCGTACCCAAATTATGGAAGTGCACCAAGTACGCAACCACCGCTCCGCTGATCAAAAACTCCCCGGCCAAACGGATTTTACCGGAAAGACCTTTGGAGTTCTTTTTGCTTACTTTCAACCAGTCATCCATGTAACCGATCAAACCGAAGCCCCAAGTGATGATCAGCACCGCCCATACCAATGGGTTTTGCATATCCACCCACAACAAGCACGGAATCAGCGTGGAAAGCAGAATCAAGCCCCCACCCATGGTTGGCGTACCTGCTTTTTTCTTATGTGACTGAGGACCGTCATCACGAATCGCTTGCCCGAAATGCTTCAGTTGCAGGCGCTTGATGAAGTAAGGTCCCCACATCCAGCACAGCAAAAACGACGTGAAAAACGCGATGAACGTACGAACAGTGATGTAACGGAAGACATTCAATGGAGAGAAGTATTCCGACATTGAATAGAGCCACTGATAAAGCATGATGTGCGATTCCCCTAATTCCTTGGAAATTGATATTTGCTTGGAACTTTAAGGGTTTAGCACATCGGCGCTTTAAAATGCAATGGGAAATTTATAAGCTATTGATATCATTACTAAAAATTAAAAAGATAAAAGGTACGGCCTTACCTGCTAAGTAAGTCCGTACCTTTTAGTGCGTACTATTAGTGTTGGTTAACCACTGCAGAGTTGCTGCCACCGGATTGGATGATGTTCGCAGAGCTGCCATTACCTTGCTGACTTACAGATGCAGAGTTGTTTGAGCCGGTTTGCTGAACGTTTGCTTGGTTATTGTCGCCAACTTGAACCACACAGGCTGTATTGCTGTCACCTTTTTGGTAGATCGTTGCAGAGTTGGCATTACCCACTTGGCTGACACCCGCCACGTTGCTGGAACCTTCTTGGCTTAATATAAAGTTAGCTTCGGCCTGTTGAAGGGCATCACACGCTGGCAAAATCACTTCGCCATCGTCGGTTACCAGATTCCCGTCGTCATCGATTACTTCGCCTGGCATAACCGGGATCTCATCAATCACTTCCGGAATGGATTCATCAGATGTAGTCCCTGGCTCTTCGCCATCCACGACAGAAATGATTTCCTGCGCACTTCTGAATGAACCAAACTCCACTTCTGCGCCTACACCCAGCTGCGAACAAGCTGTCATGAATGGTAAAGCTGTGGCTAAGATCACAATAGTTGCTGTGGTTTTCATTATTCCTCCAAATTGAATTCAATAAGGAGTAAAGCAAAAGCCATGCACAGCGTTTGTTCGAGTCGATAACGGTTTAAACCGGGTTTAAGGTGTTCAGGATCTGACGTTGCAAAAGTTTTGATCGAAGTACGTGAAGGTTCCCTAATATCATTTGCAAGGGAACCTGCGGTTCGCACTTTATATTCGCTTCGTAGTGAGACAGCTCGGTGGGAACTTCAGAGTGAATGAACGGGAAACATCACAATCAGATACATGCTTCCAAAGGTGAGTTAAATGAAACGGCAACTAGATTGACAGCACGAATGCTTAGCCTTCGTCATCCAGATAAGCTTTAAGCTCTTGCATGTGGTATTTCCAACCAAGCTGGAAATCTTTAAGAAGTTTTGCGCCCTGCTTGTCCGGGAACACGTCCCATCCCTTATGGGTAACGGTCATCGTGCGCGTTTTACCTTTGTCTTCGATCACGTAAGAACACTCTGTGATGGCTTTTGCATCCCAGTTTTTCTCGCGCCAGGTAAAGGTGATGGATTTGTTAGGAACTAAAGATAGGACTTTGCCGGAAGCGAGTTGCTCTTGGCCCTCGTCATCTTCCCAGGCTTCGCGGAATTTACCGCCGACTTTTGGTTCAAGGGCGACGTCGTCGCCCCACCAATTTTCCAGATCGTCCGTATCAGTCAGAGCCCGCCAGATTTCTGCAGCGGTGGCCTTCACTGTGATCGTGATGCTGATTTCCTGACTGTTGGAATCCTCCCCCTTTTTGGAGGGAGGAATGAACTTCGATCCAGACATATTTATTAGAACAAGTTGATGTTCGTGGAAAGAGCTACGTTCGTTCTGTCGTCACGTACGTCTTTAGGTGTGAACTGGATGTTCGGGTACAAGTAGATGTCACGAGTGATAGAGATACCTACGCCCACAGATTGGTATGGTTCCAATTGAACGTATCTGTCGTTAACTTCGTATTTCGCGAATTGGAAGTAACCGAAAACAGTTCTGAAAGAGTACGTGTCGTTGAACGTGTACTGCATGAATGGGAACAAACCCCCACTGATATCAGAGCGCATGTATCTGCCAGCAGCTTGTGCTGCCACGTAACCTGTGTCAGACAACTCACCATTGTAAAGGTACTTAGCCAAGCTTACGCTCACGCCACCGTTCCATTTTGATGTTCCGAAATTTGCCAGGAAAACTTGAGACAAAGAGACGTTACCCAAATAGTTTTGGTATTTGCTTGTGTCTTCATCAGTGTAATAAGTCGTGGAAACGCTGGTGCTCATTTGAGTGCCAAACGCTTTATAACCACGGCTCCAGCTTACGAAAGGAGTCGACATTTCATAACGAGGAAGTACCGCATTTGCAGCTCTGCCTCTACGAGAGTCAGATGCTGGTTTTGTGATATCGCCATGGAATGGATCGTTGATCGTCAAACCAGAACCGAAGCTGATGCTGTCTTTAGGAGTGATACGAACGTTCACACCCACGTTACCGGAAAGGTAAGTCAAAGATTCAGCCGTTGCAGATGCACGGTAATTAGGACGGATCGCGCCAAATGGATCGTTAACAGAACCACCGGAATAAGAAAGGTCAGATTTGAAAGACCATTTGGATTTAGAACCCAAAGTTGCACGCATACGAGCATCAGTGATTTCCTCGTCCACGTCCTTCATTTTTTCTGTCGGCTTTTTAAGATCTTCGATTTTAGAAGTCGAAGTGTTTGTGGAAGTAGCCGCACCCATCTTTGCAGAACTTGTTTGCGCCCCAGCTTGCATCGCAGAGAAAGTAAGAGCTGCGATAAGTAGAGAAAGATTTTGTTTCATTAGTCCTCCTAATAATGAGGACTGTTATATGTCAGCCGGCTGGAGTAATCCAGCCGGATTTTCGAGGAAGGCTATTTTCTTTAAACTTTTTCTGTGAAATCCAAAGGTTCACATGGGAAGACGAAACGCTCAAGTTTCGTGCCACGGGACGCCTTCACCACGGCAATGTCCCCGTTTTTAAGGAAGGTGGCTAAATCTTTCCCGGCATTATCTGTAAAATCTTTCTGGATCAGACTTTCCTTAGAGAAATGAGCCTTTTGCAGCCCCTTATTGAAGGCGTCAGAATCCTCGCCAACAAAGTAAACTTTTTCAAAGCCCGCCTTGCCCACGCGTTCGCCCAGTTCCTCATGCAATTGTGCGGAGGCCGAACCCATCTCGCGCATCTGCCCAAAGACCCCCACTTTACGTCCACTCACGGTTAACAATTGAACGTTTTCCAGTAAAGCTTTCATACTGTCGGGGTTGGCGTTATAGGCATCAAAGATCATTTGAGCACCGGATTTGAGGTGAACCAGCTGGTTGCGCCCCCAATTTGTACGACATGCTGGTAACCCGTCCCAGATTTCCTTCGGCGACATTCCCACCGACAACCCCAAAGCAGCGGCTGCCATCAGATTTGTTAGATTTTGCGATCCGAACACCTGAACCTTTGCCGCACCAGTCACACCTTTGATGCTGCCTTTTAAAACCAACTCTTTCATGTTCATTGAATCGATCATCAAATGCACATCGGCACGGGGATCTTCACTGGAGAAAGTTAGAATTTTATCCTGTGAAAACTTGCCATGACCACGAACATACATGTTATGAGTCTGCTCGTTATCCAGGTTGTAAATGCGGATCGTGTTCTTACCTGCCGCATTGTAGATTTCTTCTTTGGCTTCAGCGACTTTTTCAATCGTTCCAAAGAACTCCATGTGCGCGCGGCCTACCATCGTGCAAACGACGACGTCAGGCTCTGCGATTTTCACAAGTTCCGTGATTTCGCCAGCGTGATTCATGCCCATTTCAATAACAGCCACTTCTTTTTTCGGATCCAGCTGCAACAATGTGAATGGAACACCCCAGTGATTGTTAAAGCTGCCTTTGTTGTAGTGAACAGTTTTAACGGTATCAATAAGGGCCGCTGTGAATTCTTTAGTGGTGGTTTTGCCATTCGAGCCGGTGATCGCCACAATCTTACCTTGCGCCTGGTGGCGAGCCCAGTTACCCAGCTGTTGCAGGGCTTTTAAAGTGTCAGCCACTTTCAAAACAGTGACTTTGTTTTTGAATTGTTGAACCTGGCTGTTGTCTTCATGAACCAACAAAACAGTCGCTCCTTGGGAAACTGCTTTATCCAAAAACTGATGCGCATCAAAGGCCTCGCCTTTAAGTGCGATAAACATCTGATCCTGAAGATTGGCACGGGTGTCAGTGCCAATACCCGAAAAACGATCCGCATGCTGGCTGATCACTTGGGCGTTGGTGACTTTAATAACTGTTTGCACATCCATGGCTCTCATTACGCTCTCCCCTGCAGTGCGAGTTCCGCAACCTGCACATCACTAAATGGAAACTTCGTGGTTCCAATAATTTGATAATCTTCGTGACCTTTGCCTGCGATTAACACCACATCACCCTCCTGGGCCTTGTGTATCGCTGCCAAAATAGCTTCCTTGCGGTCGACCATCACAGTCACACGTTCCTTATCCTGGGCAGGAATGCCCTTTAAAATATCTTCTATAATCGCCTGCGGCTCTTCCGTACGTGGATTGTCTGAAGTAACCACAACAGAGTCCGAGAACTTCAACGCCATCTCAGCCATCAAAGGACGCTTGCCTTTATCACGATCCCCACCGCAACCAAAGATCGTCCAGATTTTTGCGCTGGAGTTCAGGCTTTCGCGCACGCTGGTTAGGGCCGTCAGCACATTTTCCAAAGCATCCGGAGAATGAGCGTAGTCCACAAAGACAGAAATGTTTTTATTATTCGGTACCGATTGCAAACGGCCTGGCACTCCGGTGAATCGCGAAAGTGCCTCCGCGCATTTCTCCAAAGGAATCCCTGCTGACAAACCGGCACCGATCGCAGCCACTGCATTCATAACGTTATGTGTGCCTGACATTGGCAGCTGCACTTCGACCGAGCCCATCGGGGTTTTCAAATCGAAAGTGGTTAATGCGAAATCCATGCTTTTGATTTTAAAATGCAACGTTGCTGAACTATCGGAACCATAGGTCCATAAAACCGCTGGATCTGCGACATGCAAGCGACGACCATACTTATCGTCGATGTTAACAATCGCAAAACAAGGATGCTTGTCCGTCATCCACAGCAAGTCCGTGAACAGACGCTGCTTGGCCTCCAGATATTTTTCCATGGTTTCGTGATAGTCCAAATGATCACGAGTCAAATTGGTGAAGATCACCGTATTAAACGGCACACTGTCCACGCGGTGCTGATCCAGGGCATGGGAGGAAACCTCCATCGCCACGGCTTGTGCTCCGTCATCTTTGAATTCACGCAGACGTTTTTGCAGATAGATTGGATCGGGAGTCGTCATATCCGACGGCCAGATTTTCTCCAAAAGGTGGTGATTAACGGTCCCGATCACCCCCGTCGGCATGCTGGCATGATTCAAGATCGCTTCCACCATGTAGGTCACAGAAGTCTTTCCGTTGGTTCCCGTCACACCGACACAAAACATTTCCTGCGCCGGGTCTCCGTAATAATGCGATGACAGAATATCCAGGGCCTCACGAGTGTTTTCCACGCGCAAGACAAAACCTTTGAAGCTATTGGGCACCTGATTGGGGTCTTCGACAACCAACACCGTTGCACCCTTTGCGATCGCATCTGGAATGAAAGAATGACCATCGACTTTGACACCACGAATGGCGACAAACAGTCCATCAGAAACGACCTTACGAGCATCATTAAAAATCCCCGCCACTTCGATATCTGGCAAAGCGTGCTCGGGAATTCCTGGAATTGTTGAAAAAAGATGCTGTAGTTTCATGGGATCAGTATAGTATGGGAAAGCTATGAGACAACTCGGAAAAATACATTGCCAAGAAATTAATCAAGACGATAACGCACCCTGGATCATCTTCTTCCATGGTTATGGTGCTGACGCCAACGATCTGTTCTCTTTGGGACAAATGATCCCGACGAATAAGACGTACAATTGGCTTTTTCCGAACGGAATTTTGGAAGTACCCATTGGCCCAGCGTGGACAGGGCGCGCTTGGTGGCCCATTGACATGATGGAAATTCAACGCGCTATGGAAACGGGAGTGCCTCGGGACTTCAGCGGTGAAATCCCAAAAGGCTTCGACAAAGCCCGCGATATGGCGATGGAAATGATTCGTCAGTTGCGCGTTCCTTGGAACCAAATCATCCTGGGCGGATTCAGCCAAGGGGCCATGCTTGCGACTGATCTTTACTTGCGCGCTCCTGAAACTCCACGGGGTTTGGTGATTATGTCTGGCACTCTTGTCAGCCAGGACGAATGGAAAAAGCACATCCCCAACCGTGCAGGCCAAAAGTTCTTCCAAAGCCATGGTGAAATGGATCAGGTTCTGAACTATAAGCAGGCGCAAAAGCTGGAAACTCTTCTGACCCAGAATGGAATGAAGGGTTCACTTCTGAACTTCCGCGGTGGCCATGAAATTCCACCAGTGGTTCTTCAAAAGATCAGCCAATACATCAATGGGCAGGGGTCATAGCCCCTGCTGTAGTTCTTACTGTACAAAATCCTGACAGGAGCAGACACACAGTCAGATATGCTATAGTGCCGCAACTCTTTCGAAGGGATTTCCATGAAGAAGTTGCTGCTAATCGCCTCTGCCTTATTGCTTTGCTTCGGTGCCACTCAGGCCCATGCTTTTCGCAATGCCACTCCCGACAGAACAGTTGAGCGAGAAGGTCTTTATGGCGCAACGGTCTTTGAATCCAAATATAAAATTTTAATCCTGATTCAAGGTCGCGAAATTCATTCCCTAAAACAGCTGCACGCGGTCGTAGCTGATGGTCTAAGACTTCCAAATACCTACGGCGCGAACTTCGATGCCCTTTATGACGTCCTGACAGATCCATCAGTAGTTACCAAAAACTGGGACATTACCATTATCGGTGGCAAGCACCTTTATGAAAATCTGGGTGAACAAAAGACGCAGACTCTGATCGACACCCTAAACGATGCCCAAGATCAAAACCGCATGAATACTTTCATGTTTTGGATGTAACAAACTATTTGATTTCAAACAAAAGGCATCAGAAACGATGCCTTTTCTTTATCGAAGAATACCATTGGAAGATAGCCAGCGAAACCTTCGCTCAACTTCCTGGGAGATTCTTCGATGGAACTGACTCCTGTCAAATTCGGTCCTGCTATTGCCGCATTCATCGCGACCATGCTTTTCTGGGTGGTGATCAGCCCGCCGGATGGGGTTGACATCAATGCCTGGAGATTGCTGGGAATTTTTATAGGAACCATAGTTGCGATCATTGGAAAAGCTCTGCCTATCGGCGGCGCTGCCATGATTGGCATTCTGCTTGTGGGAGTTTCCCAGGTCACAGCACCCGGTAATCCATCAAAATCAATGTCAGATGCATTGAGCGGATACTCCAACGCACTTATTTGGCTGATCGGGATTTCATTTTTCATCTCTAGAGCATTCATCAAGACAGGCCTCGGGGCCCGCGTCGCTTATCACTTTGTGAAAGTTCTGGGTAAACGCACTTTGGGTATAAGTTATGGATTGAGCTTTGCGGAAATGTGCCTGTCCCCGGTCATGCCAAGCAACACGGCTCGCGGTGGTGGCGTACTTTATCCCATCAACCGATCGATCTCAGAAGCCATGGGCTCTACTCCCGATGAAGAGCATCGCCGGAAAATGGGCGCGTTCCTGACTCTTGTTGCTTACCAAATCAACGTTATTACTTGTGCCATGTTCATCACAGCCACAGCCCCCAATCCTCTGATCACCGCCGCCATTAAAGATGTCGCGCAAATTGATATATCCTGGGGACAGTGGGCCTTGGCGGCGATCGTTCCTGGAATTGCTGCGATATTGGTAATTCCATACATTATTTACCTTTTGTATCCCCCGACAATTAAACACACCCCTGACGCTTCCGGTTTTGCTTCAAAAAAACTAAACGAGCTTGGTGCAATAAAAAAAGAAGAGTGGATCGTCGTCGGCGTGTTTTTCCTTCTCCTGTTCATCTGGGCTGGCGGATCTAAAATTTTAAGCGATCATCCCTGGTTTCAAATCGACGCTACCGCCGGAGCTTTCATCGGACTCGCGGTTCTTTTATTCAGTGGCGTATTGACTTGGGATGACCTGTTAAAAGAAAAAGGCGCCTGGGATACCGTCACCTGGTTTTCTTCCCTGGTTATGATGGCAACCTTTCTGAATAAACTGGGAATCACGGCTTGGTTCTCCTCCTCCATTCGAGATTCGATCGTCACTTGGGGATGGGGCTGGCCCGCGGCCTCTGCCTTCTTGATCGCGGTCTATCTGTATCTACACTATTTCTTTGCCAGCAATACGGCACATATCTCGGCATTGTATGCGAGCTTTTTTGCCGTCGGAGTTGGTTTAGGCGCGCCACCATTGATGTTCGGATTGTTTCTGGGATTTGTGTCTTCACTTTGCGCTTCACTAACTCACTATGGAACCGGATCAGCCCCGGTACTATTCGGAGCCGGATATGTATCCATGGGCGAATGGTGGAAATACGGTTTCATCACCAGCGTCATGAACCTGCTTGTATGGGGTGGCGCTTGTGCAGTTTGGTGGAAAATTCTTGGATATTATTAATAAAATAAAAAAGGCACCCTCTCAGGTGCCTTTTTTATTATTTTAGAATCACTGTGATATTTCCATCTTCCGGAAGGGTGGAACCTGCTGCCGGGATCATCTCTGAAACCATGCTGCCATTACCCAGGAATTTGACCTTGATATTCTGCCCGCTGACTTCCCGCAAAACTTCCCGCGTTGTCAGCTTCATCAAGTTCGGAACAACTTCCCCAGGCTTTACTTCCACAGCCTTATCCAGTTGAGCCGCCGTTACAATCTGTGGCTCTGCCGGCTTCACTGCTGTTTCAGTGGCTATCTCGCGGGAGATTTTCTCCAACGCCGCCTTTTGATTGATCGCCGTTTTGATTGAATTCAAGTTTTTTACATTCGTTTCGGCAAGTGTCCCGTGAAGTGGTGCAATACCTTCTTTACGAACTGCATAGGATGCGATTCTGGAAAAAACCGGAGCCGCAACTTTGGCTCCATAGTATGATTTGCGAGGCGAATCCACTGCGATATAAATCACAAACTTAGGATCGTTCGCCGGAATGAACCCTGCAAAACTTGAAACGTAAGCGCCTTTAAGATAACCGCGGCCATTAGGATCCACTTTTTGCGCTGTCCCCGTTTTACCGGCGACCATGAAGCCTTCCACTCGGGCATTTTTACCGGAACCGTTTTTTAATGTCGTCACACCCAAAAGCATTGCGCGCATTTGCGCGGCCTGCTCTGGTGTCAACACACGACGAATTGGCTTCACTTTGGTTTCAGACAATTCACCAGTTTCGGAATCACGCACGCCTTGAACGATGTATGGAGTATTCAACACCCCACCATTCGCAATGGCTGCATAGGCATTTGCCAGCTGAATCGGTGTCGAGGAAATACCATGACCAAATGAAATATTGGACAAAGCCAATGGTTTCCATGGAAGAGCCTGCACAATGCCTCGCGATTCACCAGGAAGATCCACTCCTAAACGCTGGCCAAAGCCAAAATCCAAAAGACCCTGACGAAGTTTATCAGCACCCAATTTAAAGCCGATCTTGGTTGTACCGATATTAGAAGATACCGCAAGAATCTCTGTCGCAGTGATGTCACCGAACTTCTCATGAGCTTCAGCTTCTTTAATCACTTTGTTGCCAACTCTGTATGCACCATTTTCACAAAAGAACTTGGTATTTGGCTGCAACACACCTTCACGCAGAGCCGCTGCAATCACCAATGTTTTCATCGTGGATCCCGGCTCAAATGCATCCGTGACTGACTTATTACGGCGGTGTTCTGCCGAAGACTTCAGGGCTTTGTTCAAATCGAATGTTGGCGCTGACGCCAAAGCCAGCACTGCAGAGGTTTTTGCATCGAGGACCACACCCACGGCGTGATCCGCGTCGAATTCCTGAACTGCATTGGCCAATTCCGACTCCAGAGTATACTGAAGATCCGAGTCGACTGTCAGTCGCAATTCATTACCTTCCGGATTTTCAATAAACATCAAACCATCATTGATCAACGGACGGCCACGGGCATCTCTTTTAACCATGACTTTCTTTTGATTGCCACGAAGGTGCTGATCGTAACCCAGCTCCAGGCCTTCCAGCCCCTGCCCTTCGCTGCCCATGAACCCCAAAGTCTGCGCCAGCAAAGTTTCATTCGGATAAACACGGCGCCACTCTTCAACAAAAGACAGACCGCGAATCTCCCAGGATTTGATTTCATCCGCTTTGCCCTGCTCCAGCATGCGCTGAATCCAGACAAATCGTTTGTTGCCGTCCTTGATTTTTGCATAAACAGATTCGTAGGACTGACCCAAAGCCTTTGAAAGCTTTTTTGCAGCCGCTTTACGATTTTCGATGATCTTCGGATCCGCATACAAAGAATACGCGGTTGCTGACATTGCCAGATCGCGACCATTGCGATCAACAATCGCCCCGCGACGGGCCGGCAACGTCACTTTGGTTTGGAACTGTCTGTTTTGAAGGGAGTTCAAACGATCATTTGGCAAAAACTGCAGATATGCCGCACGCATTGCCAATGCAGACCATAGAAATAGGATACCAACAAAAAGAAAAACAATACGTGATTTCAACTTACAGGTCCTTTTGTGCAATTTTCTTGTCTGCCGCTTTGGCTACAGGAATATCCTCAACATCCGTCAGATGAATGATCTGATTTGCCTGGATTTTTTTAAGAGTGAATTTTTGCTGTGCCATATGATCCAGCAACTGAGGACGGGTGATTTTGGCCAAGGCGATTTCCTTGGTGCGCTTTTCTTCCTGAACTTTTTTATGCTCGCGGGTCAGCTTCAAAACGACGTAACCCATACGGCGCTCTTCCATTTGCAGGAAGACGATGGAAAACAATGTAAAGATAACCAATAAGATACTGAAAAACGGTTTTAACTGCCTAAAGTTTTCCTTGCTCATCCTGAGCACTCCTCTCGAAAACCCTCAACTTCGCAGAGCGCGAGCGAGTGTTCAAATCCAACTCTTCCTGAGATGGAACTACAACCTTCTTATAAACAGATCTTCCAAATTCCTCTGAATCACGGAAGATATTTTTAACAATTCTATCTTCAAGCGAATGAAACGTGATGACAGCCAAACGACCACCCGGCTTCAATGCCTGGATCATCGCGGGGATGGTTTCTGCGACAACTTCCAATTCCGAATTCACTGCCAAACGCAATGCCATGAAGTATTTTGTCGCCGGATGATGGCCTTTCACCTGCCATCCATCCACACGCTCGATCAAACCTGCCAGGCTTGCCGTTGTTTGAAATGCTTTTGTTTTGCGATCCTGAACGATCGCGCGGACAACACGAGAAGGACGATAGACTTCGCCATACTCTTTGAAGATTCGAATGAGTTCATCCTCTGTTGCCGTATTCACAAGCACCTCAGCCGTCAAACCTTGCTGCTGATTCATTCGCATATCTAGTGGACCATCGTGGTAAAAACTAAAGCCTCGTTCGGCCTGGTCTAACTGCGGTGAGCTCACACCTAGATCTAAGAGCATCATATCAAAGTTTTTTAGATTATGATCTGAAAACTGCGAGAAATTTCCATGGATTATGCGAAGTGCACCGTTCTCGACTTCAGTCTTGAATCGCTCGTTGGCATATTTCACTGCAGCCAGATCTTGGTCCATGACCGTGGCTTTCATCGAGGGAACAGTGTATTTCACTGCCATGTAATGACCACCGCGACCGAAAGTTCCGTCGAAGTATGTCGCATCACTTTTCTCTCTGTAAGGGTAGAAAGCAGCAAGCACTTCCTGCAACATCACCGGGTAATGTTCAGGAGAAAACTCCACAGGAAGCTCGACCTTTGGCGGGATAAATTCCTCTGTGCGTTCGATTTTTTCACCAGTGCCGGGCTTATATTTCTTCATCATTACTTCCTAGAATTTCAAGGTATGAACAATTCGATGGACCGTCAAGAAGCTTTGAATTAGCCTATTTACAAGGCTTTTTCGAATATTAACAGGATTTATTTGCGATGATGGTAACTTGCCCGCGTTGTGGCTTCCAACAACCTCAAGATAAATATTGCGCTCAATGTGGCGTCGATATGGAAAGCTTTAAACCGCAGGCTCAACCATGGTGGCAAACCTTTTTTAAAAATCCCGCTCTGCATGTCGCACTTTTAGTGACGGTGGTCGCAGGCGGTGGTTTTTATATCTATAAAAACAAACAAAGCAATCAAGCGGAAGTCGCCAGCACTTCCCGCCCTGTTGTACGTGTTAACGCTTCCAACAGTTTACCACCCCCTCCACCTCCTCCACCGGAAATGGAATTGGCCGTGGCCGGAAGTGCAACTGAAGTTCCCGCGGGATCAGCAGGCACCAGCGCAGACGCGGATGTTGGAAAAATGCTGGCAGCCGCAAGAGGACTTTCTGCCGACAATGCAGCACCCGCGGGCAGCGGACCTCATGTGACTGTGTTTTATACTGAGGTCAATCGCCAGTCACTAAATCGCCTGATTGAATCCGCACGCAATACCGGCCAATTTATGACTTTCACGGACTATTCGGCGGGCATCATCCCTGGAATGGAAAAACGCATGCAGATGGCGGGTATAAAAATTCTGCATAAGGAAGAGCGCCCGGTTGAAGTGGGAAAATCACTGCAATGGACATACGGCATCAAGAATCGCTCGACTCCTGGAGTTGAGATTGGATTGACAACGTTCATCGAGCTGTCCGACGTGGACGGCAACAGTCTGCGTGGAAACCTTGAGATCCAAAGAACCTGGCGCGAACCGGCCGCAAGTGGTGGTTTTGAAATCCAAAGAAAGTCCTTCCCCGCTATATTTGAGATTGGCGGCGAAAACGGGTTCTTAATGGCCGGTGTTATGCCCACTCAGTCAAATCTTGAAAATGATGACGAACTGACAGCGCTTGATGTATACAAAATTCTGCGCTCTCCTCAATTTAGAGCAGGCGAAAGCGAATTCGTGATCTTCGTCGAATACGACAGCAAATAGTCATTCCCGAAGACCTTCCACCCGAGTTCGCGTGAAAGGTCCACCATGGCTCAGTTTCAGCAAGAACTAGAACACGCATATGGCCCCCGCGTTCATCTGATCGACAGTCCATTTTTGAATGGTTTGCTGGCAAAGGCCTGCTCTCCTGACTGCTTTCAACCTGAAATCAACCGCATCGTGGAGGTCTTGTATACGCATTTGATTTCAATCACGGTCAACAATGAGTTTGAGCGCGAAAACTTCACTCAACCCACCCGCATGACCGAGCACCACCCAGACCAGCTTTTGCACAGCAATCGCATTGCTCAATCCCAAAAGGCGGTCAGCGTGAACCTGGCGCGCGCTGGAACGTATCCAAGTCATATCTGCTACAACTTCCTGCATTTCGCCCTTCCAGCCATCAACGTTCGTCAGGATCATATCTTTTCAGCGCGCATGACAGACAGCAAACATCACGTCACAGGGGCTGAGTTCGGCGGCATGAAAATCGGGGGCGACGTTAAAGATGCGTGTGTGATTTTGCCCGACCCAATGGGGGCCACTGGTAATACGATGGTTCACGCCATCAACCACTATAAGCAGCACATCCCAGGACCAGCTAAAAAATTTATCGCATTGAACCTGATTGTGACTCCGGAGTATTTAAAGAATTTGTTAGGATCACATCCCGAAGTCGTAATCTATGCCTTAAGACTTGACCGTGGGCTGTCCCCTCAGGCAGTTTTAAATGCAAAGCCGGGTCAATTCTGGGATCAAGAGCGCGGCCTGAACGATCAACAATATATCGTTCCCGGCGGCGGCGGTTTCGGCGAGATCATGAATAATTCATTTGTTTAGGAGTTCCCATGACGAATTTAACTTTGAAACCTTATATCTCTGAAGAAAAAATCCAACTCAAAGTTAAAGAGCTGGGCGAAATTCTATCCAAACAATTCAAAAACGAAAAGGTCATCGCGATCTGCGTTCTGAAGGGCTCCTTCATGTTCTACTCTGATCTTATCAGAGCGATCAACGCTGACATCACTTGCGAATTCTTCGGCGTGGCCTCTTACCACGGTGGCACTTCCTCTTCTGGCGAAGTGAAAGTGACTTTGGATCTTGCATCTCCGATTGAAAACCAACACGTGATCCTGGTTGAAGACATCGTGGACACGGGCCTGACAATGAACTATTTGAAAAACTCCATCATGTCGCGCAAACCAAAATCTTTGACGACAATCGCTTTGCTTGAAAAGCCTGAAGCTTTGAAAGTGAAATGTGAAGTGGACCACGTCGGCTTCAAAATCCCGAATGATTTCGTAGTTGGTTACGGCTTGGATTACCAAGGCTACTACCGCAATCTTCCATATATCGCGCAAGTTCAAAACTTCCAGTAGAAGTAACGAATCCCAAAAATAAAAAAACCACAGCCGACCCTCTGTGGTTTTTTATTTTCAGAAAGCCATAGCTTCCAGTGCGGTCTTTACATTTTAACAGACAGTCCGGCGCTTAGGATCAAGCCCATGTTGAACATGTCCTTGCCTGGCAATATTTCTTCTTTATTTACTTTGTTTAGACTTTCCTGGAAATCGGCTTGAACCACCAAGCCCATTTTACGAGCGAACTTCCAGTCATAACCCATGCCCAAGGCCAAGCGAACGTCGGTGGAGTTGAAGCTGTCTTTCAAATCTTGGGAAGCGGTATTCGAAGCCGTTGCTCCCATATAATTGACTGGTGCGGTTACTTCCGTATTTGCTTCAGTCAGGAAACCAACTACAGCACCACCGCGTGCAAAGAAATGCGATCTGGAAGAGTGTGGCCACGAAAAACGCGCCATCACCGGAAGATCAATATAAGTCAGAGTGATATCGATACCGGCTTTCACCACATCATTGGCATTGATGTTTAACTTGCCTCCACGCTGGGAGTACAACAAGCCTGATTCAAATTGCCACATACCGCGACCAATCAGCACACCTGCTCCGCCTTGCATGCGAGATACAGAATCAACGCTGGAGCCATTAATGCCTTCAATACCAGTGAAAGTGGAACTGACATAACCAATTGTAGGTTCCAAGGTGACCATTGGATTTGGAATAGTTTGAGTGGCAAGGACTTCCTGACGTTGCGACATGGTTTGAACGCTGTCCATTTCATTCGCTGCCTGCATTTCCCCAGCTGCATATTGTGGTCTGAATTTGGTTCGTGCCTTTGAAGACTGAGCCTGCGCAGACATTGTGAAACCCAAAATCATAGCCGCAATAATATAAGTCGCCTTGTTCATGAAAACTCCTTGATGCAGATCTATAATGCAACGACCAGACCAAGCCCCGTAAAAATATGAGGCTTGAAATTCAATTAAACTGACTGCGACGGTGTTTTCTCAGATTGAGACAGCCTCCACACCCCTCACCAATCACGGAAGACAAATATTGTTTTCAAGTGTTAATTCGCAAACACAGAAGAAATCAATGCCGCTTGTCACGACTTCTGTACGGTCTAATTGCAATAACGAATCTATATAGAATTTTATTTGCCCAATGGCAGAATCACGTTCAGACTTTTCATCAGTGTTTAACATCACGGAAGGATTCCACATGAAAAAAATGATTCTTGCAGCAATCGTATTGGCTTCTACTTCTTCAGCTTTCGCATTCTCTAAAGGCGATCTTTCAAACGGTTCATACGGAACTGCGGGTTGCGGTTTGGGTGCTTTGGCATTCGGTAACAAATCAGGTCCAATCCAAATCTTCGCTTCAACTTTGAACGGTACAGGCGTACAAACTTTCGGTATGTCCACTGGTACTTCAAACTGCGGTCCTTCTGTATTCGCAGCCAACGAAACGAAAGCTTTCATCGACAACAACGCTGTTGCTCTTGAAAACGATATCGTTCGTGGCCAAGGCGAGACTTTGATGACTCTTTCCAAAATGATGAACTGCAACTCTGACGTTTTGGGCGTAACTTTGAAGAACAACTACAAATCAATCTACACTGGCGAGCAATCCACTGAGCGCGTTATGGAAACTGCGCAAAAAGTTTGCTCTGTTAAAGGTTAATTTTTTGCTAAGCTGCAAAGCTTAAGGTAAATATGAGAGGGGCCTCACGGTCCCTCTTTTATTTTATGAAATTGTTCAGTTTATTGTTCGCTCTTTTTTTCTATCTTCCGTTGCAAGCATCACCAAGCTTGCCGGACTCCGTTGTACAAGAAGCACTGAAGCTGCATCTTGACCAGGATCCTCAGTGGCTGAATCTTTTGAATTACCGCCGCGATGATTGGTTTACCAAACAAAGTCAGGCCGATTCTCCTTTGTTCTTTTTTGCAGAGGAAGGCAAACGCTCCCCACGCATGGAACTGGAAGCCACTATTCGGGCCATCTTTGATCCTGCCGTCACCCGCAAATCCCCTGAAGGAAACCTGCAGGAACGTGCACAATGTCTTTTCCCGGGAAGATTTCTGTATCTCACCCGCAAATTGCCGGGGGTTTCGTGGCCTCAGGTTTCCTGCCAGAGATTTGAAAATTTCCGCAGCATATTGGATGCACACTCCGCAACTTATGTCTTTTCCTCTTACTACATGAACAATCCGGCCTCAGCCTATGGTCACTCTTTTTTACGTCTGAATCGCGGCAGCTCCTCTTTGAATGAAAAGAAATATGAACTGATCGATTTTGGCGTGGGCTTTTCCGGAATTCCCGAAGGGGCTACTCCTTCCAGTTACGCCATCATGGGACTCTTGGGGATGTTCACCGGCCGCTTCGAAGTTCTCCCCTACTATTTCAAAGTTCGCGAATACAATAATTTCGAGAGCCGCGATCTGTGGGAATACGACTTGAATCTTTCCCAGGATGAAGTCGATCTGCTGGTGGCCCACATCTACGAACTTCAACAGGCACATTTTGACTATTGGTATTTCACCGAGAACTGTTCTTACCGAATTATCGCCGCTCTGGATGCCGTCAGGCCTTCACTGGGATTGATTGATAAAACAAAAAGGGCTGTGATGCCGGGGGACACCATGATTCTGGTTTACTCCTCCCAGGGGCTGGTTCAGAAAACCAACTATCGTCCCTCTGGTCGCGCCACTTTTGAGGCTCGCCTGAATACATTAGACAACTCTGCCAAATCCAAATTCGCGGAATTCATCCAGAGCGAAAAGGTCGATGTCCTGACTGAAAGTTCGGATGAAAAAGAACGCCAGGAATTATTAGACACGGCGATCGACTACGTTGATTTTCGCTATGCTGATCAAGTGCTTCAACAAAAAGGTCAGTTTAAATTAAAAAAAGAAATTCTTATCGCACGTGCTGAAGTGAATCGAGTTTCTCCGGAACTCACTGCGCCTGTACCCGAGCTGGATGCTCCCCATCAGGCCCATGGCTCCTTCCGCGCCAAGGGTGGCTACTTACACCGCAATCAACAAGATCTAATGACCCTGGGGCATCGCTTCGCTTTACATGATTTACTGGATCCCGTACGTGGCTACCCTGCTTATTCTGAAATGCAGATGATCCAAACCGATTTCAGTTACAACCCCGATGCGGGTCGTGTGCAGTTTGAAAAGATTGGTTTGATTGAAATTGTATCCCTGTCCAATTGGGAAATATTCAGTCACTTGCCTTCATGGCGCCTTAAAGTCGGCTGGGATCGTGATTATCAGACAGAGTGCGCCTATGACTGCATGCCCTTGTCGCTTCAAGGCGGTATTGGTATTTCCAAGGAATTATTCCATAGCTTCACCGCCAGTGCCTGGCTGCGCGCGGGATTTGCCTATGACGAAGGATTTGTGAATGATAAATTTCGCATGGGTGCGGGCCCTGCCATCTTGATTCGTTATAATCTAAAAGACAGCTTCAGTCTTTTGGGCGAAGCCTGGTATCGCTATGACAATCACGGCAGTCTTGATGAATACCGCGATCTGTTTGCGGGTGCTCAGATTAATTTAAGCAAGGATATCGGTCTTCGCTTGGGGGCAAAGAACGATGAAGAATATAAGGCCGAGATTAATTTTTACTACTAACTGCGACTGTCGCCGTGCTTTTCATCGTCGCATTCACTTTTGCGTGGTAATAACCCAGCGCCATGCAAGTGATCACATACGCTGACAAAAGAATGATTTTACCCTTCATAGTTTCCATTATTGCGCCTCCGCAGATGCCACTGTTTGATTTAATTTAAGGGACAATTTGCCCGGCTTGCCTTTGGAGATACCTATAAGACTTGCCATTGCATTTGTTTTAACTTGCGAACTTGCCTTCGACTTGCGAACCAGGTTCATCGTCTTATAAAGTTGGTTCGGATTCGCAACTGCCAACTGATCCAAAGCAACCAGGGCACGCATCTTCAAAGAGTCGTCCTGAGATTGGTGCAAAGACTTGCCTCGACCATGCTGAACCGCCATCGGGGCTTTCACCACTTCAAAAAGAGCGTTGTGCGCAGGCATACCTGCCAAACTTAGAAGATATACGGCAACGTCGCGCTCTCGAATTTCAGCTTCGGAATTCAGGGCTTTAGCCGCCAAAGACATCAAATCGTTATAGGAAAGACTTGCGACTTGGGAGCGCACTTGTTTTTCAAACAAGGCCCAGTCGTTGCGACGCTCGGAAAGACGTTGAACAACTTGATCGATCAGAATCTGAGTCATATCAAAACCTGAATCATGCTTTGCTTTTTTAAGCTTTGGCATCGCGGACTTCAGGGATTCAGAAAAAGGAATTTTGCTGTTTTGTTGCGCAATCAGAATTGCACCAGGCAAAGGCTCTGAAGGCACCATGGCCGGAGCCTTGGTCTTTTCGGCAACGTAAATCAAACCGCCCACTATGGCGATAACGATCATAAATACTATAGGTCCGTGGTTGCGTTCCATAAACGGCTCCTTCCTGCCGTTATACCTACAACTCCCATGCCCCTCCGTACTCAAACCTAGGGGGGCTACGGAATAAGCATCATGTACAAATTTTAAACACGCGCGAGAATAGTCCCTTAAGCCTACGCTTTGAAGCGATGGGTGATGAGGCCATGGGTGGGGTCATAAGGAGAAACGCTGACCGTAACTCTGTCGCCCACTACCACTTTGATATTGAAGCGCTTCATTTTCCCGCATAGCTTGGCCTTGATATCGATTCCATTTTGCAGAGTGATAAAGTAAATGCCGCCACCTTTTAAATCGGAGACCTTTCCTTCGATCATAATCAAGTCATCTCTAGCCATCATTCCTCCTTAAATAAAAAATGCAGATCCACCAACAAGATGGATCTGCATTTATACGGTGTTTTATTAAAAAATTAGTAAGAACGACGTGAACCGAAGTTGCGACCGCCACCACCACCTGTGCGTGGAGCTTGAGGCTTGGCTTCTGAAATATTCATCGCACGACCGCCCAAATCCATACCGTTCAATTTTTCAATTGCTGCAGTAGCTTCAGAGTCAGAGGACATTTCAACAAAAGCAAAACCTTTGCTGCGACCAGTTTCGCGGTCTGTGATGATGTTTGCAGACTCAACCGTACCAAAAGCACTGAAAGTCTCTGCCAACAGATCAGAGTCAGTATTGTAGCTAAGATTTCCAACGTATATTTTTTTTCCCATTTTTGCCTCCTTAAAAAAGCTAGGGGCCATTCATAAAGGACAAAAGGGAATCTAATGAACTAAGAGAACGACTGATTGGTGGTTCAAGTAGACCACATAAGGGTGAAACTAGATATCAGCGAACCCGCAATTATGACCAAAGAGCTGAATGTTTGCACAGCTCCACCACCGCAGAGTTGAGTTGTAATAATCACCTTACATTCCAGCCAAAAGGTCATCGTCAACACGGCGCACCCCCGGAAGGTACGGCGTACCTTTCCCCCGTTCCTGTGATGTCGACATAGAAAGTAAATTTGCCGCATTGTGCTTGCTGGACCAATAATGAACCCCCACTTAAACTTAAAATCAGGCGCAGGAGATAAGATGAAGCAGTATCACGATCTGATGAAATTTGTTTTAGAGAACGGAACCAAAAAAGAAGACCGTACTGGTACAGGGACGATCTCTACGTTTGGGTATCAGATGCGCTTTAATCTTCAAGAGGGGTTTCCTCTTTTGACCACAAAAAAACTGCACACGCGTTCGATCTTTCATGAACTTTTGTGGTTCTTGAAAGGCGAAACAAACATCCAGTATTTGAAAGACAACAAAGTCACGATCTGGGATGAATGGGCAGACGAAAATGGCAACTTGGGTCCCGTATATGGAAAACAATGGAGATCCTGGGAAACTGCTGACGGTCGCACGATTGATCAAATCACGAACGTGGTTGAACAAATCAAAAAGAATCCAGATTCACGCCGTTTGTTGGTTATTGCATTTAATCCGGGCGACGTTGAAAAGATGGCTTTGCCACCATGTCATGCGTTCTTTCAGTTTTACGTGGCGAACGGAAAACTTTCCTGCCAACTGTATCAACGAAGCGCTGATATCTTCTTAGGTGTGCCATTCAATATCGCAAGCTATGCGTTGCTAGTGCATATGATCGCACAAGTCTGCAACCTTGAAGTCGGTGACTTTGTTCACACCTTGGGTGATGCGCACATTTACTCGAATCACATCGAGCAAGTTCAAACACAGTTGGCTCGTGACGAACGCCCACTGCCACAATTGAAATTGAATCCGAGTGTAAAAAATCTTTTTGATTTCACTTACGAAGATATCGAAATCGTGGGCTACGACCCGCACCCTGCAATCAAAGCTCCGGTGGCAGTATGATTTTGACCCAGATTGCGGCGTGCTCTGAAAACCGAATTATTGGAACTCAGGGCGGACTCCCGTGGGAGCTTCCTGAAGACATGAAATTTTTCAGAGACACCACCAAGGGTCACATCATGATCATGGGTCGCAAGACTTTTGATTCTTTCAATGGCAAGGCCTTGCCGAATCGCTACCACATCGTAGTGACGCGCGATCCGTCCAAGTTCTCATTTCCCTCAACCGAAAAAAGTCCGGTGGTCTTCGTTTCCAGTCTGGAAGAGGCGGTCGAGCATGCTCGCCCCCTGACGGCACACTGGGGCGAGGAAGTTTTCATCATCGGTGGTGGAGAGATTTACAAACAGGCTTTTGTTAAGGACCTCACAGATAAAGTGTATTTAACTCTGATCCACCGCGAGTTTCCGGGCGATACACATTATCCCGAAATTGACGAAAGTGTTTTCAAACTCACTGAACGTCGAGACGTTTCACTGCCTATTCCCTTTTCGTTTCTTACATACCTGAAAAAGTAGGGACCAGAATTTGATCTCATAATGAGAATGCAACCTTTTTCCCTTCGGGTTTTCATAGAATGCCCCGAAAATAAGAGTGTGCACTCTAGTTGAGGTGAAGAATGAGCGCTAAACGCTTTAAGACGAAAGAAAACGCAAAGCTCGAGGTTTACGGCCATATCGGAAACTCCGAGGCTAAAATGCGTAATCTGTCTGCGACCGGCGCCTATCTCGAAGTGAACCACGGCGAATACGTCCCAAGAAAAGGGGACCTTCTAAACCTCACTGTCGAACTGAACTCCTTAAAGCGCGTCTACAATGTGGCCGCGGAAGTAATCTGGAGTAATGGATTGGGACTTGGCATATGTTTCATCCATAAAGACGACATCCTGGAAAGAATGATGGCCAAGGCTGGCGTTTTTTAATATAGTTTCCCCTAATGCAACTTCAGGCACAATTTGATCTTAGCAAGCTGAATACCTTGGGTTTAAAATCCACGGCGGAACTCTATACAGAGTTGCATGCTATTTCCGACGTACAAGCCCTTCTTAACGACCAAGCTTTAAAGAAAATCACGTGGCGTATTCTGGGCGGCGGCTCCAATCTGGTTCTGCCAGCCAAAGTCGGTGGTTTGACCATCCGTTTGGCCAACAAAGGCCGTTCGCTGATTCATGAAGACAACGAAGCCTGGTACGTCAAAGCTCAAGCCGGAGAAGTCTGGAATGAATTTGTGCATTGGACTTTGGATCAAGGCTATTGGGGCCTTGAGAATCTTTCGCTAATCCCCGGCACTGTTGGAGCTGCTCCGATTCAGAATATTGGCGCCTATGGTTCTGAAGTTAAGGACTCCATTTTCGAAGTGACGTGTGTGGACTTAAGCAGCGGCGATCTTAAAACTTTCAATAATTCAGAATGCCGTTTCTCCTATCGCGATAGCTTCTTTAAGCAGGATGGCGCCGGGAAATACATCATCTGGGAAGTCACCTTCCGCCTTCCAAAAGCAAACAAGCTGCACCTTGAATATGGTGATATTCGTAAAGAGCTGGAGCGCCAGGGATTGGAAGCCAACCCTCGCACTATCTCTAAAGTAGTCTGCGAAATAAGATCCAGCAAATTGCCGAATCCGGAAGTGATCGGCAACGCCGGCAGCTTCTTTAAAAATCCTATTGTACCGGTCCCGGTGCGCGATCAGTTGTTGGTGAAGTATCCGACACTGGTCAGCTTCCCCTATGCGGATGGCATGGTGAAATTAGCTGCGGGATGGTTGATTGATCAAGCGGGCTGGAAGGGTAAGAGCATCGGCCCTGTGGGAATGTTCGAAAAACAAGCGCTGGTGCTGGTAAATCATGGTGGCGCTGATGCCGATGATGTCTGGACGACCGCGACCCAGGTTTGCGCCGATGTGAAGGCGCAATTTGGTGTGGAGTTGGAACCTGAGCCGATTCGCTGGTAACAGTGACAGCGGCGAAGACTACTCTTCGCTGTCTTCTTCCCCGTCCCCGTCTTTGCAGTAAGAATTCTTTTTATTATAGTACTTGTAGTTGGCTTTGCATGGATCGTAATTCGCGATCATCCAATCATCACCCTTCCAAACCTGATCGATAAAGTATCTTTTTGCAGGCTTTACTTTGGCGATATGGCGATATTTAAAAGTCAGCTGTTTCAAAGCTTCCTCTTTGCTTTTACCAGCATAAATCATCTGGTAAATTGCCGCAGCTTCACCGGAGCGATCCGCGCCGCCTTGGCAATGAATCAGAATCGGGCGAGGTACCATATCAAAAAGACTGATCAAACGAATCAGATTTTTACGGTGAGGAATTTCCTCTGCGGTCATCGGGATGTTGTAGTGAAGGACGTTCATCGCCTTAGCGACAGAAGTTTCCTGCTGCCACCAGAAGGACAAAGGCTCGGCACCACGCAGATTGATGATCGTTTGAATGCCATGTTTTTTGATATAGCGTTTTAGTTCAAGGCCATCCAATTGAGCAGAACGATAAAGCTCACCCTTTTCAACTTCGTGAAAATTAGGGCCAAGGATGTCGCTGGCAAATGCCGGCGAGAAAACCAAAAGGGATAATGCGATAATTAGGATTTTCATAAGTCGTTCTGCTTACCAACACCTGCTCTGCGTCATCCAGAACTATAGGGTCTATTATAAAAACGTCAAAATGTGTTGATTGTCGGGTTCTTAGACAAGCTGTTGCCACTCAAATGAAATATAAGCTAGTTTAACGGGGTTTTACTTTTGCAACAGGGACTCGCCATGAACTCACGTTGGTTGAAAATCATTTTTGCCGTTCTTACTATCGTATCCATATATACTGTGGAGGCCTCGGCTTCCATCTGCGAACCCCCTCGTGGTTCCAAGCTCGCCATGGATCAAAGAGACAACTGGCGCTCGAACTGCCTGAAGAAAAAGAAGGCAGAGCTGACTCCAAACCAATGCTTGGCCGTGGCTAAATCCATGGAATACTCCAACAACGCCGAGGAAGCTCGCTTGGTTTGTCTTTATGATCTTAAGAAACTAACGCTGAAGGATTGTGCAACCATCGCCAAACAAATGGAGTATGCCGACTCCGGAGACGAAACCAAGTGGCATTGCCTTCGCGAGTACAGTTCCACAATCAGTAAAAAGCAATGTGAAACACTGGCCAAATCCATGGCCTACCCACCAAATTCAGACCGAGCTCAATTATTCTGCGAGAATGAATTGAATTAATAGAAGGGAGCTGCGGCTCCTTTTTTTATTCCCACACCCCTCCTTCGTGTCGCAAACATTACAAGCTTTATGCCCCAAATCGAATTTAAGGGGCTTTTGGACCAGTTTTCCTAGACCTTAGTCCAAAGGATTACACGAATGCAAAAATCCAGACTTGATTGTCGCGTCCAGCAGGACCTATTCTGTCCTCACATTAAGGACTCTCGTCCAAAGGAAAGGGAGAATCATTCAGATGATTCAGTCTACGGAAATGGCAAAAGAAAAAGCGAAGAAAACTAAGATCATTGTTAAGGCGCCTACTCAAGAACGCTCTCGCCAGACAGTATCTACAATTCTAGATGCATGTTCTCGTTTGTTGGTATCTGAAGGTTTTTACTCCATTACTACTGATAAAATCGCCAAAGAAGCTGGAGTCAGCATTGGTTCCCTTTATCAATTCTTTGGAAACAAAGAATCTGTGGTTCAAGCCGTGGTAAAAAATCTGATGGAAGAAGACAAACGCATCATGAGCGAGAAAATGCGTGCGATCTTCCCTCTGCCACCGGAGCAAAGAGTCCGCGCAATGTTGGAAATGGCATTCGAAACTTATCGCAGACAGTACGAACTGCGCGCCAAACTGACCACAATTCAATACTACGTAGCCGACGCTTCTTATATCTCTGAATCCATCCGTTTTTTCCAGGAAACTGTGAAGTACAATCTGCCGCAAATTCCAGGTAAAGACATGGAGAAGATTTCCTATATTATGGTCAACGCGTTCATCGGCATGGCTAATACCATGGCCATTGATAATCCAAACTACATCAACGACCCGACAATCATCAGTGAGATGTCCAAGTTGTTCATGAAGTACCTTGATATTCAAACAGCTGAATAAAAAAAACCCGGTTGAGAAACCGGGTTTTTTGTTTTTAAAGGCTGTGAATCTATTTGTCTGAAGCGATCGATCGGCCTTTGTGGGACAAAGAAATCAACGCCACGTTGTACTTGTCCTTGGGCACCGAAATCACCGTCTTCGACGGTATTTTGAATCCTTTTTTGATCACATTGTAAGTCAGATGCGGATTATAAACCTGAGCTTTATCGTGATCCCCATCAAACCACTTCACCAGATCCCGGTACTTAATCGCAACCGGCAATTTCAAATCCTGTGCAGGTAGTGGTTTCGACCACAATACCGTGTCGAAGTACTTCTGCGCATTTCTTTCAACTTCCAAAGCCGCCAGGAAGCAGGCATAGAAGTTTCGGGAAGCGAATCCAAAGCTTCTTCGCGACTCCACGTTCTCAATCAAGTGCCCCAACTCGCGGGACTTGTAGGATTTGGTCATCTTGGCAACTCCTGTCGGTCCATGATTGTAACCCGTCACCGCCAGAGGCCAGGATTGAAGCATATTATAATTGGATTTCAAAAGTTTCGCCGCCGTTCGGGTCGCATCCATTGGATGATTGCGCTTATCCACCGACGAGGAAATCATTCTGAAAGGTCTTGCTGTGTAAGGCATGATCTGCCAAACGCCGCTTGCACCCACTTTAGAGCGGGCCATGATATTAAAGGAGCTTTCCACGTAAACCATACGAACCAGTTCCAGCGGCAGCTGTTCCTGGCGGAAAATCTTTTCCATATCTTCAATGTATCTTCCGGAATAGAAAATCGCCTGTTGCATGCGGTCTTTCTGACCCAACTGATAGCGCAGATTCGCTGCCTGCTCTTTATTCAGTTTTTCCTTGGCAATGACGTCTTTCTTTACTTCATCGATTTTCTTCTGTTTTTCACGTTCAGTTTTCAGACCTTTTAAATCAACGATCTTATAAACCTTTTCAACGTTTTCAGAATCATGAAGGATGCCCTGATCAGATGAGTACTTGGAGTACACATCCACCCAAAATTGCACCTGCTTCTCCATTCCTTTCGGAGTCGCAAAAGCATTTGAATTATAACCCAATGACTTGTTTTGATTCTTGAAGATCGGTGGACGCCACATACGCGTTTCCGGCAGAACTCGTGGAACCATATTGGGGAATATATCACTCAGATCCTGCGCCTTTGCGGCAGGAGCCATAAGTGCTGTGACTAAAAGTGAGACGACAAAGTACTTCACGAGAATGATCCCCTTAGTGTTCTCTTCATAGTCAGTTTACCAAACTTTCGAGCAATTTATCAAAATATTGTCGAACCATTGCTTCATCAGTCGAGCCATTATAAATGAAGGAGAACGTAATAACTCTTCCATCCTCCAACCCGGCGTAACCCGCTAAAGATACAACACTATTTAAGTATCCCGTTTTAGCACGTACCCAGCGTTCGGCCTTTGTTCCCTTCATTCTTTTTTTGAGGGTTCCATCTATTCCCGCAATGGGAAGACTTTGAAGAAACTCAGGTTGCACTCTGAAATCGTTGCGCAGGTGCTGCAATACTTTCCACATGGCAAACGATGACATTTTGTTTTCCCGAGTCAAACCTGATGGATTTTCGATGTGAATTTGCTCTTTGGGAATTTGCAAAGACTGAATATGCTCCTGCAAAGCGGTCATTCCATCCACCAATGTCACACCCTTTTCTTTCTTCAGGGTGCCCATGTTTTTCGTCAGCATTTCAGCGACGTAGTTGTTGGAAAACTTATTCATATCCGCAACGATTTGTTCAATCGCCTTGCTGTCAGTTTCCGCAGCCATGGCAGCAGTTTTCGGAGTCTCTCCGGTTTTAACCGCGCCCGTCACTGTCACGCCTCTTTGCGAAAGAAAGTTTTTGAAATTATACCCTGACCAAAGGTCTGGCTGCGTGATGTTCTTGAAAATCGCCAGCTCCTTATTGTTTTTTCCTATGCTGCCACCGATATGCAACAGATCCCCGTCAAACTTCGGGTCTTCCTTGCGGTCTGCAAGAAGTTTGTTGTCGTTGCCATTCGTGGTTTTCGCCTTCATCACCAGGCGGATGTATTCATTTTCAGGATCCACATACACACGGGCATCATCCCCGGATTTGGCACCGGGACGCACAAAGATATTTACCGAATTCCAGTTGAAGGACATCGCGCCCACTGGTGCATCATAAGCGCGATCCACGCGCGCCTTCTGGCGGCTTTCATCGTAGCGCATTTTATCAAACAGAGTGTCGTCCACAATGATATCACCTTCGACACGCTTGATATCATTTCGCAAAAATGCATTTACCAAGAACCACATGTTTTCGGAAACAAAAGACGGATCGCCTCCGCCCTTCAGGTAAACGTTGCCCTTCAATGTGCCTTTGACTATTTCACCCGTAGTCCAGATGGAAGTTTTAAATTTGTGCCCCGGCGGAAACGTTGCCAGCACTGCGGATCCCGTCACCACTTTTGTGATGGAGGCAGGAATCATCATCTTGGAGCCATTGTTATCAAGCAGAACCTTCAGGCCGTCACCCTCACCCGTGGTGGCGTAAATACCCACATCAGACAGCTGGACCTTGTACTTCTTTGCCAGATTTTGCATTTCTGATTCAGCAGACTTTGCATCCAAATTCGCATTTGCTGAAAAACTAGTCATCAATGCTGTTACTAGAAAAAAATATCGCATACGTCCTCCCTGATGATGCCTAGACAATAGTAGCGATCGAAAAATCAATTCGCAACAAATAGAGCCTCTCTTGGTAGACTGAGGTGCATGAAAAAGCGCGAATGGCTCATTGTTATACTTCCTCTTGTTGCGACCTGGTTGGTCGACCGCGTAACTAAGCTGTGGGCTACGGACATCACTTCAGTGATATCCCACGGCCCACTGCACTTCGTATTGCACCACAATCACGGCGCAATGCTAGGCCTGTTTTCAGATTTGCCATCAGTGCTGCGTATCGTCTCACTTTCCACCGGCGGCGCATTCCTACTGTGTACTTACGCTTTGATTCAATACCTGTTACCCATCAAATCCCTGACCTTGCGCTGTGGCCTTTCGATATTAATCGGCGGGATTCTGGGCAACGTCGGCGACCGAATCATCTGGGGATATGTTGTCGATTTCATTGTTATCGGAACTCCATCCTTGTCCAGCCCGGCTTTCAATATCGCCGATGCCCTTCAATGGGTTGGCTATGGTTTGATCGTCTATGCGATTATCCGCGAAGGAGAATTGTTGTGGCCGGAAAACAACTCGCGCAAACGTTTCTGGGTCAATTTGTCGTTTCAGGTAAAGTACTGCATTCTGATGATGGCCGTGGGTTTAAGTCTTACTCTGATCAGTCTGGTTTTCTCTTACACGTATCTGCGTGTGACCATTCAGGAGCTGGTTGGCAATAACCAATTTCTTTTGAATAAGTTTCTGGTGCCTTATGTGATCACCTTCACTATTATCTGCATCGCATTTTGTGCCATTACTTTTGCAGTCGGAAAAGTCCTTTCCCATCGCATTGCCGGCCCCATCTATGCCTTTGAAAGATATGTCTACGGAATCATGAAGGGCGAGTCCATTCCGCCACTTAAAGTGCGTAAAGGCGACGAGTTCAAAGAACTTGAAACCCTGGCAGAAGAAATCAACAAACGCATCAGTACCATGAAATCTGAGCGCACCGTCAACGTCGTTGAATTCAAAGATTAAGTTAGCGCCAAAGTTACGACACACGTTCTTCAAAATGACAAAGGCCATGAGTATAACCTCATGGCCTTCTTTTTTGGCGAAAGTGTGTCCGTACTTTAATTGATAGCTCGTGGGAACATCTGCGTATTGTTATCAAAGTTCAACTTGTACGCCGGGAAATCAATTTCCAAGGCGATCTTCAGCAGATCATTGACGTTATCGACGAAATGAAACTTCATCTTGTCTTTGATCTCACTTGGAACCTCGCGAAGGTCCTTTTCATTTCGTTTGCACAAGATCACTTCGGTCACACCTGCACGGTGAGCCGCAATGATTTTTTCCTTGATGCCACCCACTGGCAGAACACTTCCACGCAATGAGATTTCACCCGTCATGGCCAATTTTGGATTGACCGGTTTTTTCAGCAACTTGGAGGCTATCGATGTCAGCATAGTTACACCTGCCGACGGACCATCTTTCGGGATCGCACCCGCCGGAACGTGGACATGCACCTCTTTTTTGGTGAAATCAACCGTTGGATCCATCAATGGCAATCTGGCCTTCAACAGACTCATCGCAATTTTTGCGGATTCCTGCATCACCTCGCCCAATTGCCCCGTCAACAAAAGCTGTCCTGAGCCCGGCATTTCCTCCGTTTCGATAAACAGGATGTCACCACCCACCGGAGTCCATGCAAGCCCCGTCACCACTCCCGGTGGCAATGAGGTTTCCGTCAGTTCAGAAGTAAATCTTTCCGCACCGAAAATATCATCCAGATCATTGATATCGACGATCAGCTTTTCACCTTCGGCTTTCAAAATCTTGATCGACATGTATTTGCATATCGTCGCAATTTTTCTCTGCAGTTCACGCACGCCGGCTTCCCGGGTGTAGTCGGTGATCATTTTGGACAATGCGCCCTCTGTGATTTCCAACTGCGATTCCTCGATACCGTGCTCAGCAAGTTGTTTCGGCCACAAGTGACGTTTCGCGATGTTTTTCTTTTCCTCTATCGTGTAGCCCGTCAATTCAATGACTTCCATACGATCCAATAGCGGACCTGGAATAGTATCGAGCGCGTTGGCCGTAGCGATGAATAGAACTTTCGAAAGATCAAATGCCGTATCCAGGTAATGATCCTGAAAAGAATTGTTCTGCTCAGGGTCCAAAGTTTCCAAAAGGGCACTGGCAGGATCACCGTTAAAGCTGCGCGAAAGTTTATCGATTTCATCCAGTACAAATACAGGATCGTTTTCACCGGCTTTCTTAATTCCAGAAATAATCCGTCCCGGCATTGCCCCTATGTAGGTGCGACGATGTCCGCGAATTTCCGCATCATCCCGCACGCCACCCAAGGCCACACGCACATACTTTTTATTCAAAGCGCGCGCAATGCTTTTACCCAAGGAGGTCTTACCGACTCCCGGAGGACCCACAAACAACAGAATGGAACCCTGATGCGTCTTGCGCAGTTTCATAACCGCCAGATGCTGCAGAATTCTTTTTTTGATTTTATCCATGCCGAAATGATCTTCATTCAAAATCGTTTCGGCTTTTTCCAGATCAATTTCCTGATCGACCGAGGATTTGCTCCACGGCAGTTCAGTCATCAAATCAAGATGCGTGCGAATGATCTGATACTCCGGAGATGCAGAATTGATGTTCTCCAGTCGTTTCAGTTGCGAGGTTGCCAGCGCCAAAGCTTCTTCGGGCAATCCGGCCGCCTGAATTTTTTGTCGATACTGGTCCGTGATTTCATTGCTGTCTTCATCCCCCAGCTGCTCGCGAATAACACGCATCTGCTCGCGAAGGATGCTTTCCTTCTGGCTTTGGTTGATGTTTTCACTGAGTTTTTGACGGATATCGAGCTGAATTTTCAAACGCTCTTTCTGCTCTTTCATAAGATCCAGAATTTTCAGCGCACGTTCACGCACATCTGCAGTTTCCAGAATCCCCTGTTTTTCAGCCAAAGTGAAATCCGCGTGAGCGGCACACACATTGGTCAGCAGTGAAAGCTCTTCGATCTCGGCGATCCACTCCTTCACACGACGCATGTGTTTACCAAGCAAATCCACGGTTTCATAGGCAATCTGTTTGAGGCTTTCAAGCAAGGCTTCCTCGGTCTTACGGTCAGCGACCAGGATATCTTCAACCCCTTCCGTCAAAGTCTCATAGATGCCGTTTTCAAATCTCATATTCAGAGCACGTATACGCTGATGGGCATTTACAAAAATAGTATAGCTGCCATCGTCTTCCTTGCGATGCGATTCGATTTTGCAGAGCGTGCCCACTGTGTGCATATCCTCGAGCTTTTCCAGCGAGCTTTCGGGATTTTTCTGCGTCAGGAGGACGATCCACTTTTGATTGGTTAGTGCTTTTTGCAAAGCGAGAATACTGCGGTCTCTTCCAACCCGCAAAGGCATGCTGACACCGGGAAACAGAACGGCATTTCTAAGCGGAATAACAGGAAGGTAACCAGATACGAATGACATGGTTTCACCTTTCCCCTGCCGTGAATGGCAAGGTCATAGGTTAATCATGTATCCGATTTAATTATCGTCAAGGTGAGGGTTAATAAACAATTCCCACATCTTTGATGCGGGACAGATAATAACGCTTATTGGTGTTCTCTCTCTGACAAAGGGCCATAAGGTAATCACCATCTGGATTGCGTACTATTCCAATTGGACTTACACGACGAGTCTCGCCCTTAGCTGAGCCCCCATCATATACAAGATCCAAATCTTTTTTGGTATGAATGGATTCAATCATCGTCTTAAGATTGTTGTTGTTCACCGTGTACATGGAATAATCTTTCCACCACAGTTGCTTGCCTTGGCTTTTAATTGCCTGTGCAAGAGTTGCTCCCTCGCCCATTTTTTTAAAGCATTCCAAGCCAACATATAAGCACGCCTTAGCATCATCATAGGCACGATGCGCCTGACCACCATCTATGTTCAGATGTTTGATCAATGTTTGCAGTTTATGATTTTCAACACCATGAATCCATTTGCGCGAAAGAAGACTTGTGCACAATGCGGGTTCAATTGGTAAAGGCAAACCGGCTTTTTCAAAATCAATTGTCAAAAAACCCAAATCAAACGGTGCATGATGAGCCATAACAACAGAGCCCTTGAAGAACTCGTGAATCTGTTGAACTTTTTCTGGCATTAATGGAGCTTCGGCAACCATTAGATTTGTGATGCCATGAATTCCGATGATGAAGTCACTCATCAACTCGCGAGGCTTTAGCAGGAACTGCAGACGATCAATTTCCTGACCTTTGTGAAACTTCACCGCACCAAACTCCACGATGTCATATCCTACCGGATAGGCTCCGCTGGTCTCGGTATCAAATGCAATATACGTGTATTCATCCAAAGGCAGATCTAAATTCATAACCTTACATACCTGCCGCTTGGCTGTTGGTCCAGCTCCCTGACGGCTTTTCTTTTATTTTGTACTTTCTTCGTTCACAATCAAATGCACTATCTATGCGAAGATACATCAGTTTTATCATAACATTCATTGGCCTTAACTCCTACAGCTTTGCTGCGGAGAATTCATCACCGACCTTTAAAATGGACGGCCAGGTTTCCTTACTGTCTCAATACGTTGAAAACGGATTGAACCAAACCGATGGCTCTCCCGCTTTACAAGGTTCATTCTGGTTTAACTTTGGCCCGCAGTTCCGACTGGGACTTTGGGGTTCGAATACCAACTATGAAGTGGGCGATGACAATTTCAATCTACGCGCCAATGGGGATATTAAAATCAATTTCACCCAGGAATCCAATGCCATCCTCAGCTATTCGCACAGCACTTTTTATCAGGATGGCGAGCGCAACGGAAACATCCTGGGCCTGCATCTGAATTTTGGAACCTACCGCGTGAAGTATGAAGCCTTCAGCAACTGGGAAGGCACCCACAAAAAATCCGCAAGGATTGGTTTTGGAAAATCCACACAAGTCTTCACAAGTTGGATCTGGGACAATGAAGCCGGATACAACACACCCGACGTCGATTCAATTAGCAGCTATTTTGATTTAAGAACGGGAATCGGGACCACTTGGGGAGTCATCTTTTTTGAAGGTGCCGTAACCGGCACCTCTGCTGCCGGCGACCTGAACGGCACTGGCGATATTTACTTTATTCTGTCAGCGAAGACGGGCTTTTAGCAGCGTCTTTCAATTCATCATCCACTTGCTCACGAAGCGGTTTTTTGGACTGAGCTTCCTGTTTGCGGCGAGTGGAAACCTGGTGCACAAAATTATCATACACTGACATATCCACACGTTGGTCACCAAACAAGGAGTCCAACTTACGCTGTTTTTGACCGTCTGAAGTAAGTTCCTTTTGCGCGATCTTTACACGAATAAAGCCCACCAATTTCTTAGGGTCCACTTCACCACGTTTTTCTTTCACGCTGATCGCGCCATTGACTGCAACCGAGCTGCTTTCCAATGAAGCCGCAATCTTATTACGAACGATATCCAATCGCTGTGAAGCCACGCGATTGGCTGACATCAAAGTTCCATCCGGTACTGATTCAATGAACAATCCGGAGGTCAATTTGATTTCTGCGTCTTTCAAACCAGCCGTCACACCTTTGATTTTATCCATAACCTGGACAAAGTTGGCGTTGGGCTGCGAGCTGCCACGTTCAAACAACATATAATCCGGAATATCGAAATCAAAACCTTCAGGGGAAACCACCACGTTTTTGGCGACGTCATTCATCTGGTCAGCCATATACGCAGCAACAACTTTTGCGGAACCCATATCCAATAGATTTGGAGTTTTGTCCATTGGCTCCATGAAGCTTTGGAAAGCCTTCAACGGCTCATTCAAAAGATCCAGGAAAAGTTTTTCAAGAGTCAGTTCGACCCCGAAGTTTTGGAAATTGTATTCAATCACGGAAGGTGTGGAGAAATAATCTGAAACCGCTTTTTTGGTTTGATCAGATTGACCCACGATCCACATTACGAGGAAGAAGGCCATCAAGGCCGTCATAAAGTCAGCAAGGGCAACCTTCCAGGAGCCCCCGTGTCCACCGCCACCTTGGACGATGATCTTTTTGATGACGATTGTCTGTTTCTTCTCTGCCATGTTTCTTCTTCCTTAAGTCACAAGGAGCCAGTTCATTGACTCCTTTTAAACAATCACTACGCAGCTTTTTTAATCTCTTTAGTAGCTTTGTCGATCTCAGCAAATGTCGGTCTTTCTTCCGGCATGATGGAACGACGAGCGTACTCCACACACACGATTGGAGGTGCACCACGTTGCAAAGCAACCAGAGCTGCTTTAATACAACCCAAGTAACGACCTTCCGCCTCGATATCGGCAGCAATTTTTGTTGCTGTCGGCTCGATCAAACCGTACGCACAGAAAACCCCTAACATCGTACCCACGAGGGCATGGGCTACGTACTCACCGATCACCTCTGTACCTGCCGTCAAAACACCCATGGTTTTAACGATACCAAGTACGGCGGCAACGATCCCCAGACCCGGGAAACCCCCGGCCACTGCGGCGATGGCATGTTGAGCAAGATGTTCTTCGGCGTGGATACCTTTGATATCCGCATCCAAAAGATCATCAACGTCATAAGGTGAAAGCTCGGCTGACAATGTCACTTTCATCGTGTCGCAAAGAAAATCAACGGCATGATGATTGTGCATGAAGCTTGGATAAGCTTTAAAGATGTCAGATTTATCCGGTTCCTCGATGTGCTTCTCAATACCTTGCGGACCTTCTTTTCTGAAGACCTGGAAAAGTTGGAAAAGCATTTGCAAAAGTTCAACATAGTCTGACTTTTGCGGACCCTTCGATGTCATCGCTTTGATGGATAATTTAATCCCCATCTTTACGATCTTCATTGGGTTGGCAATAACGTATGCACCGAAGGCAGCTCCCCCGATGATTACCATCTCGAGACCGGCAGCTTCGATGATGACGCCCATCTTACCGTGACCGGCAATATAGCCCCCGAATACTGTCGCGAAAACTATCAATATACCTACAAAACCCATAGAATATGACCTCTCAGTATCCTCTATCGGGCTGATACGTGTTAGAATTGAGTCATCGGCAAATAATCTTGCCCATAGTCGAGAGAGGGAATAAGACAATTATATGAAAGCAACACTTCAGAAACTCCTCATTATAGTTACTTTCCTTTTCGCTGGCCTTTTGTCTTGGGCTCAAACTACGGCCTCTGAAACAGACCCGCTCTTGGTCGAGACTCAAGTGCTTCCCTATGAATGGAGCCCGGGGCAAGGTGGCTCCCTCACATTCAAACTTAAACTTCCGGCAGGTTACCACGCATATGAGGATCAATTTAAAGTGGTGATTTTTGAACCAGATGGTTTCAAAATTGCGCCGTTCAAATTGGATCCAATCACCAAATGGTATGACAAGTTTTCCAAACGTGAAAGAACCGGCTTGGTCGGCGATGGAACACTGACCGCAAATATCGAAGCCCCGACCCGCTTTCTAAAAAAACACAGTAAAATGAAACTGGAACTGACTTATCAAGCGTGTACGGATCAGTTCTGTTTGTTCCCTACAACGAAAACTTTGGAAGTTCCGATCATCACCCCCATGGTTGAGGGTGAAGCACAAATTCATTCCGCGACGGAATCCCAGGAAAACCCGAGCGGCTTCTTTGACAGCGCTAACTTTGTAAAATACCTGGGATCAAGCATGGTCGCAGGTTTGATCTTTGTTTTCTTTGCGGGAATCTTCACCAGCTTTACTCCCTGCATATTCCCCATGATTCCCATTACACTGGCCGTCCTGGGAAACCATTCTGAAGAGCGCTCCCGTCTGCAGAATTTCTTTACTTCGTGTATTTATGTTCTGGGCATTGCAACCACCTATTCTCTTTTAGGTCTGGCAGCAGCAAGCAGCGGCAGTATGTTCGGTGCTTCACTGGGCAATCCATATGTACTTGCTGTGGTGTGTGTGATCTTTTTGGCGATGGCGTTGTCCATGTACGGCCTCTACGATTTGCAAGTTCCCGCATTCTTACGCAATCGCTTGGGCGGAAAAAAACACAAGCAAAGTATTCTGGGAATTTACCTGACCGGATTGTTCGCCGGAATCGTGGCCAGCCCTTGCGTCGGCCCGGTGCTGGTGGCAATTCTGACTTACGTTGCTTCCACCAAAAACATGTTGTTTGGATTTCTGTTTCTATTTGTCTATGCCCTGGGATTGGGATTGATCTTTATCGTCCTGGGTCTTTCCAATCAATTGGTTAAAACTCTTCCACGCTCGGGTCCTTGGATGGTTTGGTTTAAATTCATCCTGGGCACCTTGATGCTGTCAGCATTCTATTACTATCTGGAACTACTACTGCCCGCTCGTTGGTTTGATGCTTCCTTAGGCCTGGGCTTGGTTATTGTGGCCAGCATCTATGGAGCATTTCTTCCGACCAAAAATGGCGGCACTCCTTTCAAACACATGCAAAAAGGAATCATGCAGGCAGTGCTGATTGTGGGTATTGGCTACATCGTGCTTTCTGTTTTCGATTTACGTCCTTATATTAAAGGACGCATGATGGCCGACAATACCATCAATCAGATACAGATGATGAACTGGCAGCACTATTCCGACGAAGCTTTAGCCCAGGCTATTAAAGATGGCCGCCCGGTCATCATAGACTTTTGGGCCGAATGGTGCGCTGCTTGTCACGAACTAGCCGAGAACACATTCACTGATCCACGCGTGCGCGCCATGGGCGGAAATTTCGTGTTATTGAAATTTGATGCCACCAAAGAAACTGCACAATTAAAAGAATTGAAAAAGAAGTACAACATCCAAGGCCTTCCTACAGTGATTTTCTATAACCCCAAAGGCATTTGGATTGACGCCTTGACGCTGACTCAATTTGAGAAAGCCGACAAATTCTTGCAAAGAATGGATAGGGCTTCAAAGTAGTTCTTTGAAGTCATTTACTCACAAAAACCTTAAGGAACACCCAGAATTCTCCGACAAGTACTCATAATGAGTCAGCGAATAATCGTTTCGGAATGTTTTGGAAAGCTCGCACATGTACTTGCAATCATTGCAGGAAGCGTGATTATTTCGGCTTGTTCCATGACTGCAAAAATCTTTGATGGATTCGGTTCAAAGGCTGCACCAACACTCACTTTCAGTTCGTTGGTCTCGGGTCACAGCAACGCCACAACCTGGAATGTACAACTTACCTCAACAGAGCCACTGGCTCTGTTGACTGCCGCAGACATTCAGGTGATTAATGGCACGATCACAGCGTACACACCTGTGGACGCGACTCATTGGAATATTGAAATCACTCCGTCATCAGAAGGTGCGGTGAGCGTAGCTTTGCCTGCAAGCTTCACCACTGGGCAAACTTCTTCACTTGGAAACGAAGCCTCCAATACTCTGACTTTGATTAGTGATACCACGGCACCTCAGGCAACGATTAGCTACTTGGGGGCAAATCCAACCAACGTCAGCCCCTTGGAAATTGAATTGGTATTCGATGAAGACGTCATCGCACCAACTGCCGCTGACTTCCAAGTGACAAATGGAACTGTCGGCAATATCACAGGCAGTGGACAAACTTATTCAGCCGAAATCACGCCGTCATCAAACCTAACCACAGTCGGCATCCAATATCGCGCCAATCAAACCACGGATTTGGCAGGAAATAACAATATCGTTTCAAACAGTCTGTCTATTGATTTCAATTCAAATCGTCCTCTTCCAACTTTAAGCACGACCGCCGGAACTCACACAAATACTGCGGCGATAACAGTTGATGTGAGCTTTTCTGCTCCGGTCACGGGTTTTGATGCCTCTGATCTGACCCTAACAAATGCAACTGTCACTGGTTTCACCGGAAGTGGTGACACATACAGCTTCACACTAACTGCAACTACACCTGGTGATTTCAGTGCTCGTGTGAACAACAACGCAGCCGTTGATGCAAGCTCGAATCAATCTTCGACTTCCAACTTACTGACTGTTCACTACGACGCCACGGCACCGACTGTGACATTGTCAAAAACAGAATCCAGTCCGACGACTGTTGCTGGCATCACGATTACTGTTACAGCCAGCGAAAATGTCACGGGTCTCGCTCTGGCGGACTTTACAACTACTAACTTAACGTTAAGCTCACTGACCGGCAGTGGGTCATCCTATACATTGACGGCGACCGCTAATGCTGAAGGAAGCGTTTCACTTCAATTACCCGCGGGAGTCGTTGCAGACGCAGCTTCCAACAACAACACAGCATCTAATACTTTGACTTGGTATTACGATACCGCAGCTCCTTCGATCACCATCGCTTCAACACAAGCTCCATCCACGAACACTTCACCGATTGCAGTGACTTTTGAAACCAACGAGGCCGTGACTGGCTTCACTTCTGCTGACGTCTCTGTCACGAATGGTACTTTAAGTAACTTCGTTTCGGTGGACGGCACTCACTGGACTGCGGATGTCACACCAACCGCCGATGGCACTGTCACTATTTCTGTTGCAGCAAGCAGCTTCCAGGATGGCGCTGGGAAAAACAATACAGCAGGCTCCTTAAACGTCAGCTACGACGGCACACGTCCTTCAGTAACATTGACTGGACTGAGTGCTTATTCAACGACATCACCTCTTTCTGTAACTGCGACATTTAGTGAATCTGTCACAGGATTCACAGATGCGGATCTTACCCTGGTCAATGCAACAGCATCTGTCAGCGGCAGCGGTACGACCTACACGATCTCAGTCACTCCTTCTGCCGAAGGGACCTTCAGTGTGACAGTTGCTAACGGAGCAGCCAGTGACAGTTTTGGAAATACTTCCACCGTATCCAATACGCATTCGAGCATTTATGATATCACCCGCCCTACTTCAACGATCACGAGTGACGTTGGTGTCGCGGCCTTTGAATCACCGATTCCACTGACGATTCGCTTTAGTGAAAACGTGACCGGACTAACCAATGCTGACTTTGATGTCGTCGGTGGTTCCGTAGGAACTGTTATTGGCGTGGGAAGTATCTACTATTTGTCATTCTCACCTTCTGGACAGGGCGCCAAATCAATCACACTTAAAACTTCAGCAGTCACTGATACTGCCGGTTGGGCAAATACTGATACTCCATCAAGTTCTGTATTCTATTACGATACAACAATTACGAATCTAACCGTGACAGAAACTGAACGAATTATCGACGAAGACGATGGCGCAGCAAAACAATTCACCATCACTTCTTCGGTTTCAAAACCATATGATATTCACCTGACTTATTCTGTGAGTGGCGACGCGACTTCCGGGGTCGACCACACATTAGCCGATTCCGGCACCATAACCCTGGCTGCGAACACAACAACGGTGGCTGTTCCGTTTACCGTATCCCCGAACGCCAGTACGAATAGTAAGTACTTCCAGATTAATTTCAGCTTCGCAGACACCCCGGTTGCGAGATTCACAAAAAACTATCAAAGTCGTGTCGTGATTAATGACGTCGATAACGCCTCCCCATCCAGCATTTTGAAAATGGCCGGTAAAAAGAAAGTTCGTTGTGCGATCTACACCGGTGGAGTTTTAAAATGCTGGGGTAATAATTACGCCGGCATGCTCGGAACGGGAAGCTCTGAAGCCGGGACAACCGCGCCGGCAGTTGTCAATGCCGGGACCTCATACTCCCACATTGCACCTAGTGAGTGGCATGTTTGCGGAATTACGACAGGCGGAGACCTTCAATGCTGGGGGAACCGATCCAGCTACAGAGTCGGCGACAACAATCCATCTGGAGTAGCGGCGTCTCCTGTCACTATTGGTACGGGTTTTTCTGCTCTGGGAATCGGCGTTAACACAACTTGTGCCGTTAAATCAGGACAAGTCTATTGCTGGGGTCAGAACATTACCACTGCAGGTGGCAGTTGGACCACGCCAACCTTAATTAATCCGGGTGGAGCAAATCCATTTGTTTCCGTGGATGTTGGATATAATTCTGTCTGCGCGCTGAACAACATCAACGAACTTTATTGCTTCGGCGGAAATTCCTCTGGCCAACTGGGTAACGGAACGACAACAGCGGTGGACCCTCCTGCCGCTTCTTCTTCCGCAACAAACGTTTCAAAATTTTCTATCAATTGGAATTTCTCAGGACAATCACATGCCTGCGCACTCAGTACAACGGGAGCGGTCTCTTGCTGGGGTGCCAATAACTATGGCTATTTGGGTGACAACTCCACGACCACCAGAACGTCTCCAACACCGGTGAATGGCAGTGCCACATACACTGATATTATTGTTGGCGCCAGCACGGCCTGCGCGATCGTAGACAATGGCAGCATCAACTGCTGGGGTTCGAACTCAAACAACTCATCCAATATTTCATTCGGCTGGTTGTTGGGAATTGGAGACAGCCTGCTGACGACAACTGCACTGGTACCAACACCTATCTCTGATTCGGCGACATATTCCCAAGTGTCCAGCGGTGAAAGCACATGCGGAGTCACGACAGCTGGTCGCGTGAAGTGCTGGGGTGAAATTGACTTCCTTGGTATCGGCGATGACACAGGAATTTCACGTTGGGCTCCTAGCGAAGCCGATAAGGGGCAAAAGTACAAATTCGTATCTATGGGTGGCTTCGGATGCGGAATTACCACTTCTGACCAGCTGAAATGCTGGGGAAAAAACGTGGATGATTCCGGTGTTTATTGGTCGATCGGCGATGACACTAAACTTTATCGCCCAAGTCCTGTGATGTTGGATCGTGGTCAAACCTACTCCAAAGTGGCCGTAGGAAAAAATCACGCCTGCGGCATTACAACTGATGGGACTCTTAAATGTTGGGGTAGGAACCACAATGGCCAGCTGGGAACTGGGACTTCAGGAGCTTCCTGGGACAAAATCACTCCATTTATCATCGACGGAAGCAATCGCTATACTGACGTGACCGCCGGCAACAACCACACATGCGCAATTACTGTAGCCAATGATTTGAAATGTTGGGGTGACAGCGGCTTCGGCCAGGTAGGACATGGATTTGTAACGTCAGCAGTAGCTATTCCGACCATAATCACATCTGGTACAAAGTATATTTCCGTCAAAGCCGGTTCTTCTCACACTTGTGCCATCACCCAAAGCAACGACATGTACTGCTGGGGTTACAACTCCTATAATGAAATCGGCGATGGCACCAGCACTCAACGAACTTCACCAACTCTGGTTTCCGGCGGTTTGAAGTTCACCCATGCCGCTACTTCCTCAGCATTCGGATCCGCGGCGTCCTGCGGACTTGCAACCGATCAAAAGGTTTATTGCTGGGGCTCCCATTTTCACGCGACAAACGGTACGGGCTCAAACAGAACCACTCCAACTGAAATCACCGCTAGTGCAGCTTACAGCGACCTTGCGGGCAATGGTGTGAACATGTGCGCAAAACGTGTTTCTAATAATGCGTGGTGGTGTTGGGGAACGAGTGATAACGGCACCCAAGGCACAGGTGGTAACGGTACCGGAAGCAATTCCTACAATCCGACTGCGGTTTTGGGTGGCGAAAACTACTCGGTGGTCGGCGTCGGCCGCAATGCCAGCTGTGCAGTGGCTCCGGATGGAACTTTGAAATGCTGGGGTACTTCGACAAACTTCCCGGATCATAGTATCTTCCATTCTTGGTACACGCCGATCGACGTGACCAAGTGGATTCAACCGTAAAAACCTAAACGGTGATCTGCGCGGTAAAATTGACTTTGCTTTGCGCAGAACAACAATAAACATTCGCCGCAAAACGATCTGACTGATAAATCGAATCAATCAACACATAGTTTTGCTTGGTAGTGATCATCATACGACGCTCATGTTTAGAGATAATATCTATACCCGGAAAGCACTTGGAGTGCAGACCACTCGAAGTAACTTCATAAGTTTGGTATCCCAACATCGCTGATTCAATTCGTGAAACCTCGCTGAAATGAACGTCTCCCGAAGCGAAGACGACTTTCTTGCCGGTCGCACGCAAAGCTTTCATAAAGCCGTCAAACTGGCCCTTATGCTTGGACATGGATTCCTTATAAATCATCTGTGGAAAGATCTGGCTGCCATTCATAATCCAAGTGATGCCATCAAATGATGAAATCATCTCCAAAGCCCATTCCTCTTGCTCACGTCCCCAGTGCGCGTAACGATCCGGAGATTCTTTTTTCATTCTCCAGCTACGATCATCCATCAGAATAAATTGATGCTGGCCTGCGCGCAGAACCGAAGAAACACCCGGACCTTGAGCATAACCTTCAACGTGTCCCTCGCCCTGTGCAAAAAAGGAAAGGAAGTTGGCCCGTGAAGCTTGAATATACTCTGCCGAGTTAGAGTTCGCATCATCCCCAGAGAAGTCGTGATCATCCCATGTTGCCAAAATCGGAATCAGACGTTTTGAGTAATATACTTCCAGTATGCGACGGGCCTCGCTGTGACGAACCCACAACCGGCGCGGGTCGCCGTCCTTGAACTCACTGCTTCCTTTGTCGCAATAAACCGTATCTCCGACAAAGAATATAATATCCGGATTCTGCTCAAACATATTGTGCCAGATTTTAGGTTCATGGCGGCTTTCATCCATGCATGAGGCAATCGCATAGCGCAAAGTCGGTTTGCTTAAATCCAACATTTTGAATTCGCGACGCTCGATGACCGCATCTTTTGCATCCAGCAAATCCAAAAAGAAAATCTCTCCCAGACGAAGATTCGAGAAAAAGACTTTCGTAATCGCATAATTGCTAAACGTTTGGGTGATCTGTTCGATCTTATCGGGTTGCCAGATGTTTCCGGTCTGATCGCGAGCCACGGCATTAAAGTTCAAACCTTTATGATGCTGAATGGAGAATTGAGTTCGTGTGGCATCCGTTACACCTTGAAGAATTGAAGGCGTTCCGCGCATCACATTCTGAAAAGGCAATCCATCAGACGTGAAGGATTCATGTCCCCCATTGGCCAAAGCAGGTACACTGACAGTCGCGGCAATAGCTTGAGTCAGTCCTAACTTCAAAAAGTCACGACGAAGAAACTCCATCCCAGATCCTCCAGTACAATTCATTTCAATGTGCTTGAATTAAATTGGACCAAGGCTTTGCAAGGAAGACAAGCATTCCAAGTCAGAGTCCTGTCAGGAAGCTATTGAGATTTTGTTAACTTTCAGTTTGCACTAGATATGGCTTTATTGAATTTCTTAATCACTGCATCTGGCACGCTCATTGTGCACATCAAATATCGATAATGTGGTCCTTTGAGGTCATCGGGCCTTAGCACCACAAATTCCTTTTCTGGAAGTTGAAGCTTTTCAACCAGGTGTTCAAACTCACGCGCCGGCAAAAAAGTATAATCCGCTCTCCCGGCAAGGATAATATCGAAAATCTGTTTTAGGTCCGAATTCTCAACGCTAATCAAAGGTGTTTTGTATTTCTCGATCAAACTATCGAGCACCTCGCCAAACGAAAACTGCGAACGCCGCAGCACCTTGAGACTGGAATCTTTCAACAGATCTTCCGCGGAAGGAGTTGTGGGTTTAACGCTGCCTTTGTGTCCCACGACAATCCAGGGTCCATCTTCACAAATGGGCTCTGAAAACTTTAAAGTTTGTTCACGCTTCACGGTTTTTAACCAGGCAATCGAGCAAATTTGCTCGCCACTTTCAAACTGCGCGATCTGTCTGAAAAATGGTGTCTCAACTTCTGTTACTTCAATTTTCGCTTTTTTAAATGCCGCCACGGCAACATCTCCACAGGTTCCAGAAAGCTTACCCCATTTTTTTTCTATATAAGGCGAACGCTGACGATACCGAAGCGCGATGGGACGATGAGATTCGGCAGCCGCCGCCCCCAAAGAATCAATGGCTAACAGTCCAAGCAGGATAAAAAGAGCAAGACGCATTCATTACTCTTAAGACAAAAACTCCCATCGAACACCTTACCATTTAGCAAGAACGCAAGCATTGTTCCACCGTATACTGAATCCATTCTAGCCAAATGGAGACTTTCGCCAAAGCACCCATCCCCGCTGTGTCATCCAATGGCTCATAAAAATAAAAACTGGAAGACTGATGATCAATGTCATCAGAGTGTCCGCCAAGATCATTTGCAAATAGTCTTGCAAAAACTGCTGCTCGGTAAAAACCCCACCCAATGTCAGCACCGCCATTAAAATATAACTGCCAATTACATTCGGAATCACAAATGCCATAAACCAAAAATAAAAAAGGGCTCCTGCGCGCTTAAGATTTCGCTGATATATTTTTAGATACTTCCAGAACCACCAACCCAAATAAACTTTAAGCATCTCCGCTAAAGCCAACAGAATGACTCCAGTCGAATCCAAGTGAGTACCACTCATCGAACCAATTAAACTGGCAAGCCCCGCACCCAAGACAACACGAGGCCCCCACCACAACACAAAGACCGAGCCGACGAGATAAGGAAGATAAATAAGGTAAAATCCAGGCTGTATAAAAACAAATGGCCCGGTAAACCGAGCCATTGTCTGAATGATGATCGGAGCGACCCAAGTCCACCAAGGAATTTGGCGAGTCAGCTCCTGTTTTTCCATATTACAGGCGTTTTAAGCGGGCGATTTCCATTTTCGCCTCGTTAAGGGCCGTTTGGCAGGAAATCATTTGTGCCTCTTTTTCAGACAAAAGCTTTTGCAGGTGATTCATACGAACCTCGAAGCTTTTGATGATGTTATTATGACGATCCACCATCTCCTGAACCTTCAAATCCAGGCTCTTACGCTCGTTCACACGCTGGGAAAGCTGTGTGATTTTTTGACCAGCTTCTGTCGCCAGGCCATTGTGGCTTTGCTCCAGACGAGTCAGTTGCTGCTGGCTGCGATCAAACTTGATATTTGAGCTTTTGATCAGCTCGTTGACCGTTGAAACGATCTTGTTCATTTGGTCGGCCAAAGCCTGATTTTGAGCTTTCAACTCGAAAATCTGACGGTCTGTGTTCAAATAGTTAGTACCCGTAGAACCCATGGAGGAGGCTGTTTCCAGGCCGGAGCTCTTGCTGATCTTCTTTTCACCAAATAATTCGGGATTTAATTCTTTATGCATAAGCCGACCCTCCTTGGGTACTGATGTGACGCTCTTAGAAACATCATATTTTTTCTGGACAGAAAATTCAAATGTTCATACGTTAGGCCCATGTTAAAAGTCGGCCAGCTGCTGAAGTTCGTTTCAGATCTAAATCCCCAAAATACGCCCACGCGTTTGTCATTTTATAACTTTTTAAAGGGGTTTCCGCACGCCGACGATTCGTTAACGCCGGAATTGATCGAAATGTTCTTCAATTACTGCATGGATTACCCGCATTGGGCTTCCAACAAGCAGCAATTGGGTCACGAAGTTCAGTTCCTGTTGGAAAACTTCAACCGACTTTACCAACAAAAATTCGACCTTTCCCCGATCCGTTTCCCGCAAAACATGCAAATCATTGAGATTGAACACTTCGCCGACCTAATTGACGCGGTGAGTTCACACGTTAAATCCCAATGCGAGGAAGGCGACAAGTTCCGCATCCTTCCGGATCAAAACAAAAGAGTCGTCGCAATCGTCTTGAGAGCCGACAAATCTTTGGAAGTTCGTACTTTTGATCGTAAATTCACGATTCGCGGCGGAACTTTAGAACCTCTTCGCAAGGATCTGGTTCTTTACTACAACCCTGAATTGGAGCTGAGCTCTCATCACGATCATAAAATCGAAGTGGCTCCTTACATCACGGCTCAATTCCGCGTAAGTAAAGACAAAGTTTCCGGCGTGCTTTTGCGCGGTTACGTTTTCCAAAAACTGATGGAAATCAAAAACGAGCCTCTGCAAGATCAGACTCGCATTTTGTTCCCTATCAAACGCTTGGAGCAATTCTTCATCGACCGCCGTACAGATCCTTACTATCAGGATCTGATCAGCCAGCTGGAGAGAACCTGCAATCTGGTTCAACAGGGTGATGTCGAGGCCGCAAAATGGTCTTCCATCGTCTTGGGCAAGGCCGATACAGCCCTTGAAAACGTGTTTTTAGGGGATAAATTACTCACTTTATTGGCCCGTGACCTCCGTCACGCCCTGATTGAGGCCAATCGCAAGAATAACTCCTCATCTGCCCTCAGCAGTGATATATTGATCACTCAACAATTACCTGAGGCTGATGAAGAATGTCTGAAGATAACACCTCTCAAAGAGTTAGACTTAATAAACTAATTGCCGACAGTGGCTTGGCTTCCCGCCGCCACGCCGACAAAATGATCGAAGAAGGCATGGTCACAGTGAACGGCAAGCGCGTGTACGAGCTTGGCGTGAAAGTAGACCCTCAGCACGACAAAATCCTGGTTGAAGGCAAGCCTCTTCGCAAACCACTTACTCAAAAACTTTATCTTATCTTCAATAAGCCAGCTGGTGTTTTGACGACAATGGACGACCCTGAGGGCCGCCCAACAATCGCTGAGTACCTTGGTGATGTTCCGTCACGCGTATTCCCTGTGGGTCGTCTGGACTGGGATTCTGAAGGTATGATTCTTTTGACCAACGATGGTGATTACGCCAACAAAGTGGCGCATCCAAAAGAGGAAGTAACGAAAACTTACCTGGTTAAATTGGATGGCAAACCAGAGCCTCGCCACTTGCAAAAACTGAAAGATGGCGTGTCCATCGTTGGCGGTAAAGTTTCTGCCCGTCACATCGAAAAAATTAAAAAATCCGGCGACAACAAATCTGAAAAGTACGAATGGTACAAAATCGTGATCACTGAGGGTAAGAACCGTCAGATCCGTCAGATGTTCGCAAAAATCGGTTTCGACGTGATGAGACTTCAACGTGTATCCATTGGTCGCTTGCGCATGGGTGCGATGAAAGTTGGCGAGTTGATGTTCATCAATGACGTAGCTGCAAACCGTGTGTTCTTGGCGGATGATCCAGAAGACTTAAAAGTTAAAAAGAATTCTTATAAAGGCAGAGCTCCGGCTCAAAGAGCGGCAGCAGATGCCAAGAAAACAGCTGCTGAAAAAGAAAAAGCTCGCGAGAAGAAAATGAGCGCCGGCAAAAAGAAATATGCTGGTGGTAAATTGATCGCTCCTAAAGGTCCGAAAAGAAAATAATTATGAACAACTTAAACCCACGTCTCCGCGGAATTATAGAGATTTCCATTGGCAGCGTGGGTTTTGGTTTTTTAGGCGTCTTTGGTAAAACCGCCTTTAACTCCGGATTGAATGTCGGAGAATTCCTGACCTACCGATTCACACTGGCCGCGATGTTGATGTGGATCTTCATGCTCCTGTTCCGACCTCAATGGATTCGACTTTCCTTAAAACAGATTTTAATTGCGGCTTTATTGGGAATTTTCGGCTACGGCTTGTTTTCCACTCTGTATTTCACAGCTGTGGATGGACTGAGTATCACTTTGGCAGCCCTGCTGCTTTACACCTATCCGTTCTGGGTAAACGTGTTCTCGCATATTTTCACTCATGATAAAATTTCCCGCAACGAAGCTTTGTGCCTGGCTGGGGCCTCTGCAGGATTGATCATGTTATTATGGGGGCACATCGAGGTTCGCAATGCCTGGGCTGTGCTTGCCGGTCTGCTTTCTGGAATCAGCTATGCTATTTATGTTTTGGTTTCAGGCAGAGTTCAGAAAAACGTTCGACCTGTTACTTCCAGCCTGTACGTCATCACTTTTGGCGCGATTGCACTGGCCCTGTTCCATCATCCGCACTTTGAAAACATCCCGCATCTGACTTCAACTCAAGCCTCAGCTATTTTTGGAATTGCCATCATCTCAACAATCATTCCTCTGACTCTGGAACTGGCCGCTTTGCAAAAGTTGAAGAGCTCTGAAGTCGCATTACTGATGATGATTGAACCGATCACCGCAGCCATCCTTGGAATGTTCATTTTCAAAGAGTCCCTCACTTGGTTGCAGATGACCGGAGCGCTGATTATTTCCATGATGCTAGTCATAAATACCCGCCTCAAAGCGAGACCTTGATTCTGTTTCATTAAGCCTATGATATTTCCACTCGCATTCGGGGTTTGAAACTACTGCGGTTCCCTGAGCACTCCGATAAGTGCTATATGAGAACCCGTACGTCCCTTATTCTCATTCTAACAGCCATGCTGGCTCTTCCCGCTTTGGGAGGCCTGGACCATCTGTCGTATCAAGGTCGCATCTTAAAGACCGACGGCAGTCCCTTGGAACACAATAGTGTCAGTTTCATTTTCGAAATAACCAATCCAAATGGAAATTGCGTTATTTATCGTGAACAGAAAAATGGTGTTAATCTTACCGGTACTGGCGGTGTATTCGATGTGCCGATTGGCTCGGGTATTAAGCTATTCCCAACGTCACCTACGGTGGGCTTGTTGGATGTTTTCTCAAACGCTTCAGCACTGGATTGCGGAGACGGATCAAACAATGTTTCAGGCTCTTATACTCCTTCGGCTTTGCATGGCCGTTTATTGTTCGTAAAATTCCACGACGGAGTGGGTTGGAATTCCATTACACCAGAAACTGAAATTCGTGCGGTTCCTTATGCCGCTTATGCAAAGTCTGCAAGCACGGCACAGACTCTGAACGGTAAAACTGCCACTGAGTTTATTGAGAAAATCACGATCCCCACTTGTCCTGCTGATACATTTTTAACATTTCAAAGTGGAGCATTTAGCTGCGCCGGAGTCACAGGTGCTGCAGGTGGAACCGTGACCAATGTCACTTCCGGCAACTCCTATCTGACGATAATCAATGGCACGACAGCACCAGCTCTGACCTTAAATGTGGGAACTGGAGCAAATACCGTCGCTGCAGGTAATGACTCGCGCTTTGGCAACGCCCTAACCATTCAATCCGTCAGCGTCGATGCGACAGCACCAACGACGGGCCAGGTCCTTAAATATGACGGCTCCAAGTGGGCTCCTGCAGCGGATTCTACGAACTCTGGAACTGTCACCTCTGTCAGTGGAACTGCCGGGCAGATCTCGGTTGCAACGGGCACAACAACGCCGGTCATTTCACTATCGAATGTGGGGACCGCTGGCACATATTCTAAAGTTACAACAGATGCACAGGGCCGCGTGACTTCCGGAAGTGCCTTAGCAGCGACTGATATTCCTGCATTGGATTTTTCAAAAATTACTTCAGGCTTACCAAATACGTTAACTGGCTATGGTATCACAGACGCCATCAGAAACCTTGGAGGCACACCAGGGTTTAAATCCGGAACGAATGCTACCAAAGGAGCAGCCGGAACTGCTGGCAATATCCACATCTCTACCGACACCAAAGAAATCTACCGCGACAATGGTACGACTTGGGATCTGGTGGGTTCTGCTTCTGGCACTGGTGGAACTATCACTGGCGTTACAGCAAGTACCGGCCTGACTGGTGGAGGCACTTCCGGTTCTGTCAGCTTGGCTGTCAATGTCGGCACGGGTGCGAATCAAATAGTCCAACTTGATGCCTCATCAAAACTACCGGCCGTTGATGGTTCTGCCCTTACCAACTTAAATCCTTCTGCACTTTCTACGGTTGTCCCCGTATCCAAAGGGGGTACCGGTCAAGCGACTGCCACTTTGGGGTTCAATGCTTTAAGCCCTTTAACAACCAAAGGTGATTTAATCTCCCGAGATGGCACAAATAATATTCGTTTATCAGTGGGTGCTGATGGCCAAGTCCTTACTGCCGACAGTGCACAATCCAGTGGTTTAAAATGGGCGACTCCTACAACTGGAACAGTAACAAGCGTTTCAGCAACTGCGCCATTAAGTGTTGCAACGGGCACCACAACACCGGCTATTTCAATCTCAAATGGTTCAGCCACCGGTCAAATATTGCGCTGGAGTGGCTCCGCATGGAATGCGACCAAACATACTTACACGGACTTGATTAACTCCACTTCTGCAAGTCCTTGGCCATCGGTCACGTGTACTGCAGGTCAGGCCGTCATCTGGAGCTCTGCTTCTGATTCTTTCTTGTGTTCTACAATTACGATAACTGGTTCGAACTTTGCTTCACAGTCAGCGAGTACAGTATTTGCGGGCCCGACCACAGGGTCTGCTGCCCCAACATTCCGCGCATTGGCTTCGACTGATTTACCACTGACGGGCGCCACGGGTGTTTATGTAAACGGTGGAAATAGCTTTGGAACCAATGCAACCGTGGGCACGAATGACGCCAATAATTTTTCTCTGAAAGCCGGTGGCAGTTCTGCACTCACCGTTACTCCGGCTGGTTTGGTTGGTATTGGTATCAGTCCTCTTTTCAAATTTCACGTTTATCAAAATCAAAACTCTGTCACCGAGGGCCGAATTGAAAATCTGATTGCCACCGGCAACACCAGTGCTGGGGCACGTTTTCAGATCGTCGCCAATGATTCCAGTGGGCAGCTGGCTGCTTATCCGGCTGACTACTCGGTGACTGCGTATCAGGATCGTTTCATCCTGGCAGCCAATTCCACAGCTTCGAATGGTTTACTACTGACCACCAATACCACAGCCCCTATTGATCTGATCGCGAACGGTGCCACAAACCCTGCGCTTAGGGTGACTTCCACAAATCAGGTGGCACTTGGTACAACTTCAGTCACTGGACGCCTAAGCAACACACCAACAAACTACGGTGATCTGGCTGTGGGCATGACATTCAATTCCTTTAACTGGTATCAACAGGACGCCATCGGTTGGGCGGGATCATTTGCATCTGCAGGAGAACAAGGGCTCGTTGTTGCCACTGACACCACGACAGGAACTGTTTTCCAAGCGTCTTCAGGGGCCTACAATGTCGGAACAGCACGTCGGGCAAATCCGATTCTGACCGTAAAGGGGACAGGATTTGTAGGTATTGGGACTATTTCTCCCGTTTCGGGCCTCAACGTGGTTGCTGATAACAAAACAGACACCTACGATGATATCAATATACACACTTACAGTGCCACAACGACTCCCGGATTTCTGATGACCCGAGGACGAGGCACCGCTGACACTCCATCTCCACTCCTCAGCGCTGACTTGATTGGTGGTATTCATTTCCGCGGCTGGTCCAGCGCAACGACGATTGGCTCTGCGGCCTCCGTTCAAGCTGCTGCTGAAGCCAATTGGACATCCACTTCGACTCCGGCAAGTTTAAGATTTATAGTGAATAGCGGAACAACCACCATTGAAGGTATGCGCATAATGCCCTCTGGAAATGTCGGCATCGGAACCACATCTCCGATCTCAACATTGGATGTGGATGGTGCCATCACCGCAAATGGTGGAGGCAATATTAATATGAGAGCCCCCACCACCTCCACCTATGACTCAGGGGACCTCGTTTGGTACAACTCTGATGGCACCGAAAAATCCCGTATCAATGCCGGCACGGGAGCCACAGGGTTTCTTTATTTTTCAGTCGGATCACCGACCTCAACCAAAATGACCATTAACAATAATGGTGACGTCGGAATCGGTACAATATCACCTTCCTATCGACTTCATGTCGTCGGAACAGCCGGTCTTTCAACAGGAACTGCCTGGACAAATGCCTCCGATTCAAGGCTTAAGGACATTCATGGTGATTACGAATATGGTCTGAAAGAAATTTTAAAACTTCACACCGTTCGTTATTCCTACAAAAAAGACAACCCATTGCAACTTCCTTCTGATTTCCAAAAAACTGGATTTATCGCACAAGAAGTTCAAAAGGTAATTCCTGATGCCGTTTCCAAACGCAAGGATGGCTACTTGGAATTGAATGTCGATCCAATTCATTGGGCCGTCGTAAACGCCATCAAGGACCTCTATCACAATTGGTTCAATGACTCGCAAGACATTCATCAGAAGATCACACAACAGCAGCGTGAAATCGCTTCTTTGAAAGAAGAAAATGCACGCCTTAAACAAAACGATCAAAAGCGCGAAGAGCGTCTTCAGCGTCTTGAACAACGTTTGGATGCATTAGGGAACGTCTCAAAGTGAGACCACTTAATCATTTCTTGTTTTCAACCGATAAGTTAGTCAGATTGGCTCGTTTATTTCCAAGGAGGCCATTATGAAAAAGCTCATGTTGCTGGCTGCATTTACGATGCTTGCTTCGGGTTGTTCATTGGAAGCTTCCCTTGAAGATCTTTCGGCTGTCATCTCCATGAAGGCGCCATCCAAAGCGACGGGCCTGGTTTCAGGATCCACTCAGGACGGTGTTGCCAAAGACTCCGGTAACGTCACAACTTATCGTGTGCAAAGCTCTGTGGGTAACTACCTGTCAGAGATTGAGCAGACCACTGATAACGGTAAATACAAAGTCTATTCGTCCATTCAGGGCGCCATTGTTTCTCAATAGGCCGGATATAGGTCCAGCTTCTTAGACCAAATTTAAGTTTCAAAATAAGACACCCGATAAGCCCATTAAGAAAACCATGGAAGGGTTTATTTATGTTGCTAGCTTTACTATTCGCAAGCCTGCTGCAATCTTCACCGGCACACGCGGGTCCCGCATCAATGACGATCGTGGATGTCCGTCGCAATATCACCTTGGCCAACGATGAAGAGCCTTACAAAGATTTTTATATCGCCGCTGATGGCAGCTCCGGACTTAAAAAGAACCTGGTGGTTACCGCAGTTCGCAAACTCAATGTTCGCGACGCTTCAGGCGCCAATGCTGTTGGTGAAATTCTGGTTCCCGTTGGTCAGCTTAAGATCATTGCAATCTATGACAAAGTCGCTGTAGCCCGTGAATTCACCCTGCTTTCCCGTGACGACCTGCCAATGCTTGAACAAATCGGCATTATGACCGGGGATCGCATTGAAACCCGCGGATCATTTATTGATAATTCAAAGCCTAAAAAGAAGAAAGTGGCTGAAGTCGCTCCGGCAACTCCGGGGGTCACTGTGGCTATTTTACAGGCTCCGACTGCTCCTCCAGCACCAGAAAAGGCCCTTGCTCAACCTGTGGTTAATACAGGGGAAAAGCTTGAAAAAGTGGCGGATTCTGGTAACAACTCAGGGAATGAGTGACAATAAATATTTCCGCGTTCGTTTAAGCCAGGTTCCTGCTGATCTTGAAGACATTATTACCACACACAGCTTTAGTTGTGGCGCTTCCGGCGTCACTGAAGCTTTGGTCTTCACCCAACCCGATTTAACCTATGATCCAACTCTCGTGAACGTATCGTCTCACGAATTGGATGTATTCTTCCCCAACTCCCCTGAAGCTGATTTTTTCAAAGGCCTGACTGAATACAGTGCTTTGATCCGTTGGCAGATTTACGAAGAAGAAAACAAAGACTGGCTTGAAGAGTGGAAAAAAGGTTTCAAACCTTTCCGCTTGATTGGTGACTTTTGGGTTGTGCCTTCGTGGCTGACTCCCCCACCGGAATGCAAACACCCGATCTATATCGATCCGGGCATGGCATTCGGTACAGGCACTCATGCAACAACACAGATGATGGCCTTTTTCATCCACAAGCTGGCTGAAAAACACAAAGCCAACCTGGCAGACTGGGCGTTGCTTGATGTCGGCACTGGGACTGCGATCCTGGCAATGCTGGCTCAGATGAGTGGTGTTGGATTGGTTGCAGGGATCGAAATTGATCCTGAAGCGCGCCGCGTGGCTCGTGAAAATGTGAAACTGAACAAACTTCCGCAAATCGATGTTCCGGAAACTCAACTGGATGAAATGCGCGGGACTTATGACGTTGTTGTTGCCAACATCATCGATGGCGTTTTGATCAATATCAAAAAAGACCTGTTACGCGTACTGAAACCAGGCGGTCACATTTTGCTGACTGGTATCCTTGAAGAGCGTGACAATCACTTCTTTGAAAAATTCTTTGAAGGAACCAACCTTGAAGTCGTTCGTCGTCTGGAAAAAGACGAATGGGTTGGCTACTGGGCAAAATCCACAGAAAACGCGTAAGGTAGATTTCGATGAGACGCTATTGGATCGACAAAAAAGATCTATTCGGAGATCAGGTTAATTTCACTGGAGATGTGTTTCATCACATCTTCGATGTTTGTCGCCAGGAAGAAGGATCGAAATTCGAAGTTCTTACTGAAGACAGCAAAGCTTACTTTGTCGAAGTCACTCAGGTTTCAAAAAAAAACGCTGTCGCGCGTATCATCGAAGAACGTGATATTCCTCAATTAAAAACTCCGCACATTCACCTGGCTCTTTCGGTCTCACGTTTTCCCGTCATGGATGCAGTGATGGAAAAATCTGTGGAAATGGGTGTAAAAAGCATTCAACCGTTTTTCTCTGAATTCAGTTTCGTTCGCTCCGGCGAAAAGATCTCTGAAAACAAAACGGACCGCTGGGATAAAATCGTGAAATCCGCGACCCAACAATCGGGGCGTGGTGATCTGATGAAAATTCACGCACCGGTGAACTTTGATAAGCTTGCTGGCATCATTAACCAAAATGACTCTTCCGTGGGTCTATTTGCATATGAAGGCTCGTCAACGCTAAGCATTAAAGAATACATCAGCAAAGTTAAAGCGTCTCACACCCAAGGTATCTCCAACATTTGGATTATCGTGGGTAGCGAAGGCGGCTTTTCCCATTCCGAAGTTCAAAAATTCCAGGACCTAGGCCTTCATCCAGTCACCTTGGGACCCCAAGTTTTGCGAGTTGAAACGGCTTGCATGGCCTTGGTATCAGTCCTAAAGTATGACTTTGATCTGATGGTTTAAAGGAGAAGGAATGGATCCTTTCGAAGAGTTTGAATTTAAGCCCCTCACGGATGGTCTAGGTTTCCACAAAAAGAAGGCAGCGGCTGCAAAAGCTGATGCTGATGTGGACTCGTTTGCTTCCACTCCATCCCCGACTCTTTTGAAAAACCAAGGCTTGGAATTGCTGGAAGAAGGTTCTACGGATCCACTTCGTCCACCACTTCCCCGCAAAAAGTCCAGTATCGAATCTCAAGTTCCTTCTGCTCCGGGTTACCTGACAGAAGTGGGCGGCGATGCCTCCCCAAGTTCTTCAACAGCTGCGGTTGATGAGATTCTTAAAACTCTTCAAAAAAACCGCCGCTTGGAATTTGATGAGTCAAAATCAAAAACCAAAATCACAGCTCAAACCAAACAAGAGTACAAAAGCACGTATTTCAGCTTTTCAGCAGGCTTGCTGGATGGAATGCTTGTTATCGCAGCCAGCCTTCTGTGCCTGATCCTGCTGGTCTCTATCGCTCGCATCGATCTTGTGGCAAACTTGACGAATCCGGATGAAAACTTCCTGATTTACTTCTCGACGTTCGGAATTTTCGCGGGTGTTGCTTTCATTTACCTGACTGTGAACCGCATCTTCACGGGTGCCACTCCAGGTGAGTGGGCTTTCGATCAACGCGTAGGCAAACCTGAAGAACTTAACTCAGGTCTGTTTTACCTTAAAGTTGCCGCTCGCAGCCTTTTGGTGATCGCGACTGGATTCTTTGTATTTCCGGTTATATCAGCTCTTTTCAACAAAGACTTTGCTGGTAAGATCACAGGTGCGCGCCTTCTTAAGAAAGTATAGGTTTCGTTATGGGCCAAGTTCGTAAGTTTGATGATATCTCTGAAGCCTTGGCTCCGCTTCGCTCTGCCGGCAAAAAAATTGTTTTCACCAATGGCTGTTTTGATCTGCTGCATGTGGGTCACGTTCGTTACCTGCAGGAGGCTCAAGCCCTGGGTGACGTTCTGGTTGTGGGAGTGAACTCTGATGCCAGCGTAAAGCGCCTTAAAGGTCCAACTCGTCCCGTGCAAATTGAAAATGATCGCGCAGAAATTCTGGCAGCATTGGGTTGCGTGAATTTTTCTGTGATCTTTACTGAAGACACACCGGAAAATCTGATCAAGAAAGTTAAGCCCGACATTCTGGTAAAAGGTGGCGACTGGAAAATTGAACAGATCGTGGGTGGAACTTTTGTTGCGGGCTATGGTGGCCAAGTGATGTCTTTGCAGTTCATTGATGGCAAATCCACCACAAAGCTTATTGAAAAAGCTCAATTAGAATCTAAATCCTAATTTCCCGCTATAAACTGAATCTGTGTAACGATCCACTTCCAGGGCGATGAATGCCTTGGAAATCTCGATATTCACACCAAAGAATGTATGGTTGTCAGTAATATCCCGGGACTCCGTATTGCCGGATGCCGTAATTCCTGCACTGCCACCGATAAATGTTCCTTGTGCTCGCACGCGGCCGCCGCCAAAATACAACGCCACGTTTTCCATATTCACAGTGCCGATCAAATCCCAACCCGTCGTTGCGATATTAACCAAATTCTGAAAGTTAGCTCCGCCGGCATAGATCATTGTCGAAAACGAAATCGGAAAAAAAGAAGCTTCGTAAAATCCCCAACGAATCTGCGCACCAAAATTTTGCATTTCTTCTGTCTGAATTGCCGGGGAAAAATAAACGAAGGTGTCGATATTATAAAACAACCCCTTACCCAGAGTGATTGTATAATAGGACATCTCGCCCTTTTCAGTGGTGCCGCTGCCCAAAGTGGCAAGATCACTCACAGGAATGAATTGGGATGAAACACCGACTTCAACGCCCGAATACCCACCTAGAGGATACGGGTCGCCCAGAATTTTTGAGGATGATCCATAACCCAGGATTTCCAAAGTTCTATTTTGATCACCGACATCCAAGTTACGAGGCAACTGTGTGGCTGCATAAGAATGCGCACAAAAGAATGCGATGATTAAAAATAAAAAGCGACGACCGAAATTCATGTGAATCATTGTCGTCGCAAATACCTTTGGCTGTCCAGCTCTTATAGAGATGCAACGCCCGATTGAATTTGACTCAAAGCAGAGTTCGCGATGCTTGCGATCTCTGAACTTTGGCTGTTTTGAGAAAGTTCCGTGAAAAGGGTTACAAACTGAGTGTAATTGCCCAATGCGTTCGTGAAGGCATCGCCGCGGAAACGGTTGCCTTGGCTGGTTGCGGTACCTTCTTTTGCAGAATTATAGCCTTTAACAACAACTTGAGCTGCCAAGTTGACCACTTCGACATCACTGCTTTTCAAAGAGGACGCCAAAGCACTCAAGCGACCTGCATTTGCGTAACCAAGAAGGTAAGCCATTGCTTTGGTTTGCATATCAGCTGAGAAGCCCTTGTAGCTGGAAGCCACTGTATTAAATGCTGTCGCTGTGTAGAAGGTGCTCGCTGCCGACAAACCCAAGGCTTGTGTTTCGGCGTTGCTGTTTTGCAAAAGCTCTTTCACAATCCCGTAGAATTCAGCGTCTGTTAGTTCCTGCTCCATGAAAGCCACAACCATTTTATTAACGTTTTCTTTGGTTGGTTGACCCAAAACCAAAGAGCGCCATTGATTTGCTGTCATTGCGTTTTTATCAGCTTCTTTATTTGCCTTGTCAGTAGCTGCACCTGCGCCCGCTTGAGCCACAGCACCAGCACCGGCACCTGTGGAAAGATCATCGGAACCCGCTTTGAAGCCAGGACCCGCGTCTACGACACGAACTTCAGTCTCGGATTTCTTCTCAGCATCAGCCTTTTTGTCTTCGGCTTTTTTTGCAGCCGTTTTTGCAGCTGCCGCTGCTGCCTGTTTGGTTTTATCTTCTGCATTTGGCGTCGTAGCTTTATCTTCAGCCTTTTTATTGCCAAATGGATTCACGTAATTACGGGAAACTTCACGACCACCAAGATCAAATAGGGCCGCCAAAACTGATTTAGGACGAATCATCTCAAAACTGATGTCGCTGTTTTGCAGTGCTTTTTGAACAGGTGCTTTGAACAGATTGCCCACGCCGCCGATAAGGATCGCCGCGACTACCAGTATTGCAATTTCAAGTTTGTTGTCTTTAAGTTTCATAAAAGACTCCTGTTCCTACTGGTTACAAGAGCATCCCTTATGCCACCTAAGCTGCAATTGGTTGAATCTGGCGTCTCTCAATATGAGACAGTGCCGTGACCGCGCACCACCCTGTCAATACTATCGACAAACCTACTTGGGGCCGACCGGACAAAACCCGGGGCGAGGGCCAATACTGGGGAATTCCCGGCACGTATCAGGGCGCTTGTCATAGACGGTACACAGGCGCGTAATAGGATGAAGAAAATGGCAATCCCCATTAGGCCGGGACGCCAGCATAAAGAACTCCGTACCGCTTCGATACGAGATGACGATCTTTTCTTTGATCAGACGTTTGGAAAGCTTTTTGACCCCGCTCGCAGCCTCATCCTCGTCGGTGACTCCCAGACGAATCAGATCCGCCAGCTTAACTTCCACCGGCATGGTACAGCAGTGGCCATGGCAACCACTGCACATTCCTTGTTTATAGGATTTCCAGGTAGAGGGTCGGTCTTTATCTGTTTTCATGTCCCTTATGGGACGGGCTTTTTCACCAGTTTACTATTGAATCTTGCGGCCGCGTCCGTGGGCTGGAGTAATACAATACTGTACCCACGGTTGTAAAGCTCAGCCAGTAACTGTGGCAAAACCTCTGCGGTACGACGGTGTATATCGTGCATAAGCAAAATACCCCGTCCCTTTTTTTCAATAGTTTCCAATGTGAATTTCAATAGCTGTTCGTTGGTTTGCGCCTTCCAATCCTCGCTATCGATATTCCAGTTAAATTCAGCCACAGAGTTCGCATTCAAATAATTGCGAAGCTCGGGATCGACCTCCCCATAAGGAAAGCGGAAAAATGGCTCAACATAACCCAAGGTATCGAAAACCGCCTGATGCCCGCCCTTGATTTCAGCAACAGCCTCTGTGAACGACAGCGTTTTATACATCATGCGCTCACAATTAGCCGTAGTCGCCAGACAGGAGTGAGTCACCGAGTGGCTGCCCATCGCATGCCCGTCTGCTGCCGCTATTTTAACAACTTCAGGATTCTGGCGAACGTTTTTTCCCAGCTGGAAAAAGTGCGCCTTGGCGTTGACCTCTTTCAACGTTCTAAGCACTGATCGAGTGTAAACATCATTCGGACCGTCATCGAAAGTAATGACGATTTCTTTGGGTGCAACGTCTCCGGCGCGGGCAAAGTATCCCTTCGAAACATCCCGATATTGGGTATTTACCGGAAACTGAAAACTATTGCCTGAAGGATCTGTCGTAAGGGCATTCACTCGAACCTTCAAAGTCGCGCGCTCTGCAGTGTAATGCCTTTCAAGTTGTGCCATCAGATCTTTGCGACAGGACTTCACCAGGGCCTGATTGATGTCCTCGCGAATTTCATTTTCAAATATTGTTAAGGACAAGCCATCCAGATCCTTTAGCTTTGCGCACAGCTGTGCAGAAAACTTTTCCTGGGACTTGATGTCCGTGTTCTCACTTCGCCAGCTTTTAAAAAGATGCTCCGGATTTGCCGGAGAGGCATCCCACTCTGCCAATGAGGTGGAATTTTTATTCACAGTGATGGTTTCTAGAATCTGTTCACTGATTCCGCCGCCACAGGCGGTCAATGCAGTCATACCCAGTACCATCACAGATCTTACGCATACATGCTTCATATGATATCCACCGTTTCATCCTTGTCCGGTTGTTTTAGATTCAATTTGATTTTTGAGTTCTCGATAATCACGCGAGGATCCATGGAGTGATTGTCAAACACCACAAGATTGCGAGTGGCTTCAGCTGTCACAACATTTGGATTCCACAAGTAACGGAAATAGATAATCAACGATCCAACAAACTGACTGACCAGAATGCTTAGCAGTGCCAAGGCCATCAAACCAATCTGCGGAGAGGTGTTCTCCCAACGAGCCGGTTCCAGGACTTCAAAGCGATTTCCAACCGAAAGCTTTTGGGACTCTAGCTTTGCAAGAGCTGTACTGAGTTCCTTGTATCTTGCGAACTCCAATTCGGACTTCTTTCTTAAGTCATCGGCCATATGCGCCTGGTACGGCAGCTCTCGCGATTCAGACTTCAAACTATTGATTGAAGCCTGTACCTGCCCCAGTTGATCCTTCAAAATATCATTCTGATTTTTCAGATTCTCGATCTGACCGCCAACACCGTACATGGTTTTGTCGTTACTATCAGTCCGGTCTTTTTTAAGGTAAGCAATCATTTTGGAATTCTGGGAAATTTTAAGTTTCAGTTCGTTACCACGCACCAGCAGTTCACTGACATAGTCGTTGATCTTGTCTTTGGATGCCAAGGGCACAACGCTGTGATCGCGATTTTCAACTTCAGCCAGTTCCATGCCCAGACTTGCAATTTTTGAATCGGCGTCTTTTTTCTGTTCGATAATGAAGTTCTCAACGCGATTGATTTCCTGGGCTTCACGCTTTTTCATAAGCTCGCTGCCGGTTTGCACAACGGTATTCACCAAAAACAAAGACATCGCCCGATCGGGAGTGGCCGCCGTGATTTTGATTTCGAACTCGGAATCCAGTTGCGCGCGAATCCAGCCATCGAGCTTCTGCAGGAAGGCGATCTTGCTTTCTGGCGTCGTCGAAATTTTACTTAAATACTTGTCGCGAAGAGTTTCATAACCTTTGCGCTCTTCCATTGATATAAGAGGGGATTCTCCCCGTTCCGGGATCTTGCTTAGCACCGCCTCAAAGAACTCACGGGTTTTCAAATACTCAATGTGTTTGGACAAAAGGCTGCTGCCTTTTTTTGATTCCTGCAGGGATTTATTTAAGCCAAAGTACTGCGTTGTAAAGGCCTGTACTGAAGAGTTCTGTGAGTCGTTAAAGATCACAGTCGTGGAGGCTATATAGGGGATCTTAACTGCATAAACAAGCACACTCAGGCCGAAAAGAATCGCTGTGAAGAATACGAACATCCGCCAGTGTGACAAATATAGTTTTAGAATTTCACCAACACTAAGCTCTGGCTCCAAGTTTGGATCCTGCATACTCATCCCCCCAAGCACATAGTTTTGCCATCCTTTCAAAAGGATGGCCTGTGTCTATTCTGTAATGAGGATTAATTTGGTGAAATTAATCTGACTGCACTCGCAGCGCAGTCAGAAGTCATTTTATGGAAGCTTGATAGGACTCATCATCACATTGGTAGGTCTAAGAACTGCAATCTTGTAGCCCTCTTTATGGAGCACCGCAAGGAACTGCGGAAGGCTTTCCATAGTACGTTTTTGAATATCGTGGAATAAAACAATTCCACCGTTGTTGGCGCGCACTTGTTTCATTGTGAATTCAATCATTTCAGAGTTTGAACGACCTGACTTCCAATCCAAGCTGTCAACATTCCAGAAAAACTCACCCACATGGTGTGTCTTCAATGAGTTTTTCAAATCAGATCTGGAACTGCCGTATGGGAATCTGAATACCGGGTGAGCCCAACCAAGAACCGATTGGATGGCGTTCAAACTGCCGTACATTTCCTTTTCCGCGCTTTGCAAACCCAGCTTACCCAGGTTGGCATGAGTCATCGAGTGACCTCCGACAACGTGGCCGTCATTAGCAACCATTTTCACGTATTCTTTATTGGCAATCACGTTTCTGCCAACATGAAAGAACATGACCTTGGCATCCACTTCCGCAAGGGTTTTCAGGATTGTTTTTGTATAAGGAGATGGACCATCATCAAACGTCAATACAACTTCTTTTGGACCCACATGCAGACGTTTGCCGTTGGCTCTTGCTGTGCCATCAAAGCCGTTTCTGGTGTCAATCGCACGTTCAATTGTTTGGAACTTGAATTGGGATGTTTTATTAACGCCGGCACCCGGCAGAACCACAGTTTGTTTTCCTGGGGCTGTGAAAACGGTTTCCCCGTCAAAAAAGTTTCCAAGATTTGTCGTCAAAGTCGCACGATCATCACGATAGTAGTCATTCAATCTGGAAGTAAGTTCACTTGCACAGTCCTTGACGATGTCCTGATTCACTTCCGCATCCAACTCTTGTTCAAACAAAGTCAAATGCTTAACGTCCATCTCTTTCAACGCCTGACAGACATCGGCCGCCGTCATGCCTTCTTTGCTGATCTCTTCGCGCCATTTTTCAAATACATGTTCCGGGCTGTCTTCGGAAGCGTGCCATGCATCGTACGTTGCCGCCGCTTGGTTGGCTTTAATTGCGTTTGAAACATCCAGTTGAGCAGCTTCAAATCCATTACTGCATGCAGTAAGTGACAACATTCCGAACCCAAATAGCATAGCAATTGGCTTTTTCATTGTTTGCATCCTTTAGCGAAATAATTAACAACGCTTCCACTTAAGCAGAATCCATGCCCCGTCAGAATCCGGTAGAAACCCTTTTTATGCGTTTTGACTGTCTAAAGGTTGTTCAAGAGACTTAAAAGGGCGGCCTAAAAGTGACTTGTAGCGAACTTCCTCAAAGACCGCAGCCGCGACGAAGCCAAAGATCATCCAATACAATCTATCCGCCATACCACCAATCGACAGATGGACGTGATAAATAACCAGAATAGGTACATGTGCCAGGAGGTAAATTGAAATCTGTCGTTTTGCTATGCTGAAGGATCTAATTGCCTTCAGTGCACCGATGGTCATTAATCCCAATGCAATTGCCGCCAAAACCAAAAGTGGCCAACCTCCGACCACTCCGGCAGAGACAAAAATATTATGGGGATCCTTAAAGGAGTTATAGTTACCGACATCAACTTCATTGCCCGACGCAAACTTTGATACCAAGCCTTGCCCCAACCAAGGTTCACGCTGAAAGATTTCTGATCCACGCTCCACCTCTTCCCATCGCGAGGCCACTCCATCCTGAGCCTGACGCCCCCCCAGAGAAGCATGTCCGGTGGCAATTTCGTGAGCCAATTGGTAGGTTTGCATTCCGAAAAACAAGGTGAATGTGGTCAGCAGTGAAACGACAATAACCTTAAACATGCGCCCTTGCGAGGTTCTGGTTTCATGCAGAATCATCGTCAACAGAAAAGCGAACATTGCGGCTGCCGCTGACGACCTGGTCCCCGTCAGAACAATGGCGGTAAAACTCGCGATCAAAATCAACACATCCCAAATCTTATGTTTCAATTTTCGATCCAAAAGAAATGTGCCCATAGAAAAAATGAACGCCGTCGTCGCACAGGTAACCATATGAGGAATATGCTTAAAGACGCCAATAAAGCGGCCGCCCTTGAATGCTGATCCTGGAGACAAGATCAAAACAATCAACGAAAGTAGAACTAGTGCACCCGCCCACCTTTGCACAAACCTAAGAAAATCCTGAACATTCCACAAACTGGGAATAATCAACCCATATATTCCGACCATAAACAGGGACAGCAACATTGCTCCCAATTGAAAAAGCACGGACTCATCAGGATTCACATAGTGAATCTGCAGCAGAGTTTGTACTGCCAGAATAATCATTAAGAAAAAGACGAATAGCTTATAGAAACCACTAAGATGTTGTCTGACAGGAACTCTTAACCACAACAACAGCAGTGGAATTCCCAAAAGCAGTGTCAGCAAAACATTTACATAAGGATGCATGCCTTGCTGAAAAATCAAAAAAGGAATCTCCCGCGGGATGGGCAAAAGCCCACCCAATGAAACTTTGCACAGGAAAGTTAACGCCACCAAAGATTTTATCAGAAATAAAATACGGGCGTCTTTGGCGTGAATCATTACTTGTGAAGCCCTTGTCCGGAATTCTTATCAATCAGGATCGCCGTCAACGCAATACCAAGCACCAAAGAGACAATCGTGATGGATCTCGCTGTGTCACTGCTCACCATGTAGGATTTTTGGGGAACATAAATGAAATCATCCTGAGCCAGCTTCAACTGTTTGCCTCCCCCATACTTGATGACCTTTTCAGCATCAACTTCGTAGGCACCTTGATACTCTTCCACTGCCTTGGATTTGATTTCTGCCCAAGTTTTGGGCTCTAACTTTCTAACCAGGATTTCTGACATATCACCGGATGAACTGGACCCTCCAGCCAAAGTGATCAGCTTTAACAAATCCGTTGATGGTGGCACATAGTAGATACCAGGGCGATTAACCGCACCCAAGAGCTGTACACTGATAAGAGATTCTTTAGGCGATGAACGGAAAATGTATTCCGATGCCTGGGCTGGTGGTTTGATATCACTCATTCCAAGCGAATCATGTGATTGCGCAAATGCAATGGAATTGAAAGCGAAAATCAGAGCTGTGACATATCGGAACAACTTCGCAACGATCATTAGTACCTCCACACACTGGACCTAAATCGAGAGCCATAAGTCTTGTCAATATTTTTCAATGACGGACTTCAGTCCATAGACCAGAATAAAGTCTATGACAAATCCATCCGTACCAGAGCACGAAAAATTATTTGATGAAATTTGTAATAAACTGAACGAGCTCAGCACCAATGGTGACGCGGATGAAAATCATCCAACTCAGCCAAAGTACGAGCAAATGCAAGAGCAGATGAAGAAATTCAATTCTGACTTGAAAGGTTCACAAGAAGATCTTCGCGAGAAAATCAAATCGCTAGAGAGCTTTTCTTACGGATCTGAAACGTTGGATACGCAGATGAAACTGTTGGCGGATCAACTCAGCGCAGAACGCGCAACGAATGCCAAGATGTCTTCGGACCTTGCAAAATCGTTAGAATTGAGTTTGCAGCTGCAACTTGAAATTCAAGGTTTGAAAGCGCGTGCTTTGCAAATTCAAGGCGAAGAAAAAAAATATTCTCAATCCATGTTTGAAAGAAGCAAAATTCTGCAAAGAGATTTGGATCTGACTCGTGCATTGAAAGACGAAACTGCCATGGAGTTTGCCAAAGCAAAAAGTGCCTGGGCGCGTGAGCAGGATTTGTGGGAACAACAATACGAAAAACTTCAGGCTGAGATTCAAAAGCTGAAGCAGGACAAATCAGATCTTGAGCAAGCCAACTCGGAATTGATGGCAACAATTGAAGAGCGCGATACCACGGTCACTTCCCTGAACGAGGAAATCGAAAAGATCTCCACGGCCTTCAGCGAAGTCGAGGCATCCGCGCAACAGCAGAATGAAGTTTTGCAGAATCTGACTTCTGTGGCTGAAACCAAGATCGTCGAGATGAAAGTGGCTTTGGATAAGAAATCCCTGGAAGCACAGGACTACTTCAGTCACCTGCAACAGACACTGAGCCAATCCGTGGTTCTGAAACAAGAGAACATCTCATTGAAAGAATACGTTGCGAAACTGAATTACTACCACCAACAAGCACAACATGCTCAGAATGTGGTAACTCAGATCGCTCAGGTGTCAGCGGCTCAAGCGCAACAACAGGCTCAGCAGCAAGCTCATCAGATCCAGCAAATGCACGCAGCCCAAAAACAGGCTGCTCCTGCAACTGCAACTGCAACAGTAACTACAGCGCCGACTCAAGCTTAAGCGCAGATTATATTTTCCTCCGTGGGCTCAGGGGTCCCTCCTCCTGAGCCCATTTTTTATTTCCCCACTGTCCGGATCTTGGTAAAAAATAGAACATCAGTTTGTGAAACCAGAATCCCGGAATCAATCTGCGCAACAATCCAAACAAAATCGCATCCAAGGTCACTTTGATTCTTAACGGTGGATTCTTCATCTCAAGCAGTTTTAAAATTTTTGCGGCTACGACTTCAGGCCGACTCATGGAATAACCCATTAAGTTTTCAATGAATGGAGTCATCGAGTCATAGTATTCCGAATGCGGGCCGCGCAGCTCGTAACTGAGTCGGGCTTTACGTGACAAAATGACATTGCGAAATGATGGTGAATTGATAAATCCCGGCTGAACAATGCTGACTTGAATTCCGTAGGGCCGACATTCATACCATAAGGCCTCACTGACACCCTCCAGAGCATGTTTGGAGGCACTGTAGGAAGCCATCGTAGGCATTGAAACCATGCCACTCACTGACGAGATATTTATGATATGACCCGAGCGCTGCTCACGCATTATTGGCAAAACAGATTTCATCAGGTTAACTGGCCCAAAAAAATTGGTACGCATTTGCAGGTCTTCGGCATTGGCATCCATGTGTTCAACGACAGACCGAAAACAAACACCGGCATTATTAATAAGTATATCAATCCTCCCCCAACGCCGGCAGATCTCATTCACTGCATTGGAAATCTCACTTTCACTTGTGACATCCAAAGGCAGGTGCAAAGTATCATCATTTTCAGGGAAAATTTCCGCCAGCCGCATGAACGAGCGACCCCGTGCGGTTACCACCACCCGATATCGACTGGAACGAATCAGACTTTCGCATATGGCTTTGCCCAGACCGGAAGTGCATCCGGTCACCAAAACCACTTTCTTGAAAATGGTCGCATGCTTTTGCATATTTAAACCTAGCTGGAGGACGCGATGTCCACTCCGAATAGTTTATCGAGTGCGCGATCGCACAAAGGAACGCTGATAGGCTTTGTCAGCACCTGCATTCGGCACAGCAAGTCTCCGTATTTTTCACGGAGTGCTGTCTCTTCAACAACCGATACAAGAATTATGGGGCTTGATTTCACGGCGCGCGCCAAATATCGAACCAGATCCAGGCCCGTGCCCGCACCCGACAGGAATAAATCTGTCACAATTAAAGCGTAAGGTGCGTCACGCACAATGGATGAGCTGACAAGTTTCTGCGCTTCCTCGCAGCTCACGGACCAATCCAAATGGAAGTCATTAAACTGCCGGCGCAGAATGTGCTCCCAGATGGGTTTCAATGATAAATCATCTTCGACAATCAGAATTCTTGTTTTCATGACGCTTCCCTGTCCATGATTTGAATTACTGTGATCGATGCCCCTATTCCACTATTGCGGGCATCGTGTCCACTTGCTTGGTGGCCGACCACTTCTTGATGCGCTCTGAGGCTTCCTTACTGGCTTTTTCCAAGGCGATGAACGGACTTTTTGCATCGGCGCTGATTGAAAAGCGCAGTTCTCCGGAAACAATTCCCACATCGACCATAAAGTCAGCACCACGTGAATCGATGGACATGCTGATACTGCTGTCTGATGGCGCTGTCGCAGTCAGACGCTCCAATATGCGACCACATGAGATGAGCAATTGATCCTTTTCGGGAAGGGCGATTTTGTCTGTTTTAAGTTCTACATTCGTCATGCTGAATCCTCCTGTGGTTCAAAATTAAACTATAAAAGTGCCAGTAAAATTTCTTTACATTTTTGTACCTGCAGAGGTTTCTGCAGATAAAACGGCAATTGGTCTGTCGTATTTCTAACTGACTGCAAGAGCGAGTCAAAATTCCCCAGACTCATACTGCTGACGAAAACGAAATGATCCGAGGCTTCGCCATATCGGGACCACAAATCTATACCTGTGTCATCGCCGTCAAGAAATACGTCTGAAATAACCAAATCGTAAGGCTTCTCGGTGTGAAATGAATGCCGCAAAAGCGCTTCTGCTCCGGCTTCCGAAGTTTCCCAGTCAATTCGAGCGTTGGGAAATCCGGATCGAATTATACTTTCCCACAAAGGCCACTGCCCAGTGTCGTCTTCAACAATCAAGAATCGGCGTGGTTCCGTATCCAACATCATATTAGAAAGAATCGCCTCTATATTTTCGTTCTCATGAGCCAATAAATTTTCCATGGCTACCTCCCGCTGATTTATTAATGATCGGGCCTGGAGATTGGCTTTGTGCTAAAATGATTTGATGATTTCGCAAAACACTGCTTAAATCCACCTGTATGGCAAAAATCCTGTGCATCGAAGATAGTACTGAGTTTTTTATTTACTTGAGTTCGGTTTTAAAAGACCACACGTTAACTCAAGCCGAATCTATTGCAGATGCTTTCAATATCGTGCAAACAGGACGGGATAGTTTCGATTTGGTATTATTGGATATCTCACTTCCAGACGGAAACGGGATGAAAATCCTTCCGGATCTGAAGGATTCTTTTAAAGCGAAACCTGTTCCAATTATCATTTTGAGCACGGACGATGATATCATCAGCAAGGTCGCGGCCTTCGGTATCGGTGCGGATGATTACATCTCAAAACCACCAAACTCCAGTGAATTGCGCGCCCGTGTTGATGCCAGACTTCGTGCCGTTAAATCCTATCAGCAAAACACTCAGCAAGTGCAATTGGGTGATCTATATATCGACTCAAATCGCATGTGTGTTGAACTGCGCAACCCCAAGACAGGCACAGTTCAAATCGAACTGACACCTTTTGAATTCAAAATTCTGAAAATCCTTTGCGCCCGCCCAGGGCAAGTCTACAGCCGAGAGCAACTCATCGATCAAGTATGGGGTGTTGGCAAGTATGTGACCGAAAGAACGGTTGACGCCCACGTCAGTCACTTGCGCAAGAAGATCAGCGACAGCTCCGTCAAAGTGGAGACTGTGCTGAGCGCAGGATACAAAGCCGCTGTTAGAGATAGTGCTTCTGATTAGGAAAGACATCCGTAAGCTGTTTTGCCAACTCACGGGCTTGCATCAAGTAGAAGTTCACCTCTTCCTGACTTGCGCCGATATGCGCGGATTGCTTCAGTTGCCAGCTTAGTTCTTTGGAATTTCTGCCAAACTCCTTAAACCCCAACATCTCTGCAGACCCGGCCAGTTTATGAGCCGCCTTCCACACTGCCTCGGCGTCCCCAGTTGTAGCTCCCTGCTCCAAAACCGGAATGCATTCGTTCAACGATACACTAAAACGCGCCAATATCCGCAAAACGGTATTAGGAGTCGTATCTTCCAATAAATGATTAAATGCGTGTGAGTCAAACCCTCGCAGCGATTTCAACTGCCTGCTGACTCCCACCAAGTCATTATCTGTTTCCACTGTTAGCTCCTTCATGAGCATTACAATAACAATGCGATTATACGCTGAATTTAAATTGGTTTGAAGAAACCTTCAAACTCAATTAACATCGTTCTCACCCAGATCTGCGAGAGTGTAACAGATGAAACGTGTTAATATCATTCTGAAAAAAGCCCGTAAATTCTTTCTCTGGATACCTGTTCTGACGCTCGTCTGCGGGCTGTCTCTTTCATTTTATATTCACAAACGTATGACGGAACGTGAATATGTGGATCAAAGAGCCGACTCCATCAGACGCTCCAGAGAGATGATTCAATCACTGGATCTATTACTTTCCAACAGCGTTCTTAGAATTCAGTCCTATGAGGAGTACATCGGCACCCGTCCCATGGACTATTATCGCGATATGGCTTTTTTGGGTCAATCTTTGCGCTACACCGTTTTCCAACGCTTCTCTATTTTTCAGCTTGTCGGAAAACGTACAGCAACCCCTCCCAAATTGAGACTGATTTCAAGGATCAACACGCCCAATTCGCAAGTACCTTTGACCAAAGGAAGAAACATGTCTTCCGAGGCCGTCCTTAAGGGAATCGCTGACATCATCGCGCACAAGGAATACAGCCGCGCTATTTTACATGACCGGGATGGCGTTCCCCTGGTGACATATGTTCTGCAATCACGAAGCCGCGAAAATATTTACTTTGTTTTCTCGACACCGCTGGTTTCCCTTTTTGAAAAAATTGACATTCGCCCCACGGAGTCCCTGGAGATCGAGGACACCGCCAGCGCGAAATCCTGGATTGTTTCATCCGACGGAACCAATAAAACCATCCGTACCGGCGATGGCGAAACAAAGGCAAAAAAAGGTGACTCCCTTCTGCAAACGCTTCGCCTCGGGGAAACTCAGCAAAGCCCCCTGAAGGTTCACTTTCATTTTAATTTTCAAAAGCCGGATGGCCCCAACGCCTCCACCATAACCGGCCTGATGAGCGTCCTGATAACTTTGATTATCTCCTACCTTTTCTGGGTACTGGTGCAACAAAACCGCCGCGTCTCCAGAATGGTCATCGATAAAACTCATGACTTGGAACAAGCCCATCAGGAACTTCAAGAGGCCTTGGTCGCAAAAAATCGCTTCCTGGGAAATATCTCTCACGAAATTCGCACACCGTTGAATTTGATTCTGGGAATGATTGATCTGTGCGAAGAAAAAGACACCGACAAAAAGATCAATGATTATCTCAGTAGCATGCGCTCCTCTGGTAATCATCTTCTTTCCATGATTGAGGATCTGTTGGATCTGGCAAAATCCAGCACGAATGAGCTTCAGGTTCTGCCGAAACGAATGCAACTGATCAACTTCCTGACTGATATCTCAAAAATATCCGGGAAAGACTGCGCAAAGAAAAATCTGCGCTTTTACTCTCAGTTTGCCTTCGACCTGCCTTCAGTCATCCACTACGACCCAAGTCGTCTGCGTCAGATTCTGCTGAATCTTTTGCGTAATGCCTGCAAGTACACGAACTCGGGTCACGTCACTCTAAGAGTCAGCAAAATCCAGCAACAAGAGAACAAGGCGACCCTGCGCTTTGAGGTTGAAGATACCGGTGTCGGAATTCAGAATGACAAAATCAACAAAGTCTTCGACGCCTTCTTTCAAGTTGAAAACTCCACGGCTTTTGCAGAAGGCGGCGTGGGACTTGGCCTGGCCATTGTAAAAGAGCTGGTAAACAAGCTGAATGGACGCCTGCATGTGGCTTCCACTCATAAAAAAGGAACCCTGTTCCAGGTTGATCTCGATGTCGAAGTTATTGATGGCAGCAACTGGCTGGAGAGCTTCAACTCCCCGGATGATCAAATGAAGGAATTCACTTTGATCACAGAGGATCACAATCTGCAGGTCAGTGCTGAACCTCTGTCAATGCACCCGGCGATTATCTTCTCCAGAATTTCAAAGGATGAAAAGCCGCACGAAAATCCAAAAATTTCCCAGCAGAACAACTGGATCATGGTGGACACATCCACAGTTTCGATCACGGACGAATACATCACCGAACTTCATAAAATCGGAAACGTGCTTCTGCTGGGCAATAAGGATGAAATAGTTCAAAACAATCCACGGCTGTTGGCCCCTGTTTTGGATGTGTCTCCACTTGCCCTGACAGATGTTTTGTTAATCACAGGATTTTACGGCAGACACGCACGGCGCACCGAGAATCGCGAGTTGCAAAAGTCGAAGATGGAGCCAGCGGTCAAACCGATACCTGACTCTTTGAACATTCTGGTAGCTGATGACGACATGGGAAATCAGGAGCTTTACATGGCCTACTTTGACGGCAAGCCCTGGAATATCAAATACACCCAAAATGGCAAAGAGGCTTTGGATGCCTATATAGCCAACCCGTCGCAAATCGTGGTTCTGGATGTGAGAATGCCATTGATGGATGGCTTTGAAGCTGCCGAAAGAATGCGCGCCCACGAAGCTTCACAGGGATTGCCACAGCGACCAATTCTATTGGTTACAGCAGATGCTCTGGAAGAAACCATGAAAAGGGCGCAGACGATTCCGAAGACAAGCTTCCTGACGAAGCCGATTCGTAAAAAGACTTTGATGGATGCAATCAATCAATCCTTGAAATAGTTATTTCTTGGCGGTCTTGCTGGCTGTGGGTTTCGCTTTATATCCACAGCCGCTAAACTGACGAATCATGGAAATGGTTTTCTTACCTGAATTGCCATTCTCGCCGCAATCCTTGGATCCTTTTTTGGGAACACAAATTGCGGCCCAATAAGTACCATCTTCACTGACTGCTGAACTTGAAATGAAATTAGGACGGGATTTTAGCTCCTTAGCCAGTCTTTTCACGGCACAATCCGCATTGGATATCGCGTTTTTTAAATCCACTTCCTTACCGCAGACATCACCAGACAACTGAAACAACCCGACGGCAGCACCGTGCGGGGCATTTTCATTCACCTGTTCGGAATCACAAGATGACTCGGTGGAGGCCATGGACATCATCGCCCACACCCAGAATTTATTTCTTTGTTCGTTATCCATGGATGCATACTTGGGACAAAGGCTTTTCATATCCTTGGGAACTTTCTCGGAAAATGCATCCGCATTTTCCCGCACTCCCGCCAGAACCTTATTCCCCAATGAACCGTACTCTCCATCATCTTTGATAAACGAATCACAGGATTTAACAACTGAAGAGGCACTTTTGCTTTCGCGGTTTTGCTTCTGATCCTGTTCACTCACTGTCGGATCCTGATTCCCACCCTTGTCAGAGTCACGGCCGATCGCCTCTTGAATCTTCTGTCCTTCAACTTTTATCTTTGTCGCTTCCGAGGCCTGAAAAAACGGACAGGCTTTCATCGCCAGTTGAATTCCCGCAGCCAATTGCTGGGAGCGTGCTTGCGCTGTCGCCTCTGCCGTTGCCTGCTCCGCCGCTGCCGTTTGCTGTGCTGCCACTTGCTGCAGATACAGATCCATCATCGTCGGACCAACGGTCGTCGTTGTCGTGGTCGTAGTCACCGGCGCTGTCACGACTGGTGAGGCTGCCGTGGTTGGCAAGATCGTCGTCGCCGCCAAAGGCGTCACATCCTGTCCCAATGCAATTTGAGACATGAATAGTAAAATTACGATGATCTTGGTTTTTTTGAACAGCTGTTTCATCCCTGTATTTATCGGGTATAAGCCAGCCAAGCCTTAGAAAATTAGGGCAAAATAGAGCTTCGTGACACTTACCAAGGGCCTTCAATTAGCCCTTGGTCCAGCTCATTTGTTTAGACGATATAATGCACGTACATTTTCAGATAAAAACCCTCTGGGAATTGCATCAAAGTAGGATGATCCGCTGCATGCCCGCCGCGCAAAACGCTGCGAACTTCGCTGTAGTTCCTAAGTGATGCTTTTCTGATCGCATCACGGAATTCATCCTCTTCCAGTAAACCAGAACAGGAGCATGAAGCCACAAATCCATTCTTTTTTGCCAAACGGAAAGCGTGAGTATTCATTTTAATATAGGCCGCTTTTCCGGTTGGAATATCTTTTTTGGCTTTGATGAACGCCGGTGGATCCGAAATCACAATGTCATATTGGCCCGTAGGCAAATTTGCCAAACCTTCCAATACATCCATTTCGTGAACGGTAACCTTGGCACCTTCCCGCTCGGCATTCTCTTTGGCGAAAGCCAAAGCCGTCTTAGAGACATCCACCAGGGAAACTTCAACATCAAAACCCTCCGCCTTCAAAGCGCGGGTGATTTGCGTCGACCAATGGCCCACATAACAGCACAAATCCAACACACGAATAGTTTTGGTCTGTTGTTGCTTTGCCCAGTTTTTAAAAAGACCGATTGCCAGATAAATGTTATGAGTCTGATCCAGAAAGAACCCTGTCTTTTGGCCTTCACGCAGATCACAACTCATCTTGATAACACCAGCGTCTCCCGCGGCATTCAAAAGAATTTCCACGTGATCTAAATTGAAATCAGGCAGATCCTTCACAACTTTCGCTTCATTGTTGGTCAGACCTTCCAGTTTGCGAACACTGACATCATTGCGAATGATCACAGCTGTTTGATTCCAGTCAAACGAGGACAAACCCTGTTCTTTGGCTTTCTCTGCCAAACCTTTAAAGAAGGCTTCAGTATTCTGCAATGCCAGATCCATTCCTGCTGTCACAAGTTGGGCCACAAACACCTGAGCCTGCTTCCCCCCCTGGTCGATCACATAGTAATCCAGCACGATCCCCGGAATGTAGTCAGATTCACCGAACGCCAGACGGAAACTTCCTCGAAAACCCGCAGCCTTGCGCACTCTCCACGAATTTAGAATTTTGCTGTGAAGAAAATCAAATCCCGTTGGTTCCTTGTCCTGACTATTGAAAGTCAACGCACGGAAAGCGATTAAAGAATGCGGATTGCCGTAACCCCTTGCCAGGAACTGCCCCTTGGCGTCCTGAAGCTCCACGGGTGAACCCGGCGGCAAACCTTTCGGACTGACTGACAGCTCATTGGAAAAAACCCAGGGATGCCCACTGCGAATGCGTTTATCAGCTCCAGTGCGGAGTCTCCAAACCGTAACCATTGTTATTCACCTTCAATTGCAAAGACCAGAAGTTCAGTAACTTCGTTCTTGGAAAAATTATTATCTGACATAACCAGAAGCGTACGACGACCATCCGGCAATTTGGGCCCGATGGCCAAACCTTCAAAGTTTTGAACGTCTTTCTTTCCGCGCTCTTTTATCAAGTCTGTTTCAAGATCAAGCAGCTTCACTTTTTCAACGGGTGTGTACTTATGATCAGAAAGTTTCACCATCGGCAAAGTATTGGTCGCCTTTGACAAATCCGCCAAATACAAAGAAACCGTTGATTTCCAGCCTTTGCCATAAAGACGTGCGCCACGTTCAAGCACAATCACCTTGGACTCAGACAGGGCCAGAACCTCAGAAACACCTCTGAAAATCTCACGACCGATCTGATTGTCACGATAGGCATCGACTTTATAAGCAAACTCTGAAACCGGGGAATAATATCCACGTTGGGCACCACGGTCCTCAAATTTCAACATTCGTACGACAACGCCGGAGGCTTCGGTCTCCATGTCGATGTCCTGAGTTAAAGGCGCTTCAAGGCAGGAAAAAACAAACTTGCCATCAGCAGTCGCAGTCAACCCTTCAAAGGCACCATTGTTCTGAACACCTTTGCTTTGCATACCGGTGCTCTCTGGCAGGTACTTTTCCGGAATTGAAATATCTGATTTCCATTTGCCTTCCGCTCCTGCCCGGAAAATTCGTGGTAAGGATCGCGGCTTAAGATCTCCGTTACCTTCCGAGGAAATTAAAAAATCACCATCAGGCAATTGCACCAGGCCTTCCAAATCCACGAAAGCTTTACGACGGCCTTCTTTGGGAAGCCCTTTCACTTCTTTCACTGACTTAGGAATCAAGGTCATTGATTTATTATTAACTTTAAATTCGAATTGATAAATACGGGGCTCGCCCCAACGGCCTTTATCATCACTGATGGCATTCAGAATGCCGTCTTTGTATGTGATACCGGACAATCCACCAATGGTGGTGTTTTCAAACTTGGCGCCAGTGACAATCGATGTCTCGCCTACATATTTTAAACTTAAAGCCTGCGCGGGTCCTGACAACATCAGAACCGAAACAAGAACCATCAGAAATATCTGCATTAACTTCTCCAGCGAAGTTCTGTCTGTTTAACCGGATTTACAAAGTCGCGTTTTTCTTCCAGGGCATTGTGATATTCGGTCTTTAAAGAATAATACCACTTGGCCTGAGTGTCAGCGTCCTTGATCAACATCAGACTTGGGTCGTATTTCAGACCATCCTGCTGCTTGGTAACGGCTTCCATATCCTGGCCCAGGAACACTTTTCCGAACTGATTCACAGCCGGTTTAAATAGTGTCAGCCAAGGAATATCCCAAACTGCAAGCTGAGTGACCCGCGTGTTTTTCTCGTCGACCGGAGTCAGTGCTGTATAAGAATAGAATTTACGCTCCCCGACCTGAATATGCTCCACACGCACACATGGCAGCGTGAATGTGATTTCGGTCGTGGGCACTCCGCCCAACAATTTATAAGCCTTGGAGTTGGAGGACGGTTGATGACGAATCATCTGAAAACCAAAATCCACGGGTCCAAACAGCTTTCTTTTTTCAAGCATGGTTTTTTCAGAACGCCAGAACCAGCTTTTATGCACATAAGGACCATGTGCCGGGTCCATAAGACCAATGACCGCATGATCCACGTGACATGGGAAGTTCACCACATAAGTCAGATTCGGTTTTTTATCCTCTGGGAAACCCTTCATCACTGGTGGAGTGGGAACCTTGCTTAAATCAAAATCCTTGTCGCCCATAAAGACCCAGATCAACCCCTGAGCTTCGTGAACCGGATAACTGCGAACTTTGATTTTACCAGGATTCAAATCCTGACCTTCACACAACGACGGGATCTCTGTACAAACTCCAGATCCATTGAATTTCCAGCCATGATATGGACACTCAAGAGTGTCATTCACAACACGTCCGTAGCTTAACGGAATTCCGCGATGAGGACAGATGTCACGCATTGCTGAAACTTTCCCCTGGGAATTACGGAAGAACACCACAGGCTCATTCAGGATTTTTCTGGCTTGAGCTTTATTGATGGCAAGTTCGGCACTTGGCAAAGCCACGTACCATACGTTTTTTAAAAATCCTGTGAACATATGAACCTCGAGAAATTGAACTCTATTGACCTGCTCTGTTTTCAGCCAACAGACAAGTGTTTTCCAAAAGCGTCGTAATTGTCATTGGACCAACTCCGCCTGGAACCGGACTCGCAGCTTTTGCCCAACCTTGGAGCTCAGCAAATCTTACGTCACCACGAAGCTTTTGTCCCTGACCGGAACCATGCATTCCCACATCAATGACAATCGCATCTTTTTTAAAATCTTCTTTACCCAGCAAATGGGCCTTACCCGCGGCAACCACGACCAGGTCCGCACGCTGTGTGAACTCCGACAGGTTTTTGGTTTTTGAATGACATAAAGTCACTGTGGCATTGGCTTCTGTCAAAAGAGTCGCCATCGGTTTACCCACGATATTGCTGCGCCCGACGACGACGGCATTCATGCCTTCAACGTTGATTTTATAATACGCCAGAATGGACATCACACCTTTTGGTGTGCAAGGACTGACCAACGGTCGGCCCGCAAAGAAATAACCAAGAGACTTGTACGTCAAACCATCCGCATCCTTCAACGGCGACACCGTTTGCAACACTTCATGGGCGCTTAGATGTTTGGGCAATGGGAACTGTACAAGAATTCCATCAACACCTTCATCGTTGTTCAGAGTCTCAATCATTTCGATCAGTTCATTTTGCGTGATATCTGACGGCAAGGCATGAATGGTGGACGTCATTCCAACAAGTTCGCAGGATTTCTTTTTATTGCGAACGTAAATCAGACTGGCAGGATCCTCGCCCACGATAACAACCGCCAGATGTGGGGCGCGGCCGTTTTTTGCTTTAAATGATTCAATGCGAGGAACCAGGGAGGCGCGAATTTGCTTTGATACTTCTTTGCCATCTAAAATGAGCACGGTAACACCTCCCCTGTTTGGAAGCCCCAATTTCCAGTATTTTCCAAAGAAATTCAATGGTTTAGTTAATCCAATTTAAAATAAACCGCGGTCCCGGCGGGCATTTTCTACTTGCTTCAATCGTTCGATTTAATGTACAAGTTCTTAAAAACACTAGGGGATTTAAAGATGGCAGAAAAAGTAAAGCTCTCAAAAGACGGTAGCTCCATTGATTTCGTTCAGTCTGAAAGCTTGCCTACATCGCTAAAAAAGTTCCGCCAAAGCCCTGAAATCGAAGGTTTCTACCGCTTCGTTTTCGAAAATGACCTGCAAAAAGAATCCTACGACATTTTGGATCGTATCATTCAACAACGTAAGGCTAAAAAGGCTGGGGCTAAAAAAGAAGCTGCTGCTGCTGCCAAAGAAGAAAAAGCTGCTGCTAAAAAAGTGGAAGCAAAAGGTAAAAAGAAATAATTCTGAAACGAATTATGAATAAAAAAAAGCCCGGTCTCCCGGGCTTTTTTTATTTTAGAATCTGTTCGGTGCGAAGGTTTCCACATCGACGAAAGTTTTCTTCTTATCGATAAGGTCCGCCACCATCAAGCCTGTACCAGCGCCGGATTGAAGACCCAGCATCTGGTGACCCACTGCCAACATCAAGTTGGAGATCTTATTGTGGTAACCGATCAAAGGCACGCCATCCGGTGTACAAGGACGAAGTCCCGCCCACAGCTCCTGAACTTCCAGTTGCTCTGGAAGATACAACAACTCAGATGCACCTTTTTTGATATTGTTCACACGACGTTCTGTAATGGAGAAATCTTGATCCACAAGCTCCAAAGTTCCCGCGATACGCAAAGTGTTTTCGCGCGGAGTGATCGCGATTTTTTTCTCGACGAACATGATTGGATACTTTGGTTGTTTTTCAAGTTTTGGAACGATCAAGGCATAACCTTTACCACCCAAAATCGGAATTCTAAGCTGCAACAACTTCGCAAGATCCTTAGACCAGCTGCCTGTCGCCACAACGATTTCCTTGAATTTGAATTCACCTTTGGAAGTAAGGGCCTTGGTGACTTTACCACCTTGGATTTCAAGATCCATCAACTCACAGTTTTCAATGATCTCGCCGCCGTTAGCGCGAATTTCTTCGGCCATTGCCTGAACCACTTGGAATGGCTCAGCCATAGCTTCCTGATCAAAGTACACACCACCCAACATTGGCGGACGGAACGCTGGTTCGAAATTCATAATTTCTTCGCCAGTCATTTGTTTGCCAGTCACACCAACGCCACGAACGTATTCAAGTTCCTCAACAGCTGCCGCCACACCCTCTTTAGTGCGGGAAACCATCAAAAGGCCTTTTTGTTCAAAGCGGGTTTTTGGGTACTTCTGACCAAGTTTTGCGTACTCTTCCAAAGATTTTTGGGAAAGAACAACCAAGCCTTCGACTGCGCGACGCGCTTGCTTTTCATTCATCGCCTTCATGAAGTGGAACAGCCATGCAGCCAGATCCAACGACAAGGACGGTTTGATATGAAGGGGGCTGTTCGGATTCGCCAACCACTTCATGGATTTCAGGAACATACCTGGCATTGGAAGCGGCATAGAAAAGCAAGGAGTCATCCAACCTGCATTCCCATACGAGCAACCACGGCCCACTGAACCTTTATCGATTACACAAACTTTTGCGCCACGACGAGCAAGCTCTGCACCTACGGAAGTTCCGATGATGCCGGCACCAACTACTAAGATATCAAATTCTTTATTTTGCATACTGTTAATGGATTTACTCTTTTTTAATGGAAAAGCAAGTCCCGCTCGATGGCACGATTTGGCAATAAAAAATCCCGTGGTTTTTAAGCCACGGGATCTAAGTTTTAAGCTAAAAGCTCGGTTTTATTCAGCGATAGTCTGGTTAATCCAGTCAATTGCTGCATTGACTTTGGCATAAACGCCTGGGTAACCGGCACGTGCACAGCCTTTACCCCAGCTCACTACACCGATCAGGTAAGTTTGGCCGTCGTCCGCTTTAGCCACCAATGGACCGCCAGAATCGCCTTGGCAAGAGTCTTTGCCGCCTTGAGTGTAACCAGCGCAGATCATACGATCTGTGATTTTACCAGAATAGGACTTAGAGCAAGCTGCTTGAGAAACCAATGGAACGTCAACTTTTTGCAATTTGTCTGGAAGACCGTAAGCACCTTCTTTAGTCGCGCCCCAACCAGCAGTTGTGGACATGATTTCAGTACCGTCTTCAGGAATAACGATTTCAGTCGTGTTCAATTCGATTGGAGTGAATGTGGAGTTGCCATCAAGTTGGATCAACGCGTAGTCGTAGTCTGTGCCGCCACCTGGGTAGCCAGCGTTAGCCACGATTTTAACTGGAGCGAAAGACTCAACACCTGCAGTGTCTTTTTGACTGTGAAGACCGATTTTAACAGCTTTAACAGTACCACCTTTTACACAGTGAGCTGCTGTCAAAACCCAGTTTGGCTTAATCAATGAACCACCGCAAAAGTGACCGCCGTAGTTACCTTGTAGAGATACCATATATGGAAACTCACCAACAGACGCCTCAACGCCACCCACGATTTTAGCGCCAACTTTTTGCGCTGCTGTGGAAACTGCACCTGTAAATACTAGACCTGTGATTAATAGGTAGTTTAAAACTTTCATGTCCGTGTCCCTCTCTTTTTGAATCCTTCAAAAATGAATGTGCTTAGACATTGTTATTTGTTTTTCAAGTCGTGCCAAAGGCTAGTTCCAATTTGGGTATAATCTGTGTCTTGGTCCAGCTTTCTGGACTAAGGTATAGGAGCAGGCACCTCCCCGGCCATTGTTTGATTAATCCAATCAGTCACCGCGTTCACTTTGGCATAAACACCTGGGTAATTGGGCTCAGCACATCCCATTCCCCAACTTACGATTCCTGCCAATAATGTTTTTTCAGTCGTTTTTAAAATCATCGGACCACCGCTGTCACCCTGACACGAATCTTTGCCACCGGCTTCCAAACCTGCACAAAGCATCCGGTCGGTAACTTCAAATCCAAACGGGGAATACACCTTGTTGCAACTCTCCTGAGGAACCAAAGGCACATCGACTTTATTTAAAATATCCGGAACAGCCCCATTCGAGGTCAGCGTTCCCCAGCCCGCCACTGTTGTCATCACTGCTGGCGCTGTGGGCTCAGTGGGGATTTGAATTTCCTGAGTGTTCAGCTCTACCGGCGCGATCGCCGATTCCGCAGCAAGCTCAATCAGTGAGAAATCATAATCATTGGAAAAGTAGCCTTTTTTAGGATGATTGATAATCCGGGCAGCCGTATGAATTTCAGCCCCCTCCATTTGTGACATCTGATACAGTCCCACCAAAATTTTCGCGGGAGCATACTTCATACAATGGGCGGCGGTTAAAACCCATTTTTTTGCGATCAAGCTGCCACCACAATAAGCTTTGCCGTCTTTATCCAGGAGTGAAACGATCCAAGGGAATTCACCGGGTGCTGCTTCCACCCCACCAACGATGTCGTGTGAAAAAGCTGACTGACTGAACACGAATACCACTGACAACAGCAGGCCTCGAAACGCTCGCATATCTTTCCCCTTGCATGGTGATACTGAACGGTAATTACAGTTTTCAACCGGAACCCTGAACTCGCAAACAAGTCAGGGTCTTGGCTTTCAAATTACACGTTCGAACTTAATTGTGTTGGGATCAAAAATTTGAAACTCAAGTGGATCGGTGCATTTTACCTGCACCCGGACGATCTGCCCCTTGTCCATGGGCTGTCCGCTATGATTGGCAATTCTTAGTAGGTTCCCGTTAAAACTGCACAGGACATCCCGGCCCGATTGTTTTTCTTCAACAACAGAATGCAGGATCTGCCCTTTGGTCAGTGATTTCAGGAACGCCGAACTTGCCACCACTTACTCCAGATCATTCACAAGATCGATGCGGCGAAATTCCACAGGGCGCACATTCGGACCTGTTGCAGAATTATTTTTTGCCGGAGCTGGCTTTGAAGTCACAGCTGTCGGAGTGGCCGGTGCCGGTTTCTCGCCCAGAAAGTTCTGCGCAATATTATGAGTAACATCGAAAATACTTGGCGCTTTTTCAGCTTCAGCCTGTTCTTCTTCCACTTCCTGGCAGGCTGCTTTGAATGCATCCCCCAGTTTCTTCATCGAATCGCTTTCGTTCTGCGGAAGTGCAAATACGTTACTGATGTCAGAACCCGCTCTTTGCAACGGTTGCATGAACGAGATGTTGTCGACATCGCTGAAGTCAGAGGCCATTGCTGCATCCGCCGAATCCGTCTCTTCATTGGCCCATTCAGGCAGGCTGTCTTCGCAGAACATAAGTTGGTCTTTGTTCACTTTGGCAATAAACTCGATCTCACCAATTGAAAGATCCACTTGGCCGGCAATTTCATCAACGCTTAAACCCTGATGGGCCAAACGAGCTGCTTTGACATACTTAATGGTATTCTGGCGTTCCACAATCTCAGTATGCGGGATACGATCCTGGAAGATTTTTGCAACTTCCATACTCTTTTGCATGCTTTGATCAATTTTGGCGATTTGCTTTTCTGACGCCTGAATTTTGGATTGGATATCTTTTACTTTTTGCTCCAACAGTGCCGTCAGCTGATTCACCTGGGTCTCGGTACGATCGGACAGATCCTCCAGAACGGCAATTTTGCTTTGCAGAAGCTGCAAGCCCTTACTCAAACGAGGATCATCCTTAGCCGGGCGATTCATTCGTACCCAAACGCCAATAACGCCAGCCAAAAGAATCACATTCACCAACAATTGAGTTAAAAACCAAAAGCTCACCCAGCCTCCTACAAGAACATGGATTTAATTCTAGTATTTTAAGCTCTATTCCCACAATGAGACGAAGGTCTGGATTGTCTCAAACCCAGACTGGACTTGGTAAATTTTGAGACGAAGTCGCTTCCTGTGCTATTCTGCACCAAAGGGGAAAAGGAAGTATGTTTTTGTCTTTGTATAAAAAGGCTGCTGCCGTGGTGCCAGTTTTACTAATCGGTCTTACTGCCTGTAATCCGGTACAGTTCAGCGCGCCATCAGTTAAAACTTCAGAGTCACCGACTCCGACACCAACTGAAACTCCGACGACAACTCCAACGGTTTCGCCATCACCCACTCCAAATCTTCGTGATGTCACTTACAGCAACACCGTTGAAGCCTCAAACAATAAGATTGATATCGTTCTTGTGGTCGATGATTCCAACTCGATGCTGGCAGACAACCAAAAGCTTGCTGCCAAACTTTCAAGTTTTGTCACGACACTTCAGTCAAATAAGAATCTGGATTGGCAAATGTGTTTGACGGTGACTCGGGGTCTTTCAAGTGGTGCAAATTCAGTGGCGTGGGGTGCTTCCATCTACTGGCAAACCAACTCGGCTTCTCCAAACACCACCTTGGGTTTGGTACTTAAAAAAGGCACTGCGAATCTTTCAACGATCTTTGCGCAAACAATCAACTACGTTGGCGCTGGCTGGGCTGGATCCAATGACGAGCGCGCGATCAAGGCGGCCTATCGCCACGTTTACAATGGCGACTATCGTTACTCCGGCGCGAGCGGCTGCTACCGTGCAGATGCAGCTATTGCCTATGTGATCATCTCTGACGAAGATGAGCGCAGTATTGGTGGAGATAAAACACAGCAATATTATAAAGACGAATACTATGCTCTTGAAAATGAAGACCAGCCTCAGGTCTTTGTTGACTATGTTAAGTCCACTTTCGGTGCGAACAAACGCTTTACTGTAAACTCAATCATCGTAAAACCAGGCGATGCAGCTTGTATGAAAACCCAGGATGCTGGCGGAGCAAAAAGTCACTATGGTGTTCAATACGCGGCCCTGTCCAACCTTACGGGCGGCGGTATCGGCAGCATCTGCGAAGCGGATTTCGGGACGAACTTGAATTTGTTTGTGGATAAGATCGTTGATTCATTGGGCAGCGTAAATCTGGAATGTACTCCAGTTGGAACACCTGTCGTGACAATCACTCCGACGTTGGCGTCCCTCAGCTACCGCGTTCAGGGTATGAGCATAGTTTTCGACACTCCGGTACCTGCTGGCAGCAAAATCGAAATTAAGTACCAATGTGATGCAAACCGAACTCCAAGCTCTGTGGAGCAACCACAATCGGAAGTCGGCTTCTTCACCAAGATCATGAACTTCTTTAAAAACCTGTTTTAGATTCTGATTAAATTCGGACATAAAAAAACCCTGCTCTCGAGCAGGGTTTTTTATTTATTGGCACTTAAGAGCTGCGATCAGGTCGCCTGCTTCGACATAGGCCATGTCTTCCTCGCCGCCAAAGTAAGCCGTGCGGTAAATTGCCATCACCACCAACTTCGTCAACGCAGTCTTATTCTGTTTCAAAGCATCCAAGTTAGTTCCTTGCACATCATAAGCAACGCCTTCCTGGAACAAAACCGTCAAACCTGCCGTTTCATTTGTTTTACCAAAATCACGCGCATTCATTTGATATTTAATCGCCACAGAGTTTTCTTTTTGAACCATTTGAAGGTTCATACGTTCCGTCACTGCTGTGCAAGTAGTTGCTGCAGAGGCTGCAGTTGACGCCAATAATACGAATGCCAAAACAAGCGTTTTCATTTTGTTCTCCCTGAGTGGCACCAAATTAGCCTCTCTCACATTCCACTTCAAGTGACCTGAATGAAATGTAGTTATTACAGTGCAGAAACAAATAGAGTAAAAAAGTCAGCATTGCTCAAATTTGTCACACTGGGAATAGACAAACCTGCGAAGACTTGCGATACGTCTCGGACTTCAAAAAGCAGGGGAAAATTTACATGAAATATTTGAGCATCCTAACAACATTCATTTGTGCACTTCAGGTGAATGCTTTTGCTTCCAATGACTGCTCAAATGTAGACGTTCGAGACAGCCTTCCGGCTGATGTTAAAACTTTCATGTCCACTCCATCTGACCAAGGCGATATCGGTTGGTGCTACGGTTACACAGCTGCAGACATCATCAGTCAGGCCTTGGGCACTCCTGTATCCGCTCTTCATTTGTCTGCTTACTATTCCAGCCAAGTCACTGTGCTTGGTAAGATCGGCCGTGGCGTTGTTAATAAAACAACAACACCAGAGGGCGGTATGGTGGGTGTGGCCGTCAGAAAAATGTATGACCTGGGTTATGCCTGCAAAGAGCAGGACGTTCCCTCTCAAGGAACCAAAGAAGTCTATTTGTCTTCCAGAACAAAAGTTCACAACGGCATGGCTTTTTTAATCAATCGCATGAAGGACCTTCGCGCAGGCAAATGCGTGGACTTGTGCGAAAAGTCCTTTAACCAACTGGCAGAGGGCTTTTTCCCAGGAACTTCCCCTGACACGATCAGAAAGTATCTTCTGTCTAATAAAAATGTCAGCCTTGAGGATGTGGTGTTCTTCTTCCTGGACAACTCCTGCCGTTACAAAGCGACGCCAATTCCAAACTCTTTGAAATACGAGACATGGAGCAAGAAAACTCATCCATTTGAATCCATCAACAGCCAGATCGACTGGTTGCTAAATCGCCGCAAGCTGATTTCTCTGGAGTATGATGCTTCTGAAATCACCGACGTTGGTGGTATTTTTGGTGCAGGCCACGCTTCCACTATCGTGGGTCGTAAGAAAATCGGAAATTCCTGCTACTACATGGTTCGCAATTCCTGGGGCAAATCCTGCGACTACCGCAAAGACATCATCTGCCTTCCGGAACAAGGTGCTTACCTTGTCCATGCCAGCAAAATGAAAGATATGGCTAAAAAGCTAATCTGGATCTACTAAGCAAGTTTACTGATGAATTCCTTCATGCGAACCACAGCACGCTTCATCGTTTCCTCGGAAACGGCGAAGCTCAGGCGCATGAAACCATCCATACCGCATTCCGCTCCGGGAACCGTGGCGACATAGAACTTTTCCAATAAAATATCGCAGAAATCCTTGGACGTTCGAATCAACTGATCGTCGAATGTCTTCCCGATATGAGCTTTGATATCCACCCAGAAATAAAAGGCACCATCTGGCTCAGCAACCTTAAAGCCCGGCACAGATCGCAATTCTGCTAAACCTGAATTTTTACGAAGAGTCAGTTTGCCGACCACTTCGGCAATATCCGGCTCACATTGTTCAATGGCTTTCATCGCCGCATGCTGGGAGATACTGGAAGGTGATCCCGTGGCCTGACTTTGATAGTCCGCCATGGCGGTAATCAGCTTTTCCGGGCCCGCTGCCCAGCCAATTCTCCACCCTGTCATCGAGTATGCTTTGGAGCCACCATTCACTGCCACTGTTCGATCTTTCAAATCCGGAGCCACTTGCAAAATGTGCGGAGCGACCTTGGAACCATCAAACACCAGGCGGTTGTACATATCGTCAGAAATAATCGCCACCTGAGGATGTTTTCTTAAGACATCGGCCAACGCTCGCAACTCATCCGCTGTATACAGCAGGCTTGTCGGATTGCTGGGCGAACAGAACAGAAGAGCTTTGGTTTTCGCATTGATCGCTTTTTCCAAAAGCTCGGGAGTGATTTTGTAGTTTTCGCGCTCACCACACTCAACGATGCGTGGAACGCCATCTGCCAACTCCACCATCATGGGATAACTAACCCAATAAGGCGCGCCCACGATAACCTCATCCCCCGGAGAACAAAGCATCTGCAAAGCCGCAAAGATGATAAACTTGGCACCAGAAGCCACCGTGATTTCCTTGGTGGAATAGGCCTGACCAATTTCAAACTTAATTTTTTCAGCAATGGCCCGGCGAAGTTCCAACGTCCCATTGGCTGGAGTGTACTTGGTGATGTTTTTTTCGATAGCTTCGATACCGGCTTTGCTCGGCACTTCGAAGGTTGGCCAATCCGGCTCCCCCACTGTCAGAGAGATCACGTCATGGCCTTGCGCCGCAAGCTCCTTGGCTTTCGCAACCAGAAATAACGTTGGAGATGTTTTTAGGTTCAAAGCGCGTTTGGAAAGTTGCAACATTTGGCAAAGTCCTACTTCTTCAATTTTTTTATAATCGCTTCTTTAACAACATCCGGTACAAAACCGTTTAGTTCGCCACCATTCACTGCCAGTTCCTTCACTCCCCGTGAGGAGATATAGTAACATTCCGGACTGGCAAACATCAGCAGGGTTTCAATTTCTGGTGCGATCTTTTTATTGATCTGAGCCATCGTCAATTCATATTCAAAATCCACAACGGCACGCAATCCACGAATAATGACCTGAGCCTTGTGCTTTTGCATGTAGTTAACAGTCAAACCTTCGAAGAAATCAACTTTGACATTTTTCAAATGAGACAGGGATTTTTCAATCAGCTCTTTGCGCTCCTGCGCCGTGAACAAGGATTGTTTTTGCGCCGACTGAGCCACCAATATCACGACCTCAGAATAAAGAGGCGCCACACGATTGATGATATCCACGTGGCCCATAGTAATGGGATCAAAGCTGCCGGGATAGACTGCGATTCTACTCATTGTCGTTTTCCTCTTCCTGCGTATCCTGCTCCAACGCACTTTCGTGGCAGAACATGCTCAGGATTTTATCGCCGAATTCTTTTTTGCTGTAACGAACCAGCTGACCATAGCGATCCTCCATGCGCTCTTTGCGCTCAGATTCTATAGCCATCAAAGTGGTCGCACCAAAAGCTTGGCTGGTGCTGGCGGCCTCAACCACGAAGTGAGCCATCTTTTCAGTAAAGGGAGGATCGGCAAAAATGATATCAAATGGTTCGCCCGAGTAGGATTTTAAGAACGCAATGACATCCATACTGATGATTTTATATTGGGAATCCGGAACTCTAAGCTTTTCGAAATTCTGACGAGTGATCGTCAGAGACTTGGGATTCTTTTCCACGAACGTGCAAAATTTTGCATCTCGGGACAAGGCTTCAATTCCCAGGTTGCCTGTGCCACAAAACAAGTCCGCGACATTAGCCCCTTCCAACTCAAACTGAAGTTTATTGAACAAGGTTTCCTTTACGCGATCTGTGGTGGGGCGAATATGATCCGCCTTAAAACTCACCAACTGATGACCACGATACTTCCCTGCAATGATTCTCATGACAACAAATCCTCGGCCATCTTTACGACGGCAAAAATATCTTCAAACGGTTTGGGTACAAACATCTCGGCCCCCATTTGCAAAGCCGTTTCCATATTGTGTTCACCGGCAAACGCTGACATCAAAATCACTTTGCCAGAGCGGTCTGCACCAATCTCTTTTAAAACTTCAGGCCCTGTCATTCCCGGCATTAGAACGTCCAAGAAAACCAGATCAGGGGATGTCTTCTTCCACTGTTCCAGACCCTGGTTACCGTCTTCTGCTTCAACAACATCATGCCCCTTGGCACGGAAGGCACGGGAAAGAGATCTACGAACCAATACTTCATCATCAACGATTAGAACCTTCACAAAAGAATCCTTACTTACAAGGCAAGGTAATCACAAAACGGGCTCCCTGCGGTTGCGCCGTTTGATACGTGATACTGCCACCAAATTTCTCAATGACGGACTTAGACATACTTAACCCAAGACCCGTTCCGTGTCCCTCTTTTTTTGTCGTGAAGAAAGGCTCAAATATACGTCTTTGAATCTCTTCAGGAACGCCCGGGCCACTGTCTTCAATCTCCAAAACCACCTGGTTTCCGAAGTGGAACGAATTGATTCTAAGTCGCCCTGGGTCTTTCATCGCCTGACACGCATTATTAATCAGATTAAACACCACCTGTTGAATAAGGTGTGGCTCAACGTGCACAGTTTTTTCAATGCTGTGCAAAGTGACTTCCAGTCTATGAGTGCGCAAAGCCGATTTCAGCATCGGCAACGTTCTCTCTACAATTTCATCAACAGTAATGTCTTCGGCCGGCTGATCCTCTCCTTTGGAGAAATCCAGAAGATTTTTAATGATTCGTTGCGATCTAGCCGCCGCTTTTTCAATTTCAACCAGATCGGAGTACAAGTTTGTGTTCTTCTCTGCCTCTTGCAATAAAACCTGAGTCAACGAGCGCAGACCGGTCAGCGGGTTATTCAACTCGTGGGCAATATTGCCAGCCAACATTCCAATGGCACCCATTTTTTCATTCTGCAGCATGCGCAGATACAGCTCGCGGGACTGTGTGATATCCACATACTGATTCACAACATTGGTCGCTTTACCGCCATTATCCAAAACAACCGGATAGCTGTGCACCTGATACACCCGTCCGTCTGCTTGAATTTGTCCGACATGAGGCTGACCATCTGCCAAAGCCTGCGCCGCTGGCGAGGCTTCACCAGCCATTTTTTTATCTGGGAATCTGTCTGAAAATTTTCGATTGGCGCGGATAACGTTGTAGTCCACGTCCATAATCGCAATTGGATCCCTCATGCCATCAAAGGTCTTTTCCCAACGATACGAAAACGCAGAAAGCTGACTTTCCAAAAGAACGCGATCCAAGGTCATTCCAAGGGGACGCATGCGATCTGAAATGAATTCCACAAAAGGAGGCATTTCTTTTTCGTTCAGGGAGTTCTCGATACAAAGAATCGCTTCACTGTTTTCGCCCAACAGGTGATTGGTTAAACGCAGTTCCAGTGGGACAACATAGGTTTTTGCAAATGGGCGTCCAAAATGATTCGCCAACTGACGAATCAGATCAGACGAAGGCACCTGTGCATTTTTTGGGAACTCAAAATCAATTGATGATTCTGACTGTGTCATCGCTCCCAGTTGAAAGCTGATAAAATGAGTTTTGGTGTTATCCGTGCGATACACCAGAATGGGATCACCGATTTTATGGAACTTGCGCAGTTCCTTGCGGATAATCCCCAACACGTCCTCAAATGAATTTTGATTCGCCAAATCCTTAATCAAACGAACCAAATTGCGCTCGCGGTTCAGCTTGTCGCTTTCTTCCTTGTGCGACATCTCAATACCCTGGGTTCGCTCATCGACGAGGCCTTCCAGGGAGTGAGTCAGAGCTTCCAGTTCTTTATTTTGGGAAGAGGACTCCCTTAACAGAAGGGACCGCGACAAAAAAGTGGAGTGCTTCTCAAGAGCGTCCTCCAACTGCTGCCAGATTTCACGCTCTGGCAATGGCCAGCGGATAAAACGATACACCTGGGCTTTGTTGATTCCCTGACGCACTTTTTCTTCACTAAGATCATTGGATATAAAAAATCTTGGGGCGATCGGCTGCAAGTGACGAGCCTGAATCAATAGTTCGAAAGCCTCATTCGTGCCATCGTCCTGGACCAAGATCGAGGAAAACTTCTGAGAATGCAAAAGCGAACGGGCCTCGTCGAACGAAGCCCGCAAAACAATCTCAACTTCCCGCTTTTGAAACGGAAAGTAATGAGGCAGCCTAATTGGCGATACGCTTCCGACCCATAAAATTGGATCTATTTTGTTCGGATTGATAAGTTCCGCTGCTGTCCCCATTGAACGCCTTCTCCAAGTGCTGCAAGTGTTCAGTCCACATCTGCAGAACATTGTTTAAATCATACTCTAGGACATCTGCTAAAAGAACAAAATCCTTATTTTCCAGAGCACGAAGCGCTTCAACAACCGTCGTTTTACTATTTTGCTCCGCCTTGACCCAATCAACTGGACTGCTAACCAGGTACCGATCCCCCGCCAATATCTTCAATGACATCACCGAATCAATCAGGAACTCGCAGTTTTGAACCAGATCGTGAATCGGCTTTAGCAAACCACTGAAACCCTGGGTACGCATTCTCTTGGAAAGACTTTCCGTCTTCTGCTGAAGCTCCGGCAAAGCGGCAATCCAAGCCTGCAAAACATCCAACACCAGATCGTTGCTATTTTCTGTCATGTACTCGAGTGTTTCCACTTCGCTCAGGGAAACTGTGCCAAAGCGTGCTTCGTCGGTCTCCTTGATTTCCATTCCGTTCAAGATGAATCGGCAGACCACCTCATTCGTTTCACGCAGGTCATTTTCAATATCGTCAAATACACGCGAAAGAACTGTGTCGGTTTGATAGAAATTGCGAAGCTCTTCACCCGTTACTTTAAAGCGTTCCATCTTCAGCCTCCACTGTCGTGATTTTTTCATCCTGAGGAACATAAACACGAAGATGGCGTTTAAAACGCTCATGAACACTCAAAGTTGCTGCAATAATTTCCTCTTGCGTGCCTGGTGCCACGCGGATCTTCTCCGCATGATACCAATCAATCATAGGACGCAATTCAGGAACAATTCGGCTAATTGATTTGATCACATCTTCGCCACCGTCAATAAACGGCGCAATGGCATCCACACCCTTTTCCGGAATCAAGGCAAATTGGCTCATCATGAAGTCATTGATTTCATCCAGTTTCATCGAACCTTCAATAATTTCAATACGATCAGCCACTGGGAATTCACCGCCCAGATAAATCGCCTGAACCAGCTTCCAGCGGAATTCCTGTTGATCCGATTCAACTTTGGAATAACTCGCAAGGCCCGGCGTACGCATGATAAGCTCCGGATCCGCGCTGCCTTCCAGAAGCTGCGCAACTATTTCCCCGATGCGTTCAGGCACGATATCCTGACCTTCTTCAATTCGGTAAATAAGACCCAATGTTGCCTTGGGACCCGTCTCCCAGAAGTTTACATTTCCAACGCTGATATTCAGAGTTGGGGTATCGGTCAACGAAGCCATGTGAATAGGTGCACTGTCACAGCCAATCAACAACTCAGAGCGCTTCAGCACTGCAAACAACTCGTGCATTTTCGTACGACCAACAAGATTTACGATGTTGGCGTTTGGTGCCTTCTGAACAATTTCACCGGCAATCTCGATCTCATTTGGTGCGCCGATCAAAACAATGGGCATACCTTGATAGCGACGACTGAAATAATCCAGCGCACGTCCCCACGCTTCAGCATTCAATGCTTTGTGCGCTTCACTTGCTCCCACGTGGACTGTCAAAAACAAATTTGGAAGATCGATCTTCACATCTGGCAATTGTGGCGCTTCCCAATCCTGCTCCACATACTCAGTACCAATCATCGAAGCGAAGATATCGGCAATGTGCACACGGTTTGGCTTGTTCACGCCCACTTGAGCATAAAAGTAAGAACTGACCTCATCGGCTGCGCAGAAGAATCCGTCTCTGAAGCGTGTGTATCCCAATACTGACGTATGTGGCATCGTCAAAGCATGGGTCAAATAGCTCGAAAACGGGGAAAATGTCAGATTGATGATCTGATCATAGTTTTCGGCCCGCACGGTCTCAACAAACTCTTCCATGCGATTCAGGGATTCTTCAGTATTTGCATTTTCCTGCACCAAGGGTTCAAGAATATGACCACTTGGCAAAGTCAGATGGCGATCAATGGCAGTCAAACCTTCAACAGCCCCCTCAAAACGAGGACGCGTCAGGAAGTGAATCTCTGCATCGGGATACATACGGCGAACCGCACGAATCGCAGGCCAAGAAATATAGATATCGCCAAGTCTAGCGAGTTGCAGAATTAGAATTTTCATCTTTAATTTGTTCCTTTGCCAGTTCAGCAACAAGTTTTACGGTTTCAGCTTCCTGATTATATGGCTGCGTCTTCACGATCTCGCGATACGCTTCTTCCAACTTCTTCAAAGCCGTCGATAGATAATTGTCCAATTCCTGCTGCATAATAGGCCCCTTCCTTGAGAACTATTTCTAATGAATGAATGAACTGACCTCGTGCTTGTACAAGTCCACGGACCTCTGCAAGCGCACCCTGCATTTTTTCATGAAATTGCAACGTGCTCGAAAAACGGGCCATAAGAGTGTCCACAACGAACTGGAAGTACCCAGCCGTGTCTTGTTTTGATTTTACAATTTCCTGGGCTACCAGAATAAACTCCCCGATATCCTGACTTTTCAGTTGCGACTTTCCAGCCAGGGAACTCCAGGTTGGAAATGCCTTTTCCAGACGGGCCATCCAGGATTCATTCCGTTGTTGTGTTTCCCGGCAAGACGCCAGAATACGGCGAACAGAATCTTTGGAGTATTCCTCCGTAAATCTTAATGCAGCATTGGCGTATGGAATCACTTCCGCAGTCGCCACCTCATTCAGCTGCATTGTCCATGCTACTCTCTCAACATCACGCAAAGTGACGCCTGCTTGCTGAGATTTCTTACTTAGACGGTCCCAAACTGCTGCAAAGACCTGCTCCACTGAAATTTGCTCGGCACAAATCTGTGATTTTTGCGAACAAGCTTGAGAGTGAGAGCAAGGCGCACAAGCCACTTGCGCCGTGATAATTTCGGAATTCTTTGAAAAAGCAGCGGTCTTGGTCCAATCGCTGCTGCCCATAACCAATTCAATGATCGGAACACCACTCTGAGCTGCAAGATGTTTAATACTGGTATCGCCAGTAACCAAAAGACAGCTCTCGCGTAAAGCGGACTGCGCCAAATTAAGATCACATACCAGCAAATCTGAATCTGAAAAGTGTTTCAGCAATGCTTCTTTTTCAAATGGAGCGCAAAGGATCTGCACCTTATAGTCAACCAATGAGCTTTCGATTGTCTCTTTGAGTTCCTTAAAGCGCTTCAAAGACCAATTCTTCTTTTCGTTACTGGTCAGACACTGAAACAGGATCTTTTTGCTTTTTCCAGAAGTGTCAGTTGTTGTTCTCTCCACCGGCAGACCGAAGGAGTTCCCCAACAATTCCACATAGTGAAACAATGAAGGCTGGGTACCTGAAAATCGCTCATTGAAGTAACGCAACCATGGACTATTCAACCCCTGAAAGCGTCCTTCACCATGAAACAGCCCCAGCTTCACTGGTGACTGAATTGCACCCAGCAAATAGGCGCTCAACTTGTTATGGGTAAAATTATAAACTTTTTGATAATTTTCATGATTCAATTCCTCAACCAAAGACTCCAGCTGATGATGTGACCACAAAATATTATAGGACGCCTCTCCAAGACCCTTTTGCAAGGATTCCCGATCGAAATAGAAGTACTTGTCGACCAAATCGCCCAACAAGTTCTCCACCTGAGAGAACTGGCGATTCAGCAACAAATGTATTTCTGCCTGAGGATTCTCATTACGCAAAGCCTTCAAAAGAGGCTGTTGCTGGATGACGTCCCCCAGACGCAATAAAGAGACGACCAATATCTTCATCTATTTAACCAATTCACCCAGCATGCGGAAGATTTGTTTTTTTTCCTCTGCCACTTGGGATGCCTCAACCACCGGAAGAATATCCTTGATTGAAAGAAGGCTGTTATTGTTTTGGAAGTACAAAGACTTCATGTTCATTTCCAGATCCTGAAGATGGTACTTAACCGCCTCAACAGTACGACCCGTCAAATGACCGAAAAATTCCGCATACAAATTCATTTGTTCGCCCCACGATTCGCGGAAAGAAACCACGTATGCGCGATTAGCCACGACGTCTGCGTAGATATCATTCTTCATCAGATCCTGAACGCTGTCGGCGATCACGATTTCCACTCGCTCCGCCAATTCCGGAAATTGGGATCTGAAAACCGGCACCAGGGAGTCACGGGAATCAACGATAGTGATTTGAACATTCGTGTCCATGTCAGCAAGAGCTTCAACATGGAATCCCGAACCAAGTCCGACGATCACCACATGTGACGATGGAATCGGCCCCAAAGAATACGTCCATTTTAAAGCTTCCTCGCGTGGCGAGTTTACTGCTGCCAACGGAACGCCAGCTTCAAAAGCGATAAGGGAAGATTCCTGATTTTCAGAGAAAGTGATCATGGACATGATTAAGCTGCCTTTACTGTAGGTGTGATTTTCTTTTTAAGATTTCTAACTTCGGTGTGATCGGGGTTCCACAGCAACACTCGTTCAATTTCAAGCATCGCCTGATCCATTTGTCCCGCTGTGCACAGCAAATTGATCAGAACCAAGGACATATCCTCATCCTGTTCCACATTCGAAAGGTATTCCTGCAAAGCTTCGATAGCTTTATGCAGCTGGCGGTCACGCAGACCCCAATTAGCGGCTAAATGAACCGCAGTACGATTTTTCTTATTGATATCCAATGCAGCTTCAATGTTCGCCCAGGCCAACTCAGTATCACCGAATTGTTGATGAACCATTGCAAGTCCAACCCACGCTTTATCGTTGTCAGGATTGATTTCCACCGCTTTACGGAAGCAGTACAGGGATTTATCAAAGTCACCGCGCTGAACTTCAAGTGTGCCGAAATTCACCAGCAACACGTCCGACGTCGTATTAATAGTATAAGCTTTATTGTAATACTCTTCGGCACCATCGAAATCACCTTGGCGAACGTAAATATTACCGATGTTTTTATAGACCTCGAAAAGTTGATCATCTTCTTCAGTCAAAACTGACAAAGCTTCGAAGTACTTTTCCAATGCCTGTTGATCACGTCCCATGCGATACAGGGCATGCGCCAGAAATGCCAGACTCTCAAACCCATAATCAACTTTATTCCAGGCATTCAGTGCAACAAGTGCCTCGTCATGTTTGCCGATCTTTTCAAGATTGCGGGACAACATACTTAGAGTTGCGGGATGTTTCGAATTCAGGTTGCATGCCTGACGCAACAGATTCAATGCCAAGTGATATTCTCCGTGCTTTGACAGCACCTCTGCATTTTGCAGACACTTGGATATACGAGGATCTGAAATTTCCTGGGATTTAATTGTGGTTTCTGATTCAAAGTCAGCAAGAGCTTGCACAGAATCGAAATAGACTCTGCCTGCACTTTCCTGGTTAGTTTCCGCGGAAGTGCCGGTTTGAATATTATCACTGGACTTTTGAACGATCTGATTTTCCAACATCTGCATGGATCTCCTCCGAAGAAATAGAAGAGCAACACAGATGCCAAACTTTGAAGTGCGTTTAATTTAAGTTGAGGCAAGTTCAGCTCAGGAGTTTGACTCCCAGACCGTCCTTGCCGTCAGCTTTTTGTCGGGAAAAAATTGCCGGGTCTAGGCTTCTTCATCCAATTGCTGAGCAAACGACTTGGATTTATAACCGCCGATTGCCTTACGATTGCGACGAACATCCTGAAGCTCACGAATGATGGAATTTTTTGCCATCTCGATGCACGCCAAGACTTGAATATCCTGCTCAATAATACGGCTAACATATTCATCTTTGATCATCAGAGCTTCTTTGATCTGTTTACGATCTTCTTGAGTCATTACAGCGTCAGGATTGATTTCGTTATGAGCTTTGTCGATTTGTGAATCAACATACTTCAGAACATCCAGAATTTTCTCACGCGTTTGATAAAAGTGCTCCACATTGTCGAACAAGCCTTGCGCAAAGTTCACAAGCTCTACCTCATTCAAAGCATAAAACTTTTCAAGGTAATGATTCTTTTCGTTCAACAGGCTGATGATTCTGGTCACGTTACCCTCCATGGTATTAACCCGCTTTCTTTCCGTCGTCTGTTTCTCTTTTAATTTTTTCCACTGCTTGAACCCAGCCATCATACAAAGTATTCAGCAACTTCAAGTTCGCATGAAGTGGTGCCGCATCTCCGCTGATATTGGCTTTCGTGTATTGTTCCATCATGAACATATAAAGTTGTTCCAACTGGGAAGCGATTTCCCCGCCCACTTTATGATCAAGAGTATTATTAAGTTCCATGATGATATCGAAGGCTCTGCCGATGTTTTGACCGCGATCAGCGATTTTCTTTTCCTCAATGGCCTTAACAGCAAGTTTCGTAAACTTGATGGCACCTTCATACAGCATCAAAAGGATTTTCTCCTTGCTGGCGCTTTGAACCGAGGTATTCTTATATTTTTGATACGCGTTCTTATTCATCGTTTCCTCTTCCTCTAACTAACAGTAAACGTCCTGTTTAACTTCAAAAACTATCCTGCGCCCTGAGCAGCCATAGCTGCGAACTTGGCTTGCTGGGCCTGCATCTCTGACATCTTCGTTTCCAGGTTGGCAAACTTCATGCGAAGTCCCTCTTCCTTTCTTTGAAGCTGTCTTTCTTTGGTATCGATTCGCTGATCAATCTGTTTGATCTGCGATTCCAAACCTCTTTTACGGTTGGCGATGCCGCCATATTGTCCGTTGGTCAAATTAGTGACCGTCTGTTTGATAACCTGAACAAAACCAGTTTTAAAACTGTCGCCACGGAAGAACGCGCCAACGCCCACCGGGTTTTCATTCAATACTTTGTTGAACTTATCCTGGTTCAACTCCAGTGTACCGTTTCTATTAAACGTAATTCCCAGCTCATTGATCCGGTGAATAGGAGACTCTACCCCCATGACCGGATTCAGAATGGCCGAGCGCAAAGAGCTCTCGATCGTGCGCAACAGTCCGTCACCGCCCAATGGGCCCAGCTTTGGATTTCCGCTTTTATCTCCGCCCTGAATCTGATTCTGCTTTTGGATAAACCCCAAAGCCGCATTGTAAGCATCAACGAAGTTCTTAACTTTACCGCTGATGGCTTCCAGATTCTCTTTCACCGACATACTGATCTTCTTGCCTGGGGCTGCGGATTTCAGATCCAACACCACGCCTGGAATCAAATCTTTTGCCTTGTTATCAGGAAGCTCAATTTCAAAACCATCGATCTTCACTTTCGCATTCTTGGAAGCGCGGGACTGATCGAAGTACATGTCCTGATCACCGTCCAAAAGATAAATCTTTGGAAACGCAACCTGGTTATCATCGCCCGTCGCCATACCGGAAACCAAAAGCTTGAAAGGATTTTCCTTATCCTTGCGATCCTCCAAAACCTGCGCCTTCAAACCGACGTCGGCATTGTTGATCTGATTTGCCACACCTTCCAATGTGGAATTCTTGCCCGTGATATAGACTTCCTTAGTCCCCTCGTGCGTTTCAAATTTTATATATCCCGTGCCAATTTGCGTTTCATTCTTATCGGGGAAACCATTCGAAATGGCCGCGGGCTTTTCTGCCAGCTCAACCACTTCCAAGTTATACTCACCCGGCATTGCTGTATTCGGATCAAGCTGACCGTCAACGACCGTGTTATCGCTTGTGGTAAACTTTTTATCCGCAAAACCGCGAACGTTGGTCAGCTCAGAAAGATTCTTGGTGATATCCATCACCTTAGTTTCGAGTTCTTTGACAAGTTTCAACCTGTCATCCTTCTCGGACTTCTTTCCTTCCATTTGCTTCACAGGAATACGCTCAGCATCCATCAGCTGCTCGACGATATTTGGTGGTAGCCCAGAGGCCATGCCTGTAATTCGTATTCCTGCCATGAAACAATCGTCTCAAATTCATACAGTGAACGTGAGTCAATTAAATGTCCGTCGAAAGGCCTAGGGATGCGGGTTTTGAGGCTGTATTGAAATATAAGGCGGATAAATTTTGACATCCCCCCTGATAGCTGGACCAGAAGCTGGGAATCAAATGCTATTATCACTTAAAATAATTTGGATTTTTCCAAAGAGGCTAGGCAGATCGCTTTAAAAGCTGCCCTCGAGGAGAATCATCAGAAGGCAAAGTCCACAACTCAGCTTCGGGAATTCTGCGAATCAAGGTTCCAAGATTGTCCTTAACAAGTACAAACTTTTCGCCTTCGCTATCTTCCAACTCCACGGTCCATCGATGTTCCTTGAATGCGGAAAGCTTACGAAGATGTTCCATCGAGGCTTCAAGCTGCTCTTCGGACATCGGCGGTCTTTGATTTTGTTGCTGTTGGTAAGATTCCTGACCGTTGGCATCTCGGTCATGGGCCATATCAGATTGAATCGCCCGCCCTGCGCGGTCTACCGACTTGATGTCGGAGGGCTGTATGTTGGGAATCAATCCTTTGATATTCATGAGGTACTTATCGGCATTTCTGCCTCATACTTAAACAGCTGGACTTTGGGCCATTCCCAAGTCCTTCCCTCTAAGTACCCCAGGGAAACCCATTATGATTTTCCCTGGGTAGGTTGGTACCGGGAGAGCACGGAGGCGCCCTCCCAGATCAAACATTTAAAATTAACCGATCAATTTCATTGCTGCGCCTGGAAGCGAGTTCGCTTGAGCCAGGACACTTGTATTCGCTTGCAACAATACTTGGTTACGAGCTTGGTCAGCAGAAGCTGAAGCGATGTCTGTATCACGGATACGAGAGTTCGCTGAAGAGATATTTTCGTGCTGTACACCCAAGTTGTCCACTGTTGAAGTCAGACGATTTTGAAGGGCACCCAGATTTGCACGGAAACCATTCACTTGAGTTTGCGCAGCATCGATTTGCGCCAGGGCTTCTTGAGCACCAGCTTTAGAGCTGAAATCGAAACCATCAATACCCAATGAAGATGTCGTTGCGTCTGTCTCACCTGCGTTGAAGGAGATACGGTCCGCAAAATCGTCGTTACCGATACCTACTTGGAAGTCAAACTTGTCGCCGGAACCATCAAGTAGTTTTGTTGTACCAAATTTAGTAGATTGAGTGATACGTTGAGACTCATCTTTTAGTTGTTGAACCTCTTTATTCAAGAAGCCACGCTCAGTATCACCGATAGTATCAGAAGAAGCTTGTACACCCAACTCACGCATACGAGTCAAGATATTGGAAACTTCAGACAAGCCACCCTCAGCAGTTTGCACCATTGAGATACCATCATTCGCATTTCGTTGTGCTTGGCTGTAAGATCTGATTTGCGATTTCATACCTTCAGAGATTGCCAAGCCGGCTGCATCATCCGCCGCTTTATTGATACGTGATCCAGAAGACAATTGCTCCATGGATTTGCTAATTACACGTTGTGAACCCTGAAGAGTTCTTTGTGCATTAACCGCTGCGATATTAGTAGAAATTCTCATTCCCATTTGGGACCCCCATAAATTTTGGCCGCCTTATACCTACTTAGGCTGACCTGTTTAACACGTCGGGACTCAACCTTTGTCTAATCACTCTGCAAGCGAACTTTCGTCAGGCAGTCACACCCTTCGAAGCTCTCGAGTTCTTTCGACTTAGATTTCGTCGTTGCTTCTGACATACCTTTCGGCGAGGTCTGTGAAGCCTTTAGTCGCGTCCTGCAAAACTAGACCATGATCCAGCCAAACCTAGACCATAGTCCCGAAAACTGGGCCTTAAACGGGGGTTTTTCAATACCAAGGTCCAGTGATTTCCCGGATCCCACAAAGGTCCATCAGACCTAAGCTAAGGAAATCGATCCCAATACATCCTAAAGAAGCACTCCACTGATCCCAACCGGAACACAACACCCACGTCCCGGGGGTATCGGTCATGATCCCACTCTCTGTCTTTCCGCTATACGGACACCTTCCTCTCCTCTCTCAACACAATCACTCCTCTCACCAGCCACAAACGTGCATCACTCTCTCCACATCCCGGGGGTACCGGTCATCCTCTCAAGGAGATTCCATGAAGAACGTATTCAAACCTTTTGATTTACCTAAAAATCACAAGCTCTCTTATGGAGGAGCGCTAAGAAACTCTTCCTTCGGACGCGGCACTCGACCGCTATCAAATAAAAAACCGATTCACTTGGTGTTGAAGATAAATAAATTCACGATGCGTGGAGGCCTTCGCAATCCCCACGTGTTCCGACTGATGAATATTCTGTTGAAACGGTACTCGTTGAAATTTTTTGTAAAGATCGAGCAGGTATCCATACAGAACGATCACGTGCACTTGTTAATCCGTGCAAGTCGCAGATCACGACTGCAGAGTTTTTTTCGTGTGGTGCCTGGGCAGTTTGCGCAAAGGTTGACCGATACCCCCATGCGAGGGCGGGAGAGTGTTAGGATTTGGAAGCACCGGCCATTTACCAGAGTGGTGAAAGGGTTTCGGGCGTATCGGACTGTGCGGAACTATATACAGTTAAATGAGTGTGAAGCGAACGGGCGTCCGTATTCAAAGACCAGGTTGCGTGGAATGAGTGAGCAGCAGATCCATGAGTTGTGGACGGGAGAGTACAGTCGTCCCCGGCGGCGCACATGACCGATACCCCCGGGGGGTGGCGGAGAGCGGGCGGGGTACAAACGCAAAAAACCCACAAGGACCCCGTCGAGGGCCCCTGTGGGTGGGCTGAATTAGAGTAGTTTTTGTGGGCGACTACTCCAGAGGGAGATTATCCCGGAGTCCCCCTCGCAATTTGAAGGAACTAATTAAAAATTAAATCTCTAATTATAACCTTAGCCTACGAGTTTCATGGCAACGTTAGGCAATTGGTTGGCTTGGGCCAATACCGACACCGCTGTGTTTTGCAGGATGTTGGCAGAAGCCATCTCGGCCGTTTCTTTGGCGATATCGGTATCACGGATACGCGAGTTCGCTGCAGAAAGGTTTTCGTAAGAAATATCCAAGTTACTGACAGTGGACTGCAGTCGAGATTGGGTCGCACCGAAACCGGCACGCATCTCACTGACTTTCACCAAGGCTTTATCGATATCTTCGAGTGAAGATCGCGCTCCGCCTTTGTCTTCCATGTCGATACCATCGATACCAAGATTACTTGCAGAAGCATCGGCATCGAAGGTTACTTTAATCATATTATCTTCCCCGGCATTCGCACCGACCTGGAACTCCAGCTCACCACCGGATCCATCGAGAAGTTTTCGATTACCAAACGTTGTCGTTTTGGCAATACGATCGGCCTCTTGGAGAAGTTGTTGGGTCTCTTTATTTAGGAATCCGCGCTCGGTTTCACCGATAGTATCAGATGCGGCTTGCACACCCAACTCACGCAGACGAATCAGGATATTGGAGATCTCGTTCAGACCACCCTCACCGACTTGCGCAAACGAAATCGCGTTATTCGCATTGTTTCGCGCAGCTGAAATACCTTTTAATTGTCCTTTGAAGTTTTCTGAGATCGCCAGACCTGCGGCGTCGTCAGCAGCATTTACGATACGGGAACCTGAAGCCAGAGCCTGAGCAGAGTGCTCAGTTCTTTTCTGTTGCGTGGACAATACACGCTGAGCAGCGATAGACGCTGTATTCGTTGCAATTCTTAAGCCCATTACGATCCTCCTCGGGATTTGTTTTGACCATAAGACGCTGTTTTTTTGAGGATTAAAGATTGCACTGTGGTCGCACCACTTACCTGCAGAACACCTTTGAACCCGACAACGTACTATGATCGATTGTTTGTTTCGTTCAAAAACTCTTAAATTTTTAAATACAAATATTTTGGTTGGAGCAGGTCCCCCGCAGCATGGGTGACTGACCATGTTTGCAGGAGACTTTGTCCGAGGAATCTTTTTGAGGAGAGGTCCGCGGAAGCCCAACGTGTTACGAAATACTTATCGACGAAGGTCCAGAAAACTTTAGACCTAGGTCCAGTTTTTTTTCGGGGACCACGCTTACTACCTGATTTTATTAAACTTTGAGTTTGGATTTTTTTAGACAAAGGTCCAGGGATCACTGGACCAAGGTGGGTAAAAAGACGATAGATATTCAATGGTTATGTTACACAAAATAGACTGGCGTTTATCTACTCGCTTACAGCCTGCTCCGGCGTAGTGCGAGTTAATTTGGATATGTCTTCCAGAGCTCTGACAATAATCGTGTTCTTTATTCCAGGATAACCTCGACGTTCACGAGCAGCAGCAGATTCTTCTTCCGTCGCCATCCGATAGTCAAAGCGTGCATAAGGATCACCGAATCCCAGACGAGCTATGATGTTGTCTTTGTCTGCATGATTGTAGAAACCCGTGAAGAAATCAAAACGACCCTGCCCCAATATTCTGGCACCACGATCACGAATCACCACGAATCCATCATGAATACTGCCATCAGGCATTGGTGCATTTACCAGTCGAGGAACGAATACCACGTCACCTACTTTGTAGATCGAAAGATCTGCGGCAATTGTGTAATAAGGGTCCAGACAGGAATTGTTCACGCCATAACCAAATGGACATCGGCGCAAGTCCACCTCCACAAAGCGCGGAATATTTTTAATCCTGGAATGATAGTTGAAAGAACGAACACTCCCGCCTTTATCCACAAAGCAGGCACCTTCGATCAGACATCGATCAAAGTCCCTTACGCAAATCGTGGTAAGGATTTTGTCTGCCGGAGAAACCATGTCGCGAAGCTCTTCTTGGGTACATTTCGCTGCATCAAAATGGACTGTGGGTTTGTAATAGATTGTAGGAGACAACAAAGCCGCATCCCCTTCCATGACCTTCGTTTGGGCACATGAGATCAAATGAAGCATAAACGTCGTCGTAAAAAGCGCCTGCGCTAGAAAGTTTTTCTTCAATGTTGCCTCCCATGATGTGGTTCCTATTAATAACCATACTTGGGGAAAATTTCACCCCCGCAGACAAAAGACAAATTACAAGGCGCGCACACTGTAACCGCATAAGAATCTGTCTGCTCTTATAGTTACAAAAACCTAACACGAGCACCAAAAAACGACCTGTTTTCAGAGAGAAAAGGAACTACTCGTTGCGTGAATCAAATTCAATCGGTACTACTAGATATAAGGCAACAAAATGACTTTACGTTTAAGAATTTTTCTATTCAATCTAGTCTCGGTATTCTTAGCTACCTTCGTTGTTGCTTTGATCGGTCTTAAAATTGTCGAATCGACAATCGTGGACAGCACGTATGAACGTTTGACACAAATCCGTATTGCCAAAACCACTTCAATTGAGAATTACTTCCGCGATCTGCAAATGGCAGTAAATCTGATTTCATCCCACGAGATGACAGACAACCTTCTGATGGACAAGCAGTCGGATTCATTTCCAGAGTTTCGTCGCCTCCTGGACAACTATGTCCTGGATTTTAATATTTACGACCTGGCTCTGATCAATCCTGACGGACGAGTACTGTATACAACCCGTAAAGACTTTGACGATGGCGATTCCGTATACGACGAAACGACCGGCAATCAAAAACTGAAAGATCTCTTTATCTGGGCACTGAAAGCGCAAGAGGGATCCACTCTGTTTCTGGATTTTGAAAAGGATCCAGTGAATGTCAAATTTACCACTGGTTACGTTGCCTCCCCGATCATCCGCAATGGCAAATTCCTCGGGGCTGTCATTCTAAAAATTTCCATCTCTGAAATTGACCGCATCACCAGTGACAATTTTGCCTGGGCCACTCACGGTATGGGCCAAACGGGCGAAACTTTGATTTACGGAGAAGACTGGAGTCTGCGCAACACGGGCCGCTTCCGTACGGACGAAGCGGCAGAGAGTGAGATTGGTCAGGAAGGAAGTATTCCGACCCTAAGTAACCGTGGAAATGAAGACATCAAGAAAATCGAGAACCTCAGTGAGGTTCGGGAACTGGGTACTGACTATCGCGGCCATAAAGTAATTCGCTCCATCGGCAAAATCTATCTGCCGAATGGTGAGCTTTGGTATATCCAAACCAAAATCGATGAGAGCGAAGCTTTTGCCGTTTTGGATCGTATCGCTATCGCATCCAGCGCCGCTGCGGTTTTAATTTTCATTCTGTTCTTCTTTGCGACCTTTGCAGCAACGGGTAAAGTCGTTGAGCCTATCCAGCTTCTGACGGATCGCCTGGAAAAACTGGGAACCAGCAATCTGACTCAAAAGATCAACTATCAATCCCGCGACGAGATCGGGATGCTGGTAACAAAGTACAATCAGCTTGCCGACCGTTTGGAAACCACCACCGTATCCAAGGAATTCCTGGATAGCGTTATTCAATCCATCAAAGCCTTCCTATTCATCGTTAAGGTCGTGCATCACGATGACTGGCGCCAGTCTTCATACATGATTTCCCAGGCCAACGAATACGCCTTGAAACTTTTGGGCCTTTCGCCCAACCAGGTTTCACAAGTCGATCTAAAAAGCCTGATCCATGCTCAGCCTGATTTCAAAAACTACACTTGGCTATTGCAAACCCGCCACAGTATTCAGGCGGAGATCACAAACGTTGATGGCCACAGAATTCCGATTTTGATGAACTGGGCGGCATTGCCAAACCGGACTTCAAAAGATCTGACATTCGTATTCGTGGGAACTGATATTACGGACCGAATCCAAAGTGAGCACGCTTTGATTCAAGCCCGTGAGCAAGCCGTCAAGGCCTCTCAGGCAAAATCCGAGTTCCTGGCCAGAATGTCACATGAAATCCGTACGCCATTGAATGCGATCATTGGTATTACAGATATCCTTTCCGAATCTGATTTGAAACCGGAGCAAGCTCAACTTGTTCAGGTTTGTGCCAATGCCGGCGAGAACCTGCTTTCCCTTATCAATGACATTCTGGATATTTCCAAAATCGAAGCCCGGGAAGTACGTATTGAAAAGATCGCTTTCGATCTTGTTTCGACGACAAAAAATATCTGCGACATTTTGAAACAAAAAGCTTCTGAGAAGAATCTGGATTTCAATCTGACCGTGAATCTGGAGGGCGAACGTCCCCATATGATTGGTGATCCGACCCGTTTACGGCAAATTCTGTTTAATCTGATCGGGAATGCGATCAAATTTACTCAATCCGGTGAAATCGCTGTGACCGTGGATTTTGAAGACGAATCAAAGCACTGCTTGCGCTTCCGTATTCGTGACACCGGCACAGGGATTCCGACAGACAAGCAACATTTGCTCTTCCAAAACTTTGTACAGGCAGACAGCTCCATCACGCGTAAGTTTGGTGGCAGTGGACTGGGACTGACTATTTCAAAAAATCTGGTTGAACTTATGGGTGGACGAATCTGGTTTGAGAGCCAGGAGGGCAAAGGCAGTACCTTTGGTTTCACTATTCCGTTCGTTCCAACTGAAGCCGCTATTGAAGCACCGCCAGTAGCTCCGGATTCCAAGGAGATTTCAAAAATCTCCACCAATATTTCTCGAAATGGGAGAATTCTTGTCGTCGACGACACCGAAGACAACCGATTCCTGCTGCTGACTTACCTTAAGAAGTATCCGTTCGACATTGTCCAGGCTGAAAATGGCTTGATCGCCGTGGAAAAAGCAACACGTGGGGATTTTGACCTGATCCTGATGGACATTCAAATGCCGGTGATGGATGGATATGTGGCCACTCGCAAAATTCGCGAATGGGAGCAGGTCAACAAACTAAAACCTACACCGATTATCGCAGTGAGCGCCAATGCCATGGCCGAAGACATTCAGAAATCATTGGATGCCGGCTGCACGGAGCATCTGACGAAACCCGTCAAGAAGACGGCCCTGCTTGAGATGGTTCAGCGATACACTATTTAGATTCAGCTTTCAGAAATTATTGAACCGTTGCGGATATAGTAAACTTTATTAGCCAGCACTTCGATGTCTTTCGGATCGTGAGTGACCAATAAGGTCGGTATCTTTTCATTTTCAATCACCGCCTTTATCAGGCGTCGGCTGTCCTCGCGAAGTTCCTGATCCAACGATGAAAACGGTTCATCCAAAAGCAACAGTCTTGGCTCGCCCATCAAGGCACGCGCAATAGCAACACGTTGTTTTTCGCCACCGGAAATCACCGCCGCTGGTCTATCCAAAAAGGATTCCATTTTTAAATTCTGCGTAAGCTCTTTCAGACGGGAACGAACTTTCTCTTCAGAAATTTTTCTAGCACGCGCCGCGAACAGAATATTCTCCCGGGCCGTCATATGTGGGAATAAATCCAGAGTTTGAAATACGACACCCAAACGTCGCTCCGGTGTGCGCAGCTTGGCCAGATCCAGATTTTCAATGGTCCACTTCATTCCAGGGCATTCATCCAAGCCCAGCAGCATTCTGAAAACAGTGGTCTTTCCTGAGCCGGAAGGTCCTGACAATACAGTAACTCCCTGATCCAGAATTTCCCAACGTGGGATATCCAATTTAAAGTCGCCGAAATCACGGCGTAAATTTTCTACGAAGGACACGACTCCCCCCTATACAAATAAAGAAACAGATTAATCCCGCAAGTACGATAAGCAAGCTTAGAACTGTTGCCTGATTCAAGCGATAGCTGGACATCAGTGTTTCTGTCATCATCGCGATACTAAGATCACGATGAGCCAGAATACGGGAAACAGCAAAGTCACCACACGCCCACACCGCCCCGATCCCGGCAAGAACACCGGCCTTTCCGGAAATCTGTGGGAACATGATTTCAGAAAAGATCTGAGAAGGAGACGCACCCATTGCATACGCAACGCTCAGCTGAGATTCCAAAGAACGAAGTTCACTATCCCAACCCATTCTAAACAGACCATTCAAACTTAATAGCAACATGGCCACCGGGATCTTTAAGAACGGAAAGATTCCTTCATTGGGACTTAGAATCAGCAAAGCAAAACACGCCAATGAGGTGCTGGGAGCCACGTAGCCATTCAGAAACTTTTCAAACCAGGGTTTTGGCCAGCAATATGCAATTAGCATCAAACCGCCATAGCACAACAGACCGGTTGAAACGCCGATGAAGATACTACCCAGAAAGCTCCAGGCCAAGGATGATTGATATTCATACAATGTCGACATCATGCCGAAACCCGCAACCAGGCCCTGAAAGTATCCCGTGATATACATCAACGAAACCGCGACAATAATTGCGATGCCCGAGCGCATTCGCAGAATGCTTAAATTGGCGATTCGCTTCCCTGGGCTGCCCTTACCCCGTCCCACGATCATCGACAGCGCAAAGATAAATAGAGACTGCATCGCTGCAAGAAACACAGCGCCACTCCAGTCACTGGACAATCTGATTTTTTCGTAAACTAAAACCTCGATCGTCGTGCCTTTACCGCCCCCCACAATCAAAGGAACTGAGAAACTGCCAAAGCAAACCACGAAAACAAACAATCCCAGCAGCCACAGATCCTTTTTCAGCATCGGAATAAGGCCTTGGCGAATAAACTGCCAGCGACTGGAGCCTTCGATCCAGGAAAGCTCCGCCACTCCGCCAATCTTGTTTTCAACTATCCCGGTGAACAATACTGCAACCAATCCAAAGTTCATCACCGTATGAATCAATGCGATGCCAATCGAGCCGACCGGAAATGGATCCACAATGTTAAGAACTGAAAGAATAATAAATAATGGAGGAAGGAAGCTTGGAATCAGGCACAGGACTTCCAATACCAAGCGAAGACGATGCTTGCCTCCGGCAAAGTTCAATATTCCAAATGATGCCCATACCCCTAGGAAAACTGATCCTAGAGCAGACAAAACCGCCTGAAACAAAGTGTTTTTGAATGCCCAGAAAACTTCAGCCATGTCCGGCAATTCATGAGGTCTGAATTGCGCGACAAGAAACAGGAACGGGAAAACCAGAAACAGGAGCAAAGAGATGCGAAGGAGATTTCGTAAGCTCAATTGAGCGCGCCTCTGCGAACTTCTGACCAACGCTTCAACAAGCGATCAACTTCAGACGTGGACAGGATCTCAAACTCGTTCAAAGTTCTATACTCCGGAACTGACGCAAACGGAGTGCCGTCACGCACACCTTTCATCACCGGCATCATATAGTTCTTTTCCATAATGATTTTCTGTCCATCGTTGGACAGCATCAGATTTACAAACTTCTCTGCGAGCTCACAATGTCTGCAGAACTCCGGAATGCCCATGAACTCGAATTGCAAGGGAAGAGGTTCTTCAAATGCGATGGCCTGGAAGTCTTTCTTTCCTTCTTCGATCTCGTGGTACAGAGGAGAAGTCACGTAAGAGTAAACCATCTTAGTCTGTTTGTTCGTGAACATGCCGTAGGCCGCCGACCACGTCGGGGAAAAACTGTGAACTTGAGGCATCAACCGTTCAAGGAACTTGAATGCCTCATCCTCACCCTTGGTTCGAACCAGCCAATACAAAAACTGCATCCCAGGAGAACTTGTGCGAGGATCCTGCAAAGAGATTTTTCTGGTCAGTTCTGAGTCCAAAAGATCATCGATCTTAACCGGTACTTTCTTCAACTCGCCTGTTCTCATCACAAAGGTCAAAGCGCCCCAGTCATAAGGAACAAAAAAGTTATTTCCCAACGCAGGCTTGACTGCATCGTAAACATTCAGGTTGCCCAGACTCATCTTACGCCATTTTTGCTCGTTCATGGCTTTGGACAGGTCAAACTGATCCAAACCCACAACAAGATCTGCACCAAGACTCTCGCCTTCAATCTTCAGACGTTGCAACAGAATGCCGGAATCACTTCCCTCGATAAATTCAACCTTGCACTGGCAGTTCTTTTCAAACTCAGCCTTCAGCAAAGGACCCGGTCCAAATTTTCCTGTGAAAGACGAGTATCCAAACACCCGTAGCGTCGGAACACTTCCGGTTGCGGAAGTGGAATCTGTACGATTTAACATCGCCAAAAAAAGACCCAGGAATACAACCGCAATAAAAACGATAAAATTTTTCATACAATTACCACCAGATACCACGTCGGCGTTTGAAGAAGTAGTAATCAAGGCCCAGACAACGGCCCGCACCAACCCAAGCCAGAATCAGATGAATTGCCAGGAAGGTCTTGAAGAAATCCTCCTGCCCCGGTCCCGAAAGAAACAACATAGTGACACACAAAAGCACACCCAACAGAGCCATGGGTCTTACCACGTATCCGATGATGTATGAAATGGCGATTGCGAACTCCAAGCCGACAATAATAAATGCCACTGTCTGCCAGTTTGGAATCATCTGTGCACTTGCAAATATCTTGAACCAGTTTGGCGCGTGACTTGATGGCAACCACTCAGCAATTTGATCTGCGATGCGAGGGCGGGTTAGAAAATCGCCACGATAGTTCTGAAGAGCTTGTTCCAAATAGTAATAACCCAGAAAAATTCTGAGAAATGAAATGGGAAGAAGATGACCTACGTATTTAACGCTCTCAAAGAATGAAACAAACATGAGACCATTGTGCCTAGACTCCGCGCTTCGGGCAAGTCGTCTCAAGGAAGCAATGATCGCAATCCGGTTTTCTCGCCTTACAGACAGCTCGACCATGAGAAATCAACAAGTGTGACAATAAAATCCAATCATCCTGAGGTACAACTTTGCAAAGCTGCTTCTCGATGATCACCGCGTTTTCCGTCTTAACCCAACCCAGGCGATTCGACAGACGTGTCACATGCGTGTCCACAACGATGCCGCTGGGAATATCAAAGGCATTACCCAAAACAACGTTTGCGGTTTTGCGACCGACCCCTGCCAACTCGACCAAAGCCTCAAGATCCTGTGGGATTTTTCCGGCGTGTTTTTTCACCAGATCCGTCGCCGCAGACTTTAAATTCTTGGCTTTGTTTTTAAAAAAACCTGTGGAACGAACCAATGTCTCCAACGAGCTCAAAGGGGATTTCGACATGGCTTCAGGAGTGGGATACTTTGCAAATAAGGCTGGCGTCACCATGTTCACCCGCTCATCAGTACATTGAGCGGATAGAACAGTTGCCACTAATAGTTCAAATGGATTTTTGTGATCTAGAGCGCAGTGAGCGTCAGGATAATAACGCTTTAAAAGGGCTATCGTTTGCTCTAAGGGAGCTTTTTTCTTAGTTGTCACCGTCGTTGCCAATTGCTTCGACTGGACAACCTTCAATTGCCTCTTTTACCAACTCTTGCTCTTCAGGAGATTCTGGTTGTTTGGAAACGAAAGCATGGCCATCTTCTTCATGCATGGAGAAGTTCTTTGGAGCCGTAAGAACGCAGGCGTCGCAGGCAATACAAGATTGATCGACGAACACTTTACCTGGTTTATTTTCGTTCCACTTTTGACTCTTATCGGCCATGAATTTCTCCTAAATACGCCCCTTATTTATAAGGCTTTCCCCCCTCCTGTCAAACTGGCCTTCCGGACTTGTGTCGCATTTTCAGGGCCTTTTTTGTCGAATAACTGGGGTCCAGCCCCAAATCCCGCTATTCTAAAGGAGACTGTCAAAAGGAGGGTTCATGGAAGGACCACGTTCGCCTAGGGAAACTGAGCTTCCCCAAGTTTTGGATTTTTTGAATAAAAAACTACGTTCAGAAGCCCCTTGGTCCATTGCTGCCGAGTACCCAACGGCGTTTACCTCTAACAACTTGCACAATATGCGTATTATCGCGGATGAAGAGCGCGTTCTTTCCCATGCGGTATTGAAACCTCTTATTATTAAGTCCCCCCACGTCATCTATAAAGTGGCGGCCATTGGTTCTGTGGTTACCGATGACAACCATCGTGGACAGGGTTTGAGCACGACTGTAATCAAAGATTGCCTTCGCTCAGCCCAGGAACAATCCTGTGATATCGCTATTTTATGGACGGATTTGTTCGATTTCTACCGCCGTATGGGCTTTGAACTTGCCGGCAGTGAAATCAGCTTCGTTATCGAAGATAACTTCGATATGCCTATCAGCAACCTCAGCTACTCCACTGACAATCGAGTTGCACCGGATGCTATTTACCGTCTTTATTCCAAACATTCCGTGAACTCGGTGCGCTCGATCGAGGAAACTCGTAAGTTCCTGAGCATTCCACAAACGCAAATCTACACAGCCTGGGAACCAAGCGGCCAACTGGCGGCGTATGCCATTGAAGGCAAAGGTATCGATTTGGGCGGCTATATCCACGAATGGGGTGGTTCAACGCCGGCGTTGCTGTCCTTGTTAAGCTTTATCAGAGCTAAAAAAGGCACTCCGTTTACAATTATTTGCCCAAAACACTCGCAAAACTTGATTCGCGAACTGGAAACTCGCTCTGTGACTAAAAACAGCGGCTTCCTGGGCATGATCAAAATTGTGAACTTCGATCAATTGTCTGCAAAAATTAAACGTGCTTTCCGCGCGGAAGGTATTGCGGATTTTGTTCTGGAAAAACACCCGGATAACTTCGTTTTTGGTATCGGTCAGGATCTTTATACGATCAACAATGAAACAGATATGGTTCGTTTGTTGTTCGGCCCGATCGACTATCGCGCAATTGGCATCTTTAAAGAAGAGACCGTTCAAAAATTCGATAAAATCATGCCCCTGCAGCTGTGGATTTGGGGTTGGGATTCCATATGAATAAATACCTTCAACGAGTGGCCCTTGCGACGGTCATCGCATCCACTCTGTCCTGTATGAAAACACCGGATTTGGAAGACGAGTTCACTCCGGCAACAGCTGAGCAAGTAACCACTTCTTTGGTTGATTCCTGGGGCTCAGTCAGCCCTCTGACAATGCTTAAAGGTGATTTCCTTCTTCAGGAGACAGATCAACAAATCGACACAATGAATCCCCGCCTGGTTCTCCAGGAAGGAACCACGATTTCAGAAATCGCCGAGACTGCTGAGAAGTACGAGTATACATTCCTATATCAAACTGCGGTCATCACAGGAGACAATTCCTCGCAGTCGACTCGCAAACAATACCGCACCGTCAGCAAAGGCAACGATCTGACTGCCCAGTCAGCAGGATTGAAAACTTTAAAATCAGTTTTAACTAAAAAAAGTGATGTTACTACCAAAGCTGACGACTATGAATTGACCCTGGGTTTCGAGCGCGTTGTGATGCTGGCAAATGCCTGTGTTATGACTGACGACCTTCAAAAATACTGCAAAGAAGAGTTGAAGCTCGATTCCTGCGAAATCAAATGTAGCAATTTGACATCTGTCACAGAAGTACGCCCTGCCCCTGACCTTATTAAAAAGCAACCTAACTGCGGCGGAATTCCAAACTGTGAGCTCAATGTTAAAAAAGTGACATTTGATTGGTCGATTTTGATGAAAACTGGAACAGCCACGGAAAAGCAGAAGGTCACCTACAGTATTTCGGTCACGCAAGATCTGCCTTTTTTTGGGCGCGTCTTGGACTACTGCAATCGTGGCCTGGTTCAGATCCCCGATTCATCAAAAGTTTTAGTCACGGTGTGCAACCGTCTTACAAACTTTCAACGCACTGGCAGCCAGTAATAACCAGCACTTGATTGCCAGACACAAGGACCTCCTGTAGAGTGAAATCTCTCCCGGAGGTTTTTTTATGAAAAAAATCGCAGTAGTCCTTTCTGGTTGCGGTTATCTTGATGGCGCTGAAATCACTGAGTCAGTCAGTTTGTTGATTGCACTTAACCAAGCAGGAGCACAAGTAAATTGCTTTGCCCCTGATATCGAATTGCACGAAGTCGATCACGTCGCAAAATCTCCAACAGGCACAACACGAAATGTTTTGAAAGAATCTGCCCGCATTGCGCGCAGTCACGTTGAATCCCTGGCACATCTTCATGCCAAGGATTTTGATGCTGTGGTTTTCCCGGGTGGTTTCGGTGCTGCGAAAAATCTTTGCAACTGGGCTGAAAAAGGCGCGGATTGCGATGTAAACGCAGAAGTTAAACGTGTGATCCTGGAATTTTATGAAGCCAGCAAACCTATTGGTGCTTGTTGTATCGCTCCAGTGCTTGTTGCAAAAGTTCTGGGTAAAAAGAAAGTCACAGTGACCATTGGAAATGATCCGGCGACTGCTGCAGAAATTCAGAAAACCGGCGCACTACACGAAGAATGCCCGGTGGATGATTACATCACAGATCGCGAAACAAAAGTTGTGACGACTCCGGCATATATGTACGGCGATGCGAGACCTAACGAAGTCTTCGCGGGAATTTTCGGCCTGGCTCACGAAATCGTTGAATGGGCTTAATTTAGATAGATTTAGAATGTTTTAACTCACGGACGGAATTAAAATGAAAAAGACACTGGCACTTATTTTCGGTGGCAAATCAGCAGAACACGAAGTCTCCCTGCGCTCGGCAAAAAACATCGCAGATGCTTTGGACAAAGAAAAATTCACTCCTATTTTGATTGGCATCAGTTCTGATGGAACTTGGTACCGTTTTCCCGACATGAGTGTTTTCACTCAAGTCACAAAAATTGACGATAAAGCTCTGCCGCCAAATGCTGAACCTGTGGCCTTGATTTGCGATCTGGGCAAACCGGTTCTTTACTCTTTGAAAAACAGCACAAAAACTTCAGTTGATTGTGCTTTCCCAATCATGCACGGAACCATGGGTGAAGACGGAACTATTCAGGGCATCTTCAAGATGGTGAATATTCCGTTCGTGGGCTGCGGTGTTTGGTCATCTGCTGCTGGTATGGATAAAGCGGTAATGAAGCACATTCTGGCTGACGCAAAGATTCCTAATGCGCGCTATATGCTGCTGACTCCGCACAAGGAAAATTCCTACGACGAAATCGTTAAGAACCTGGGTACGCCATTCTTTATCAAGCCTGCAAACGCGGGCTCATCAGTGGGCGTTCATAAAATCAAAACGGCTGACGATTTCAAAGTGAAGCTGCAGGATGCATTTCAGTTCGACTATAAAGTTCTGGCAGAGGAATTCATCCAAGGTCGTGAAGTGGAATGTTCAGTTATGGGTCACAATCATGCGCCTCAAGCTTCTCTTCCAGGTGAAGTGATTCCGCAGCATGAGTTCTATTCTTACGAAGCGAAGTATCTTGACGATAATGGCGCTTTGTTGAAGATTCCTGCAGAGATTCACGGCGAAACTTTGCAACGCCTGCAGGATATGGCCAAGAAAACGTATCAGGCTATGGGTTGCGACGGTTTGACTCGCGTGGATTTCTTCCTAAGACCGAATGGTGAATTGTATATCAATGAAATCAACACCATCCCGGGATTCACGAAGATTTCGATGTATCCAAAAATGTGGGAAGCCACGGGAGTGGGATACAAGGATCTGATCACGAAATTGATCGGATTTGCTTTTGAGAGATACGAATCAGAGGCAAAACTTAAAACAAGTTATCTTTAAAAGCAAAAAGGCGCGATTCACATCGCGCCTTTTTGCTTTCTACTTGCACTGCAACTCCCTACTGCCTCTTTTAACACAAATCGTTTGAACAGTTCCTTCAGCACCCACTGGTCCCGTCGCTCCTGATGGGCCGCGCTTGTGACTGCCCATACAATAACGACCACCGGCTCCACCAGGTCCCCCTCTTCCGCCCAAACCGGGTGAGGCCTTGGCATTCAACACAAAACCCTCACCATCCAGAATTTCAATATGTGCGCTACCCGAGATGCCACCGCGGGCTCCAAGACCACCTGGCGCACCTTCCTTAGGTTGCGTGCAACCAAATCCATTCATCGGCCTGGGCAGTGGAAATGACTTTCCATCCATGGAAGGATGCGGATCACCGCCAGTTAATCCAACACCTCCGCGTTCACCTTGCATAACCAAATTAAGCGAACCAGAAGCTCTTTCCACCTGAAGTGAGATATTTCCGCCAGACACCCCGTCGGCCACAAGCCTTGCTTCATGATCTGCAGGAAAAGTGGTGATCCATCCATTTTGGGATTCCAAAACACGTGCAGAAATACGAACATCCTGTCCCATCGTGAACAGGACACCCTTGTCCGTAAATGTTAGAACGTCCACGGAAAGAGCATAGGTTTGCCGATCTCCCAGCAAAGCCATTTCAGCATTGGGTTTATTCGTTAACCGACGAGCCGGGACAAAATCCCCATCTACCAGAAAATAGGGCTCATCAATGACCAAGTTGCGGATTTCCTTCACCACAACCTCGCCTTTTAGATCATCTTTATCCATGACCTCAACACAAGCGACCAAATTGAAAAGACTTAAAACCGCTAAAACACTTACTACCGACTTCATTTCCACTCCCGTTATTTGCTTCCGGGATTCACGGTTTCCAATATCGGCACCACGGCAGATTGATTTGTGCTGGATTTGTTGTCCGGCGTCCGGACTTTGGCCTGTGAACGGATCTTGCATTGGCACCATGATGCTTCCCTGCATGGATGCAGGTGATCAGCTCAAGGATGAGGCAACATGGAAGATACAAAAGTAAATTATTTCGAGAAAACCGACAGCCCCAAGCACCGCGAGTTTATAATTTCCCAAAACAATTGCATACTTTGCGGCACTGTACTTGAACTACGACACGTATCTGATCCAAATATTTCTGAGATTACCGAAGAGGCATTCTGCTCTCACTGTGATGTCAAAACTCGTGCTAGAACGCACATTTTGAACTAAATCGCGCCAAGAATCCGACAGGCCATTTCGTCACAAATTTGACGTTATGGCACCATCGTCAACTTTTTCACATCCGAATAGAACGGGCCACTCCACAACATATCCATCACGCCGAAGCTGGATTGTTTGATGCCCACCACGGGATAGTTCATCTGACTCATCCATGTATTCAAAGATACATGTCCAACTTCCAGTTTCTCCGCAACCTTTTGGAACTTTTCTTCGCTGGACCAAACAATTGCAGAGTGCGCGAGATAAGACGTATTAGTCCATTTCACGGCTTCGTGCTGGTACTTCACCGCTGTCACCAAGAACAAAGGAGCTGACAATTCATCTTGTTGCATCACGGAGCAATTTGGCAGATCCAACATAAAAGTTGGTTTCACAAAATTTCCGGATGACTCGGACTCTGGTTGCGCCAGAACTTTTCCATGCTCGGAAATTCCAAATTGCGTTTTTTGCTGCAAAATCTCCACACGATCTTTGGAGATTAAGGGAGTCCACACAGAATCACCTTGAGGAGAGGTGAGTGGCTTTAAGGACGACATGAACGATTTCAACTCCTCATTGAACTCTTTGGCAAAGGCTTCAAGCACAAACAAGCGAGTTGAGTTCCAGCACATCTGTCCTTGTCCCAATAAAAATGGTTCCACTATTTCTGCCATGCGATTTTTAAAATCAAAATCACCTAGAACGATAGCGGCATTTTTTGCTCCACCACTGAGTTGAAGCTTCTTCATTTGTGGCAGGGCCGCTTTCGCAATGGCTTCCATGGTTTGGGATTTACCCGCTGCTGAAACAGCGCGAATTGCAGGATGCCCTGCAATCACTTGCGCCACTTCTGCGCCTCCGTTTAATACCTGCACCAGTCCGGCTGGTAACTCGATGGATTTAAATGCTTCACCCAGAATGGCAGAAGTGATCGGAGAATGTTCAGATACTTTTACGATCACGGCATTGCCCGCTGCCAATGCAGGAGCCAGTCTTTCCGTCACCATTCTTAAAGACAGCGACCAGGGAGTTACGATTCCCACCAATCCCGTTGCTTTCACACCAATATCTGATGGCAATGGTATCAATAGATTTGCAGCCGTGGAACGCAGAGTTGCAATCGCAACATTTACACTGTTCTTTAAAACAAACTTTTGAGGCAAGCCTTGATGAAGGGCTTCACGAAGCGCAATGTCCTGGGCATGGACTTCGAAATAATCCGCTAACTTATTTAGTAGTTCTGCGCGCTGTTCCCGCGTCGAGGTTTCGAAAGAGGCCAACGCCTTCTTTGAGCTTTGCAAACACAGAATTACATCCATCGCATCGGATTCTGCAACCCGAGCCAATTCGGAATTATCAAAAGGTGAAAGCTTCAAGAATGTCTTTTGATTTCCGGAGGATTTGAATTCTCCGGAAACGAAATTTAGAATTTCCAAAACGGACCTCAAAAGGAACAGTATTAGTAAAGATTTTGGTTACGATACTGCATTAAGTATCCAGCCAAAGCCTCTGCTTTTAGTACCTCATCCGCCACGCCAAGTTCAATGGCTTTTTGTGGTCCATACGGAAACTGAGCCTCAGATGGATTCTGAACAACACTCGCACCCCCGAGTTTCTGCACCTCGGTCAAACCATTTACGCCGTCCGTGCCAAATCCCCCAAGAAGGACGGCGAAAACACCTTTTCCGTAGGCACTTGCAGCTGATTGAAACAGCACGTTGCTGGAAGGCAACTGAGAAGCCACCGGGGCTCCCTTTTCCAATTTCAACATAGGGCCTTGTGCGCCTGGAGCAATTTTACCATGATGTTCCGAAGGAATGAAATACACGTGTCCCATTCGCAGGAAATCACCATCTTTACCCACTACCAAAGATACTTTTGAATTACCCTTTAGCTTAGATATATAGGCCGTCACGAAGTTTGTAACAGTACTACAAGAGACTACAACTGGTGGTGTATCCGCCGCAAGATTGGTGATGAATTTCTCCAATGCATCGGCACTTCCTGAATTACCACCAACAACAACCAGCTTCAATTCCGCCGCGCGACGCAAAGCCACTGTCGGCGCTGAAGCCCGAACTTCGGGTGCTGGATTTTCTTTGAGCTTTTTAATAACATTTACTGAAGCTGCAGCACGAACCTTGGTTACCAACTGTTCTGCCAATTGCTTTAAAACTTGAGGATCAAACTGTGACGGCTTGTGAACGAACTCAACAGCCCCCAAATTCAATGACTTCAAGGCCGCTTCACCTGTATTGGCCAATGACGAAACCATGACCACAGGAATCGGAAAGTGAGTCATGATCTTTTCCAGAAACATTACACCGGACATTTTTGGCATCTCGATGTCCAGGGTCATCACGTCCGGCTTTTTATTAACAATTAGGTCACGGGCCTGATAGGCATCAGCGGCAGCTCCAACCACTTCCAAACCACTGGCGGTGAATATCTTACTGAACAATGTACGTACTGTTGCCGAGTCATCAACAATCAGCACCTTAATGCTTTTTGCAACGGCCAGTGGCTTAAACCCCGAAACGTCCACTGGACTTTCCGAGCTGCCTTCTTTGGTTTGATTATGCAAGACATCCGCCGTCGCGGTATTAAACTTGATCGTTCGAGCGGATTCGCCACCGACATTCTTATCAACTATCGGAATGCCCAGCTGGCGCAATGTTGTTTCAGCGAATTCGATATTTCGGGAGCCAATGGCATCACCCAGCGAGGACACACTGATAACGTTGCCACCGCCATAAATCTTTGCTTTCAATTGACTGCGATTTGCGCCTAAACGCAGGCAATCATCCACAAGCATCTGAATGGCAAAGTTTCCATAGCGGGAGTTTGCACGCTCCCCTGACTGGGCTTCGGGCAAAAGATAGTGATTCAACCCGCCAATTTTTGTAGTCGGATCAAAGATCGCGACGGCAACACAAGAACCGAGAAGGGTTGAAATAATCGTCTCTTCTTTAAATGCTGCGTACTTACCTGGATACAAATAATGTGAATTCATGCGGCCACCAACTTTTCAATGTCGAGTACCATCACGCTGTGCTTGTCTTTTACAAAGAACTGTTTGATGAAAGGCACCGAAAGCATCGTTGGATGATCACTTAAATTTTGCATATCTCTGTCTTTTAAACTTATTAACTCGTCTGCCTCTGTCACCTTCAATGAAAAGCGCATGCCTTCATGTTCGCAGATGACATAGTAGCACTTACTTAAATCCACGGCATGAAAGCCGTAGGAATTCAAATCAATCACCGGAATCGCATCCCCACGGAACGGCAATAAACCCGCCAAACCTGGCTGGGCATCCGGCAGTATGTACACAGGCAGAACTCCGCTGATCTCAATGACGTTGCCGATCGGAACAACAAATTCCTGAGTTCCGGTTTTGCAATGCAGGAACAAAGCTTCGCGATTGCTTTGCGCAACCAGCGGGAATCGAGCGACAAGTTCCTCACTGTCCTTTTTTTCCGTCAAAAGCGCAGTTAAATACTTCAGCAGTAAGCCGAGTCCGGTGCGCAACTGTTCAACGGTGTCCAAGGAGTCTATTTTGCTTTTAAAGTCGGCAAGCCAGGATTCCAACTGAGCAAACTCATTGGTTTTGGCATCGATCTGCCAGGAATCGACGGATTCGCGTATCTCGAGCGTGACTTTCGCCAGCGTCGAGTCATCAAGCAAATCAATAAATGACTCAACATCTTTACTGGTTGATTCCAGGAAGTACTTTTTCAATTCCCATGTAAAATCATCGCCGAAGATGTCACTCATGCCGCGTTCTCCATAGGTAGAGCCTGTTTTAACATTGCCAGCAACTGTTCAGGATCAATGATATAGGTGACCTTTTCATCTGCAAGAATCGAGAACCCTTTAAAGCCCTTTTGCTCTTTAACGATATTCCCGAATCCCTTAACCACAAGATCTGTCTGGGCCTCTACCCGATCCACCAGCAATGCCACCATTGAGTTTTTTGCTCTGATAAAAACAGCAGTGCTTGCCGACACTTTGGATTCGTCCAGATTCAATCTGTCTTCACGAATCTCCTGATAACTTAGTAGCGGCACTGTTTGATTGTGGAACTGACAATAGCGAAGATGTTCGATGCGATTCAACTGCAGACCACTGCACGAGGTGATATGGGCCACAGAAGTTAACGGCACGGCAATTTGGAAACCATTCCAAGTCGCCAGCATTGCTGCTTCCACCAGGATATGCGACGGTGCTGGATAAACCAGAGTAAAGGTCGTTCCCAAGCCACTTTGAGTTGATATTGAAATACTACCACCGTATTTTTCAACCAGGGTTGATACCACATCCATTCCCACACCACGACCGGAGACGGTTGTGATCTTTTCTTTGGTGGAAAACCCTGGCTCAAAAATACACTTATATATTTCCTCATCAGAAACAGAACCGACGTCTTCAGGCCTGATCAGTTCATTGGCAAGAGCACGTTTTAGAATGCGCTCGCGATCCAAACCTTTACCGTCATCTTTCATGACAACATATATGGTCCCGCTGCGATCCGTGATTTCGATCGACAACTGTCCAATGGAAGGCTTGCCTGCCACCGTTCTTTCAAACTGATCTTCAATACCGTGATCGATGGAGTTGCGCACCAGATGGATCAGTGATTCAGAAATGTCCTTCGCCAAAGACTTATCGATGAAAAAGTCCAAACCGTTCATCTCCAGGTTCACTGTCTTATTAAGCTCGGTCGCAGTCTGACGAACCAAGACCGGAATTCCTTGAAAGCTCTCGTCGGCCTTTTCCTTGCGAATTACCTGAAGCTGGCTCTGGAATTGATCTGTGATCTTGGAGAGGTTTTGTGAAAAATCGGATTGGCGACGCTCAAACAGTTCCGGTTCCATGCGGAAGTTCACTGTCTGATTCATCATTGCGAAAAAATTCTTAAGCACCAGCAGCTCACCACTTAAGCGCAGCATTTCATTCAGTTGCTTGGTCGACATCCAAACGCCATCCTCATCACTTGATGGAGCAGATGACTTGGAGATCTTCTTGGTTTTCTTGGGAGCTTCCCCTGAAAACTGGAAACCATTGTAACGAGTGATTGTTTCGATCACTTCGCTTAGCTCCTCCGGATACAAATCACGCTTTTCACGCAAGGCATCCGCAAGTTGCTTCATCAGACGCGAACTCAATAGGAATAAATCGATGCATTCCTTGGAGACTGTTTGCGATTCACGCTTGATACGCGTAAGCAATGCTTCGAATTCGTGTGACAGGGAAGCCAGCAACTGACCGCCGGGAACAGATCCCACACTGCCTTTGATAGTATGTACTTTTCGGAACAACACATTGATTTGCTCGATATCATTTGGCGCATCTTCAAGCTTCATGATTTGCGCATCGAGACCTTGCAGAATTTCTTTGGACTCCTCAAAAAAGACGCGCGAAACCTCTTCGATTTGCTCAAAGTCTATCAGTCCGGAAAAATCCGGCAGATCATTTGCGTCGTTTTGATCATCCATCATAGCTGTGAATTTATCGGAATTTCGTATATTTAAGAGAGGCTAAGAACTGAAATGCGAGGGCCAGATTTGAAAAAAGGAAAGGCGGCCTTGAGAGCCGCCTTTGTTTGGAATACTTTCGATTCCTCGGCGAAGGTCGAGTCGGCTAAGAAGCCGCCACCTCCGCCTTGGTTATGTCACATGTTTTAACCATAAGACCACCCCCTTCCCAGCCCCAATAGAGGCTTTCGTCAATCATAACTGATTCGGAGTCTGGGTTTCCACTGTTTCTAAGTCTTGATTATAAGGACTTCAAAAACTGAATCAAAGCGATACGTTGATCCTTGGTAAGTTGAGTAAATTTGGTTTTGGAATATTCCGCTTCGCCTCCGTGCCACAGAATGGCCTCTTCCAGAGTGCGTGCACGTCCATCATGCAGAAAGCCAGCGCGTGGATTGATCGTTTGAGTTTGTCCGATACCCCATAGTGGACGAGTCTTCCACTGATTGCCTGAAGCATCGAAATCTCTGCGACCATCCGCCAAACCAGGTCCCATGTCATGCAGTAGCATGTCAGTGAATGGGTAAATCTTTTGATTGGCAAAGGCCGAGATCGCATGAGGTCCCGTCACAAAACTTGGTTGATGGCAGCTCGTGCAACTGGTTTGGTTAAACAATCGGGCGCCTTCAATTACAACGGGATTATCCACATTGCGACGGGAAGGAACAGCCAGTGTTTGAGAGTAAAAAACTATATCGTCGGCAACCTGATTTGCTGCCTGAGGCGCTGGAAGTTGTGGACGGTTCTCCATGAACTTCTCATAAAGCGGTGTATCCACGATGCTTTCATTGGGAAATGCATAATTAGTTACGCCGATATCACCACGAAGAGCCCCCAACGATTGATGAAATACCGAAGGCGTGTTGTTTTTCAAACCAAAACGACCCAACGACACCGGATACGCCTCACCTCTCATGGACTTTTCAATATCAAATACCATGTTAACCTGACCGGAGATTCCTTCCGCCGACAGATCGCGAGCCGCCAAAGATCGAATGTCAGATTCTTTGATCGCCTCAAGCAATCCCAAGCCGATCATCGGCGTCCCCATACGAGGACCCATCTTAACGTCTTTCTCGAACAATCGTGACCGAACTTGCCCGGTCACTGAGTCAAAATACTGGTCGTACGGAGCAGTCACTGTGAAGATCGGTTTGCGTAGTCCAACAACTGATCCGTCAGGATATGTGAACTGTGAAGTTTCATAGCTCATCCAAACCTGAGCCTGACCGACCCCCTGCATTTCCGGGCGAACTCCCAGCGAACCCAAGTGAAACAATTGATCAGAAAAACCAGGTACCGGAGTTGGTGCTCCCCAATTATTGGAAGCAGACTTCGCTTGCGGTACTGCCGTTTCAATACTGATTCTTAAGAAAACCGCCTCGTTTTGACGAAGCAAAACTTTCTCCTGACCAATTGGCAAAACAGGAAGAGCCCCACGACCGTCTTTGGCATGGCAGGCATTGCAGTTTGTATTGTTGAAAACAGGACCCAAGCCATGATCCTGGCGCGAAGGATCGTCAGAAAAATTTCTTTCAAACAAAGCATCACCGGTAAAATGACGTCGGATTTCATCCTCAGTCAAATTCGCGGCAGGATTTCTGAACGCCTGAATGGACTCTCGCTTAAAAATAACTGTGGTATCACCACCCGACATGACCGCGTGCACGTAATCCATGTCGATGGCATGGGAATTTGAAGCGGCAATCGCAGCTCCACCAATGAACAATTGAAGTGTTAATAGCAGAGCTGGAGTTTTCATCTATTGCTTGTCAACCAAGGGCAAAACTTGTGTTTCCAAAACGGCTTGCAACTGATTCAAAGCCTGAATCGCCTGAGTTGCACGTTGACGACCATCCACAGTGAATATCGCCTGACCCATGTCACCGCCGCCCGCAGGACGGATCGCCTGAATCAACTGCATGCATGCAAGGATGTGTTGTTCAATCTGTTGTGCCAGTAGAGGATTGTGACGCTCAACCATGGCTTTGATTCCAGGTCCTTTGGAAGTTCTGTAGGTACCAGTATAAACTGAGTAAATTGAACGGATATTGAAGGTGTAATCATTCAAAGAGTTCCAGGAAAACGGAGACTCGATCAAACCCACATTTGCAGAGCTAATATCAGCACCCATTGGCTCAGCAATTTTTGCGTTGGCCACTTCGTCTGCAATGGCGATCATGCCATTCACAAGCTCTTCCATAACTGCAGCGTCGGAAGTGTAAAACGGATTATTTGAACCTGGTTGAGCAAAAATGGCAGAATAACCCGGAGTTGTTGTATCTTCCGGATTGTAGTTGGTTGTCCAGGAATTGGCCAACGCCACAGCATACTCCATTTCCAATTGGGCTGCTGCTTGAAGGTATTCAAAATGTCTTTGTGTGAATTGAGACAAGGGTCTGGAATTAGTTCGGATACCATCACCGAACAGCAGATACTCGATCGTGTGGAAACCTTGAAGGTTTGTTCCAAGACCGCGAATCATATCCGTCGTGATTGGAGTGTTGATTGCCAACACAGAATCAAGATCCTGCTTATTCAAAGGCCATGTATCCAGCATCGGATCAATTCCAAGAGAATCCACCGGACCGAACAAGAAAGCTTCAGAAGACTCCCATGGCATGCGAGCGCCACGCCAAGCAGCCTGAGCCTGAGCCAAGTTGGATTCATTTGGGTTTTGAACGAAAATATCGACTGCTTGCTTTAAGGAAACAGTTGCATGAGCAAACTCAACATATGTTGCAGAGATCACGTTGTAGGAAATATGGCTGATGATTTCCTGATTGCTGGCTGCCGATGCGCTCATCCCGAACACGGCCGAAAATGCGGCTACCATTAACTTCAGAGTTTTCATTTCGTCTCCTGTTAAATTGCCTGGCCCAAACGTCCAGTACATTAGTGATTGGCATTCGTACTGGAGCAACGACCGGAACGAATGCACGGCTCCTTCAAATCAGTACTCTCCGAGGCAAAGGCCTGCAAAGATAAATAAGGGCTTGCGGAGTCATATAGGTGACCTTAACAAACGTCAAATTCACCCTGGAATTATGCTCCCCGCTGACTACCAACTGAGAATCAGTCGGGAAGAAAAGAAAGCCCCTTGTAAGAATGACAAACCCCTCCGACGGAGTCGGAGATTTGCGAATTTAGGATGTTCAAGGAGGAACGATGAAAACTCTAATTACGGCAGCTTTGATGACTTTGATTGGCGCATCCGCGCAAGCCACAGACTTGAAGGTTTCCTGCACAGTTACTGAAAACAATGATCTGCAACTGGAAACAGTGATCAAACCAACTTTGAACGGCTACGGTAAAATTGGTGACATTGATGGCTACAGTTTCCGCATTCGCAACAATGATGGCAGCCGTGTTTCCCTTGAAATTTTTGATATTGCTGGTGAAGGCCGTTACTACGCTGATGCAACTTTGTTAAAAGCCGGCGACTCCGTTGTTAATACAATCTGGAGAAGAGACGTTCTGCTTGAAGTCTCCTGCCAAATCCCAGAGTAACTTAAAGTTTCAAAAAAAATCCCCGCCTGATACGCGGGGATTTTTTTATTCATACTGAAACTCGAATCGCGGAACCATTTTCCCATCGACCTCAATAGGTGACGACCACAACTCCAAGGGCCGCGCCCAAAGTCTTCCCAGTGAATTTTCATACAAACATTCATACAGAACGATATCTTCCAACGTTTCAGAATGCTTTCCCACGCCAATCACGCGATAGAACTTGCCTTTATAATGTTTGTAAATGGCACCGCTGACCGGAGCCTTAGGCTTTTGCATGACTACCCCAGGTGTTTGATGATTTCCTGCTGAATTTGCTTCATATCAGCATCAGATCGGCGTTGTGCACGTTTAAAATCCAAATCAGGAATGGACCAAGCCGGAATCAAATGCAGATGATAATGAGGGACTTCGAAACCCGCCACAATTTGCCCCACACGTGGAGATCCGGAAGCTTTTAAAACTGCTTTTCCAATTTTCTGCGACACTTTATGTAGATGCGCATAAGTGTCAGCAGGAACTTCTGTCCAATGATTGAACTCTTCTTTGGTAATGACCAAAGTATGTCCCAAATTCACCTGATCCAATGCCAAAAACGACAATACTTTGTCGTCTTCATAGATTTTATAACAAGGCAATTCACCAGCGATAATCTTAGTAAAAATTGAAGCCATTTGCTCCCTCACTTCTTTAGCCCTCAAAGTATAGAAGTGAGACAAAACTCAGGCAATGACATTCGACTCTGACAAGGAGTACAATAGTATTCGGAGGTGTTTATGGCGAGCAAGTATATGTTAATTGCCGATGACGTGCTGGATGTAACCCCCGGGGCTAAAAAAAGGTCTGAGCTGATTCGACAATGCGGGTTGGGTCTTGCAACCCAGTTAAAAGCACCCGTAAAACTTCTGTATGTTCAAAACCCTATCGATATCACTTTGAAATCCGCCGACCGCGAGCGCATCAGAAAATCCCTGGATATGGCTCGCCAAAACAACCCTAAAGTTCAAGTTGTGGAAGCCTACGGAAATCCAGTCGACGAGATATTCAGGCTCGAAAATACTTCTCCTGCGCCCGGAATGATTGTTTTGGGGAGTCAGGGAAAAAAGGGACTGGAGAGATTTTTTCTGGGTAGCGTTGCCGAAGAAGTCGTCAGAAATGCCATCGTGCCAATCATGGTCATTGGCCCCAAAGTAATCAAAGCACCGACCGACAAAGGTAAAATACTGGTGGCAACCGATCTTACCAACAACAGTCGCCGCGCTGAAGCTTATGCGAAAAGACTGGCAAAAGCCCTCAAGGCCGAGGTCGTATTGCTTTACTCCTCAGTGGAAACTCTGCGCATTGCTGATCAGTACGCCGCAATGTCTGGAACTAATTTTATCGATGAAGGTACCATCAACACGTTGAATTCAAAATCGTTGGAAGCCCTTAAGAAGAAGGTCAAACTTTTCAAAGTGGACGGTGTGAAATGCTCGTTCAAAATTGATGACAACAGCGCCAGCTCACAGGTAGCGATCACTGCTGAAACCAGCAAAGGTGGATATCAGTATCTGGTTATGGGCACCCATGGAAGAAGCTCATTTGTTAAGGCTTTCCTGGGAAGCACGGCCCGGGATACGATCAAGAACAGCTCCATCCCGACGATAGTTATTCGCTCCAACAGTAAGTAGTTTCTGATCTTTGAGCGCCCTAGAAAGGCGCTCGCATCAACGATAGAATTGCTGAATTTTGCTTATACGAATCCTCTGCAAACCGGATCACGCGATCCGAAAACATTTGCGAGGTAATAAAGCCGATATAGACCGGCATCGCCTGCGGCAATCTGATCTTAGTATCCTTGGTCATGACCTGACCGGGTTGCGCTACGGTGCTTTCAATTGCCTGGCGATCCCACTCCGTTCCCTTCAGCAGATACTCCGCCAGATCCAAAGGTTTTTCCAATCGCACACAGCCCGAACTTAGCTGCCTGTTTGCTTGCGCAAACAATTCCCGTTGGTTGGTATCATGCAAATAAATGGAGTATGAGTTGGTGAGATCAAACTTGACCACTCCCAAGGCATTTCCCATATGTGGCTTTTGTCGAATGTAGATATTTGCATCCGCGCCGGAATCAATCGCCCACCAGTCGATACTTGCAGGATCCAACCGCTTCGTGAACTCCCTGTTCCAAACTTCGTAGTTGTGCGAGTCAAAGTAACGGTTTATTTCCGACCGGCTTAGCTTTTTGATCTCTTCAACCTTGTCTTCAATAAAGATCGTAGGCGGTACCACCCAGAATGGATTCAGAATGACCCGCACGATACTGTCGGCCATGGTCGGAGTTTTTCTGGCAGGACGGCCACTGATAGATTTAAATGCCATGGAGTAAGGCTGCGCCCGATCCACCATCCCGAAGTACGTCATCGCCGTATTTACAAATACATATCGTTCAGGAAAAGTTTGTGGAAACCATCGCATCTTTTCCATGTCAGCTTGCAACTGGCGTGTACGATCTTTACACGACACACTTAAGAACTTCCAAGTACGGCCCCCTGGAGACAACACACCATCGGGTTTCCAATGCAAATTCCATTGAATGTCATTAATTGCCCGCACCGTTTCAGCGTCAAAGGTTTCATCAAAATTTCCAATTGGGTAGCCAAGCAGATTGAGGCGTTTTTTAATGTCGATGACCGCAGGATTTTTAGTATTGAATTTAAGGGCCTTTTTAAAAGGCTTCAGCGGCGCCCAGGTTCCGTCACTGCAAGATGGATAAATCTTTGCCATGGCGGCCTTCAATGAATTGTAAGGCGGACTTTGTGGCGCCAGACTGTCCATCACAAGATTTGGCTTATTACCGCTGGCATTCACAAGCATCTGCAGGTATTTGACAGAAATGAAGTTCTTTTTGGAAAGCTTAATATCAGGTCCCAGCTGCTCTGGGTTGACACTTCCCACAGAAACATCCTTCAAGAGTCTCAAGTAGTATTCGTCGGCTTTTGCTTTCAGACCCGGCGCCGTAGCTCCGCCTGATTGATATGCTTTTTCCATATCAGAGCGCCAATAATATGCCGGATTCACGCCATGAATCCAGGATTGTAAAACTGTATTTCGGATGTCGTCCACACTCATGTTCTCGAACAAGGCTATGTAGTCAGCGGCGGGAAAGTACTCGCGCTGGCCATTCGGACCTGAAGTGTATTGAGCGCCGACGGGTTCTGCATCAAAGAGGCACACAACGGCAAATGAACCAAGAAAGACTCTCCAGGGTATTTTCATAGCTAGATTCTCCTTGCTCTCCCTCCATACTCTTACCGCAATGGCTCGAATGTTAGAGTCAGCAAGGCCGTCGGCCAGAAAATTTCGAAATCAAAACGAATGGACTGCATTCCTACAAATAAAAAAGGGAGTCTTACGACTCCCTTTTGAGACCAAAGTTTTTTCAAATCCTACTCCGGCGAAACCGGAGTGAATAAAATACTCCGGCAACGCCGGAGTGAATGCTACCTTTGGTTAGCAGGTTTCCAAGTCAAACCTTCTTTACCAGCCCATTTACCACGAGGACGGTAGATACGGTTGTTCGCGTATTGCTCGAATGCATGTGCACACCAGCCAGAGATACGAGAAGCTGCGAAGATTGGAGTGAACAAATCAGTTGGGATACCCATTGAGAAGTACACAGTCGCAGAATAGAAATCCACGTTCGGCATCAAACCTTTTTCTTTGTACATAGTATCGTCGATCAAAGTCGACATTTGGTACATAGTTTCCATGCCAGCCGCTTTAGTCAATTTTTCAGACATAGCGCGAAGGATGCGAGCACGAGGGTCGCCGTTTTTGTATACGCGGTGACCGATACCCATAACTTTTTCTTTCGCTTGAAGAGCGTCTTTTACGAATTGTTGAGCTTTATCCATTGTGCCGATTTTTTGAAGCATCAAGATAACTTGCTCATTCGCTCCGCCATGCAAAGGGCCTTTCAAGGCGCCAATCGCAGATACGATTGCAGAGTGAAGATCAGACAATGAAGAAGCTGTTACGCGAGTTGCGAATGCAGAGCAGTTCAACTCATGGTCAGCGTGAAGGATCAAGCAAGTGTCCATTACTTTCACGTGTTCAGCATTAGGCTCTTTGCCGCCAGTAAGCATGTACATCATGTTCCAAGCCATAGACTTGTCAGTTTTTGGAGCTACAGGCTCTTTGCCTTTGCGGATTGCATCGAATGCACAAAGAAGAGTTCCCATTTTCGCAGTCAAACGAACAGATTTGCGAAGGTTTGCTTCAGCAGACATGTCGTTAGCGTCTTTATCGTAGTGAGCCATCAAAGAAACAGCCGTACGCAACCAACCCATTGGGTGAACGTCAGTTGGGATACCTTTTAGAACTTTGATAAAGTCTGGAGACAACGCCATTTCAGCGTGAAGCTCTTTAGAGAATGTTTCCAATTCAGAAGCATTTGGAAGCTTGTCGTTCCAAAGAAGGTATGTCACTTCCTCGAATGTGGAGTTCGCAGCCAAATCGTCGATTGTGTAACCGCGGAAATTAAGATTATCGCCAACGATAAAAGATACTTTCGTTGTACATGCTACTACGCCTTCTAAGCCTTTATCCAAGGCGCCTTCGTAGATATTTACTTCAGCCATTGTGGGGTTCCTTTCCAGTGGAATTAGATAAAATAAGTCATATAAAAACAGCTAGTTCTTGGCAAGCTTGATCACTCGATCCTTCACCTCAGTGACGATCAGAGTCTGATCACGAACGGGGTCTTCTTTGCCTGTGTACTGTTGATTCAAATACAGAATCTCGTTACGCAGCTCGTGAACACCCTGACGAGGTGCCTTGGATATGGCATCCATCAGATTGTGCCCGCCCCAGCCAACTCCCAATGAGTTTTGAGAGTTTTTAAGTCCTTCAGTAGCCAGTATCAGTCTATCACGGGGATTCAATTGCACCGTGCGACTTTGAGGCTCCGTGTTAAAATCCTTACCAAGGCTTGGTCCTGTCGCCATGAGCTCAGAAAGACCTTCCTTGCCGTATATCTGGTGAAATCCATCGATGTCACCTACTGAACAATACTGAAATTCATAACTGCGTCGATCGACGATACCGTAAAAGATGTTCGCGCGATCTTCATTCGTAATATTTGGAACAACGTCTTTAGCCAATATACCCACTACCTTGTGGGCTTCAAGGCCGCGACGCGCTTCCATCTGAGATGAAATTTTAATGATAACCGAAAGCAGCATCGATGAGAGTGAGTAGCCCGTCGCGCTAGAAATCAGAATGCCAAATTTGAGTTTGTCTTCATGTTCGAAGATATCAAAGTAGTCCCCGCCGGACCGAGTGCCCGGCAAAAATTTGGTGCTGAACTCGAATCCTTGTACGTTTGGCAATTCAGTGGGGGAAAGCTTTTTTTGCAGAGTCTGAGCCATCTTCAATTCCTGGCTCATCTGCATGATCATTTTCTCTAAAGCTTGATTGGCTTTGCCCAGTTCCAGGCGATAACGATGAACCTCGGCTTCTTTGACAGCGAGTTCATGTTCTAAATCTGAGATGCGTTCTTTAAGAGCGTTTGGATCATTCGACATAGCGCTCTTATTTTAGATTTGTTTTCAGGCCGAGTCAGGCAGTGATTCCTGACTCGGTCCTTGGTCGGGTCGAGATGCGGCTATTCGTTGAAGTTCAGGATCGCTTCCGCCAACTGCGTATCAGAACTCTTATCTGTTGGAACCGCTGCACGCAATTCCTCAAGAGCTTTTACCAGTTTGGCACCTTTTGTTCCGTCCACAAGGAACAAAGCCGCGTCGTCTTTCGCGCTGTTAATCAACTGTTTGTAGTGGCAGCCTGGACCTGTTGAGCAGATACTCGCCAAAGATAAAAACATGGCACCCGTCGCTGCACTCATCGCCGACATGGCTTCGTCTTCATTGGAACGACCGTGATGTCCACCACCATGACCATGACCACCGCCACCTGGGTAGTATACCGGGCCTGGAGCCGGAGGTGGGACAGGACCTGGATAGTATTGAGCCATCGCAGATACACCAGTAAGCAAAATGATTGTTGTTAAAACCGCTTTTTTCATAGGGTCACCCTTTCCTACTTCTCGCGAAGCAGCGTCTGTAGCAATTTAATATTTTCGTTACTTGTTTCGACTTCTTTCAGAAGCATCGGATCCGTCAACTGATCAGCTATCCTTTGAGTTTCCTTGGAAATCTCCACGGACTCGTCGGCTTTTTGATCCACTAAAGCCGATGCCTGGGACATTTCTTTGGAGTCCGGCAAACCATAGCCGGAACCTCTTGGCAAAAAGGAGGATGGCTTCGCAAAAAGTTGAGAAAGCGCAAGATAGTTATCCGCTGCCTTCACCCCGGTGCTTTTTGAGTTTCCACTCTGCTTCTGTGACTCAGAAATCACTTGAGTCAATTCCTGCATGATCGCATTCTGTAGCTGTCTTTGTGCTGCAAGCTCCAACACGAACAAAGATGCCGTAACTTTCTTATAGTTGGCTTGAGATTTATTAATGCCTTTGATGATTCCACTACGATAAGCCGCAGTTGATTCCACCCATTGTTTAAAATCCTTGGCGCCTGTCAAACCAGCTTCATGAATTATCTGGAAAGTCTTACTGTAGCGCTCTTCATAGGAATCGAAATAGTAGCCCAATTCCAACGCGGATTTCATATCAAAGAACACGCGTTCATTGCCTATGCCTTGCTTTAAAAGAACATCATACAGGCCTTTTGGCGTTTTAATTTCCGTATTCATGATGGCTGGCGACAATAGAACCGACTGCAACAAATCCATGGTCTCGGTCGCACAATTATTCGTAATAAACTTATACTGGCCGTTGTAGCCCCAGTGAATTTCAACAGAACGCTCAATCAGATTCTGAATCTGTGCACGCGTCAGGGCCAAAGGCAAACTGCGCAAAGCACGGAACTGAGTTTTCGCGTATTCATCAATTACCTGATTCAAAGGAAGAATAAATAACCGCGAAGGGTAGTCTCCAACCAATCCCGCCCAAGCATTCAACTGCAAAGAGTCGACGAATGCGCGATAGCTAAGAACCAGATGATATTCGACATCACGAAGGCAATCCGGTCCCACAAACTTACGTTGTGGCGAGCAAGTAACCAAACGCACCATCGCATGTCCCCATCCGGCGGAAAGGTCACTGCCTTTTTCGGCAAACAGATAGTGAACCTGGTAAACGCGATTCGGATCAATTGAAAGAACTTGTGCCAATTTATAGGAGCTGTTTGGAATCACATAGCCCAACTCCTGCTCACAAGTCACATCCTTGAAAGGAATATGCTGGAACTGGCTGGACAATACTTTGTACATGCCTGGACGACGGCATTTAAACTGCGGATCCATAAGGAAGTATTCCATATTCACTGCAAGATACTCTTTTGGATTTTGCAACTCATAAAGATCCGGAGTGCGTTGATTCAAACCGTTCTCTGGTTGACCAGCCCAACCTGCGACCTGAAGGAAATACGGATTTTTAGAGAACGACGTTGTCATGTCCTCGTAGTATTTGCAGGCATAGGGACGAGCTCCATCACGGATACGATCATCCTTGGATTTTGCAAATTTGGTATCACAGCGTCTGATCATTTCCTTTTCAGAATCACTGTGAACATTGGCAAAATCATACAGGTGAGTGGTTTCATGCAAAACAGTCGCAAGAATTTCCGCATACATGGTTTTATGTTTGCGATCGGTCTTTTTGGAATTAAGAGGACCTTTGACGATTTCACCCAAAGTGCTGTTATCCAGAGTCAGGTCACGACCTTGGAAGCTGGCTTTACCCAGGGCCGACTGCAGACCAAATGATGGAAGTTTATCAAAGCGAACCGCAACGGTTCCAAGTGCGGATTTCAAAGTTTCCGGAAGCTTCTGCTCAGCTTGCTTTAACAAGTCCTGAACAGCTAGTTTTTGTGATGAAGAAAGTGGAGTCACCACCTGGTATTCAAAAGCCTGGGCCGAAACCACAGTAAACAGCGGAAGGGTCATGGCTAGCAAATGTTTGAAATTGGGTGTTTTCATCATTCCCAACAACCTTCAAACTCCCTGCCATCGGAAGACTTTCTCAAATAGAACCAATCGTTTATAAGCCATTTTAGATGCTTGAAAGATGAACAGGTGCCGGTTTTGGGCAGCGAAAATGCTTCGCCTATCTCAAAATAAAAGCCACCCTGATGGGTGGCTTTTTCAAAGATTTGAACTTTAAAAGTCTATTTTAGCTTCAAAATCTCTTCTGCAATTTGCAGATCGTTTGCCGTGGTTCTGTTAACGTGGCGAACAGCTTCCAGAGCCGCTTGCAAGTTTGGTCCACGCACTTGGCCATCTGTCGCGATAAACATCGCTGCATCATCCTGAGCACCAATCAAAATACGCTTGTAGTCTTCTTCAGCTTGGTTTGCCTGAGTGATTTTTACGGACGTCGTAATCTCCAACGCCATCGCATTCATTGATAAAGCTGTCACAAGGACAAATAAGATTGATTTCATTTTACTTCCTTCTTTTATCGTTGGGATTCAGGTTCGCCAGTTCATTTGCAACACGCGGACCACCAACAAGGTTCATTAAATATGAACCGGGCTGCTTAAACTATCGACAGCAGCCCAAAATTGGAAACAAAATTATGATTATTGCGTAAGTGAAACCATCAAGGATTCAAGCTGCGCCAGCTGCTGTTCTTCCTCTTTCAGACGTCCTTGAATGTGTGCCGGGACTTGTCCCTCTTGAAGTGTTCCCAAACCTTGCAAATGGTATCGAACTTCACTCAGACGTTTATGAATTTTAGATTTGGCCCACGCATACACTCCTGGGGAAGCGTACTCTTCAGAAAGCCAAACCTTGGAAATGTATTTAGCATCCTGCAATTCGTCCACTTTGGAGTTGCCACCGAAGTGACCCCATACCATTTGGGCGACAAACTGCACACCCAGGATGATCAGGAACAAGATTACCAACTGAAGACTCTTTTCCTGATAAGCCGTCATCTCTGCCGTGTATCCCATGTTCATGGTCACACGCACTTCACCGGCCAGCAAGAGACCCAAGATAACACCTGCAATGGACGCCAATGAAAACTGCATCCCCACACGACGGCAATCCTGATTCAAAGCTCTGGAATGCCACCAGAAAAGAAGCATGCGGCCGATACGCTCACCGGCAATCAATGCTATCGCCCCATTGATGGAAATCACATTCACAAAAACCAGCGACAAAGCCAGCACCAGGGACCAGAACTCCACACGCACAGCAAGACTAATCACGATTGCTGCCAACATAATGGAGGCCACGGCTGGGAAGCGCCCATCAGCCAGGAAAAAAGCGAAATCACTTTGCCCCAGCGCCATAATCAGGACGTTGGAGTTTTTTAGCATCAACTCCCCGCCAATCAAAAAGATGCCCGCGCCCAAAATCCATTTCAGAATAGTGCGAACATTGGGAGTCATCACCACGGAGACAAGTCCCAAAAAGCAAAGACCCAACAAGAACGAACCATTAAAGCTTAGAAAAAGCATCCCCAACAATGCCACCCACCACGCACCCAGCGTGGACAGGCACATCACCAAAGCACTGGAGCGCAAACCTGCAATACGCAGATTGTACATCGCCATTCCCGCATACAGTGATTTTTGCGGAGACACGTCCAGCAGAACCACATCAAGGCAGTACTGAAACATTTTGGTCATTTTGGGCTGATCCAAATTCTTATCCAGGAAATGTTTTTGAAATCCCTGTAAAAGCTGAGCCGCATTTTTTTGCGACATCGTCAGACCCAACATCATCAGGACGAAACTACCCAACCACATAAGAATCATAACGAACCACCTTTCCTTCAAAGGAGTGAATCACTCCAGGCAGCAACTGCTCTGCATGGATCGGCCTTTTCACCACCACACGGCGCACAGGCCACTTCAACGCTTCCTTCAAAACTTCCGCAGCGTCGTCATCGTGCCCCACCAAATCGCGGAAAACGACCATCTCCTGCTTGGGTAAAGACGACTTCTTTTTATGCGGATACATCGGATCAAAATAAATGGAATCGATTTCAATTTTGCCTTTTTGCTCGCGCAAAAATTCCAGACTGTTGGCAAAATGAAGCTGATAGGATTTTAAATATTCCTTCTGAGTATTTTCAAAAGCCTCGCTCAACAATGCATACAACACGGGCGAGCGCTCGACTCCCGTCACCTGAAATCCCAGCTGAGTCAAAAACACACTGTCGATCCCCATCCCCACAGAAAGATCCAAAACCTTCTTGCAGCCCTTGGCTGCGCCCAGTGCTTTGGCGATGATCTCCTGCTTGCCGCGGTGACCTTTGCGTTCGTAATCCAGATGATTTTCGTCGAAATTGATCTCCAGCTTTCGTTTGTCCTGATCGCGCACGTACACACGATCGCCTTCAACGTTGAAGCGAAAATAGTAAGGATCCAATGAGGGAGGATTTAACGGACAGCCAAGGAATTTCGCCCAATGCTGCCCTTTTGCAAGACCGGATTCATCTGCAACGACGCAGATGTTTTTTATCTGGTCAGAAACAGATACCAAAGACATTCAAACACCCACAGTCCGATAGTGAACAAGAACAATGTGAAACCGTATTTGAAGACCTGGCGAACATCGCCGCCCACCGGACTGGAAAGTGCTTTTAGCTTGGCAATGAAACTAAAGGACAACAGCACCAGGGCTACGCTGACGTAAACTCCCCAATACTTTCCGGCATAAACCGCATGATAGAACAAATTAATAACCAGGTAGACAAACCACCAAATGGCAATCAAACGACGTGAGCGATCAAAGCCCAGCCAATTGACGGTGTTACGGAATCCCGCTTGGGAGCTTGGCAAAATATTGATGAAATTGCGCAAGTGAACCACAAACAAAACTGCCCAACCCCAGACCACACCGATCCACAAGGATTCAATATCGTAAGGTGCTCCCATCGATAGTTGGTAGGACACGGTCAAAAGCGGTCCGAACAACAGGAACAGACAGATCTCACCACCGATTTGGTATTTGAAAGAAACACGTTTTTGAAACTGTGCCCACAATCCAATCGAGGCCGCAGCCACCACCAGATAGGCGACATCGGTGTAAGTCACCATCACAGGCACTGAGCATGCAAAAGCCAACAGCAGGAAGACTGTGGAAAGACTTTTGATGTGTGCTGCTGTCGTCCAGCCATTTTGAATGGCCCGGCTGCCACTGCGCTCTAAGATCCGATCCACGCCGCGAATATGATCGGTGTAGTCGTTGCGCAGATTCACGGAAATAAATGCGAAGATCAATCCCACGGTCGCGATCACAGTTGAAATCGGATCACGCAATGTTTGATCGGCAATATTTTTTGTCAAAAGCAAAAATAGAGGAACCAGGATGAACAGAAAACTTCTGATCTTGATTGTTTGCAGAATGCGCACAAGGCGCGGAGGAAACTCCAGGGAGCTGACCGGAACGATTTTAAACGTCACCGTCTCTGAAGCAGAGTTCACATTCAAAGTCTGAACAGGCAAAGCACGTTTTTCTTTCGAAAACGTGCCCAGCAAATAAGATTCAAACTGTGGGGAACTCTTACTTAGAGTAACGAACTCATTCACGAAGAAGGCTTCCTTCTCCAGTATAGAATTTCCGTCAACGGACGAAGCTGATCGATCAGTTTTTCCTCACCCGGCTTTATGTGTTTTTTCAAACGCTCAAGGTGATGGTCGTACATGGCGATCAGGGATTTGTTCATTTCATCAAAGGCCTGCACCTTTTGATCAAAGACTTCCTTGCCACCGATACTTGCGTAGTACTGCTCCAGGTTTTTGGATTTTACGATCTGATCAATTTCCTGACGGGAACGACCGGAAGTGATGTAAGCACCAAATGAGTTCAGGTAACCTGATTTCAAATCACCCAGGATCGCTTTACCCTCTTCGTTACGGATGTCATAGTCCAACAAATCGTCTGAACGCTGGAACAACTGGCCCAATAAAGTGCCCATCTCTTCCAGAATCTGATGAAGTTCAGAATCGTAGCGCTCTTGTGCGATGAATGGTGCACGAATACACCATTTGAACAAAGAAGCTGTTTTTAGATTATGAATGCGATCCAACTGCTCAAGAGTGACGAAGTAGTCACCGACAACAGAATCCTGCAACCACTCGCCTTCCAAAAGGTCGGAGATGATTTCAGCTGTGTATTGAACCAGTTTGATATTGCCGTGACCGGAAAGGTTCACCATCACACGCGCCAGCAAGTAATCACCGGCAAGGACTGCGTATTCAGGTGTGTACTTCATCCATGCTGTGGTTTTTCCGCGGCGAAGATGGGAGCGATCAATCAAATCATCATGCAACAAAGATGCGTTGTGGATGAACTCGATCGTTTGCGCCAGCAGATGCTCGGACTTTCCATCCAGAGAAATGCTTGAAGCCATCATACGAATCAATTTCGCGCGGAAGCCTTTGCCTCCAGAAAAGAGATCATCATAAAGCTTATTCAGCTTTGGTAAGTAGGCAGGGAAATCCCTGGAATCATAGACTTTCAGATCAATGACATTGCGCGACAATTAAGACTCCTAATGAGGCCCCAAAATGCTGATATTCGCGCTTGCTGTCAAGGGCAGAACAGCCTTAAAGTTCCAGTCATTATGAATAAAACCTTCCGAACGAAAAAGACCCTGACTTTCAGGGAAGCGGACCCCGCTAAAATCATGTTTTTTGGGAATATTTACGGGTTCGCCCACGACGCCTTTGAACAATTCATCGTGGACGCCGGCTACACCTGGAAAGAGTATTTCAACGGTCCCGACTATGCGATTCCTCTTCGTCACTCTGAAGCCAATTACCTGGCCCCTTTTTTCCCGGGTGAGACTTATGAAATCGCCGTCAACGTGGCAAGTTTCGGTGAAACTTCATTCAAGATGAAGTATGTGTTCACTCAAGGTTCCAAAACCCACGCCGTGGTTACAATGGTTCATTCGGTTTTGGATATGAAGACCAAACAAAAAGCAGCGATTCCGGCGCTGATGAAATCGCGCCTGGAACCTTATTTGGAGCAAAACTAATGGAAGAGTTTCAATTTACAGGCAAAGAATGGTGGCGCGAAGGCGTACGCTTTGAATGCACCGGCTCCGGCAAATGTTGCACTTCTCATGGTGAGTACGGTTTCGTGTATTTGAATCTTGAAGACCGTCAGCGTTTTGCGAAACATTTGAATATCAGCACCTCTGCCTTCACTCGCCGTTACTGCGAAAAAACCGGCGGCATCTGGCACTTGAAAGAGGATCCAAAAAATACCGATTGCATGTTCCTTAAAGGCAAGGGCTGCGGAGTTTACGAGGCTCGCCCTACACAATGCCGTACTTGGCCGTTTTGGCCGGAAGTGATGAATGCAAAATCATGGGCAAAAGATGTGAAAGCCTTCTGCCCTGGCGTGGGTAAAGGCAAATTGGTTCCTGCAGAATCAATTGAGCGTCAAATTCGCGAACAGATCGAAAGTGAAAAAGGCTGGGGAAAATAAACCCTGTTATGAATTGATCCACTTCGCCGTCTCACCCTGAGACGGCAACCTTACAATCTGAAAGTTTCTCAATCTAAGTCTTAAGACCAAAGCTTAGCATGTCGAAGAGTATTCCATGATGAACGTAAGTGGAAAATCACTCTTACTTATAATGCTTTCAGCAGCCTTTTTATCTGGATGTAAAGATCCGGAAGTGGCAGTTTCAACTTTAGGCAGAAAGCTTGCTGCCCCCGTATTATCCAGCTCCAGTCCATTTGATCAGGACATGGAAGTGCAGGGCTACGTTCGTATTTCAGGTTCCTGCGACACTCGCGTGGGACCGGTCGTAATTGGCTTCAACGAAGACTCGTTCCATTCACCACCTGTTTCTCCGAATACTTCGGGCACTTCTCTTGGTAGCATTACCAATGACTCGGACTGCTCTGACGGATCATTTGATATCTATCTGACTTCGACTGATCTATTAAGCATCTGGGGTATCGACGCAACTGATGATAATGACGATGTCGAGCATATTCTGATCAAGGGTGAAACGTGGTTTGGTGACACTCGTACTTTGACGATCACCAACAATCGAACACCTGGAAGTGGAAATACCGTTGCTACACACGTGACTTTGCGAAAAGTATTCCCTGCTGGTTTTGCTGGCGCCAATCAGTGTGAAATGTTTAACGCTTACGTGACTGATGCCAACGGAAATGAAACCTCTGCTAATTCTGCCGTCACATTTTCAATACAAGACTCCAGAAACTCGGGCGTGACTTACTTCCAAACCAGCAGCGACTGTTCGTCTTCCGCAAACTCGGTGTCTTTATTTTCCATTCCGGCCAAACAAGGCATGATCACAGTCTATGCCCGCATGCCGGCAACTCCACTGGATTCCACGATTGCTTTTACACCAGTTATTGCAAGCGGCGGTCTCCAAGCAGGTTCCGCAACCACTGTAACTTTGCGTGACCCAACCTCTACCCGACGCTTTATTGCACTCCTGGATGCTCCGGGGACCATTTACAAAAATGTCTGCCAGCCAATCACTCTACAGCGCATGAATTACTATAAAACTTCAGCGTATGATAGCGCCAGCTTGACGGTGAACGTGGCACCTTCAGATGCAAAACTTGAGTTCTTCACCGAGAGCGATTGTAATTCCAGTGCAAAAACATCCACAATTTCGTTTGCCTCAGCAGTTTCAACCGTTACTACCTACATAAAATACACCTATGCAGGAACGGCTTCGAACAATCAGGTTAAGATCAACTTAAACCATACGGTGTCTGACAGCAATTACGACAACCCGTCTTACGTGGTTAGAGTGGATCTTTCCAATGATACAGTCGTTGCGAAAATGGATTTCGGCGGACCAACCAACATCGGTCGCAGTCAGTGCTATCAGTACAAAATCACCACGGCCAATAGCAATTGGACGGCAATTCCCGCTGACAAGGACTATGACGTCGGCCTGACCAGCTCAAGCTCTACTGCCGGTCTGCAGTTCTATTCAGATGAATATTGCTCTACCCCGGTTAGCACGGTCGTGGTTCCACAGGGACAAACCTTCAAAAAATTCTGGGTAAAATCATCGGCAGGTCAGAATTCTCCAGCAACAGTGACGATGTCGCCGAACTCACTAACGGCTGTATCCCGCAATATTACTGTGACCGTTGAAGCCACAAACTTTGCAATTTCAATGGCGGTTTACAACTCTCCACTGCGTGACACATGTTCGTACATCATGCTGACATATTTGGATAGTGCCAACGTACCAATCCCAGCAAGCACACCAATACAGTTGTCCTTCTATACAATTTCTGCTGGTGCGTTCGGCAACGTGCACCTTTACACGGATCCTAGTTGCTCAGTTGCCTACCAGGAAAATTCAGCCTTCATCGTAAACCCTTATTCAGTGAACGAATATAAGTTCTATATGAAGGTGAACGGCGCCTATACAGATACGATGTTGAATTGGAATTTGAACACGTCCGGAGCACTCTTTAATGCTCAGCCGTTCTTCATGTACTTCAATTTGCCAATTCCTTAGATTTTCTTTTTCAACATTTCCAGGAATGCATCCCGGTCTTTTTCGGGGTGCATGATGAAGGATTCGACCTTGTCATTGGTGGCAATGGTGATCGCCTGAAACTCGTCCTCACAGATATCCAGACAACTTGCAGTCACGACACGGATCTTTTTGCCGTCACCGCTTTCTTTCAGGCTTTTCTTATAAAACATCTTAAGGTTGTCAGCGACGTTCGCCTCTTTCATACCGGAGATCGATTTACCGCACTTGGTGCAGATCATGACGATGGCTTCACTCCAGGGATTTTCTTCTTTGCGAATCATGGCTTTCTCCTACAATAATTTCTTTAGCTGCTGCCACAGAATCTTGCCTAGATCACTGCGCGGAATCTGCGCGACAGTGTGGCTCTTTCTTATTTTTTCAAACGGCAAAACTTTTGCACTATAAGATTCTGCAATCTTGCGATTGGCGTCGTCTGACAAAGTGCTGACCAAATGAATCTCAGACCCCAATCGCTCTGAAGGCATATCCAGCAAGGTCACCTGCATCACCCATTGGGGATTTAGGTCCATCACCGCTTGTTCAAGCAAAGTCCGAAGTCTTGCGACGTTCGTCCCCTCGCCTCCGATTTTAACATAGTCTTTGCTACGGCCTTGGATTTTTAGTGCTCGACCCACAACCTCCCCGCGGTCTTCGGTTGTGAACCAGTTTTCTTTTTTTGGATCCCAATGCTTCATACCTTCTGAGGTATTTTGCGCATAACAAGTGAACAAGGACTGCGCCGTCACTTCTAAAAAGCCGGCTTCATTGACACGGGCATCCGCATGGGGAAGCAGCTTAATATCAGGATACTCGAAGCCTGCCAGCGAGTCCAAATTCGCCGTCGCGATCTGTGAGGCAGTTTCGGTCATTCCATAGCTTGGCAAGAGTGGCCAACCCAAGGCGCGGGCCCGATCAAATAAAGCCGGGTCCAATGCACCGCCGCCCACGACAATCGCGCGCATCGAGCTTGGCGATTTATATCCCTTCTCCACCAGGTCAAAAACCTGAGTCGGTACCAATGCGGAGAGAGTGCACTTTTCATCAATCAGAACTTGATAAAAGTGATCGACATTCCACTTGGAATCTTGAAGTGTAGGCACCACACGGGCACCACTTAACAAAGCACGCACCTCAATACCAAATCCCCCGACATGAAAATGCGGAAGGACCTGGGTCCACACATCAGCCGCGGTTGAATTCAAATGCTTATTAACGGATTCGGCCGACGAGATGATCGCTTTCTTGGAAAGCGCCACCAACTTGGTTGCGCTGGCTGATTCCGCTGTGGAGCCAGACGTCGCAATCCACACGTGCCCCTTCAATCCGCGCTCTGCCTGGACGGCTTCAGCCAGTGACTTCAGTTTTTGAAAGTCCCCTTTTGGCCAACGCGGATTCAGCAAAATCAGATTGTCGTCGGATTTCAAATCCAGAGCTAATTGAGTTTCTGCCACGTTAAGTCTCTTAGGATCAGATCAAATCCAACCCCGGAACCTTTGATGCTGGAGAAATAAGGACCTGAGGTATTTAAAGTCGCTGAGAACTGATCCATTTGGTAAGATCGATACGTCATACAACCTGCATCCAGCATCAAGTTGGGATAGTTTTCTTTACACTCCATCGCGACAGCAAGAGCCCCCATTGAACCCACGGGATGATCCATGTAACTGGTCACGGTGGCTTTCAGATTAAACTTCTTGCAGCGCTCGATGGCTTTATCGACATCCATTTTAGCAGGCTTAATCACCAGAATATCAAATGGAGCCTTGGTCATTTTATCCCAATCAACTTTGTCGTAGGCTGAATCCAGCGCAATTTTGACCAGCTTCTTTGCATCCATCCATGTATCCGGATCAAAAGGAAAAGGATCCTCGACGTATTCAATCCACACTTTTTCCTGTGGAGACAATCCGCTGAAAAATCTTTCAAATGATTGCCAACTGCAGGCACTGTTAAAATCCAGTCGCATTTTAAATCCAGCTGCTGCAATACGAGTGACAGCATTGGCTTCAGCAGCCAAGTCACGTCCCATTTTCAATTTGATCGTAGAGAATTGAGCTCGTTTTAACTCATCCAGAAATCCAGGAACGATTTCGGCATAATTGGAAACCAGATAGTTGTTACGAACCTTTTCGCCCGAACTTAAAATGGTTTTTCCTTTTTTTCTAAGGTCTGCATCTTTGCGAGCCAGCCAGATCGTTTGCTCCATCTGTGGAGTGATCTTGCCTTTTTTTAGAGCCGCCAATTGATCAGCCAGCATCATATCACCCAGCTCTGGCCAAGGATGCAAATCACCATAGCCCACGAGTCCCTGAGGCCACTCCACTTTAATCAATGCTCCACTGCGCGGCAGCCCCGCACTCACAGAGTTTAGATTTGTAAAGGGCTTCAAGCTGTATTCGTGGTAGCTCAATTTAATCAAAGTGCAAATCCTAAGGTGATTAAAAGTCCAAATACCAAGTGCAAGCCGGCAGCTTGCCCCAGAAACTTATTATAAGCAGGACCGGGCTCAGTTTGAAAAACATTTTTTGTCAGTTTCACAGCCAATGGCAACGCGAACATCGAAACGATGGCTGCGATCTTATAACCCTCAAACCACCAGTAAAGATTTAGTACAAATGGCAGAAACGCCATTGCTGCAATTTCGTAGCGGGAGAATTTGACCCCAAAACGTACGGCCATGGTTTTTTTGTTCACCAGCTTATCACCCTCGCGGTCACGAAGGTTGTTGATGGCGATCAAGGTCGTTGCATGGAAACCGATTTGCAGTCCCAGAACAAAGGCTTCGATCATCCAGTCACCGGTGTTAAGAAAGACCATCCCCATCACGGCCAGCAATCCAAAAAACAAGATCACAAACAAATCACCCAAGCCCAGGTAAGCTAAAGGGAACGGACCGGCTGTGTAAGAGTAACCCATCAAAACCGAAGCGATACCGATAATCACAATCGCCACTCCACCCTTCATAACCAAAGGGATGCCACAAGCAATGGCCAAGGCGAAACAAAGTGAACCCAGAATCATAACCTGATTGGCGGAAAGAATTCCGGCCTGTGTAATACGCTGTGGACCAATACGCTTTTCAGTATCAGCACCCTTTTTGAAATCAACGGCATCATTCACCAAGTTGGTACCGATTTGGATCAGGAAAGATGCAGCTAGGGCATAAAACAAAACAGCGCCATCCCAGGAAAGTCCGATGGCTTTCACCAAAGCGGTGGCAGCCAAGCAAGGAACCAGGGCCGCAGTCAGGGTTTTAGGACGGAAAGCTAAAATAACACTCTTAAATTGACTCATGGGCGCATCATACACTGTTTTTCGTGTGACCAAAAGGACTTCTCTATGGCAAAAACGGACTTGGATATCAGAGGGAGAACTTAGATGAACTTAGGAACCGTGATCGCTTTTGTCGCAGGCGCTTTAATCGCCGGTATTGTGGTTTACTTTAAATCCAAGGCTCAGGCCATGACTGAAAAGGCCCAAATGCAGGCAGATCTTCAGTCTTTGCAAATGAAGAACGAACTTCTGACGCAGAACCTCTCTGAAACCAAGTCTCTCATGAACGAAGCTCGCAAACAGCAAGAGGAACTTGCGACCCGCATGAACGCTCAGTTTGAAAACATGGCGCAAAAGATCTTTGAGGAAAAGTCCGCAAAGTTCACCGATCAAAATCACAAGAACATCTCCTCCGTTTTGGAACCCCTTAAAGAACGCATCAAGGACTTTGAAAAGAAAGTCGAAGAATCCTACTCCACCGAACGTTCCGAGCGCGGCATCTTGCGTGGCGAACTGACGAAGATGATGGAACTGAACAAAGTGATGTCCACGGAAACCCAGAATTTGACCAAAGCCCTTAAAGGCGAAGTTAAAACCCAAGGTAATTGGGGTGAGTTGATCCTGGAAAACATCCTGGAACGCTCGGGTCTGCGCAAGGGCGAGGAATACACCATCCAAGGAACAGACATGGATTTGCGTGGTGACGACGGACAAATCCTTCGCCCCGACGTGATCGTGAATCTTCCCGACAACAAACACCTGATCGTCGACTCGAAAATGACTTTAGTGGCGTACGAACAGTACTCTTCTGCAGAAACCATCGAAGACCAGGAGCGCTTTGGTAAATTCCATATCGATTCCCTGAAAAAACACATCGATGGCTTGTCAGAAAAGAAATACCACGCAGCTGATAAATTGATTTCCCCGGATTTCGTGATTCTGTTTATGCCTTTGGAGCCGGCGTTCGCTCTGGCGTTTAAATTAAAACCAGACATCTTCCAATACGCTTGGGAGCGCAATATCGCTATCGTAAGCCCTACGACGTTGCTTGCGACCTTAAGAACGGTAACAGCCCTTTGGAAACAGGATCGCCAGGAAAAGAATGCGCTTGAGATCGCAAAACGTGGTGGTCTTCTTTACGAAAAGTTCGCGAACCTTTTGAAGGACATTCAGAATTTGGGTGAAAAACTGGGCGCCGCCCAGAAAGCCCACGAAGAAGTGACCAAAAAACTTTCTGACGGCCGCGGCAACCTGATGGATCAAGTCGAAGACTTGAAACGCTTGGGAGCAAAAACTGAAAAATCATTGCCCCAGTTGGAAACAACTTAGAAAGTACAATGTCCTTTCCATGAACGCGTTGTCATGTGACCACCAACGAATTCGTTGGATATTCTTGGTCACATGCTTAGATCAGCGATGAACTTTTTAAAAATTCTACTCGCGGTGTTTTCTATTCCCGTTATCAGCCAGGCTTTGCCGTTTCCGATTGGACACGAAGAAGCTTTGATGGCCAATGTGGGCGTTGCCTTGCCTGAATCTGCGGGCAACCCTTTGTTTAATCCTGCGGGCATGGCTTTCTTTAAGCTGGATGGCTTAAGCATCACCGTCAGCGGAAACGCCCTGGAACAAATGCGCTTTGAATTGGACGGACTGGATGCCGATGATGAGCAAAGTAACATCCGTCCCACTATTGCGAACTTTATCGTACCGGTCGAAAATGGTTATGCCTCGGCCTATGTTTCAAATCCAATTTCAGTCAACATCCTACAAAGCAATATGGGCTCAACTGGTGGCAACATCAATCACACCCGTCTCTCCATCAACTCCAGCATTATCAACGCTGGCCTTGCATACGCCCACCCCATCAATGAAAAAATGGGCTGGGGTATTTCGGCGGGAGGAAACTACACCCTGCAGGAAATCAACGGCTACAGATACACAAATGACACAACCACGGCGATAACCACCTACGATCATGAAAGACTAAAAAGCCTTCAGCCCTTTATCACTCCAGGATTTCTATGGAAAGTCACCAACTCCTATTTCCTGGGCGCGACTGCATCTGTCCTGCTACCCAATATTTTTGCCGAAGGCCTTGAATACAACTCAATTACAAACTCTGCCACCCCCATGGATGTCAGAGAAACTCTGGTCGTCTACAACCCCGGCACGACGCCATCTTTCAAACTCGCGATTGGACAAAGATTTAAAGCCCTCAATCAGGAATTTTTTCTGGACATCAATTACAGCGGTTCCTATGAAGAGAAAAGCTCGGATGGCGCAACGGTAACCACAAATGAAACAAAAGATTTTGGATTGAGCTGGCGCGGCAGTTTGTACAAAAGTTTCCGCCCGCTGGCGGGAGCTTCCTATACAGACCAGGGGCACTCCGAAGCCCATCTGTATACAGCCGGCTTTACTATGCAGCATCGACAAAACTTAAGCGCCTTTGGGTTTTACTATCAAAAAAACAAACCCAAACGTGACGAAGCATCCCCTTATGATGGGATTGGCGTCGTCTTTTCATCCAACGTGATTTATTAGTAAATCACATTCGACGAGAGCGAAAGACGTGAATGCCGGAAAATCCTGCTTGGTGAATTCGTGCCTTAAGGGTACAAACCTGAAGCAAGATTTTTGCTTAACTAATTTACTAAAGGAAACTCTCGATGAGTGAAATAAATCCTCTGGTCATCCGCCTGATTGAACTCGTGAAACAACACAAAAATCCCTCCAGCCCTAAGAGCACGGCGGTTCTGGTTAAAGTGATGGAAAAGCAACTTTTGAATCCAGGCAATCACTCGGTTGAAAAATTCAAAAAAGCCCTGCAGCAGGCCCTAGATAGCGAAGTGGTGCTTTCTGAATTGATCCGTCAGCAACATTCTGAAGACGAACTGCGTGGCTGCCTTGTAAATTTACTGGAAGCTTTGAATCAGGAAGAGAAATAAAACAGAACGGTACGCCGTACTTAACGAACTCCGCTGACTGAATCGGGATCTTGGGTGGATGGCGAGGCACGGTGATCCAAAGCCAGTTTGACTTTACCCGAGTTGATCGCTTCTTGGATGCGGCGAGAAGAAAGATTGAAGTGATCCACCTCTTCAGGTTTTGCACACATGGTTTTCATCGCCATTAATTTTTTATTTAGCTCGACCGCATCGGCAATTCGCAATTCATTCACAGCGACGTTACCGTTCGTGATGGCGAAACTTTCTTTGCCACGCAAAGTGATCTTTTCTAGCTCCCCTTGAATACCTTTCTGGCCGCCGGATTCACTGAAGAATACCTGCTGCCCCGTTGGTAAAGTATCAATGACCAAACGATCCTTGCCCTTCACCTGAGCGATTTCCCCAGTGGAGCATTCAAGCAAGATCGGATCCGATGTGTTCTTGTACCATTTGAATCCGAAATATCCCCCTACAGGAATACCTGCATCCCCGAGAGTGGCCGAAGCACCGATCACAGTGAACAAAGTGGCATAGACAGGATCTGTCGTGCTGGCCAGCTTGCGAGTGGAAAGATTCAACGGGAAATTAAGCTCAGGGAACTGCTTCCAGGCTTTGCGCATGTTTTCGTAATTCGTGCGCACACTCTTGTTCGGATTGTAAACGAAGCTCACTGTCTGGTAGGTGAATTCAGCAGCGGTTTCACCCACTATCAATGGCTCGTTTAAACCAGCCATGCGGATCTTGTTGCCGTCGAATTCCAATTTTGGAAAAGGCTGATTCAAATCGATTTTTTGGGATTTAAAAATATCCCGACTGCCCTTTTCGAACTTGTCGTTACCTGTTGCCGCAGTCACAACTCCCAATGCGGATTCCCAGTTTTGAACTTCCCAGAACAAAGAAATATGAGGCACGGTGGATGCCATCGCTGGCAACCTCATCGTTAAAGTTAGACTGCATGTGAGCAGTAACAAAGAACCCCAAAATCTCATCTGGCAAAATCCTCCGTAAGGAACAAAAGGATAACACGCTTATCAGAGGAGAAAAGGCTTTTCGCGCAGTAATAAAAAAGGCTTCAATCTTTAGTTCGATTGAAGCCTGTTCCATGTAACTCGGTTTGAAGAAATCTTAAAGTTCAGCGTCGCGGATAACGTTCAGTTTCGTTGCGACATCAATTCCAGTGGATTGGTTTTTGATCGCCACCGCTGGATTTTGCACAACACGTTGTTGCAACTTCGTGAAGATCGGCTCGCGGATCGCCAGGTTATTGTCCTGAAGAACACACTGACGAGCGATTTTTTCATTCACATTGATAACCACTGGAGCTTTCAAGTTTGCTGTCATTTGCGTTGGATCATCTGGAATAGTCACGATAGAGAAGAAACGAGGCTTGTCAGCCGCAGTCAGCTTGATCGCTTCCATATCACCTTTGGTAAGGTTTGCTTTGTAAGCCGGGGCAAACAACTCAGGCTCAAGAACCGGGAATGCGATATGAGAAGATTCGCAGCTTTGCAACCAAGCGAAGATCTCATCACTTGGATCATCGAGAAGAACGAACTTTCTTAGATCCGCAAAGCCCAAAAGGCCTTCTGGAAAAGTCAGAACATCTTCTTGTTTCAGCTCAACTTGGCCGAATCTCGATGTTGAAATGATCATTCAATTCCCCCTCTAAACAAAGCGGACCTACCCTTATCTTAGACACGCTAGGATATAATATGGGTAAGTACACCTATAAATCTGGACCTAAATCCAGGGAGACTCAATAGATTTTAACGTATTTGACGCGCAACAAAGGCGAACCCGCGAAGCGGAAGCCAGAGAACGCAAAACAGATGTGTCGATAAATAGGCAATTACAAGGCGCAAGGAGGAAGCTGTACTACCTGTACAGCGACGACGCAGCAACGCAGGAAGTGCCTATTTAGCGGCACATCCCTCTTTGAAGCCCCTAGGGCTTCAACAACTTTGCGACCGACCGAGTCTTATCCGCCGAAACATCAGCACTCTGAACGTTTTGGTCCTGAATCGCAGCGTAAACTTCTTCGCGATGAATTTTGGTATCTTTAGGGGCTTCGATTCCTAGACGAACCTGTTTCCCTTTGATTTGTACTACTCTGATCTTAATGTGATCATCGATAGCGATGCTTTCACCCAACTTCCGTGTGAGAACCAGCATGACAACTCCTTTTGCTGCAGTCGTTATCGGTAAAATTTAGCGGAACTGTAGGTATTATTTTTATCTTAGAAAGTCAAGAAGGCTTGGTTGAATTAGCTTCCCCGACGTTTCGAGAGTCGCCTTAAGGGTGCTATCGGTTTTATTGATATCGGAAATAACCTGGAAGGCATCCGCATCTTCCAATTGGGACGCCGTCGTTTTGTTATCCACGATCGCCTTTTGCAAGGAATCGACCGTGTTATTTACTGACATAATTCTGGACCCAACTTCAGAACGAGCCAGAACCACTTGGGAAATTGCCTGATCCATCAAGTCCAGAGACTCTTGGACACCGGCCTTGTCATTGGCTCTGAGACTGGTTTCCAAGCCCCTTAGGATGTTGAAAAGGTTCACCCCTTGGGATCCGCTAACCGGGTCTTGCTTGTGCTTATTATTGGCTGAAAACTCACTCGCGGGACCACGAGTCATCAGGAAATTGCGCTCCATGTCTTTATTTTTCTCAATGCGCTCAATTTCTTCCTGCTGGAACTCTTTGACCTCGTCAACGGTCGTCGGGGTCTCATAACGAGGGCGAACCACGCCATCCCCGTCCAAACCACGTCCCGTGAAAACCTTATTGCCGGCGATATTCATGGCCACAAAGGAGTCTTTGTGGGTCTGAATCTTCATATCCCCGTCGTCGCCGTAGTAATTACCTTCATGGTCAAAGGGAGTCGTTTGAGTTTTATAACCCGCAAACACAAAGCGCTCACCCAATTTACGATTTCCGATTTGTACGGCCTGATTGTAAATCTGTTCGATTTCGGAAGCGGTCACCATGCGAGTCTCAGCGTTACCGCTGGCATCATTCGACTGACTGACTGCAAGTTCCTTGGCACGAACCAGGATATCGGACAACTCACCCAGTGATTGATCCGAAAACTCCAGGAAGGATTTCGCGTTATTGATATTTTTAATGAATTGGGAATTCCCGTGTTCTTCCGTACGAGCAGCAAGCACGCGAGCTGAAGACAACGGATCATCCGAAGGCTTGTTGATACGCTTTTGAGTTGCGGCTTGGTTCTGCAAATCAGACATGTCTGAGCGATTCTTGCTCACATTCTTATTTACCTGATTGAAAGCCATTTTATCCGCGATTCTCACGTCTCTACCCTTTTTTTACTTCTATAGTCGCTTCAAGTTAAGAACAGTGTCGAACATCTCATCCGCAGTTTTAATCAAACGCGCAGATGCATCGTAAGTTTTTTGGAACTCAATCATTTTTGTTGTCTCTTCATCCAAAGAAACACCGCTGATTGACTCCCTGATGTTGGTTAACTGACTCATAACGTTCTTCTGGGATTCCTGGGATTTGATGGCTCTTTGAACCATGGCACCGACTTGACCCACTTGCGTGTTGTAATAGTCGTCCATCGTCGCGGTATCACCATCCATGACCTGCTTGTATTGCAAAGCTGAGATCACGTTTGCGATAGTATTATCACCAGCTGCATCCGGACGGGAAGCAGCTGCGATTTTGGAAACGTCATTGAAGATTGTCTTGTTCAAAGCCATGTTCGTCGCTGCACCTTTGACACCATTTGGTTGCTCAAAGAACAGAACGCCATTCTTACCATGACGGTCAAAACCTTCGATATGTGCTTTATTCACTTCAGTTGTTAATGTGTATGCCAACTGATCCACGTGACCGATCAATTCTTCAATCACCTGATCACGAACATTCAAGGCACCACCGATACGACCACCGGAAATCTGTTCAGTCACATTGGCTGGAGTTCCCGTACCATGATAGAAAACTTCCATACGGTCACGAGTGTCCGTTTGACGGGCTCTTAATTCAGAGGAAGATGTACCGGAAACCAGGATCGCAGTACGACCCGAAGTCACAGACACCATCCCGTCTTTACCTTCAGCCCAAGTGATATCGATTTTGTCGCCCAGTTTTTTAAGCAATAGGTCACGACGGTCACGTTCGTCATTGGCCGGAATCTTGGAGACTTCCACCGTTTGAATTTTTTCATTCAAATCAGCGATCTCTTTGGTGATCTCATTGATCTCACCAACCGTGGTTTTAATTTGCGCATCCAGGTCTTCCTGAACACCACGCAGCTGGGACGTTACGCGAGCGAAGTCCTTAACCATCCCTACCGATGCCTCGCGCACCATTGTACGGGATGCCAGCGATTCCGGATTATTGGAAAGTTCACGGAAACCATTGAAGAAATCAGTCACATACTGATTCAGGCCCTTGTTATTCTGTTCGTTATAAACCTGCTCTACGCGAGAAAGAGCATCTGCACGGGAATCTTCATACCCCATGCTCATGCCTTCTTTTTGAATCTGCTTTTCCAACCACGGATTATTTACGCGAGTCACGACGCCGGCACGGGCACCCATACCGATTTGCAAACCACCCTCACCAATAGGAACGTTCGAAAGAAGTTCCACTCTTTGACGAGAGAAACCTTCCGTGGATTTATTGGCGATGTTATGACCTACAGTTTGCAACGCTGTCTGAGAATTCATCAGCGATCGCTTACCCGTGTCCATCATTGCCGAAATCTTCGACATTCTGTCTCCTAGAGATCGCCATCCTGGCAATCTGTGGGTGTGGTTCGTTTCTCACTCAAATTTCAGGCTGAGTGAAAACCTGCTTCGTTACGCTTCTTGGTTGACGAAGCTTATTCTAAGCCTCTTTGCTAACGAAGTTCCCGGAAACCTGCGGGCCGGATTTGTAACCGCCCTTTTTTTCGTAAGTTTTCTTACCGGACAAAGTTTCTTTAATATTATCCAAAGCGCCATTCAAGGTGCTAAGAGCTGTTTGTGCGTGCTCTTCATTGGCTTTGTTGATATCCGTGATACGTTTAATCAACATATCCAATGCCGAGTGTTGAGTGCGCAGACGATCTGCTGCGGTTGGATTGAAAGCCATTTTTTGAGCCAGCTCCAACAAACGAGGATTCTCAACATCACCGCCCACGATACCCGCAAGATCCATTGCATAACGGGAACGCAGGGAATCCTGAGCTCTTAGTTTGTATAGCAACTCTTCTTTGATTGAATTGTTTTCGTCCAATGCTTCACGGTCCGCACGGATCAGGATTTCCTTTTCCTTACGAACAAGATCAAGAAGAGTGCGATAAATTTTTGTTAGTTCTTCAAGATTGGCTTCGAGCTTCTGAAACGCTCTTTCTGCTACTGCTACGTCCATTGTACTTTTTCCTTCCCCCTTCGCTGAAGCTTCGGCGGACAGGCCGCATGTGTCTTCAGGAGGTTTCTTGGATAGTTCCATCAGTCATCCTTGGCTGGTGGTGGGAGTGTATTATCGTGTGACTCCCGCACACTGTGAGTTTCTAAATTAGAATTTCAGGTGTTCGTCAACCATGCGGTCAGCGATAGACTTAGCGTCAACTTTGTAAGTTCCTTTGTCGATCATATCGCGGAACTTCGCAACTTTCGCTTCATCAACATCCGGAGTGTTCATTGCCAACTCCTTGATGCGTTTTGCTTCTTGAGCACGAGGAGACAATTCCACTTTCGTGGATTCATTTTGTGCTTGTGCTTCAGTCAATGCATCAGCTTTTGCATTATTAATTTTGCTTGCAGCATTCCCTGCTACGCCTGCAGCTTTGTCGGATTTACCAGCATCAGTAAGGTTCAAATTTTGACCTACTTTATTGTGCGTAATCTTCATCGACAGCTCCTCTTTCTTGAGTGTTATAAAACACTCTTTCTATTCTTAACATAGTACCATAACGAGACATTTCTACCAAATCATTCTGAGACAGTTTGTTGTCCTGTCGAATGGTCTGGTTCCACCGTCCAATACAAGCTTTTTGCGTCTGAGCTCAAAATCCCAAGGGTCTCGCCAGCTTGCACCTTTTTGCCTGTCTCAATTTGAGACATTTGCCCCTTAAACACGACCTGACTTTTTAGACCATTGTCGTGCTCGATTTCCACCATAGTTTGGTTATCCACCAAGTTACGCACAGCCCGCAAAGTCCCGCCCCATGGGGCTTTCACCTGATTTTCATCTGCCTGAACCGCTTGTGCACCAGCAACCGGAGGTGCCGTGCGCGAGATGCGATATGACATTGAATCTGCACTGCGACCAGGATGACGAAATTGTCGCGCAGTAAAATTACTCTTATCATCCAGAGCCAAAGGACCCATGGGCTTCAGTTGATTTTTTTTAATTCCAAGTTGCGCGCCATAACGATCGACCAATTGATCATAAATCAAATTGGAAAGACCGATGCCGCCCTTCTCACTCCACTTATCAACATACTCACCATCAAGTTGCTCTCGAAAAATCTTCTCAGCCTGATTCACCTGAATAAATCCACTCTCATGAACCGTCGAGCGCATGGCCTTCATCATCTCACCCAAAAAATGTTTCTCGTACATCTTGGAAACATCCCGCAATTTCTCATCAGCCGGCTTCTGCTTAGGCCGCCCCATAAATCGCGAAGGCAAAGACTTAAAATTACTTCGATCAACACCAGCCTGCGCCGGAGCCGCAGCCTGCGCAGCAGCAGCAGCAGCAACAGCTTTCTCCCGCGCCTCCACCTGAGCCTGCACCGCCGGATTCTGCTGAAGCGGCACATCCATCATCTCCGCCCAAGATTGCGAAGCAATCGAGGAAGCAATAAAAAAAGCAAGGATCGAGGATTGGCGAAGAAGGGCTCCCAGCGGAGCTTTTATCAAGTTCCGCAGTGCTGTGGAAAAAAAAGAAAGAAAAGAAATCATCGAACGACGAATCATCATAACGAAGCAGACCCCTCAAGAGCGAGGACTGTCCGAAGAGAAAAGCTCCGCTGGGAGCCCTTCTTCGCCAATCCGTCGTCGTCATTGCAGTTGTCATTGGAAATTTCGAACGTAAAAGAGGAAGAAAAAAAGGGGAGTTGAGTCGGAGAATCATGTGCATCCTGCACTTGACTCTTTAGAGTGTAGCTTCGGCTCAATTCGGTCACTCCGTGACCTTGCTGATCTTTTGCTTCTGTTTCCTGCGAGAAAACTTTGACTCTTGACCATCCATGGTTCGCGATCTCTTCCTCACCCTCCCCGCGTCCTAAACACTTCCATGTGTCTAAGACATATAAATTCAGTTTATTAAAAGGTGCGTCATTATGAAACAAAAATTTCATAGGACGTCGAGTTCTCCATGCAAAGCACCCGCTGCTTTAATGGACTGAAGTATAGTAATCAGGTCTTTAGGCGTGACGCCCATCTTATTCAGAGCCTGTACTAACTCCCCAACGCTGACACCTGTTTCAAGAACTGCCACCTTTTCATCGACAGTTCCTTTTTTGCCATCACTCACTTTCACCGCAAGGGACCCATGAGAGATCGCAACTTTTGAAATCTTCACCTTGTCACCGATCACGATTGTGCCGGTTTTTTCATTCACAACCACTCGCGCTTTCATATCCGGATTGATGTCAATTGACTCAATCGTCGCAAGCAATTCCACACCGCGATTTTCATAAGCAAACGGTGTGATGATATCAATCGTGCCGCTGTCTTTTGCCGAAGCGTAGTGACCACCCAGTTCCTTGTTGATGGTTAACACTGAACGCGCCGCTGTGGTGAAATCAGGATTGATCAAAGTCAGACGATACATTTTGCGACTCGCAAAATCGGCCGACATATCTCTTTCAATGGTTGCACCATTTGGAATTCTGCCAGAAGTCGTATGCGCATCCTTCGGATCGCCACCAATAATGATCGACCCCTGAGCCACTGCATAGACTTCGTCATTCGCTGCGCGAAGTGGGGATTGCAATAGCGTACCACCAGCCAGTGATGAAGCATCACCGATCGCGCTGACCGTGATATCTATCGGATTTCCCGATTTACCGAAAGCTGGCATGGTTGCTGTGATAATAACCGCAGCCACGTTCTTGCTGGTGAAATCCTGATTTTCAAGCTTCACACCCAGTTTATCAAACATTCGAACCATGGACTTGCTCATGAATTCGTTCTTGCCGTCACCGGTGCCTTTAAGACCAACCACGATACCGTATCCGATTAACTGGTTCTCGCGCACACCACGGATCGAGGCGATATCCTTCAAACGTGCCGCTTGGGCCACTTCGACAGAAGTCACAAGCAAAAGCATTCCCAAAGAGATGATTTTAAAAACTTTATTCATTTGCGGTGTTCCTTCTGATGCTTACGACATCATACTGAGGATCAAGTAGTTTTCCTGAAGTGATGCCTTCGTCGTTGAAGTCCTCGGGACGCAACAACCCAGTCAGGATCACTTTGTATTCACGTTTTCCGATCATGAAAGGCTGTTGACCTTTCACGCGGTAATTTCCATCGGCAAGTTTCTCGACAATTTTGGAAGGGATATTCTGAACATCAGCCAAGGCATCGTCTTTGCCATCCGCTGCAGGCGCAGGAGCTGCCGGAGCCGGTGCTGCTGCCGCCGGGGCACGACCACCCTCTGCATTCGCAGCCAGGCCATTGCCAAGTGGCGCTTGTGTTCCTTTTTCCTGCTCTTCCAGCTGCTTCAATAGATCTTTGATAACACTGACTTTGGTTTCAACCTGTTTTTGAGCTGAACCATCGAGCTTCACGTTAACCATATCGCCTTCACGACGCATTTTGTTTTGTGCAAACAAATAAGCGCCCTGACCTTCCATCACCCATGCGGAGCCCGCATTTGATTGAAGCTCTGATTCATCTTCCATGCGATTTTTCGTCATTCGTTTATATTGACGATCCGTCGGCACACGAAGATTCGTGGAATCAGAATATTTTGGAGCCTTGCTGATTTGCTCCAGGGGCTTAACTTCCTCTTTGTCACCACTTAAGGAACCAACGAAGTCATTCACTGTCGCGCAACCCGTCGCCAGGATCATCGCCGTGAAAATAGCCATCACAGCTGTAAATTTAATAAATGGGGTTTTACCAGTATTCATCATTGTAACTTCACCACGCCTTTTTCAATGATAACCGCAGACAGAACTTTCTGAGTGTCCAGATTTTTAACTTTAATAGCATCACCGACGAAGCCAGTGTCCTCCGCTTGGACATTGGCAGAGATTTCAAAACTGTCGTCGCCGATAATGGCTTTAACAATTTGTCCCCTCTTAGCTGCCGGTTCACGTTGAAGATCAGAAGTCCATACTGGAGTTCCGACGGGAAGTGCACGAGCGGCCAACTGGCCAGTGGCGTCTTCAATTCTAAGACCATTGTCTTTGGCAAAGGTGACATCCACCATTTGCATTTGAAGATCCTGGGCAGTGACCCTCTCTCCTTGTGAGATCAATCTCTTGGTTACGGGGGTTAATTTCGAAACGCGAATTGTACCGGAAATCCATTTAATTTGACGTGAGTCCCCGTCGCGGATCGGCACAAGGAAACCACCCTTTGTGGTCATTTGCGTTAAATCCAGATCCCAGGAGCGATTTGCCGGCACCGGAGTGGATTGAATCGTTAACTTGTATTCACATTCCGAACAACGCGCAGTCAGGTGATTCAGGATCTTGCGCTGAACCTCTTCGCGTGAAACCGGATTTTTTGCGAACTCCACCTTAACCAGACTTGGAATGATGAAAGCGGGCTTTGCAGCGCGCAGCTCATCATCATTTTCCATCTCGGCTCTTAGAATTTTAAGAACCTCTTTGGATTCCAATTTTTGAGAAATTAAAAGTTCGCGGGCGTCCTCACGAATCACAATGGCATCAAGCTTGGCCACCAGGGATTCACTTGCACCTTTAACCACTGCCACATCACCCAAGCGCAACAAAGGGCGCTGGGAAACCTCGACAGTTGCCGGAATGGAAACCTCAGGCCTTGCGAAGGCTTGGGATCCGATCATCAAGAAAGCAGCTACCAACAACTTCATCAGCAATTATCTCAAGTTGTTAATGGATTGAAGCATCTGATCTGACGCCTGAATCACTTTGGAGTTGGTTTCGTAAGCACGTTGAGCCGTGATCATATTCACCATTTCATCAACGATGTTCACATTGCTTGACTCAATCTGACCTTGCGCCAAATAGCCCGTTCCATTCAAACCTGGACGAGACGTCACAGGTTGACCGCTTGCCGGTGTCTGCATGAACAGGTTTTTACCCATGGCTTTCAGACCTGCTGGATTTACAAAGTTTGTTAAATCGATATTTCCAACCACTTGAGGGGCATCGCCCGTGCCAACCACAGTGCGAACTTCACCGGAAGGAGTGATTTCAACTCCTGAGGTATTGATTGGAATAGTGATTTCCGGCTGCAATGTGTTTCCGTTTTTATCAACCAGGCGTCCCGTTGGATCTTTTTTAAATGAACCATCACGGGTGTAAGCAACTTCACCATCCGGAGTCATCACGCGGAAGAAACCCGCGCCTTCAACTTGAAGGTCAAATGGGTTTTTTGTCACCTGAGCGGAACCATTTTCAAAATCTTTTTGAATAGCCGCTGTACGCACACCCAAACCGGTCTGTACACCATTCGGAGAAACTGAATTCATACCCGTCGCCGCACCCGGCTCTTTTTGAGTTTGATACATTAAGTCTTCAAATTCAGCACGGGACTTTTTAAAACCCGCCGTCGAGGAGTTGGCAATATTATTGGCAATAACATCCATATTCGTCTGTTGCGCCGCCATCCCCGTAGCCGCTGTATTCAAACTCTTAATCATCAATTCCCCCTGTATCTAAAACTCTAATTTCTAATTTCTATTTTCGATTCTCGAGATTTCGCTAAGGCGAAACCTTACCTACTACGTTGACCATCTTTTCAGCCATCTGGTCATAAACTGAGATAGCCTTTTGCGTGCTTTCAAAAACACGGTTGGTCTGAATCATGTCCGTCATTTCCTGGACCACGTTCACATTTGAAGTTTCAAGGAAACCCTGACGAACGCTTGGGTTTGCAATATTGTTCACTTCCGCATTCATATTGGGTTTGAAGCCATAAAGAGAGCTTCCCATTTTTTGCAAGGAATCCGGATCCGTCACATTCACCAGAGAAAGTTTCCCCAGATTGTTGCCGCCTTGAAAAACATCACCATTATCTGCGATATTCACGGCACCACCATTAGGCTCAAAACGAAAGACACGAGAAGCAGGATCAGCTCCACCGGCAGCGTCAGCTCTTAGCACCGGGTGGCCATCTTTAGTGACCAATTGTCCATTGCCATCCAATGAAAAATTTCCGGCACGAGTCAGTTTCACACCACCGGGGGTGGCAACTTCGAAAAATCCTTTGCCATCAATCGCGACATCAAATGTGTTACCTGTGGGCTTTAGACCGCCCTGAGAAAAGTCTGTGAACGTACCTTTGGTATCGACGTAGCTTTTGTCGCCACCCTGCATATTATAGAAGCTTTCAATGGAAGCCACATCACGGGGAACCTGAATAACTTCAGGTGGCTTTTCATTGGCCGTCAGATATTCCTGGAATAGCTGTTGATCCCGCTTAAATGCAGGCGTGTTCACGTTCGCCAAGTTATTGGCGATCGTATCCAGTTTTGTACTTTGAGCCATCGCTCCACTTAGTGCAGTATAGACGCCTTTTACACTCATTAGATTCCCCCACCATGTTGAGCAGCAAGGTGTATGCCAGAGTTTGACAGGACCGATCTTAGTCTAGGAAAACTTCTCCACTCTGGACTTCTGTCTGGAAGAATTTTTATGGACTCAAGTTTTCTGCGATTTGACCGGTGCAGGGACCTTCGTCGATGGTGTCACCTTGCTGGCAATTCTTTGTCGACAGTGTCAAAGAATCGACTTCATAATAGATTCTATGAGAAGAACGTTGCTCGCTGCTTTCATCACATTTCACGCGTCTGCTATGGCTTTCGCAAATACCAAGCCTGTCGTCACTCAACCGACGGCACTCTCATTAAAAGAAAAGTTGAAATCGCTGACGGCACGATCCACGCACGTCCAATCCGACAATCTGATTTTTGATCTTCCGGTCACCTACAACAAGCAGGTCAGCAAGTGGGTTTCCCACTATCAGGTCAAAGGCAACAAATGGTTCCGAGAGTGGCTGCAACGTTCCTACAAATACATGCCCTTCATTCAAGCCGAACTTAGAAAAGCCAACATGCCGACGGACCTTGCCTACATGGTGATGATCGAAAGCGGCTTTTCTCCTCACGCGGTCAGCACAGCCGCGGCCGTGGGCCCTTGGCAGTTTATTGAACCGACAGGTGTAAGATACGGTCTGAGTAAAAACTGGTGGCTTGATGAACGCCGCGACTTGCACAAAAGTACAACGGCGGCCATTAAATACATGAAAGACCTCTATGAGGAGTTCGGTTCTTGGTATTTGGTGGCAGCAAGTTACAATATGGGCGAGAACGGTCTGCGCAGACAGATTAAAAAATACGGCACCAAGGATTACTGGACGCTCATTAAACTTTCTGCACTTCCTGTTGAAACTCAAGAGTACGTGCCAAAGATTCTTGCAGCCATGTTAATTTCGAAAGCTCCAAACCTCTATGGCTTCAGAGATCTGGAGAAAATGGATCCGCTTGAGTACGAAACAGTTTATGTACCTGGCGGCACCGAGCTCAATTCACTTGCAGATCACCTGGGCGTCACAAGAAAATCACTAAAAGATTTGAATGCTGAGCTGTATCTAGGATACATTCCTCGTCAGGTTGCAAAGCATGCCATTCGTGTTCCCAAGGGAGCTTCGAATATGACATCCAACTTTGCAAGCCGCTCTCAATCCGTTTATTAGAATATCCAACTCCGGCGAAGCCGGAGTGCAAAAGACTTTTGAGGTTGCAGCCATGAAGCCCCTTATCGTGCAAAAATACGGCGGAGCCACACTTGCTGATCCAGAAAAGATCAAAGCCGTCTCCGCGCGCGTGGCAAAACAAGCCAAGGACAATTCTCTGATTGTCGTGGTAAGCGCCATGGGCAAAACAACAAATTCATTGATTGATTTGGCCAGTCAGGTTTCCGCTCACCCTCAACGCCGCGAAATGGACATGCTCCTGACCGTTGGCGAACGTATCAGCATGTCCCTGGTTTCAATGGCCTTGAATGATCAAGGCTGCAAGGCGATCAGCTTTACCGGCAGCCAAGCAGGAATCTTCACAGATGACTCTCACGTCAATGCCTTCATCAAGGATGTTAAAGCGTTCCGCGTGGAAGAAGCTCTTAAGTCGGAAAAAGTTGTCATCCTGGCAGGATTCCAAGGTGTTTCACCAACGACCAAGGAAATCACAACTCTGGGTCGCGGTGGTTCTGATACATCGGCCGTTGCCATGGCAGCCGCGTTCAATGCTGAACGCTGCGAGATCCTGAAGGATGTTCCGGCTGTATTTTCAGCTGATCCGAACATCGTAAAAGCGGCAAAGCCGCTGCAAGAATTGAATTATGATCAACTGATGGAAATGACCTTCTGGGGCGCCAAAGTTCTGCACTATCGTTCTGTGGAACTGGCAAAAATTCGTGATGTCACTTTGTACATCGGGCCCGCTTCCAATAAAACTTCTGACGGCACTCTCGTTAAAAAAGGATTGAATATGTTTGAGTCCTGCAAAGCCCTTTCTTTGAACTCCCATGAAACAGTCCTGGAAATCAAATCCCAGGAAAAAAACACGGCAAAAGCTTTGAAGCAACTGCAGACACTATTCGAAGAAAAGCAAATCGCTTTCCCGCAACTCTTGCATTGTGAAATCAATAAAGATCACGCTGAAATTCTGCTGACTGGTCCGCAGGAGATCATGGGAGCAGTGAAGCGCGAAATACAAAGTCAAAAGAACTTCAGTCTGCACCCGCAGGACTACTCTACTGTAACACTGACTTGCACAGGTGCGACCTCACCGGAAATCCCACAACAGGTTCTGGAAAAAATGGACAAGGCGCAACTGCAAGCGCACAAGCTGATCATGAGTGCCATGAGCGTCACTGTCGTGGTGGACGCCACCACAAGAAAAGAAACTATCGACGCTCTTCATGCTTTGATTTAAGGAAGTAAAGACGGCTGCATAACCTGATATCTGTTTTGGACTTTCTTCCAAATATCAGTGTGAGGTCCTGTGATGCCGTCAGGCCCTGTTGCTCCCGCGATTCCGCGAGAGTTCGGCGCCAGTTTTCCACCTGGCAGGAATTGACGTAAATCCGGTCCACCTTTGGCAGCCAGAGCATTCGCTGCGGAATCCAATAGTCCGCCACCTCTGCCATCACCGCCAGATCCACCACCACCGAAAGACCCACCGCCACCAGAACCATAGTATCCGGCATTCACTGCAGAACCATTTGGATCTGTGGGATCGCCCTCACCAGAACGACCTGCTGCGCCTGCGCCAGCACCACCGGAAGAGCTTCCAAAAGCAACACCGCCACCCTGCTTGCCATCGACTCCGGCTTCACCACCGCCTGATGGCATCTCGGCCTGGGCAATCTCTGGAGTTCCAAACATGTCTCCACCAAAATCTTCAGCGTTCGCTGTCCCAGTAAGACGATCCGAGGTGTTTGTGGATATCATACCTGAATCCCCACCAGAAATACTGGCAGTCCCCAGACAAACCGGGTCACTTGGATTTTTGTCGCAGACACACACTTTATTGGAAGCCATTGAAGGATTATTACAATCCATCAGAACATTTGAACAACCCGCCATCGAGGGATTTGCGGTACAAAGCTCAATTGACGGAGTGGAACCATCTGCTGAAGTCAACGAAGCACATTGAGTTGCATTCGCCGCCGTTTGCGCGATGTTATTAATCGCCGCCTGGGCTTCATTCACTTTTGCCGTGTAGTTTGAACACTGATTTCGTGAACTCGTAGCCTGGCCCAACATGGAACTGAATGCAGCCTGATCCGTTTGGCAGGATGGCGTTGAACGCAGGTAGGTGATCGCTGAATCACAAGTGGAAACGCAACTCTTGATTGCGCTGGAACATGTCAATCGGTACGCAGCCAAGGCTCCATTGGCGGCAGCCGACAAAGCCGCTGCACTGGAACAAGCCGCTTGAATACTTGCAGCTGACTGAGCGCCATAAGCCAAAGCCACTTGCCCTGCCATGCTGGTAACATCAGTCATACCTTGATTGTTTCTTTCCTCACAGTTTGAATCCGTGGAAGAGATTTGATTTTGACATTGAGTCATCAGTCTTTGGAATTGAACACTGCAAACACTGGCCGCCGATGCAGAGGATCCAGAAGCTGGATTGGCCTGACAGGTATAAGTATTAGACCCACTGGCTTTACAGGAATAGCCACTTCTGCAATCTCCATTACAATCAGATCTTTGATAGGCCGCTTCAGCCACCACAACTTGCGCAACCAAAAACAGAACTATAAAAAAAGCGCGAAAAAAGATGTTCATTCCCATAGGTAACCTATCGGCATCACATAGGATTAACTTGATCAATTTAGCACCTGCTCCGATTGGAAAATCTCAAATTGATACAGCCCTGATTCTGTTCTCTAATAGGTTGAAATAGATACGCAGCCAACACTGAACAGGAGAATTTGATGGAGCACTCTCTTCCCAATTTCACGGTAAAAGATTCCGCCGGCCGGGACATCTCTTTGGAAAAATACAAAGGCCAAGTGGTCTTGGTTGTTAATGTTGCCAGCAAGTGCGGCTTCACTCCCCAATACAAGGGCCTTGAGGAGGTCTACGAAAAATTCAAGGACCAGGGCTTTGTGATTCTGGGGTTTCCCTGCAATCAGTTTGGCTCCCAAGAACCGGGAAGCAATGAGGAGATTCAACAATTCTGCTCATTGAACTATGGCGTGCAATTTCCGGTCATGGGGAAAGTGGATGTCAATGGCAGCGACACCGCTCCCCTCTGGAAATGGATGAAGGAATCAGCCCCGGGAATTCTTGGCACCGAACTAATCAAGTGGAACTTTACAAAGTTTTTAATAGGTAAAGATGGCAGGGTCATAAAAAGATTTGCACCCAAGGATGAACCCCAGGATCTGGTTGCAGACATCCAAAAAGCCCTCTCCTAAGAGGGAAATCAACCACTTACCCCATTGTTTCACAAGGTTTTCACAAACCTTGTGAAAGCCTGTTCACAGGCACGGTGAAGGGATAGTGACTTCACCGTATTGACTAAAAAGCGATAATAAACGAAATCATGTCCATCGAGATTAACGTTTAAACAAACTTTTAAAAAAGGATATCACATGAAATCACTAGTTATCGCTCTTTCCGTATTTGCAGCAGCTCCAGCTTTCGCTTCAAACTCTTCTTGTATCTCTTCTCTTCTTCAACAAGGTTACTTCTTGGATCAAGCAAAAGTTCTTTGCACAAAAAGCACTACTGCAACTTGTAACGTAAGCGCTATCATGGCTGAAACTGGTTATGACTACTCTCGCGCAGCTTCTCTTTGCCCACGTTCTTACAAATCAAACGCGGCAATCAATGAGTGCGTAGCTCAAGGTTACAACTACTCTACTTGCGCACAATTGAACCACTAGTCTTTTAAATAAGATTATTGAATTCCTCAATAACCCGCTCCCCCTCGAGCGGGTTTTTGTTTTTTGGGAATCCGAGCCCAATTTCGACTACTATTTCGACACAATTCCAATCTTTCAAATTTCACTCTAGACCCTGGTCGGGCGTGCCGATAAGTCCAACATGAAAAAGGGACAAATCATACAAGCAAAAGATGTGTTCGAACTTTACGGTAAAGTCAGATCCGAGATTCGCTTCGAGGATTTTACTCCGCAAACATTCACGATCTTTCACTTTAAAAAGATCTCTGAAACTGAATTCAGGATCGACGACAACCTTCAGGGCGTGAATCACGATCACACTCAGGATTTCATCGCCAAGTTCCCGGATTATGATACATTCTGCGGCGTCGATGCCACTGGCAAGGACAGCATGTTCTCTTTTGGAAGCAAGGAACTGTATGCCACGGTTGTCTATACACCCAGCCAATCATGGACAGAGGTTTACGAGGATCACGAAGGCAATCCCCGCTACAATGAGTACTTAAGAACTCAGGCCATCATCGATCACTACGAAAAGAAAATTGCCTCTTAGGCATATCCGATGATTTACTAGAGGAATCTTATGGAAAGGATTCCTGCAGTGAAGGTTTTAGTAGTCGCAATCGCAACATTGATCTCTGGCACGGCTTCTGCCGTCACCATCACCCAACAAAATCTAATTCCCGAAAATCAAAAAAGTGAATTCATCGGCCAGGGGATTTTGCAATCAATTGCTTCAGAATCAGAAACCGACGCCAAGACAACCGGGGCCGGACTTGGTCTGGCACTTTCATATTACTATGGTTTTGGTGAAAACAATGCGATCGGAGTATCAACAAAGTACCTCGGGCAGAAATTCACCAATAAGAAAACAGGTGATCCCGATCAAACTATAAATTTCAAAGGACTGGAGAATGTCACTTTCCTCTATAAAGGAAATTATGAAGCCGGCTCTTCGACGTTGTTTTTCCATGGTGGGTTTTCATTGCCTGCTGGTCCGCTGAAAGTTGAAGGCGACATTAATACCGCTGATATCTCCACTTCCAGAGGCCAAAGTGCGCTTATAGGAACTTTGGGATTCGTGGTGCCCGTCGGCTCACTTGAGCTGGGAGCATTAACAACCTACGAAAAAAAGGCCGAAGGAAAAGTCGAGTCCACTTCCAGCGGAACGACCACCAAGTATGATTCCAAAGGTGGTGACGTTTTCGGTGCCAGTGTTTTCGCAGAACTAACTGGCGATCTTAATTTGAATTTCTCACTGAATTACAACTGCAGCCAGGATCTGACCTACAGCAATAACAGCGGCAGTAGTGGCGGAAACCTTTATGGCTCGGATTTGATTTCGATGGCCGCAGGAATGCGTACCTCTGTAAATGAAACTTCAGAAATTGTCGGATCTGCCGAAATCAGCAGTCCGACAAACCTTGGAAAACGTGATCTAAAATCGTACGCCCAAGTTGACTTGAACGTGGGCATACGCGTTTCTTTTTAGTTTGGATTACCAGTTGATGATCTCATAAGCGAGTTCCATGTCGGAGCTCGCTACTTCTGGAGCCATGTTGCGCAGAAGTTCCAAAGAACGCACTAATTTCACGCCCTTCACTTCACCTTCAGTAGCAACATACAAAGCCGCATCATCCTTGGAGTCCGCGATAATTTGCTTGTAAGCACAAGACTGAGAACTGTCGCACGCAGTTGATGACGTCAACAAAACGCCAGACACAGACAAGAAGATAGCTGCAATCAAACCGGCATCATCGCTGCCACCACCATGACGTGGAGGAGGACCATGATGACCGCCACCGTGATGTCCGCCGCGACCACCACCATGGTGACCGCCATGCCCGCGACCCGCGAATGAAGTGGATACAAAAGCCAGAACCATAAACAGAGTAACAAATTTTTTCATTTCAAATCCCCCCGGATTAAGTGGTGTTTTTTTATCTCGCGAAGATCCCATATACAAATTGTTTGCCAAGGTCTCAAATAACTCTTCTGAAAGGTGTTTGATTTGACGCGAATGTCAGAAAATTTCAGGGACATTTTGACTCTGGTCTGCCACTGGGAAACAGGGCGACAAATACAAGCGACACCACTTTAACTGACTCATAATGAATGCATCACTTTGACTGCCTAACTTATTTTAGACAGTGTCCAATCCTTCGCCAACTATATGCCTCCATTGACACCTGAATAGTTTATAGACGGCATTTGCCTTGCATATTCGTTTATAGATTTCCATGTTGAGGTTCTTCAAATGAGACATAGCATCGTTTTGATACTTCTGGCACTTTCTCCACTCTGTGCATTCGCACAGGGAACATCGTCTTCTTCCGATGATCTTAAAGTTACGTTAAAAGCAGAGCCCGGTTATAAGAAACAAAAGCGCGTTGTAAAATCTTGGAGCATTTATCCCGCTCGTCGTGTGGTTTACAAGGCTCCGGAGACCAAGGGTTCCAAAACCAACAATCCGCCACTGTTGGTTAAGACTTATGTGGATCCCACACAAAAACGCATGCCTGCTTCATTCGCAAAGCCCGTGGTTGCGAAACCAGTGGTGGCGAAAACTCAAAAATTGGCCAGCGTAAAAATGCCTCTGCGTAAGTCCGCAAAGGCCGCCGTACAGACAGCCCCTGTGGCGCCTGTAGCAGCTTACAATCCACCAACGATGACCGCGAATCAAACTTTGGTTCTTGAGCCAATGACGATCAAGGCTCCCAAGTCCAAACCGATTACTAAGACCCAAAAAATTTCAAGCTTAAGTCCTTATCAAGCCGGGATGGCAAAGGTGGTGCGTGCATCATCACCCAAGAAATCCAGTGGCATGATGGGCAGACAGCAAAAGATTGCATTGAACAAATAGTTTCCGAAAGCTCCTGAAAGTAAAAACCCGCTCCTAAGAGCGGGTTTTTTTATTTTACTCCTAAAGTGGATTTACATCCATCACTCAATCCGTCCTTATTTTTCTTCAAACATTCTTTGATCGCATTCATTTCTGTGATCTTGTCACAGAATTTGATCTTATCCTCTTTACAAGCAGCCATTACATCCGCGGCTTTGCCTTTGGCTTGATCCATCATTTTGCCAGTATCTGGCATTTGGGCCCATGCAGTGCTACCGGCTAACATCGCTGCGATAACCAAGATTTTCATGTGAACTCCTTTATGTTGGTTCAGTGGAACGCCTCTATCTTGTTCCCAGGGCGAATTACAGGCAATCAAGTCACCAATGTATTTAAGCACCACGGATTCGATGATTCTCTTTGCCCTCTAACAATGCCTGTGATTTAGTCATTCCTGCAAGGGGGTCAAAATGACATTTGCTAAGGTATTGGTTGCCAGCTTGGTGCTGTTTGCAGCCGTTGGATGTAAGACAGTTGAAATCAAAGATGGTCGCGTGCCAAATGCTTATCTTTCAAAAGCAAAAAAATACGAAGGCATTTATTCGGGTCGCTTCAATGGAGTGGCTGGGGAACTTATTCTGAACTTTGAAGGCAACAAGCCTGTCATGTCCTTCCGTAATGAAATGGGCACTGACATTTTGAATAACAATTGCCAGTCCTATTTCGGCAACTTGAAGACCGTGCATATCACTGGAAAAAAATCCAATCCCAAAGTGGATGCCATCGAATTTGATTTCAATTCCGGCCGCTGCTCTTTGATGGTTCAAGGTCGCCGCATGTACATTGATTTCAAAGAGAAAAATGGCGCAACCACACTGAAGGTTTCAGTTCTTCGCGAAATGCGCCAACGCCGCGACTGCCGCTGGTACCCTGGCGACAACCACCGCCCACCGTATGAACACTGCACTTGGGTGCAGGATCCGGTTTATCTTTACGGAACATTCGCACGCTAAAAACGAAAAAACCCGCTTCGATGAAGCGGGTTTTTTTATTAGAACAGATCCTTATAAGAAGGTTTTTTTACCAGACCTTCCACTAACTTGGTCAGCCGTTCTTTGGAAATCACCGCCTTGGGGTTTGCAATCAGGCGCAGGTCATAATCCTGATCAACTTTATCTCCAATTAGAATCTCATCATTCTTTTCAGGATTTTCGCGCAAATACTGACGGATATAGGATAGCGGCACAACCCCCACGTCCACGCGATCATTCAGCACCATTCTTACCGTGGCCTGATTGTGATTCACCAGAATGATATCGAACTTGGAACGAAGAAACTGCTCGTCCGTTTTAAATTCAGCAAAACGGTAATGGTAACCCACGATGCCGGCAATTCTTTTACCTTCCAATTTATGGAAGTAACTTTGTTTTTTCGCCCGTTTGCGATGAGCTATGTAAACCTCAGAGTCATCAATCTTCAATGGCAAGGAGTAATGCTCAATCCCCTTCCAGCTCCATCGAGGATCTTCGAAGAAAATCATGTCTATTTTACGTTCAGTGAAACTTTGATAGCGGCGGCGACTTGGAATCTCCAATAATTTGAACTCAAAATCCTTTTGCATGTCGTTCAGCTGTTTTAAGACGTCATTAATAATTCCGCGACCCTTTTCCATATCGTAGTAAGGAGCAAACCCATAGGCCCCAACAGAGACCTCCTGGCGCTCGGCCGCCAACACCACTCCGGAAGGGGCACTAAGAATTAAAAGAATGACTCCAACAAACCAAAACTTCATTTACCCAAAATAAGCCCATCACTGGGGGCAGGCAATGAAATAAAAAAACCCGCTCCTTTTAAGAGCGGGTTTCCAATGTTCATATCTTTCGGCAGCAACTAGTGCTTAGCCTTTTTTACTTTTTCTTTTTTCGGAGCTGCATCTTCAGTTGGCATCTCCATTGGCTCAGTACCTTCATGGTCTTCGCCGTTGTTACCTTCAGCATCGATCAAAAGCTTGCCGATACCATTTGCAGCCAGGATTTTGTTGCGAAGATCAGTCATGTACTCTGGGTGATCTTTCAAGAAGTTCTTAGCAGCATCACGGCCTTGACCCATGCGCTCGCCATTGATGGAGAACCATGCACCAGATTTTTCAACCATGTTTGCAGTCACTGCCAAATCCAGCAAGTCACCTTCTTCAGAAATACCTTCACCGTACATCAAGTCGAATTCAACTTTAGTGAACGGAGGAGCCATTTTGTTTTTCACAACTTTAACTGCTGTACGGTTACCAGTTACGTCCTCACCGTTTTTGATCGCGCCCACACGGCGTACATCCAAACGAACAGAAGAGTAGAATTTCAACGCGTTACCACCAGTAGTTGTTTCCGGGTTACCGAACATCACACCGATTTTCATACGAAGTTGGTTGATGAAGATAACCAGTGTGTTTGAACGGTTCACAGCTGCTGTCAATTTACGAAGAGCTTGAGACATCAAACGAGCTTGAAGACCCACGTGAGAATCACCCATGTCGCCTTCGATCTCTGCGCGAGGAACCAAAGCCGCTACGGAGTCGACAACTAGTACGTCGATCGCGCCAGAGCGAACCAGAGTTTCCACGATCTCAAGAGCTTGCTCACCAGTGTCTGGTTGAGAGATCAACATGTCTTCAGTGTTAACACCCAATTTACGAGCGTAGTTTACGTCCAAAGCGTGCTCTGCATCCACGAATGCAACAACGCCGCCTTTTTTCTGAGCTTGAGCGATAACGGACAAGCAAAGAGTTGTTTTGCCAGAAGATTCAGGTCCGTAGATTTCCACGATACGACCTTTAGGAAGACCGCCGATACCAAGAGCCAAGTCCAAGCTCAACGCGCCAGTGCTGATCGCTTCAACGTCTTTAACCAAAGAGTCGTTCGCGCCCAGACGCATGATTGAACCTTTACCGAATTGCTTTTCGATAGACGAAACTGCCAATTCCAAGGCTTTGTTTTTCTCGTTTTGTGCTTTTGCATCTGCAACAGTTGTATTTGCCATCTGCCTAGTCCCTCTCTATTTATGTGGTTCCTCACCACAATTCTTATTGTTAATTTTTAGCAGCCGGGGGCTACTTTCTTTTATTTCCTGTCGAGAACTTCACACAGCCAACTTACGGACAAGTCCACTGCCGCTTGCTGGATGGTTTTGCGATCTCCCGAAAAGAATTCCTTTCGAGAGCTTTCAAAGCCCGGACCAACAATGGCGAAGCATACAGTGCCCACTGGCTTCGTCGGTGTTCCACCGCTCGGACCAGCAATACCTGTAACTGCCACAGACCAATCTGTTTTCAGCTGTCGACGCACTCCGTGCGCCATTTGACGAGCGACTGACTCGCTCACCGCACCCTCTTGCATGAGAGTGTCTCGACGGACCCCCAGAAGATCCACCTTCGCCTCGTTAGAGTAAGAAACCACAGAGCCTAAAAAGATGTCGGATATACCTGCTTGCTCTGTCAAAAAAGCCGAAAGTGCACCTCCAGTACAACTTTCCGCAAAACCCACTGTGAGTTTTTGGTCGCGAAGGGATCGAATGAACTCTTGGAGCTTCTTATCACGTGACTCAGTCATTTAACCGACCAAAACCTGTGCACCCAACCAGTTGGTTTGAGTGTAAAGAAACTGCATGATCAGACTGACAACAATACCAGCGGCAACGTCATCAACCATCACACCAAGACCTCCTTGGATCTTCTTATCTAAATATCCTATGAATAAAGGCTTCGTAATGTCCAGCAATCTGAACAACACAAAACCAATTAGAATGGCCTGCCACGTCAAAGGCATCCAAACCATTGCGACCAGAAAACCAACAACTTCATCGATAACGATTTCGCTGTGATCATGACCACCCTTAACATCCTCGTAGGCTTGCGCCGCCAAAATTCCCAAACCTAACAAGATCACAGTTGCGACCATGTAAAACAACGGGCCCGCCCAGTTAAAAAGCAAAACCACTGGGACTGTAGCAATTGTAGCAACGGTTCCCGGCGCCTTGGGACTCAGGCCGACGCCAAAAAATGTAGCCAATTTAAGAAGGAATTTTCTCATTCCACAGAGGTACGACGCCCCCTAAAAGGAGGCAATCCCAATCCCTCCTTCGCTGCGCTTCGGCGGGGTTTGAGCGCCCAATACTTAGGCGTGTCGCAACGAGTTAAACTTATGGGTGGTATTAAAATTAGCGATTCGACTTTGGCGGCGGACCTGCCTAATACTGAAGGTCCGCTTTTGATTATATTTTGAAGCGAGGCTCTCTCTCTTTACGAAGTGCCACGGAAGACTTGCACTTCGAGAGAGCTTCGCCAATCTGAACACTACTCTGCAAATTCCATTCGATTGTTCTGGGCCACATAAGGGATCTCGATAATAGCGCGAATGCCTTTTCTTGCCATCATTGCTGAAATCACCGCACGGATGCCGCCGATGTTTTTTCCCTTTGAGCCAATCAGCTGACCCAGACTTTGTGGATGACACTCGACTCTGTAGACCGTCGTGCGTTCGCCCACTGAGTAGTTCACAACGACCTTCTCCGCATGATCCAACATCTCATGCAAAATAGAATGTAAGATTTTTTTTCCCGTCTCTCTTGCAACTTCCTTCTCTTGCTCCAACATAACCTCTCTCCAGTTGTTTATGAACATCACCAACCAAGATCTCCACTCCAGGTTGGTGACTTCAATTTAATCAAGAAAAGAGGACATCTGCGCCGGAACTACGTCCAATATTTTTCGAATGCGAGTGCATATTAGTCCACACTACCTATGGCAGATCCTGAGACCAACTTTCAGGCAGGACCGCTTTGAAATCCTCCTCCCAGAACTCATATTGGGATTTTTCATTCGCAGCTACTCGTTTTTGCTCACGAACACGCAACTCCACCCGACGAATTTTGCCTGAGGCAGTCTTAGGCAAGTCACCAAATTCAAGACGGCGTACACGTTTAAATGGGGTCAAACGTGAACGTGAGTGATTCAATATTTGCAATGCGAGCTCCCGGGTCGGCTCCATACCTTTAGCTAAAAAGATTACAGCCTTCGGGACATTCTGCCTCAACGGATGCGGGCTTGGAATCACGGCCACCTCGCGCACAGCCGGATGCTCAAGCAGCACGCTTTCAATTTCAAACGGACTGATGCGATAGTCCGAACACTTAAACACATCATCTCCGCGTCCCACAAAAACAAAATCACCGTGCTCACCCTTTGCCGCCATATCACCAGTTCGGTAGTAGGAGGCCGTCGTATTTTTCGCAATATCAGACTCCCGGTATCCCGTCATAACACCAATGGCACGGGCACCCAAATCAATGCAAACTTCCCCTTCGTCAGCGGGGTTATTGTCCCGATCCAAGAGAGCGATTTTATAACCCGGCAATGGTTTTCCCATTGTACCTGGATGCACTTCCTGACCCGGACAGTTTCCTATTTGCGCAGTGGTTTCAGTCTGACCATAGCCATCACGCAAGGTCACCTTCCACGCATCCTGATAAGTGCGAATGATCTCCGCATCCAAAGGCTCTCCGGCGCTGACCGCTTCACGCAAATTCATTTTGTACTGATTTAAACCCTCCGCAGCCAACATTCGCCATACTGTGGGTGGCGCGCACACCGAAGTGACGCGGTTTTTTTCCATCGTCTCCATCATGATTTTGGCGTCAAAGCGTTCATGGCGATGGATAAACACCGTCGCTTCTGCATTCCATGGAGCAAAGAAGCTGCTCCATGCATGCTTGGCCCAACCCGGAGAACTGACATTCATGTGAATGTCGCCGGGACGCAAACCGATCCAATACATCGTTGATAAATGTCCCACCGGATAACTTTGATGAGAGTGTTCAACAATTTTGGGTTTCGCCGTCGTTCCCGAAGTAAAATAAAGCAGAAGTGGATCTGTCGCCTTGGTATCACCGTCAGGTTTAAACTCCGCACTTTCCTGAGTGGCATCGGCATAGTTCTGCCAGCCCTCGAAAGACCCGTCCACTGTCAGCTTGATTGCCGACGGCGTCTGAACGTCAAACTTCCCAGCATCGCGCACTGTGGTTGCAATCAACTTCACTTCGCCGCGAACCAATCTATCCTGAAGTTCATCCAATGAAACCAAGGGACTGGTCGGAATCATCACCGCACCCAGCTTCATGCAAGCCAGCATCAATTCCCACAAAGCCGTTTCGTTTCCCATGTACATCAAAACGTGATCCCCACGCTTCAACCCCAGCCGACGAAGATAATTTGCCACTTGAGAGGAGCGGGCCGACATGTCTGCGAAAGTGTACTTCTCTTCCTTGCCTTCCCCACCTGTGATCCACAAAGCCAGATTGCCGTTGCCCTCAGCCATCGGGTCAAAGTAATCCAAGGCCCAATTAAAATTCACCAGCTCCGGCCATTTAAACTCTCTGGTGGCATAGTCGTAATCCGCACGATGCAAAATTAGAAAGTCCCGAGCTTGTTTGAAGTCATTATTCATTGCCACTACACACCTCCACCATTCATAAAATTTTATCACTGACGCGCCTCTTCGAGGATTTGTGTTTTTGCAACTTCCTGTGCAAACACAATCCCCCGTGATATAAAAATGGAATGGCAGCATTTAAAGCGATTATCGTCGGTTTGTTCTTTGCGATTTTTATTTACATAACCCATCAATTGGTAAGGCATGCTGATCTTTCAATCGGACAAGCCCTGTTTGTTGTCGGATTCGTTGCGACTTTGTTTGCCATCGTCATCTCAATGCCATTGTTTTTCTGGTCGCGAAGTGAGGCACGCTCCACGCCGAAACCATGGCATGATCCCTATTTCAGCGCCGCCCATTTCTCGATGGCCTATATGAGCTTTTTACTTTCCTTCGTAATACTGCGTGATCTGGTGGGTTTTATTTTGAATTTCACCCAGCCTGAGTTTGTCGGCACCCAGCTTTACAGCGCCCAGGCCACGGGAATTCTTTTGGTGGTTCCATTTATTTTACTTTTGCTGGGAACTTTGGTGGTCCGATTGGGCGCCAAGGTCATCAAACTGAATGTTCAATTCGACAAACTGCCTTCGGGCTTAAACAATCTGCGCATCGTGCACGTTACAGATCTGCATCTGGCAGCGGGCCTGCCGGTCAATTTCGTGCGCAATTTAGTAAGCAAGATCAATCAACTGGATGCTGATATTGTGGTTTTCACAGGTGACATTCTGGACGATCACGCCATTCGCCATCTGCCCGAATTTGATCTGCTTAAAACTGTTCGCGCAAAGCATGGTTGCTATTTTGTGGCCGGCAACCACGAGTACTACTGGAATATTGACGAGGGCTTAGCCGCATTCCGCTCCATCGGTTATCACGTACTTGTGAATCAAACCGAAACCCTTGAAATCAACGGCGCGACCTTGCAGATTTCAGGAATCGCTGACCCGGCGGCCCGCCAGTTTGGCAAGGAACCCGCCGACCTTGAAAAGCTGGTTTCCGAACAGAAACCTGAGGCTTTCAAGATTTTCCTGGCGCATCAACCCGCCATTGCCGACAAAGCCTGCGACAAAGGCTTCGATCTGCAACTTTCCGGGCATACACACGGTGGACAGTTCTTCCCTTGGAACTTCCTGATCGTTTTCTTTCAGCGCTACCCGAAAGGCCTTTACCGCATTAAAAATATGCAGCTCTATGTCAATCAAGGAACGGGTTACTGGGGGCCTAGTTTACGGCTTGGCACCTTCTGCGAACTGACCGAAATTACACTGAAAAAAGCATGACTTGCTTAGGCAGTAACAGTAGTTTGGAACTGCCTATGTCTGAACAAAAAGACCCGCAACAAAAACTGGATGAAAGCAAGGAAACCAAGATCGCTGCCAAACGCAAGATCATGGATATAATTGCACGTCGCGAACATTCTGAAGCAGAACTCAGAACGAAATTGTCCGGCAAGTTTGCAGATGTTGAGGGTGGACTCGAAGCAATCGAAGAAGCCATTTCCTATGCCAAGGATAAGAATTGGTTGGAGGAGCCTTCGGAACTTGCCTATCGATTGGCAGACATGCTCCACCTGCGCAACAAAGGTATAAACTATATTAACGGTTACCTTGAGGAAAAAGGCCTTCCTTCAATAGAGACCGACAGTGCACTTGAACTGAAAAAGGCACTGGCCATTGTTGCCAACAAGTTTGATGAAGATTTTAAATTTTCCCATGAGGACAAAGCGCGCGTAGGACGCCTGCTTGCTGCCCGTGGGTTTGATTCCGAGACCGTTAGAAAGGTTATCTATGAAAAGCTCTGAGATCAGAAATGCTTTTATTAAATACTTCGAGAAGAACGGACACAAAGCTGTCTCCTCTTCTTCATTGATCCCTGAGAACGATCCGACGTTGCTTTTCGCAAACGCCGGAATGAATCAGTTCAAAAACACTTTCCTGGGTCTTGAGAAAAGGGATTACTCTCGTGCCGTGACTTCGCAAAAATGCGTGCGCGCTGGTGGTAAACACAATGACTTGGAAAACGTGGGCTTCACAGCACGTCACCACACATTCTTTGAAATGTTGGGTAACTTTTCTTTTGGTGACTACTTTAAGAAAGACGCGATTCACTTTGCTTGGGAATTCCTGACAAAAACTTTGGCGATTCCAAAAGAAAAGCTTTATGTAACGGTTCACATTTCTGACGATGAAGCAGCCGACATTTGGCACAACCAGGAAGGCATCCCTCGCGATCGCATCTTCCGCTTCGACAAAGACAATTTCTGGAAAATGGGCGACACCGGTCCTTGCGGTCCTTGTACAGAGATCTTCTACGATCACGGCCCTGACGCTGGAACAATTGCAGATCCGTTCAAAGGTATCGAAGCTGGTGAAGACCGTTTCGTGGAAATCTGGAACTTGGTATTCATGCAGTACTTTGAAAATCCTCCAGGAACTTTGACTCCACTGCCAAAACCGTCTGTGGACACAGGTGCAGGTCTGGAGCGCGTGACTGCAGCTATGCAGGGTCAGTTCAACAACTACGATACGGATTTGTTCCAACCGATGATTCAACTTGCTTGCAAAATCGGAAACGTAAAATACATCTCAGACAAAAAGGTATTGGCAACAGACGCAAAAGCCGCAGAAACAACATCTGCACTTCGCGTTCTTGCTGACCACTGCCGTTCCACTTCATTCCTGATTGCTGACGGTGCATTGCCATCAAACGAAGGCCGTGGTTACGTTCTTCGCCGAATCATGAGACGTGCGATTCGTTATGGTCGTAAGCTTTCTGCTGATAAGTCTTTCTTGCCAGGTATGGCTGAAGCTTTGATCGACTCCATGGGTGCCGTTTACCCTGAGCTTGTGACTCGTCGTGATCATATCCTGAATACCATCCGTGACGAAGAAGATCGTTTCTTGGCGACGCTGGATAAAGGCACTGAGATCCTGACTACAGAACTTGCCAAAGCCAAAGCAGCTGGAACAAAAGAACTTTCCGGCGAAGTGGTATTCCGCATGTACGACACTTACGGCTTCCCTGCTGATCTTACTCGCGTGATTGCGAATGAAAACGGCATCGAAGTGAACGAAGAGGCTTTCGAAAAAGAGATGGAAGCAAATCGCGCCAAATCCAAGGCTTCTTGGAAAGGCAAATCCATGGGAGCTGACGAAGCTCACATGATTAAGTTTGCAAAGGACTACTTGCAGTCCGGAAAATCCGTAACATTCCTGGGATACAACGGCACTATCGGTGATGGTACGGTGATGGCCCTGTCCAACGGTCAATCCGTTGTTAACGAGCTTAAAACGGGCGACACCGGCTTGATCATCCTTGATGCGACAACATTCTACGGAGAAGGCGGCGGCCAGGCCGGCGACGTTGGTTACATCATGCTTGATACCAACCGTGCCCGCGTTGCCAATACGACTAAAATTGACGACATTGTTCTTCATCATGTGGAAGTGGAACACGGTTCCTTCAAGGTCGGCGCAAAAGTGGTGACTGGCGTTGATCCTGTTGAAAGAAGAAACACAGCCAGCAACCACTCCGCAACTCACTTGTTGCACGCAGCACTTCGTAAAGTTCTAGGTGTTCACGTGACACAAGCGGGCTCCCTGGTTGATGCTGAAAAAACTCGCTTCGACTTCACACACAACAAACCGGTAAGCACAGAAGAGATCCGCAAGATCGAAGACATGGTGAACGAGCAGATCGCTCGCAGCCTGGATGTGCAAACTGAGTTGATGCCACACAAACAAGCCATCGAAAAAGGGGCTATGGCCTTGTTCGGTGAAAAATACTCCACAGACGTACGCGTTCTGACTATGGGGGATTTCTCTTGCGAGCTGTGCGGTGGAACTCACGTGAAGAACACTTCCAGCATCCGCTTCTTTAAAATCGTGTCTGAATCCGGCGTAAGCTCTGGCGTTCGTCGCGTGGAAGCCATCACTGGCGATGCAGCGGTTAAATACGCAATGAACTCCATTGTTCATTTGGATGAAGCATTGGCTGCGGCAGGATTGCAAAAATCCGCTCACTACTTGAAGCACCTTGAAATCACTGGCGAAAAGGCAACACTTGCAAACCGTGTTGAGACTATCAAAGAGCAGGTCAAATCCCTTGAGAAGGAAATCAAGAAACTTCAAGGTGGCCAAGTGAATGTTGACGAGTTGGCTGGCAAAGCGATGACGTTTAAATCCAAATCCGGCGTTGCCGCCAAACTTGTTCTGGCAGATGTGCCGATGGATGACCGCGAAGTTTTGGCAAAAGTCACTGACGACTTGAAAAACAAAATCCAATCCGGAATTGTTGTGGTCGTGGGTCAAGGTGATGGCTCAAACCCTATTATTGTATCTGTTTCCAAAGACATTACTGGCGACCACAAAGCCGGAGACGTTCTGAAGGAAGTAGCCGCAATCATGGGCGGTAAAGGTGGCGGCAGACCGGATTTCGCACAAGGTGCAGCTCCGGATCGCTCCAAGCTGGGCGATGCCTTCACAAAAGTTCGCAGCACGCTGGGCCTCTAAGGTAAGGACTTACTTTATTCAAAAAACAAAAAAGGCCGGTGCATTTGCACTGGCCTTTTTTTTTCGTACTATTCGCAAAGCATGCCGTGGAAATTCTTCTGGATATATGCCACCAGGCCGCGGAAAGATTGAGCTACCTGTTCATCACAGATATCTTTATAACCTCTGCCGCATGAATCATAGCTTTCGCCCAGATTCATTTTTTGATCATTGAGAATCAGCGATACATACCCCGCACTATAAGATTGCGCACACATGACGTCCTCTTCAGGAACTGGCTTGCCACAGATACTTCCCGCTTTCAGATAGCTTTGTAGTTCCGCCAAGTCGGCAGGCTGCAGACAGGATTCTTCGATCACTGATTGCGAGGAATCGATCACTTGAATTCGGCCAGTCTTTGAATCAATCGACAAGATTCCTTGTGGGACGGGAACTTCAACGGATGTGATGGCAGATGATTCAGCGTCAGCACCTAATGCAGGAGTGACCACATGGCTGGAAGGAGAAGGAAGCTCAGAGGCAGACAGATTCGACTGACTGCAGTTTTGAAATCCCAATATGAGACACCCGGCCAGAACTACCAATCCGCCTTTATTCATCACTATCCCCCGTTTATGACCTATCGGTAAGACTGTAAGGAACTTGACCTTGGTACTGCGAAATTCTGTGTGTTCTTACAGTGATAGAGTTCAAGTCGCATATATTGCGCAATGCATTTGCGTTGCTAGACCATAGTCGGTGAAATAGCCTCGTTCTGGTCCACTGAATAATTAAACAACTAAGGAGACTTCAATGAAAAAAATGATCGTAGCAGCTCTTGTTCTTGCGGGTTCTACAGCTTTTGCTGATGCCACTGTTTTGAAATGCTCTGCACCTTCCAAAGGTAAAGCAGCAACAATCAACATCACTATCGGTGACGATACTTCTGTTGATTTCCTGACTATGGAAGTTAAAGAAAAAACTGGTTCTTCCACTTTCTTCGCTCAATTGGATAAAGGCACTGTTGCGAACCAATTGAAACAAGGTTACTTGCAAACTTTGGCTTTGACTGAAAAGTCTGCGCAAACTGATGACGGCGTAATCAGAAACACTGGTTTCTTCGGTGTTAGCGCTGACAATGGTTCATACTCTGGCTTCATGGCTGCTAACGGCAACATCTACCCAGTTTCTTGCACTAAGTAATTAGTATATTGCGGACACACTCTGTCCAAAGTAAAAAGGCCGATGCAATTGCACCGGCCTTTTTTTTATCAAATCAGGAAACGAAAACTAATTCGATTAGAAATCCATACGAAGATTTGCGTAAGCAGTTTCGATCTTACGATCTGTCGCGGACGCAGCACCGACAGTTGCCGGCGTATAGTCATAGTCTTGCAACATATAACCCACGCGGAAAGCGACATTTTGGGCGAATTTTTTTGTCACATAAAGATGGTAACCCTCACCACGCGTACCATAGAAGTTAGTAAGTTCTTCTGCAGCAGTTGCATAGTAAAACGAATCCTCTGAACCATGAACCCATTCACCACCCAGGATCCACGTCCCCAGCGTATAACGAGTTGATAACAAGAACACATCTCCCTTATTTTCGTCACTGGATGAGTTCGTGTCAAAACCAACTGGCGCGCCCGAGCTAAGGATACCGTTAGATTTCAACTTGCTGGCAAGGTAACTCAATGACAAATCCCAACCCGAATGTGCGATTCCGTTTAACTCCCAAGCCAAAGTAGTTCCACCGATGCCGATTGTTAGATTACCGGTGTCAGACAATCCTCCCGAAGCCGGAATATATAGATCGGAGTTTTGGAAGTTCAACAAAACCAAGCCCATATTGTCAGCCCAGCTCAAATCCTTCACAGCGTAGTCGATCATAAGTCCATAGCCAGGCGCAGCTGTTTTCACATTTGCACCCTGCCCGTTTGTTGGCGCATTCGTATATGTGCCGTTCGAGCCTGCATAGTATTGACCAAATGGAGTATAAAGACCACGTAATGCCAACTGGTGACCTTCTGGCATATATTGATCCAATTTATAAGATAAACCCATACCATCAAGTACGGAATTGTAGCTCAACATTGGGTAAGTACCCATGCGGGCACGACCGTCTTTGTAATTCTGTGGCTGACCATCAACTGTTGGCAGACGTCCAATGAAGAAATTTAGGCCCGTATCTGGGATCGTGAAATCCGCGTAAGCTTTTTCAAGCACAACATGGGAGTCGCGGTAAGAATTGGCAGATGTCAAATCAGTCGCTGCCGCTAGATCCTGCTGATAGAACGTATTGAAGTGCTTCGTCGTGGTTAAGCGCGAATAGAACTTAACATTTTTTGAAATATTGGCATCGACATTAAACTGAAACTTCATACGAAGATACGTCAAATCACTATTATCAAACGCCGGATTCCCGGCTGTATTCGGGGTAGTTTGTGACGCTTTAAGAATATCATCAAAACGAGTTTGAAACATTCCGCTGAAGTTAAAGATGTTCAGGGATTGATTTGCTTCCAACTCAGAAACGCGTTCTTCAAGAGTAGCCGCGTTAACTGTCGGAACCATCAACATACCTGCGATAAATGCTGCTGAGATTTTTTTAAAATTGTTTTTCATGATGTTAATTTCCTTGAGATGTTATTGACCAACAACGGCGCCAGCGTTTTCTTTCAAACATGGAACTTTACAGCCATCCACGTCGACTTTGTCCCCTGGTACACAAGATAAGAAAAGATTCTTAACTTGTCTTAGAGCTTCGTCATTCGCCATATCTTTGCTGCATGCTTTTTTAACTGCCGCTTGAACCAGTTCAACTTTGCCTTGTGCCATTGCGTGGCCAGAGAAAAGTGTCACAGTAGCCAGAGTCATCAAGACCCATTTTGCCATAAACATCCTCCATTTGGTGTCCTCATGAAAGCCTGAAGTTCCCTCGATTTTCGGTCAATGAATCTTGACATTGTTTGACGAAGGTCAAGAGATTAACCCCGACTTTAGTTTTGATGGTTCAGGACCAACATCCGTAAAACACTCCAAGTTTACATGACCAAGGTCTTGAAAATGAACGATCTGCAACGAAAAGGTGTTTAAAATTCGGTTAAGTTTTCGTCCTCAACACCGATCAAAGATAGGTAGAAATGCTAAGGAGTTTCGTGTGTTCAAGAAAATCGGCATCGGGAAATCATTGTTACTGTATGTATTTGCATCTGCATCTTTTGTATTGCTAGTAGGATGCGCTTTCTTTTACACAAGCCAAAAAGCGCTTACGACACTTGGAAGCGTCAGTGAATTTGGCATTTCCTCTTTGTCGATTCAAAATAAAATCATTAAATCCATGGCTTTGGTTCACTCCAACATCCTGCCAATTGCTGCTGATACTGACAAAGATTCACGTGATATCCGTGTTGAGCTGGTAGGTGGCTTCTTAAAGGAATTAAAATCCCTGAAAGCAAAGTGCGGTGAAAACTGCAACAGCATCAATGCTGACTTGGAAAAATACGAAGCCAGCTGGACTGACATACAAGCTTCCTTGGCTAAAAACGACTTACCAACATCTGCCAACAAGATCCTGAACAATTTAAATCCGATTGCAGAAAAAATATTTGAACAAATGGATAAAGCTGCAACAGAGACTGACAAAAAAACAGCAGAACTTCTGGCTTCAGCTGACAAAGACAGCACTCAGAAAAAACAAATACTTCTTGGGATGATCTGTGTACTGGTTCTTTCGGTTATCAGCATGGGCTTCCTGTTCCAAAAACGCCTGGTCAATGCATTGAAGCTTGTTGTAGACCGTGTTCATCACTCTGTGACCGAAACCACTTCAAAATCACAAAGCATCTCTGAATCAAATGTGAAGCTTTCCCAGTCATCAACAACTCAAGCTGCCTCAATCGAAGAGACCGTGGCTTCTTTGGAGGAAATGTCCAGCATGATCCAAAGAAATGCCGAGGGCGCTGCCACGGCTGCGACACTTTCCACGGAAAGCAATCGCGCTGCCACCGAAGGTGGTAAAGAAATCGAACAACTGATCACTTATATGAAAGAGATCTACACCGGTTCTAAAAAAATCGAGGAAATTATCTCCGTCATTGATGACATCGCCTTCCAAACCAACCTTCTGGCTCTGAATGCAGCGGTTGAAGCCGCACGTGCTGGCGAGCAAGGAAAAGGTTTTGCGGTCGTCGCAGACGCTGTCAGAACTCTGGCACAAAGATCTGCCAATGCTGCCAAAGAAATCAGTGGCTTGATCAAAGAGAGCGTTGGGCAAGCGGAACGCGGAACTAAAGTTGCGGACAACTCCGGCTCAGCACTGACTAAAATTATTACTTCTATCGAAAAGGTTTCTGCCCTGAATGGCGAGATTTCCGAAGCCTGCCAACAGCAAGCATTGGGTATCAAGCAGTTAAGCCAGGCTATGAGTGAGATCGACAAAACGACTCAGACTAACGCAGCCGTGGCAGAAGACCTGTCTCAATCCTCCAGTGTACTGATGGGCGAAGCCGAATCGCTAAGCGCAGCAACTGACGAGCTTAATTTGATGCTGAACGGCCGCAAAAAGGCCGGTTGGGATACAGAAAAAGCTGCGGCGTAAAGCGCAATCCTTGTCTCCGGCTCCGATCTGATCTTTAATTTTTAGATCACATCGGAGCGCAAATGAACCCCTCTTCTCGTTTCAAATTCTTGATTGCAGCCATTTTGGTTTCAGGCTGCACCAGCTCCTCTGTCCAAAAGGAGCAAGAACTCATGTCCATGCAATCTCAAGATCCTTATATTTGGCTCGAGGAAGTCGAGGGACAAAAAGCCCTGGATTTCGCGAAATCCGAGAACGACATCACGCTTAAGCATTTCAAAAATGATCCCGCATTCAAAAGCATCGAAGCTGACTATCGCAAAATCTTCCTTGCGAAAGACCGCACTCCCGCCGTCTCCCTGACAAATGGGGAACTTTACAACTTCTGGCAGGATGAAAAGAACTCCCGCGGACTATGGCGCAAAACCAGCATTGATAGCTACAAAACAGCAAATCCGAAATGGGAAGTCATTCTGGATTTGGATCAATTGGCCAAATCTGAAAAGGAAAACTGGGTATGGAAAGGCGCAAGCTTCCGCAAACCCGGATATGACCGAGTCCTTCTTCACTTGTCCCGCGGCGGAAAAGACGCTGTCGTGGTTCGTGAGTTCGACCTAAAAACAAAATCCTTTGTAAAAGATGGCTTCCAGATTCCCGAAGCAAAAACCAACGCCTATTGGAAAGACGAAAATACTCTTTTCGTTGGCACTGACTGGGGTCCAGGATCTCTGACTGACTCTGGTTACGCTCGTATCGTAAAAACATGGAAGCGCGGTACACCTCTTAGTTCAGCTGAAACTTTGGTAGAAGCCAACAAAACTGATATGTCAGCCTATGCCTACACTCAATACGACGAAGGCAAGCCCCACCATTTCTATCAAGTTCGCAAAGGCTTTTTTTCCACTAAAAATTGGTACCTGGATCCTACTGGAAAAAGCATTCAGATTCCCAAACCTGAGGATGCTGAGACCTGGGGCCTTTTCAAAGGCAATTTGTTCATCGAACTAAGATCTGATTTCAGGAACTTCAAATCAGGTTCTTTACTGGCCCTTCCATTAGATCAAATCAGCAAGGGCGATTCCGCTTTGGATAGCCTGCAGGTGGTTTTCGCTCCGACAGATAAACGTTTTATTGAAACAGCTTGCTACACAAAGAATCATCTTATCACAGTAGTTTCAGATAATATTTTGACCAAGATGGAGAAAGTCACATTCACCGCTCCAAACACCTGGAAAACAGAATCCGTTGCGTTGGGTGAAAACGGCATGGCTTCCTGTTATGACTCCGATGAAGAGTCTGACTTATACCTGGCTTCTTACACGGACTTCCTGACTCCCACTTCCACATTTGTGGGCGACGCCTCAGACGCAACCAATAAGTTTACGCTGTTAAAGGAATCACCTCGACGTTTTGATTCATCAACTCTCACGACGTCCCGCTATGAAGCCACCAGCGCAGATGGTACGAAAATCCCTTATTTCGTTGTTCACAAAAAGAACATGAAAATGGATGGCAAGAATCCAACTCTTCAATATGGCTACGGTGGGTTTCAATATTCCATGACCCCGAGTTATATGAGCGCTCTTGGTAAAGTCTGGTCTGAAAAAGGCGGCGTCTACGTTCTGACAAATCTTCGCGGTGGTGGAGAGTTCGGTCCAAATTGGCACAAAGCTGTGTTGAAAGAAAATCGCTACAAAGTCTATGAAGACAATATCGCTGTCTCTGAAGACCTGATCAAACGCGGAATCACTTCCCCGGATCATCTGGCAATTTCCGGAGGATCCAACGGAGGACTTCTGGTCGGAGCAACAATCACACTTCGCCCTGATCTGTACAATGCGGCGATCATCGCCGTGCCATTGCTGGATATGCTTCGCTACCACAAACTTCTGGCTGGTGCGAGCTGGATGGATGAGTACGGAAACCCCGATGACCCGAAAATGCGCGAGGCTATTTTGAAATACTCGCCCTATCAAAAGCTCAGCCCTTCCGCGAAATATCCGGAAGTTCTGGTTCTAACCAGCACCAAGGACGACCGCGTTCACCCTGGTCACGCAAGAAAATTTGTCGCTCGCATGAAAGAGCAAAAGCATCCCGTGTACTACTATGAAAACATCGAAGGCGGCCACGCCGGAAATGCAAATATCGAGCAGAGTATTTTGTGGGAGTCACTAAAGACGACTTACCTGTGGGAAAAATTGAAATAGGACTTTATTTTCACAAGACAAGCCTCGACAGAAATGTCGGGGCTTTTTTTATTTTCGATCGACTTGAAAGACACAATCAGAAGTCACTCCCGCCATCGTCACCGCCAGACGGTACAATCCTGAAAGCTCCAGACCAACAGTTCTGTCAGTCAGCTCCACTTGATCCATATTGCCAACCTGACCTTGATAGTCGATACGCACGCGGGAAGCACTGGGCGAGTTCTCTGCCAAATCGGTCTGTCCATTTTCGTGAATCATATGAACTGTCTTGTGGTAGGCATCGTTGCGAATTTGAGCTTTCACAATAAGGGCTTTACCAACCTCACCGTTTTTACCGAAATACGTAAAGTAGGCATCTTGAACAATAACTGCCTTGCACTCCCCGGCCCGGGCCACAACTCCCGTCCAAGTGTCATTCACCGGTGTGGCATTTGCCAACTGAGCGGCCAGATTTAACAGGAACAAAATGATTATTGCGATCGCAAACTTCATACACCCTCGATCTCGATTGAGGATGAAGTTACCATTGTGGCAATCAATGCCCAGTTACGCGGAATTCATTAAGCAGATATAAACATGGGGATGTGTTTTAGACATAAAAAAAGGGAGCCATAGGCTCCCTTTTCTGTTCTGGTCCAGATTCGGACACTCCAAATTTTAACGTTTAGAGTATTGGAATCTACGACGAGCGCCGGCTTTACCGTATTTTTTACGCTCAACCATACGAGGATCACGAGTGATGAATCCAGCTTTCTTAAGAGTTGCTTTGAACTCTGGGTTGAAAGCGATCAATGCACGAGTGATACCCAAACGGATCGCACCAGCTTGTCCAGACTCACCACCACCTGCTACAGTGATGTTTGCGTCGAACTTACCGATTTGATTCAAAAGATCCAAAGGCTGTACGATAACCATGCGAGATTGCATACGGCTAAGGTAATCTTCAGATTTTTTACCGTTGATAGTGATAGTGCCTTTACCAGGCTTCAAGAAAACACGTGCTGATGACGTTTTTCTTCTTCCAGTTGCATAAAAGAATTTTTCTGCTGCTGCCATATTCTATCCTCTCCAATTACTTCTTAGTTGGAAGTGTTAGAAGTTCTGGTTTTTGAGCAGCGTGTGGGTGCTCTGCGCCAGTGTAAGTTTTCATTTTCATGATGATATGACGAGATAGCTTGTTTGTTGGAAGCATACCGCGAACAGCTTCGTGAATGATGAAAGTTGAATCTTTCTCTTTCGCTTGAGCTGCTGTCATTTCTTTCATAGAACCGAAGAAACGAGAGTGACGGTAGTATTTTTTGTCATCCCATTTAGTTCCAGAAAGTTCCATCTTGTCCGTGTTGATCACGATAACGAAGTCACCAGTGTCTACGTTCGGAGTGTAGATAGCTTTGTTTTTACCACGAAGAATGTTTGCAACGTGTGTAGCTACACGACCAACTTTTTGGTCAGCGGCATCAACGATCAACCATTTTCTTTCAACTTCTTCTGCTTTTGCATTGAAAGTTTTCATTATTAGGGTTCTCCAGTTTAATTTGAATGTCCGGGTTTACCGTCCGTGCATTCGGCAAATATGATGTTTGAGTTTAACAACGGGCTCTTACACTATGTTTGCGGGAAGGGATGTTTTAAAGTTCTAGGCACCCATTGTCAAGGTTCTTGGGATAATAAACCTTCATAAGGTACAGGCCCTCAGCGGGCGCTGGCGGACCGGCCTTTTTACGATCCTGGGCAGCGATAATTTCCTTCATATATTCAGGACTTAGCCCTTTTTTCTCGATCATCAAGGACGTGCCCACGATGTTCCGTACCATCTGTTTCAGGAATCCACTGCCGGTCACCGTAAATTGCAAAACCCCGGATCTGCGCCACTCCCAGTCCGCTTTATAGATCTCACGGATGGTGTCTTTAACCGGTGTTCCGACCGACTGAAAGCTCTTAAAGTCTTGATTTCCCAACAGAAATTTAGAACTTTGCTTTAGATGCTCGATATCAATCGGCATTCTTTCCCAAGCCGCGTAGCGGGACAAGTGGGCACTTTTGCGGGGTTTATTCATTAATAGATAGCGGTACGTTTTATGGGTCGCCGAAAGAGTTGCGTGAAACTCTTGGGGCGCGATCCAGGCCTTTTTTACCACGATTCCGGCCGGCAACTGGGAATTCAAAGCCCAACACAGGTCCCATTTCTTAGCCGGATCAATTTTACGGGAGGTCGAGAAGTGGCAAACCTGATTCAGGGCATGAACCCCGGCATCGGTTCTGCCGGATGCAAACAACACGATCTTTTCATTGAAGATACGGCAAAGTGCTTCTTCGATAACCTGGGCCACAGAAACCTGATCCTCGGGTTTCTGTTTTTGCCAGCCACAGTATCCTGTGCCGTCGTATGCCACTGTGAATTTAACTTTGGTCGTTTGCATGCGGGAGGGTTTAGCACAAGTTCAGAGGCCAAGCATCTATTTGCTGATCCGCGCACCATTCGCGGCAGATTTTTCACGCACCTCGAATGGCCAGTGAAGACAAGGTGTCTTCAAAATGTATTCTGGATCGGTTGACTCTCCGGTTGGGTGAGATAGCCTCATCTTCAGGCGCCACTGATTTTTTGAATTTAAAACTTTAAACTTAAACAACGAGGTCCAACTTGAAATACTCAATCGCTTTACTCGCACTTATTATGTCCTGCTCATCCTTTGCCCAATCGCAAAACCAACCACCGAACCAGAATCCCGGCGGCCCCCTCCCTCCCGTAATTTTTGAACGCACGAAAGTAACGGTTAGTATCTATAAAAGAACCATTGAACGAGTGGGCGATACCTTTCAAGAACGAACAGAAGACATCTGCAAAAAAGAAGTTACGATCGAAGTACCAGATGTGCGCCACAGCAATGGCCAAACCGCAATGCCAGCACTTTCTAACGTTAGCTGCCCGGCAACTTTTGAAAACATAAACTTTGATTTGAATGTTTGGATTTACTCCATGGTAGAGCACAATCACCAAGACTTCAAATCGTACTACTCCAGTATGTCTGTGGGTAACAGACCTGAATCAAATACATCAAACATTGTTATACCTGACAGAATGATGGGTGCGACCAAACAACTTGACCTTAAAAGCATGATTTTTATGTTGGCACCGAAGCAAAGCTATTATTGCTTGGAGCAGGGACAAGCTAAGGTCAGCCGCGCGTTGCCTTATAAACAAACGAAAGACAACTGCCAAATTTTCAATCCAGTAGCTTTTGGTGCCACTGTTGAATACGAGTCTCTATAATGAGAAAAACACTTCTCGCTATAACACTTCTAATTGCGTGGACGTCTCTTTCAAGAGCCGTCTCGCGTGTTGGTGGTGGCAAAATAAGCAGCCTCTCATCTGGTTTTGAAATGATTGTTCCGCAAAACTTTACGAATCTCTTCGCAACTCGTACAGAAAGTGTTCGAGCCGAAGGTCCCCCTGTTTATGTTTACGGTCGCGGAGTGACCACACAGTTCGTGGACATCACAGAGTTTCAAGATGAGTTTGCTGACTTCACAAACTACTCGGCACTTGAAATCCGCGAACGCCTTGAGCAGTCCAAATGGAGACTCGTTTCGGAATCTGATTGTGCAATCATCATGAAAAACAACGACCCCAAAATTGTCGCATACATCGGAACATGGGGCGCTGGAAAAGGATTTGTACTAAAAGGTCTAAATCTTCCAGACGTCGACCAAGCCATGATCGGAATGTTGGGATCACTTAGAGTTACACCGGGAAGTTGCGCATGGAAGCAGTAGCCCTGGCCAAGCCTCAAATCAAATATCCAGAAATAGCGCGGTACACTTGTTACCGCGCTTTCTTGCGTGATTTCTTTGAATATAAGAAATCTTTGCGCTCGGGGTTTTCGTATCGTCAGTTTGCAGGTCTGGTGGGATTGAAAAGCCCGAACTACTTGCAGTTGGTGATTCAGGAAAAGCGCAATCTGACTGAGACGACGGGCCGTCGCTTGGCAGAGGCATTGAAGTTAAACGCCAAAGAAATAAATTACTTTGAAGCGTTGATTCGACTGCAGAACGCGGAAAACGATCTTGAGAAGGTAAAGGCACAAAAAAACGTGCATGCGTGCCTTAGAAAACTTCTGGCGCAATTCGTTCAAGAAGACGCCAGCGAAATTCTGAACAAGTGGTATCACCTGCTAATTCGCGAAATGGTTTTACTAAAAGATTTCGAAGCCAGCGGTGAATACATCTCTAAAAGAATGAACGGTATCATCAATGCCGAAGAAGCCGAACGTTCACTTAAGTTTCTACTAAGCTCTGGCTATTTGAAAAATAACGGCGGCAAGTACGAACAATGCGAACCCGTACTAGACACCGGCGTCGACATCTTCAACCACGATTTCATGCAAGCGTACCATGCTCAAACATTGAAAGTGTGGTCACAGAACATCGAAAAGCTAGGCTACAAGAACCAAGAATTGGGCTTACTAAACATCCCAATCCCGAAATCCAAGCTGCCAGAGCTACAAGAAAAAATGCGCCAATTCCAAGACGAAATCATAGGCTGGTCCCAATCCCAAAAAGACTGCGATGAACTAGTCCAACTAGGCACCTACCTAATGCACTTCCAAAACAAAAACTAACAACCCACGACTGGCGAAGGCCAGCGAGCCAGCCCCACGAAACGAGTGAGGCTGGTCAAAAACCGTCAAATGCAAGGCGCGACGAGGAAGGCGTACTCCCCGTACGCCGACGAGGATCAACGAAGCAGTTGGCGGTTTTTCACCAGTCCGTTAGTAATCGAGGGTGATGCCGGCGGAGATGATATTTGATGAGAAATCTACGTCTTCGCTGAAGGAGTACAGATAGCGGTACTCCAACGTCGCCCACAGATTGGCGATCGCGTATTCGGTGCGAAGTGTGTAGGCTGTGTCTTTGCTCATGGCGCCGATGTTGATCATCAAGCCACCGCCGCCGTAGGCTGCTGGTGTTCCGACAAAGTTAGTCGAGTTGCCATCGTCACGAAGTTCCGCGACTGGAATATAGGAACCACCGCCCACCACGTAGGGTGCCAGGATTTGCCGATCCATATATTGAAAGCGATAAGAGAAACCCAAATTCAAAGGGACGGCCAGGAATGTGTATTCTTCCATGGCTTCATCACCCGCAGCGGGATCTCCCGTTGTCGGATCGGATTCGGTGAAGCGACCCTTACCCGTTTGCATCATGAAACCAATTCCCGCCTGAATTTTGAAATTGCGGGAAGCCTTGAACGGCTGCCAGTCATAATCAAACATCAGCAACGGAGCTTGAGGTCCCGTATACATGGTTTCGAAAGTTGTCACTCCGTCAGCTGCTGTGATCTTAGGGGCATCCATCATACCGAAGCGAAACGCACCGGTTGTGCTGTAACCTTTTTTCTCGCTCGTTTTATAAACGTAAGTGCCGTCTTTTTCGATGCGAACCAAACCTACCGCTGACTGTGGATGGCGGATGTACTCGATACCGCCGGAGCGTGATTTGCTGACGACTTCCTCCGCATAGACAGGAGCTGCCGCTTTCACTGGAGTCGTTGGCTCATCAAGCAGAATCTCCCCTTCGGGAATCTCACTGGAAGGAGCGGCGATAACTGGTTCTTCATCTTCCAAAAGCAAGTCCTCGGAGGAACCCGCCTCAGGAACCATTTGATTGAGATCAACTGTATTACCACTTCCATTTCCTGCTGGGGCAGCTGGTGGCGCATTTGTTGGCGCCGGAGGTGGAACTGGTTGACCGCCACTTTGCAGGATCTCGTCCTCGATGCTTAGAGCGTCGTCGGTTTCAGCCTTCAACGGATCTGCTTGAGAATCAAATTCACTTTCATCAACAAAGGGCGGCTCTTGCGGAGCAGATTCCTGAGCGTGCGCTGTGTGAAACATTGTGACTGCCAAAAGAGCCACTAATACGAACCATAGTGATTTCACAGTTCACCCCGAACGTTACGACCAAGGATCAAGCGACGATACAATCCCCACAATGTAAGCCCTGCGAAAGCAGCAAAGCCCAATGCATACCAGAAGCCAATCGCCACGCTCATACGAGCAAAATACAGCATCGGCCACAGAACTCCACGAACTGCAATTTTAGCTGTGTCACTTTGTGCAATCATATTGGCGTAGTGGGGACTGTACTTATAATAAGTTTTTACAAACTGACGGCCCCAGGAATAAGGAAGCAAATACTTGTTTCTGAAATCACGGAAACTTTGAACCTCGGGGGCCATATCGCTGCCAAAGGCGGCCGTTGCAATAAAGCAGCTCTTATCATCAAGCAGTCCCGCAACCGGCAGAGCTGCAGCACAGAGCGTGCTGTCAGAAACAGAGCTTGGCGTGAAGTAATAAATATTCCCCGTCAGATCCCGATTCGCCATGACCAAACAGTATCTTTCGCCATTAGTTAAACCCGAAACATAGGCCTTTGGATCTGCTGGCGGTTTAACTGAAGTATTGATCGGAATTTCAAAGAAATTGGATTTATTTGTGATGCTACCACGAGTTGTCGCATCAGAATCGCCCGGGTTTTGCTTCTCGTAAAAAATCACGATACTTTTAAAATCCACACCCGTCGTGCTGGCCGGATAGTCCTCTGATACACCCGGATTTTTGATATATACTTTTCCGTCCCCTGGGAACGCCGTGAAGTTACAGAATCCGGTATTTGCTGGAGCTTGAACGCCTTCAGGACAGTCCGTATAGTCCGATGGCGCGCTGGGCGCGACAGAAGAAGTGAAGTGAAGAGTAAACGTGCCACCCGTGGTAGTACCGGTGCTGGAAGTTGCTGTGATCGTTAAATCGTGATTAAGCTTGTCTGCCAAACAAGTCGAATCATTGATTGCTTTATTGCAGATCTCACTCCATGGAACGAGGATCGTGAAAGAACCAGAACCCAAACTGATCGATGTTGGATTTACGGTTGTCGAATCGATTTTCAACGAAATATCACTCGTCGACCCAATCGTCGTAGAACTGTTCAAAACGATCGTTAAATTCAGTTCTGGATAAACAGCGTTCTTATTACAAGGAACCAACCCCGTACCAGTACAAGTATCGCAAGTGCTGCCACTGGTAACTGTATCGCAAGTTCCAGCGAAGCCACCGTAAATCACAGGTTTAGTAGGTGTGGTTACAATATCAACCGAAGTTGCGCCACCCACAGATCCATAGGTCAAAGTCGCCAAAGCCACTTTGGATATTAATAAGGATGTAGAAAATAAAGCTAATTGCTTCAACAGGCGCATATCTTAATCGAACCACTGGACGAGCCATTAGTCAAAGTAACCAGCCTGCCCAGACCTTCGTCGCACCATTTTGGAGCCTTTTTACAAGGCCCTTAGAAGAATATTTGTTCGGCTATCTGAATACCGTTCAACGCTGCACCCTTACGGATGTTATCAGACACGACCCACATCATCCAAAGCTTGGAATCCTCCGGATCACGGTGGATACGCCCCACATAAACCGGGTCTTTGCCGGAAACTTCGCGCGCCAGCGGGTAAATACTGCGCTTAGGATCATCCTGAACAACAATTCCAGGATGGGAAACCAACGCCTCGGTCACCGCTTCGCGGGTTGCATCTTTTTTCAAAGTCACCCAAACAGATTCACTGTGAGCATTCAATGCAGGAATACGCACTGTGAAAGCGGATACCTTCAACTGAGGCAATCCCAAAATCTTGCGCGTCTCCTTCATGATTTTCACTTCCTCACTGCAGAAGCCCTGATCATTGAAAGAACCAATTTGCGGAATACAATTGAACAAAATCGTGTGAGGGAATGTTTTTGGTTCGTGCTTATCATGAGAATGCTTGGAGGTTTGCTCCATCAACTCATCATATCCACCCTGCCCGGCACCACTCACTGCTTGATAAGTGCTAACGCGCACCTCATCCAAACCGAATTTTTCAGCAAGTGGCTTCAAAGCCACCACCAATTGAATAGTGGAACAGTTGGGATTTGCGATAACTTGTGGTTTGGAGTCTTTATTTACCAAGTGACCGTTCACTTCAGGAACGATCAAAACTGTGTTTGGATCCATACGGAAGGCCGCGGAATTATCAACCGCGAATGCCCCGGCTTGAACAGCTTTCGGAGCCCACTCGGCAGAGATATCATCACCGGATGAAAAGAAAACCAGATCCAGACCGTCAAAACAACCGTCTTTCAATACTTGCACGGGCCATTGCTGACCTTGCAATTCGATCTTTTTTCCAAGGGAATTTTCAGATGCGAAAGGGCGCAGTTCCGCGATAGGGAATGCGCGCTCTTCCAGAAGAGTCATAAAAGTTTGGCCGACCATACCGGTCGCGCCGACGACACCGACTTTAAGTTTTCTTTTCATCTTTCTTGGTCTCTTCCTCATCTTCTTCATAGACCAAGTCGCTCTCATGAACCTGCCCTGGAGCATATACCGAAGGCTTGATCTTGCGGATGTTTTTGCCCAGTTTGAAAACACCGAAGACTGCACCAAGAGCTGCGTAGCTCATGAACAGAACAAACAGCATCACTTCTGGACGAAGTGCTACAACTACCAGAACGCCGACACCCAAAATCAAATAACGGAATGGCAGACGCTCTTTCAAATCCAAGTCTTTAAAGCTGCGGAAACGGAAATTGGAAACCATCACCAGCGCCAACAAGATTGTCATCACCAGCAAACCGTAGTTCCCCATGGCCTCCAACTCCAGATCTTTAAATGCCAGAACTGAAGAAGCCACGATACCAGCCGCCATTGGAATTGGCAGACCTTGGAAATAGTTTTTCTCGACCACGTTCGCCTGAACGTTGAAACGCGCCAAGCGAAGTGCTCCGCAGGCCACGAACAAGAAGCAGGCAACCCAGCCCAAGCGACCGAATGGTTGCAACGCCCACAAGAACAACAATACACCCGGAGCCATACCGAAGCTAACCAGGTCACAAAGTGAATCGTATTCCGCACCGAACTTACTAGTTGAACGAGTCAAACGCGCCAAGCGGCCATCCAACTGGTCAAATACTGCAGCTACGACGATTGCGTATGCGGCCCATAGATAGTTCCCGTTGATGGATTGAATAACAGCGAAGAAGCCTGAGAACAGGTTTCCGGTCGTCATCAAGTTAGGAAGAATATAAATATACATGTGCAGGCGTTGTGCGCGTGCCTCTTCTGTATCTAGATTGGGATGATGTGCTGTGTGTTCATTTGCCATGTATCGGTTTTATCCGACATTGGCGAAAAATCCAAAGAAATAAAAGAGGATGGAAAGACCCACGGCGCTCATCAACGGCAGCGTCAGGTTGTCATCAAGCTTTCCAACGGGGATCAGCTCTGCAAATGCGCCAACAAGGCCCGCAAGCAAACTGATCACAATCACGCGATCCGTTAGATAGTTGTGATATAACAAGAATACTAATGTAAGACCCATGCAGACGAAGAATGCTGCCATAAAGCCTTGAATGGACTTGTGCCCAAAGATTTTGTCCTTACCGTACAAGATGCCAAAATAGCTGGCGATTGGATCTGCAAAAGCCAAGAACAATAACGTCAAAGCAACGATGGGACGCGGAAAAATAACGTAAACAATCAGAACACCAGTAAGTAAAAAAGTCGTACCTGCGAGTTTTTTTACTTCGCTTTGGCGCATAATGGGCTTGAAAGCATGAACTGCAATATCGTTCAGCGCGGGATAACGATGGCGCAAGAAATCAAAAGGAACGAACAAGATCCAAGCAACAACCAGAAGTGTCAAAGAAACCTTTTCTGGCAAATAAACGAAGGCCAAAAACATGGCGAAAACGGCAGACATATGCCAAATTTTTCGAGCATAGTGAATGTCCGAGCGCTTTTTTAAGTCCACCAAGTTCAAGAATCCTTCTGTAATCATTCGTGCTCAACTTAAAGGCTCAAATGAGCAAGATCAATTTAAATGATACTACTCTAGCCGCATGCATCAACCCAATGAATTAGCTCATGTAATGCAAATCAGCCAGTTCAAATATTGTGTAAAATTTCAGAGATTATGTTGTTTGAGTCGTAGCGCGAGTTGATTTGAGCAACAACCCTATTCCGCCGCATACAATCCACAAAACTCCGCAAGCCAAAATAACGGCCCGAACAGAAGTCATTTTAATCAGCCACGGTGAAGCCAAAGTGCACAACAATGTTCCAAAGGATTCCAAAGCCATGCGTAAACGAAACACCTTGGTTAAATCAGCGACCTGAAACTTTCTTTGCATGAGATCAATAAAAGCCAAGTCATTCATCGGCCCCAAAAAACCAGTGTAGATTGAAGCCACTGCAATCCAAGTTACGGTGGGAGCCAAGCCAATCCATACAACTCCAACTCCCCACAACACATAACCCAAATACATCAACCACAACAAACGATGTCCCGCCCGTTTTAGATTGCCGAAATACACCGCCCCCAATAAATTTCCCACACCATAAGTTGCCATGACCAAACCAAACATTCGAGCATCGCCACCGGTGATTTCATGGATTAACAATGCAAACCCGACAATCACCGCCAAATTCCAGGCTCCTGCAGTGAGAGCGCGCGAAACAAAAACATATCTCATGCCGACATGTCCTTCGATCAACTTAAATCCCGCCATAATGGCATCACCAAAACCAATTCGGCCCTTGGGCTGTACGATGTTTTCCGGCAGGTATTTCTTCAAAGACCAAATGGAAACTGCCGAGATCAAAAATGTAAAAGCATCGATCGTAAAAAAATGAATCATCGGAACGATTGCCGCAAGCAAACCCACGACAGCAGGCCCCACCATGCGTGCTCCGCGAATTGTCGTTGCCATCAAGCCATTCGTGGATTGCATTGTTTCAAAATCTTTTGCCAAAATCGGAATCATCGCTTGGGTCGCGGGATCAAAGAAAGCGCTTAATGAAGACAATATCAAAGCCATCACAATCAACAGCGACAGAGGCACCGGAATAAAAAAAGAAACGAAAACAGGAATGAGCACGATCACCATGCGCACCAGATCTACCCGGATCATTGTTTGATGGGGATTCCAACGATCCGCCCACTTGCCACCAATAAAACTTAGCAACATCAACGAAGCCGTCTGGCCTGCCGCCAGATAACCGGTGTTTGCTCCCATCAAACTGACAGCAAACCACGTCAAGCCGACCCGGTATATCTCATCACCAATGGATGAAAACGCCTGCCCCAGCCAAAGTCGTTGCAGTTGCGGTTGTCGAAGAGCCTTGATCATAAATTCTTTCTTACTGAGCTATTCTTATTGGGCGATGTAGTACACGCCGACTTCAGGTGCGGGGCACGCATCCTTAAACAGGCGAGAGTGCGCAGGCACAAGATAGACTCGCCTCCACTGGTAGCCATCCTGGGAAATTACTTTTCCTGGTCTTGGATCAATAAACACAATATCTCCAGGATTCAACTGCCCACAAGCTTTTGCTTTGGTGGATGGTTGAAGGCGAATATTGCGCTTATCTTTTGAAGTGAATTTGGCATAGCTGGAATCAACATCCTTGGGCAAACCACCAATCCACTTGGAGACCAAGGCATTCAAACGCTCCCCTTCCGGTGTGCCAAAAAACTGGGGTTTATCCAAGGGTGGCATCGGCGTGTAACCTTCCAGTCGAGCAATCGAACCGTACAACTTACTGCGCTCCAGATCCTGAGGAACAATCCATCCATTTTTAACCAGGAAATCCAGGTTGCTGAATCGATCCTTGGCCACATCATCTGCTTGCAGATTGCCGTGACAACCCAGGCAGTTGTTTTGGATTAGCTGAGTCTGAACGGCACGATAGCCTTTGTCCAGTTCCGGATTGTTTTTAATCGCCGATCTCCATGCAAGCATTTGCACCTGAGGATCAAACACCACTGTGGAGCGATCACAAGGCTCGCGATAGTTTGCTGAATTTGTTCTGGCCAATCTGACAATGGTGCGACTTTCGCGATCTTCCACGATCCAAAGCGATCCGTCACTGGCTTCGGTGAATGCCACCGGAGCACCCTTGGGACGTACACCCTTCACTTCATTCCATTTGGAAATCACTTCCACGTATGAAGAATGTCGTTCCATACCACCTCGGGGTTGAAATGGTTTGGAAATAGGACAGGCACCCGGTTGATTGAACTGATAGGACGCCTTGGTCTGTGATTCCAATACCGGCAAACCTTTTTCATCCACCGTATAGGCCACAATTCTTTGTCCCATTGGTTGGTAACCATGCCAGGTGACCAATAGTTTTCCGCCGATCAAATCACTGAACATGCCACCACGATAGTAGTCCATATGCAGAGGAGCCACATGCGGAGGCATCAGAATGTACGGCGCACGATACTCTCCCATTCCCCTCGCATCTTTGAGTGCACAGTTGATGGGCTTGCGAAACTGTTTGTGAATCGGAAGCTTGCTGTTTTCCGGGAACTCCCACTCTGGAGAGGTCGCGTGAAAGTTATAGCAATACGGCCATCCGTAATTCCCGGTCGTGCCGCTTTCCAAATCTATGACATTGATCTCTTCATAGGGTTCTTCCAACTCCGGAAAGTCCCGGCCGTTTTCACCCTGCACCAGGAATCCTGCATTCGAAATCGCCATTGCCATGGAGTTGCGAAGTCCCGCAGCTGTCACTTCATAGTTTTCAATACCTTCTGGCGGCAGATTTCTTAGTTTGGTTGCAGGAATTCGGTAGATAGCGCCATTACCCTCAGCCTCGACTTCGCTGCAGTACTTGTATTCGCCAGTACCCTCAACGGTGCAGTGATCACTTGGTGAGCCTGAATTGATATACATGTCTCCGTTTCGCGGATCAAAAACGAATTGCGACAGTGGGTGCATGTAACCAGTTTTTCGATCCAGATTGGAAAACACCAGTCTCCAATTTATTAGTTTTCCCTGATTAAACTGAAATTTTGAAATTTGATTTTTCTCGCCGATATAAAAGAATCCATCCGGCCCCAATCTCAATCCGTGAGGATTATCCAAACCCGCTTTCAACAACGTGATTTGATAAGTGCCGCCGGAACCAGGTTTCAACAAGAACAGACGACCATTCTTTGGCCCCCAGCCTCCCATATCCACAACCAGAAATTGATTTGAATTGGCAATTTGCAAAATAGTGCGCGGCTTGATGAAACCTTTGTTGGTTGCCGGATCCAATGCACGATCACGTGGTATCACCATCCCCAGACATGTTCCGGGCATAGTCTCCACCATCAAGCGCGGAAAACCATCACAAGATCTGTCCGTTGGATCATAAAGGTAACCACTTTTATCCAAAACCATGCGAGATGAGGCCGCGGAGCGCTTGATGGATTCTGCTTCCCTGTTTACGGAAGTACATTGAACAAGCAAAACGGCGAAGGCGAGCAAAAACACGCGCATAAAAGATCCTCTATTGGTGGTTCTTTTATTTTGCGAAGAATATCTTAAAAAGGAAATGATGAATTAAATCTTGGTCGAGCTGATGCGAATGATTTCTTCGACCTTGCGACCGGCTTTTTCATAGCGGATGGCAATTTCGTTCTGACCAGGTTGCAACTGAATCAAATCTGTTTGGTAACGATCAGAACCACGATCAAATACAGATGCTGTATAGCCGTTGCTCTTGTTAACGATTTGAATCTGTCCAACGCTTACACCGGTCGTGCAGTTTTTGCCTTTGAATTGAATATAACCAGCGTTCACTTCAAGTTGACCTGTCTTACCTTTGCAATTCAAATCCACGTCAGCGGACTCATGCAGGGAAGAACCGATTTTTTGTGGAGCCACAGTCGTCGCAGGAATTGAAGCGGGACGACGATTGGTTTCTTTAGCAATGACAGTTGTTGCAACCTGCTGCTCGTCTTGAACGGCAGCATCCTCTTCTGTCAAACTTGCAAATGTACGTACCCCCAGGAGTAAAACCAGGACGAATGTAATTGCAATAAATTGAACTTCAGAGGCAGCACGTTTAAACATGCTTCCTTGATCGGAGTTCCGTAGCAGGACTTTAGCCGTATCAATTTGAGAAACAGTGCAAACTCCCCCTCGTAGGTCGGGAAAAATCTGTTGAATTACAATTGGTGGGCAATGGAAGTTTTAAGAGCGAAACTGAGGCGGAAAAAATTTTGAATTTTTCGGCGTAAGTCCCGCCAAGAACCGCAGCCAGAGCTGAAAAGAAAAGACCCTCCGTTGTGGAGGGTCTTCAAATTGAGACTATTTTTTATCAATACTGATTGCGAACTTTTTAACCCCGGCACCTTTGACGATGTCCAGTAGTCCGACCACTTTACCGTGAGGCACATCTTTATCCGCTGAAATAATGGCCTGAACTTCTGTATTCTTAGTCACTTCTTCCATCGCCTTGGCTTTAACCGTGGCTTCGTCGACGAAAGCTCCGTTCAGATTAATTCGACCATCTGCTGTCAGGGAAATATTCAGTTTACTTGGTGCTGTTTGGTCCCCGCTGGCTGCCTTTGGTAGATTCACGTTAATTGACGGCTTGATGAACATGGGCGCTGTCACCATGAAGATGATCAGAACCACCAGGATGATATCCACCAATGGGACAACGTTAATGTCCGCTATGGCTTCGTTGTTTTCCCCATTCTTCATTGCCATGGTTTAGATACCTTTTTTCTTAGCATAAGCAAGAGTCAGCTCTTTCACACTCTCAAGAGAGTTGAAGATGCCACGCACTTGTTTGCTGTAGTAGTTGTAAGCAATAACTGCCGGAATCGCCACGAAAAGACCTGCCGCCGTAGCGACCAAGGCCATGGAGATACCTGCCATTACCGTTTGCTGACCTGCTTCCGGTGCTGTTGCCAGGTCGTTGAACGCTTTCATGATACCCAGAACCGTACCGAACAATCCAATGTACGGAGCGTTCGAACCCAAAGTAGCCAGGAAGTTCAGATATCTTTCCAAATCCGGGCGCTCTGTCAGTGCGAATGTGTTAAAGATCTCTTCCAAACCTTTGCTGCCAGTTGCGCGCAAATGTTTCATTGCCTGTCCTGCAGCACGACCCTCCAAAGAGTCCGGATCTTTCGCCAGGTCTTCAATGTCTTCAACGCTATTGCTTTGAATCGCCAATTTAATTTTAGCGCGAACACGTTGTGACTCTGAGTTCACTTTTCTTAACGCAAAGAATCTTTCCAAAATCATTCCGATACTTAGAATGCTCAGAACCAACAATAACCACAACACAACCTGATCGGCTAAATGTGCAACTCCAAAAACTTTCTCTGCAAGCATCGAGATGTCCTTTCAAAACTTTGACTAGCAAAAATTATTGATCCATTATCTCTAGATCAATGTCATACGGTCAAGATATGCAGAGAATCATTTTAGCTTTCACACTGTGCGTATTGAGCTTGGTCCAGATTGGTTGCCAATCAAGTGACAAGAGTTCAATCCTCGTTATCGCTGCAGATAATTTTGCTGTGTCTGATGTCAATTGCTCGAGCGATGGACACGCAGGTACTAAGTCTGGCTTTCAATTGCTTTGCAACGAGTCGGTCCGTTTTACCCACGCATTTACAACCTCCACCCTTAGCACCCCTGCACTCGGCTCCATCCTGACAGGTCTTTACCCGTATCAGCACAAGGTGCGACACAATGGGGGGCCCGGCTTGGCCGCCGAAATTGAACTGGCATCCGAAGCTGCTGTTTATCAAAATTACCGCACCAGTTTCTTTACCGGAGGAGCTCCGATATTTCGACGCTCCGGACTAAATCAGGGCTTCGAACTTTTTGATGACAGCATCACCCCGGGATTTTCAAGTCTTTACCGCCCCTTTAAGAAGAGCGCCGAAAACTTTATGCAGTGGCTCCGTCACGACGTGGGCAACGAACCGTACTTCAGTGTCCTTTATGCTCCCGATTTGCAATTTACCAATACCGTCACAACCACGGAGCTTGGCGAAACCAGAAATCTGAGCTTTGAGTCCCAAGTGGATGAGTTTGATGAAAGCCTTTATGAGCTGATCACACAGATCAAGTCCGCTCGCCGGTGGGAAAACACCACCGTGATTCTGGTTGGCTTGAGTGGCCACAACAACGGCGACCGCCGGGATCGTCGTGACTTCCCGACCTTGAATCTGAATTCTGAAAACACTCAAGTGGCCCTTTTAATCAAGCCTGCGCAAAAAAAGAAAAAGGGCGACGAACCCATCTATTGGAAAGCCGATCAAAACGTCACTTTGGCTGATGTCGGCAAGACACTGTTTGAACTCCTTGGCGAGAGTGTGGTCGAAAATGACGGTGGTGACTTCCCGGTTCACTCTTTAACGGGTGTACTAAAAAGCCCCGAAGCCAATTGGTCAGAGGATCGTCCTTTTCCCATAGAGTCCGCGTGGGCTCTGTGGCGCAATGCCGGTCCTTTGCGGGTCGCAGTCATTTCTCAACACGTTCTTTACATCAACGATGAAGTTCCGAAGCTTTACAATACTCTGGTGGACCGCATGGAGGCGACACCTCTGCCACTGTTACAGCAAAGTCTTTTACCCACGACAAACCGCCTGCAAAGCCTGATCAAAAAGAACCAATTCCCCGCCTACACGCCTTTGAACTCGGAGTGGCTGGCCAAGTTATCCATTCCCTATAACCGCTGGACTCGCCCGGATCAGGAGCCGTTCCTGTTGCGTGATTTAAAACGACTGGGCAACAACCACGCTTATAAAAATCTGAATATTTTAAATTGGACTGCGCAAGTCTCCCTGAACCAAAGAGACTGGGAAACCCTGAAGAACCTGGGAATAAAAAATGGCGTAAGCGTCTGGCAGTATGTCGGCGAAAAGAATCTTAATGCCAAGAATCCAAAGACGTCAGATCCCTGCATCGAACTGCTCACTTCCAAAGAAGTGGATGCGACTCGTATGAAAAATTGCAATGATCCTTTGTTCCTGGATTTGGTCGACTGGCTGCGTGCCGATGTGCGTGGACTGGCCAAGGATACCCAACGCAAAAAATTCGAGCGTTCATTTAAGAACTATATGCTCGATCAGGAAATTCAGCGCAACAACATCGCTTTGGGATTAATCTGGGATACGTCACGGGAAAATCTCTACGCACCGTCTCGTGCCGAACTGGCTTTACACCTTCCTGAAAATGCGAAAATTCGCACTCAGGTTTACAAATCAATGACGACAATTGACAAGGAAGACAACTAAACTGCGATCATGCCCATCCAAAACGGCAACTCGGGCTCTTCCTGAACCATGGCGTGGGTCAGAAGATTCAAATCGGTTTCGTAAGAGTTCAATCCCCACAACGCCGTTGCGACGGAAGTACCTGCAAATAAAACCAATTTATCACCCTCGGCAACATGGGTATGACCCGTTTGTATGTTGCACGTTGGATCCAGCCCCAAAAGCTGGGCCGGCAATGGCGGCAAGGCTTCGCGATCGCGCAACTCAGACGCAAGATCCGTGGCGATACTTAAAGGCTGCAAACGCTGATTCGATCTTTGCACAAAAATACTGGGTGCCCCCACTTGCGCCCAGGCAACCTGGGAGCCGCGTTTGAACAACGCCAAAACCTCGACGCCTGATGCGTACTCTTTGCGGTTCTCGCCGCGATAAAGAGCATCGTTTGCAATCATCAAAGCTGTACGAACGTAGTTGGCTTCATCACTGATACAAGTCAGAAACTCAAATGGCGAAGTCACTTCAACGTCGGCTTTTGCGGCACTGACATACTTAACCACTTCGTTCAGCGCTCTTTCGCCATGTTCAGGCTGTCCCCAGGATGTGACCACCACAATGAGTGACCCATCCTCTTCAACGTGAATCAGGGGTTTAGGACGCAGGATTTTTCCACTATAGGACCGCTCTTGAAGCTTCATTTACAGCGCTCCATATTTTTTCAATTTAATATGAGCCTTACGGTAGTATTCACCATCAGGAATATCCAGCTCCAAAATCTTCTTCCACTTATCCTTGGCACCAGCTTTGGATTCACCGCCATCGACGTTACCGAAGCTTTCCTCCAGAATACCCTCTTGATACAGGGTCATCATTTGCTTGCGCAATTCTGTCACACGACGATCAATTTTCTCTGGCAACTCTGGATTTTCCGGATCAATCCCCTTGGCTTTTCTAAGAGCCAGAATGGCCCCCTTCAAATTGCCTGCCTGATAAAGTTTTTCAGCCTCTCCCTGCAGAGCCGCTGTTTTTGAATTCATCTGACTGCGAATCGAAGCAATGCTACGGGTCGCCTGCGCTTTATAGCTGTTGGGATCCGGAAGTCTTGACGACAAAACTTTTTCATAAGCCTCGATGATATCCAGTGGCTTTTGAGAGCTCTTATGTATCGACTGTGCTTTATCATAAATAGCCTTCAAACGGGCCACTTGCGCCTGATACTCAGCTCTTTGCGCCTTTTGCGCTTCACGATTGGTGGTGATCACCTCGACTTGAGTTTTCAAATCCATGATCTTAGGATGATCCGGATTGAACTGCATCACACTGGATAAACATTCATCCAGTTCATCCATGGTGCTGTTTGGAGTGATTTTCTTTTGGCAGACAGCAACCTGATTCTGAATTTTCGCCTCAGCCTCAGCTTTGGCTCTTTCCCGCTCTTCCTCACGATCGCTCATCTGCTTGATGTAGATGGCCTCTTTGGCAAGACGTTGAATTTCCTTGGTGTCCTCGTAGTCCGGCACCATCTCGTGAATCTTTACGATTTCATCCTGCGCGAGTTGATATTTACCCTGCATATAAAGATTCTTGGCATCTTTATATCTTTGGCGAACCAAGGCCTGTTGCTCGGGCTTTAACTTGTTAAACACTTCTTGCGGGGAACCCGGAGCCACCACCGTACCAGCGGATTTAGGCCCATCAGTTTTCTTCTCGCCTCCGCTGAACAGATAAGCCACCAATAACACGGCGACCGCACCACCAATAATTTTTGGACGATGCTTTTGAAAATCAAATTTGCCTTTTCCTTCGGGCGGCGGTGCCACAGGTCCTGGCATTTGGCCATACTGCGGCTGATACTGCATCGGAACTCCGCCCTGTTGCTGATAAGGCGCAATACCGTAGCCCTGATCGTAACCGGCAGGAACCGCATTTTGGTTCATTTGCACCAGCGGATTCGGCGGTGCCACCTTCACCATATCCAAACGGCTCTGGAAGTGAGCATCATGCAGCTCAAAGTACAGATAGTTATCCAACACCGTGATCGCATCACCGCTGCGAATCGCCGTCATGTCAGTGGAAGAAATCGGATTTCCGTTCAAAAGAGTTCCGTTCACACTGCCCAGATCGATGATTTGATACTGATTGCCATTCCTGCGCAGCTCAAATTGACGACGACTGACCCGTTGATCTTTGATTTGAATATTACAAGAGGCATCGCGACCTGCAATCCAAGAATCTCCCTCATCCAAACGGATAAGTTCTTTGGCGTCACCTGATGCATCCACGATCTTAATGAATGCCGCTGTCGGAGCCGCACCCACAATGGTTTTCTCCGCACCCATTTCACCCTGAACCGCTGGCAAGTAACTTGCCTCCGGAGCCGGTGCAGGGTTCACATCTACAACTGCGGGTTGCACATTGGCAGATGAGCTCAGGAAATCAAATTCATAAGGTGGAATTGTGAAATTAAAACCGTGATCCAACGAAATTTGCTGAACCGGCTCACCATTGACCATCACTTCGCCATAACGTGAAACAACCTGCAAAGTCCATTGGCCATTTTCAGAGGAAATTTTAAAATGCTCTCTGGAAATGCCTTTTTCCGGCTGCAATACGATATCGCAGTCTTCCTTACGACCTGCCACATAGGAGCGGCCGTCTTCCAAAGGCATATTATAAACTGTCTTACCACGAAGGCGAACTATCAGATGTGCCATACTAGAGTCGTCCTCCTTCCAGATTCAAAGTGCATTCCTCATAAAACTGCTTGGCCTCTTTGTAACTTGGGTCATCGCGGCGACTTTGTAACATCGTAATCACATTGGAATAGTTGGACTGACACATGCGCCAGTTCTTCTTTTCTCTATAGCGTGCACCCTGGATAAGGTTAAACTTAACCAGTTCATCAAACTTGATCTTGGAAAGATGATAGTAGCGTTTTGCCAGTTCATTTTCCGGATCCAGATTCAGAACCACCTGGAAAGACTCGCGGGCTCTTGCATACTGCCCTTGCTGGAAATCACGGAAACCACGGATGAAGTTTTCCTGAGCACGTTTGTATTGAACTGAATCATACTTTTCTTTTTTGATGGCTCGTAGTTCTTCCGTGCGTTTTTCAGCGTCAGATACATCCTGCATACTGATTGCAGATGATCTGAATGCATTCGGATCTTTTGCCGCACCTTTTTTGGAAGGTGAAAGCAGGAACCACGCAACCAATCCAAGAACTGCAACAATGGCATAGAAGCGCACACGTGGGTTTGACAGCAATCCACCACCTGCAGCCCCGGCCGCCGGTCGTGCCTGACGATACTGATTCGCACCTGGTTGAGGTTGCCCCATTGGCATTTGCGGGCGCACATGACCTGTCGGCACTTGTGGGCGACCGGCCGCTGGCATATTTGGAATTCCTTGTGGCGCCATTGGTTTCAAAACCGGAACTGGCGGCACATCGGGAACTGAAGGCATCGCCGGAATTACCGGCTCCACCACTGCAGCTTCTGGTGTAAAGCGGATTTCAGAATCACCCACTTGAATCACCGAACCCTTATTCAGGATTTCGGACTGAACGCTTTCGCCATTCAACATGACGAAGTTCTTTTGACTTAAGTTGACGATCAGGAATTCGTTTCCACGCTGACGAATTTCCGCGTGCTGACGACTGATACGCGGATCATTCGCCAATACGATATCATTCTCCGGGCCACGGCCAATCTTGGCAGCACCACCGGTAAATGACAGACGAAGACCGCTGTGCGGTCCTTTTATAACCTCGATATCAAACTTCAATGTGTCTTTCACTTTAGGAGCCGCCCCCATCAGGAACCTCCCTCAGCAGGAGAAATCGTGATTACAAAGTAATCCACTTCCTGCGGTTGCGAAGACATGGCCTGACAACTCAGCACACAAGGGTGTCCATTGAATTCAAGTTGATCTGTTTGAATCACACGAGGATTTTCACGGGTTCTGGCCATCAGATCTGTCAGATTCTGCTGTAAAGCCACATCCGGAATTGCCTGATACTGCTGGCCAACCAAGGCCGAAACCTCGGTGCGCGCAATCTGGCTGAATGAAGGACTTCCCGCCATAATACGACCGTCTTTATAAATCGCAATTGAAGGAAAGCCGATCAACTGAACAAGGTTCTCAGCCTCACCATCTTTATTGACGAAGCCACCGATGCCACCGGCCTCAGCTCCGCCCTCACCATGAATATAGCGGGTCAAAAGACTGTTGATATTTCCAATTAACGCCTGAAGCGGCGGAAAGATGAAATCCACACTGGTATTGTCGTTCTTGTCTCTCATCGCGGCATCGAGCTGTTGATTCAATGTGACCAGCGGGTACTCTACCAACTTGTACATAAAGAAGAACAATACCAATCCAACCAGAGTTGCAATCACCAGAGTTTGCATGAATAAACTGATCGCACGGCCATCATCGAAAGCCATACTGCCAATGTCGTAAAGAACAATTGCATGGGCCTTCACCGATTGCTCACCTGTGCTTGGATCAAACAAACCGATCGGGAAACTTGCCCCAATAGTGGAGGAATCCACCTCAACCGCTTCCGGTCGCATCTCACGGCGGGCCTGATGCACGAAAGGCAAATCAGGAGTGGTACCGGCACGCGATGCCGGAGCCAGAATCATTCCATCAGATTGTTGAACAATCAGAACCTGGGTTACGCCGTCCTCTGACTCCGCTTGATTGGTGGTCAATGAGGAATAGCTGTTTTGCAAAAGTGCCGCTTGATTGATAGTTGCCAAAGTTCTGGCAATGGACGCCGCACGACGCTTACTTTCGGTGATGATACTTGCTCTGGTGATTTGCACCATCGGAATCATCGCCAGCAAAGTCGTCACAAAGATAAAGATCACCACGAAACCCAGCAATACCATGCGGAATTCCAGGTAAGTTGGAATTTTATAGACACCCGGCAAAGCCACACGATCCAAATAATCCAGGAACTTATCCCAAAGAGCCTTCACACCACCTGCATTATAAGCTGGTGCCGCCTCTGGAGGAGCTCCATTCATATCCGCACCCATCATAGGTTGCGGCATCCCCATTGGCTGAGGCATTCCCGGCATATTTTGCGGAATTCCATAACCGGCTTGAGCCATCATGGGAGTTTGCGCTGGCGCTTGAGGACGTTTTTCCGGCGCTGGAATGATATCCACCAGAACATCATGAATGCCCAGCTTATCACCCAAACGCATCAAACCGGTCTGCATACGCACACCGTTTAAATATGTACCATTACTTGATTTCAAATCCGTGACGACAATCTTGTCGCTGTAAACAACGATTTCACTGTGTTCTTTGGAAACACCAGGGCTGGTGATTTTGACATCACATTGCGGAGCCCGACCGACCAGATTTCGGCCCATCTTAAGCTCTAAAATGCCTCCGGCTTGCGGGCCGGACAAAATTCTAAGCGCCCACATTGAGTTGATCTCCCACGTTGATATTCAACTTGCTGCTAACCCCTGAAGCCATCTCCACCACTGAGCTTGCTCCCCATACCGGAAGCACCAATCTCCATGGCTTAATATTTCTGCGCACGGCTTTTACTTTCATTTTCTTATCCACAAATACGCAATCAATTGCGAACTTCATGAAAAATGTATGGATGCTATTGCATCTAAGAATCCACAATGCCTGATCTTCCGCCAAAGAACTGCGACCCAATAAACCCACACCACGAGTCTGGAACGTGTCTGCGACTTCCAGATTCGGAATCAGTGTGGCTTTGGTTGTGGCGTTCTCAAGCTTCTTCATCATTACTTCGGCCCATACATAAATGAAATCGCAACCGGTCCAAAAACCATAATGAACACGGCTGGCAAAATAAATAACATCAAAGGGATCAGAATCGCCTGAGATGCTTTCGCACCGGCCTTTTCCGCGCGCACAAAGCGCTCCATACGCATTTGTTCTGACTGATCCTTCAGAACCTGCGAAATACTGGCCCCCGTCGCCTCGGCATCGATCAACACGGCAACAAAACTTGTAATCTCGTTCATGTCCAGACGCTCACTCATCTCCTTCAGAGCCTGAGTTTTTGAAGAACCGATTTTAATATCTTTCAAAACAATCGAGAACTCATCCGCCAGCACGCTTTTTGTTCCCTGAGCCTTATCCACGATTTTTTGAATCGCCGAGAAAAAGTCCAGACCGGCCTCAACCGACAATGCCAACAGATCAATGAAGAATGGCAAATCAGCGCGAACAGACAACTCACGTTTTTTCTTTTCACCGGTTGAGTGAATTTGCGGAAGATAAAAACCAATCAACCCCACACCCACACACATGTACCACGAAAGCCCCAGTTGCAGTGAGAAGTTCATGATCAAAAGGAAAATCGGGAACATCACGCCCCACAAAAGCTGCAAACCAATGAACTCGTCCTCGTTCAGCTCCTGCGACAATCCGGAGGTCTTGATGTACCTGCGAACTTTCTTGCGATAGCCTTCACTGCGAATTCTTAATGCGTGCTGCAAAGTGAACTGATGCACCAAGGGACGTGAAAAGTTAATAATCGGATTTTTCGATTTTGCCGGTTCGTCGTTATTCGCCCAGGACAACTGCTGCTTGTCTGCGTTGCTGGCAAAGATGGAATTCACGAATAGGAAGACCGCTACTCCTGCTAGGAGCAGACCCAAAATCAGCATTAACTCTGCGCTTCCCATTTTGGCCTCTTTGTGTTTAATTCAGACTCATGAAAACATTGATACTGGCTTCCGAGTCCCCACGCCGAAAACAACTGCTTCAAGAAGCTGGTTTTTCATTCGACGTAGCATCAGTTAAAGTATCGGAAATTCCTGACAAAAACCTGAATGCCAGCGAGCAAATTTTGGACATTGCCAGACGTAAGGCGAGAGCGGCATTTGCTCACCTAAAGTCCAGTAAAGAACAGGAGTTTACTCTCATTTCCGCCGACACCGAAGTTATCGTTGCCGGTGAATTGCAAGGAAAGCCATCTGACAAACAAGATGCCTATAATATGCTCCGACGATTGTCTGGAAACTCTCACGAAGTCCAGACCGGAGTTTGCATCATCGACTCGGCAACAGGGAAAGAACTGTCTCAAATTGAAACGACAATAGTTTATTTCAGGAATCTGACGGACCAGGAAATCTGGACCTACATTGAAACCGGCGAGCCCATGGACAAGGCGGGTGCCTATGGCATTCAGGGTTTGGGTGGAAAATTTGTAGAAAAATATAAAGGCCCCTTCGACAACGTCGTGGGACTTCCCGTGCAAATGGTTAAAAACCTGCTCGCACAAATTTAGCAAGAATCAGGCTGGAGCCCTGCGGGGCTTCGCTGTTCGCAATTCAAAAACATACTGCTGCACAACCTCATCCACTTGAATTCGGTAGCCGCGAACCAATCGCACTACCCGACTCCACGGACGATAGCTCCAAAACTTTGTTTTCAAAGCCCGTGTCTTTGCGGCACCGGTGACCGCCATTGAAATCATCCCACTGATGGCTCTGATAAAACCATTGAATGAATCCCGGCTTTTAACTTTGATCAAAATCTGCAGCTGATCGCCGCCATTGACCTGCTCGTGCAATTCCACACGATACTTTTGCGCCTGCTGAACCAGAATTTCTGTGATTCGCTTCCAATTTCTGGAATTTCTGAAAGAAAAATCGCCCACCGCTTGCGAAGAACAAAGAACCACATGCATCGCGTGTTTGGTGCTGATGGGCCTCGCTGATTTTGCATTGCTATTCTTTAAAAGCGCGCCCCCGAACTGCCTCAAAAGACGCAGCCGAGGGTCGTGAGATTTGTATGTCGCCATTCGGGAGGAGCTATACATGAAACATGTTATAGGAGCACCCCCAACCCCCGTCAATAAAAAAGTAGCGATGGTATTTATTTTGTGAATTTCAATGAATTAACGACGCGGCATTGCGCCATCGGTGGATGTTTTGAATAAAGGTTGTTAGGTTTTGAATCATGAGCTTTCAAGAAATCCGTGCCGAGATCGGCGCCGACAAAATTCTCGCGGTTTCAAAACTTCAACCCGTTGCAAAGATCCGCGATCTTTACAATCAGGGCCAGCGCCGCTTTGGAGAAAACTACGTTCAAGAGGCGTTGGACAAAAAAGAGCAATTGAAGGATCTGACAGATATTGAGTGGCACCTCATCGGACACCTTCAGAAAAACAAAGCCAAACACGTGGTTGGTCAATTCCACCTGATTCACTCCGTGGACTCACTGGAACTGGCACAAACACTCAATCGCCAATGTGAAGCCAAGAATGTGACCCAAAGAATTCTGATTCAGGTAAACCTGGCGCACGAAGAAAGCAAAACTGGCTTTGACAAGCAAACCGTCATTCAAAGATGGGCTGAGATCTGCCAGCTGCCCCACCTTACCATCGATGGCCTGATGACCATGCCACCCCTGACTGAAAGTGGCGAAGAGGTGCGTCGTTACTTTATCGAGCTCAAGGAACTGCAAGGGAATCTTGCCAAAGCAACTGATACCGAAAGACACCCGCTAAAAACACTCTCCATGGGCACCAGCAACGACTACAAAGTGGCCATCCAGGAAGGCGCCACCCTGGTTCGCTTGGGCACAATTCTTTTTGGCGCCCGGGATTAACCGAAAGCTCCCCCTGCGGAGTCTGACATAGTGGATGAATTCATTTGGCGAACGCCTTTGCTAAAGGTAGGATGATTCTATGAACCCACTTCTCAAAACTCAAAAAATCGGATTTCTGGGTGCAGGCAATATGGCGCAAGCCATGATCAAAGGCCTTATCGAAGGCGGAATACCTGCTAAAAATATTTACGCTACCAACAGATCAGAAGGAAAACTGGTCAAACTGGTTGAACAGTTTAAAATCAATTCCCTCTCTAATAACGAAGAACTTATCGATTCTTGTGACATCATCATTCTGGCCGTTAAGCCTCAGGATTTACTGACAGCTTTGGAGCCGGTCGGCAGAGCCTTTGACGAACATAAAATCGTCGTCAGTGTGGCCGCTGGTGTGCGCATGGAAAAACTGGAGCGCTTCATTAACGGTGCTCGCCTTGCACGCGTGATGCCGAACACTCCTTCAGTGATCGGCCGCGGAGTCATTGGCTATCTCCTGAATGATGACGATGACAATGCACTCGACAGCACTGTGGAAGATCTTTTCACTCCACTGGGTCGCGTGATCAAAGTGAGCGACGAGGATCAATTCGAAGCTCTGATGATTTCCTGCTCCAGCGGAACAGGATTCGTATTTGAAATGATGATGTACTGGCAGGATTGGATCGAGGAACACGGCTTCTCTCTTGAAGAAGCACGCGTGATGACCATTGAGACATTTGTGGGAGCTTCCCTGCTGGCAGCACAAGCCCGTGAAAATGTTGAGGACCTTCAGGCTCGCGTGACTTCAAAAAAAGGCGTCACAGCAGCTGGACTTCAGTCCATGAGAGAGCTCGAAATTGAACGCGCTCTCCGCATCAGCTTTGAAAAAGCGGCGATGAGAAACAAAGAAATGGCCCGGGAGATCAAATAACCTTGCCGGGTCCCTATAACGACTTTTATCCTTAATCTCATAGCGTTCAAGGAGGAACAAAATGAAGATCACACCCATTGATATAGCTCATAAATCATTTGGTAAAAAAATGATGGGTCTCGACACTGATGAGGTTATGGATTTCCTCCAACAGGTCGCCGCGCAAATGGAAGCCCTGATTCAGGATCGCAATTCACTTAAAGAAGCACTTCGCGAAAAAGAACTTTCCCTGATGGAATACAAAGAACGTGATCAAGTTCTTAAAGACACGATTGCAACTGCAACTCAGATGGCAGACCGCTTGCGCCAGGATGCAGAACGCGAAGCCAAACTTATCACGGCAGACGCCAATCAAAAGGCGGAAATCATCACTCGTGATTCCCGTGATTCTTTGAAGAAAATGTATCAAGAGGTGAACGAGCTAAAACGTGCGCGCATGCAGTTTGAGGCAAACTTGAAAGCATTGGCACAAGCTCATCTTTCTTTGCTTGAACAAGGCGAAAAATACATGCCGCAAATGCATTTGCAAAACCAAACCTTTACGAACAACACGACTGTTGGCAATAACGGTGGCAATCGTTCAACGAACGTATCCCCGCTATCCGCTGAATAGTCCCGTCTGTGATAGAGGAAATTAAAGGTGGAGTCAGACTCCACCTTTTTATTCAACCCAAGTCCTCCAAGAATCAAGTCGTCGGCAACCACAATGGTGAGCTGAAAATTAAAGTCTCCGCCCCGCCTGTTGATGGCGAAGCCAATGCGGAACTTATCAACTACCTGGCAAAATTATTCAAAGTCGCAAAACGAAATATTTCCCTCGTAAAGGGCGAAACTGGTCGCCACAAAGTTGTGGAGATAACCGGCATCAGCAAAGATGACGCCGAGAAGCTAGTTGCCTCCGCGCTTTAACTCCACTTCGAACTCCGTACGATCCAATTGCTCTTGAATATTCACGTTGGATTTCTTTTTCTTTTTTGTAGGGCGTGGCTTGAATTGACTTTGATCCACGCCATCATCCGTCGCCTCACGAAACTGACGCGTATTGGGCGTGCTGATTTCAGAGTCAGAACGATTGTACATATTCGATTTCCCTGAGGGAGCCGTGGTTGCTGGAGAAGAAGGAGGAGTGTTATACAGCGGATACGACTCTTGATGGTAGCCCTCTGACATATCAAAGCTATAACGAATAAATCCACCCACGTGATATCCCGCCGCTGCGTTCTCTCCCGCAATAGTCGTTCCACCGTTGACCTGCATCGTCCACTTCGAACTCACCATCCATGTCGCGTAAAAAAGTGTATCAATCGAAGAAGGATTTACTGAATAGAACTTATATGAGCCAGCGTTTACGTTTTGAAGATAAGCATTGCGAACATATTGTTTGCTGGTGTCGGTATCATCAGTCACTGACTGACTACCAAGGATCTCTCCACCAAATTTGAAGGCATTTGCTTTTAGCTGCAAACCACCTCCCCAAGGCACCAAAGAAGATCTTCCGTCGGCGCGGTAGTCAAATCCCGCCCATCCGTAAATTCGCGCAGATCCAAAGTCTTTTTGCGCTATCAAACGCCCCCAAAGCTCGAAAACACCCTCCGAATTTAGAGCATCATCTCCGGCAGGATCAACCTCCTGCAGTGGAACCAAAATCCCGAACTCTGGCACGAGCTGCACAATTCCGTCATAGGCAAGAAAATCAAAGCCCCCCATCACATCTGAAAAGCTCGTATTCGTGCGCGTTGCGACGGAGTTTTTGCTTTCTGCTGAACTGAATGTTCCAGAACCAAAAACCGACCAGGTTCTGGAAGGCATATAACGGGTGCTGAAATCCACATCCAAAAGTTGGTAATGGTTTCCACTGGTTAGGTTACTACTGCCGTCACCAAAGGTTTCGTAATTGGCAGTTGAATAAAAGAAATTGGTGCCCAACTCAAAATCCCAGCGGTCCCGGCGGAATTCCTTGTAGTTATCCAGGGCATTTGCCACGGATCCCGCCATCAACAAAGTCACCAAGAACGCACTCAAACACTGAAGATTATTTGCCATTTTCATAAGTTCCTAATAATAACAAGCTCATGACCAGCACAGCAAACAAATCACAGCTCGCAATCATCTTTTTCACCGTTTTCCTTTACCTTGTGGGCTTTGGTGTAGTTATTCCGATTATTCCACTTCTAAGCAAAAACTTCGGAGCGACTGCCCTGCAAACAGGATTGCTGCTTTCAGTTTATTCTTTGATGCAATTTTTATTTTCACCTTTCTGGGGAAAACTAAGCGATCGCATGGGGCGCAGACCGATTCTTTTATTCTGCCTTTTTGGCGAAGGTCTTTCGTACATCATGTTTGCCTGGGCTCGCAGCCTTGAGTGGTTGTTCGTTGCGCGCATTCTTGCCGGCTTCTTTGGTGCAAGCCTCTCCACCGCTTCCGCATACATTTCAGACATCACTCCAAAACATGAGCGCTCCAAAGGCATGGCCTTGATTGGCGCAGCATTCGGACTTGGCTTCGTCGTGGGCCCGGCTCTGGGTGGCTTGCTGGCTGTTTGGGGCAATCACATCAATCCAGCTCCACACTTTGATACTTCATTCTCATTTTACTGGGTTGCCGCCTTGTGTTTTGCGAACTTCCTATTCGGCATCAAGTTCCTAAAAGAATCTTTATCAGAGAAAAGTGAATCCGCTGCTAAGAAAAAGCGTTTCTCTGTTATGTGGCACTATCTGAACATCAAAACTGTGGGAGCACTGATGACGGTGTTCTTGCTTTCCTCACTGGCGATGTCGGGAATGGAAGCCACTTTGATTTTATTCATGGGTGACAAATTCCAATGGACGATCAAACAAGTGAGTTTCGGTTTTGCCTATATCGGTGTGATTATTATCTTCACTCAAGGCTTCTTGGTACGTCGTATGCTGCCTAAGTATGGTGAACGCCAGGTTCTGCGCGTGGGTCTTATCTGCTTTGCCGTCGGTCTTACGACGATTGCTATCTCCGACACTTTGTTTGGAATGTGTATTGCGATGACTTTGCTTTCCCTGGGTAACGGACTATCAAATCCGTCCATCCTGGGCAGTATCAGTTTACTGACTGACTCTAAGGAGCAAGGTGCCGCAATGGGAGTCACTCAAAGCATGGCTTCATTAGGTCGCATCATCGGTCCGGCAGTGGGCGGCGCACTTTATGGAAGTGTCGCGATGACAGCACCATTTTGGGTTTCCGGTGGACTGGCTTTTGTCGCCCTGGCAATCATTCTTATTAATTTCAAGCTGATCCCGGATCACGCACGAGTAGGTTAACTATGGAATACACACAACTTGGATATTTCCAATTCAACAACCTGATCAAAGGAAGAATCCCCATGATTCTGGTCAACCTTGGCGTTGAGCTGAAATCACAATATGGCCACATCGAAGGGCTGCATCTGGATAACTGCCAGGTTACGGGAACCCCGGATGAGGTTGCCAAAGCAATCAGCGATAGAAAACTTCCAGCGCACTACCCCATCGTGATCATTGATCAGGATGGATCCAAATATGCACCTTTTGTACAAACTCTGGAGTCCAAAGGCTTCAATAACGTATACACAGTTCGCGATGGGCTTAGCGGCCTCGAAAAAGAAAAAGCTCAGCAGTAAGAATTAATGGGGGATTAAAAATCCCCCTTTTTTTATTTCCCGTCAGCACTTCGTCATGATTTCGTCAGAATGTAATCGCGCAAAGCACCGTCAAATCACAAATTATAGGAATCCGTTGTTGGCCTCGGCCTAAGTCTATAGCATCATTAAATCGTTCAAGGATAAAAAGAACATTAACCAAAAACTTTTATAGAAGGACATTTAATGAAAAAGTTTTTACTAGCCGCTTTGGCAACAACAACAGCTGTATCTGCTGCAAATGCAGGTTCGATCAACTTCGACGCTCGTGCGGACTATGATTCTAAAACGTACGAAGACTCCACACAAAAAGACGGAAGCCAGTTCTATTTCAAAACAGTTCGCTTGGACTACCAAGGCAAAGCAACTGAAGATCTTTCTTTCCGCCTACGTGCTGCCTACAATAAAAATGGCACGCAAACGACTGGCGCGGGCGACAACTCTCAAACCGCACTTGAGTTCGCTTACCTGACTCATAAAATGGGCGACATGTTCTCTTTGCAAGTTGGTAAATTGGGTTCTGAGTACGGCGCGATCGAGAGCCAAACTTCCGGCGCTGATTTGTACCTTACTTCTCAAGCGTACACTAAGACCGGTCCTAACGGTAACTTGAACGGCGAATACCTAAGCACAAGCTCACTACTATACGTAATGGGTGCAAAGGCGATCCTTAATATGACGCCTGATCAAAATCTTTCCTTGGTTGTTTTCAAAACACCAAACTCATCTGTAGCCGCTCCAACAGGAAGCACTCCAATCGCTCCAGCACAAGCGGATTCAAACGCGATGATGGAAGGTTTGATCTATAAAGGTTTGTTCATGGATAAAAATCTAAGAATCATGGCTTCTTACCACATGGGTACTGGTTATGTTCCTTCGACTGATGACAAGTACACTCTTTACTCTGCGGGCGTGACTTACAACTTCGGCGGTATGGTTTTGGCTGGTGTTGACTACACAAATTCCGCTTATGAAAGAGACGCAGATGGCGCGAAAGACTCCATCTACTCAATCATCGGTAAAGTGGCATTCACAGGCTGGGAGCAATGGACTCCGCGTCTTGAAGTTATCGCTTCTGAAGAGAAAGTTGAAACAAGTGCAACTGCTGCCAACAACGGCACTAACAAGTTCATGGGCTACGGCGCAGTTCTTGAGTACAAACCGATCGTTGATACAAACTTCCGCTACCACATCGCCTACAGCAACACGACTGAAGAGTTGGCCGCTGGTGGTAACGATCCAAAAGTTGACCAAATCACAGTGGGCGCTCGTTGGAACGCTGACTTCTTGAAATAGTCATAAAATTGCCAAAAGGCGCCAGCCGGTTTTGCGGCTGGTTTTGGCTCCAGAACCGACTTTTATCGAGGGAGGCCCCAAGAAGCCTCCCTTCTTTTTACCCCACCGATAACGCACCGCAGACCCAAAAGGTGCCAGCCGGTTTTTGGCGGAGCTGGATCTACCCTAAACAGCTTGATTCTGATAGACTCAAACGGTTAAAAATCTCTCTCTTGGGGTAACTAAATGTCAGAACAATTATCAGATCGCTACAATCCCGCAGATGTAGAAAACAGAACTTACCAATGGTGGGAAAACTCCGGCTATTTCAAAGCACAGGATCAATCCACCAAACCTCCATTTTCAATTATATTGCCTCCACCAAACGTCACAGGCTTCCTGCACATGGGTCACGCCCTGGATCACACAATCCAGGATATTCTTATCCGCTGGAAAAGAATGAACGGCTTCAACACCATGTGGTTGCCAGGAACAGATCACGCCGGTATCGCCACACAATCCGTGGTTGAGCGTGAACTGAAAAAAGAAGGTGGAGTTACCCGTCACGACCTGGGCCGCGAAAAATTCGTGGAAAAAGTTTGGGACTGGAAGCACCAATACGGCAATCGCATTTACTCTCAAATGCGTCGCTTGGGTGATTCCTGTGACTGGGATCGCGCTGTATTCACATTGGACGAAGGCGTTTCCAAAGCCGTTCGCAAAGTATTCGTGACTCTTCACCAAAAAGGTTTGATCTACCGTGGTCAACGTCTGGTGAACTGGTCAGGTCCTCTTGAAACTGCGATTTCCGACCTTGAAGTTGAACACAAACAGGTTAAGGGCGCGCTTTATCACATCAACTATCCTCTTGAAGATGGTTCCGGCTTCCTGACGGTTGCGACCACTCGTCCGGAAACAATGTTGGGCGATACCGCCGTTTGCGTGCATCCAGAAGATGAGCGCTACAAGCACTTGATCGGCAAAAATGTTGTCATTCCGTTGATCAACAGAAAAATTAAAATCATCGCTGACACTTACGTTGATAAAGCGTTTGGTTCTGGCGTGGTTAAAATCACTCCTGCCCACGACTTTAACGACTACAAAATCGGCAAGTCTCACCACCTTGAGTTCATCAATCTTCTGACCAGAAAAGCTGAGATGAACGAAAACGCGGGACCGTATGCCGGCCTTAAGGTTGCAGATGCTCGCAAAAAAGTTGTCGAAGATCTGAAAAACCTGAATCTTTTGGTTAAAGAAGAGCCACACGTTCACTCCGTGGGTCACTGCTCGCGCTCTGGCGCAGTGGTTGAGCCTTTCTTGTCTGAACAATGGTTCGTAAAAATGGAACAACTGGCTGTTCCGGCGAAACGCGTGGTTGAAAGCGGAACTATCCGTTTTGAGCCCGAGTCTTGGACAAAAGTTTACCTTCACTGGCTGAACAACATCGAAGACTGGTGTATCTCTCGCCAATTGTGGTGGGGTCACCGTATTCCGGTTTGGTATTGCAACTCCTGTAACCATCAAAATGTTTCTGAAACTGACATCACCGCTTGTGAAAAGTGCGGTAAGCACGATCTTCACCAGGACGACGACGTTTTGGATACATGGTTCTCCTCTGCTCTTTGGCCGTTCTCCACAATGGGTTGGCCAAATGAAACTGAGACCTTGAAAACGTTCTACCCAACCAGCTACCTTGTTACGGGCCATGACATCATCTTTTTCTGGGTTGCCCGTATGATCATGATGGGTCTGGAATTCAAACGTGATGTGCCGTTCAGAACGGTTTACATCCACGGCTTGGTTCGTGACTCTCAAGGCCGCAAGATGTCCAAGTCTTTGGGGAACTCCATTGATCCGGTTGAAATGATTGAAAAGCACGGTGCCGATGCCCTGCGCTTCTCATTCGCGGCTCACTTGTTCTCGGGTAAAGACTTTAAATTCAGCGAGCAACGCCTTGAAGGCTACCGTAACTTTATGAACAAGGTTTGGAATGCGGCTCGTTTCGCTCTTTCCAATCTTTCTGATTTTAAAGTTCCTGCGGAAGGCGTAAAAGCTTTACCAAACAAAGCTCATCTTAGCGTTTTCGACAAATGGATCATCACCAAGCTTGCTGAAGTGACAAAAGAAGTTGAAGAAGCGATGGAGCAGGAAAGATTCTCTGACGCGGCCACAGCTTTGTATCAGTTCATCTGGAACCAATTCTGTGACTGGTATATCGAGTTCACGAAACCAATCATGAATGGTAACAACGCGGAAGAAAAGGCGGCGACACAGCTTGTGATCGCGCAGGTTCTAAACCGCATCATGCGTCTGCTTCACCCGTTCACTCCATTTATCTCTGAGGAGATCTACCAAAAGCTTCCGATCAAATCAGAAGCTTGTATCGTGGATCAATATCCGAACACTCGTAACGATAAAGAGTTCCTGGCACTGGCTTCCAACGAAGCAGCCTTTGAAGTTGATATCGTGAAAGAAGTGATCACAGCTATGCGTAATATCCGTGGGGAAAACCGCATCAGTCCGGCAATCAAACTAAATGTACGTTTGGGCGCTGCAAACGATCAGGTTCAAAAGATCCTGAACGGCAACCGCACGGCACTTATGACGATGGGTCGCTTGGAAAACATGGATATTGGAGCAGAAGGCAACTTGATGAAGTGTGCTGTGGCTCCGGTGGCAGTTAAAGATGCCAACGTGAAAGTGATCATCCCACTTGAAGGTTTGGTTGATTTCGATGAAGAGATCAAACGTATCAACAAGTCGATTGAAAAACTGAACAAGGACATCTCAATCCTGAGCGGCAAATTGTCGAATGAAAAATTCGTGGCGAACGCCGATGAAGATGTCATCGCAGCAGACCGCGCTTTACTTTCTCAATCCAAAGTACAATTGGATTCCCTGAAAGACGCTCTAACCAGATTCCAATAGGAATTCGAACGAAAAAAGAGAAATAAAAAAGGCTTCCGTAACTGGAAGCCTTTTTTTATTTCTCAACTTTGCAAGTTCGGTCTAGTTGCAAGAGCAGGACATCTGCGCAGAGTCCGCGTCTTTACAGCGGAAGTATTTTCCAAGGTGGCTGACCACAATCGAATACGCTTTGCCGTTTTGCTCCACATAGTTCAATTCGTCACCGTTTTCATAGGTGATCAACAGCGCTCTGGAGGTTTTCAGCAGGTATGTATTTTCATAAATTTTTTGAATATCAGACTCTTTTGGATTTTGCTCAAGCTCCTGCGGCAATCGCAAATCTCGCACTTTCCCCGAAACCAACATCACATAGTGATGAACCGTTTTAACCGGCTCTGCCTCCGGTGCATTGGAATCCCCGGCGTACTCAACAAAGACTCTGCGAGTTTCGCCATCTTTCATTTTGTAATCCACGGAAGTCCATTTAGTTTGCATGTTGATGACTTTACCCATGTCCGGGGCAATCAACTTACCGATGATCTCGAAGTTAAAATCATCCTGCGGAGACAATTCCTGAACCTTCATATCCAGGCACTCACCCATAGCTTTGATATTCTTATTCAAAGCTGCATAGCGATCCGGATTTTCCATGGATGTCGGCATGAAACCGGAAGTGGAAACTCCCGCATTGGAATCAATCGGTGGCATATCCTCAGGAAAATGCCCCACGTGACCCGCTCTTTGCTTTAAGATGAAAAGACTGAATGCAGCCAGACCCAGAACAACGATAATAGGAACAATGATTTTTTGTTTTGAATTCATCATTCCTTAACTATCGGTTTATCTCTGAGCCAGGTCAATGAACTCTACTTGATCAAACCAATCTCACGAAGACGCTGCATCAAGAAATCCTGCCCAGTGATGTCTGGATACTTGGCCCCAGCACCTTTGCAAGATGGCAGGCAACTTAGCATTGCATCTGGATGAGGATGCATAAAGAACGGCATCGAATAACGATGGGAGTTTGTACCGTCTTGTGGATTGATCACACGGTGGGTGGTCGAAGGCAAAACGTCATTTGATAAACGTGCCAACATATCACCAACGTCCACAATCAAAGTGTCCGGCTCAGAATCAATATCCAACCAAGTGCCATCACGATCCTTCAACTGAAGACCTGAAGCTGTTGCCGCAGGCAAAATTGTGATGAAGTTAATATCTTCATGAGCGGCTGCGCGCACACAACGAGGATCAACACCTTCTGGGATCGGTGGATAGTGCAAAAGACGCAGAATTGAATTTCCGTCTTTCGTCATGCGAGCAAAGAAATCCTTGTCCACCTCTAGAGGCATCGTCAAAGCTTCCAACATCACATCACCCGCCACTTCCAAAGCTGCGAACAACTTCAGGAAGTGATCTTTGAATTCAGGAATTTCTTTATCTGGCCAGATATTATCAGGGTAAATGGATTTCAAAGCATTTGCTGGCGCCAGCTCACGGCCGACATGCCAGAACTCTTTAAGATCCATAACTGGAGAGTCTTTCGCATGTTCTTTGCCAAACGGCGTGTAACCACGTTGGAAACCAGCTGTTGGCGAGATGTAAGACTTTTTAACTTCTTCAGGAAGTGCATAGAACTTTTCAAGCAACTCGTAAGCTTTATGTAAATCAGCAGCATTAACGTTGTGATCTTTAAGGATGATAAAACCGTATTCTTTAAGGCCGGTAAACAATTGATCGATGAAGCGGGCCTTGTCGGATCCAGAACCTTGCGTATAACTTGCAAGACTCAATGTTGGAACTTTGCGAAGTGTACTGTTCTCTGCGTGAGAGCTGGTTTCGATCGTTCTCATAATCATCCCCTTTGGATTGGCTTTAGTGTGTTCAGCTTGAGGGGACAATACCAAGTTGCTGAATCCAAAGGCAACAGCAACTAATTATGCGTAAAAAGAATATCGAGAACTCTAACCAATGTGGCGTTCTCAAACTCAAAGTGAATATCCCCATCAAACAAGCGCACAGCATGCTTATTACGGTACGGAGAGCCCTCATCTCCCTCATATCCACGATAGACCACAGGGCGAGGATCCAACTTCAAAGTGTCCTCTATGATTTCCTGCAGTTTTTTATCAGGATTTTGTTTTTGCCACTGAGCTAAAATCTTTGACGCGTGCTCAGTGAACTCCACCTGGATTGGATCTTTAACAACCTCTGAAGTCCATCCTGTTCGGGCATTCGGGATCGATTCGATCTCTGGCAAATAAGGTTTGATATCCAAAATCGGCGTGCCATCAACAAGATCCGCACCCGAAACGATAATGCCGTCTTTTTCGACTTTCACCAGCTCCACCAACGATAAGCCAATGGGATTAGGACGATGTGGAGTGCGCGTGGCGAAAAGACCGATGCTCTTGCCACCCATGCGTGGCGGATGAACTTTAGCGTGATAGCGAGCCACCTTGTTCTGGTGAAACACCCACACTAACCAAACATGACTGAAACCCTCGAGCCCTTGAAGTGCTTCTTCCGGCTGAAGATCCGCACGAATCTTCAACTTTGCCCACGCACTCTTCACCAAGCCAGGCTGGCGCGGAGTGCCGAACTTATCCTTAAAACAACTCTCAATATACCCAATAGGTTCCATAGGTACGGCGTACCTTTTGGGGGCTCGCCGCGTCAAGCAAAAAGGCCGATCCTAAGACCGGCCTTTCGCTTGTTCTCAATTTTTTGAAGAGAAGGTATTAAAAATTACCTGAACGTCTCATCAAACCATCGCGGTTTTTAATGATGATTTCTTTGCCGTTCAAATCAATCAAACCTTCGTTTTTGAACTCCGTCAGATGGCGGGACAATGATTCATTAATTGTGCTGGCCAACTGAGCAAATTCATTGCGTGTCAGTTTTAGATTCAAAGAAATGCCATTTGGAGTTTGTGTGCCGAAGCGGTCTGCCAAAATCACCAATTGGTAAGCGATGCGCTCTTGAACTGAAGCCAAATAATGCAATTGGCTTGTGTTCTCGAAAGATTCCAAATCGTTTACAGATTGGTTCAATAGCAATTTAACCATCGGTGAAGCTTGTGCCATAGCAACTTGAATCAACTCACGTGGATACAACCACAAGACCGTCGATTTCACTGCTTTTGCATGGCATGTTGCAACGCCACCTTTTACCAAGGCTTTGTAGCCAAAGTATTCTCCAGGGGAAACAAGTTTTGTCACATATTCATTTGTCGTTGTGCGTCCTCGTGCGTGAGAACGATTTACGACAACTTTCACACATCCTGATTGCACATAGTACAATCCTTTTGGAGTATCCCCTTCCTTAAAGATCATCTCCTCTTCTTTGAGGTGAATTACTTCGTAAGGGACATTCGAAGTTGTTGGGATGTTCAAGTTCTGTTGGCCCATAAAACCTAGGGAGTTAACTCCGCCGTTGAGTATCGTTTGCGATTCCATGCTCTTAGTCCTCCGTGCTTTTTCTGAGTTGTTTGTTAACGTTTAGGCCATCCTAAACTGGTATAAAACAAGAGCCTAATTGAAATTATGACATAACCGACTTGTAAGAGTTGACCATTAGGTAATTGAAATGATTTGCCTTGACTCACACTCTACGGCCTCGTACTTTCAGCCCGACAAAAAATCTTAAAAAATTTGTGAAATCAAACGCTTATTAAATGCGCAGTCGCATGAAATTATGCGCGTGTGAAGGAATCATCAAATGACAAAAAAGTTTTTCGTTACGCTGCTTCTTCTGTCAATCAGCACCACTGCATTCGCGAACATTAAAGTCGGTCTAGTCCTTGATAAAGGTGGAAAAGACGACAAGTCCTTCAACTCCGCTGCCTACATGGGCGCAACCAAAGCCGAAAAAGATTTGAAGATTGAATTGAAATACGTTGAGGCAACTGACACCAACGCAATTGAAAATCTTCACCGCAACTTTGCTCGCAAAAACTATGATCTGATTATCGGTGTTGGTTTTGCACAAACTGATGCTGTTAAAAAAGTTTCCGCACAATTTCCCAAAATTAAATTCGCCATCGTTGACGGCGAAGTCACTGCCGCAAACGTTCGCTCTTTGATGTTTGAAGAACACGAAGGATCCTTCCTGGTTGGTGCATTGGCAGCAATGGCTTCCAAATCCGGCTCTGTTGGTTTCGTCGGCGGCATGGATATTCCGCTGATCCGCCGCTTTGCGATGGGTTACGACGCTGGTGCAAAATTCATCAATCCAAAAATCAAAATCTCCGAGAACTATGTCGGCGTTACTGGCGAGGCCTGGAACAATCCGGCCAAATCAAAAGAGCTGGCACTCGCTCAATATGGCAAAGGTGTCGATGTGATCTTTGTCGCAGCAGGCGCTTCCAACACTGGAGTATTTGACGCTGCGGAAGAAAAGAAGAAATTCGCGATCGGTGTCGACTCCAACCAAAATTGGATGAAACCTGGCACAATCCTGACTTCCATGATGAAAGCAGTTGATGTAGCTGTATATGAAACCATCAAGGAAACAAAGGATGGTAAGTTCAAAGGGGAAATAGCCCGCTTTGGATTGAAAAACTCCGGCGTGGATTACACCCTGGATAAGTACAACGAAAAACTGATAACTCCGGAAATGAAAAAGAAAGTCGACGATATCAAAAAGAAAATCATCGCCGGCCAGATTCAAGTTCCAGATTACTATAAGAAGAAGTAAACGCCATGAATCAAGTCCCTGCTGTTGAATTTCGAGGTGTCTCTAAAATATTCGGCGACTGTGTCGCCAATGCAGATATCTCCTTCAAAGTAACAGCAGGCACGATCCACGGGATCGTGGGCGAAAACGGCGCCGGCAAATCCACTGCCATGAAAATCCTTTTTGGTCTTTACACTCCCACTGATGGGGAGTTTCTGGTTCATGGCACCACCCAACACTTCCACTCCTCCATTGATGCCATGAAAGCCAAGATCGGAATGGTTCACCAGCACTTCATGCTGGCGGAACCACTGACGGCTTTGGACAATATTTTACTGCAACAAGATGGCGGGCCGTTTTCATTGCTTCCGCGTGTGGAACAATTAAAGAAACTCAATGACGTTGCTGCCCGTTATGGCTTTGACGTTGATTTGAATGCTACAGTCGAGGAACTTTCCGTAGGCGCCCAACAGCGCGTGGAAATTCTAAAAATTCTTTCGCAGGATTCAGAAATTCTGATTCTGGATGAACCAACAGCAGTTTTGACTCCGCAAGAGGTGCAGGATTTCTTCAAGAATCTGCGCCAGCTAAAGGCTGAGGGCAAAACTATTCTTATTATCACACACAAACTTAAGGAAGTGATGGCCATTACTGATGAAGTGACGGTCTTTCGCGCTGGTAAAGTCATTGGCAGCCGTAAAACAGCTGAAACCTCCATCGCTGATCTTGCGGAAATGATGGTAGGCCGCCGACTGCAAAATCCGGTTGAGCGCGGCACTTCGATTGATCCCAAGCCGGTCATTGAAATAAAAAATCTATCCGCCCAATTGGGCAATCATAAAGTGGAGAACATGAATCTGACGGTTCATACTCGCGAAGTGGTTGGCATTGCCGGCGTTGAAGGCAATGGACAAGATATCATGATTCGCGCTTTGTTGGATCATCATGCCTTTTCAAAAAAACACATTTCGGGTCAGGTTCAAGTCCACGGCAAGGTTGGATCTTTCCCGGAGGATCGCCTCCGTTTTGGAGTTTTGCCGACCAGACCTGCCTTTGAAAACTATCTTTTGGGTCAACAGCGAACCGCCAAATTCGCCCATGGTGTCTTTTTAAAAATGAAGGACATCATTCAAGCCACTCGTTTGGCTATGGAGCAATATGATGTTCGTCCCCGCAACGAGAATCTGGAATTTTCCCGTTTCTCTGGTGGAAACCAACAAAAGCTGGTTGTGGCCCGCGCGCTCCTGCAGCAACCACAAGCCGTCATTGCCGCACAACCCACGCGGGGCGTGGATATTGGTGCAATTGAATTTATTCATAATGAAATCCGTGCGGCACGTGATGCCGGTGCGGGCGTCCTTCTGATTTCTTCCGAGTTGGATGAATTAATGGCTCTTTCTGATCGTATTTTAGTTTTATACAAAGGTCGCCTGATTGCGGAATTCCCGCGCAATGAATTTGATGAAATCAAAATCGGAGCTGCAATGGGAGGTGGGCATTGAAACGCATTCTGGGATTTTTAATTGGACTTGTTACCGCCTTGCTTTTGACCCTGCTTGCCGGGGAAAATCCATTTAATATTTTCATGATCCTCATGAAGAGTGCCTTTGGATCCATGTACGATTTTGGTATGACTTTGTCTTACGCGACTCCGATGATTTTCTGCGGACTTTCTGTGGCTATCGGATTTCACGCCGGGATGTTTAATATCGGTGCTGAAGGACAGCTGACCATGGCTGCCGTCACGGCTGCCGCTATCGGTGTTTTCTTTCCTAACGTTCCATTTCCTGTCGCTCCACTGGTCGCCTTCCTGGGCGCCTTGGCAGTAGGTGCTTTTTGGGGTTGGGTCGTTGGTATCCTAAAAGCATTGCGCGGTTCCCACGAGGTCATCATCACAATCATGATGAACTTTATTGCTGCAGGTCTTGCCAGCTGGTTCGCTCTGAAAGTGATTCCAAATCCGAACTCCCAAAATCCTGAAACGGCCATGGTCTCTTCAAATTACTTGTTTAAAGACTATGATTTGGTAGCTCGACTTTTCCCTGACACCCCCGCCAACGCCTCTTTGGTGGTTGCGATTATTTTGGCAGTTTTGATGTGGATTTTTCTCTGGAAAACCACGTGGGGCTTCGAGTTGCGGGCGGTGGGCTCAAATCCCGAAGCAGCACAACGTTCGGGTATTTCGGCAAAGCGCATGCAAATTATCGCTATGGCACTGGCCGGAGCCTGTGCTGGATTTGTCGCACTTTCTGAAGTTATCGGCAGCGCAGGTCAGTACCGTGTGGGCTTTTCTCCTGATTATGGATTTATTGGAATCGCCGTGGCTTTACTTGCCGCTAACAATCCCATTGGTGTGATCGCAGCCGGCTTTTTGATGGGCGCCCTTCACAAGGGAGCCTCTGACCTGGATCTTGAAACTTCCACAATCACCCGCGACTTCTCGCGCATCATCCAGGCATTTATCATATTGGGTGTCGCAGCCAGCGCCTATTGGGAATACCGCGTTCGCCGCCAAAGGAAGAAGGACTAATGGAAACATTTTTCATGATCTTTGCCCTGCTGTTGGCCACTCTTCGTCTGGCGACACCACTGATCTTTGCCTCTATGGGTGGCATGATGAGCGAACGCTCCGGAGTTGTGAACGTTGCGCTTGAAAGTTTCATGTTGATCGGCGCCTTTACGGGGTCCGTCGTTGCTACCTCCAGTTCTTCTGCTTGGTTGGGCTGGGGAGCCGCCATGATTGCCGGTCTGATTATCGGCGCACTCTATGCCTTGTTCGTGATTGAATTGAAAGCCGATCAAATCGTTACAGGTATGGCCTTCAATCTTTTGGTGATGGGTGTGATTCCATTTGCCACTAAAATCCTTTTTAATTCCACCGGATCCACGCCTCCGCTTCCGGTTGATGACCGCTTCAATTATGAGCCTTTGGTGATGGCCTTCCTTCTGGTTGCGGCACTTGCATTCTGGCTTAAGAAAACGCGCTCAGGCCTGTGGTTGCTTTTTGCCGGTGAAAATCCGGATGCATTGATGGCCGCCGGGGTCAGCGTGCGCAAAGTTCGTTGGGCTGCGGTTGCGTTAAGCGGCGCCTTTGCTGCTTGGGGTGGCGCGAGTCTGTCTTTATTCCTGGCATCGGCCTACTCTCCGATGATGTCTGGTGGTCGCGGATTTATGGCTCTGGCGGCGTTGATTTTCGGTAAATGGAAACCATTGCCGGCCTTCTTTGCGTGCTTGTTGTTTGCCTTCGCTGATGCCATTCAAATTCGCCTGCAGGGCGTTCATGTTGGTGGAGTTGCCATCCCCGTTCAGTTCATTCAAATTTTACCATATATCGTTACTATCGTTGCGCTTGCGGGATTTATGGGAGCCAGTCGCTCTCCGAAGGCCCTGGGCCGCGAACTTTAATAATAAGGAGTCATCATGTTGAAGCTTGTCCTGCCATTGCTCTTGTTATCATCCACAGCATTTGCCTGGGGAGGCCGCGGCCACGATGCTATCTGCCGTGCTGCTGTCTTCTTGGTTAAAGACGAAGGATTGAAAGAATATCTTCGCAACAAACCGCAAATGATGGGTCATCTGTGCAACATTCCTGACTTTTATTGGAAGAGCCTGGGTGGCGAAGCCAACAAGCATGGAAATCCCGCACACTTTATCGATATCGAAGTCATCGGTCTTAAAGTGGCTGACATCCCTTCAGACTATAAAAAAATTATTACTGAATACACCGGGAAAGAAAACAAATTCAAAAATGACGGCACAACCATCAAGGACATTCCAACGGAATTCGGTTCTGCATGGTGGAGAGCGGATCAGTTCGTAAATCGCATCGCTGCTTTAAACAAAGACTTTGCGGCGGCAAAACCTCCAGCAAACTTCAAAGAAGAGCAGGACGAAAATCTTCCTTACAACAAGCTGGCATACCAAATGATTGTGGATATGGGATTGATGGGCCACTTTGTGGGCGACATCTCCCAGCCTTTCCATACGACAGCTGACTATGATGGCTGGGCGGCAGGACATGGTGGAATTCACGCGTACTATGAAGATGCGGTTGTTGGTGAATTCGATGGCGATCTTGACTGGTTGGTCCTGAAAGAAGCTCGTGCCATGAAGAACCCTTCGTTCTTGAAGCCAGCAACGGTCGTCGACAAGATGAAAGCTCTATCAATCATTTCAAATACAGAGATTCCAAAAATTCTTAAGATGGATCCGGTAACAAAACCTTCTGTTCTTAAAAAAGAACACGGAATGGAAATCAAAACTCGTGCGGAAAGAAAACCTGCAAGTGTTGCCTTCAAAAAAATGAAACCCGTTGTCGTCACCGATATGGCCCGCGGAGCCCTGTTGCTTGCGAACTTATGGGATGATGCTTACGCCAAAGCAGGCAGACCTAAGATTGGGGCATATAAGTCTTATAAGTATCCATTCACACCGGACTTCGTGATGCCGGACTACTACGCAATTCCAGCGGACAGCAAAACTGAAAAAAAATAGGAACACCTCGAAGGCCACGGAAATCGTGGCCTTTTCGTTTCACATTTATTAATCAGCATTTCACACCAAAATAGACCCTTCGACATCAAGAAATCTTGATGAAATCCAACCGCATTATTTCCACGTCTTAATAAAGTTTTTGCTCTTGAAACCGAATAAACACAAAATTGATGAGGTTTCGGTGAAAAATAGAAGCTTGAATTTTAAGATGATCCTGGTGATGTCCCTGTTGGCAGGTTCATCCATAGCAATCGCTACAATCGGTCTAATCAACCTGCAAAAGATGAATGATGTTATTGAGATTCTTGTGCGCGAAAAAAGCGCTCGTGTATCAATGGTCAAGGACATCCGCTCACTTTTCTATATTCAATTGATCAACGAAAAGAACTACATCCTGTCCAACGACGATCACGGCCGCTCTACAGTAGACACATTGATGAAACAGCGTCATGACCAGATGGAGGAAGCCATGGATCAGCTTCATGCTATCTCCACACCCGCTGGGCAGGAGGAGCTGGGTAAATTCAAACAGATCTATGAAACTTGGTGGACGAACATCCAATCAATCCGCAATCACGTTCAAGCGGGCAACGCGGATCATGCCGAAAAAATCAGTGTTACTGAAAATAAAGCTCTACGCCATTCCGGGGAAAAAATAATTGATTCCACTGTGGATCGCAACGAAGGCCAGATGCAACACGAAGTTGAAAAAATGGAGGAAAGCTATAAAGAGGCACGCTTGGTTATGATTTTGGTCAGCCTCAGTGCCATTCTTCTGGGAAGTATAGTTGGTGGCTTGATCTTGGCGGGCCTGAGTAGATCCATCAATGCGGTTATAGACAGCCTCTCCACTGCCTCTAAGGAGGTGTCAGGTGCATCAGGACAGATTGCAACTGCCGCCACAGAACTTTCCCAATCAACAACGGAGCAGGCTGCCTCCCTTGAGGAGTCTGTTGCCACAATCGAAGAGCTTTCCTCTATGATCAAGCAAAACTCAGTCAACGCGGATTCTGCTGCCAAATTTTCCGGAGACACCAGCGACCTGGCTAGACGTGGTGAAGCAGAGATGAAGTCTCTATCTGATTCCATGACTCGAATCGCAGCCGATTCGAAGAAAATGTCTGAGATCATCAACGTCATTGACGATATTGCCTTTCAAACCAACCTGCTGGCCCTAAACGCAGCTGTAGAGGCGGCAAGAGCGGGAGAACAAGGTAAAGGTTTTGCTGTGGTTGCTGAAGCCGTTCGCGCCTTATCACAACGAAGCGCAACTGCCGCCAAAGATATCGGCGACCTGATTCGCTCAAGTGTGGATCGCATCAGCCAGAGTAATACTCAGGCTGACCGAAGTGCCGATGTTCTTGCTGAAATCCTGATTGCGGTTAAAAAAGTTTCCGAAATAAATCAGGAAATTGCCTCTGCAAGTACAGAACAATCCAATGGGGTTACGCAAATCTCCAAGGCTTTGAATCAATTGGATCAAACAACTCAGATCAATGCAGCCTCCTCAGAAGAAGCTGCTGCTTCATCCGAAGAACTGGCTGCTCAGGCGGAGTCATTGGCTCACGTGATTCAGACTCTCGTTACTGCAATCAAAGGCAGTTCCACTAAATCAGAGAGCAGCTTGACCATCAGAACTCGACACTCTGAAAGCCTACGTCAAGTGAGCTAGTCACAAGATTTATCATTTAAAATAAGCACTTAACTTAATCTCAAAATGAGACAAGTCCACTCTATCAGGAGCCAGAAAATGGCTCCTGTCTATTCTCTGCCGCTTCAAATTCACCGTATTTCTTCCCGTATAGGCACGGCTCTAGCAACTATAACAGTGGGTTTATACGCCTAAAGGGAGAATTTATGAAAAAGAGAGTAATGCTTGTGATGGCTATCGTTATGGTTTTGGGTTCCGTGAAAGCGATGGCAACCTCTGCCGATTTGGAAATGGCCGAAGGAAAATGGTCCGCTGCTGAGGAAAACATGGCTTTTGAAGACACTATGAATGAAATTGCTTTCGGTAAAACCGAAGCCGCAGAAGAAGATATGCTTCGCGTTAAAGCGTTGGATAAAATTCGTGATCAAATCACTACTCTTAAAGAACACGGTTCTGAGCTTGACGAAGTTCGCGTGGGTAAAGAGATCGTCAGCCGTGGTCAGGCTATCTTTGCTGCAGAAGCGGACTTGGCTGTTTTGACCAAGAAGTTCGATAAAAAGTTCGCTGATGAGGTTTCTCGCATCCTTGAAGTCAGCATTCAATCTGCTAAATAGATCTTTTTCCGATCTGTAAACGCAAAAAAGCCCAGGTAGCCCTGGGCTTTTTTTATGATCTCAGCTTGTGAGAATCAAATTACTTAGCCATGTCGCCAGTGTATTTGAAACCAACTACGATCATGTCTTTTTTAGAGTCGCCAGTAGCAACACCGTAGTCTTTATCTTTTGAAGAAGAGTATGCTACGTGGTAACGGAAAGCTTCGTCAGCTTTAGGTACGTACTCAAGAGCAACTGCGAAAGCATCGCGTTTGAAGCTGTTATTAGAAGCAGCGCCATCAGCTTTGTTTTCAGACATTTCGTACTTAAGAACTGGAACCCAACCGTTCATGTTGTAACGAGCTTCAATGATAGTAGAGTTCGTTTTGTTTTCAGCAGTTGTAGTTGCAGTAGTCGCTTTGTCTTTGTTACCGAAGTACTCAAGATCGATCGTCAAGTCAGCCATTGGAGCAACACGAAGTGAAGCAGCCATGAATTCTTGAGCGTGACCAGTACCAGTAACATCGCCAGCGCCAGAAGTGTAGTTCAGGTTAAGAACCAACATTTTATCCATGAAAGAACCAAGGTAGTTCAAGCCCATGTTGTGGCGTTTGTCTGTAGAAGCAACACCACCATCAACAGTTACTGAATTTGTTTGGTTAGTTACTTGCGCTTCCAATTTATGGTTTTCAGCGATGCTGTATGCAGCAGAGATACCAGAAGAGTTCTCTGGGTTAGCGATCAAAGCTGCGTCTGCAGTAGCTGCAGAAACGTTACCGCCAGCACCGTTGTTAGCCAAAGAAACTAGGTAAGTATCACCGTGAAGGTTTTTTTGACGCTCAAAACCACCAGTGTTCACTTCAAGCTTACCAGCTTTGAACATGAATTGACCCATAGCTTTACCAGCCCAAAGATGATCAACGAATTGATCTACAGTCATAACTTTGTAAAGGTCTGCACCAACTAGAACTGGTGAGAATGCACGAAGGTTCCAAGCAGATTCAACAACTGCCTCACCTACGTTACCGTTCAAGTAAAGACGTGCTACGTTTGGTGTAAATAGAGATTTACCCGCTACGTTAGCGCCATCTGCCGCTGAGTAGTCTGCTGTGTTAACGTAATCGGAACGTACTTCCAATTTTACGCCTGCGAATGCGGAGCTAGCTGCAAGAGTAGCTGCGATCATCAAAAATTTTTTCATAGATGCATCCTTTCGTTTCGTTGCAAAATGAACTTTCAATTCGTTTAAAAGTTTTATCTTTATACAAAAAGGCTAATTAGGACCTTCGGCAAGATCAACAACAAAAATGCCGGGAAACATCCCGCGAACTAAAAAGTGGAGCAATTGCTTAGCTAGACCTCGCGAAAAAATCCGCGCAAATATTTTTATGTTTCCTTTATATAAAGACGAAGTAAAAATCCATCCACTCGCCGATGAAAACCGCGACAGCAGCGAATTTTGTGCAGACAAATTGATCCTGATATTTTCCTCAACTCCCCTCTGAAATTGAGGTTATCCACAAAAAATGCGACGCGATTTTGCGCTCATAATCACATTAATTGACGCAACAGCGAATTTACTGTCATCTGACTGGATCATGGTCGAGTTTGACTTTCATTTTACATTACACACCTAGACCATAGTCCTAGGATGAAGCCCGTAAATGACAAACCACAAGTAAACAAATCCAATATAAAGGATTCAATTTTCAAGGAGACAACAGTGCGTATTATCAAAATAGCGGCTTTAACACTTCTCACCTCTTCTTCTGTATTTGCAGCGGATATTGGTGGAATTACGGTGAACGGTGAGATTGCTTTTGACTACACATACAATTCAACCGGCGGTAATCCAACGGTGGCCGGTGGCACAGAAGTTCCGTTTTCCGGGGCTGCTCAAGACGGTACATATAGACTGAACACCACGCAAATTCTGGCAAAAAAGGAAACAGACAAGCTTTCCGTGCTGGCTCGTTTGGTTTTCAATCCAATCAGCTACGAATCAGCTCCAGGCTCTTCCAGCAAAAACAATTTCGGCATCTTGGATCAAGTGGAGATCTACTACAAACCTCTCCCTAATCTTTATATTGGGGCCGGTCGCTTCATGACCACTATGGGATATGAATCAGTCTTAAGATCCGAAAATATCTTTTATGGATACTCCATTGGATTCCAAGGAATCACACCGGGTTATGGCGAAGGTTTGCGCGCAAAGTACATCGTAAACGATCTATTAACGGCAACCCTAAGCACTTACAATCAGTCCAACTATAATATGTATGGCGATGACTATACGCCGACAAAGACCACTGAATTATCTGCGAATGGAACTATGGGTGACCTTCAATGGTTCGCGGCTTACTACTTCGGTAAAGACGCTGGTACTGCAGCCAATGACCGTGTTCAAAATGCGGCTTCCAATGTTTGGGCTTCTTACAGAATCACTGAAAATCTTTTGGCGGCTGTAACCTACGACTCAAAAACATATTCCACAGACTTGGGTACGAGTGGCTGGAGTGACTCAACGATTGGCCTCATCAGCTATAAACTTTGGAATAATACATTGTCCGCTCGTTATGAAATGATCCGTGGAGCAATGCATATGTCCGAAGGTGGCTTGGCTGGTGTTTACAATGGCGCTGACAAGGTGAATTCCCTGACTCTTTCAGACAAAATCGGTTTAAGTGAAAACTTCAATGCCTACGTTGAATTCCGTGCAGATGAAGCGGATGAGCAGGCCTTCAAAGATTCTGACAATAATCCCACAAAATACGCCCACATGTTAACTTTGGGAGCGCTTGCAAGCTTCTAAGTCAAAAAGGGACCTTCGGGTCCCTTTTTTTTTACATCGTGATCAAGTGTGCTAACATGTTCCTAGTAAAAGGAAGCAACCTTGAGCACGCAAAAAAAGAAAATCCTCACCGGCACAATTAAAAGACATCCAGATGGCTTCGGATTCTTCATCCCAGAAGACAAAGAACATCCTGACGTCTACATCCCTCGTAATTCCATGGAAGGCGTAATGACCAATGACAAAGTCACGGTCGAAGTCTATCCAGAAAAAGGTGGCGAACGCTTTCGTGGAGAAGTCATTCGCGTCGTTCAACGTGGCACAAAAACCTTTGTCGGCAGATTCTATCGCCTGAATGACCGATTGGGAATTTTGCGCGATGAGGGCAAAGGCTGGGGCCAGGATTTAAAAATCAAAATCGAAGATTCAATGAATGCGAAGGACAAGGAACTTGTCGCCGCAGAAGTCATCAGTTACCCAGAGGATGGAAAGTCGTTCACAGGAAAAGTTACTTCTGTCATCGGCAACGCTTTGGATCCTTTGACTGACATTAAACGCGTTATCCTGTCCTCGGGAATCCCCCAGGATTTTTCCGCAGAAACCCTTGAACAGGCCAAGCACTACAAAGAAGTCCCTGACGAGAAAGACTACAAAGGCCGCAAAGACCTTCGTGAGATGTCTCTGATCACAATCGACGGAGCCACCGCGAAGGATTTCGATGACGCCGTCTATGTGGAGACCAACCCAGAGGGATTCCTTCTTTATGTCGCTATCGCGGACGTCAGTCACTACGTTCAAGTCGGCTCCCCGATTGACCGTGATGCTTACGAGCGTGGAACTTCTGTTTACTTCCCTAATTTCGTTGTTCCAATGCTTCCGGAAGTTCTTAGTAATGGACTGTGCTCCTTAAATCCTCATGTGCCACGCTTGTGTATGGTGGCCGAAATGCAGTTCGACTTTACCGGAGAGATGACTCGCTCTGATTTCTATGAAGCTGTCATGGAATCAAAAGCCCGCGTAACGTATGGCGAAGCCCAGGAAGTTATCGACGGCAATGGTGCAGAAAAGTTCGATCACGTAAAAGATGGAATTCTGCGCTTGGCTGACCTCGCAAAAATTCTTATGGCAAAACGCTTTAAAGAAGGTTCCTTGGATCTGGAAATTCCAGAGACGGAACTTGTGATTGACGGCGCCGGTGTGCCCATCGATATCCAAAGATCTGAACGCCTTTTCGCCCACAGACTTATCGAAGAAATGATGTTGGCGGCAAACGTGGCCGTGGCAAAATTCCTGCACGGTAAAACTGTTCCTGCTCTTTATCGTATCCATGAACCACCGAATGAAATGGCGATCCGCACTTTAGAGAAGTACATGGCGACCTTTGGTGGAAAAACCAAACTGGGCCAGGGAAAACTGCAAAAGCGTTTAACCAAAGCCTTGGAAGAGTTTGAGAATCGTCCAGAAGCACAGATTCTAAATATCCTGACTCTAAGATCAATGAGTCAGGCAAAATATAGTCCGAACAATGTAGGACACTTTGGTTTGGGCTTTGAATACTATGCCCACTTCACATCTCCAATTCGTCGTTATCCGGATTTGATCATTCACCGCCTTCTAAAGACTCAAGTGGTGAAATCCAATCAATACCGCCTGATAAGTGAAGATGATTTGGCAAGTGCCGGGACAATTCTTTCAGCTGCCGAGCAACGCTCAACCAAAGCGGAACGCCAGGTTCAATCCATCAAGAAAGCCCGCTTCATGGAGAAATTCCTGGGTCAGGAATTTGATGGCATGATCAGCTCTGTTGCAAAATTCGGTATCTTCGTTCTTTTGCGTGAGTACGATATTGATGGCTTGGTTCGCTTGGACGATTTGGGCCACGATAAATGGGAATTCGACGAAGAGAATCTTCGCCTGACAGCAAGACGCTCTGGCATGTCTTTTAATATCGGTGACAGCATCAGAATTCAGGTTGCAGCAGCAGATCCTGAATTAGGTCAGATCAATTTCGTTAAAGCCGGCATGGAAATCAATGACGAAATGGACGAAGACATCGATGACGAAACGGGTGACAAGAAATCCCCAGCAGCCCGCTCCGCTGAAAAGTATTTGAATCGTCTGCGCAAAAAAGAAGAGCCTAAAGAGTGGCAGGGCGAGGAACGTCGTCGCGGCAATGATCGCCGTTCGAACGATCGTCGCTCCAGCCCCAATGAGAAGTCCTACAGCCTTAAAGAGGATCGCCAAGGACGTAAAGACCAAAAAAGTCGTCGTCATGAAGAGCGAGGCCCCAAACCTGCACAACGTGAAGAACGAAATCCAAATCAAAAATCCAGATTCTTTGGCGATAAACGTTCTGAACAAAAAGGTCAGGAAGAAAAAGTACAGAAAGCCCAAAAGGCTTTCCAATTCCGACCAGAAGGAGAAGAACGCAGCAAAGGACCTGACGAAAACTTGCTGCGTATGATCCTGGGGCCTTCAGAATTCCGCAAAACTCAAGGGCAGGATTCCGAAGATAAACCCAAGCTAAGCAAAAAACTGCAATTTGCAGAGCAAAGCAAAATTCGCGACAATGACGAATACTCGGAGAAGAACAGTGACAGCCTTAAAGACCGGAAGCCAAATCGGAAAGACGCTAAAAAACGCGGCGAGACTTCGAACGATCGTGGGGGTGTTCGCAAGACACGGGTTTCACAAGGTCGCGGAAAAGGTAAAACTAGGTAAGTTCGTCATTGAGCGTCTGAATGCATCCTCAGACATAGAGTCTTACTCTATGCCTGAGCGAATGCGGATGAGCTTTGAAGAACTGGGGCCCACATTCGTAAAGTTGGGCCAACTCCTTGCCACTCGTCCTGATCTGGTTCCCGAACCATATACCAACGAATTTGAAAAACTGCATGACCGGGTTCAACCCATAAGCTTTGAAATCGTCGAAGGAGTTCTTAAGGACGAATTCGGTGAGTCTCTTTATCGTATCTTTGCGAGCATTAATCCTGAGCCTCTGGGATCCGCCAGCATTGCCCAGGTCCACCGTGCCCGCCTGGTCACCGGCGAGGATGTTGTCATCAAGGTTCAACGCCCTGGTATCATCCAAACCATCAATGATGACTTGAATGTCCTGTATCTTTTGTCAGAACTGCTGGAAACCTATGTTCCTGAAAGTCGTCCCTTCAATCCTCAGGCCATTGTTCAAGAGTATTTTAAAACCCTGGAACTAGAGACGGACTTTATCGTCGAAGCCAACAACATTCGCCGCTTTCAGGAAAACTTTAAGAACGATTCCACGATCAAAATCCCCAAGGTGTATCTGGATCTGTCCACGGAACGCGTTTTGATCATGGAAGCCCTTCCAGGAATGCCTTTAAGTGCTGAAAGCACAATTCGGGAAGGCGTGGATTCCCACGAAGTGATTAAGCGTGCTTTACAGGCCTATCTGCGCATGGTCTTCACCGATGGCTTGTTCCACGGAGATCTGCACGCCGGAAACTTCTTTATTCTAAATGATAACAACATTGGCCTGATTGATTTTGGTGTGGTCGGACGCCTTAACAAACGCACTCAGACTGCGATCGCCAATATGCTATTGGCTCTATCCACTGAAGACTATGAACGCCTGGCATTCGAGTACGTGGACCTTGCGCCATTCTCGGACCGCGTGAACGTGGATCTGTTTGCCAAGGAATTGCGCGAACTGATTGCGCCTTATTACGGCCTGACACTTAAGAATGTAAACCTGGGTAAATTGCTACTTAGATCATCCGGAATAGCGGCCCGACACCACATCAATGTTCCGGTCGAGCTTATGTTGTTTTTCAAATCCATCGTATCGATTGAAGGCATCGGCAGAAAGTTGCATAAAGATTTCGACTTTCTTCAATATTCGTTATCTTTTGCTGGCGAGCTGGCAAAAACCCAATTGGGCCCGGCACGAGTCATGGATGAAATGTCTCAGATAGCCCGCGAGTCGCGCAGCTTCCTGAACGCCCTGCCAAGACAACTGAACTTTTACTTCCGCAAAATCAACAGTCCTGATCATTCCTTCAGATTGAAAGTGGCTGAATTGACTGACCTGAAAAAGTCCGTCGAGTCTTCATTCAACCTGCTTTTCCTGGGAGTGATTATTTCTTCGCTTATCTTAAGCTCAGCTTATATCTCTGTGCACCCGACTGAGAACCACATTGCGGGTATCCCCACAATGAGCTTCATCGGTTTTGGGCTTGCGATAGGAACCAGTTTCGTCGCTTTTATTAACTACATTAAGAAGCCCTAGGTATAATGATGCAGCAAATTTATTATGAAATGAGTATTCTGGCCAAAGCAGTAAACTTTAAAAATCTTTCAGCTGCTGCTTTGCACGTGGGCCTAAGCCAGCCCCAGCTTTCACGCATCATCGCCAAAATCGAAGATGAACTGAAGATCGTCCTGTTGGACCGTTCTGCGAAACGCAAATCCGGCTGGACAGCTGTGGCCTTTCAACTGTCAGAGATCTTTGAGAAATCCATCCGCAGACTTGAAACCGAAATGCAAGGGATCAGCAACAACCAAATGGTTGGTGAACTTCATATTGGCACCTTGGAAGGCCTTTCTGATTTTGCCATGAATACCTGCCGCCAGTGTTTTGAACAAGTGGGAGTTAAAAAGATCACTCTGGATATTTTTGATCTCAACGAATTGGAGGCCAACTTTCTATCCGGAAATCTGGATGTAATTTTCACCTCCAAGTCACCGGGACGCCAGAAGTTCAAATACCTCAACGAATTGGGCTTCCAAAAACTGGAGTTGATTGAATCAAATGATTCCTATGCGGTTCTATCCAGCTTCGAGTACGGTCGCGCCAACAAAAAAGAGCTGGAGCGTTTTGGTCATATTTTCGTATCAAATTCCCTGTCCGTGCGTCGCTCCTGGTTGAATGACAATGGGGGAACCGGCCATCTGCCAACGGAAGCCAAACGGGGTAAAGCCAAAGATGCTGAACCTGTCCTGATGATTGGTTCGGAGCTGCTGAATCCTGTTCTTTGGGAAAATATCACCGAAGCCATCTCGGAATAAAAAAAGAGGATCTGTTTTCAGATCCTCTTTTTATTTCTATTATCTCAAACTCTTAGTTCGGAGTTGGAGGTTCGATCACTTCACCACCGTTTTCGGAGATGTAAAGGTGATCAAGACCTACGGTCGCACCGAAGCCTTTATCCAATTTGATAGCCATATTCATAGCCAATTGTGGCCAGCCGACTTTCACTGCACGGAATGTACCCGCACCGATGATCACCGCAGCATCACCATTTACAGCAAGATATTTACCCAGGATTACGTCTGGATCTGCATTGAACAAGCTGATCTCTGTACCGATGCCTTTGAATTTCAACCAGCCAAGGCCCACTTGTGGTCCGAAGCATTTCGCGCCCATAGTGATTTTCACAGGACGGCTCCATTTAGTGCCCTTGAAACTTGTGCATTTCAAAGTACCATACGCAGTTGTTTTAAACTTACCTGCGATAACTTTGAAACCTTTTGAAGTTCCTTTAAAATGCATACCGCACACCCATGTGCGATTGCCTTGCATAGACATGTCACCATTCATTGGTGTCATTTCTGTCGTTTCCGCATTCGCCCAAACGCCGGCCAAGCCCACAGCCATAATAACGAGCAGCTTCTTCATGAATCTCTCCTTTTTCCTTAGTTGGATGTTCCGTAATTGGAAGTTACTTTTTTGGTAACTCTTATTCGGAACTAGATAGGACGAGGACGCAAGTCGATGAACTCGATGAGGATGAAAGACATGAAAAAGGCGGCATTTCTGCCGCCTGTCCATGTAGAATAAAATAAAACTGATAGTTACCGTTGAGCAGACACAAATTTATTAATGACGTCTGCCACTTCCGCAGACTCATTAATCACACGCTGGCTGATTGCCACGTTTTCAATAAAGTATCCGAAAGCCCTGATGTTTTGAGTGTGCGCCAGGATCGGAGTGACGTTTTGCATATTGTATTTGGCATTTTGATAAGCGGCTGCCTGAAATAGGTCTGTATAGTTGATATCGGAACGCTTACGCAAAGCCCACTCACGTGCAGGCTGAGCCACGTGGCAACTCACACAGTCCATATTTTCAGCATGAAAGTTCTTGGGGTTTTCTATGCGATATGCCGCCAAGACTTCTTTACGGATAAGTTCTTCATTCCCTGTCTGAAGGTTTGCGGAGTTAACCACGATCTTATTCATGGAATCGTCGCCCGCTGGTGCCGGCGAAATCATACCCTGATCGAAGTGATCTGCAGGAACAGCACGATTAATAAATGCCTGTGCCATGCGATCGGTGCGTTGAATTCGGAACATTTGCAGCTTGCCGTTCTTAACATCGAAGCCACCGAATGCCCACATGTCCCCTGCACCACGCAACACCATCGCAGTCACTCTGCTTAAATTTTTGAATCCGGCATATTTCAGAATGATAGCATTCATATCAGCAATTGATGGAGCATTATCCTGTGTATGCGCCCAGACCGGATGAACTTGCAAAGGCAAGCCCGTGGTATTTACCTGATACTTGTATTTCCAATTCTGCAGGTCATTTAGAAGCGCAATAAATTCTTCATCGGTCAAAACGTAGAAGGAGTGCAAAGCAGCATCCACAGTTTGCGCCTTGAAGCGTCCCTCTTCCAAAGGTTGCCACACCAAACGCAGTTGACGTTGGCAGCTCATCGGAGTTGGCAGTGGAAAACATGGATCGATACGCATCGCGATCACTCGCAAGGCATCGTTGGTTTGATCAGGAGTCATTACCGGAGAAAGTGGCGGAATCGTATCCATGAAGCGAACCGGAAGGATTGCCCCCCCGACACCCACGGATTTAATGTTAAGCAATTGATCCTGCCCTACCTTGCGCGGCAATGGAAACAGGTAGGAAACATCGTTCAAATCCCAGGTCGCAAAGGCTGAAAAAGAAGTCAGGCAGCTAAGCAAAAAGATCGCAATTTTGTTCATGGCTCGATATTTCAGTTTTGGGGACGTGAGGCAACCACAAATTCACTGAATTGGCTGATTCCAGCGACTTGAAAATCAATTGAAATAAAAAACAAACCCCCGAATGGAATTAACCACCGGGGGTTGAACGCTTCGCATTCTTAATCTTTGCGTTATTAGCCCAAAAGCTTCAGTGCCAGATTCTGGGACTGATTGGCTTGGCCTAGTACAGACACACCTGCTTGCAACAAGATGTTATTTCTTGTCATTTCAGAGGTCTCTGCCGCGACGTCAGTGTCTCTGATTCGCGAGTTCGCTGCTGACAAGTTTTCATCTGCGATCAACAAGTTATTGGATGTTGATACCAGACGATTTTGTAGCGCACCGAAGTTCGCACGAATCGCATTCACCGAAGTCAAAGCGTTATCGATCAAGCTCAAGCTCGTTTGAGCGCCCTCTTTGGTGCCAACAGACTCTGCCGTCAAACCCAAGGAGTCCAGTGAGGAGTTCGCCGCACCGGCGTTGAAGCTAATACGATCCTGGAATGGATCATTGTTAACACCAACTTGAATATCGATCATTCCGCCTGTTCCGTTCAGAAGTTCGTATCCGTTGAATTTCGTCGACTCAGTTACACGCTGAATCTCGGACTTCAATTGTTGATACTCAACATCCAGGAACTTTCTTTCTGTTTCACCGATAGTGTCAGAAGCTGCCTGCACACCCAACTCTCTCAAGCGGATAAGCATGTTAGAAACTTCATTCAAGCTACCTTCTGCCACCTGTACTAGAGAGATACCATCGTTGGCATTTCTGTTCGCCTGGCGCAGACCACGAATTTGGCCTTTTAAATTTTCTGAAATCGCAAGTCCCGCGGCATCGTCAGCAGCTTGATTGATCCTTTGACCGGATGCCAATCTCGCCATTGATTTATCTGCGTTAATTCGTGTCATGTAGAGGTTTTTTTGTGCATTCAATGCTGACACGTTTGTACCAATTCTTAATCCCATTCTATCCTCCGTGTATCATGTTTCTTCCTCCGTGAAGTAGTGCCATCCATTGGCATAAGACGCGATCCGTGCGTCTGTTAAATTAATAAATTGTCTGCTTGCGATAGAAGCTGACGCTTAACTTATCGGAAAACTAATGAAACATCTCGAGTCCAGTTTCTTCCGATTTTTTTATTTTCTTTTAAAACTATTTTTTCAAAAAACGAGTGTGCAAAGCACACGAGAGAACGTAAAAGACACGACAAGAAAGTCGCTAAAAATCACGGCAGCAGATTGCTCCGTCATCAAAAAATCCAGGAGTTAAAACTCCCCGCACCAAATCCATTTTCCATTCTCGAATTTCAATTCTCGAGAAATGTGGTACCCCACATTTCTGTGGGGCCACGTCGCAGGAAACAGAGATCAATTATCAGCTCATAAATAGAGCTTCGGGCTTGTATACACTCGGAACCACCACCGCAGTGGTGATTCTCTTGAGGGTGATCTGATCATTGAAGATAAGATCGGGAACCGGAATCTTTTCTTAGGTCTGAGTCCAGGCTCCGACATTGCTGTCAGAGCTCGTCAAACTTATGAGAAAGATTTGTTCAAGAGTCCAAGTGCTGTATTAGCTTGTTGGTTCGCTTGTGCCAGTACGCTAGTACCTGCTTGCAACAAGATATTATTTCTAGTCATTTCAGATGTCTCTTCAGCTACATCCACATCTCTGATACGAGAGTTAGCGGCTGACATATTCTCAACTGAAACTTGGATATTCGAAACAGTTGATTGTAGACGATTTTGGATCGCACCGAAGTCTGCTCTCATCGCGGATACGCTGACGATTGCTGTATCGATTGCTGCCAGTGCATTTTGCGCAGAAGCTTTATCAGCTACTGACGTCAAGTTTACACCAAGTGCCGCAGAGTTTGCGTCAGCTTTGGAAGCATCGAAAGAGATACGGTCGATTTCAGGATTATTTCTAGTACCTACTTGGAAGTCCAAGATGGAACCGACACCCGCCAAAAGTTGAGTTCCGTTGAACTCTGTACCTTCTGCGATACGATCGATCTCAGATACCAATTGATCATACTCCACATTCAGGAACTGACGCTCAGTCGGTCCGACCGTGTCAGAAGCTGCTTGTACAGACAGTTCTCTTAGACGAATCAAGATCCCAGAGATCTCATTCATCGAACCCTCTGCCACTTGGACTAGAGAGATACCGTCTTGAGCATTTCGTGATGCTTGTTTAAGACCGCGAACCTGAGCTTTTAAATTCTCAGAGATCGCTAGACCGGCGGCATCGTCGCCTGCTCTATTGATTCGGAATCCTGAAGCAAGCTTTTCCATGCTCTTATCAAGACCGATCTTCGTGCCCCACAGAACTCTCTGTGCATTCAACGAAGCTGTGTTCGTGTTAATTCTCAAACCCATAATTCCTCCTCCTTGAAGATTTACCGAGTTTCGATCCTTGAAACTCGAGGCCCCTTACTGGTGCCGTTGGGTAGTTCATTTCTCCCCTTACTGATCGGTGTGTCTCAAAATTCCTAAAGTGATACGTCTCAAAAAAATGCATTTCTGGCCTAAAGAACAGGACTGAACCAACTTCGACGCGGCGTAACTTGTTGAAATTACTACATATCAATGTAACCCCGGACCTATATCTAGAACCGCAAAAACGTCTCATGGCTACAGCTAGTGTCGACACCGGACCCCAAAAACAAGGCGATTTGGGTTGATTGACACCCCCTTTTTTAGCCCACATATATATGTCTGCACTATTCGCGGAGGTTTTTGTGGAGATTCGGGATCCTATTCACGGTTCTATTTATTATGCAGAGCCTGAAGTCGCTATCTTGGATACTGCTGAATACCAACGCCTTCGCGCCATCAAACAATTAGGATTCTCTGAGATGAGTTTTCCTGGCGCGACTCACAATCGCTATCTGCACTCTGTGGGTGTCGCGCATTTGGTGGGAAGAGTTTTTGATTCCATCTTCCGCATTTATCCTTTTTCAAAACCTACGGTGAAAGCACGCTTCCGCCAGACTGTTCGCTTGGCAGCTTTGCTACACGATGTGGGCCACGGTCCGCTTTCTCACACAACTGAAACTGTGATGCCTCAACTTTCTGAACTTAAAATCAAACTCTATGATGAAGAGCTTAAGTACGCAGATACTGCGCACACAGTGATGTATAAGAATCGCCGTGCGAATCACGAGGACTATACGATTAAGTATGTTACTGATTCCAATATCTCCAGCACGATTGAAAAAAACTTTCCTGATATCGCGCCGATTTACATTGCCTGCCTGATTGATAAGGCCCTGCACTGCCCTGATGATTTCTTTATCGATAACGGTGTCGACTTCCGTCCGATTCTGTCTCAATTGGTTTCGAGTGAACTTGATGCCGATCGCATGGACTATCTGGAGCGTGACTCTTATTTCTGTGGCACCAACTACGGCAAGATCGACTCGCACTGGCTGATTCAGAACATGACCTTCCACCGTGTGGAAGATAAACTTTACCTAGCCATCAATCGCCGCGCCTTGTATTCATTCGATGACTTTTTGATTTCTCGCCACCACATGCATTTGATGGTTTACGGACATCATAAGAGCATCATCTATGAAGAGATGCTGAATCGTTATCTGACTTCCCCTGATTGCACATTCCAATTGCCCGGCAATATTGACGAGTACACCCTGTACAATGACTACCGTCTGCACGAACACTTGCGCTCTGCGAACAATCCATGGGCTCAAAGAATCGCGCAACGTCGTCCGTTCAAGGTTTTGTTGGAGCAGCATAATACAACTGAATCCGATCGTCCTGAGCTGGTTAAGAAAGCTTTGGAAAAAGAAGGCCTGGAAGTTATCTGGGCGAGTTCCCACGCACGTCTATCCAAATACCACACGGCTTCTCCGGAAGAGCGCGCTTCGCAAATCTTCGTCGTCGACCAATTGGATCCTTGGAGCCACCCGACTCCGATCAATCAATCGACCGAAATCTTCCGCCGCTACGAAGGCACTCGTATCATTGACCGCATTTATGTAGCCCCTGAGGAATTCGAAAAGGCCGATAAGGTATTGCGAAATATTAAGATCTAACTGGCAGGACTGCTTCGATATGGCGGTCCTCTGCTTCGGCCCAGGCTTTTAGGTGCGCTGGCATTTCAGGTTTTTGCAGCGGAATACCTAGCGCTCCCAATAGTTCTTCAGTGGAAACCAGGCCGCCGGATTTTTTTAAGAATCGCGCACGAATCATTCCCCAAGCGACAGGCTCACCTTTAACCAAAAACTTGTGCTCGATATAAGTGTACTTATCATCCCAATGGGCAAGTCTGGTGGAGATTTGAAACTTTTGAAAAGGCTTGATGGATTTTTTAAAACGCATGCGCTCGGCTACAACCACTGGATACCAGCCGTTGGCTGAAAACTTGGGTGCGGCACCCATGCGAATCATATAATCAATTCGCGCCAGATCCTGCATCGAAAAATAAACACCATTATTGATATGACCCAAAACATCACAGTCCGTAGGCCAGCAACGATAGGGAGTTTTACACTCATCAAGAGCGCCGACCTTGCTGCGAAAGCGCGAGATCAGCATCGTGTAAATCAAACGGAAAATTAAGTTCATTGAAAACCTTATGACAACGAGAAGGTCTGACCATTCATCGTGGCACCCATCGGGCTTACCAGGAACGCCACTGTTTGCGCGATCTTGTCGGCCTCAGTGATCTTAACTGCCGGATCGATCAGTTTCATTTTCTCCATCGCTTCTTTGATGGATTTTGATTCAGGATCATGAGCCAGGATGTATTCCTCGGTCAGTGCCACGGTCAAAGTATTCACCGTCACATTGAATTCCGAAGTTTGTTTTGCCAGTGCTTCAGCAAAACCGATCAATCCCGTGCGCGCCGCTTTGGCCATCACGTCTTCTTTGATCTTGGCAACCGGAGACTCATTCAGCATGAATATGATACGGCCTTTTTTGCGGCTTTTAAGATAGCCAAGTACCGCCTGAGTGATCATCAACGGCAATTTCAAATGACGATCCAGCATCTCGTCCACAGAATCAATGCCACCATCCAAGCGAATCGGCGTTGGCTTTTGAATCATGTTCGCATCGATGAAAATATCCAATCCACCAAACGTCGTTGCCGCTTTGCCAACAGCATCCTTGATTTGCTCTGGAGTTTTTAGTTCAGTTTGAATCGTCATTGCGCGACCGTATTTGTCGCTGATTTCGCGAGCGTCGTTAATCTGATTGATAAACGGAGCCCCGACAGTTTTATCAGGATCCAAAATCACGCAATCCGCACCCATGCGAGTCAGATTCATCACAATACTGGAAAGCGTGGAGGTCATTGGCCCTGCAATCAAGGCCACTCTTTGATGTAAATTCAGGCTGTTATCCATGACTGTCCTAACTTAGATACGTTCAATAATAATTGCGATACCTTGGCCGCCGCCGATGCAGGCAGAGCCCAACGCGTATTTGGCGTTACGACGGTGAAGTTCGTAGACCAAGTGATTCATGATTCGAGTGCCGGAGGCACCCAAGGGATGTCCTACTGCGATCGCGCCACCGTTGACATTGGTTTTTGCCGGATCAAGTCCCAGCTCTTTTTCAACAGCCAGATATTGAGCGGCGAAAGCTTCGTTCACTTCCACCAAATCCATTTGTTCAAGTTTAAGACCTGCTTTTTCAAGCGCTTTGCGAGCCGCGCCCGCAGGACCGATACCCATGATGCTTGGTTCACAACCCACAGAGGCATAACTTACGATACGAGCCATCGGCTTAAGACCCAACTCTTTGGCCTTGGATTCGCTCATCAAAAGCGAGCAAACCGCACCGTCCACGATACCGGAAGCCCCAGCTGCCGTGACGATACCATCTTTTTTGAAAACCGGTTTCATCGTCGCCAGCTTTTCCAAAGTGGAATCTGGTTTTGGATGTTCGTCTTTATCCACAACAACTGTGCCCTTGCGAGTTTCAATGGTTACCGGCGCGATTTCCTGCGCGAAGTATCCTTTATCGAACGCCGCTTTGTAGCGAGTTTGTGATTGAATGGAATACTTATCAGCCATTTCCCGAGTGATGTTGTATTTCACTGCCAAGTTTTCAGCCGTGATTGCCATCGGAGTTCCAGAGTATGAATCCGTCAATGCTGAGTTCATCATGTCTTCAAGTTCGAAGTTCCCCATGCGCATACCATCGAAGCGAACTTTTCTGGCAACGTAAGGAATTTGTGACATCTGCTCAACACCACCAGCAAGAACAGCCGTGGCTTCGCCAGTTTGAATCATTTGCACAGCATTCACCCAAGATTGAAAGCCGCTTCCGCACAAACGATTCACACCCAACGCACCAACTTCAATTGGCACTCCGGCTTTCAAACCGATGTGGCGAGGAAGATAAATTGCATCTTGAGCTGATTGGATGACGTTGCCGAAAACAACGTGATCAATTACATCAGGAGATACTTTTGCAGCCTCTAGTGTTGCTTTTGCAGCGACGACACCAAGGTCAGTTCCTGATACATCTTTAAGAGTTCCGCCAAAGGCGCCAAAGGGAGTTCTTTTTCCAGAGATAAATACGATTTTTTCCATGGAATAAGCGTAGACTTATTACCACCGCCAAGCAAGACCAATCATAGCCAGACTATCGGTCCTTGTTCCCTTATGACTGAGAATAAGGTCTTTGTTTTCAAAAACTTTTTCCTGAAACTGCACCTCTGTTTCAGAGGCAGCTGCACGATAATTCACGGCCGCATTCAACCAGCCCTTGTACTCCATTTTTGCCAAGGCCTGAAATGCCTCAACTCTAAATGAAAACTTATGAGATGTCCCCTGCTTGGTGGAAGCCGGAACCACTACGTCAGTCTTAAGAGTTTCTTGAGTTTCCTGAACAACTCGACCCAATAAACTTTCCTGAACAACATCAGAATTGAACCATAGATTAAAAGTTCTATCAGCAATACGGCCCATCATTGATGAGGTTGATTCGGAACCCAATCTATCAGTGGGGATAACTTTCTTAACGTCTTCTTGAGTGATTTTTGGAGTAACGGTGTCGACCGGGATAACCAGCTTTTTAGTGGTCGATAATTCAACCCCCGCCATGCACTTTCCAGCACATAACAAAGAGGACACGAAAAATAGGATCGACCATACATAACCCATATCTACTTTCCTATACAAATAGCGTTCCACTCCTGGACGATTAAGTCCTTCTATTTTTGAGATCAGATGCAAATAACAAGGAGACCTTACTTAGTTGGTGCAAAAGGTGCCCTTTGTCGCGTCAGTTGTCGTCATTATGACACCATCCTTTGGTTTCGTTTCAACATGGGACGAGTTTTGCAAACCCGTGATTGGTCTGACATTTTTACGGGCAGGCTGCGCCTTCCACACAAGTGTTTTCAATGGGTTACCATTGCAAACCAGGTGGAATGCCGCGGAAATTGACCAGCGAAAAGTGTTATTCGTTGAATTGTTCGACAAAGAGCATGGGAGATGTGTTTATGACAAAATTGAACGTGAAAAGATGTGCCCTTGGCGCCATTCTTTCTGTGGGATTCCTGATTCCTCAAGTGCCTCATCATGCTTTTGCGAACGCAGCTCCAGCAACATTTCCAATTGATCTATTTGGTGAAGATACTGACACCAACACCTCCAATAATAACAATTCATCCACTGGTAATCGCGATCAACGCGGCGGAAATCAAAGCGGCGGCAACCGCACCAATCGACCTCAAATCCCAAATCCGATTGGCAATCAAAATGGCAACTCTCAAAAAGATAAAAACCAAAACGGAAATGGCAACAATAACAACAACAATGGTGGCGGCTCAAAAAACTCCATGCGAGCGGTGAAGGTTCCGGCAGAATTTAGCTGTAACTTATTCGAAAACACCTCGACCGCGGCTCTGAACCAGGCTCTTACTGACATGACCAACGAGATTCGCAGCAAAGGTCAATGTACGACGGACGGCTCTGCGGATCGTCTGCAAAAAGATACCGAAGCGATTCGCAAGAACGTGGGAACGCTGCAAAAGATGATGAACTCAAAAGCCGTTGCTGAAGTGGACTACCAACAACTCTCCAACGCAATGACCGACACCATGACGGCAACCACGTCCATTGGTGACATGCTTTCCAATAACTCCTTCCTGAATTCCAGCTGCGGTCGCGACTCCATGGGAAGTGGTAAAGCACTTTTGGCATTCAATCAGTTGATTGATGGCTTGGCTCCAATGGCATTGTTTGCGGTTACCGTAAATCCAGCCCTGGCGCCGGCGCTACCATTTGTAATTGGTGGCGCTGTTGCAACCAAAGGCATCACTGCACTGACTCAGATGTACGAAAAAGACCAGATCGATATGACCAAAAAAGACAACCGTCTTGCGGTATTTCAGAATACTTGTCAGTACATCAAGATCGTAAAGAAAGTTCGTTTCTTGCAATTAACTGCAGACAGAAACTTCACTGAATTCAACACGTCTTTGCAGAACGAGTTTCCTCTGTACAAAGCAAGTCTTAGCAACAAAATTCCGATGTCTGAGTACTCTTCCAACCTTCAGACCAAATATGACAAGGTTAAAAAACAGTACGTATTGGATATGACGAACTTCAGAAACTTTGAAATCAGCTTCGGTCGCGAATCAGTTGATGATGATGAAATGGCCATCTGCAGCTTCGGTCAAACAGCAATCCGTCAAATTAAGCAGAGCCAGGAAAAACTTAAAAAATCCCAGGAGGAAAATCCTAACCTGACTAAGTCTGTTTTCCCGGATTCCGTATTCCAGAACTTGAAAGCCGCATTAAGTCTGGATACAACTCGTCAGATTCAGCCCGTAAATGCTGACGCCCGTATCAACACGGTTGAGTACTACAAAAACGAAATTGAAAAATCCAACGTGCGCAACGCCAGCGACATCCGTATTTGTGCACAGAACACGCGTTCATGGTTTAACAACATTAAAAAGACACTTGCTGAAATTGACCAAATCATCTCTGAGGGACCAAGAGATTCCTCTGGTGGATCCGTTGTTGTGAATAAATCAGAGCAGGAAAAGGCCAACGAAGAGGGCGCCACTTACCGCCGGGTCAAACGTGCCTTGGAAGAAATCGCGAAAGACGATTCCGTTATCAATCGTTCCAACTTTTCCCAGGACGTGGCCGACTTAAAAGCGGGTCTTTTCGGTGGTCGCAACAACGACAATCCACCGGTCCTTTCATGGATTGATCACACGATGTCTGTCTACGATATCTCGATTGAGAACTTCAAAAAAGGCATAAAGAATCTGCAACTTATGTCCATGGTGGTGACTGATTCCGGTTCGAAAATCAGAAAACACATCAGTCAGGTCACTGAAAAAGACATGGCTTTTGATGCCATTCGATATCGTGACGACAGAAAGACCGCGAATGCGCTTTCTAATTTGATTCCGTCCAACAAGCACATCGATGCCGATAGACGCGAAGCAATTTGTTCACAACTTAGAACAACTTACTTCTACGCGATTGATGCCCGAGATCACCTGTCCACGGTACAAATCATGTGTGACATGATCTCAGGTGTGATTGATACTTCCATGAATGGTAAAATCATCCGCGTCTGCAAAGGTGATTTGATGATTCGCGGAACAATGCCGATCCTTGATAAAACTCAAAAGGACCTTGAAAGCTTCGAAGCTCAGGCCCTTCTGGTTCAGGACAGACTTAAAAAATTGCGTTGCCCGGTTTATCAGTAATAAAAATCAAAAGCTAAGGTGAAAGCGTGACCAAGTCCGGGTTCACCTTGGCGATTTCAATAATCTGCTCGCGGCTCAAGCCCGATGCGTTTGAACGAAAAATCACAGTGACTCCCGCCCCCACCAGCTCTTTAACGTCTTCTTTAACAACATTGGAATTGATATTGTAAACAAAGGGACGAACTTTGGCGAAATCCAGCAGATCCTGCTTTGCCAAACCAGCGGTCGCGCTCATGACCACCAATTGCACACCGTTCTTGGCCAGGTCCGTGAGGTACTCTTTCGCGATACGATTGCCATCAACATATAAAACGTAGGATCCTGCTTTTGCCAACTCCATCAGGTCTTCGCGAGTATATGTGGTCTTGGCAACTGAAATACCGACGTTCACGTTGCCTGTCTTCAACAAATCCAAGGTATCGAATTTGTTGGTTAGACCCAGTTGATTCTGGCAGTAATTCACCTTTGCAACTTTGGCGATCTCTTTAACGTCGTAGATTGATGCGGAACTACCGTCGGTGCTTAAACACTCAGAAAATTGTGGAGGTAAAGCCGCCCAAACCACCGACGAAAACGAGGTAAGCAATAACACAGTTGAAATCAGACGCATAAAAACCCCCTACAAAAGAATTGTAGAAGGCTTTTCTTGGAAATTCCAAACTCTAAATGATGTTATTCATCCAGGATGTAGTTGATTGGATCGACAGGTGTTCCATTGATGCGAACTTCATAGTGACAGTGAGGACCTGTGGATCTGCCGGTATTACCTACGGCTCCGATCACATCCCATTTGCTGACACGTTGTCCAACCTGAACATAGATTTGTGACATATGACCGTAACGAGTTGTCACACCAAAACCATGATCGATACTAACCAGTTTACCGTATCCTTCGTCATAGCTTGCAAATATCACGACCCCGTCTGCCGGAGCATAGATAGGAGATCCCGGTGCTGCTGCGATATCAAGACCTGCATGGAGCGTGGTCTTTCCGGTGAACGGCGAAGTTCTGTAACCAAAGCGGGAGGTAATCCATCCCTTGGCAGGCTTCATATTCGGAGTGGCGTTCAACAAACTTTGGCGCTCAGACAAGCTTTCCCAAAGATCAATAACACTTTGCTCTTTCAGCTGAGTTTCTTTCACTGCTTTTTCGATACGAATAACAAGGGATGCGTAATCCTTGTCCGCCGTTTCGTTGGCCAGTTCACCAGTTTGATCATTCAATGGTTTTTGATTTGCAAACGTAGCATCCTGTTGAGTCAATGCTTCACCGTCATCACGGGATTCCATTGGTTCATACTCCTCCACCGGTTGATTTGGTGCAGGCTTTGGTCCCATTGTGAGCTTGGTGATGCGATCTTCAGCATCAACGTTGGTGATCAATTTAAGTTTTGTCGTAAATGTTTTTACGCGCTCAAGGGAGTTTTCAAGGGCACTGACTTTGCTTTCAACAACCTGGAATTGTTTTTGAAGCTGAGCATTTTCAGCTTTAAGGCGCTTATTTTCCATGGCCTGCAACAGCAAGCCGAAATAGTCGACCATGCCCGCCGCAAAAATAATAATTACGACAGCGGAAATAAAGGATACAGCCTTTAGCCAAGCAGCAGAGAGCACCAATTTACGGGTTTTGCCCGTTTGGTTGCTCACTATAAATAGCGTGACTTTCTTTTTATCCAAAAATTCCCCAATCCACTAACCGATTACTCGTAAAAATGTATCAACATAACAATGACGTTGTCGTCACCACCGTTGGCCAATGCCTGTTCTACACAGGCTTTAACCACTTTGTCAGGTTTATTCTTATTCAAAATATCGCAAATTTTTGGATCTTCCACCAAACCTGAAAGGCCGTCGGAACACAGCAAAAACATTTCACCAGGAGCAACTTCTCTCTCGATGATATCCGGAAAAGTTTCGCGCTCATAACCCACGCTGCGTGTGATGACGTTGCGACCCACAAACTGGCGAACCTGTTCTTCACTCATCACACCGGCGCGCAGTTGTTCGTTGATCAAAGAGTGATCTTCGGTGATTTGCCAAAGTTGCGGCTTCTTATACATGTAACAACGGGAATCCCCGACATTTCCAACATACAGATGATTACCACGCAAGTAGGCCATCACCATTGTCGTCCCCATGCCTGACAATTCAGGACGCTCGTTGGCTGCTTTATCAAAAATTCGACGGGATGATTCTTCGTAAGCCAGCTGGATCATTTCGCGAGGCGATCTATTTGAAGCGCCAGGTTGAAGCATGATTTCCTCAACTGTTTCAACAGCCATACTGGAAGCGACTTCGCCACCAGAATGTCCTCCCATCCCATCGGCAACAACAAAGAGTCCCAGCTCTTTGTTGACGAGGCATGAGTCTTGATTTGATTCACGTCGAAGACCTTTATCTGTTAAATACCAGCAGTCAAATTTCATAGAAGTTACATTCTCACCTATAGGCCATGATTCGTCAAAGTCCGGTCCTAGACCTCTGTCGAAATCTTTGGGTCTGGTTCACCTCTTTCTAATCCTTGGGTGTCATAATACCGATAGAAAGGGGTGAGGTCCTATGATGAAGTCACCGTCTTTCAAAAAGTATGTGCTCCTCTCTGTCGCAGTCCACGTTGTGGTCTTCGGAGGGCTGTATTTGGTGGAAGCCCTAAAGCATCGTTTTCCAAAACAGGAAGCAGTCAGCATTGATTTGATTTCCCCAGAGGAAGCGCAAATGCTGATGGCAGCACAACAGGCTGAGCAAATGAAAAAGGCTCCAGCCCCGACGGTTCCAAAAAATCAAGTTGTTGAACAAAGCGAAAAGTCCCTTAACGAGACTGAACCGGTCAACTCGCGCTTTTTGAGCGTGAAAAACCAAACAGTGACTAAGCAGACAATCGCTAAAGAGCATGGTGAGTTTCAGAATCTGAAAAAGGAAGCTCCCCAAAAAACCGGACCTAAGGGTGACGGCAAGGCTAAGTCTGCGGCCAAAGCAGAACCCAAAGCCACACCTGAACAACGGGAAAAAATCGCTCGCGATCTTTTCAAAAACTTCGACGCTGCTGAAGCATTGGAACGCCAAAAAGTTGCTGATCTAAAAAAAGAGGCTGGCGAACAAGCTGGCCAAGGCCTTGGTCGTGGTAATGGCGAAATGGATACCAACGAAGGTTCCGATGTCAGCCGTTCAAATGACTACGTGAAAGACGTTGAGCAAGGTCTAGAGACTATGCTGAATACGCGCGAGTTCAAGTACTACTCGTACTACAACCGCATTCGCCGTCAGCTCTCCCAACACTGGGAAGGCAAAGTGCGCGAAAAACTTTCGAAGATGTTTAAAGAAGGTCGCTCCCCTGCCTCCACGGGACAGGACCGCGTGACCAAATTGATGATCGTCCTAAACGACAAAGGCACTTTGGTAAACGTTCAAGTGATGAGCGACTCCGGTGTGCGCGATCTGGATGAGGCTGCCGTCGAGGCATTCCGTGCCGCAGCTCCATTCCCGAATCCACCTAAAGGCATCATCGAAGGCGACGGCACTGTAAAAATCCGTTGGGACTTCGTTCTTGAATCCTAGTATCTGATTCCACTCCGACCCAATCAAAATCCAGGTGTCTCACTCTGAGACACCTTCTGGCACCACCCTTGCTCCACCTAAAATCATGAATTCGCTATTTAAGGCTTTAATCTTATTTAGCGCGATCCTATTGTCGAACAACTCGGCAGAGGCGCGCCAAAATTGCGGCAGGTTTCTGTGCGGCACCAGCTATTCTGCTTTGGATCAGGTAACATCCAAAACAGAACAACTGGTTAAAGCCCTGAAAGCTGAAGGCCGTGCTGCGCCCAAGGACCTTGAACAGCAAATCAGAAGTGTTGAATCGCTGAATGAGTCTTATTTCAAGCTTGCTGGTATCAACTTTATCAAACTGCCAACTTCTCTAAGGATAAAAGACCAAGCGCTGACCTATACCCGCTATCAACTGAGTGGCAACCCGCAAGGGGATGCCATTGCTAAATCCATGGTGGATTCAAAGGTTCCGGTGATCCTGGATCCGTTGTACCTTTATAATTACAAATTCTTTGGTCACTTTATCGAAGAGAAGATCTTTGTGGGCCCCCATGTCTTTCAGCTGAACTTGCTGGGCGCAACCTCCACACTACAACACGAACAACTTCACTCGACAGAACACGAAAAAGTGCGCGAAGGAAAAATGACCCTGGCCCGCCTTGAACTGATGAACTCAGAAGGTCGCAGGTCCGTGAATTACGGAAACTACTTCCGCGTCGATGAAATCGAAACACAATTGCAGGATTTCCACTTACTAACTGATGTGGCGAGCAACACACAACGCGATCTGGATCTTATCTCGCAGGGACTGAGTTCCGAATCATTGGACAAGATCAAAAGTTATCGTGAAACCGTTATCCAAGACAGAGCCCAAAATTTAAAACGCTTCACCACCGAATCCCTGGAGATGCTTGCCAAAGTAAAGACACGCATCATGCACGGGGCCATCCCCTACTCTGCCAAATACGATCCCAAAACCGGAGCGATTCGCGTGATCTTCACGACCGAGTACAAAACCTATGAATATATGAGCTTTGACCTTCAGGGTATGGCGATTCCGGCTGATTTAAACGACTGGGTCAAGATTCGCGAGATGGTTCTGCAGGTCATCGAATGGTCGCAACAACGGGTACAGTCTTCACAAATTCCGGCCCTTGGTAAAACATTAGACAGTCACCCGGCGCTGCAAACCGTTTATTTCGCGAAGGATTCGGGATTTCGTGGCCCGAACCTTGTAGTTAAGACCACGAATTTAGAAGAAAATACAGTTAACCATTTGGTTAAAACTTTTGGCAACTATTTACAAAACAGATCTGTGGTTCGCGTCTAAAAGAGTTTAGTTTCCGTTCATCGAAATGAAACGAACTAAACGATTTTAGCAAAGGATGGAACTTATGAAAAAGATGATTAAAACAATAGTTATGTGCTCAGCCCTTGCCGCTACACTTTCAGCGTGCTCTGAGGCGCCAAAAAAAGAAAAAGTACTTGTTGAAGTTAACAACAGCAAATCCGCTGATGAGCTTACTGAAGCTGGCGAACAACTTGTAGCACCCTACACTTTGAATCTTGCCTACCGCGCATTCGAAATGGCATTGGAGAAAAACCCACAAGACATGAAAGCGAAATTTTACCAAAAATTTCTTAAACGTTTCATGGTCCTTCGTGGATTTGGCACCAACGTCAAACCATTCGTTCAAAAGGTTGGCGACATCCAACAGTACGAACAACAAATGAAGGGTCTTCCATCATATCCAATGAAGAAGTTTTTGATGACTCCGGAAAAGTCAGCCCCAATTCAGTCTGAATCCGGTGTACAAAAAACTTTGATCGAATACAGAAAAGCCCTGGTGGAATTCAGACAATTTATTGCAGAGAATCCAGAACTGACATTGGATCTAAAAATGAATCCTTATGTTTTTCAGGCACAAATTAACGATCGCCTGGAGCAGAACTGCGTAATTATCGAAAATGGCGAAAACTCCAGATACGAGTGCGACCTTGATCAGGCATCAACCGTCCGCGTGAATATCGCTGATCTGATGGTTTTGAAACAGGAAGCTGCCGCAGAAATTCTTTATGTAACTATTTACACTTCGTACAACATGGATGGTTTTACTGAATACTCTAAAGAAATTGAAGGCAAGGCGCTTACTCAGCAACAAATCACTGAAGGCATAATGTCGAAAATGAACCTGAATGTATTGGATAAAGAAGGTTTGAAATCCATTAAATCTATCGCAACCGACATGTTGGTCGCAGTTAAATGGGTTCAAAAATACAGCGACAAACTATGCAACCAAAACAGAAAGAATCACCTGATCGAAAACGGCGACGCCTTCTGCTTTACTGCTAATGTTGAATTCCAAAAAAACATGACTCAAGCGGAACAAGCTATCAATGGCGCAATCACTGTGGATTTAGGCAATAGCACGACGACATCGGTAAATGCGCTGGCTTTGTTCAATAATCCAGTTGCCTCTTTGAAAGAACTTGCTCCGGCGACTTGGAGTGCTGATGGCCAAAAAATCGAATCTTTCCGCGACAAAACTATGGGCGGAATTCTAGTCAACGGCGACGCTGATCAAGTATTGAAAACAAAATAAATTTTTTGGAATAACTACGAATGAAAACGCTCAACCTACTTCTAAATTTAGGAATGGTACTCGCAGGGGCTCTGGCCTCTGCGGCGGGCGTTGAATCATCCATCAGCGGCTTTAAACTTACAACTTGCAACGGCAAAAACTCTTGCGCCGTTGTGACCGCTGACAAAACTCAAGGCAGTCAGATCAAAATGCTTCATTCCTTAAAAAATCCTGCAGTCACAATCACTAGCGAAGGCAAAGTGATCTTCCTTAAAGGTGACTCCGGATATGTCGATATCGACGAAAATCAACTGGTACTATTCAATCGCAATCATGGCGCACTACAGGAAACTGCAATCAATCTTTCCACTTTGGAAGTGACCACGCGATCAGGAGGTAATTTGTGAAAACAAAATTACTTCTGATGATTTTGGTGATCGGCACACTTGCTGCCTGCCAGGACAAGACAGTCATTATTCAAGAGGCACCACCGCGCTCAGACAGTCAAAAGGAAAAGGAATTGCCTCCTCCAGATAGCAATTCCTCTCCGGCTCCCGAGCAATCGGAAACAGCTGAAACTGAAGAAGGAATTGACCCACGCGATAAGTCTGCGGATGGTTCGCCAACGACACCACCAAAAAACCCTCCAAAGCGCGGCATCCCTCCGTCAAACCCTGTGGGTCGTGACGTCGGCGGCACCGACAGCGGTGGTGACAACGGGGTTCAAGGCCGCAACATTGAAGACTATGCAGTAAACATTCAAAAAGAAGCGAACTACTTGCAGTTCGTTCTGCCAATCATCACTAAGCTGGCTGAAACTCACCCGCGCTTCGCCTCTGACATGATTCATATTGCCAACGAAAGAACCTGGTACATGGTTCCTGTTGAACTGAAGGCACTAAGAGCATCGCAAATTGGATTGAAGTTCGCCGACGAATCAGTACAACAATTTGCATTGCAAAATCTTCGCTCGATTTGGATCAACACCAAATACTATAATGCCTTCGAGTCCCCTGAATCAAAAGGCCGTCTTATCCTTCACGAAATCCTGATGGGCGTGCGCCTAATGAAATTGAAAAGCGAAGTCGACAACTGTTACTCGTCTATTGCATTGCTGAAGTTAGACACTACCAAAATCAAAGCCTACCAAAAAGGCCGCGAGGAATGTGCAACGACGTATATGTTCGGCAGAAAGGATGCATTCGCAGTTGTTCCGGGGCAGAATCCGGATTTGGAACTGACGAATCATGATTATGACGGCATTCGCGAACTGGGTGTTCATCTATGGAACCGCAACGGCGACATCTCTGCAGCCGAATTGAATGCGTGGATTAAAATTAACGATTTCCGTACTTACTAATACTCAAAGAAATCAATATTCAGACAGCGAACTGTTTCCGACGGCGAGGGAATCAGTTTCGCATTCATTGACTCGACAAAGCTTGGCAGCTCCTGACGAATCCAGTTCGCCACTTCCTCGGATAAAACCATCGGACCCGTGTAGAAAAAGTCTTCGTCCCGATTTTGTTGAAGCTTTGCCATACTTTGAATTCGCCAGTTCATATGATGACGAGTCACCAATGAAGAAGAGCTTCCAAGATGTGTCCGCGCCGCCCCCATCTTTAACTTACCTTTGGTTTCCACCAGTAAGTTATTATCCAACAGAAAATCCAAAACTTTTTGCACGTGGTTTCTTGGCAAACTTAAATGATGCGACAAAGTTTCAGCGTCGTTGTATTTACCCGTATCCACCAGCATCCGCACACCTGAATACACCCAACTGGAATAAAAGGTGTTCTTGGCCTCACCACTGAGCTCACTTGCCTTCACTCGGGTTTCAAGTTTTTTGGATTTTTCCTGGCGATTCTTGATCTGCCTTAAAAAATGCTTTTGCAGCTTGAAACTTCCCGCTCGATTGTAATCGACAAGCAAAAGGAAATATTCAATCTCGTCCTCGATCAGACGAAGGTAGTCACACATCTCTGTCGCAAGCTCTAAGCTTAAGTGCTTATCGCCCTTGAACACCTGACTCACCATCGTCGTCGAAACATTCAAGGCCTGCGCTAAACGACGGTACTCCCCGAAACCTTCGCGAGGCTGGTTCGCAACCCAGGCGTTATAGAACTCTTTGTAATCCTGAAAGTGATAGATCGTGACTGACATGGATCTATATTAACCGTTTGGTTAATTCTTTCATCAACTATTTGCCAAACAGATCTATAGAGCAGAACAACTCACCTGTATAAGAAGGCATAACCATTTGAAACGGAGAATGTTTTATGAAACTAGTTACGAAATTTATGGTCCTGCTTACTTTGGCTTTAATGACGTCCACAGCTTCTGCACAAAACAAACAAACTGCCAAAGTCGAAAAAAACAATGCGATTTCCAGCAATGGCTTCCGTGTGGGAATCGCGAAACCCATGTTGCGAGCTTCGACAAAAGCCACCGTCAACGGTGAGTCCTACCATTTCAGCGACGACCTTGATCAAACATTGGGACTCTCTGTAGGATACGCAAGTCTCCCTGTTCAGGAATTGGGTTGGACTGTGAATGCAACATACATCGACATTCAGAACCAAGGCTCCTCTGCGGGAATCGCCAGAATTGATGGCAACTTCGCCTTTGCTTTCACTGAAATTATCAACCTCAAGGGTGGTTTGAACATCTCCAAGATAACCGGAAGTAACAGCAATGAATACGATCCAGGAATTGGTTTTCAAGGTGGCTTTGGCTTCCAGATCACCAAGAATTTTGGGATTGATCTGAACTACACCGAGATGGCTCAATCGCGCACATCCGACCTTACCAGAATTGATATTAAAGAATCCGGTTTCGAAGTCGGCCTGAACGCCACCTTTTAACACCGCTGCCAGGGGACCCCCCAAAAAAACTGTGACCAAAAAACCGCATTTACCCTTTCAACTCGGTCCCTTTCCCCTAAGGGACCTAAATTACCCCCTCCCAAAATCCAGAATTTCCCCTTAAGACCCTCGTATTTTAGACCTAAGTAGAACCATTGTGAGAACCAAGCGTGATCCACCCGATTCCGGGGTGTAAACTCGGGGCTAACGGTGTTGGTTTTTCAGTGCGTCAATAGAGGGAAAAAGGCCCCGTTTTCAAGGCCTTAAATCTTGTGTCTCCCTCTCAAGAATGCTAGTTTCGCACCGTTAATTTGATACCGAGTTATTACTCAAGGAGACCATCGTGGCAGACTCTAAAAATAAAACTGCGAAGTCTGAAAACTTGAAGGGTGCTAATCCTGAAGTTTTAGACGTGATCGCACGCCGTGCGCTTTACCTTTCAACGCAAATGATCTGGCAAGCCAATCATCGTTCTGACAAAGAAAAAGGCGATCCAAAAATCGGTGGTCACCCGGCTGCTTGCGCAAGCTCACTTCACATCATGGGTGCTTTGCACTTAATGGCGAAAACTGGTTTCGACCATATCGCGAACAAACCACATGCTTCCCCGGTGGATCACTCTTACAACTACCTTTTGGATCTTTTGCTAAAAGGTGACATGACAAAACTTTCTCAAGAGCAAGCTGACCAGGCAATGAATGGTCTTCGTAAATTCACTGATGGCTCAGAGTTCGTTTTCCAATCTTACCACTCTGCTTACGATCCGGATCACCACAACTTCTTCCCATCCGGTACAGTGGGTATTCCACCTGTTGAAGCTGGCTACATGGCACTTGCTTACCGTTACGCTCGCGAGCACGGTTATGAAGTTCCCGATGCACACTTCTGGGCTGTTTGCGGTGACTCTGAATTCCGTGAAGGCTCCATGTACGAAGCTGTTCCTGACTTTGCTGAACGCGAAATCGGTTCATTGACTTGGATCCTGGATTACAACCGTCAATCACTTGATGGTCACCGTATCACAAACAAAGAAATCATGAATGGTACTGATGCTGACCGTGTTGAGCGCACAATGGCTGCGAACGGCTGGGAAGTTATCCAAGTACGCCACGGTTCCAAACGTAAAGCTTTGTTCGCTAAAAAAGACGGCGAAACTTTCAAAACATTCCTTGAGCAAAAATTGGAAGACTACGAACTTCAATCATTGCTTCTTGTTCAAGACATGAAGGCTTTGAAAAAAGGCATCGCTAAAGAACACCCGGACATGAAGAAATTCCTGGACAGTGTTTCTGACCAAGAACTTTACGATGCTCTTCGCGACTTCGGTGGTCATGATATGATCGCCCTTGCAGAAGCGATGGAGCAATCCAAACTTTCCACTCGTCGCCCAACAATCATCATCGCGCATACGCTTAAAGGCTGGGGCTTGAAAGCCGCTGCTCAACCAGGCAATCACAGCTCTCTTCCACAAGAAGACGAAGTGAACGCGCTTAAAGCGGGTCAAGGCATCACTGGCGATACTTTGTACCAACGCTTGGATGCAAACTCTGCTGCTGGTAAATTCCTGGCTGCTCGTTCTGAAAAAATCATGGGCGAGATGAAAGCGCAGTACGCGTTGAAAGCCAAGAACCAAGATTACTTCTTGAAAAAGCTAACTGAGTTCGGCGAAATCCCGCAAGCTTTGGACATCAACACGAAAATGACAAGCTACCCTCATACACAATGGATGCTTGGTCAGTTGACTGCCAAATTGACTCGTATTTCAAATACATCGCTTGATGAGTCTCAATTGAAAGAGAATCAAAAAGCCCTGACTGCGAATGAAAAACCATTCAAACTTCCGGGCGAGTTGTTCATCTCCATGGCTCCGGACGTTGGTACTTCAACGAATTTGAATCCTGCGATGGACGGTAAAATCTTTGGTGCTCCAGTTGTTGTCGACCACGAAACTGACTTGGGCGTTAAAGACCACAAACTTCCTGACTTGGTTCCTGGCGAAGAAGAATCAGATCGCTTCCTTCGTTTCGAAATCGCCGAAGGTAACGTTATGTCTTGCGTGGGTGCATTTGGTAAAATGCGCGACATCGTAGGTGTACCTATCATCCCATTGATGACTGTGTACGACTTCTTCATCAAACGTGCATTGGATCAATACTTCTATAACTTGTACTGGAAATCTTCATTCATCTGCGTGGGCACTCCATCAGGTGTTTCTCTTTCTCCAGAAGGCGCTCAGCACGGTTGGAAGTCTGACATCCAAATCCCGAACCAAATCACTTGGGAGCCGTTCTCTTGCATCGAGCTTGACTGGATCATGTGTGACACTATCAAGCGTCACGTGATGAACGACAATGCAGGCCGTACGGGCACATTGCTTCGTCTGGTAACTCGCGGCGTGGAACAAAAAGATCTTTTGAAGTACTTGAAAACTCAAGCTCGCTTCAAACAAGGTCTTGAAGGACAACTGGCTCGCGCGGAATTCCCAGTTGCTGGTGGCATCAATGAAGAAGAAGTGGCGACCATGGATGACGCTTCTATCCTGCAAACTCTTCGTGAAGAAGTATTGCAAGGCGCTTACTACCTGATCGACTACCGTGGTTACGCTGGTTACGAGCCAGGTGACAACGTTGTGAACATCTTCGCATTGGGCACAATGGTTACTGAAGGTATCAAAGCTTCTGAAGCTTTGCTTGCTCGCGGTATCTACGCAAACGTGATCGCTGTGACTTCACAGGATTTGTTGTGCGGTATCTTGGGTCACGAAAATGATTACGAATACTTGAAAAACGGTTTGGGCATTAACTCGAACTTGTTCCTAAGAAGATCAGAAGACGTATCCACTGGTGATTTGATCACTGTTGCTGGTAAACGTGTTCCAGTCGTATCAGTTGCTGACGGTGAGATCGGTATGCTTGATAACATCGGTTCTATCATCGGTGTTCGTCAGGAAGCTTTGGGCGTAATCAAGCACTCCAAGTGCGGTCGTCCATCAGAGATCTACGCTTACCACCACATCGACGCTGATGCAGTAGTTGAGGCTTGCGGTAAAGTATTGGCAGAGACAGCACTTGAGAAAGTCATCGTTTCTGAAAATGCTTTGGGTGAAACTCACCAGGCAGAAGGTCGTACAGCTCACTGGACAGATCTTTGGCCTTCAAAGAATCCAGTTCATAAACACTAAGAACTGAATTGATCAAAAACTTAAAAAGGGCTCCTGACGAGGGAGCCCTTTTTTTTTGCACTCAACTTATCATTCACAAAATGAATCAAGTCTGCCATGCTTTAAAAATGGACTATACAGAGCTGGCGAAGTCAGAGTTCCCATTTGAGGGAGAATTCTATCTTTCCAAGAATAAACGTTACAATGAACTGATCTTCTTCGTGCACTTTTACGAAGGATCGAAGCGCGAGCTTCTTCGCCACATTAAGCTTGTCAATGACCTGGGTTTTGATGCCTTTGCCTTTCAACTGAATGGCACAGCAAAGGATCTTATCACACGCCTGCCGATCACTGCTGATGGAGCTTTGGGCGTGAAGCACGTTTACGCCGCTCAAATTGAAAAGTTATTAAATGAGATCCCTGGCGACAAAATCATTTTTAGTTTCTCGAATCCCTCGGCCTCCGCGATTGAAGCGATGGCCAAACGCCATTGTTTCGATACGATCGCGATGATTTGTGACAGTGGACCTACGGCGCAATTTCTGCCTTCTGTATGGAAGCTTGTGCGCAACTACAAGTTTCCAGTTTTATTTAGTGGACTAAAAGTTCCCGCTACTGCGGCGCTCAGCGTGTTTTGGTCCCTGCATTTTCACAAAGACATTCACTCTCAACTCGAAAAATTTCCTGAGAATTTTCCGTTATTGTCGATTCGCGGCTGGAAGGACAAACTAATTCCTCCTCAGCACATCGACGAAGTATTCGAACCCCATCACAACCTAAACTGGACGAAGCTAAACCTCCCTGAAGCAGAGCATCTAACTGGACTGCGCGATTGTCGCAGCGAGTATGCGCCCAGTGTCGAGGCGTTTCTGAAGCGCGTGGCCACACCAATTATTAAATCCATTTAATTGGCGCTTCATGATAGTCCCCTCATAGACTTTTTAATGAGGGGAAAGTTACATGAAGAAAATCTTTATTATATTTCTAATGCTTTTGCCGTTAGCGGCTGAAGCACGACGTGGATATATTTATCAAAGCTCGTTTGAAGCCTATGGCGAAAGCTACGCGAAAAATCTTGCGAACCTTGGCAACGACAGACTCTCTAACCTACCAGCAGACAAGCGCGCTGCCTGCGAACAACGTTACGGTCGCATTCTGAATGATGGCCTTATCGATATTCGCGTGGCGATGGGCTACTTGGACTGGACAACAGGTAAAACTGTTCGTAGCGGAGCCCGCAATTACGGCTACAGCCCATCGATTGATATCGGCGCTTACTACGCACTTCGTGAGTTGATCACTGGGCGCTGCAGAGGAAACTTTGGACTGTGCCGCTTCAGACAGGAAACCTCCAACAATCCATACGTATTTGTTAAAGAGCTAAATGTTCATGGCCGCCAAGTGCGAGCGCGCGTTGAAATTCAATTTGCTTCCGCATCTGAGTACCTGGACAACAATGTCAGCTCTTCCACACAGGCACAACGTACAGCTTTCATGGAAGGCTTCTACAACCGTGCTTTGCAGGATGCCGATGCAGCTTTCTATTTCGGCCACTCCCGCAATGGCGGTGGACCTGATTTTGCGCCACCTAAATTTGTTCCTGGCACCAATAAAGTGAACTACGCGGGTTACTACAAAAAGTACCGACCGGGCTTTAATAAAATGCTTGAGTCACTTAACAACCGCAGTCGTCAGGCAGATGTCATCGGCATGATGTCCTGTGATTCCCGCGATCACTTTATGAGCAAGTTGCGTTCAACAGCACCGAACTCCGGCGTTATCACGTCGACACAGGTTCTGACTGTTGAAGAAGTCTATACTGCCATGATCGGCGGCATGGATGCATTGGTCAGAGGCCAGTGCCAAAAAACTTTCTATCAGCAGCTGAGAATGACTGCGAGAAATGCAGCCAACATCACAATGGATGGAATGTTTGAATAACATCGATTAGTAAATCCGTACCTGAACAAGGAGGTTCAATATGGTTCAGATTGAAAGATTGCCCCACCCGGATTATCTGAAATATCCAACCCATCGGACTTTGGGATTCTTCACCAGTCAGGAACAAGCTCGTAACGCCGCTCAAGCTATCGTTCGCGAAGGCTGGCTTGAAGGCGATTTGCATGTTTTTGAAGGACCTTATGGCGTGGATGCCGTTGATGCCGACGGAAGCCGTCATACCTTGAAAGAAGCTTGGGGCCGCTGGGTGCAAAAGTTCCTTGGCACCGGCGAATGGGACTTGGTTGAGGAAGCCGACCAGGAACTTCGCAAAGGTCACCTGCTTCTGTCTGTTGCCACCAAAAACGAGGAAGAAAAGTATACTGTCGCGGAACTGATGGTTCTTAATGGCGGTCACGGTATTCGTTACGTGGATCCTCTTTATAACGAAGAACTTACACCACCGGGACATCATCCCAGCTAAACTCCATGACTCTTAAACCGATCTGCGCTATGTCTGCCCCATCAAGACGAGGTTTGACATGGCAGCAGATTTGGAATTTTTCATTTATAACGTTCCTTCCGATTGTGGCGACTGGCTCGCAGCTTTTGAAGGTAAAGAATTGATCTTTTTGGGTGGCTACGGCGCCGGCAAAAAACAAGTTGAAAGCGACTTGGCTAAATTCTTTGAAACTCACTACAACTTCAAAGTTGGAAAGTTCACTCCTGCAAAATGGACCAAAGGAAACTTCTGGAAAACCAAACATAAAATTAAACTTCAAGGGACTGAGTTCCAGGTCAAAGTTTGGTTGGAGCTTTTGAACATCCCTTACGGTGAAACGACAACTTACACGGACATCGCAAAGAAAATCAAAAGACCATCTGCAGTCCGTGCGGTGGGTACAGCTATCGGGCAAAACCCAATCTGCTATTGGATCCCTTGCCATCGCGTGATCGGCAAAGCTTCCAACAACTTCAAATACCGTTGGGGTTCAGACACAAAAAAACACCTTCTGGTTACAGAAGGCGTTTTTGAACTTAAATAGTTTGTATTTATTTTGCCAGATAGCGATTGATGGCGTCGGCAACCTCTGCCGATTCATTGATTGCCCGCTGAGCAATCGAGATTTTCTTATTATGATATCCCAGCGCACGCAGTTGCTGCGTGTGCCAAGGCTCCTCACTCACATTGGTCATATTGTACGCCGCATTTTTATATCCGAACTGATTGGCGATATCCTGAGTCGCAATATCAGTGCGCTTGCGATCCACCCACAAACGCGCCGTCTGGGCAACGTGACAACTTACGCAGTCCATATTCTCGGGATTGAAGTCCTTGGGATTTTCAATTCTATAGGCAGATTTCAACTCTGCACGAATCAGGTCTTCATTTCCCTTACGCATTCTTTGTGATTCCGCCACGATATTTGTCAGCGTGTCTTCACCATTGGCGCGGGCACCAGCGATGCCTCCACCCGAAAAGACTTCGCCGGAGGTAACCACATTCACGAAGGACTGTGCGGTGTTTTTACCCAGCCTTGGCAAAGTCATGGACACCAGCTCCCCATTTTTAAATTCAAAAGAACCAAAGAGCCACATCGCCCCGCCACCGCGAAGGAACATCGCTGTCACACGCGAAAGATTTTTTTCACCGGCATACTTTAGGATAATGCGGTTTAAGTCCTTAAGTGCTGCAACTCCACGATTCGAACTCCACGCAGGATGAGGCCCCAAAGGCAGACCACGTGTTTCAACACCGGTCTTCGCTTTCCAGATTTGCAATTCCATCAATAGGGCATCGAATTCAGCATCAGTCAGCACATAGAAAGAGTGAAGAGCTGCATCGATGGCTTCAATGGAACCATCCTCTTCCCACTCCAACAATGGTTGCCACACCAGACGCATTTGTTTTTGGCAGGCCAGCGGAGTCGGTAATGGAAAACACGGATCGATTCGCATTGCCACCACTCGCATGGCGCGCGCGTTGTCGCGTGGATCCATGTCCATAGCGACCGGAGAAATACGCTCAAAAATATTTTCCGGAATCAGTCCTTTTAGTGGAAGTGTGTTCACCTGCCCGTCAGTTTGCTTTTGCAACGGCATCACATAAGAAACGTCATTCAAATCCCAGGCGGCATGGGTAAATCCGGCAAACAAAAAAGTCAGCAAAACGAGCGCAGTATGTTTCATGGGCGAAACATCCTATTTGGGCTGTCATATATCAATGATTTTCACATTCACCCCATAATTGAAAACCAAACAAACGGAACACCGCATATAACTCAACCACCTGAAATCACAGCAAAAGGTACGGACTTACCTGCAAAGGTACGGACTTACCATTGCAGGTAAGTCCGTACCTTTTGGAACCTGGTCTAGTTCATAAAATCTGCCTTTGACTTACACATTATTTACATAGTAACTAATATGTAAATGGAGGTTACTTGTGAGTGCCGTCGCCCTTCCCGCTTTGTCTGACATTCAGTTTGTTTCCGCAGATCAACTGCAACCTCCTCCCGGGGTGCCCACGGGAGTGAGCACCCTGGATGACTTCCTTTTATGGAAGGGAATCCCCAAAGGAGATCTCAGTCTCTTTCAAGGAAGTCCCGGAACCGGTGCCACCTCTTTATGGGTCAGCATGACTCAAAAAGCACACGAGGATAACAAATGGGTCGCGTGGGTGAATGGCGGGACACAACTGCTTCCCGCGCACCTGATGAGTCGCAAGATCAACTTGAAAAAGTTGCTCGTCGTAAAGGAACCCAAGGAAGCTGAACAACTTTTCTGGGTATTGCAGGAACTGGTGACGAGTTCCTTGTTTGAAGTGATTGGTTGTGAATTGAAAGAGATGTTTTTCAAGAATCACCAACTGCAAAAACTAAAAAAACTTTGTCGCTTTCATAAGGTGGCTTTGATTTTTGTCTGTCACAAGGCGAGCAAGTTCGTGAACCCTCTCTTCAGTCTGATCATTCAGTTCCAAAGAGATTTCATAACCATTCAACGAGCTCTTCACCGCCCCACACCGTTTACTGTCGCAGGGAGTATGATTTATGCGAACTTTGTGCATCAATTTAAAAACACAGCAAGAAAGCTCCTCAGCTGAGGCTTTTCTTTTACTCAGCCCGCGCGTTCAGTTTCGCTTTCCGCATTTTATTTTTGTCGACATTGAATCAACTGCTCACCTTCTAGGAGGAGACAATGGAGTTTTACAGAAAGCCATCGAGATCGCTCGTAAGTTCAGCGCGGACGCAAGCGCTGCCATTGCCGACACTGCACCTGTCGCGCAAATGCTGGCCAAGTGGAAACCTTTCACTGTGGCTCCTCGTGGTGCTGAACATCGTGAGTTTTCAGGTCTCGGTCTTGATGCGCTAAAGGATCTTGAGGGCATGAATCCTTGGTCACAAAAGCGCCTGATTGAGCACGTGATCTCGTTTGCCCGCACTCTGGGTGTTTGCACCCTGGAAGAAGTTTATAATTTCCGTTTGGTTTCACTACGCGAGCGGTGGGGGGATTTCGGTGTTTTACTTTGGAATCGTTTGCATTCTCAAGACTCTCAGGTCATTTCACCTCTTGTGCCTCGCGACCCTCTTGTGGGGTATGGCTACCTGGATGATCCCTTAGGCGCCGTGCCTTTGCTTTTTAACCGGATCAAACCCGTGCTCGACACTTTGTTTGCGCGCCTGAATGGCCTCTCCCGATATGCGCACAAAATGGAAGTGATCCTGCACTGTGAATACTCTGACAAACGTTATCTGCTTTCGATTGAACCCATCAGCGCCAGCCGTGATCAGGAATTGTTCGAGGATCTTCTTTATAAGAAAATGGAGAAGACCGAACTCAGCAATCCCATCCGGGAATTCGAGGTCGCCGTTTACGACGTGCCCGAGAAAATCCAACAACTGGATTTTTTCGAGCCCCGTGATAATTCCGAGGACCGCTGGCGCCGCCTGATCAGTTTTGCCAAACAGGCCAACTGCGAGATGGGTTTTTTACAAGTCGAAGCCAGTCACTTTCCGGAAAAAAGTTTTCAACTGGTCACCGAGTGGCCCGAGGATTTTAAATCCGAGGACTTGGTTGAAAGACAGGACAATGCCCTGCAGGTAAAAACAGTTTATGCCAAAGGTTTAAAAGAAAGCCCTCGCCCCTCCCTGCTTTTGGAAAAACCCCAGGCACTGAATGCCCATGAAGTTCAGAAATTACGTTTTGTTTCCTCTATGCCCAGCGAAAGAATTGAATCTTCGTGGTGGCAGATTTCATCGCAGGAACTAAAACACCGGGATTACTATTTTGCTCTTTCTCAACAGGGACAGTTGATTTGGATTTTTCAGGATAAGGTCAGCTCGCAGTACTACCTGCACGGATATTTTGATTAGCCGGCAGGCGCAGTGCCGACGCCCCGGCAGGGGCAAAGGCTGAAGCAACTATGAATAAATCTGTTCAAATTCGTCAGTCACAATCTGTTGTTCGCACAGCCAAAGGGTTCGTCGAGCTTTTGGGGCGCAGTAATTTTTCGTTTCTGCGCGGAGCCTCTTCGCCTGAAGAAATGGTCGAAGCTGCAATTCATCATAATTATGATGGCATCGCGATGTGTGATCTAAATGGTCTTTACGGTGTTGCCCGGGGATTTCAAACCGCCAATACTCCTTCGATGTTCACCGCCTCCTCCAAGGCCAAGGATGGATTCCGTTATATTGTGGGATCCGAACTGACTTTGACGGATGAAAGTACGATCACCCTGATTCCCATGAACAAGAATGGCTACACCCATCTGTGCGAGCTTTTAACTTTAGGCAAGCGTCAGGCCGCCAAGGGATTTTCTTCCCTGCGTTTGGAGCAGATCGAAAAGTACAATCAGGATTTACTTTGCTTAGCTTTGCCGCCCATTGATGAAAAACGCTATGACAGTTTAGAAAAGATTTTTAAGGATCGCCTGTACATTCCAGTATGGCGGGATCTGACCTGGGAATCGCAGGAATTCTACAAACAAGCATTGGAACTTGAACAAAAATGTGGCGCCCAACTGTTCGTTAGTCAGCGTCCATTCATGCATTCACGCGAAAGAAAACCTTTGTTCGATGTTGTGACTTGCGTTCTTCATCACACGACTTTGGAAGAAGCGCGCGACAAATTGATCCAAAATGCTGAACGTTCACTCAGATCCCTCCCGGAAATCAGCTCCAGATGGGCCGATCGCGTCGACCTTGTGGAAAAAACTGTGGAAATCGCGGCACGTGTGAACTTCACTTTGGATGAGATTCGCTACCGCTATCCACGCTCAAGCTTACCGCTTGGTAAGACTCCGACAGAATATTTGCGCTTCCTGGTTGAAGAAGGAATCAAGTGGAGATTCCCCGAAGGCGCTTCCCCCAAGGTTCTTAAGACCATTGAACATGAACTGGAAATGATCAAAGAACTGGAGTACGAGGACTACTTTCTTACATTACGTGAAATTTGTGAATTCGCCGATCGCCAGGGAATTTTGTATCAAGGACGTGGTTCAGCGGCGAACTCTATCGTCTGTTATTGCATCGGTCTGACTTCGGTGAATCCCAAAGAGATCGACGTATTATTTGAGCGCTTCATTTCCCGCGAGCGCCGTGAACCACCGGATATCGATATCGACTTTGAACACAGCCGCCGTGAGGAAGTGATTCAGTATATTTACGAAAAATATAACGAACGCCACGCCGCCATGGTCTGCACAGTGGTACGCTATCGCTCGCGCATGGCGATTCGGGAAACCGCAAAAGCCTTTGGTATCTCTTTGGCGAAAATTAATGAGATGGTAAAGTTCATGGGCCGCGATGGCATGCGCCGCTTGCTTGAAGATCCGACCATTCACAAACGCTTCGGCGTCGAAAGCCCCGAGATGTGGATGCTATTTTTAAAAATGGCCGGGCAACTGCATGGCTTCCCCCGTCACTTGGGAATTCACACCGGCGGATTCCTGATCACTCAGGATCCTATCACTGAGATGGTGCCGGTTGAAAAAGCCACCATGAATGGCCGCTATGTCATTCAGTGGAATAAAGACGATGTCGCCGTTCTAAAACTGATGAAGATCGACGTTTTAAGTCTGGGAATGCTGACTTGTATAAGAAAGTGTTTTGATCTTTTAAAAAATCACAAAGGCATTAACTTTAATCTGGCGTCACTGCCCGGCGACGACAGAGCCACTTACGACATGATTTGTCGCGCGGATACGGTTGGCGTTTTTCAAATCGAGTCCCGCGCGCAAATGCAGACTTTACCGCGCATGATGCCCCGGAATTTTTATGATTTAGTCGTCGAGGTGGCTTTGGTCAGACCCGGCCCTTTGCAAGGAGGCATGGTTCATCCGTACTTGCGCCGACGCCAGGGACTGGAAGCGGTTTCCTATGCGCATCCTGATTTACGACCGATTCTAATGCGCACTCACGGTGTTCCTATTTTTCAGGAGCAGGTGATGAAGATCGTGATCGTTGCAGCAGGATTCTCGCCGGGCGAAGCCGACGAGCTTCGTCGAATCATGTCTTCAGCCTGGCGCAAGAAAAGCACAATGAGTGCCATACGTGACCGCATTCTTTTAGGGTTTAAGAATCACGGCATTTCCCAGGAATATGCCGAGCAGATTTACTCCACCATCGAGGGCTTTGCGAACTATGGTTTTCCAGAAAGCCACGCCGCAAGCTTTGTTTTGCTTACTTACGCGAGCTGCTATTTAAAGTGCAATCATCCCGATGTTTTTGTCTGTGGCCTTTTAAACAGTCAGCCCATGGGGTTTTATGCTCCCCGCACTTTGATTTCCGAAGCGCAAAGAAATGGCGTTGAAGTTCTGCCTTTATCCATTCAACGCTCGGACTATGATTACACCCTGGAAGAACCCTGCGCAGTGAATGCCTATACTCCCTCAGGCGCCAGCATTCACAAATTGCGTGTGGGTTTAAGATCCCTGTATGGCCTCCCCGAGGAAATGGCCCGCACTATTGAGGATGAAAGAAAACTCAATGGCCCCTTCAAGGATCTGAAAGACTTCATCCATCGCACGCGCCTGCCCCGCAGTGTTTTGATAAAGCTTGCTGCCGCAGGCGCCATGGAGTGCTTCCAGCAAAACGCACGGGAACTGATCTGGCATATCGAAGCTTTAAGCCTGGATCAAAACAGCTTTCTTTGGGGACAGCCGAAGGAAATCCTGACTCAAGGTTCTTTTGATGATGAAGATGAGAATAACGAAAGCCTGCCGTTTGAATCCAACTGGGATCGCATGCGCCGCGAGTATGACACCAAGGGGTTTTCCGTGGATTCGCATCCATTGTCGGTGCTGCGCTCTTATCTGACGGCGAAGAATCATTCCCTGATCGAGCAGCGGTATGTTCCATATGCAACATCAGCTGATCTGGAAAGAATCACTCACAAGCGCAAAGTGCGAGTGGCGGGACTGGTCTCTGTCACCCAACGCCCACCCACGGCCAAAGGAATGTGCTTTATCACCTTGGAAGACGAGTTTGGATTTATGAATATCGTTATCCATCCCGACGTCTATCAAAAAGATCGCGAGGTGATCTACGGACGATCCTTGCTTGAAATTCAGGGACAAGTGGAAAAGGTGGGCAACATCACCAATATACGCGCCATCAACGTTCTGCCACTGGGCTAGACATCCCCCTAATTTCAAGCTAGCTTCAGAACATGCTTTTAGAGTCTCTGGAATTTCTTTTAACACCGACCAGCCCCATCGCCCGCAAGTATGGATTCCTCTATTCATCCATCTCGCTGCGCCATCGCTATCACCGTCAAAAGAAAAACTGGCTGCCTCATCTGAAAAACTGCCAGGATATTTTCCTGGAAACAGCCCAATCACTTCCACAAAGAAAAAGCGTGGTCGTCATGGGCAGCGCGCACCTGCACGAAATTCCATTGCACTTACTGATGGATAATTTTCAGCAAGTGACCTTGGTGGATGTCATTCATCCCCTGAAACATCATCTTCAGGCGAAAAGATATTCTCGTCTAAAACTTGTAACCATGGATCTAACCAATGCTTTGGATAAGATTCAGGATCTAAATAGTCTTGATGACCTGAATTCCCTGGCACAAAAAATGGCGAACGAACAACTTTTCCATTTTGATGCTGACCTGATTGTGTCTGCGAACCTGCTCTCCCAACTGGCCCTGTTGCCATTGGATGCGGTCGAAAAGAAAATTAAACGTCCTTTGGAGCTACCTGAAAAAGACATTATCTGCACCCAATTTGCGGAAACTCATTTGAAGAATCTTAAAAGCTGTACCGGAACCAAACTGATTTATTCCGATCGCGAAGTCATCTACCGCGACAAAAACAACGAAGTGATCTACACAGGTCAATATCCTGTAAACTTTGAAGGATATCAAAAGCTGAAAGAATGGTACTGGATGCTGGCACCATTGAAAGAGGCTTCAAAAGACTATTCCATCGAAATGAAAATCGAAGCCTACAGAGGCTAACTACTTCACTCTCTTCTTTTTCTTGGAAACTTCAGCGATTCTGAAGTTAATCTGTCCAACCTTCTGAGCCCATGGTGATTTTTTTGAAATGCCCATGACGTAATTAACTTCCTGAGAAACCCCAGCAAGCGAAGCGAAATCACCCTTCTGTAACTTTAGTTCGCTGATGAAGTGCTCTATCACAGGATCAAACGCCAGGAAGATGTCGATGCGACCGGTAGCAAGCATCTTTACCCCCTGCTCAACGGTCAACACTTCCACTTTTCTTACTTTGTTATGATTGTAAGGACTTTCCTGACTGTCATTGAACGAGTAACCCAATATTTGACCAAAAATCAAATGATCGAATTTGGAAGATTTGCTTCCATCAAAGGTTTCACTTAAAAGATGCTTGATTCTGGGATTCTTACGGTAAACCCACAATGAAATATTGCCTTTGAAAATAGGCTCCGTAAATACCAAATACTTCTTCCGCTCTTCCGTTTCCAGCAGAGGGCCAATGAAATCCAATTGCCCCTTTTCAGCATCGGCCAGAACTCTTTTCCAAGGGAGAATACGATATACAATGTCCTTTGGCTGAACTTCCATTATCAATGGCAGAAACTCAACCATACGGCCTGCCGTTTTACCATTTTCCGTGTAAATAAACGGAGGATAGGGATCTGAACCCACCAGGACTTTTGCAAATCCTGTTTGAAAAAAGAATGTCACAAACAACGCCAAGAGACCCTTCATCACTCACCTGCTCCGACATTAAACGTTTCTACTTTTTAATAGCTACAAATAGCCCTTCATACGTAGGCGCGATGGCCGCCTCATATAAATCCGGATTCGCCAATCGCTCGTTAAACTCACGCATGATGCGAATTTGCTTTTCTGAAAACTTTTGCGTGGTCGCCTCGCCCCACACAGCTCCACTTAGAAAGATATTATCAGCCAGTACCAATCCACCTTTGCGCAGATTTTTTTCAGCCCACAAAAGATAGTCCAAATACGCTGCTTTGTTCCCATCAATAAAGACACCATCGAAAGGGCCATGCACTTCAATTTTCAAAAGTTCCTCGCGTGCATCACCCACCACCAGATGGATCTTCTTTGACGTCTGATCAAGCTTCGCGAAAACTTCAGAAGATCTGCGAGCATGCTCCGGATCTTTTTCCAAAGTCCACAATTCCCCGCCTGCTGGCAAAGCTTCAAAAAAATACTGCGCTGACAATCCTGTCAGAGTGCCAATCTCGACAAACTTACGGCAATTATGCATTTTTACCAAAACCTGCGCCAACTGCGCTTCGGCAGGGGAGATACTGATGCGGGCAAGCCCTAGCTCCTCGGCGTTTTGGCGGGATAGCTTCTTATTGTCGTTCTCTTTATCGAAAAGAGATCCAAGATATTCTTCTCTGTTTGAAAGTACTGATTCACGCATCCATCCACTGTCTCATGGTTTGGTCCAGAAGTTAACAGGAAGTTAATTTGCTCACCCCTTGGGCCGCGAATACCCTTGTAAAAGGCAGCATTCACTTGATCATGGAGGATCATATGATAACTGGCATTTCTCAACAGCGCACTCAACTGGCCATTCATTTCCTAATGACTCTTGCACTGGCCGGCGCCACCGCTTCGTGCGCCTCCAAATCAAACCGGGAAGAGGAATACGTCTTACGCCCCGTAAAAGCCAGTCCCTCCACCCCACCGGAATCAAGTCTGCATGAGTATGCTGGCAATGACCTTCGCAACAGTGTTCGTTATACTGCTCTTTCGAAAAATGTCAGATTTGAATATGCCAGTGCTGAACTGACTCCGTCTTCCAAGAATGCCCTGAACTCGATTGCCACGGAGATCAATGGCTCACTGAATTCATTTCAGAAAATTCGCATTAGCGGAGTCACGGACTCTAGCGGTGATGATTCAAGAAACATGCGCCTTTCCCAGCTACGAGCTGATAATGTGCGGGCCTATTTGATATCCAAAGGAGTTCCAGCTGAAAAACTTGAAGCAATCGGTGTCGGGCCCGTGAACACGGTTATTCCGGGGACCAATATACAAGCAGCTGCTGACCGTCGGGTCGACTTTGAGATTGTACGATAAGGTGAATTCGGGATACTTTTATTCCCATGAAACCTTTGCTTGTATTTGATCTGGATGGAACTTTAATAGATTCAGCACCCGACATTATCGTGGCCGTTAATCGTACCCTGAAAAATCACGGTAAGACACAACTGAGCGATCAGGTGATTATCGCACATATTGGCGAAGGCATTAAGAAACTCATGGCTGACCTTTTTTCCGGAGATAATCTGAAACCCTCTGATGTCATCAATCTTGAAATGGAGTTTCTAAGAATCTATGAAGAGGAAATGCTGAATAAAACCAGCATCTATCCTGGCGTTGAAAACTTTCTGCATAGTTACGACGGCCCCATGGCAATCATCACCAATAAAAACGAGCAACCCGCCAGACGCATCATTGAGCACCTGGGAATGAATCAATATCCCTGGGTGAATATCTTTGGCGCCGATACGTTAAGCGAAAGAAAGCCCAGTCCTCTGCCCCTACAAACGATGATGAAACTCGCAGGTCACGAACCTCATAACACACTGATGATCGGTGACGGCATCCCTGACATGGTCTCTGCACAAAGAGCCGGTGTCGCAGCGTTGGCAATTGAATTTGGTTACTCCGCTCCGGAAATTTTAAAGATGCACGAACCCCGCGCATTTTTAAAAAGCTATGCGGATCTGCCTCGCCTGATAAGTGAAGTATTCTCAGCCAACTAAAGTTCGATAAAAAATCGATCAAATTCCATTCCACCAGAAGGGCCCAAATCGACGTCATTGCCTTTCAATTCTCACTATGAGGCATTTCGAATAATGTGTTCACGGAACACCTTGGATTCAATTTATTGGGTCCAGGCAACTTAAGTACGTTTCCCATAATCCGATAATTTTAATATGAAGACCCAAGGAAAAGTTTGGCTGTTCTACGACGCCGAAAATAAAACTCAATCAAAGCCAATGTCCGTTGTGCAAGCACAGGTCTTCCTGCTGTCTCTGAAAAAATCAGACCATTCCAAATATTTTATCTGGACACCCGGATGGCCGGATTGGACTTCCATTAAAGAATTCCTGACTTCCAGCCAGAACTACTTTGTCATGACCAAACCGCCGCAACCCAAGGAAACACCTTCTCAGGAAGACGACGAGAACACGGCGGTCATCGAAGTAAATGATACTGATAAAACCAAATCAGGCACCATGATCACCATGTCCGGACTGTTTACCAAGGTCAGCGCCGGAGAACCTGCCAAGAAAAAATCCACCGTCGATTATGGCTACTACCACCATGACTTCAACGGTGACGATCTGGATCTTTCCAAGATCAATAAGGTGGCTCCACCTGACAAGGTGAAAATTTACGAGGAAGCCGAATCCAGCAATGAAGATTCTGACCGTCGTAAAGATACACGTCACAACTTCAAAATCGAAATCATCCTGGTTTCAAAAACAAAATCTTTCCGTACTTTCTCGAAGGACATTTCCATCAGCGGTACACAGCTGGAAAAGGAAATCCCGCGCGATTTTCTGAATGTGCCCTTTGATTTGATCATCGTGAATCCCTACGAGAAGAACACGACTCGAGGGCGTTTGCTTTTCAGAGCAAAAATAGTGGGTGACATGACCGATCCAAGACGTTTGATGTTCATCGAACAAGATGAGGATATGACTCGCAAGCTGGATTCACTACTTAAGTCCTACATCAAAGGACAAAGCAGCGAGAATAAGTAGCCTTTCCTGGTCTTTCCGAAATATTTAATAATCTTAATTAAAGATTTCTTAACAACTCACCGATCTCAATGTGAAGCACGTTGAGGTGAGTTCATGATGAATCTGCGTTCAATAGTTTTTATTGCAGTCCTATCCCTTGGTCTTGGTGCCTGTGAGCAACAAGTCGATTCTGCGAGTACAGGTCGCAGACTTTATATGACATCAGGCTCCTGCTATGTCGGCAGTGGCTTGACCAGTGAAACCCCATCCCGCACGGTCAGCGCCATTGATCTGGATACCGGTGTGGTCGATGAAGTTCTTATGGACTACAACACAGTCAACGCGACCGATCGCCCTCAAAGCGTTCTTAAATCTGATGATGGCAACCTTTTGGTTTTGGTTGAAAACGGTACGAGCTATGCCCGTCGCATCGACCTGGTCAAGATGAAGGGTGACAATCAGTTCTCCACTTACTTGGCTGACTCAACGATTCTATCTACAACCAACGTGCATGTCGTTCGCAACATGGTCCGCACTGCTGATGGTGGTTTGTTGATTTCTAAAAGTGTGGCTTCTGAAAAAGTCAGTTCCAGCAAAGGCCGCGTTACGGTTGGAGCCAATCCATTTATTAATGCACCTGCTGGTGGCTCCTGCGGAACTGCCAACAATACTTTGATTTCTGCCGTGGTTGCTTTGCCTAACTCAAAATACATTTTTGCGCATGCATCCACCAATCCAAACAACCGCGTTGTATTCATGAACAATGTGAATGGATACACCACAAATGCGGATTGTACGTCTGCCGTCAGTGCTCCAGCGACGACAACATTCCCGACCGCAATGGCTTATATTCCGTCAACGTCGACTCCGAACACCGGTTACTTGCTGGTTTCATACTCCAGCAGTACAGCCGCTCAGGACTATATATACGCTTATGACGTGAATGAAACTTCCGGCACGATTTCGGGTGCCACCAAAGCTTACGAAAACACATCTGTTGCAAGAGGAATGTCCGCTATGACATACGACTCTCAAGCGGGTGCGGTATACGTCGCAAATGGTTCAACAGCACTTGCCAACAGTATCGAAAAATTCACATTCGATCCCACTACAAAGACACTGACTCGCTCTGGAAGCGTGCCTTTCTCTGGAACCAGTCTTTATACAAAATGTATTTCAGGGATGACGGTGGCCGACTAAGGCTGCCGCTCAAAGACCTCGATCAAATTCATATACTTTTTTAAAGCTTGCACGTAGGCGTTCTGTTCCGGACGTGCAGTTTTATCGATTATCGCCCGACTGCGACCAAAATAAATATATGGAAGATAATCCGCGTATCTGTCAGGAGTAATATGCTCCAGACGATAGATCCTAATACGATTCTTCAATTGGCCCAACGCCTCGATCAAGTAACCCATTGTCGCGATGGCTGCGTTCTCAGGAATATCCAAATTTTCTGGTGTGATACCAAATCTCTCTGATACTTGTGTCGGCAGAAATTTAATCTGCGTCAACCCGCGACTGTTCGGAGACACGCTGGAGCCGGTTGCAACTGCTTTGGTGACTTTGGCCGCTTTAACCAACCATGGCATTGATTCTTTAATTTTATACCTGGAACTTTCACCGAACAGGGATTCTCTTCCCAATATCCCGACAGATATCTGAGCCAGTAAAGTATACTCAGCGCCACTGATTTTATATATCTTCTGCAGCTCAGGTTTATTGACTGCCAGGGCTTGAATAAAGCGACGTACTTTGATCGTATCCACGATCTCAGCGGTGGGAATCAGCATGATCTGACAGTCATCACACACTGATTCCTGCCATTTCCAGGGTTGAAATTCCTGATCTTGAAGAAGTGAGATTTCCATTTGTGAAGGTTGATTTTCAGTCTGGGAATAGGCATGCCCGCTGTCTAACAAAGCGACAACGACAATTAGTGCTATCCTAATTGAAAGCCAAATATGCCTAATTTTCATCTCGTACTCCCACCGTCATTCAATGCAATATGCCCGCCTAAGTTTTATTAAGACAAAACTTGTTGATCCACCAATTTCACTGGGGGATGCTAAGGACTTCCGGAGGTCCTATGGGATTGATTGATCTATCCATTCGCCGGCCCGTTTTTGCCTGGGTCATCATGTTTGCTCTCATCGTGTTCGGTGCCATCTGTATGAACCGCATGGGAATCAGTCAACTGCCCGATGTCGACTTCCCGGTAGTCAGCGTTTCTGTGACTTATGAAGGTGCCGCACCGGAAATCGTCGAAGCCGAGCTTGTCGACCCTATCGAAGAACGTCTCCTTGCCATTGAAGGCATCAAAGAGATGCGTTCATCCGCGCGCCAAGGCACGGGTGTTGTCACATTGGAATTCGATATCAATCGCAATGTGGATGTCGTTCTGCAAGAGGTGCAAACTGCACTTTCCCAACTAAGACTTCCTCAAGGCGTCGACCCTGCTGTCGTCAGAAAGCAAAATCCCGAAGAAGATCCAATCATGATCGTCTCCGTTTATGGTGACGCGACCTTAAAGGACATGCTGAATTGGACCAACAACTACCTTCTGGATCAATTGCGTTTTCTTCCGGGCATTGGTGAGGTCAGCATCGGCGGATTCAGCGTTAGAAATCTGCGTATCTGGTTGGACATCCGAAAGCTTGAACAAAACTATTTGACCGTGAATGACGTGGTCGCGGCCTTAGCCAGTCAGCATATCGAAAGTGCCGCTGGTCAATTCACTGAGAAAGACCGCGAACTGCGCGTTCGTTGGCTGGGCGAAGCCACTAACGTCAAGGAAGTCGGCGACATTCAGATTCTAAATCGTGGCGGTCAGCGTATTCAGGAAAAAGCCATCTACATTCGCGACGTAGCCCGAGTCGAGGATGGTTTGTCAGATATTCGTCGTATTGCACGTTTTGATGGACGTCAGGCCGTCGCAATGCAAATTCGCAAACAACGCGGCACCAATGAAGTTGAAGTTGCGAACGCAGTCTTGGCTAAACTTGCAGAAATCAAAGACAGTTTTCCAAAGGGCTACGATTATCGCATTAACGTCGATTATACCCGCTCCACCGAAGCCACTGTTCACCTGACACTTGAAAAATTGTGGGTCGCAGCCCTAATCACCATTGTGATTTGCTTCCTGTTCCTGGGCAGCATTCCAGCTGCGATTAATATTCTGTTCTCGATTCCGACCTCGATTGTCGGGACTTTTACGATTCTATATTTCTCTGGCTTCACTTTAAATCTGTTCACTTTGCTTGCGTTGACTCTTTCGATTTCCATCGTCGTCGATGATGCCATCATGCTTTTGGAAAACATCATCCGACACTACCGCATGGGCAAAAGCTCAGCCAAAGCGGCCTCTGACGGTTCTAAAGAAGTTCTGCCCGCAGCCATCGCAGCAACACTTGCCGTGGTTGCCGTATTCCTGCCTGTCGTTTTCATGGACGGCATTATTGGAAAATTCTTTTTCCAATTCGGGGTCACGATGTGTGCCGCCGTACTTCTTTCACTTTTGGAAGCAGTCACGATCACCCCGATGCGCGCGGCCGCTTTCCTAAGTAGCGAGCCGAAAGTTACCAAGTTCGAGCACAAACTGGATGTGATCTTTGAAAACTTCGCCCACTTTTATCAGAAAATTCTACAGAAGACCTTAAAGTGGAAGTACCCGATTGTACTGGTTTCGCTGGTACTCTTTGCGATCTCGTTGGTTTTGATTTCCCACGTTCGCCAGGAATTCGTTCCAGCCCAAGATCAAAACTTTATTATCATCAACGGTCAGGCAGCGCCAGGAACCTCCCTTGAGGCAACAGATAAAATCGCCAGACAGGTTGAAGAGATCCTTCACAAGAATCCGGCCGTTCAAGGATTTGTCACTTCCATCGGTGGCGGCGGTGGCTCTGCGAACGTAAATCAATTCTTTATGCCCGTTACTCTTAAGCCCCGTAAAGAGCGCTCCGTCGGTCACGTTCAGGTGATGAATGAACTTCGTGGCCAGTTTAAGGCAATCAAGGGTGTGCGTATATCCATGCGGGATGTTTCTGCCCGAAATCTGTCGTCAGGACGTCAGAATCCCTTGGCGATCAATTTGCGCGGCTCTGATCTAGAAGTGCTTCAGAAAAAGTCCGAAGAGCTAATGGAGCGCTTGTCGGCTGAGAAGCTGGCTGTGGATTTGGACAGTGACTTCCGCTCGGGAATTCCTGAACTGATCCTGACTCCGAATCGTAAGGCTATGGCGGATCGCGGAGTTTCAATCGAAACCGTTGGTCAACTTTTACAAGCTGGTATCGGTGGACTTCGTCAGGGTCGCTACACTGCCGATGGCCGCCGTTATGACGTGCGCTTCAAAATTCAGGAAAACCAGATCCAAAAGCCTGAAGACTTTAGAAAGCTCTATGTTCGCAACAACTTCGGAAATCTGATTCCGATGTCACAACTGGTGAACATCAAGGAATCAGGCGCTATTCAAAGTATCAGCCGTGTGAATCGCCAAAGAGCCATCTCGGTTTTTGGTAACTTGTATCCTGGACAATCTCAGGCGGCCGTTCTGCAACGTACTGCTGCCATTGCCAAAGAGATTCTGCCGCAGGGTTACTCTTATGCCCTGGAAGGTGCTTCGGCAGGTTTCGCGCAGTCATTCCAAAGTCTCTACTCCGCTCTTGCGATCGGTATTTTAGTGGCGTACCTGATCCTGGCGGTGCAGTTTAACTCCTTCATCCATCCGATCTCGGTATTGGTGGCTTTGCCATTCAGCGTGAGCGGAGCTTTGATTGCTTTGTGGATGTTTGATGTATCCTTGAATCTGTTCAGCTTTATCGGTTTGATTGTATTGATGGGTATCGCGAAAAAGAATTCGATCCTGCTGGTGGAGTTCACAAACCAAGTTCGCCATAAAAACAAAGAAGACCGAAAGAATGTGGTAAAAGCCTTGGTTGAAGCCTGCCCGGTTCGCTTACGACCGATTCTAATGACCTCAGTTGCAACAGTCGCTGCGGCAACGCCCTTGGTATTTGGATCTGGAATTGGCGCTGAAACCCGCCTGCCGATGGGTTTGACGATTATCGGGGGAACCATTGTTTCAACACTTTTAACCTTGTTCGTGGTTCCGGCGCTGTATCTGATGCTGTCGCCACTTGAAAGAACCAAAGAAGTCGAACTTTAAAAAGCAAAAAGCCCGGGGTGACCCGGGCTTTTTTTATTCTGCAGTTTACAGAATTACTTCGGCATTTTGATTTCATCAGTTTCGCGCTCGTTCAAACCTTTGCTATCGAAGTAGATAGAGTTTTTACGAGTTACACGATAAAGAATTTGTGACTTGTTCTTACGAGGCACGTCCACCGGGATAATTGTACGAGCCGCAGTGATGACCGCGCTGGCCATTTTCGTTTTTTTCCAATCAGACCATCCACAAGTACCAGTCCAACCGTATTCGCAAATCTCAACTGTATAATCAATGACCAGTTGTGCATTTGGATCTTCTTTACCAGGAATCATTGCAGGATCCACATCCAAGATGAAGTTTGGCTTGCCACCAACTAACGTATAAGATTCCTGACGAATCGTGTTGTTTGAAAGAGCGCGCAAGATACGATTCGTCGCTTTCAACTCAACTGTTACGTTTTGCCCTTCAACGGATTCACTAACCTTTGCGTAAGTGTTGTTACCGCTTGAATCAGCATCTACAACTTTGCCAGTTTGATCAATCTTCACAGAAATGGTGTCTTTTTCATCAGGCAACAGCATTGAACCAGATACTTTCACTGTAACTTTGAAAATTTTTGTTTCAACAATGCGACGCTTTTGAACTTCACGGGAATTTTGGAAAGGAACTTGAACCAGTTTCGTGATGTAAAGATCACAAGTTCTTTTTACTTCCTGGCAGGAGTTTGTGCCATAACCAAGCTTCGTGATGTTTTCATAACGATTGTTTTCGATAACCAACGTCGCGACACTCTTCTTGATTACGTCACGGCTTGCCGCTGTATTGATCTCACGAGTGAACTCATCCCATGATCTTGGTTTTGACTTGAAATAGCCTTTAGCCACAAGATTTTTAGCTGAAACAATTCCGATACCGGAAATCGCCGCATCAAGAGCCGCCGCTTTTCTCTCTCCGGTAGCTGAATAGAATGCATCCCATAGTTCACTCTTGCCAGCGCCCGCAGAACATTTGAAATCAGAGCAAGTTCCTGGAACCACAAATTCCTGATACTCAGAGCGGGAATCCGTGAAGTATTCAGTTTCAGTCCAAATCATTTCCTGATTTACTTTTACCTCTTGAGTTACCTCGCCCTCAGGGGCCGCACCAGTAACATAGAAAGACACAGTACCACGAGTCCACTCAAGTTGAGGCGCACCCGCTGGCGCACGATCGCCCGCCTTAAGATAAATAATGCCGGGATTGTGCGATTGAATAGCATCCAAAGAAGATACTTCTTTATGCGCGCAACCCACTACCATTGCCAATGCCAAAACACTGCCAAAAATTCTATTCATGTTTTCTCCTTGATATAACAAGGTTATGTTTTTCGGCATTAAAACGGTAGGTCGTGAAGATCAGATCTGGACTAGAAACAATACGTGCACAAAACGAAAAAAGCCGACTCATCGTCGGCCTTCTTCATTCAATTTTCATTCTTATTTTACGGGTTCAACTTTAAAAGCGTCTCAACCGTCTTCTTCAATTTATCCACATCAAACGGTTTCTTAATGTAATCATCAGCGCCCAGTTCGAAAGCCTTTTTCATGTCTTCCTCTGATGCCTTACCGGATACAAAAACCAATGGGATCTTTTTCAGATCTTTGTGTTCTTTTAACAACTGGGCTAGTTCAAAACCATTCACCCATGGAAGACCTACGTCCAGCAAAATCAAATCCACCGGATGATCATCCAAAACGGTTGAAAGTTCCGTGGCATCAGCAGCAAGCTTCGTCACGTAACCTTCGCTTTCAAGGATTCTCTTCATCGCAGAACGCATCGTCTCGTCATCTTCTATGACGAGAATGATCTTTGGATCCAATTTCTTTTTTGCTTCACGAAATTGATCCAAATCAACCACATCCTGGCTTGCAATACGAGCCTTTGTGATCTTCTCAATCTTATTAACCAAATCCTTGGTATTAATGCGTTTATCCTTCATAGATTCCTCAAAAATTAATGATGCGCTTGAGCTTCCAACCAACGTTCAGCATCGATAGCCGCCATACAGCCCGTACCTGCAGCAGTGATCGCCTGGCGATACACATGATCTTGCACGTCTCCGGCTGCAAAGACACCAGGAATATTTGTATAGGTCGTGTTTGGTTGTGTAACCAAGTAGCCTGTTTCATTCATATCCAGGATACCTTTGAACAAATCCGTCGTCGGTTTGTGACCGATAGCAATGAAAAGTCCAGTTACGTTCATTTCCTGAACTTCACCTGTTTTAAGGTTTTTTACTTTGGCACCGGTCATGGATTTGCCGTCACCCAAAACTTCTGTAACTTCAGAATCCCAGATCACCTGGATCTTCGGATGCTTCATGGTTCTTTCAGCCATGATTTTAGAAGCACGGAAATGATCTCGTCTGTGTACCACGTAAACTTTTGTGGCAAAACGAGTCAGGAACTGTGCCTCTTCCATTGCTGTATCACCGCCGCCAACAACGATGATTTCCTGATTGCGGAAAAATGCACCGTCACAAGTTGCACAAGCAGACACACCACGGTTCATGTAAGTTTTTTCAGATGGCAATCCCAAGTACTTCGCACTGGCACCAGTGGAAATGATGATCGATTTTGCCAAATGTAGTTTTTCACCAATCCAAACTTTGAATGGACGAGCCGAAAAATCCACTTTGGTCACGTTGCGAGTGATAAAGCGCGTACCGAAACGTTCCGCTTGTTTTCTCATAACAGAAATCAAATCCGGACCTGTGATGCCGTGATCAAAACCAGGATAGTTTTCAACTTCAGTCGTGATCATCAACTGACCACCAGCTTCTTCACCCTCGATCATTAGAGGTTCCAAATTTGCACGGCCAGTGTAAATAGCCGAAGTCAGACCCGCAGGTCCTGAGCCGATGATAATGACATTTTCTACTTTTTGATCTTGAGACATACTAATACCCTCTTGGAAAAGAACGCCTAAAGCGTATCACAATTAGGACCCATTTCATTACTTCTTTGCTTGTTTTGGACCGCGTCAGCTACAATAGGACATGCCTGTGATTTCTTTTAAGAAAAACCGAACTCCCATCACCGTTGAAAAGGGAGTGAACCTCATGGAAGCCCTGCTTAAAGGCGGGCTTCCCGTAGCGTCCAGCTGCTCTGGGGACGGCGTTTGCGCAAAATGCCGCATCCAGATAGTCTCTGGAGCCGAAAATCTAAGCAGTGAAAATGAAACGGAAAAATTTTTGCGAGAAACAAAGAAGGTCGCCCCTGACAACCGCGTTAGCTGTCAGGTTGAAGTCTTGGGCGACGTGACTGTGGACGCAACCTACTGGTGAGGTTTTTGTAAACGCACGAAGTTGATTTTGATACCTTCGCGCAAAAAGATCTTTTCGAAAGCCGTTTCAAAGTTTTCAGCCTTGATCGGTGAGTTGTGCAGATCACGGGTCTCAAAAAGAATGTTGTATTTTGAAAGACGAATCTCATCCATCGCCCAGTCAAAATAAACCAGGGAATCAGTTTTAAATTCGATAATTGAACCTGGTTTTTGCAGATCAAACAACAAATCCAGATTCAGCTTCTGTACGAAACGGTTCTTAGGTTTCTTCGGGGAAGTCCAAGGATCCGGGAAGTGAATGAACACGTTATCAATTTCGCCCGGCTCAAAAATATCTGTCAGATTGAAAGCATGAAAACGCGCCACCGCTGCATTTTTGCAACCGGCTTTGTCTGCCCTGCGAATCGTTTGGATCAAAGGTTTGTATTTAAGTTCCAAACCGACAACTGTGCGGTTCGGATTTTTATGCGCATAGTGGGCAAAGTGAGTGCCGTTACCAGTACCAACTTCAAGATCCATGGGCACAGCCGCAGCTGTTTTAAAAACATTGGAACGCCATTTACCTTTGTTCGCCAAAACACGAATCTCATCAAACGCAATATGCGAGTACTCCCCATTCAAAGCCAACGTATAGTCCGTTTGGTGAGGAAGGTCTGCGGTAACATTAATTCTGCGTTTCGTGGAAATTGGAGATTCTGTCATGCCCCACTAGTTAGACTCTGGAACCTCAGCGGTCAAGCTTTTCACCGTGAAGGGGCTACGGCTCTGATATGGCTGCAAACGAATCGGGCAATCAGGCATATCACACTCAGGGCAGTAGGATTTTTTACAAGGGTCCAAATGGAAAGCGAGCTCTCCATCAAAAACGTAGTCCTTAACCACGGACTTTTCGAACTCCAGCGTCTCCCCGTGAGCCTTACTGATGTCCCAGTATTCAGGCACCACCAGATGGGCATCCACGTGATGAAATCGGCCGTTTCGCATAATGCGCAATTGATGAATGTTGATGATTCCAGGCTGGCGATTTTTCTCTAAAGCCTCACACAAATCCTGCAAGGAGGACTCGCTGATTTCATCCATCAAGCCACCCATGGACTCGCGAACGATATTGTATCCCGACCAAGCCAGGTGCAAACCAATCAAAATGGCGATCACCGGGTCAATCCACTGAATATCCGTCAGTAAAACCAAGCCCAATCCAACGATCACACCTGCCGTCGTGATCACGTCAGACAGCACGTGCACACCACTGGCTTTGAGGGCGTCAGACTGATGGGTCGAGCCCACATGCTTCAAATACAATCCCAGCAACAAGTTCAGCAATGCCGCCACAGAAACTATGGCCATACCGATTTCCAACTTTTGCGGTGGAGCCGGGAATATCAGGGACTTTACAGATTCATAAATAATCAGAATCGAAGCAGAGAGCACCAATCCACCTTCAAAAGTGGCGGAAAAATACTCGGCCTTTCCATGCCCGTAGGGATGTTCCCGGTCCGCTGGTTGCGCGGAGATACGGATCACATACAATGCCACCAGGGAGGCAACCACATTCACGATGCTTTCCAATGCATCTGACAGTACCGCCGCAGATCCCGTCATACGGTAAGCCGCAACTTTCAGGGAAAAAATCGCAATACTTGCCAGTGCGGAAATCCACGCTGCGCGATTGCGAATCTTGTCTGATACTGTAATAGATTGAGTCACCATAAGAGGGTTTTCGTAAATCCCCTCTCTTGAGTCAACGATTTAATATTTTGGCAAAATTAGCTGGCTGTTTTTTTACGATTCTGCGCTGGAGGCAGAATTTCGACAACTTTGTTTTCTTCGGGATGATAGTGGCAAACTTGATTGCGTCCGCGGCGTTTTGCATCGTAAAGAGCATGATCGGCGCGACGAACCAGCTCCTTGGCACTGATGCTTTCCCCTGGAACTGTGATTGCAAATCCCAAAGAGGCCGTCAGTTTGATGGAGTCTTCACCCGTTTTAAATGTCGTTTTCTCGATATTTTCACGCAGGCGTTCGCAGAAATGCATCGCACCTTCGTGATTTGTCTCGGTCAATACCACAAGGAATTCGTCACCACCGTAGCGCGCCGGAATATCAATGTTCCGAGTGCAGGCACGGATGATTTTCCCCACTTCCGAAAGCACGAAACTTCCGAACAAATGGTCATGTCCGTCATTCACGGTTTTGAAATAGTCCATGTCCATCATCACCACGCAAACATCACGACCAAAGCGCTTCGCACGCTCCATCTCGAAATCAAGGCGCTGGTACAAGGAACGCATGTTGTACAGACTGGTCAAATCGTCCGTATCCACCATTTCTTTTAGTTTTTCATTCGCAAAAAGCAATTGTTCATGAAGATCACGGATACGAAGTTGCGAGCGGATTCGCGCCAGCAATTCAAGAGGTACAAATGGCTTTACGATATAGTCATCAGCACCTGAATCCAGGGCCTCAATGATCGCTTCGGTATGAGAGTTCTCAGAGACGAAAACGCAGGAAACATGCGACAAACGTTCGCGGATCGTGCGTAGAACACGAAGGCCCGCCATCGACTGCGCCATCCAATCCAAAATGACCACATGAGGGATCCACGACTCGATCAGCTTGTGAGCTTCACTTTCAGTCGTGACACCACGGGCATCGTAGCCCTCCCAACGGAGAGGCTCCAGCAAGATTTCCAAGCTGTCTGGATCGTCGTCGATTACTAGAATACGGCGACTTTTAGGATTTTTGTTACCAGTTTCAAAACCACTCATCTACACACCAGTATAACTTTGACGTTCTCTTCGGTTTAGTTCTGGCTCTAGTTGAGTCCAAAATTCAGTCTTATGTACTGGGTTAAATTTGCCCCGTTCCACTGGGCTTTCGTGGGGTCGCCTGGGGTGGGAAAGGGAGTGCGATTTTCTTCGGACAGTCCTCGCTCGACTTTACTCAGGGTTTTCAGGACTGACTTTTGGCTCGCTGCGGAACTTGAAACTCGCACTCCCTTTCCCACCCCAGACTCCACGAAGCATTGGGAGGGGATGTTACCTGGTTATTAGACTCAATTGGATTCAAATGGGGCTAAAAATTTGAAGAGAAATGCGGTTGGAGATGCCCGAGGTTTTTTCGGGGATTTTGTGGGACGTCGGGGTATCGGTCAGGGAGCTGGTTTCCGGTTGAATTGTTGAGGGTTTTTCGATAGTTATGTTGGATCTGAACGGGTTCTTTTTTGGGGTGTTTTTTTATGAGTTTGAATTTTACTGAGATTGAGAAGAAATGGCAGAAAAAGTGGGCGGATGCGGAGGCCTTTAAAGCCGAGGCGACTTCCTCAAAACCGAAATACTATGCATTGGATATGTTCCCTTATCCATCTGGTTCTGGTTTGCATATCGGGCACATGGCTTCTTACACTCCGGGCGACATCGTTTCCCGTTATAAACGCTCCAAAGGCTTCAACGTTCTTCACCCGATGGGTTACGATGCGTTTGGTTTGCCGGCAGAGCAATACGCAATTCAAACTGGCATTCACCCTGCTATCACGACTGAAAAAGCTATCGAAAGCTTCCGCAAGACTCTTCAGTCTTTTGGTTTCAGCTTTGACTGGAGCCGCGAAATCTCCACGGCAGAACCAAAATACTACAAGTGGACACAATTCATTTTCCTGAAACTTTATGAGCGTGGCTTGGCTTATCAAAAAGAAGTTCCTGTGAACTGGTGCCCGGAGCTTAAAACAGTTTTGGCAAATGACGAGGTCATCGACGGTAAATCCGAGCGTGGCGGTCATCCGGTGATCCGCGTTCCAATGAAACAGTGGATGCTTAAGATCACAGACTACGCTGAACGTCTATTGAATGACCTGGATAAAGTTGACTGGCCTGAACGCACTAAAGAAGCACAACGCAACTGGATTGGAAAATCCGAAGGTGCGCGCGTAACTTTCAAAGTAAAAGACGAAACAGACATCTCCTTTGAAGTCTTCACGACCCGCCCCGACACATTGTTTGGTGTGACTTTTATGGTCATGGCACCAGAACATCCGCTGGTTAAAAGAATCACGACTCAACCTCAGGCTTCTTCGGTTGAGGACTATGTCCTTGCAACTTCTCGCAAGTCTGAAGTTGAGCGCAAAGCCACGACAGAAAAAACGGGCGTATTCACTGGGGCCCACGCCATCAACCCAATCAATGGCGAAAAAATTGAGATCTGGATCGCCGACTACGTTCTTACAGATTACGGAACAGGCGCCATCATGGCAGTTCCTGGTCACGATGCCCGCGATCATGAGTTCGCAACCAAATTCCATCTTCCTATTGTTCGCGTACTGGAAGGCGGCGATACTTTGCCGTTCGAAGGCGAAGGCAAACTTGTAAATTCTGGTTTCCTAAATGGCCTTACCAAGTCTGAGGCGATCAGCAAAATGATTGCACACCTTGAAAACGGCAAAATGGGCACGCGCGAAGTTCAGTACAAACTGCGCGACTGGTTGTTCTCCCGTCAGCGTTACTGGGGTGAGCCATTCCCGATCGTAAATCTTGAAGGCGGGAAACAAATGGGAGTTCCATACAACGAACTTCCAGTGGTGCTTCCTGAAGTCGCAGACTATGAACCATCTGAAACTGGTGAGGCTCCCCTTGCCAAAATTCAGGAATGGGTCACTTACAAAGGCAAAAACGGCGAGACCGGTCGTCGCGAAACAGACACGATGCCAGGAGCCGCAGGTTCTTCTTGGTACTTCCTGCGTTACATTGATCCTAACAATGACGTGGCACCATTCGATGCGAAAGCTGAAAAATACTGGATGCCAGTGGATCTTTACGTAGGTGGACCTGAGCACACTGTGGGTCACTTATTGTATTCACGTTTTTGGATGAAGGTTCTATTCGACTGTGGCTTGGTCACGCACGATGAGCCGTTCAAAAAGCTGGCTCACCAAGGTATGATCCTGGGACCAGACAACCAAAAAATGTCAAAATCCCGCGGAAACGTGATTTCACCGGAAGACGTGGCGAAGACCCACGGAGCTGACTCGCTTAGAACGTTTATCAGCTTCATGGGACCTTTGAACGCCGACAAACCTTGGTCTCCAACAGGGATCGACGGAGTTAAGCGCTTCTTGGATCGCGTAAGCCGCCTGGTTGTTTCTGACGACGGCAATTATGTTGCGACCAAAGAAGCTTTGCCGCCAGCAATCGAGAAATTACTTCATAAAACAATCAAAAAGGTCACTGACGACATTGAATCCATGAGCTTTAACACAGCGATTGCGGCGATGATGATCCTGGTAAATGACCTTTACAAAGAAAACTGCCGCTCTGAACTGGCTCTAAAACCGCTAGCTCAGATCCTGGCGCCTTTTGCTCCGCATTTGGCTGAAGAATTGTGGGAAAAAATGGGTGGCCAAGGACTTTGCTCTTTGGCTCCGTGGCCAAGTTATGATAGTAACCTTTGCGCTGATGACACTGTGACAATCGGCGTGCAGGTAAATGGCAAAATGCGCGGCACGATCGAAATTGGAGTTGCTGCTTCTGAAGTGGAAGCACTGACTGCGGCGAAAGCCGTGCCTGGTGTTAATTCTGCACTTTCCGGCAAAGATCCTGATAAAGTGATCTACAAAGCTGGGAAGATTTTGAATCTTATTATCAAAGCATAGGGCCGAAATGGTTGGCCCTGGCTAAACAAGGTGAGGGCCAACGGAAATGTCAAATTGGAGTCCTGAAAAAAGCGCGGCGCTTTACGGTATCAACAACTGGGGCAACGGTTATTTCAGAATTAACTCAACGGGAACTATTTCAGTTACTCCGATGGGTGCAAGCGGTCCTGCTGTGGACCTTCACGAATTGACTCAAGATCTTTTGGACCGCGGTATCCGCGTTCCTATCATGATCAGATTTCCAGACATCATCAAATCTCGCGTTGAGCTTTTGAACGGCTGCTTTAAAAAAGCTTTTGCTGATCATGGTTACAAAGGTAACTACAACGGCGTCTACCCGATCAAAGTGAATCAACAACGTCACTTGGTTCAAGAATTGGTAAAATACGGCAAAGACTACAGCATGGGTCTTGAGTGCGGTTCCAAACCAGAACTTCTGGTGGTTCTTGCACTGATGAACACAGAAAACGCGCTGATCATCTGCAATGGCTTCAAAGATGCTGAGTACATCGAGACAGCTATTCTTTCTCAAAAACTAGGTCGCAACACCATCATCGTTGTCGACCGTAAAGAAGAACTAAAAATGATCGTGGACGTGGCGAAGAAATTCAACACTCGTCCAAAAATCGGTTTCCGCGCCAAATTGAACACTCAAGGTGCCGGTAAATGGGTTGACTCGTCTGGTGCGCGCTCTAAGTTCGGTTTGACTGCAACTGAGATCGTGGACGGCGTAGAATACTTGAAAGCTGAAGGCATGCTAGAGTGCTTGGAACTGATGCATTACCATATCGGCTCCCAAGTTCCAGCGATCCAATCGATCAAGTCTTCCCTTAAAGAAGGCGCGCGTTTCTATACAGAGCTTTATAAAATGGGCGCAACTGGCCTAAAATTCCTGGATGTTGGCGGCGGTCTTGGTATTGACTACGACGGTTCCGGCCACTCTGACAGCTCTGTAAACTACTCTGAGCAAGAATACGCCAACGACATCGTTTCCGTTGTGCAAACTCTTTGCGATGAAAAATCCATCCCACATCCAAATATCGTGACCGAATCTGGCCGCTTCCTGGTAGCCCATCACTCCGTCTTGGTATTTAACGTTATGGGTGTGAATGATCTTCACCGCCATGAACCACCTCGTCCTGCGACTAAATCTGATCCATCGATCATGCAAGACATGCAGTACATCTTTGAAAAAGTGAACAAAGACAATATCAACGAGTGCTTCAATGACCTTGAGCAATCCAAGAATGAAACTTTGCAGCTTTTCACTTACGGCGTTCTTTCACTGGAACAACGTGCGTGGTGTGAATCCATGTACTTCACTATCGCGACTAAGATGGTGAAACTGGCAAAAACAGTTCCTGACACAGAAGACATCATCGCGGCACTTAAAAAAGAATTGTGCGATACCTACTATTCAAACTTCTCATTGTTCCAATCCCTTCCGGATTCCTGGGCCGTGGGTCAGTTGTTCCCGGTATTGCCAATCCATCGCTTAGGCGAAGAACCAGTGCGCGAAGCAACTTTGGCGGATTTGACTTGTGACTCTGACGGTGTGATTGAAAAATTCATCGATACTGAATCTGGCGAGCCTGCAGAAACTATCCGTCTGCACAAATTCACTGATGGCGAACAATACTACCTGGGTGTGTTCCTGACTGGCGCATACCAAGAGATCCTGGGCGACCTTCATAACTTGTTCGGCGATACTGATGCGGTTCATATTTCCCTAAACGGCGTGGGCTATACAATTGACCACTACGTTCCGGGTGACACTGTGACTGAGGTATTGTCCTACGTTCAGTACGGCCGCTCTGAAATGGTCGACAGCGTTCGTCAAGCAACGGAAGAATCCATCCAAAAAGGTTCGATCACGAAGCAGGAAGCAAAACTTCTGATCAAACACTACGAAGAAGGCCTTTCCGGTTACACTTACTTAGAAGAAGCTGAATAAGCTGAAAAATAAAAAGCCGATTCATCAACTGAATCGGCTTTTTTTATATCTCTCTGCTCAACTAGACTTATTAAATTCTTTTTGCCTATACATAAGCAATTCGCGCAGTCCTGCCGGCAATTCCCTCCCTAGAGCCAGTCATCCCACAGGACCATATACCAATTCGCCATCCTGTTTGATTTCACCTTTTGACCGTTAAAGCCCCGATTGAAAAGCTTTTAAAAGACAAACATCTGTGGGGCGCACTCTCTATGAAATTTCTATTTTCATCCTTGGTTATTCTTTTAAGTTCAATTACCGGATCAGCGCATGCTGAACCCACACCCGGCCCCGTTGTTGATCCAACATCAATCTGCAATGGTGAAGTTTGCTCTGAGCCGATGATAAATATCGTCGACGGTTTTCGCGATGGCCAAGGTGGCTTTGCTGACGAATCCCTGACTGGCTATTCCGGGAAATGCTTTCACCTAAGCCCCCACTACAACGCCGACAAAGCCCATCACGGTGGCTTCATTTTCGACAAATCCCAAGCACCCGTTGGAATTGCCGGCAGATTTAATTTCTTCTACGAGGAAGACCCCTACTCAGGAATGACTGCTCAGGAAATGAAAGACGGCTTTGTTCAATCCGGTGGCAATCTTAGCCCGGGAATGGAAACTGCAAACGACGTGCAGCTGGCCCACATCTATGATGAAATCGACATTCGTTACTGGTATCGCAGCGATACGACCAAAAGAAATTTATTCGTCATTGGCAGTACGTCAGACAAAAGCGGCAACGTTGCTGCTGCTGTCTTTTGCAAAATGAATCGTCACTAATCAATCGTCTAAAACCATCGTCTTATTTCAGCCCGACTTGGATCAATGTCGGGCGTGTTTTCTGAAATATTCCGAAGTCCCCATGAGGGACTTCCCTGGAAAGTATGTCATCCTGAACTCATCAAGGCGAGGAGTTTAAGATGCAAAGTTCAAACTACCATCCCCAACGACGTCGTGATTCAGAAAATCGATCCATTCAAAGAGAGCGAAGAGTACTGGAATTCTCTCCCGAAGACAGAGCTCGGAGAGAGGAAATCCTGCAGAATCGCGCCGAAGCCAGACACCGATTCGAAAAGAAAGCCCGCAACGAAAGGGAGTACCATCGCCGGGATACTCGCGAGGACGAAACACAATCGCGGTTCTATGACTACGATGAAAATCGCAGACATGAACGGTATGCCTCTCCGGATTTCAATTCAGGCTATGGGCACGATGCCAACCGCCCGCTCCCCCGGGACTTCGTCGCAAGTTCAAATTACGAAGAAGAACTGCGAATACATGACATGGCGGAAAAGGATTGGTCGGATCATGATTTCCATCCGGCGCAAAAAGACTATCATCGCAACGATTCCAGAATTCAGGATGAGTTGGCCCATGTCATTGCCCGACACAGGGGAATTGACGGTCGGGATATCGAAGTTGAAGTGATTGACGGGATTGTCACTCTGTCGGGATTTGTTCCGGAAAGACGAATGCGGTATCTTGCCGAGGACATCTCCATCAATTGCTTTGGCGTGATTGACGTAAATAATAACTTAAAGGTTCACAGAAATTCGGATGCCGAAGCCCGCTTCGGCGGAAGAAGAACATTTGGACGTCGCCCGTAATTGCGGCTCGAAGACCAAATGAAAAAGGGCAACTTTCGTTGCCCTTTTTTTGAATTACATTTTTGCGTCGAAGGCGTCTCGAACTGCCTTACCGATATTATTCAGTAGAGTCAGAGTTACAACCATTGCAACCAATGGTCCCCATACCAACCAACCCGCGATGGTTGCCCACTTCTGAGCTTGAGCCATCATCTCACCCCATGATGGAGTTGGCGGAACAAGTCCCAGACCCAAATAGTCCAACATGGAAAGTGCATACACGTTTGCAGAGATTGCGAACGGAGCAAATGTGATAATCGGAGTCAGGGCATTCGGCAGGATATGACCTGCGATAATGCGCGAGTGAGTGGCACCAATGGCCTTCGCTGCTTCCACGTATTCACGTTTACGCAATGAAAGGAACTGGGCACGCATGTAAGCTGCAATCCCTGTCCAACCCAAAATCGCACTCAATGCTGCCAGCAACACGATATTTGGAGTGAAGATGGAGATGATTGTGATCAATACAAATAGATATGGTACAGATTCAACAACCTCAACCACACGTTGACCAACCAAGTCCACGCGACCACCCATGTAACCCATCACAGAACCAATTGTGATACCAATGGCATAAGTGAAGAACCACGCACCGATAGCGAAGATCATTGTGTAGCGGAAACCGTAAAGAAGACGAGTCGTTACGTCACGACCACTTTCATCAGTACCCAACCAGTTTTGTTTGGTTGGAGCAGATGGATATGTTTCAACTGCTTTATTGCTTTCGTAGGGATCCCATTGGATCACCGGCCATACTGACCAGTCGCCCTCTTTCATTTCCAAAGAACGATAGTCCATCACGTAAATATCGGTGCGACCCAATTCAGACGGATGGTAGTCTTTGAACAACGGGAAATAAGTTTGACCGTTGTAGTGCAGGATATGCGGACGATTGTTCGCCCATAGCTCTGCAGTGAAACTGAAGAAGAACATTGCAAGTAAAACCCAAACGGAGATAACGGCAATGCGATCGCGCTTAAAGCGTTTATAACGTTTAAGCGTTAGCTCATTCTTAATAAGGTGTTTTTCAATTGGATCTATCATTTGAAATCAATCCTTGGGTCGATAAGCACGTAGATAACGTCGCTCAAGATACGACCAACCATCATCAACATCGCAGAAATAAACGTAATACCCATGATAACATTGTAGTCACGAGCCAATACCGATTGGTAACCAAGCAAACCCATACCATCAAGGTTGAACATCTGCTCAATAATCAATGAACCAGCAAGGAACACACCCAGGAAACCACCCAAACCAGTAGCGATTGGGATCAAAGCGTTTCTAAGAGCATGTTTGTAAACCACAACCTTCTCAGCAAGACCTTTCGCACGAGCTGTACGAACGAAATCAGACTTGATGATATCCAACATGGAGTTTCTCATAAGCGTGGAAAGCTCTGTGAAACCACCGATTGTATAACAGATCAAAGGAAGGATCATGTGATGCGCGCGATCCAGGAAACGACCCCATGAAGACATGGATTCGTAATCGTCGGATTGCAATCCACCCAGCGGGAACCAATTTGTTCTCCCGGCGAAATAGATCAACGCAATACCCAGGATCAATGGCGGAATAGCGTAGGTAAAGTTCAACAACAACGTCGTTGCTTTATCGAAGCCCTCGCCTGCCTTGATGGCTTTGCGAACCCCTAGAGGGATACAGACCATGTAAGTGATAAATAGAGTGAACAAACCAAAGGTCAAAGAAACCGGCAGTTTGCTTTTAATGACATCAATAACCGGCTCTTGATAGGTGAAGCTTTCACCGAAATCCAGGCGCGAGATATTTTTTAGCCAAATAACATAACGAACGTGCATTGGCTTATCGAAACCATATTGTTTCTTCAAAGCCTCAATAACTTCCTCGTTTACAGCCGTGTCGCCACGGCCGCCAACGCTGGATGCTCCGCCGCCGCCCCCAGCAGCACCCGCACCAAAGCGGATGGCTTGAAGCTTTTGTTCAATAGGGCTCCCTGGAGCCAAATTGATGAGCACAAAAGTTACAATCGTGATCCCGAAAAAAGTCGGGATCATTAGCATTAATCGACGGATCAGGTATACGAACAAGGTTCTACTCCCGAGATTTAACTATTAAGGTTTAACCCACCAGTAGTCTTTACCAACTTCGTATTTGAATGTCTCTGCAGGCATGCCCATGCGGGATGAATTTGCATAAAATTCATACTTATCGTTGAAAAGGAACGCGTAGGGAGCGTCTTCAGCGATCTTTGCGTATACTTTTTTCAGCATCGCAACACGTTTAGCTTTGTTTGGCTCAACGCGAGCATCTTCGATCAGCTTGTCAACTTCAGGATTTTTGTAAGCGATGAAGTTGGATCCGCCTGGGATCGCGCTGGAAGAATGCCAGATTTGCTTAGGATCTGGATCTACGGAGCCACCGCCCCAACCCATTGTCACAGCATCGAAGTTACCGTCATCAACCAATTTCAGGAATGAGTTCCACTCTAGGTACTTCAATTCCATGTCGATACCGGCTTTTTTCAAATCTTCGCGGTACATAGTCCAGTACTTCTCCACGTCTTTATTTGCGTAGATAAGAGAGAACTTGAATTCCATTTTTTTGCCGTTAACAGTTTTTTCAAGAACACCGTTTTTATCAGCATCAGCCCAGCCGGATTTCGTCAAAAGCTCTTGAGCTTTCTTAGGGTTGTATTCAACCACTTTGTTACCCGGATTGTACTCAGATCTGATGTACACAGCGCCGTTGGCAAGATCAGACATGCCATAGCGGAATTTTTTGTTCATTTCGTCGCGGTTCAACAAGTGAGCAAGAGCAAAACGAACATTTTTGTCCTGGAATAGCTCTTTACGTTGATTCCAACCCACGAAACCAAAGGATTTCGGAGCATCGTTCGCAACTTTATGTTTGATGATAACTTTGCCCCAAGCCGGGCCAGTCGTTTTCTTCATGAAGGATTCGATACGAAGATCGATGTAATCCAACTCACCTTTTTCAGCTCTTACCAACGTAGCGTTTTCGTCTTTGAAGAAGCGCATTGTGATAGTGTCGAAGTTGTAAGTGCCTTTGTAAGCTGGAGCAGCATTGCTGTGCCATTTATCAAACTTCTTAAGCTGGATCATTTGACCACGGTCAAATTTCATCATTTTGTATGGACCAGAGCATACTAGCTCGCGGTTCATTCTTTTTGATTTAGCTACGTCTGAGTAAATGTGTTTAGGAATGATAGTCAAACCAGCAGCAGATTCGAAATTTTTGAAGTAAGAATCTTTTGCGTAGAATTTAACAGTGTGGGGATCCACGATTTCAACTTTAGCCAAACCCTCATAATATGGACGAAGATGAGCTGCTTCATATGTTGGATTGAAGATCGCGTCGAAAGAAAATTTAACGTCTTCTGCAGTCACTGGTTTGCCGTCATGGAAAACCGCGTTTTTATTCAAATGGAATGTGAATACTTTATTGTCTTTGGAAACTTCCCATTTTTCTGCCAAACGAGCTTTCCACTCATATGTGTCAGAATCACGAGTCAACAAACCTTCACAAACATAAGCCTGAACAGCTGATGCGTATGTATCTGTGCTTGTGATTGGGTGAACTGTAGGTGGCTCACCGCCAAGATTGATAACGAAATTTCCGCCTTGTGGTGCAGATGCATTCGGTGCAGTTGCGAAAGCGGGAGCGGTCAAAGCTGAACTCAAAATGAGTAGCAGAAGAGCCTTCATATTCATTGTGTTTCCTCCAAAGAATTTCGCTGGGAATTGAATAGTTCCCAAAGTGGGCTTAAAATGGGTTATGCGCCAAAAATAATCAAGTTATTGCTCGATTGACACGTTGTTTAAATGCTATAGATTCTAGCGCATTTTCAAGGAGATAAGCAATGTCTGAAAAGACAGAAAAAACTGCACCAAAATTTGATCCAACGACAACCATCTCTGCAGAATTTGGGATCTTCGGAATCCCAATGACTGAGGAAGAATCCAAAGTGGTTTTGGTCCCAGTTCCCTGGGAAGTCACGACGTCCTATGGCGAAGGAGCCTCCCGCGGCCCTCAGATCATCCGTGATGCCAGCGAACAGATCGATCTTTTCGACATCGAAGTCGGCAAAGCCTATGAAGCGGGCTATCACATGCGTGAATTGTCGGACGATTTGTTAAAAATGAACGACAAATACAAAGCCGTTGCCCAAGAATTAATCGGAATGCGCACCAGCATGAGCGATGACACAGCAAAAATGGACAAGCTGGCAGCAGATGTTAACGCTGCTTGCGAAAAAATGTCACAATGGGTTTACGATCAATGTTCGGATGTCTTGAATAAAGGCAAACTTCTGGGCATGGTCGGCGGCGACCACTCCACTCCGCTGGGTGCTATCCGCGCTGTCAGCGACAAGTTCAAAGGCGACTTTGGTGTGTTGCACATTGATGCTCACGCAGATTTGCGCGTGGCTTATCAAGGCTTCAAACAATCCCACGCCTCCATCATGTACAACGTGATGATGGACCCGAAAAAACCTAAAAAACTGGTACAGGTCGGAATCCGTGACTTCTGCGAGGAAGAGTACGACTTTTCTGAATCCCGCGAAGACATCAAAACTTTCTATGACCTTGAACTTAAGCGCCGCCTGTTGAAAGGCGAAACTTGGGAGCAGGTTTGCAAAGACATTCTGAAAGAGCTTCCGCAAAACGTTTATATTTCGTTTGATATCGATGGCCTTGATCCAGTTTATTGCCCACACACAGGAACTCCGGTTCCAGGCGGCATGACAGTGGATCAAATCTTCTTCTTGTTCCGTGAGATCCACAACTCCGGTCGCAAGCTGATCGCTTTCGACTTGAATGAAGTTTCCACGGGCGGTTTGGAACCCCATGAAGTTGAGTGGGATGGCAATGTGGGCGCGCGCATTCTTTATAAAATGTGCGGCTGGCTGGTGAAATCAAATGCTTAAAGTCTACGAATACGCCAAGTGTTCAACTTGCGTGAAGGCACTTAAGTTTTTGGACTCCAAAAAAGTCACTTACCAAAAACTTCCGATCGTCGACAAAGCTCCGTCCCAGACGGAGCTTAAGAAAATGCTGACTGCGCTGAAAGAGCGCGGTGGCTCTATCCGCAATTTGTTCAACACCTCCGGCGTGATGTACAAAGAAATGAAGATGAGCGAAAAGCTTCCGACAATGTCAGAATCCGAAGCCATCAAACTACTTTCTGAAAACGGAAAGCTTGTTAAACGCCCCTTTGTCCTGAGCGACGATGTGGCCTTGGTGGGTTTCAAAGAAGACGAGTGGAAAAAATCCTTCTAGTAATATCGGCTCCCTTTTTGAACTGCTGTGCATGACAAAAAGGGAACTGTTACCTGAGCCCACTCACAAAGAGCTGGCCCTAGATCCCTAAGCGAATTTCTTCGCAAATACCTGTGCCATAATTAATTTGAAAGAGGAGGTTTTTATGATCAGCCTCTCAGTTGTCATCATCACAATGGTTATCGTGTTGGGCGCACTTTGGATGATAATCAAATTTAATAAAGGTGAATCGCTTGATCGAAAATATCGAAGTGATTCTAAAAAATTCCAATCAAACCAACACGTACGAAAACAGCACCGGCACCAGCATCAACGGCAACAACAGAAACCAAAACCCTCTACACCAGGGCCTGTTGTCTGATGAAATTATTTAGCTAGATGGCGAACTTCAGCTGGGATGAGTCGTTAGGCTCGTCCTTTTTCTTCTCTTGTCCCAAGCGCACACCCAAACCAATCAATCGAACTGCAACAGCCCGTCGATGCCACGCTTTCTCCAACAGACGCTCAAAGTCCTCTGCCGTAGGAATGCCTTGGACAACCTCTTCATGAGTGGTGGATTTAAAATCAAAGAACTTAAGCTTCACCACCATGCCTTTGATTCTTTCCTGATACTGGCCTCGCTCCAGTCTTCCGATGAAATCCTCATAGAGCCCCGGAATGCGAGACCGGCACTCCTCAAGAGTCATCAGATCCTTGTTATAGGTCTCTTCGACAGTCAGGGACTTTCTTTCCCACTCCGTGATGACTTCGCGGTGATCAACTCCCCGCGCATAATCAAAAAGATCCTGGGCCCGGGAACCAAACCAACGATGAAGCTCGGGCACCGTGTACTTCTGAATATCTCCCAAAGTGTGCAAACCCACGTCGTGCATCTTTTGCGCCGTCACCTTGCCGACACCAAAAATCTTTTCCACCGGAAGCTCCTTCACAAAGGCTTCGACATCCTGAGGGCGCACGACGAACTGTCCGTTGGGCTTTTTCCAGTCACTGGCGATCTTAGCCAGGAATTTATTGGGGGCGATTCCCGCAGAAGCGGTCAAATTTAATTCGGTGTAGATCAGGCGCCGGATTTCCTGTGCTATCAAGGTGGCACTGCCACCGAACTCGGTACAGTCAGAGACATCCAGATAAGCCTCATCCAACGAAAGTGGCTCAATCTTTTTGGTAAAACGTTCGAAGATTTCGCGAACCTTTCGACTTTCCTCTTTATAAAGATCAAAATGCGGAGGGATTAGAATGAGCTGTGGGCACAATCGTACCGCTTGAGAAGATGGCATCGCGGAACGGACACCGAATTTGCGGGCCTCATAGCTTGCCGTACATAAAACACTGCGTGAGTTGGGTGGACCGCCAATCCCCAAAGGCTTCCCCTTAAGTTGCGGGTTGTGTTTGACCTCAACCGCTGCGTAAAAGCAGTCCATATCCACGTGGATAATCTTCTTCATTTACACATTATTTACATATCAGGGGGTATCGGTCAAGTAGGGTCTGTCTCTAGGTCCGGCATGATCTGCTCTGCGACAGAGCTGACTTGCTTGGCACCGACGAACTTCGCAGAAATCATGGCGTGAGCCTTCTCTGCCACCACTCCGCGGTCTTCCTCCGGATTCGGATAAATGATATCCAAGTACTCGATTTCAGCATCAACGGACTTAAGACGAAGCGTTTTCCAGAAGTATTCCACAAACCCCGTGTCGCCATACCAGCAAACCGCATCGCGATTCTCGGTATTGAATTCCTGACCATCCAGCTTTCTAAAGTTAATGACCACAGGCTGCACTGGCACACCCGCCTCGGCCGCTGCCATCATTAGCGTTTTCTTGAATGGCAAAACTTTATCGCCATTCGTGGAGGTCGCTTCAGGATACAAGACAATGTTCAAACCATCTTTTAGCGAATCCGCCAGACGCTTCATCTCGTTTAGAATTTTAGTGCGACTGCGGCGCTCGACGTAGAAACAGCCCGCAAGCTCGGTAACAGGTCCCAACACTGGGGTTTCACGCATCTCAACCGAAGTCACAAAAGACATCGGCTCAATTCCAGCGAGCATCAAAATATCCACAAAGCCCATATGATTTGCGACTAGCAAACTGCCGGCGTGTTTTTTCGCTGGTTTGTTAATGACCTTCAGGTTGATCCACAGGGCATTACGCGCGATCAATCCGCAGTAACGACTGGCATTGGCAGAAAATTTACGACGACGTTTGTTGCGATCACGCACCACCATGGCAATAGAAGCAGAGGTGATCATATAAACGATCAAATAGAACAGGAATATAAATGCTTTTAGAAGACCACGAAAAGTCGATGTTAATGCTTTCACAAAGACTATTATAAAGTGCTGGACGGCAAAATCGTCAAGTCAGGTTTCATATCGCAGTAAATCTCACTTACCCAGCTAAACTAAAGTTGGTTAAGATCCCATTTTAAAACGCTTCCAAAGCGCACTATTCAAGTCTTCGCGCTGTAGAATCGTCAGGAAGTCCACACAACGATAGTCACGGTCCCAAGCAGGCTCACCACCAATGTAGGCGCCAATTTTCAAATAAGCGCGACACAACGGTGGCATCAAAGCTTCGGCCTGCTCCTTTTGAGCTTCCGTGAGGGAGTCCTGGTACTGAGCCTTAGCCTCTCTTATTGTCGGCATTGAATAGTCCGCCGTCGGGCGAACCTGGAAAACCTCGGCAACACGTCCTTCGCCTTCAAAGTAAGCCTGCAACAATGCGGCCTCCTCCGGGTTTTCAGTTGTCACGGTCGCGCATCCAAAAAGGATCTTCGCATCCGTTGCATTCATATATTCTGCAATTCCACGCCAAAGCATCGAAATCACCGCCCCCCGGCGATACTCCTTTTCAATGCATGCGCGGCCCAGTTCAATTTTCACACCCGGTTGTTGCAACAGGGTGTTTATATTGAACTCGTTGGCAGAGTAAAAACTGTTGGTATGAAGTGAACAGCGAATACGATATGTTCCCACAATTTTTCCAGAACGCTTTTCTTTGATAACAAGATGGTCACAATCAAAATCATAGGCATCGATATCCAGACGACCTGGCTTTTTACCCAGCATTTCCGCATGAAAAACCTGCCAACGAAGACTCAGGGCCTCCCGAAGGTCTTCGGTGTTATCGACTGTCTTCAGAACAAAGGGTCCGACCTCGATATTAATATTAACTTTGGATTTAAACTTGTGCAGTTTATGAGTGCGAAGCTGATAAAAGGATTGAAGTGCTGTGAACATCTTGAATTCCTCCATTGAATCCAAGAATAGCTTAGCGAACTTCCCACCTTAACATTGTCATAAGAACAACAGCGAAGTATCAGGATTGTGTCAGCGGACTTATTAAAGAATCAATGAGGCCGCTTTATTCAGACGGTCGAAAAGGGATTCCCAGCGCTCGCCGACTTGGTGTGGCTCGCGATAGAACACGATGCAGTCCGCACCTTTTTGCGCGCTATCGCGAAGTTTTCCGTAGAACTCACGAGTCGCTAATAAAGGATCTTGGGAAAGCTTCAAGACTTCTGCTTTCGCAATGCCATCTTTGGGTTTGATGATTTTGATGCTTTCAATTTCATCCGGGAGCTCGCCCAGTTTGGCATTCACTTCCCGCAAAATATCTTCGACCGGTCGAGTGGCGTTTAAACTTACAATTAGAGGAATCGGCGGCATGTAGTGATGCTTCATGTGTCCCGGGGATTCACGCTTATCTACTTTTTCCAAAAATTCGAAAGTAAATCCTTTTTCCTGAAGCACTCGCTCCAGGTCCGATTTCAAAATATGCCCACGACGTAAAATCGAAAGCTCCACTTTATCTGGGCGATGGCGAACCAACAACACCGTGGATTCAATCCCGATCTGACAATCCCCGCCGTCCAAAACGAAAACATTTTCGTTTTTGAACTCCACACGCACGTGGCTGGCAGAAGTTGGCGAAGTTCTTCCGAACTTATTTGCACTTGGAGCCGCCAACGGAACGTTCACTTCCTGAATCAATGCCAACGCCAGGGGGTGATTGGGCATACGAATACCCACTGATTCCAACCCGGAAGTGATCATCGAATTAATGGAATTGTCTTTGGGCAGAATCAACGTCAACGGACCCGGCCAGAAGGCTTCCGCCAAGGCTTGGGAAGCGGGTCCCCAATATGCCGTAACTTTTTTGGCCATCTCGATTGAAGACACGTGCACGATCAAAGGATCAAAAAATGGACGTTCTTTGACTGAGAAAATCTTTTCGATCGCCGGAGGGATATCGATACGAGCAGCCAGGCCATAAACGGTTTCCGTGGGAAGTCCGATCACTCCCCCTTCTTCCAGAATTTCCTGAGCCTTTTTCAGGGCCTCGTTGCTCGACATCATCGTCTATTTTTCCTCGCGCAATATGCTCAATGCACTTTCTTTTACAATATCTGCGCTCGCAAGGAAAGAGATCAATAGGCTTAAACCGGTAATAATAGCCACTGAAAGCAAAGGCTGAGTCAGGGAGAACCTAAATCCGCCTTCAAAAATCACCCGATTAAGACCGTAGCTGACGCCCACACTCAGGAAGGCCCCTAAAAAAGAGCTGACCAACGCCAGAAACGCGAACTCTGTCAGGATAAAACCTGCAACTTCACGGTGACTCGCGCCCAGGATTTTTAGCATATTCATTTCCCAGCGACGCAGTTTAATCTGACTGCGCACAATCGAGAACAAAACAATGTATCCCGTGAACAACGCCAGATAGGCCATCAACTCCAGGGACCAACTCATCTTATCCGCTGTCTTTAAGGCATCATCAACCGTACGAACCACGTCAATGACCGATACGTTGGCAAACTTTTGCGCCAATTCACTTTGCAAGGCCATGCGCTTTTCCGCGCTCATGGTCGGCAGGGCCCAAATAAATGTTTTGGGAGCATCATTCAGAACACCATTTTGAACCAATACAAAGAAATTTGGCTGGAAGCTGGTCCAACGCACTTTGCGCAGGTTCACAACCTCCCCTTCGACATCGACACCCTGAACATCAAAAATCACCCGGTCACCGATTTTAAAGTTCATGCGATCCGCAAACCGCTGCTCGACAGAAAGCTCTGCTATCTTGTGCTTCTCGGGGTCGAACGTGCCGGCGATAGGTCGACCTTCGACGATCTCTTCACTGTCAGACAGACTCTCGCGATACGAAAGATTCATTCCTCGATTTCTGAATCTGGCTTCACGCTCTTCTTCGCGAGTTTTGAAACCTTGTCCTTCGATCTTTCTTTCATAATCAACGCCGTTCACTTTCAGAATGCGAGCCCGCACCATCGGTGACAGCGCCAGAGTCTCGACCTGGTTGCTTGTCAAAACCTGTTTAATGCCCTCGACCTGCTCATCCTGAATATCAAACATGAATAGCGATGGCAGGGCCGTAGTTTGATCAACCTGTAAATCACTTTGCAGGGAGTTCTTCAGCTGCGGCAGAATATTGATTAACAGCGCTCCCAAACCCAACGCCACAAAAACCGCAAGACTTGCACCTGCACGACGCGAAAGCCCCAGGAAACTGAATTTCAGGAACCACAAACGAACACCCTGCAAGCGACCCGCGAATTTCAAAGCGAAGTATCCGGTGACCAACAGAATGGCAATCGTCGCCACCAAGGATCCCGCGAATGCAGATCCAATTTTCCATGAATGCGCCTGCTGAACGGAAAGCCCATAGAACAACAAGATCGCAGGAATAAAAGGCCACACCCGGAATTTACCTTCATTGACTGCGAACTTTTCCTCACTGAAAAGTTTTGCCGCTTTCAGATCATAAATCTTCATCAAAAATGGAAGACTGACCACGAAACTTCCCAGGACCGCCATCAAAAGACAAAGTCCCCAAGCCTCTATTGAAACCGTCGGCTTTAAGTCAAAAGGCGTGAAACTACCAAGCACCTTTGTCAAAACTGGCAGAACTATTTCGCTGAACGCTACCGTAGGGATTGTTGCCAGCAGTCCCAAAAGAGACGCCTGAAGCACATACACTCCCACTGCTTGAACACTCTGCAATCCCAGAGTGCGCAGGATCGCAATCTCCTTCATTCGACTGTACAGGAACATTCTATAAATATAAGCCGCACCAAGCGCTGACATGAAAAGAGCAATGATCGCAACCAAGCCAAGATAGTCTGAAAGATAACCCAACTGTCTTCCGGAGTCCTCACTGGCTGAGTTCGGCGTGTTTACAGATATCGCTGCATCCGTCAGCTTTTCGTACATGCGCTCTTTAACTTTGTCGCCATCAGTTCCTTCGGGAAACTTAAACTGATACGCCTGAGTGTAAGTTGAACCAAACTGAATCAACCCGGATTCGGGGAGCAATTTCATATCGACATAAATACGTGGAGCCAGTGAAGCCATTCGGAATGTTTGCGTTTCATCCCGAGCAACTATGTCTGAAATCTCCAAATCCAGCTTCCCCACCTGCATGCGCTCGCCGACCTGCAGGTTCATTTGCTGTTGCAACTCTGGATAGATCCAGACTTTGTGGGAATTGATGATGTCTTTCGCACTGCCGGGTGCGATATCTTTTCCGCTGCCCATGTTCAAAGCGCCATAAAAAGGATAACTGTCGTCGATGGCTTTCACCATGACAAGTCTTGAACCTTTGGCAGAGTTCATCATCGCAAAGAACTCGTAAATTCGACCAGTCTGTGTGCCCGGAGGCAGAACCGATTTCATCGCCTCTTGCTCAGCTTCCGTTAATTCACGTCTGGCTGAAACGGACAAATCCGCAGAAAGAATATTCTTGGCATTCTTTTGCAGCTCGTCCTGTAAGGTCACATTGAAAGCCTGCAGGGAAACAAAACCCGTCAGACCTAAACTTAAATTGAAAATAAAGAACAAACCAAAGCGCCAGCTGCGCACCAGTTCGCGAATCGCCAGTTTAAAAATCATCTTACTGATCCTTTAAGACGCCCTCTTCAAGGCGCAGGATACGCTGACAACGTTTTGCCAGGGATTCACTGTGAGTAACCAGAATAGTCGTGATCTTATGCTTGCGAACGATATCAAAGAACACATCCATCACTTTGTCGCCGGTATGGGTATCCAGATTCCCGCTTGGTTCATCCGCCAGCAAAATCTTGGGCTTTACAACCAAAGCACGGGCAATCGCCACACGCTGACATTCTCCACCACTGAGCTGACTTGGGAAGTGATTCAGACGATGTCCCAACCCCAACTCACGCAAAGCCTCTTCAGCACGCTCTTTGGGATTTTCCATTTTTAGAATTTCAAGGGCCAAAGCCACGTTTTCCAACGCCGTCAAATGCGCAATCAAATGATACTGCTGAAACACGATTGAAATATTCTGAGCGCGGAATAGAGTCAGTTGCTGCTCAGACATCGGTGCCAGATTCACGTTATCCACACGAATCTCCCCACGATCAGCACGCTCCAACCCCGCAAGGATGGATAGCAAAGTGGATTTACCACTACCAGACTGCCCAACAATTGAAACAATCTGCCCAGGCTCAATACTGACGTTCAAACCTTTAAGAACAGCGACCTCGGTGTCGCCTTGATGAAAGCTTTTGCGGATGTCTTGCAGGGTTAAACTCATAACGTGCCTTTCAAGGAATTAAAAATAGTGTCGGCAATGATCTTGTGGCCTTCTTCGTTCGGATGAATTCCATCGGCCAGATTGTATTTGGGATTTCCAGCGACTTTATCCAGAATAAACGGAATAAAAGTGACTTTGTATTTCTTGGCCAGGTCCGAGAACATCTTTTTAAATTGCGCAGTATAATCCTGTCCATAGTTTGGCGGCATATACAGTCCCGCCAGGATCACTCTGACTTTTTCTTTTTCAGCGTACTCGATGGCAGCAGCCAAATTCTTCTGACTCTCTTCAACCTTTACACCACGCAAACCATCATTTGCACCCAACGCCAACAGCACCACATCTGGTTTGGTCTTGAATAGCCACTTCATCCGCCCTGGCGCTGAAGCGGTGGTGGAACCACTGACTCCGGAATTAATCACAGTCCATTCTTTTTTGCCGGCCTCATGAAGCTTCTTTTCCAAGAGGGCCGGATAAGCTGCCTCTTTGGAAACGCCGTAGCCTTCGGTGATCGAGTCACCAAGAATGACCAGTTTTTTTTGTGCGAATGAAATAGACGAGAAGAAAATCAAGAGAGTGAATAATAGAGTTCTCATAGAGAACCATCAGACATCTTTACCGACTTTTGATCAAGGCCAGAACGAAAAAAGCCCCAAGGAAATCCTTGGGGCTTCTAATTTGTTTTAACAAAAATTAATTAGCGATTACCGTAATCGCGACGACCGCCGCCATTACCGCCACCGCGGTTGTTGTTGTTGAAGCGACGAGGACCGCCACCGCCACCTTCACGAGGTGCTTGTGGGCGAGCTTCAGAGATATTCAAAGGACGACCGTTGATCTCAATGCCGTTGCCTTTTTCAATCGCTGCATCAGCTGCAGAGTCGTCAGACATTTCAACGAATCCAAAACCTTTTGAACGGCCTGTTTCGCGATCCATGATAACTTTTGCTGAGTCAACTGCACCGAATTGTGCAAAGTGATTGTGTAGAGTTTCGTCGTCTACAGAGTAAGGCAAATTGCCTACGTATAACTTCTTAGCCACAAAAGACCTCCTAATGGTCATTTTAAAAACCCGAGGAAGCCTTCGAACAACTAAAAATCGAGAACACTCACGGGTAAACTAGAATCAGGCTAGCATAGCCCAAAAACTGTGCAAGCCCAATTTTAGGATCTCATATTATTAAACTGCAATGGAACTTCGTAAGAACCTGAGCGAATCAATGCAATACACTCTTGTAATTCGTCGATGCTCTTCCCAGTCACTTTCACTTTATCGTCGTTAATTTGCGGCTGAACTTTTAACTTAGCGTCTTTAATAGCTTTTATGATTTCTTTAGCTACTTCGCGGTCAATACCTTGCTGCAAAGTGACCTTTTGGCGGAGCATACGTCCGCCAACGGCTTCAATTTTATCAAACTTAGTTGCTTTAATATCGACTCCACGTCGGTGCAATTTTGTTTGTAAAATACTGCCCATTTGTTCGATTTTGTATTCATCTTCCGCAGACAAACTGATTTCTTTTTTATCTTTGTCCCAGCCGATTTCAGCTTTGGAACCCTTAAAGTCATAACGACCCTCAACCTCTTTGCGAGCCTGATTAATTCCGTTATCAACTTCCTGAAGATTCAACTCTGATACAATATCAAATGAAGGCATAAAAAATTTCTCCGAAAGAAAACCAATCTACGCAGAAGGAGAGTTGGTCAAAATGGTTCGAGCGCAAGGCGGAGGGTTTTCGCTGCCACGCAGGCGTACTAAAAGTACGCCGAAGAGCAAGCGAAGGCCCGACAACGCAGTCGATCGGGCCGTTTTCACCAACTCTAGTGGTGGTGACCGGCGTCGCCGTGTAGCCCGTGTGGATGACCGTGCTGAAGTTCTTCCTCAGTTGCAGGACGAACCAATGCCATTTCGATATCGAACTCAAGTGGAGTTCCTGCCAATGGGTGGTTACCATCCAGAGTTACGTGAGAGTCAGAGATTTTAGAAACACGAACGATGTGTTGACCGTTGCCCAACTCCAAACGAAGGTGCGCGCCGATTTCAAGTTGTGGAAGATGTGCAAGTTCTTCTTTTGGAACTTCCATGAACATGTTGTCACGAACTTCGCCGTAACCATCAGCTGCAGAAAGCTTAACGTTTTTCTTGTCGCCTTCTTTCATGTTTTTGATTTCTTCTTCAAGTTTTGGAAGGATTTGGCCAGCGCCTTCAAGGAAAGGTAGTGGCTGATTTTTTTCAGATTGATCTAGGATTTTGCCGTCTGGGCCTTTTAGAACGTAGTTAAATGCCAATACACGTCTCATAGTGAGTCTCCTTATTTTGATACGTCCGTATCCCACTTTTCCTAGCCTTTTGGCAATATAAAAGCCCCCAAATGGCTCACAATTGAGGTAGAACTTGTTTTTACGTTCCAATATTAGATATACTTGAGTTTAGGAACGCACCAGAACGGGGGATACATGCAGCACATGGCCTCACTGAGGTCCTTACTGCTAAATTCAAGTTACGAACCCATGCGGGTTGTAAGTTGGCAAAAGGCCTTGATATTGTGGTTTCAGGACAAGGTAGAAATACTGGAGTATCACGCGACCTTCGCTAGGTCAGTACAACTGAGGTTTCAACTCCCCAGTGTATTAAGGTTGAAAACTTACGTGAAACCTCGGGGCAGCCATGCTGTCAGATTCTGCCGAGAAAACGTTTATATCCGCGACAATTATACCTGCCAATACTGTGGCGATAAACTCAACGCCAAACAGCTCACTCTTGATCACGTCGTACCTGCCTCTCATAACGGACCTAAAAATTGGACAAATGTTGTTTCTGCCTGCCGAGATTGCAATCAGCGCAAAGCGAACCGCACTCCACGCACAGCGAATATGCCTTTGTTGTCTGAACCACGCGCTCCGAACTGGCTTCCAACTTTACAACTGGAAATCAGTGCCGATCACGTGCCACCTGACTGGCAGCCCTACCTCGTCCTAAAAACCGGATAGTCGTGACATCGTCCTTATTCCCGGCTAACCTTGATAAAAGGGGGCTTGCGTGAATAAGGACATTCACAATCAGCTGGTCGCAGCTCTGACTACAACAATCAGTGAAACCAATGGTATTTCCTTATCGGACACTTTGGATTTATTGCTGTCTTCTGATTTAAATCAAAAACATCCTGAGGCTTTTCAAAAAATTGCGGAATTCCGCAATCTGTTGAATCGATTTCAAGTCAATGAAATCACAATCTCCACACTTTTGAAGCATCCAATTTCAGCGGCCCTTTTTGAATTCTTCAAAAACTTTCCTTTAAAGTATCACGAAGAGCATATTCATCTGACCGGCGCACTTTCAGCGGACTTCATCTATCCACGGTTGAAAAAACTTTTGGAAGGACCGGACAAAGCCATCTACGAGGAAAAGATCACTGAAGTTTACGGCGCCCAGGCTCTGCCGATTCGAAGTGTTGAGGACGTTGATAAACTGATTCGCCTTCAGGAAAACGAAGGTTTCGCCCGCTACTTAAAAATTCTGTATTTGCCAAAACTGATCTTCCTAAACCGCGAAGTTCACTCCGAAGCGGCTTATCACATGGCAAAGGATCTGTACTACAATTTCAACGTCGGCTCGATTCGTCTGAAGTTTTCCCTGTCGCGCTCCACTTCCAGCTCTTCAGAGCAGATCCCGGGAATTGACGATGTCACTCCTGAGGACGTGGTATTGGGTCTTTATGATGGTTTCAAAAAGTTTCAGGAAGAGCATGGCGACTTCAAATTCATCCTGTCCCCGTCTTTCCGTAAAGAAGCCAATCACTTTGACGCTGAAAACTTTAAAACACGCAAAGAGCACTTCATGGCGCAGATTGATGAACTTGTGCAGATGCTGGACAAGTATCCTTATTTGCAAAAAGTCATGACGGATGCTGACACCGTGGGTGATGAGCGTGAACTTTATCGCAAAGAACATTTCAATGAAATGCAACCAGGCTTCCGAAAACTGCAATATCGCGGTTTCAAAATCCGTTCGCATCATGGTGAAACCTGGCATACATTGAAAAAAGGCATTCAAGCTGTCGATAACGCCATGAATATCTGGCACATCGATACTCTTGAACACGGAATCAGTCTGGGCATCAACCCAAACAAATACTTCCATCGCCTTTACCAGGATTTCATCAAGCGCAATCAAGAAGGCAAAGGCTTCACCGAAAAAGATCCTTTGTATCGCGAGCTGGTTGAGCTGGATTGGGCCGACAACCGTCACGTTCTGGACAAGGTTCTAAAAGGCGAACGCCTGAGTGACGAAGAAAAAATATTGCTGGTAAAGGCAAAGTTTCATACTGCGCGCGAAGTGGAGCATTATCAGCACGACGTTTTGAATCGCATGATTCAAAAAGGCGTCACGCTGGTCTCACTCCCATCCTCGAACAACAAACTCACTGGCAAGTTTGAGGACTACAAAGATCATCCATTCTCCTGGTGGGAGAAAAAGGGCGTGCAGCTGGGTGTGGGAACTGACAACCATGTCACCTTAAACACCAACTTCATTCACGAGATGCTGATTTTGTTATATACCGATGCGGTGAACCTGAAGATCACCAAACTTCTGATGGTAACGACCGGCGAAGTGCGCAGACCCTACATCAGTCATCTTTTATGGACAATGCGCAAACGACTTAAAAAAATAGCTCAGCAATAGAAAGACCTCATAGTAATGGCAGCTAAGAAAAACATCCTCAAAGAACTTTTCAGCAAAAACATGCTCATCATCCTGTTGTTGGGCTTTTCCAGTGGCTTGCCGCTGGCATTGACTGGCGGGACTTTAAAAACCTGGCTTTCCCGTGAGCAGGTGGACATCAGTACCATCGGATACTTCAGCTGGGTGGGCATCGCCTACTCGCTTAAGTTCTTGTGGTCTCCTCTTTTGGATCGCTATACTTTATTTAAGGCTGGACGTCGTCGCAGCTGGATGCTGGTTACTCAGGTTTTCTTAATGGCCTCATTGCTGTTCATTGGAACATTGAATCCTTTGAACAATCTGGGTTTGATGGCGGCGATGGCTGTGCTTATCGCCTTCTTCAGTGCCACTCAGGACATCGCTATCGATGCTTACCGTCGCGAGCTCTTATCAAATGAAGAGCTGGGTCTTGGATCATCATTAAATATCTATGGTTATCGAATAGCGATGTTGATTTCAGGTGGAGCGGGTATCGGACTTGTCGGCTCCTCTTTCTGGGACATCACATGGGGACAGCTTTACTACCTGATGGCTGGATTCATGGCGGTGGGATTTATCACCACCTTATTCGCACCGGAACCTAAGCTTGATTCACCACCCCCCAAAACGCTTTTACAGGCCGTCGTTGATCCTTTCGCTGAATTTCTAAAGCGCCCGGGAGCCGCCTACATCCTGTTGTTCGTTTTACTATTTAAAATCGGTGATGCACTTGCTGGCTCCTTACTGAATCCATTCTATGTGGAAATGGGCTTCACCAACGCCGACATCGGTCTTATTGCAAAAACATTTGGCTTTGCATCTTCACTTATTGGCATGTTCCTGGGTGGTATCGCGATTTACTATATCGGCATCTATCGTTCACTTTGGATATTTGGAATTCTTCAGGCGGTTTCCACAGCAGCGTTTGCAATGCTGACCTTCACCGGAAATCAGCTGGTGCCTTTTGCGGCTGTGATTATTCTTGAGGACATCAGTACCGGGATGGCCACTTCAGCGTTTGTCGCATTCATGGCGGCTTTGACCAACAAGAAATACACAGCCACTCAATATGCAATTCTCTCCAGCTTTGCGACCCTTGGAAGAACATTCTTCTCGGGATTTGCAGGAGACATTGTTAAAAATTTTGGCTGGGCGAATTTCTTTTATATCTGTGCACTGATTGCGGTGCCAGGTTTGCTAATGCTCATTGGAATGAAGAAATATCACACCGACCAGAGTCTTGAATCGTAAGTATTTCGGAGTGCGGTGTATGTTCACACTGGATCTACACCGCACAAGTTCACCCCACTAGAGTGGGGTAATGTACTTGGGAAACTTTCACTCAATAGTGCCTCCTCATCAAGTTTCGCAAAATGAAAGCCTGGATTGGCTTTCCACCGCACATCATTTGGCTCAGAAGGACCAAACCCACAGCCAAGAAGACTATCTAAAGCTTCTGCATCGAGTGGGTTGTTCAGAGAACCAAATTAACAAACGCTTCTTCTTTGTGCCTGATGTCGGTGAAAAAAACTGGGACGATAATAGAATATATCCCATCACCACCAAGAATCGCGGTGTGAGCATGCACTACCGCCATGAGTTCTATCACGAAATCGTGCAAAAACTATTTAATGAAATTTACGAAACCAGATCCTTCCCGGACGATATGATTCACGTCAGCTGCACGGGCTATGTATCACCGAGTGCCGCCCAACTGACTGCCTTACGTGCTCCCAAGACTGTGACGGTAACCCATTCGTATCACATGGGTTGTTATGGCGCGTTCCCGGCCCTGCGTATGGCTTCTGGTTTTTTAGCCAACGATTCCATACTTGGACACAAGCAATCGGTGGATTTGGTGCACACAGAACTCTGCAGTTTACATTTAAATCCCGAAGACCCGACGCTTGAACAGATGGTCATCCAAAGTCTTTTCGCTGATGGCTGCATTGCCTATCGCATGAGCCATCAAAAACCTCCAGCGGGTTTCAAAATACTTTCCCTCTATGAGGAAATTATTCCTGACAGCTCTGATGCCATGGAATGGATGGTCTCTGACTGGGGCATGAAGATGACTCTCTCCAAGGATGTGCCTTCCATGGTGGGCGCAGCTATTAGGGATTTCACTCAACGATGGCTTACCAGCCGTGGATATGATTTGGCGAAGATTCAAAAAGAAGCTCTTTTTGCAGTTCACCCTGGCGGGCCTAAAATTATCGATCAAGTCGAAAAACAACTGGAGCTGAAAAAGTCCCAAGTCGATGCCAGTCGCCACCTGCTTTACCGACGTGGAAACATGTCGTCAGCTACTTTGCCCCATTTGTGGGAGTCCATTCTTGAAGATCCTGAAGTTCCCTCTGGAACTTTGATCGTCAGCTACGCCTTCGGACCGGGACTGACAGTCTGTGCAGGGTTGATGGAAAAGCTATGATTACGTTCGTGGCGTTATCCATCCTTCAGGGACTACTGATTTTTGTCGATGAGGTATTCTATCACCACAAACGCGGACTGCCTCGTTGGGAGAGAATCGGTCACCCCATGGATACCGCAACAGTTATCCTCTGCCTGCTGTTCCTATCATTCGCACCTAAAACTGAAACCAACGAATACATTTACTATGGTCTCGCGATCTTCTCGAGTGTCTTTATCACCAAGGACGAATGGGTCCATCACAAGCATTGCTCAGCTGAGGAGATGTGGCTGCATGCACTCCTCTTTGTGGTTCACCCATTGCTTCTATTTTCAGCCATTTCTCTTTGGGAAAGTCATTCGCATTTTGTTTTAATGATGGCTTTGGGAGTTGTGGTTTTCTTCATCTACCAGATTGTCTTTTGGAACTTTATAGCTGATCGACTGCAGGAGCGACGTCAAGCCGCTCGCTACAGTCAGGTATCACAGGACGAACTCTACGATTATTTTCGCGAGTAACTTAAAATTCAGCGGTCATTGGATTTGGACCAATACGTCCGGTCTTGCTGTCCATTTTCTCGATAACCGCCATCTCATCCGAACTTAAAGTGAAATCCGCCACTTCAAAATTCTGCTTAATCCGCGAAGGTGTCACTGACTTGGGAATCACAATGAAATCATTTTGCAAATGCCAGCGAATAATCACCTGAGCCGCAGACTTTCCATGTTTACCCGCGATTTCCTTGATTTGTGCATCTTCAAGAATCTGCCCCTGACCCAATGGGCTCCAGCATTCAGTTCTAATGCCATGCTTGGCGTGAAATGCCCGAAGTTCCTTTTGTTGAAATTTCGGATGTAGTTCAATCTGATTCAGCACCGGCACTTCGCCCGTTGCATCGATAATTCTGGTTAGGTGCTCCGGCATAAAATTCGACACACCGATTGATTTTGCCTTCCCCTGCTTTTTAATTTCCACCATGGCTTTCCATGTTTCCATATATAAACCTCGATGTGGCGATGGCCAATGAACCAGGTATAAATCGACTTGTTCCAAGCCCAGCTTCTTCAGACTGGATTCAACGGCCTTCATGGCCTTGTCATAGCCCTGATCTTCGTTCCACAATTTCGTGGTGATGAACATTTCATTGCGGGCCAGCCCGCTGTTTTTGATGGCTCTACCCACACCATTTTCATTTCGATAGATTGCTGCCGTATCGATGGAGCGATAGCCCACTTTAAACGCTTCCATCACCGCTGCTTCAGCACCATCATCCGAAACCTGCCAAACACCAAAGCCCAGTTGAGGCATCGAAATGCCATCTTTCAATTTCACTACCGAGTTGAATGCCATAATGAGTCCTTTGTTAGATTGGATCAGTCTAGCGACTCAAACTTCATATGGGTACTTTTCGATAACTTATTGCTTACAAAACAAACATGGTTTTCAATAAATTAAAGGAGTATTCATGAAAGCAAAATTACCACTGATTGCACGCATCCTATTGGGCTTCGTTTTTTTCGCTTCCGGCATTGTTGGACTGTTTAACTTGGTTCCACAGCCCACAGATCTACCAGAGGCTTTGATGACTTTTAACCAAGGGTTGGCTGCTTCGGTCTACTTCTTCCCTCTTCTGAAAATTACCGAAATCGTTTGTGGCTTGCTCCTGCTGGTAGGCTGGTTCGTACCACTTGCCCTGGTCATCCTGGCACCGATCGTTTTGAACATTTTCCTGGTTCACGCGTTCCTTGCCCCAAGCGGCTTGGCTCTAGCTTTGATCCTGGGTCTTCTAATGATCTATTTGTCTTTTTTCGCACCTCCATACGCCCCTAAAATCAAAGCGCTATTTCATAAAAAATAGTAAATAATTCAGGCAGTTGGACACGGCAGACCTTTGGTGATAAAGGTCTGCCATGAAATTTGAAAAATTCCACCTCTCTGAAGATCTTCTTCGTAATCTCAACGACAATGGTTACTTCCGCACGACTGACATTCAGTTCAAAGCCATCCCGGCAATTTTGAAAGGCGACGACGTTCTGGCTATCGCCCAAACGGGAACTGGAAAAACAGCAGCCTTCGCAATTCCAATCATCAATCATATTCATTCTGAAAAAAGCAGCAAGCGTGCTATCGGCATCAAATGCCTGGTGCTTGTTCCCACCCGCGAACTGGCGCAACAGATTGGCGAGGTTTTCAACAAGCTTGCCAAACACACCAAAGTCAAAGCCTTTGCTTTGTTCGGTGGCGTGGAACAGGACGCTCAAATTAAAAAACTTCAGGATGGAATCGATGTATTGATTGCGACTCCAGGACGCATGTTTGATTTGATCGCTCAGGGTTTTATCAATATCAACTACATCGAGCATTTGGTTTTGGATGAAGCGGATCAAATGTTGGACCTGGGATTCATCGAGGACATCGAAGACATCAAAAGAAAACTAAATCGTCGTCACCAGACATTGTTCTTTTCAGCGACTATTAATCCTGAAATCAAGAAGCTTGCGTATTCCCAAGTACGTAGCAGCGCCATTCGCATCGAAATTTCTCCTGAAGATCCTGTTTCAAAAAACGTTCAGCACTTTGTGATGTTTGTGGAAATGGACGATAAACGATTCTTCCTGGCTGAATACATCAATCAGAATCCAGAAGGAAAGTTCATCGTATTCGTTCGTACACGCGTTCGTGCAGAGCGTGTTTCAAAAGCCCTGGAAAGAGTTCAGATTTCCTCATTGACCCTGCACGGTGAGAAAGACCAAACCGACCGCGCCGAAGTCATGAACGCCTTCCGCAAAGGTGAATGCAAAATCATGATCGCCACTGACGTCAGCGCACGCGGTATCGATATTCCTGATGTTACCCACGTCATCAACTATGACCTGCCGGAAAAACCGGAAAACTACGTTCACCGCATCGGTCGTACTGGTCGTGGATTCAATAAAGGTATCGCCGTCTCCTTCTGTGCAACAGAGGAAAAAGAGCAGCTGGCAGAAATCGAGGCTTTGCTGGGCAAACCTATTGAAGTTATCAAGGTGAACAAGGCCGACTATAAAATCATCGCGTCCCAAGCATCGGACATGTCAGATATCGACAAAAGCCTTCAAGCGTTGTTGGACAGCGAGGATATTTTTGCTAATCCCAAAAAATCCAAGTGGAAGAAAAAGTAACCGGGTAAGCTGACCAATTTTTGGACATCGTTTTCACCATATTACCCGGTAACTCGTCTGAAATTAGCCCTGGCTAATCTGAGGTATGGCACAGCTTTCGCTATTCCCCACTCATCGATAAGGGGTGGGAAATGGCTATGGGATTACTAAGAAATCTTGTTCTGATAAGCACGGTTTTATTATCACTGCCATCTTTAGCCGCCTCTTCCATTTATGCGTCAAAGACTTCCAATTATTCCACTTACTCCATGCATGCTGACCGCGCTCTTCAGCTTAATTCCGGGAACCTGATCGTAACCAGGGATTCCGTGCCTTCCAAAGCCTCCGCAGTCTGGAAGCTCTTTGTGAAGGCCTGTGTTCCCAGCGTCCGCAACGACCGCTATTCCAAAACTTTGAAAGTAAGCAGTTCAGGGAAGTTCACAATTCTGGATTTTCAATGCGACAACAAGAATGACTTCAATGCCATTCCCGACACTATTCAGTTCATCGTGACATTGGATGAGCACTTGCTGCTTGCGGATTTGCAGCTCCTGCAGTTTTCCACCGAGATTTCCCGACCTGCCAATATAAAAACAGATGATCCCTCTGACATCCTGATGGAAGTGGGCGCGGGAACTTTGGTTCAGGGACTGGCTACCGCCGACGTTGATGATCCCGAAAGAAACACGAAAGTCATCAACTCGGTTGCTGACACTCTGGTTGCAGTTTCAACGGCTGCCTTGGCCTACAAACAATGGAATATAACCAAGAAGCAGGCCTACTGGATCGGAGTTGCATCCAGCGTTGTGGCCAGTTTGTTACGTGGCGCCTACGACACCTACTCCGGTGATAAAATAATCGATGCCTCTGACAAAATCAGTGCGGCACCGGGCGCTCTGCCCAGCAATATCGATATTCGTTTTCAGATTTCTTTTTAGAACATGATCATGAAGCCCAAATACGGATCAATCAATGTATCTGAGTGATCGTATTTGGAGTATTCGTAGTGCTTATAGCTCATCTGCAAAACCAACGGAACGCGAGTTGGCACCTTGTAACCCAGATCCAACTGGTACCCATTGCCGCCATCGAAGTCCCCATACTTAGAAGATACAAAGTACGTCCCCAACAAGTAGAAACCAGATTCACGTGGTGTCATCCACCCGCCACTCACCCCATAAGAAGTTCTATCAACGGTTGCATCCGACGTTTGAGCATCGTTTTGGTAAAGGGCACCCAATACCCAGCCACCGCCTTGAAACTTATAGTAGGCGCTTAGGTCATACATCATTCGGGTCGATTTACTGGATGCTGTGCCACCATCTTCAGATGATCTGCTGGAATAGGAAAACACCAGCTTGGCAAAGCTGCCCTCGGCAAATGCTTGTGATGAATGTAGCAATGAAACGAAGAATGCAAAGACGATGATTGCGATTTGACTGGTTTTCATGAATCTATCGTGACAAGTTCGAATACTTAGCACAACTAAAAACTTTTATCTGACAGTTTTTAGACTATTTCTTTTTCTTGCGAACATAGAGTTTTTTAAGAACGGTTGCGACAACCTCACCCTTGATATCCACCACTTGTACAGGAAGATCAAAGATGTACTTCTCGCCAGAGGCAGTTTCTTTTAGAACTCTATTAATAATCTCATCATCAATTCGGAACTCAACAGTGACCTGGCTTTTCCCCGGGGAAACGAAATCAATTGTCGCCCCTTTATCCCAGACATAGTAATCCTGTCCCAGGTTATTGATCAGCATCAGCATATAAAATGGATCCGTCATCGCATAAAGGGAACCACCAAATTGAGTGCCCACGTAATTGCGATTATACCAGGTTTGCTTAAGGCAAACTTTGATGTAGCGGTAGTCTTTGGAAATTTCCATGATTCTAATACCGGCGCCCAAGTATGGCGGCCAGATACTAATCAGCTCCTTAACCACCCATCCCGGAGTTTTTGAACCCATTTTTCTAAGCAACGCCGTTATCATTCGCACAACCTCTTATCTATTTTCCAGAATAGATTTTAAAGTCTGCAGGTCTTTGTGTACAGCTCTTTGATCCTTTTCAAAATCTTCATCTGACATTTTGGGAAGACGATATAGTGTGAATATCACTTCGCTGCCTTCACCGTTACGAACAACACGCAGCGGATTGTGATTTACCTCCCCGGAAGGCAATGTCACATCGTGATCCAGAACTCCCAGATTATTTCTGGGGACGAACCGGATCTTGACCTTACCCATCGGCGACTCTGCAATCCACCCATCATCTGATTTTTTCATTTGGGCTTTGGTTAAACCCTGCGCCCATAGCGGCATATTTTCCGGCTGAACCATGAACTCATACACTTCGCTGGCACTTTTACGGATTGAAATGCTTGCCTGATGGACTGGATAGGTCACTAGAATTCCCTTCGTAGGTCGTACGACCGACTTGAACATCTTAACTTGGGCATTTGCGGTGTAAATAGTAATGAACAAACACAACAGTGCTACGGTGAAATTTAGCTTCATCTTTCCCCCACTGATCGTATTGAAGAATCTTAAGTGGATTTATTCAATACGAACAACGTGGAAGTGATAGAAATCACTATTCGCAGCTTTTGGAATCACTGTAGAAGAAGCCATGGAACTGGGAGCGATCAATGCCTGGAAGCTCGAAGCGCTTGCCATTCTTACAATCCTGCACTCTGAAAGCCTCATTGATAGCCAGCATGTCCTGGAACGAAGGAAGATAACCGTTCTTTTTGTAGTACTCTGCTTCCTTCTTATAAATATTCTTTTCCAGTGCTGCTGCGACAGTTTCAAACTGCACGGTCGTTTTTATTGTTTCCACCGGCATATACTTGGGCAAAGACTCTTTCGCCACACCAAACTGTCTTACTAGCTTCGCAAGGTATGATTTTGAGCTATGGCCAAGATCCCAATGGAAATCATAGCCCTTTTCAATCATCCAACTATAGACACTTTGCAGGACTGCATCCTGCATGCGAACCTGGCGCAGCAGCGGCATGAATCTGTATTCAGCAATAAAGTCAAAACGCGGGTCCACTTCGACATCGTATGGAGCAAACAAAGATGTTTTGGTCACGCCAAGAGTGCGTGGATACTTATGATCTTTAAACTTGGTAGTCGTGCTGCGGAACTTTGGAATCATCACCTTTCCGCCCGAAGCCTTGTCATAGGCGACGCGGATCACTTCTGAGCAGAACATTGAGGAGTAGTCATCGTCGTTCATGGAAAAATCGTAGCGAATGCCTTGTTTGCGATCCAACGCTCCCTGCGCAAGATCATACATATAACGAGCCGCCTTCTTGGCAAGTGCCTGATCAGGATATCGGAATAAAGCCACTCGCGAATCTTCGGCCTGACGCCATTTCTCCAATGGTGTGACAACCACCCCGTGTTGAATCAAGGCTTCCACAACATACTTCTTACCGGCTTTGTCCTCGCCAACAATAGCGGCATGAGAGAAGTTCCCTTCTTCGTCCGCAATACGTGCAATCATGGCCGACACATAGGATTTTCCTCTTATCAGCATCACGTCACCTGACTGCAACTGAAATCCTTTAAACTTTGGATTTGTCCAGGTGCTGGGTTGTTCATCTATCAAAACAGGGGTTTTCTTAAACGTGTATACCTTTTGGGCATAAAGCCAATCTAAAATATATTCTTCCGTAAATCTTGCGTATTGAAACCCTTCACGAATCTTCTGGATGCAATTGCTTTCCAGTTCATTTCTGGAATCGAACTGTTTAAGTTTTTCATGCAAGGTCACGCGGATCTGAAACACGGTATTTAAAAGCTCAGGACCTTTTGTTTTCAGCTGCTCTTTTTCTGCATCAGTCTTAGGAATAAAATGGTTCGCCGGAAGGTAAAACAAATAATCAGTGACCTTGTTCACGACCTCTGCGCAAGTTCGAGCATTGAATACATTGGGATTATTTAGGTCAGACAGAACTTTCTTGGAGCCGGTAAAAAGCTCATCCGTACCGAAAACTGCAGTGGAACTTTCGGCTGGAGTTCTTTCAGAAGAGGAAATGGTGTCGTCACCTGTGTATTTTGCGAAAAACAAAGCTGAAACCAAAACCACGAGCGCGAAACCCACAATGTACTTCTTCACGTCCATCCCTCCGAATCTATTACCATAATCGGTATTATCACTGTTTCCCATGATAGGACCAAGGACGGAGAAGTTTCCCGACCAAAGTGTGATTTTCTGCAGGGATCATGATTCAAAAGTTATAAGCACTAGAGTTCTTGTTTCTTGATTGTAACGAAAAATCGAACGGTTGCGCACGTTTGCATTATGAAGACATATAATTCTGTGACCGATATATAAAACATGTTCAATGTAGTTCGGCACGTTCTTCTTCTACTTACAGTTACCGTTTTCTTCACGGGATGCAGTTCTCCGTCCGAAGAAGACGAGAATTCAACCAATCCGGTTGCCTCAACACCAACGCCGACACCTTCAGCGACGCCATCGCCGTCGCCGTCTCCTTCGCCTTCGCCAACCCCTGTTGCCGAATACTCAATCAGTGGTTCGATTGCGGGTTTAGCGCACGACACAATCTCTGTTCGACTCAATGGCTCCGAAACCCAAACATTAAGCTCCGGTGCTACAAGTTTTGCCTTCACCACCAAAATCAAATCAGGTGATGCATATACAGTTTCGATTCTCTCCCATCCCCAGAATCCGACCATCCCGTGCTCCTTGCAAAACTCCAGCGGCACCGTGACAAGCGCTGATATCAGCAATGTTCAGATCAGCTGCCCGACTCTGAACTCAATTTCAATATCAAATGTTCCGGCGCAATTAAATCGAGGAGCGACCTTCACCGCTGATGCCGTCGGCGTTTATTCAGATAGCCAGGTCAGAAATTTGAAAGACTTTGGGATCTGGGCTTCCTCTGACGTTTCCGTTTTAAGTCGCAGCGGATCTGTTTTCTCCGGAGATGCGCCAGGCACTTCCAATGTGACCTTTACGTTTGCGGGAACTCAAGTCAGCAGAGCCGTGACGGTTAAATCCACGACCCTCACCTCCTTACAAATCAGCCCCAGCCAGGTGACCATGCTTGCGGCAACTCAAAAGAATCTTAAAGTAACAGGAACCTACAACGATGGTTCCACTCAGGACCTCACGGGCGTTGCCACTTGGAGCAGCTCTGACAATAGCAAGGTGACTGTCGACAACGCTTCAAATAAAGGCCTCTTGCAATCCGTCGCCGGAGGAACAGCCAATGTGATGGCGGAAGTCGGTGCTATTTCCACCACCCGCTCCATTACCGTTTCCAGCAGCTCTGTTTCTTCAATATCTTTAAGTCCGGCGCTTATTAACAGTTCCATTGGACTGTCGCAAAGTATTCGCGCTATGGCAGTACTATCTGACGGGTCAACCACAGACGTCACAAGCACATCGTCCTGGTCATTAGGTGACGCTTCGGTCGCCACTTTTAGTTCAGGTTTTGTTCAAGCTCTAAGTGCCGGGAATACGGCAATCTCTTCCACCCTTGGTTCCGCAACGGGATCGGGTTTGATTAAAGTGTCGGCGAAAAAACTGAACACTCTTACCGCTTCTGAGAGCAGTATTTCATTGCCGGCAGGAAGCCAAAAGAAAGTCACCATCACAGCGAACTATGATGACAACAGCACCGAAGTCGTCAATGAACTTGTAGAATGGGTGATCGCAGATACTCAAGTAGTAACTGCAAAAAATACCGATCATCAAAAAGGCACTCTTATCGCCCAGGCGGCTGGCTCCACCACCGTTCAGGTTTTATGGCAGGGAAAATCCACTGGTATATCCTTTACGACCACTGCTGCAACCGTTTCAAGTATCAGACTAAGTCCGTCAGGATTGATGATCCCCAAGAACGTCAATATTCCCCTTAAAGCCTATGCCACATTCACCGATGGCATCGAATATGATGTTACAGAGAACGCAAGCTTCACAGTCTCTAATGCCAGCATCGGGCAAATCAGCACGGCCGCCGAAAACAAGGGAACTTTGCTGAACACTTATACTGGCAGCTCCACCGTCGGATTTCAGATCACCACCAGTATGCAGGGAAAATCTGCTTCCACAGAATGGGTTCTGGCTCCTGCAACTTTGAATAGCGTTGTGATCAATCCAAACTCTGTCAGCATTAACAGCGGTAAGATATTTCAAGCGCGGGCTTATGGACAATTCAGCGATGGCGGAAGCACGGATTTAACGGACCTTGTGAACTGGTCCTCCAGTCAAAGCAGCGTGATGAGCGTCAGCAATTTTGATCTTGAAAAAGGTGAAGTGACATCCTTGACAGAGGGAACGGCAGTACTGACGGCCTCGCTAGGATCAGTGAACGGCACCTTGAATGTAACTGTCAGCGATTCTGCGACAGAAAATCAATCCGAACAGGGCATGGGGCTACGAGGTTCCTATTATGCCAATCGTACTTTGACCGCTTCGGGATTTAAGGGTTCGCGCATTGATGGCACGATCAATTTTGACTGGGCGGCAGGCGCTGCACCTTTGGGTGTTGGCGATCAGTTCTCTATCCGCTGGTCAGGTAAAGTTCTGGCCCAGTATTCAGAAACATACACGTTCTGCACACGTTCTGATGACGGTGTTCGCTTGAAGGTAAATAACGTTTACGTCGTCAACAATTGGACCGATCATGCCGTGACTGAAAACTGCGGCACTATAGCTTTAACGGCCGGTCAGAAGTATGACATCGAATTGGACTTCTATGAAAATAGCGGAAGCTCTGTGATCCAGCTGTATTGGCAGAGCCCCTCTCGAACAAAACAAATCGTCCCTAGGCAGTTTTTGTTTTAACGAACTGCCGCTTGGATAGTTGCAATATCAATCTTTTGCATCGTCATCATCGAATCAAAAGCCTTCTTGGCGATTTTTGGATCAGAACTCGTGGTTAAATCCAGAAGAATTCTTGGTGTGATCTGCCACGAGAAGCCCCAGCGATCCTTGCACCAACCACAATCACTCGCAGCACCACCGTTGCCGATGATAGTATTCCAGTAGTGATCCGTTTCCTTTTGATCCTCCGTGATGATCATAAAGCTCACAGATTCATTGGGTTTAAAAATCGGTCCGCCATTCAGGCCCACGAACTTTTTCCCCATAACTGTAAACTCCACAGTCAATTCAACACCTTCTTTACCACCAGGGAATTCTCCCGGGGCTTTATTTACTTTACCAACGCTGCTATTCGGGAAAGTCTTTGCATAAAATGCAGCAGCTTTGCTTGCCTCACCGTGGTCAAACCAAACGCATGTTACCAACTCACTCATAGTTTGCTCCTTCTTTGCTGTGGATTCTAAATCACTTTACCATTCAAGTATCCGAGCTATCTTCTAAAAATAGTCTATTTACGAATTATTTTAAATACCTGACACAAGCTTCACGACAATTGTGCTATGCTCGGCCCATGTCTTCACGCATTCCCCGCAGTCTTTTGTCGTTAGCCATAGGTGGTTTTGGTATCGGTCTTACGGAGTTCGTCATCATGGGACCTTTGCCCGATGTTGCGAAGGCCATGAATGTTTCGATCGCTCAGGCCGGCCACTATATTGCCGCATATGCCTTGGGTGTCGTTGTCGGAGCACCTTTGCTGGTGATTGCGGGCCGCAATCTTCCTCCCAAAAAAATGTTGCTGGTGTTGATGGTAATCTTCACGGTGTTTAACGGACTTTCAGCTTTAGCACCTAATGGGACATCACTGCTTATCCTAAGATTTCTATCGGGACTTCCACACGGAGCCTACTTCGGAGTCGGAGCTGTTGTCGCAGGTAGAATTGCTGGCCCCGGCAAAGCAGCCTCTGCCTTTGCCGTCATGCTAAGCGGTCTGACGATTTGCAATATCATAGGAGTTCCCATCGCCACTTACATTGGTCAGATGGTCAGCTGGCGCGCATCCTTTGCCTTGGTTGCTGTCGTCGGTATCGCCACTTTAATTGCAATTGCCATGACGATCCCCAATTTCGAATCCGAAAACAAAGGCGGCAGCGTTCGTCAGGATTTCGTGATCTTCAAGAATCCTTCCCTGTGGTACGCCATCGTCATTGCCTCTATTGGCTTTGGCGGTTTCTTTGCTTGGTTTAGCTATATTACTCCCCTGCTTACTAACGTGACTGGTGTGTCGAAGGAGTATGTTCCTTACTTCCTGTCGCTGGCAGGAGTGGGAATGACTGTAGGCAATTGGATGGGCGGCAGAATGGCCGATTCCATGTCAGCCATTAAAGCGGTCGTCTACCTGTTGATCGCGATGATTTCGGTTCTTCTATTGGATTCTTTGTTGGCAGCACACCTGATCCCTATGATCTTCCTGACTTTTGCAACTGGTGCCATCGCAATGGCCATGGGTGCACCAATTCAAATTATTTTGATCAACTCATCCAAAGAGTCACCTCTCTTGGGCTCCTCTATTGGACAAGGTGCTTTCAACTTAGGAAATTCCCTGGGAGCATTTCTGGGAGGACTGCCATTAGCCGCAGGCATGACGTTCACCTCCCCACTTTGGGTCGGTGCCGGACTTGCCTTCACGGGCTTGATCGTTGCCTTTAAGCTTTTCCGAAAAGGTGCACATATCGACCTGCCCGTTTCCAAAGACCAGTTAATGCACTAGCGTTTTGCTTCGTAACATCTGATGCACTTCCAATTCCCTAGTTTTCTCTATACCGCTATACTGAATATCTAAAAATTCAGTTCAGGAGGTCTAAGGTGTGCAAGACAATAAAACAGAAGGTTCATTTTAAGGCTCCTCCCGAAGTGATTTACAGTCTGCTTACTGATTCCAAAAAATACGCATCCTTGACTGGCAAAAAAGCAAAGATTGGAAAGTCGGCCGGAGAGCCCTTTTCTGTTTACGGTGGGCAAGCGACAGGCATCATCGTGGAGCTCGTTCGCAACAAAAGAATCGTTCAGGCTTGGCAGGGCCATAGCTTTCCTGATGGGATCTTTTCGATGGCGACCTTTAATCTAAAACCCACGGCAAAGAACGATACAGAGCTGGTCTTGATTCACCGAGGAGTTCCCAAGGAAATGATTCCTGCTATTGAACTGGGATGGCGCAAGTACAATTGGGATCCCATTAAAAAGTATTTGGAAAAAGAGTAGCCAATTTCCGTTGGTCGTTGGATTTCCGCCGAACTAAGTTTTGGAAGTCAGCTTCTGATAAAGTTTAAGCCCGATCCAGGCATCTGTTGCGGCATACAGAATCTGCTTTTCGGTCAAAACCTGCGCGTCCCAATTTGTGGTTTTCGGTCCTTTGGAAATCGTGGCGTGCAGGACTTCCTCAGTCATACCTTTAAGACCAATATTATTTAGCTTCATGGTTTTAGCCACGGTTTGCAGCTCGATAAATCCGTGGGGATGAAATGGAAACCGCTTCTGCAATTGCTTAAGGTCATCCCTAATTGCAGCACCCACTTTTACGACTTCAGGATTCTCAAAAATATTTTTAATTACTTCAGTATGCCCGATGTGCTTAAGACGAATGACATAGGCGTCCGTATCTGTCGCCAATTGCAACATGGACACTGGATAGGACTCGCCCTTTTTAAATGAAGGACGCGTTTCGGTATCAAAACCAAGCATGGTATGAGATTCAAGCTCGCCAGCAATCCGATGTAGTTCTTGATCCGTGTTGATCAGATGGATTTTCCCAGGAAAAGATAAAAACTTAAGTGCATGTTGTGTCATATGTAGATTAAGTCATGTATAGCTTTGAAAAATGGCGGACAGGGAGAGATTCGAACTCTCGGTAGGCTTTTGACCTACACACGCGTTCCAGGCGTGCGCCTTCAGCCACTCGGCCACCTGTCCATCGGGAACGATCTGAAGAGGAGCCAACATAGCATGATGGTTCTTTATAATGCAAGGACCCTGTTGGGGAATTCTTATGGCCTCGAATGCCATGCTTAAACTCATCACGCCGCATCAAGTATTTGTAATTGCGAGATATTGATAGATCTACGAAAGCAAAAAGGCTGCCACCGGTCTTCCCGTGGCAGCCTTTGAATTTGGACCTATTTTGACTACGGGATCAGCTTATATCCCAACGTGTACTCCGCCAAGATGTTCAAATATCTTTGCGCCACAGCCTGTGGATACTCCCCGTTGGAGTTATACTTCGCCTGGAACTCCACAATCATCTGATAGCGTTGTTCAACGTCCATCATTCGCACTTCGACTTTCAAAGCATTTTCAGCAACCAGGAATGCGGATGCACTCATGTTCTTGCTGGCATCTTTCAGGAACTCGCCGTCCTTCGCTGCAATATACTCTTTGTACAGCTTCAAACCTTGCGCTTCACCTTCGCGGAAAGTAAGGCTTGCTGCCAAAATTTCCTTACGGTACTGCTCCGGAGCAAAGTCGCGAACTTTGATCGCAAGTTTTTCAAAACTTGCACGTGCACGTGCATCAGATGCCATCGTTTGAAGTTTCTTATGGAACTCTGCTGACATCTTCAACAATGTGTCGCTTGAAAACTTTCTGCAAGGCAGTTCGTTTTGCATCGCAATCGTCAAAACATCGATAGTCGCAGTCATGAGATCACGGTATGCAGGCTCAGAAACACCACCCACGCGAACAGCATTGTACTGATCAGCAAAGAAGTTAATCAACGTTACCAAGTATGCCGACGAAGCATAGGCTCCGTTAGTGCGCATAGTGGAAACAAACTCTCTGACCTGATCTTTCAGCTGATTGCCAGCGAATTTTTCCTGAACAGAACCTGCCGCCGCACTTTCCGCACGACCAACCCACAGTTGCACCGGCTCAAGTTTATCCTTCAGCAAGGCATCCAGGTTGCGTTTGCATGAATACTCAGGGATGCGATTGCCCACCGCCAAGCGAGGAGCCTCTTTCGTAGAGTGCGCTGTGATATCCATTGCGGCTTCACCACCCATCGCCTCAGCCAATACCTCAACAGCCATGATGCTTGCCTGAGTCGTTACGATCTCAGAACTTACCGGCTGATTGCCATCATTGATATTGATTCCAGTCAGCTGGCGCAGAGGAATACGGTCATTCTGTGTCGTCACCAGTGTCGCCGAATAAACTTTCGCACGGCCCAGTTTGGAGGAAAGCTCAATACGCACCAATGGAAGTGCCTTAATAAGCTCAAGTCTGTAAATCTCACCACCCGTGGCGCGAGTGATGGATTCGATACGCCCCGTGCCCGAATAAGTCGCCTCTGAAGGCGGCTGCGTCGGTTGTGTTGGTGGTGCCGGTGGTTTCGGCAATTGACCACGGCCTTTATCCGCCGCTGCCGGATTTGCGCTGGCCATCTGCGCACTTGCTAGTACCAATAATAAAATCTTACCGTAATGCATTTCGAACCCCTTTCGAATCTTCAGTTGATATCTTTAATTAGTTCCCCAATATTCACTGCTCTCATTTCCCACAATTAATGGCGTCAAATATTTTTTGATCGCATTATTCTGACCATAAATGTCGTCGACGAATCGAACCACACCATCAGAACTCATCATGGAAGTTAAATAAGCCGTGTATACTGGCGTTTGCTTTGCTTTCGGAATCGGAATCTCGGTCGACTTGGACATCACCTCACCCGGGCGAGCCACCATTGATTCAATGGTCTTACGATCCCAAGCGGTGTCCTCAAGTAGATACTCGGCCAATTCAAATGGCTTTTCCAGGCGAATGCAGCCCGAACTTAACTGGCGCATCGGTTCATTAAAAAGCTCACGTGCATTGGTGTCATGCAGGTAAATCAGGAATCCATTGGTAAGATCAAACTTCACCACACCCAGCGCATTTCCCAAGTGAGGCAATTGACGAATATGGATGTCATAGTTCACGCGCCCGGTACTTAATCCCATCCAATCGATTGTGGTTGGGTCAATCTTACGACGATAGTCACCACTCCATACTTCGTAATGATGAGAATCAAAGTATTCACGAATCTGCTGTTTATTCAGCACTTTCAGGTCATTCACTTTGTCTTCACTAAATATGGTCGGAGGCACGGTCCAGAAAGGATTCAAAATAACCTCAACCACCATGTCCCGCATCGTCGGAGATTTGCGTGTCGGTCTGCCATTCACCGTACGGAAGCTCATCACCCGATTGTAGTCGGGATTCGAGACATCCATTAAGATGAAGTACGACATCGCCAGGTTCACGAAAATATAGCGATCCTCAAAGTATTGTGGGAACCAGCGCATCTTTTCCATATCAACTTGCAATTGCCGAGCACGCTCGCCGCAAGGAACACTTAAGAACTGCCAGACTTTTCCTTTTGGGGAAATCTCGCCGTCAGGCTTGATACGCAAACCCCATTGAATATCTGTGACTGCATTCAAAAGATCGACATCAAAGATATCGTTCATGTTTGACATCTTATAACCCATGATCGCAAGTCGCGCTTTGATCTGCGGAATCACGGGATTCTTTGTATACATTCTTAGAGACACGTTAACCGGCGTAATCTCTTTCCAAGAGCCATCCACACACGTCGGGTAAATTTTAAGATAGCCTTCTCTTGCAGATTGGTAGGGAGAATTTTGTGGAGCGACCTCATCCATCAAGCTTTCGGCGTCATTCCCCGTGGCCACAACAATCGCGCGAAGCTGTTTCGCACTTAAGAAGTCTTTTTTAGCAAACTTAATGTCATAGCCAACAAACTGCGGATCCACACTTCCCGCATATAAATGCCCAAGCATACGCAGATAGGCCTTATTCGCCGCCGAGCGAATATTGACCCCTTTTGCATAATTGGACTCTAACGAATCTGTCCAATACTGCTTGGGATTCAACCCATGCTTCCAACTTTTTTTGATAGCGGCACGCATATCTGCTACCGAAATATTTGCTACCACCGTATTGTAATCGATCGGCTCAGCCGGTTTAGGCTTAGCTTGTGTCTGCAGTTGCGCCCATGCAATTGCAGGCAACACCGACGCGATTACGATACACTTCGTAAATCGACGAACTACTTCCATGTTATGTTCCCCTCAGTGATGGACCTCAGACTAGGCGGCTGCTTTTTATAAGGGAAAATATTTTGGATTCAGCTGTGAAATCACATGGGGTTTTAGTCTGGGAACTGGCAGCAGAACAAATTTACGCCAATCTGAATTGCTAATCTATGCCACATGACTGTTCCATCATTGTGAAAAGTCACCTTGGGACCCACGAATAACTGCGGGATAATTTTAATTAACAAGATGAGGAGATCGACATGGAAGACAATTCAAAACACTCCAGTCCGGAGGTTAAGAAACTCAGCGATCTGATTTCAGATATCAAGATTGCTATGCTGGTAACAGTTTCTGGTGGCAATAGTTTGCATAGCGCTCCACTTGTCACCCAGGGAATCGAGGCTGACGGCAGTCTTTGGTTCATCATCTCTAGGGCTTCCCAAAAGGCCTCTGATATTCAAAACGAAAATCGTGTGAATATCACGTACTCCGGCAGCAGTACTTATGTGTCCGTCACCGGTTTTGCGGAGCTGATCGATGATCATCCGGAAAAGGTTCGCCAGATGTGGTCCAAAGGTTACGAAGTGTGGTTCCCTCAAGGCCCTAACGATCCAAACGTTCAATTGCTAAAAGTTGAAATCGAAAAAGCAGAGTACTGGGAAGGACATTCCAATCCGGTCTCAAAAATGCTGGAGTTTGTGAAGCTGACAACAGGTTCAAAACATCTGAAAATGGGAAGCCATGGAGAGTTGAATCTAAGACATTAGTCTTCTGAGAAAATTTGGACAAAAAAAAGGACCTCATCGAGGTCCTTTTTCTTTTTAGTTAGCTTTCGCTTCGCAACGAGCTGCGTATCTGATGTGGATGCCTCTTTGGTTTACATAGTCCACACAAGTCAGGTTCTTACCTTCACAGTCATCAGCCAATACAACTTGGCCGTCAGTTTCACGAACAACCTGGTTATCCAGGCAATAAGACAATACTTTAACGTTGATAGTGTCATCGATAGCCATCGCAGATGAAGAAATCAAAAGCATTGCAGCGATCATTGTTTTCATAAAAAACTCCTTGGATTAGTAAATTAAAGACCGCGCAGAAATACTATTCTCCGGGGAACTTTGCAACCAACGACAGCCTTGGGGACCCTGCTTTTGGCAAACTTGCTTGATCGTCAAAAGTTTAGACAGCAGGGACTGGGCCCTATTCGAATATCTTTTCGCGGATAGCCCAAAAGCTCTTTTGCTTACGAGCAATGACAAACATGGGTGGACGAAACAGCGACTGCATTTTAAGAGCGTCTTCGACAGACTTGATAAACACTTTCTTTCCCGGAAGCCTTAAATGCATACGGGTAAAATTGAAATAGAAAGCCCGGCTGTCTGAGGCGTTATTCAGGTAAAAATACTCAGTCAGGGCTTTGGCATCCACGTCGTGGTATTTAACTTCCAGCCGCACGCTGCCCTTCTTGTCATAACCTTTGGCGTAAGTGACGGAATCCACCCTTAACACATGGGCATCTTTAAGAGCCATGGCTTCCTTGAGCTTCTTATCATTGTCGACCAGGACAGCCTGACACCCCTCGCAGCTTCGAGCTGCAATATCATTTTCGTGCCCGCAGTCAGGGCAGCGTTTAAAACGAAATCTGAATCCACAGGGCTCGACTTCAAAACTGACGGGATCTTGAAAGGCCCCTTTACAACGACGACCGAAATGCTCGGTCACTTCGCCTTCGGCATCCTTTATTCCCCAAAAGTTATTAACGGTCCCGCACTCAGGACAAGGAACCTCCACCATGACGGTGTGACCCGCCGGCTTGTCGTCATCAATCTCCGGAGAAAACAGATCGTGATCCTGGCCTGTATAATCAAGCACCAGACAGTCCGATTTCCCTTCGCTAAGCCGAAGTCCCCGCCCCACAATCTGCTGGTACAAGCTTACTGATTCAGTCGGTCTTAGAATCGCTATGACATCCACGTGAGGAGCATCAAATCCGGTTGTCAAAACCGAAACATTCACCAGGAATTTAAGTTTGCGGGCTTTGAAAGCATTGATTATTTCATCGCGCTCCTCGACTTCGGTGTCCCCGACAACTAATGCCGATACATATGGCGGCAGGCTTTTCATGATTTCAATCGCATGATTAACTGAACTGGTAAAGATCATCACCCCATGACGATCCACCGACATATCCACAATATTTTTAATAACCAATGGCGTGATCCGCTTTTGATCTTTAAGCAAAGCCTCAATCTGCGACGTCACATAACTTGTGCCATGCAGTTTAAGACTGGAGAAATCATAACATGCAACGGGAGAGTCAATTTTCAACGGCGGAGTCAGATACTTGTTCTTGATCATGTATCCGATGGATAGTTCGAAGATGCACTTTTTAAAAAATCTGTCTTCTGTGGTCTGCTGAAGCTTTTTATCCTGATGGTAGTTATAGATCCAGCCCAGCCCCAATCGGTACGGCGTCGCAGTCAATCCCAGAACGCATATCTCAGGGTTCATTTTTTTGAGTTTTGTGACGACTTGAAAGTACTGCGTTTCACCTTCCATCGAAACCCGATGACATTCATCAATCACCACAAGAGAGAAGTTATCAAAAAATCCCTCATCGGCCCGGGCAATGGATTGAATGCTTCCGAAAATAACTTTTTGCGAGGAGTCTTTGCGATCCAGGCCTGCAGAAAAAATCCCGGCGTCCAATCCGAAAGAAATATACTTCGCATGGTTCTGCTCAACCAGTTCTTTGACGTGGGCCATGACCAAAACGCGGCCACGCGCCAATCGAGCCAGTTCTGCAATGACCAGACTTTTACCCGCGCCCGTCGGCAGCACAATCACCGCTGGTGCTTTTTCCTTGCGAAAATGTTGAAGCGTCGCTTGGACAGCTTCCTGTTGATACGGGCGCAGTTGATACATAGTGGAGGGATTATCTGCGTTTTTTAAACGGATTTACAGAAGATTTTCCAGTTCCTTTTTTTGAAGGCGGCGCACCTTTGCCGGCTCTTTTGGGTCCGGACTTTTCATCGCTTCGTTTCGCGAACTTTTTGGACCGATCGATAAATTTGAAAGTCGGATCCATCTTTTCTTCCTTGGCGCCCTGCAGGTATCCTTTAACCTTGTTGTACATGCGGTGATCGGAAGGAGTGACAAATGTGATGGCTTCTCCGCTGCGTCCCGCACGCGCAGTGCGGCCGATGCGATGAAGAAAGTCCTCTGCCTGGAAGGGCAGATCAAAATTTACCACGTGATCCACATGCGGGACATCCAGTCCACGCGCCAGCAAATCAGTTGCAACCATGATACGGATATCTCCTTCACGGAATTCACGCACAACACGGTTGCGCTGACCTTGGGAAAGTCCACCGTGAATCAAGTCAGATTCAAATCCATAGGATTGCAAATACTCCCCCACAGCCTCACAGCTTTCCTGACTTCCGGTGAACACAATCGCTCCACCACGAGTGGCGTTTAATTCATCCAGCAACCGGTCATTCTTCATGGTTCTGTCCAGGAATACGACTTTCTGTTTCAAGCTATCCACCGGTGACTCGGCCTGTTCGGAACGAATCATCACGGCCTTGGGGTGAAGAAACAACTGAGCAATCTGATCCACGTTGTGACCAAAGCTTGCTGAAAACATCAGAGTTTGTCTTTGCCCTCGCAAAGTTTGCTGAATGCTTTTCAATTGGGGTGCAAAGCCCATATCCAACATGCGATCTGCCTCATCGATAACAACGTATTCGACGTCTTTCAGCAAAAGCTTGTTTGATTGAAGGTGATCATTCATACGACCCGGAGTTGCGATAATAATCTTTGGGTTCTTTTTCAGCTGATTCGCCTGCTTCGAACCCGTCGAGCCACCGATCGCCAGACAAACCGAAACTGGCATTTCACGGCACAAATCCAAAAATACTTTGTAGATCTGTTGTGCCATCTCGCGACTTGGAGCCAGGACTAAAGCTCGCGCAGTTGGCTTTTGTTCCAGTCCCGTCAACACAGACAATGCATAAGCCAATGTTTTTCCACTTCCCGTTTGGGCAATACCGATCAAATCCGAACCAGCGATGACGGCAGGAATGGCCTTGGACTGAATGGGAGTTGGCTTTTTGATCGACATCTGCTCAAGGGCATTTAGAAGCACCGGAGCTAGATTCATTTCCTGAAAGGAATTCTGACTGAGAGTGGAAGACTGAAATTTCATAGACCGGAAGATCTATCACAGGCGGCCCCAATCTGCACCGGGACCGCTGCTTTTATAAAAAATACTAGCGCAAAGAGGCCAAAGCAGCCTCGTAGTTCGGCTCATTGGCAATTTCAGAAACCTGTTCCGCATGAAGGACTTTATTGTCTTCAGACAAAGTGATCACCACTCGGGAAAGAAGACCTTTTAGTGGAGAATCCGTGATATCCAATCCCCACTCCGGACCGAAGTGACTGCGGAACGCAGACAAGGATTCACAGTTCTTGATCCCTTCAGCCCCGCAAAAACGCGCTTGGGCAAAAGGCAAATCCATAGAAATGTTCAAGACAACAGTGTTGGTCAGGTTAGCAGCGTCTTTATTGAAATGACGAACAGAGGCTGCACAAGTCCCCGTATCAACACTTGGGAAGATATTCAGAACTTTCTTTTTACCAGCGTAGTCTTTCAGACTGACCTCAGAAAGATCGCTGCGAACCAAGTTAAAGTCCTTAACCGCTGCACCCTTCGCTGGGATGTTGCCGGATGTGTTTACTGGATTGCCTTTTAGTGTGACTGTAGCCATTGAGAACTCCTTTGATCCTTTTGATTTACAGGGTTCAGGAAGGCCCGTCACGTCTTGACTTCGGGGGCCGTGAAGTCCTAGTCTGCGCTTACTTATGAAAAAAATATTTGCGATTCTGGGCCTGGTATTTGTCATCATAACTGTTTGCATGATCTATTTGGTCCGCAAAGGAGTCAGCTTGCGCTCAGAACCCCTGATCAAGCCGACAGTGATCAGCGCCGATCATCGCAATATCGCCAGCCACACTGTTTTGCGCTTATTCCCCGATCTACAAACTACTCACTACGTATTGTGGGGCGTTTTGCCGGAAGCCAATGACACCCAACTCTTGATGACCTATTTTCTGGAAGAGTATTACAAGCAATTCCAAACCCCGGCCCATGTCATCCAGGATGGAACCAAAGCCACCGCCGAGGAAATAGCCAAATGCGAAAAGCCCTGCTGGATTAAACTCCCCCACAACCTGGCAAACACTCTGACGTCCAATGAGTTTATTTCCGGAATGATTGAACCCACGCAAAAGCCCTATATCACAATCACCGTCATGCCATTTAATGGGGACGAGGAAGTGAGTGACTTCTGCAATCAGGAACAGCGCCTGACTTTGGAGTGCGTAACCCCTGTTACAGTCCGCGAGATTCACAGAAAGATGAAAGATCCCACACAGTTGTATTTTTTCCTACGTAAGTACAACGAGCGGGATTTATTTCTATTCGTTCAAAAGGAACTACCCAAAAACGGCCAATAAGGTATAAGGGGGCATGTCATTTGAACAGCGCATCCCCCTCATTTTGGAATTGGGCTTCCGTGAAGAAGCCATCGGTCAGCTTAAAAGCTATATCGACCTTCTATGGTCTTCCAATGATGAGCTGAATCTAATCAGTCGCAAAATGACTTTTGATGAGCTGCTGGATAATCACGTTATCGATTGTCTGCTTCCTCTAAAACAGTTTCCCAAGAACATCAAAGCTGCTGCTGACTTTGGCTCTGGCGGAGGCCTTCCTGGTGTTATCTATGCGATTCAATTTCCGGAAGTACAATTTCATCTGTACGAGAAAAGTATTCTGAAGCAGAACTTCCTGAATCGCTGCAAGACCATTGCTCCAAATCTGAATGTTCACGGCGAAATCCCCAAGGATCTTGTTGATATTGATGTTGTCACTGCACGTGGTTTTAAACCAGTTGATGTCATTCTTGATGTCAGCCGCAACTACTACGCGAAAAAAGGAAAGTACTTCCTTTTGAAAGCACGCAAAGAAAAAATTGACGAAGAGCTGACCCTGGCCCGCAAGAAATTCAAGGATCTTAACGTTACTGTAGAACCCTTGAAGTCCCCGGTTCTTGATGTCGAACGCCACTTGGTGCTGATCTGATAAATTCATAATAGCAATCACCATTGAGCCCGAGGTAGATGATCTTTCTTCCTCTTGGATAAATGGTGAAACTGGATACTCCGCACTCCATGACCTTATTCACAAAATCCCGAAGCCCCAGACCCAGAGTCTGATTGGACATAATCGTCTGCGCAATTCCACCATCGTCAAACTTTGCGGAAATATCCGCATCAAACTCTACGTCCTCACTGCAAACCACGCCATCGTGAGCGGAAAAAACCAGGCGCCCCTCTGCCAGATCCAAACGGCAGCTTGCTATATTCATCTGCTCCACCGAGCTTAGAAAGTCAGAGAATTTTAAATCCCGGGAACGAAGCTCTGAAACAAACTCTTTTTGCAATTCCATATCACGCGCCTCCATCCTGATTATCGGAAATCAGACTTTGTACAACAAGGCCTTCGTTAAAATCACATGGCCGGCGATGCCGCCCCCTACGCACACAGGCATCAACAAAAAGTACGGCATTTGATATAGAAGCAGAAGTTTGGGTTCGATCTCCCAGGCAAATGGTAGAGGCGATGACATAAGCCCCACGTATACGGCATTGATGGCAAACACAATCCCGAAAACATTAAAAATCCAAGCCAACCACTTGCTTGAGTTCACCATGGGGGCCACCGCCAACGCCAAGGCACCGGCAAGAATATCAAAATTGTATCCTGTCCAGGTCATCGTGTAGGGCATCGTTCCCTGTTCCGCCCATTGATAGATGATAATCTCCAAGGGCAGCCTAAACCCCTGAAACACAACCAATGACATCAAAGACAATCCCAATGCCAGTCTGTTGCCCAAACTCGAAAGTGAAAGCCACAGTGATAAAATCAAAACGGTGATGAAGTAAGCCAAGGCAATGGGATAGGGATGGGTTGCCAAAATCCCGGACTGAACCAAGACGGCACCGAAGGTCAGCCAAAGAATCAACAGCAAGGTGACTTTCAGAACCTCACGGTTCACTGAAAACTCCAGCCGTTCACTGACGACCCCGACTGCACCAATAAACATTAGGCAAATACCGATGACCACCGCCATAAACAGCAGCACTGACAAACCACCGGCTGGAGACATAACCATCGGACCTCCCGAATAAGGGAACCTTAAAACACGTTAAGAACTATTTTCCCTGTGTGAGCACTGGATTCCATCAGCTCATGAGCCTCACGAGCTTGATCCAGTTTGAACTCTTTGAAAATCACTGGCTTCAAAAGACCTTTGTTCAACAACGGCCAAACCTGCTCTTCCAGGCTTCTGGCAATGCGAGATTTCTCTTCCGTCGATCGTGGTCTTAAAGTTGAACCTGTGATCATCAGCCTTTTGGCCATCATCTTGCGTAAATCAAACGACACTGAAGCGCCTTGCAGAGTTGCGATCTGAACCAATCTCCCCATTTTACCCAGGCACTCAATATTCCGAGCAAAGTATTCACCGCCCACCATATCCAGAATGACATCAACACCCTTGCCATTGGTGGCGTCTTTAACCGCCGTCACGAAATCTTCTTTTTTGTACTGAATGACTTTCTGTGCCCCCAATTGCAAACAGTGCTCGACGGCCGACTCTTTTCCGACTGTGGTGAAAACTGTGGCACCCATCTGATGGGAAAGTTGAATCGCAGTTGTTCCAATTCCCCCGGAACCGCCATGCACTAAAATCGTTTCACCTTTTTTTAGCTGACCACTTTCAAATACATTGGTCCAAACTGTAAAAAAGGTCTCCGGCAACGCTGCCGCCTGAGTAAAATCCAGATCGTAGGGAATGGGCAGACACTGACCCTCGGGAGCGACAACAAATTCCGCGTAACCTCCGCCATTGACCAGGGCACACACCGGGTCACCCACCCGCCAGCGCTTCACATGCGGGCCGACTTCCACAATTTCTCCTGAAACCTCCAGCCCCAGCAAATCCGAAGCCCCGGGAGGAGGAGGATACGTTCCCTGTCTTTGAGCGCAATCAGGTCGGTTCACCCCAGCGGCCTTCACCTTGATAAGGACTTCACCTTCTTTGGGTTTTGGTGTCGGGCGCTCTGCCACCTTAAGTACTTCCGGCCCGCCTGGCGTGCTAATTTCAATAACCTTCATGATCACCTCAGCTATAACCATAAATAAACAGGGAGTGATAGTAAAGCGCCTGTTCCAATTGTGTTATTTACTAAAATACCCCAAAAGAAATCGAACCATATTGCCTTTTCTGACAAGGAGCCTAATATCGGTCCTATGAACAAGGACCTTATCGTTGCATTTGCATTAGGAATACTCGTTGGCTGGGGAGTTTTTAAATTCACCTCTCCCAAAGCAGCACCTGCACCAACTGAGATTGCACAAGGTGTCTCTGAAGAAGATATGGCCAACCCGAACCCATCGGAAAATGCGGCCGACGAAGCGGCAATGCCACAAATTCAAGACTCCATGGCAAATGCAAATCCCGCAGCGACTCCAATGGCTCAACCACCCACAGCTCCAGAAAATCCTCCACGGGACATTAACCTGCAGCTGACAGAAGAAACAGTGGATATGCTGGAAGAAAACATTGCTGATCTTCATCAATCCGTCACTGTTGAGCGCGACGACCAGGGCTTCATCCTGCACTTCGACAACCCCGACAATTATTTTGCAAATATCGGACTTGCGAACAATGACCGAATTCCCTTCACCCAGTTTGAAGAGATGAGACAAAATCCTGAAACCCAGGAACTTGCCGGCAGAATCGAAACCATACTTTCCAATCTGGAAAAATAAAAAAAGGGCTCTTCTCAGAGCCCTTTTTGTTTTTAATTATTTAAATCCCTTTTTGAATCCCTGCCAGCAATCCTGATAGTTCGACTGAAGAAGTTCTTTCCCCATTGCAAAATCAGTCACGCGGTACGGAGACCGTGATTCAAACATAAACGCCATTGTTTGTGACAAACGAACCGGTTTAAGTTCTGCATCGCTGGCCTTTTCAAAAGTCTCAACATCCGGCCCATGAGCCGAATAGAAATTATGAAGACTGCCTCCACCTGGCACAAAGCCACCGCCGGTCTTGGCATCATACTCCCCGTAGATCAGTCCCATATACTCACTCATGCAGTTGCGATGGAAATACGGCGGACGGAATGTATTCTCGGCAACCATCCAGCGCGGTGGGAAGATGGCAAAATCCACATTGGCCGTTCCAGGGATTTCACTTGGCGAAGTCAACACAGTGAAAATCGAAGGATCTGGATGATCGAAGCTGACAGTGTTGATAGTATTAAATTTTCTTAGATCGTATTTATAGGAAACGTAGTTTCCATGCCAAGCCACCACATCCAACGGAGAATGAGTCAGCTCCGAGCTCCATAATTCGCCGGCAAATTTTCCAAGCAACTCATACTTGCCCTCAAGGTCTTCGAACGCTGCCACAGGAGTTTGAAAATGACGACGGTGCGCAAGTCCATTGGCACCGATCGGCCCCAGATCTGGCAATTGGAACGGACAACCAAAGTTTTCCCCCAAGTACCCTGTGCATTTGCCTGAACCCAAAGGATTCACTTGAAACTTCATCCCGCGTGGAACCACCGCAATTTCGCCCGGTTCTGCATTAATGAAGCCCACTTCAGTTTTAATTTGAATGGATCCTGCTTGCGGAACAAACATGAAGTCGCCATCGGCGTTCATGAAATAACGCTGACCCATGCCTTTGTTAAACGAATACAAATGCACATGAATACCGCGATGTTCTTCAACTCCGCCGTTGCCACAAACAGTGCGGATGCCCTCCACAAAATCCTGTGTGACATCTTCAGATACCGGATTCCAGCGCATCTGATTGGGATTGATGTATTTGGGTTTTGTGAATGTTTTTGCAGTCAGTTCCTTCATCGGAACAAAAGCTTTGTGCGCAACCGATGGACGAATGCGATACAGCCACGAATACAGATTATGATGGCGCGGAGCTGTGAATGCTGAACCACTCAGTTGTTCCGCGTAAAGCCCCATGGAAACTCGCTGTGGAGAGTTCTGATCCACAGGCAATGCACCAGCGCGAGCTTCTGAAGAAAAATGATTTCCGAATCCTGACAAATATTGATTTTCCATAGGTCATGATAATCAGGTTTTACCTACTAAAGTCAATGCTCCCGCCGGGGTGGAGGTCCGGTGATAAAACACAGTGCGACGAAGAGCCAACACAGAAGTATTCTTGAAGAAATCAATGGAGGTTTTCAGTGAAAAAATGGAGCTTGGCGTTTGCGGGTTTGCTTCTTTTGTTCTCGGCAAAATCAATGGCCTTTGGTTTCTATCTGGAGCCGGGTCTTTTCTATGAAAGTGGCGACGGTAAAGTTGATATTGATGACTCAAAGGCGACAACGAAAGGTCTCGGCGTCGATCTGAAACTGGGTATGAACTTTGTCGATAAAATGCTTTTCGTGGGAGTCGATGGCAGCTACTCAATGCCAAAGTTTGAGCACTCAAATACCGGATATGATGCTGACGCGACCTCGATGACCTACGGTGCGATTATTGGCGTGCAAACTCCCTTGGTGGGCCTGCGCTTCTGGGCCGGCTATGTCTTTGGCGGAACACTGGACCCCGAGGAAAGTGGTCTATTTGACGTTAAATTCGAAGAAGCCACGGGACCCAAAGTTGGCGTCGGCATTAAGATCTTCTTTGTCGCGCTCAATGTTGAATACATGGATCTAAAATACAAAAAAGGCTCGGGCAACTGGGGTTCCGTCCCATCACTTGATGACTTTAACAACAAAGTCACCATGGTCAGCCTTTCTGTTCCGATGAGCTTCTAATCCTTTGCCCACCAAAACGGCCGAACCTACTTGTCGGCCGTTTTTCGTGGTATACAGCAGATAAAAGTAGATTTTTAATACTAGTATTTTCTTCATCAAATCAGGCCCATAGAGGTTATGGCGTATTAAGAAACCTGAAGATATTAAGAATGTGCAATAAAGTTGATGATAAACCAAAATTGGTTGTATTGGCCGCAGCTTATAAGGATAACGACAGGAATATGGCAAAAATCAAAGTAGAAATAGACGCTGACCTTCAGGATTTGATCCCTCAGTTCACTGAGAATCGCAAAAAAGACATCGCAGCCCTTCAGGAATTGATAAATAGCAACGACCTTCCGGCTATCGCGGCCTTAACTCACAAGATCAAAGGCGCAGCTTCCAGCTATGGCTTTATGCAATTAAGTGAAATTGCGGCACAAATGGAAAAGCTCTCCAAAAACAATGAGGCTGCCCAACTAGCGAATCTTGCCCAGGATATGAAATCTCACTTTGAAAATATCGAAATTCAGTTCGTTCCGATGTCTTAGGAAATCATGACAATCAGACTTCGAATTCTCCTTTTCACATTGCTCATTGTGACTGGTGCGATGATCGCGGCAGGAACGATGGGCTATAAAATTGGAGCCTCCACTCTGCAAAGTGGACATTCGGAGCGCCTGATTCAGATTCGACTGAATCGCACGCAAGCGCTGAAAACCGATTTGGAAAATCTGGGAAACAATCTTCTGGTCGCTGCCGAAATGGTACGTGTTCGCGATTCCGTTTCCGCTTTTCATGAATCTTTTATTAAGCTCAACAACAATATTCCCGAAAAAACTCTGGCTCAGAACATCCGGATCGTAAATTCACATTACACTGGTCATGCGGCAAGCCATGATGACACCCCTATTGCCGATCGATTAGGCAAACCTGCATTGGTTCTGCAAGCGATGATTCTGATGGAAGCTGAACGCAATGAAAGTACTCCCCGTAACGTGATTGCTCTTAAAGAGGCTGATCCGTATGGCTATTCCAAAGTACACAGCGAAATTCATACTTTCCTTTCAGACTATGCAGATCGTTTTCAGGTGGAAGACGTCCTGCTGATCGATCGCGACGGAGTTGTCGTTTACTCGGTCCAAAAAGGATTGGAGCTAGGGGCCAGCCTGGATACTGGCTTCTTCAGCGGAACGCGACTGACAGATGTCTACCGCTGGTCTCAAAGCGCGCCACCCCAAACATTCAGATTCTTTGATTTTGCGCCGCTGTCCTCGGGATTTCCGGAATACGTTTCTTATATTGCCGCGCCAATTTATGATCAAAAAAACTATATCGGAACTTTGTTATTTAAGATTGGTCTGAATCGATTCGATCAGATACTGAGCGACAACTATCAATGGAAAAAGCAAGGACTGCGCGAAACTGGTGAGGTCGTGGCATTTGGCCCGGATGGTTTAATGAGAAACAGCTCACGCATGTTTCACGAAAACCCAGGGGAATTTAACCGACAGTTTTCCAGTGCCGGTGCCAAACAAGAAAGCATCAACGCAGTCCAAACCAAGGGCACCACGGCCCTGATTGCAGCAGTCCCAGCTGACAAGATTCGCCACTATCTGCGCTCTGAAGACTCTGTGGAAACAGGAACAGATTACCTCAATGCCGTCAGCCTGATGTCGATTGGTAAAGTACAGTTACCCGGCGGCGTGGAATGGGTGATCATTGCCAAGTCAAATTTCAACGAAACTACCGGTCCAATCAATCACTACTTGGTTGTTTTCGTTGTCATTGGTTTATTGTTTTTAATTGTCTCTTTGGGATTGGCATACTTTTTCGGCAAACAGCTGACTCAGCCTTTAAGTTACCTGCACCGTAAAATTCAGTCTCAAGGTGGTGCCATCAAGGAAATCTCATATTCAAATCAGGACGAGTTCGCCAATGTCTTCAATGACTATAATTCCCTGGCTCAGAATCTGAATCAGGAAAAGCAGGAAAAAAATGTCCTGGAAGATGTCATTCTGACTCTGGGCAAGGTCATGTTCATGGTTGAAGTGATCCCCGGCTACGAGGGACACCTTAAAGCCATCATCCGCAAAACAAATCGCATCGCCTATGAACTTATCGGCACTCCTGAAATGTCGGTTGTGGGTTCTGATATCTCCCTATGGATGGATATTGAGGCGAAGGATCTGATAAACACACATAAGAAAGAAGCAAATTTGAAGTGCCTGTCGGGAGAACGCATCCCATTGGCGGTCACAGTCATCCCGATGGAAAATACCACGGGCCGAGAGCGCTTTGTTGTTGTGGGTAATGACTTGCGCTGGAAAATCGAAGCCCAGCGCGAACTTCGCATGAAAGAAGATCTGTTGAAGGCCTCCCAGGCCATCTCCAAAACCGGATCCTTCCGATGGGACCTGCGTAACGGTCAAATGCTGTGGTCAGATGAACAGTTTAAATTGTTGGGACTTAATCCCACCGAGGTTCAACCCAGTTATGAACTTTTCAGAGCGATGGTTCACCACGAGGACGTGCAGGAGCTGGATAACGCCATTCGCATGCAAGGCATCGGCACTCGCGAATTTCATTTCGTACTTAGAGTCCGTCGTGCCGACACTAATGAGTATGTTTGGACGAACATGATGGGCATCACAGAGTATGATGATAATAAAAATGCTCTGTGTACTTGGGGTATTAATCAGGATATCACGGAACTTAAGAAAGCCGAACTTGAGTTAATCTCGATGAAGGACGAAGCCGAGAAGTCGTCATTGGCCAAGTCTCAATTCCTGGCCCACATGAGTCATGAAATCCGAACACCGATGAATGCCATCATGGGTATGGCCGAGCTGCTAAAAGAAACCAAGCTTGATCCGGATCAACGTTACTATCTGACGATATTCCAAAAAGCCAGCGACGTGTTGATGACCTTAATCAATGACATCCTGGATCTTTCAAAAATTGAGGCCGGTGAGGTTTCAATCGAAAATATCTTCTTTGATCTGCGCAAAATGATGACAGATGTTCAGGAAATTATGAGACCTCGCGCGCAGTTAAAAGGCGTGGACTATTCATTTGAAATTGGTCAGGGTGTTAACATCAATCTCATGGGTGACCCCACAAAACTTCGTCAAGTACTGATCAATCTAGTAAGCAACTCAATCAAATTTACAGATCGTGGGGAAATCACCGTTTCCGTCACAAAGAATGCCACCAAAAAAGACAGCCTGTTGATCGCTGTCCGCGATACCGGTGTTGGTATTGCTCCACAAAAACAACATTTGATATTCCAGAAGTTTTCGCAAGCTGACAGCTCCATCACACGTCGATACGGTGGAACCGGTTTAGGTTTGGCCATCTCCAAGAGCCTGGTTGAACTGATGGGCGGACAAATCTGGTTCAAGAGCCGTGAAAACACAGGAACGACGTTCTATTTCACTATGCCTTATCGCGAGCAAAGCGTCGGCCTGAACATTGAGACCAATCCCTTGGTAAACACAGGCCTGCTCTCATTTGCTGATCAATATGAAGCTCGAGAGACAGAAAAACTGCCAACAACAGTTCGCGACAACAAGAACCTGCGTATTCTTCTTGCAGATGATACTGAGGATAATCGCATTCTGTTCACCCATTTCCTAAAAAGCTTCCCATTTGAAATAATTGAAGCCGAGAATGGACTTGAAGCGGTAGATAAGATAAAGTCTAACGAGTTTGATATCGTCTTCATGGACGTTCAAATGCCAGAAATGGATGGCTATGCAGCCACATCGATCATTCGTGAATGGGAACGCACTACCAGACATGCGCACATTCCAATAATCGCACTGACAGCTCACGCCCTTTCTGACGATAAGCAAAAATCCATAAACGCCGGATGTGACGATCACATCACCAAGCCGTTTAAAAAGGATGTTTTGTTAGGCGTGATTAACAGGTTTACGAATTAAGGATGATGATGAATTCACAAGAAGAAAAAAGCAGATTGCTGATTGTTGAGGACGACGCGGATATTCGCGAGCTCCTGAAACATTTCTTAAAAGAATTCGTCGACGAAATCGTCGAGGCTGAAGATGGCGCCGCCGCTCTTCAATACGTGAAATCGAAAGAATTCGACACGATTCTGTCAGATATTGAAATGCCAAACATGAATGGCCTGAAGTTTTTGGCCTATGTTCGCTCCTTGGGTCATATGACTCCATTTGTGGTACTGACTGCACATGGCGATCACTCCCGTGCTCTCGAAGCCCTGTCATTGGGTGCATTCGATTTCATCACCAAGGATTCCAAACGTAAATTGGTTATCGAGAGCGTATGTTCTGCGATCAAAATCGGGCGCGAAATGAAAGCTTCCAAGAATGATCCGGTTCAATCCAATCATCTTCGCAAGATTTACACTGATATGTCCAAATCCTCAGAAATGCGCCTAAGAAAAATCATCGACCAGATGTCCAACTAATCAGAGGTTTCGTTAGCATGGTAAAATCCACCACTCACTATCACGGCGACAAGCATTGCGAGATTACCCACCAACCTTCTTCAGCTCGTATCGGAACTGACGCCCCGAAGGACAATCACGGCAAGGGTGAGTTGTTTTCACCGACAGATCTGGTGGGCGCTGCCATGGGCAGTTGCATGCTTACGACCATGGCCATTCATTCAGAAAAAGATGCCATCAATTTGAAAGGCGCTTGGGCTGAAGTTGAAAAAGAAATGGTTCCGAATCCGCGTCGAATTGCAAAACTAAATGTGATCCTGCATTTGCCAATGAGCATCCCGCATGACTATCGCAAAAAGCTTGAAGACTTTGCCCTGGGTTGTCCGGTGAAGGTCAGCATGCATCCCGATATGCAAATTCCTGTTTTGTTTCACTATGATATAGCGTAGTTCGCTTCATTTTGTTCTAAAGCTTTCCCCATAGTTATTATCTATAGGTCCAGTAGATACAATCAATTGGATCTATTATAGGCCTTGGCCGATAATTAAATAGAGAAGGGGGTTGCTATGACAACGCTTGGAACACGCGCACTGCTTGCCTCAAAGATCAGAACTGGACGAAAAGTCCTGGCATTTTATGCCTTAACATTTGTCACGGTCGAGGTCTTACGCCATTTTCCGATTCAATAATGACAGCGTGATAAAATTTTGTGACCATCTTTTCATGTAAATTTTCGACGAAAGGAAGATACACATGAAAAGAATTATCGCACCAGTCCTTGCGGCACTATTTATCGGCGCTTGCGCTCACAAAGAGGAAGCTCCAGTAGTAACGGCTCCGCCTGCACCTCCAGCACCTACCAAAGCTCAAGCTGTATTGAAAGCAGCAAAAGGCTCCAAAATTAAAGGTACTGTTCACTTCACAGAGGAAAACGGCGAAATTAAAGTTGAAACAATGATCGACGGTTTGAAAGCCGGCCCTCACGGTTTCCACATCCATGAAGTTGGAACTTGCGAAGGTGATTTCACTTCTGCTGGTGGACACTTCAATCCAACAAATTCAAAACATGGTTCTTTGACTTCTGCTGATCGCCACGTGGGTGACATGGGCAACCTAATGGCTGACAAAAAAGGCAAAGGTAACACTACTATCACTATCAAAGGTTCATTGAGTGGTACTGATGGCATCATCGGTAAATCCATCATCGTACACAAAGGTAAAGATGATTTGAAATCTCAACCTGCTGGCAATGCTGGAGCTCGCGAAGCTTGCGGCGTTATCGAAGCAATGTAATTTCTTGATTTAAAATTATAGAATCAAAAAAAATGCCGGGGTGACCCGGCATTTTTTTATTTAAACTGAACGAACTTTCTGTGAAATCTTACCAAAGATACTTTCTCCTTTGGCATTATTCATCTGCATTTGAATCGTATCGCCCGCCTTCATGAATGGCGTTTTGATCTCGCCTTGCTCAATCTGTTCAATCATGCGTTTTTCAGCCAGACAGCTTGAACCTTTGGTGTGATCTTCATTGGAAACCGTTCCGCTGCCGATGATAGCACCAGCTGGCAGATTGCGAGTTTTCGCCGCGTGGGCAATCAATTGACCGAAATGAAAGTGCATTGCCCCTGCATTCGCTTTACCAAAAAACTCGCCGTTGTAAGTCACATCCAATGGCAATTGAATACGTCCGTCTTTATATCCATCACCCAATTCATCCGCAGTCACTGCAAATGGAGAAAGTGCGGAAGCGGGTTTACTTTGGAAGAATCCAAATCCACCGGCAAGTTCAGCTGGGATCAAACCACGCAAAGAAACGTCATTGATCAAAACCAGAAGTTTAATATGCTTTAGCGCCTCCTCAGGAGTTACACCCATCGGAACGAAGTCAGTAACAATACCAACTTCACCTTCGAAATCCGTCCCGTGCGCAAAATCACGCTGCGGAATATCTTCTGTCGGAGCCAGGAACTGCCCGCACTCCCCTTGATACATCAACGGCACAGTCGTCAATGTTTCAGGCAATGGAGCATTACGCGCTTTGCGCACCAGTTTGATATGATAAATAAAAGCAGAACCATCTGCGAACAGCCAGGTTCTTGGCAATGCCGAGTGGAAATCCTGCTCGTTCACCGCAAATGATCCGGCCGCTTTTCCATCATTCAAATCGTTATAAAGCTTTTTCAAATCAGCTTCTTTTGAAGACCACTTTTCCATGGCCTCGCGCAAGTTAGGAGCAATATGAGTGGCCTTAACCGCCGTTTTCAAATCACGGCTGACCACACACAAGTCACCATCCAAACTATGAGCTGATTTCAGAGTACCTAGTTTCACGTTCTATCCTTAGTCAAAAGTAACAAGTAAGTTAGCACCAACCGCGCGGTAGTTTTTCAATTCTGCACCACCAGCCATTGCAGCTTTGCCGCTGGCACTTTCAAAATAAACATTCAAACCGAAGTTCGGTGCAAACTTGAAGGAGGCACCCACAGTCAATGGAATCAATGGAGACGTCACATCCGTCACATTGCAGTTATTCAAACTGCATTTTTTATCCATATTGATTGCCAGGTTCACACCCAAGTATACGCCAGCATAGTCTTCGAATTTGTACATGATGTTCAATGGAATATCGACGTAGTTCATTTCGACTTTCCCGTCTGAACCACCGGACTTCAATACCAAAGGGCGTTGTGTGTAAAGCAAACCGGTACGAACATTCCAAGGACCGGAAATTGGCAGAATACCAAACATACCAAATTGCATTGCAGTTTGAGAGTCGGTACTTACACCAGAAGCGTCAGTATCGCCAGATTGGGAACGTACGCCAACCTCAAGACCATAAGTTAGATCAGCGAATGCTACCGAAGAAAATAGACCAGAAACAACAAGGAACGATAGTGCCAGTTTTTTCATAAGAACCCCTTATGGGAAAAAGTCTCCCACAAGTTGTCTTATTTATCAAAACACCACACGGCATTCAGGGCCATTTCGTTCAGTGACGTACTGTCGGAGACCAGGCTGTGTTCCAAAGCCAAATGGTGAGGCTCCACTGTGCCACGCGCCGCCAAAACAATCAGAAGTAGCGGCACCACAATGCGCAGAGCCATTTCAAATTTGGACCCCTTCTGCGGTGAATACTCATCTTTCCACTGACCGAAGTTCACGGCTTTAATAAGCATGTAACCTAAAATCAGCAGGGCAAGAGTGATCACCGTGAATACCCAGTTTTGATTTTGCGGCAAAGAGCGCATTTGTTCCCAGGTGAACTCTGGCGACCAGTTTGAATACTCAGCAAAACGCATGCGACGACCGTGATGCGCATAATGAAAGAAGTCCACGTAGGTCAGCAAAGAGATCGCCAACCACACGGCACCGAAGTAGATCTTGTAAATCACAAACATCCAATTCGGCCATTTTTCAAAAAACGCCTGAATCATCAAAATAAAATAGATCGGCAAAAGCAGGAAACCAAAAACCAACAGATCAAAGCGAATACCCGCTCCAAATGAGTGCAGCACTTCAAGGAAGTTCAACATCTGAATTTTGGATAAGGTGCTTAGCAAAAAAAGGTTGAGCCTGAAAAGACTCATGAACAAGACCATGGCAAGCGACAACTTCGCAAGCTTCATCATAACTTTAGATGAAAAGCGCAGCGAAAAGATAAATCTACTTGGCATTAAAACGCCCTTTGATGAAAATCTGTGTTGTTAAATTATGCACATCAACAGGAGTTAGTATATGTCCTCATACGCACTTTACAACTATTTTCGAAGCTCCACGTCCTTCAGAGCCCGCGTGGTTCTGGAGTTGAAGAGTCTCGCTTACGACTACAAACCGATCAATCTGCTGAAGGACGAACAACACTCCCCCGAATACTTGAAGCTCAACCCCCTGGGCGGTATCCCGACATTAATTCATGATGGAAAGATCATTCCTGATTCCATGGCCATCATCGAATACCTTGAGGAGATTCATCCTTCACCGTCGATCATGCCCAAGGATGCTTACCTGCGCGCACGCGTGCGCCAGGTTTGTGAGATTGTGAATGCTTCCATGCACCCTTACGGAAATCTGAAAATCACAAAGTATCTGGGTCAAGCCCATGGCTATACTCAGGAGCAAAAGGATCAGTGGGTGCAGAAGTGGGTTATTCAGGGCCTTGAAGCCCTGGAGAAAACTTTGCCCGAGTTTTCAGGCAAATACTGCTTTGGTGATCAGGTGACTATGGCGGACGTGGTCCTTTACCCTCAAATCATCACCTGCCAGCGCTTTCACGTCGACTTAAGCAAATACCCGACAGTGATGAAAGTCTTTGGCAATCTGGATCAGCATCCAGCCTTTATCAAAGCTCACTTCAGTCGTCAGATCGACACACCTGAAGATCTTAGAAAGCCCTAAACGAAAAAAGCCCGGGAAACCGGGCTTTTTTTTAGTTACGCTCTGTAATCAGGAAGTGCCACTTATCAATGACTGGGATGATGATAAAGACCAGCATACTTACGTTAAGCCACATAAAGAAGGCCATCCAACGTTGAGTGCCCTTGGATTTGTAATAACGATAAAGTTCCTGCAAAACCTTAAACACGAACGGGAAAGTCAGAAGGATGTACAACCAGCTGGCATGAACGAACAATGGTGCCGCCAGTGCAACCCCCACATACGCAAAAGTCCAAAGAGCGATTTGTTCCAATGTTTTGTCGATACCACGAGCCACTGGCAAAACCGGAATATCGCCGGCTGCATAGTCATCCTTGTAGCGAATTGCCAAAACCCAAAAGTGCGGCATTTGCCAAATGAACATGATCAGGAACAAGTAGATGGATTCGGAATTAAAAATATCCGGATTTGCGGCAGCGTAGCCGATCGTTACAGGCAAAGCGCCTGGGAATGCACCCGGAACCGCACCATAAGCCCACTTCTTTTTAAGATAAAGAGTGTATGGACCGTTGTAAAACAGAACGCAAACCAGCCCCACCAATCCAGCCATAGGCTGAACCATGAACAAGAGCTGAAGTCCCACGAAGATAAATGTCACAGCAAGAATACCCGCCGCTGCTGGTTTCAAACGACCTGCAGGGATGGGACGATTCGCTGTGCGGGGCATTTTTTTATCAAGCTGCCAGTCTTGCACCTGATTTAGTGCCAAAGAACCTGAACTTAAGAAATAGATTCCCAGAAGAGCTTCCAAGAAGAGTTTCCAGTCGAATGGATTTTCACTTTGAAAACCCGTGGCATAGCCGGCTAATCCCGCCAAAACGGAGAAAACGACTATGCCAAACTTGGTAAGATCCGCGTATGTTTTTAACACGATCTTAAAGAGGACTTACCTCTAAAGCACGAGATGCAATATCCACTACGCTAAAGAGAAGAAGAACGATCAAGAAAAAGAAACCAGACGCAAAGATCACGCGATTCATGTTGTTATCGTCCTTCAAATGCATGAAGTACAATAAAACCAGACCGGCTTTGATCGCTGCAATCCCGAAAGCCACAAGTGCATTGAAAGCACCCAAAGCTTCGTGGAATTGATGGGCAATTACCGTCAGGATAGTCAAACCGAACAATGCGCCCCCGACTTTCAAATACATGGAAGTCGGAGAAATGTGCGGATGAAGAACGTTTTGATCGTTATTTTGATTGTGTGCTGCTGCCATTGTTAACCCACCAAATAAAGAAGAGGGAATAAGAAGATCCAGATCAAATCGACGATATGCCAGAAGATACCAACACCCTCTACTGGAATCCAGTATTGGGAGTGGAACTCACCGCGGATCGTTCTGATCAACAACCATGTGATCAATCCCATACCAATCAATACGTGAAGACCGTGCAGACCGGACATACAGAAGTAGAAACCAAAGTACATACCAAGGTTTGCGTGCTCTGCACCCGTCTTAGCCAAATCCAGGAAACGGCCTGGATAGAAGCCCAAATGGAATTTATGTGTCCACTCGAAGTACTTGATCACCATGAAGACCGCACCGCAAAGAATCGTGATCGCCAAAGCCATTGCAGCTTTTTTTATCTGATTACGCTGGATCAACTGGATTGAGATCGCCATTGTGAAAGAAGAGAAGATCAGAACCAGGGTATTTACGAAACCCAATTTCCAATCAAGTTGCTTCGCTCCTTCAGAGAACATCGCAGGATAAAGGTGATGGAAGATTCCATAACCGATCAACAACGCTCCGAACATCAGGATCTCGGTTACCATGAACAACCAAATACCCTGCTTACCGCTGTCATATTCCTGAGTCGCATCGTTAAAGTGATGCGACACGTGTGCTGCGTGTGGATGTGTTACATTATCTGTACTCATAAGGCCCCGCTGTTACTACTGGTTCAACATCGAAGTTAAATTGTGGTGGAGGTGAAGCTGTCTGCCACTCAAGAGTTTTTGCGCCCCATGGGTTTGCAACCGCTTTCGAACCTTTTCTGATACCTTGTACAATCGCATAAAGACCGATCAAGAAACCGATAAGGATCAACCAAGAACCTACAGTTGAAACTTTATTCAGCTGTTCATAGTTCGGGATGTAATCGAAGTAACGACGTGGCATACCCATCGCGCCCAGGATGAACTGAGGGAAGAACGTCACGTTGAAACCGATAAAGATGAACACGAAGGACAAACGAGCCAAAGCTTCGTTGAAGTTCTTACCGAACATTTTCGGGAACCAGTAATAGAAGCCACCCATCAACGCCATCAAAGTACCACCCACCATTACGTAGTGGAAGTGAGCTACCACGAAGTAAGTGTCATGGAAGTGAACGTCGATTGGAAGAGTCGCAAGCATGATACCTGTCACACCACCGATAGCGAACAGGAACAAGAAACCAAGAGCGAACAACATCGGGGAATCAAAGCTGACAGAACCTTTGTAGATCGTCGCAACCCAGTTGAACATCTTGATCGCCGTCGGAACCCCAACCAGCATCGTGATGAAAGAGAACATGATACCGGCAAGTTCAGACTGACCGGATACGAACATGTGATGTCCCCAAACGAAGAAGGAAACCGCTGCGATACCCAAAGAAGAGTATGCAATTGCCGTATAACCAAAGATAACTTTGCGAGAGAAAGCAGTGATGATCTCAGAGATCACACCCATCGCTGGCAAGATCATGATGTAAACCGCTGGATGCGAATAGAACCAGAAGAAATGCTGGAACAATACCGGGTCACCGCCCAATGCTGGATCGAAGATACCAACACCGAAGATTTTCTCAGCTGCCAACAACATCAAAGTGATACCCAAAACCGGAGTTGCAAGAAGCTGCAAAATCGCCGTGGAATACATCGCCCACACGAACAAAGGCATACGGTGCATAGTCATGCCCGGAGCTCTTAGTTTGTGAACTGTCACGATCATGTTCAAACCAGTCAGGATGGAAGACATACCCATGATGAAGGCTGCCACAACCATCACAACTACTGATGTACCAGTGCGGATAGAGTAAGGAGTGTAGAACGTCCAACCAGTGTCAATTTTAGACAGGAAGAAAGTCGCTACAGCCAACAATGCGCCGGCCATAAACACGTACCAGCTAAGCAAGTTGATCTTAGGGAAGGCCATATCCTTCGCGCCCAAATGAATCGGCAGGAAGAAGTTACCAAGAATCGCAGGGATACCAGGAACGATAACCATGAAAACCATGATCGCACCATGATACGTTAGTACCTGATTATAAGCGTCACCGTTTTTCAAAACCTGACCAACTCCCGCTGTCGCGTTCGGAGCAAAAAGTTCCAAACGAAGAAGCAAGGCCATAACCCCGCCGACAAAGAAGAAGAACATAACAGCGATCATGTACATGATACCGATGCGCTTGTGGTCGATTGTCGTCAACCAAGACCATAGGCCTTTTTCACAATTAATATAGTTTTCGCCGTGAGCTGATGATGAATGACTACCCATGAGCTGCACTCCTTATTACTTCAAGCTCTTAACGTACTCGATAAGTGCGTTAAGCTCATTTTCGTTAATCTGACCCTGGAACGTTGGCATAACGCCTTGAGGGAAACCTTTTACAACTTTAGCGTTTGGTTGAAGGATGGATTCACGGATGTAGTTTTCATCCGCATTCACTTTAGAACCATCAGCCAATACAACTTCGTGGCCAAATACCTGGAATAGAGAAGGACCAACTTTTGCTGCAGGATTGTCGACAGCATGGCAAGAAGCACAAGCTTTCAACGCAAAAAGTTTTTCCCCACGTTTAGCCAAAGGCAATTGGCCTTCTTCCTGACCTTCTTCCATGTACTTGTCGAACTCTTCACGAGTTACAACACGTACTTTACCGATCATGCCAGAGTGAGTGGTACCGCAGTACTCAGCACAGAATGCATGGAACTCACCCAGTTTTTCAGCGCGGAACCACAAAGCCGTATAACGACCTGGAACAGCATCTTGCTTGATACGGAAGCTTGGGATGAAGAAGGAGTGGATTACGTCTTGAGAAGTTAGAAGCAACTTAACATCAGTGTTCACTGGAACAACGATTTCATTAACTGCTTTATAACCATTCTTGTATTCAACTTCCCATGCCCATTGTTTACCAAGGACGTTGATTTCCAAAGCATCCTTCGGCATGGTGCGCATACCGTGGTAGATGTACCAACCCCAGGCAAACACCGCCAGGAAGATCACAAGTGGAATGAATGACCACAAGAACTCCAAAGCTGTGCTGTGAGAGATATATGCTGTTTTATCGTTGTCAGATTTACGTTTGTACTTAAGTACGAAGTAAATCATCCCGCCGATAACCAGCACGCAGGCGATGAAACTTGTAATCAGCAAGAATCCGTAAAGATTGTCCACCTGCTTGGCAATCTCGGTTCCTTGCGTTGGCATGAAGGATTGGGCCTTCGCAATATTAAACCACATCATGTACCTTTATCTCCCCGCCGCATTCTTTTTCGCTCTACGAGAACGAATATAAATCGGCAATAACCATAAAACCATCACAAGAACCATCACTCCCCCGCCCAGCTTCATCACCGAAACCGCAGCCAACGAGTACTTACTCTTATGTGGGTCATACTTAAAACAATACAAAACCAGGCTATCCACAAAGTTTCCGATTTTACCTTCGGTCGCTTCGTTTAGAGCCAACTTAATATCCTGCTGATTAAACATAATCCCAGGAAGATAACGGGAAATCGTTCCGTCCGGAGAAACAACAACCGCTGCTGAAGCGTGTGCCCACTCCTTCTGATTTTCATCCCATCTGAACTTAAATCCAATAGCATCTGTCAAAGCTCTTACTTGCTCTTCAGTGCCTGTCAAAAAGTGCCAACCACCCTCTGACCCCGGACGGTTGTACATTTTCATGTACAAGTCCTTTTTATTCGCCGCATGTTGAGGTGTTTCTTTAGAGTCAAAGCTGACAGCCAAGACTTTAAATTTATCACCCACCGTCCACTGCTTTTCCATCACCTTCAGTGCATCTGTCAGACCATTAAGGTGAAAGTTGCACAAACCGGGACAGACAAAATACACGGGCGAAACAATCACCGGATGTTTTCCGTCAAAGTAATCTCCAAAGGAAACTTCTTTGCCGGTTTCGTCCTTAAACTTCATTCCGAAATCGAGCTTCTTGCCCAATTTCTCCTCGATCCCTACACCCTGAAGCTCACGTGCCTTTTCGTTGGCAGGCATGCCCGCTTCTTTTTGTTTCAGGTCGTAGGATGCCCAGGTCGGTGTTGCTGAGAACAAAACAACGATGGCTCCAGTCAGAACCTTTCCCATTGTTTTTGCTTTCAAAACGAACAGCCTTTTGGACATTCAGTAAGTTCCTATTTATTTTGCGGTTTTTGCAAACTCAGCAACTTTAGCAGGATCGTCTTTCGATTTATTTTCAGTGATAGAATTAATGTAGTGAGAAACAGCCCAACGGTCAGCGGCCTTAAAGTGACCGAAAGCTGCCATGGATGTTCCCGGGATACCGTTAGTAACGACTTTAAAGTGATTGATGATACCATCACCTTGAGTCCATTTACCTTCAACCAAGTTACGTGGTTTTGGATTCAAAGCTGCACCAGCGGCGCCATCACCCTTACCAGTATCACCGTGGCACATAGCACAGTTTGTTTTGAATACTTTTTGTCCGTAAGTGATCATCTCTGGAGTTTCTACCCACGGCTCAGTCACTTTAGTGATATCAAACACTGGACCCGTTGCTGCTGCCGGAGCATTTGGATCGATAACGTTTTCAGCCAAATCAACACCTTTGTTGATAACAACTAGGTAGAAGAAAAAGGCGAATACAAACGCCATTGAAAACAAGAAGGCAAACAAGCCACCGCGGTTATAATGATCTTTATTCTCAGACATAGGCTGGCACTCCCAAGGGGACGCAAAAAAGTTTTGTCACAGTATTGTAATATAATCTAAGTTAAGTACCGGAAAACCCTAGGGACCGCAACTAATTACACTATCTCGTCCAGATGGAGTTGTTGCGCCGCAAAAGGTGAAATATCAGCACTGATACTCGCTCTCAATTTGGCTTATAAAGTGATACCGCCATCAACGCTTAACACTGTCGCATTGATGTAGGCCGCTTGCTCAGAAGCCAAAAACAGAACGGCATTCGCAATATCCGAAGTCTCGCCAAGGCGCATCACCGGAATCTTAGCCGCCATAGCGTCGATCGCCTCTTTCGGCATCGCTTTCGTCATTGCGGTGTTGATAAAGCCCGGGGCGATCGCATTAGATGTAAATCCTTTGCGCCCCAATTCTTTGCCCCAAGTTTTGGTCATTCCGATCACGCCTGATTTTGCTGCGGCATAATTCGTCTGACCAAAGTTTCCGTACAAACCAACAACGGAAGAAATGTTGATAATGCGTTTGTGATTGGAGTTTGGATTGAATTTTTCCAACAAGGACTTCGTAACGTTAAATAATCCCGTCAGATTCGTGTTGATGACAGCATCCCAATCGTCCGCGCCCATTTTTGCAAAAGACTTGTCGCGCGTGATTCCGGCGTTATTCACAAGAATATCCACAGCCCACGGCAGCCCCGAAGTCGCTTTGGCAACGGATTCGCGGTCCGTAATATCCACCTGCACGTATTGAACTTGCGCCCCGTACTTGGACAATTCCCCGGAAGCCTGAGCCAGAGCCTTTTCCGAGTAATCCCAGACAGAAACATTTCCACCCGCAGCCAGAAAGCTTTGAACAATCTCAAGCCCAATGCCAGCCGCGCCACCTGTAACGACAGTATTTTTATTCGCGAATTTAAAATTTATCATGCCCAAAGCCTACGCCGGGCGACTTCACGAGGCAAGGAAGGACACAGGACCAGTCGAAGGTCGAGAACACAATGCACCCATTCGCCTGCATTCGCTTTCCGTGTAAACTGAGAATATGTACAAAATTTTCGTATTCGTTTTGCTGTGCTTTGTAGTGAGTGGATGTAGCCAAGGTGTCACATTGGGCCCTGGAACAGACACAACACTTGCAAGTGCCGCGCAGGATGAATGTGGATTTGTTCAAAACGTATATGGACAACGCGTCTCATGGAAATCACGCCTGCCAGTTCGCATGTTTATCAGTCGCGAAGCGCTTCCCAACGAAGCGGTCATCCGCGCTGCCGCACAAATTTGGGAAGATGCAGCTGGCTTAAAACTGTTTGATATAGTTAATGAAGACGATCTTTCCTACGAAGGCGGCAAAGACAGCCGCAACGGAATTTATTGGAATCCGAATTGGACCAAATCGCCAAACTACCAAGCCATCACAACTCTTTACTGGTCAGGAAATCAAATCATTGAGTCCGACATGACCATTAACTCAAAGTACTACCATTTCTATATAGAAAATCCGGAACTCACATCGGATCTTCACCTGAGCAGCTTGTTGATTCATGAATTTGGACACGTCCTGGGTCTCAAACATCGCTCCACACTGTCAACCGTCATGTGGCCCGTCTTGAATGCCGGTACAAAACGTGATGTCTTAACAGATGCGGATCGTAAAGCATTGAAATGCGAGTACTAAAATGAGCGACGAACAAAAGCCCGTATCCAAAAGATCACCGAAAACCAAAATCGCAATTTTATTTTTGCTGGCACTGCCTGTGGGGATCACCTACATGAACAATCAATTCTCGAGCAGCCGCAAAATCGCTTCCACAGAGCAGGAAGCGGCAATGGACACAGCCATGGCGAGTTCTGATTTGTCCGAATCAAATCCCAAGGAATTTCAAAAAGCGTTTAAGTATCAGCTATTGAAAAGTGCTCAAGTCACAGACTACAGCGACGGGATGCGCTTGCATCTGGGTCATTTTTTCATGAGTGATGAAGCTGGTGCGAAGATTTCCGTTTGTCATCGCTTTCCAAAAATTGAACTGCATTTTTCCGCTGAAGGAATGGCCGAATCCGGCGAGGTTCCACGCACTATCGTTCGCGGTTCCTGCAGAGTGGCTCCGGATGGCCTGCACTTGGAAGGCATTATTGTTGATTTGCCAAGACAGCAAAATTACCAATGGGTTTGGACGGGAATTAAACTTGTCAGCTCTGACCAATCGGAGTCTTTGGAAGTCTCTGGTTACGAAATCATTTCTGTTCTGGGCACACCGCTAAACTTCAGCGAATAGGTTCAAACTGCGGAAGATAGCGAACCTTATCGGTTCCACGCGTTTGCGCCTCGTAAGCATCATAGGCTTTACGATTTTCCAGTACTTCTTTTTTGATTTCTTCATCGACCTGTTTATTGTAGGTTTCATTTCGGGCATCAACTGCCGCCGCAGATTGCTCCGCCACAGGTTGCGCCACTTCGCCTATATAGATCGCCATGCCATCAACGAATTGAACTTCTTTTTGAAAGCGCATGCGTTTGTCATAGAAGGTATAGTACCAACGGTCCTTGCCGGATACCCGTTGCGTTTGATTGGGGCTTCCCATAATATCCAAAACATCATCCTTTTCCATACCTGGTTTGATGGAATCGAATTGCTTCAGCATAGATGTCTGACAAGCTGACGTGAGCAGCCCTAGAACGACGATTGGAATCGACATCAGTCGGAACATGTTTCCCCCACACCTTTATAAGATATCAGTTTCGGCCTATGACGGAAAGGTGACAAGAACACGTTGTATCAGTTTGAGACAGTTATTTTTTTAGAATCACCGGCTCAGTCAGTTCCGGAGCCTTAGGTGCTTTTTTAGAGCCCTGGGACGCGGAAACCTGATCTCCCGAGGTGTGCTGTTTTACACCTTCCGGGGATTCATACTGCGTACGAACCTTCTTTAAAGTGCGATTCACCGAAGACGACAAACTCATCTGAGATTCCATGTCGTCCAGGGATTTCACTTCAATTCGCTCATATTCGCGCTTGGTCGTAAGCCCTTTTTCAGGATAGCGATACTTCATCAGACCACGAGCCTGATTGTATTCTTCCACATTCTTTTTCAAATCTTTATGCAGGGTCAGCATCTGTTTAACGATGTCATTCACAGCAGCGGGTTCTTTGGTATGGGCCTTGGCTTCAATCAGCTTTTCGATTTCTTCCTGGCCTGACTTGATTTTGGCTTCCAGAGCGGAAACCCGGGCAGCCACCTTGTCATAGCTTTCTTCAGCTTTGACTTCAACCTTAGGGGCCTCTTCCTTCTTTTCGCCCTCGGCTTCGCCACCGCCGTGACCGCCACCCTCGCTGGCAAACGCAGCCATAGCAACGGACATTACCATCAATAAAACCAAAAATGATTTAAGAGCCAGAGAGAACATCTTGCCTCCAAGAAATTTTAAAAGGCAGATATTTAATTCGGTTGATTAGCACGGAAGCTTTAGCTGGGCTTAAGCCCTTAATGATCAGGCGACCACCACCAATGTGAGTTAGTAATTCACTCACATCCCAGCCAAACTTTGAATCCGTAATGGCCTCTTTCAGCTGATAAACCAACTGACTGCTGTCCAGACCTTCAATGATCACGGCATAGGAGAAATTCCCCGCCGTGGTATTCGCATTGGCAAAATCAAGGACATCCGCAAAATTCGCATCGTCTGAGGTGGCTGGAGGAATGATTGGCTCCGCTGGCTGATTCAAATTTTCAGAATAATCGAAACTTTCATTGGAACCGATATCGTAAGCAGGTTCGGATTCCGTTGCGGCCACTGACAGCTGTTCAGAGTACTGCTCAGTCAGAGGTGTTGATTCAAAACCTTCACCGGCATGATCCGCATTCACTTCGCCGAAACTGTCAGCATTTGCCTGAAAGTGGGGCTCTTCAGTGGGCTCGATATATTGATCTTGATACTGATCCTGATATTGATCTGCGATGGGAGGAACAAAACCATTGTCGTTTTGCTCCGGGGTTTCCTGTTCGACTTCGTGGGACGCAACCTCGGGTTGACCGTCCCAGTTTACAAAGAAAACTGCCGCACACAGGGGACACGTGAATAGCGTCCCCAGGTGTTTATCCAGAATCTCTACTGGTTGTTGGCAGCTCGGACAGTGAACCAATTATTTTTTTCCTTTGCCCGCTTTTTCGATACGACGACGCTCTTCGCGATTCATCGGACGATCATCTGCAGGGCCGCTTTGGAAAGTCATTTTACGTTTTGGAGGTTCATTTGGACCGCTCAAATCCGGAAGAGAATGACCGATGTCCGACTCCGCAGGAGAAGAATAATCCAAATCATCCAAATCTGATTCCTCTGGGCGCAGGCTTTCCAACACTTCCTCTTCAGACTGTTGAGGCACAAGTTGAACGCGCATGATTTTTTCAATCGCATCGCCCTTGATGGTGTTGTTCAGTTTTTCAAACGCCAGGAACGCTTCTTTTTTATACTCAATCAAAGGATCTTTTTGAGCATAACCACGCAAACCGATACCTTCTTTAAGCTTATCGATGATCGCCAAGTGCATTTTCCAGTGATGGTCAATGGACTGAAGCATGATCATCTTTTGAACTTGTTCAAAGAATGGTCCCATGGATTCTTTTTGACGGTCGTAAACAGCTTTAACGCCGGCACGAACCTGATCAATGATCATGTCAGAATTAATAGCTCTGTTTTCCAGGTCAATTCTGAAACCGAAAGTTTGTGCCAACGAGTTGTTCAAGCCTTCCGTGTTGATCTCTTCTTTTTTGCCATCTTCAGGAACGTAAGTGTCCAGGATATTGGAAACCACATCACCAAGCATGTCCAAAACAGAACGTTCAACTTCCTGTCCTTCCAACAAACGACGGCGCATTCCGTAGATCGCGTTACGTTGGTTGTTCATAACAGTGTCGTAGTCCATTAGGTTTTTACGAATATCAAATTGATGACCTTCGACTTTACGTTGAGCACCCTCAACCGCGTTCGTCACCATTTTCGCTGTGATTGGTTCGTCTTCAGGGATGTTCAACATTTCCATGATTTTTTGGATACGTTCACCGTTGAAGATACGCATCAAGTTATCTTCCAAAGAAAGATAGAAGCGAGACTCACCCGGGTCACCTTGACGACCAGAACGACCACGCAACTGATTGTCGATACGACGGGATTCATGGCGTTCAGTACCGATAATGTACAAACCACCAAGCTCACGCACTTCTGCGCGTTCTTTTTCAACCTGGCCTTTTACTTTGGCCAAAGCCTCTGTGTATTCCGGAGACTCGTCGTTACCAACAGCGGACTTCGCAAGCATCTCGGCGTTACCACCCAGCATGATGTCGGTACCACGACCTGCCATATTTGTTGCGATAGTCACAGAACCTTTACGACCGGCCTGAGCAATGATCTCGGCTTCGCGCTCATGGTGTTTTGCATTCAAAACTTCATGTCTGATGCCTTCATTACGAAGGTAGCGGCTTAAAGCTTCGGATTTCTCGATGGAAGCAGTACCCACCAGGATCGGTTGACCTTTAGTGGAGCGTTCCTTGATGTCTGCTGTGATTGCCTTGTATTTGGCTTTCTCAGATTTATAGACAACGTCCTCTTCATCCATACGGCGGATCGGTTTATTTGTCGGGATCACGTTCACATCAAGGTTGTAGATCTTTTTGAACTCCACCGCCTCAGTGTCTGCTGTACCCGTCATACCGGAAAGTTTCGCGTACATACGGAAGTAGTTTTGGAAAGTGATAGTCGCCAAAGTTTGGTTCTCAGACTTAACTTCAACGCCTTCTTTCGCCTCGATCGCCTGATGTAGACCATCAGACCAACGACGACCCGGCATCAAACGGCCTGTGAACTCGTCCACGATCACGATTTCGCCGTCTTTGATCATGTATTCCACATCAAGACGATACAGATAGTGAGCCTTCAAACCTTGATAAACGTGGTGAAGAAGTTCGATGTTCTGTGGATCGTAAAGATTGCCCACGCCCAACAGTTCTTCAACTTTCGCATTACCTTCATCTGTCAAAGAAGCCGTTTTGGATTTCTCTTCCATTGTGAAGTGAGTTTCGCGCTTCAAGTGCGGGATGATGGCGTTAACGATTTGGTATTTTTCAGTGGAAGCCTCTGCCGGACCGGAAATGATCAGCGGAGTACGTGCTTCGTCGACCAGGATGGAGTCACACTCATCCACGATCGAATAATAGTGAGGACGTTGAACGTAATCGTTCAAATCAAACTTCATGTTGTCACGAAGGTAGTCGAAACCAAGTTCATTGTTCGTGCAATAAGTAACATCACAAGCGTACATTTCTTTACGCTGTTGATCGTTCAAACCGTGAACGATGATACCCGTGGTAAGACCCAACCAGCCGTACAGACGACCCATGTGCTCAGAGTCACGACGAACCAGATAGTCATTCACTGTCACAACGTGAACACCGCGACCAGTAAGAGCATTCAAGTAAACCGGCAAAGTAGCCACCAGGGTTTTACCTTCACCCGTTCTCATCTCCGCGATCTTGCCGCTGTTAAGAACGATACCACCGATCAACTGAACGTCGTAGTGGCGCATGCCCAGAACGCGAATCGAAGCTTCACGGCAGACTGCAAACGCTTCCGGCAAAATGTCGTCAACAGTTTCGCCTTTTTTCAAACGTTCCTGGAACTCAGGAGTTTTTGCTTTTAGTTGTTCATCCGTAAGCGCCTTCATTTGTGGTTCCAAGGCATTGATACGATCCACCATAGGTTGGATCTTTTTCATTTCACGGTCGTGTTTCGTTCCGAATAGTTTTGTAAGTATTTGCGTTACCATAGGGGATAAGGATAGCGCGATGACATGTGAGCTGCAAGGCAAGTGGGCATTTTTTATGCGCGTCATTGACGCGAGATCACTCGGAAATTCGTAAACCCAGACTTAGGACCAACAGACACGCTCGAGAGGAAAAAATAAATATAAAAAAATGAAACTACCTTACTTGCATTAATGGATTTTAATCCCATATTGCAAAATCACCGAGCGAACTAAGTGTACTTGATTTGTCTGACGCCTTCATAGGCGGCGATCGCAACACTTGTTGCAAGATTCAAACTGCGCGAACCCTCACCGATCATCGGGATGGTCACAGTTTGCGATGGGAACTTAGCTAGAAGATCCGGATCCAATCCTTTGGTTTCTTTTCCAAATACCAGCCAGTCACCGGATTGATATTGAGGCTCAAAGTAGGTGCGTTTGGTTTTTGTCGTGAAAAACCACGCGCGCGACGGATCCTCAACCAGCTTCCACCAGTCTTCAAAAGTCGCGTGGTGATGCCACGTCAGATGAGGCCAGTAATCCAGCCCCGCACGTTTTACATTGGTATCATTGATCTCAAAGCCCATCTTACCGACGATGTGAAGCTCACAGTTCGTTGCCACACAAGTGCGCCCGATATTCCCCGTGTTTTGCGGAATTTCGGGCTCAATCAATACGATTCGGAAGACTTTGTTTGAATTATCCAAGATGTCTAAATACCTCTTGGCCCAATTTGGATAGAGCCAGTCTGCGACCTTTATCAACGATCAACTCAAGGTTCATCAGTTCACGATAAAGGGTCAAATCAATAGGTACGATCTCACGACCCGTGGAGCGTCCCAGACGTTGAATATAAGTCGACTGCTTGTCCGTCAACTTAGATGTCATCAAAGGCTGTTCCTCAATTGATTTTCTCCAGTCACCGCCTTCAATAACAGCAGCATTTACTGGCATTTTCAGTGGATTCAAAAAGTAAGTCCATGCCTTTACCGGGCCTGAACAACCCTCGACATAAACATCCACTTCTTCTCTGGAGCAAAGACTCTTGTCCGGATCCAATTTATTGTATCCGTAAAACTCATCCAGCAAATTGACCAAAAGGTCCGATGCTTTAAGTTCAACAAGTTGTCCTGGTACTAAATCAGCCCCGCCTTTTACAAGCGCCGGATAGCCGACCTTCAAACGATAAGCTTTGGCCTTAATTCTGGCAAAGCTCAATGATTCCACGAAGTTCTGAATCTTTGTGTAATGAACCATCCCCTCGGTCAATGATCCATATACGAAAAAACGTGTTGCAGTCATAATCCCCCCGGTCTGACAACAATAGTGGTTTTCCGAATCCAAAAGCGCTGCTCAAAAAAGCGGCGCGGACGGGCTGTGTACCAAAAACAACTAGAGTGCTCAACCTAGAATTGGGTGGCGATTCGCGTTATGTGAAAATTAAAATAATAAAATCGCTTGAGTCCTTTTTGCTTTATTTAAAGCGTTTGCTATCCTTTTTACCGGCAACTGCAGGACAACTTTAGAACGACGGAACCCATGAAAAAAATAGAGGCTATCATAAAACCCTTTAAGCTCGACGATGTCGTCGATGCGCTCTCGGAAGTTGGAATTGAAGGGATTACGGTCTCTGAAGTACGTGGATTCGGACGCCAAAAAGGCCGAACCGAAGTTTATAAAGGTGCTGAGTACGTTGTTGATTTTCTTCCCAAGATAAAACTGGAAGTCGTATTGCCGGACGCATTGATAGACAGTGCCGTTGAAGCAATTCGCAAGACCGCCCACACCGGTAAAATAGGTGATGGGAAAATTTTTGTATTACCAGTTGAGTCCGTACTGAGAATTCGTACGGGAGAGAAAAACGAAGAGGCGCTTTAGCCTTCGCCAAGGCTACGGCTGAACAAGTTAGCAATTTAAGTTTTTAGATTTTATTTTTTGCAAGGAGACGCAAATGACTGCGAAGGAAGCTTTAAAATTCGCGCACGAAAAGGGTGCGAAGATGGTAGACCTCAAGTTCTGTGACATGATCGGAACTTGGCAACACTTAACCATTCCTCTTCACCAGCTTGAAGAAGAATCATTTGAAAACGGATTTGGCTTCGACGGAAGCTCCATTCGCGGCTGGAGAGGCATCGAAGAGTCTGACATGATCATCAGACCTGACGCCAAGACAGCAATGATGGATCCTTTCATGGAAATGCCCACTTTGTCTTTGATCTGCGACGTATGTCTGCCGGAAACCTTGCAGCCTTATGACCGCGACCCACGTCAAATCGTTAAAAAAGCAATCGCCTACATGCAGTCAACAGGCATTGCTGATACAGCGTACTTCGGTCCTGAAGCTGAATTCTTCATTTTTGATGATGTTCGTTTTGAACAGACACCAAACTCTGCATTCTATATGGTCGACAGCAATGAAGCTGTATGGAATACAGGTCGCGATGAAGGCGGAGCAAACTTGGGTTACAAAATCCGCTCCAAAGAAGGTTATTTCCCAGCGCTTCCAACAGATACCTTGCAAGACATCCGCTCTGAAATTTGTGAAGAGATGGAACGTTGTGGGATGCGTGTGGAGCGCCATCACCACGAAGTAGCTTCTGCCGGTCAATGTGAAATCAATTTCCAATTCGACACTGCCCTGAACATGGGCGACAAAATGATGTGGTTCAAATATATCGTTAAGAATGTTTGCGCTCGCCACGGCAAATCGGCGACATTCATGCCAAAACCAATCTTTGGCGACAATGGTTCCGGTATGCACATTCATATGTCTTTGTGGAAAGATGGTAAAAATCTTTTTGCAGGTAACAAGTATGCTGGTTTGTCAGAGATGGCGTTGCACTACATCGGTGGCGTGTTAAAACATGCTCCTGCATTGTGCGGTATCATCAATCCAACGACAAACTCCTACAAGCGTTTGGTTCCGGGCTTTGAAGCTCCGACGAAATTGGCTTACAGCTTCAAAAACCGCTCTGCGGCGATGCGTATTCCAAATTCAGGTCCAAACCCGAAAGCAAAACGTATTGAATTCCGTACTCCAGATCCTACTGCGAACATCTACCTTGCAGAAGCAGCGATCCTGATGGCGGGCCTGGACGGTATCATCAATAAGATCAATCCGGGCGATCCTTTGGATAAAGATATCTACGGATTGCCACCTCAAGAGGCAGCAAAAATCCCATCTGTTCCGGGAACATTGGAAGAATCCTTGGATAATCTGATGAAAAACTGCAGTTTCTTGAAAAAGGGCGATGTTTTCAGTGAAGACTTGATTGATACGTGGGTGCAGTACAAAATCGACAAAGAAGTTCGTCCAGTACAGCAAAGACCAGTTCCTTACGAGTTCCACTTGTACTACGATTGTTAACAGTATTTTTTCCTGGAGATTAAATGGCATCAGACGACGTAAAAAATTTTATGGGCTATTTGTGGTACCGCCAAGAAGATGGCGTGATCACAATCGGTATCAACGAAGACGGACTTGAGGATTTCGATTCTATCAGTTCTGTGGACCTTCCTGCTGAACAAGAGGAAGTGGACACTGAAGCTGTGATCGGAACAATCGAGACCAGCGATGGCCCACTGGACATTTATTCTCCAGTTGACGGAACTGTTATCGAAATCAACACACAAGTGATCGACGATCCATCCATCATCATGGAAGACCCTTACGAAGAGGGTTGGTTGGTACGTATCGAATCCGCAGACGACGTCGATGAAGACGAGGATGAGGATGATGAAGACGACGAAGATGATGAGGACGATGAAGATGAGGATTATGACGACGAGGACGAAGACTAGTCCCCGTCACTTAAAAGCCCCGGTTTTCGGGGCTTTTTTCATTTAACCACAAAGGATCTTATGGAACTCCCTCACTCCCCTTCTGCTGAACGCAACAAAGAACCCATTCTGGAAGTACTTAAAAAAGTCATCCGCCCCGAGGATCAAAGACTTTTAGAAGTTGGTTCAGGAACCGGGCAACATGCAGTCTACCTGGCTCCCTTTTTTCCAAAAATGGAATGGCAACCCACTGAAGTCAGCGAAAACCTGCCGGCCCTTAAAGCCCGCATCAAGGAGGAAGGATCTCCCAACATCAAGACTCCGTATCGCATGAAGGTTGGTGAAGATGATTTTCCAATCCGCTCTTACGATGTGATCCTGACCATCAATACCTTTCACATCATGAGTTGGAAGGAATGCAAAACCTTTATCAAGCTGATCAGCGGACGCCTGCAGGAAGGCGGCAAGGTTTTGATTTATGGACCTTTCAACTACAACGGCAAATTCACCGCACCCACGAACGAAGAGTTCGACAAAACTCTGCGTGAAGCCAACCCTCAAAGCGGCATCCGCGCATTTGAAGATGTTATCAGTGCGATGTTTAAAAATGAATTTGAGCTGGTGAAGGACTACGAAATGCCTGCAAACAATCGTCTGCTGTATTTCCGTCGCTTGAAGTTTACTGGTAAACGTTAATCGAAATCAAAGACATGACTACTGCGGAGTCATGTCTTTGTTGTATTGCTTCGGCACAAGGCCTTTCAAAGTGGCAAAAGATGTTTCAAGCTGCTTAAAACGAGGCGTGCCGACACAACCGGATTCTGTCTGGCTTTTTTTACCGCCCTTTTCAACTTTCAGAGTGTATTTTCCTGCTGTGCATTTTGCAGTGGATGACTTCTCAAGTTTGGTCACCACTTTCATCGCAGGCTCACCCTTCTTCCAGTTCTTTTTCTGAACTTCTTCAGCATTCACACGGATCTTGTCTTTTTGAATGTGCAGGGTTTCGCGATGCTTTTTTCCATTAAGATCGTACTTGAAATAAACCACACCACGATATGGCTGTGTTTCTTTACCAGAGTCTTTAGGTGCTGCCATAGTCGACAACGAAACAGATGTGATGATTGCAAATAGAAGTCTTTTCACCAGTACCACCTTAGTCAATATATGAAGAATACTAACGGATATGGAATTAGGCAACCTAAGGGGTCCAGAAGGTCCATTTCTTGACTTAAGCTGAGAACTTGCCCACTGTGAATCCCATGAATTTCCTCCTGTATGCTATATGCACTCTGATCTGGGGCTCCACTTGGCTCGTTATCACTTTTCAAGTCGACTCGGCCTCCCCAATTGCCTCGGTATTTTGGCGATTTGCCTTGGGTGCAGCTCTGCTATTCTCCTACTGCCTGATCACCCGAAAAAAGTTGAGTTACGGTAAGCAAGACCATCTGAATTTTCTGGCGATGGGGATCTTCATGTTTTCCATCAACTATATGTTGGTGTATTGGTCAGAAACGATGATCAGTTCCGGCATCGCTGCCATTTGTTTTACGGTCATCGTTCCTTACAATATGCTGGGAATGAAGATTTTCTTTAAGAAACCCATCACACCCAAAGTTGTTGCCGGATCTCTTTTGGGTGGAGCAGGTATCGCCCTGATATTTATGAACGAGATCACGGGCCTGCAAGCCAACCGCAATACCATTTTTGGATTGGTGCTGGGATTGATCGCAACTTTGTCAGCTTCCACTGGAAACATGCTTTCGCAACGATCCTATCGAAAAGCGGTGCCCGTGGTTATCTCAAACACCTGGGGCATGCTGTACGGAAGCATCTTTACTTTGATGGTCGGGTTGGTTTTGCAACATAGCTTCGCCATTCCCATGACGGCAAAGTACTTAAGCTCTTTGATGTATCTTTCATTATTTGGATCGGTGTTTGCGTTCGGAGCATACTTATTGCTTGCAGGACGAATTGGCGCCGAAAGAGCCGCCTATTCCGGTGTTGTCTCCCCGATTATTGCACTGACTCTTTCCAGCATGTATGAGGACTTTAAGTGGACTCCCTACATTGTCGCGGGAGTCGCACTTTGTCTTTTAGGAAATGTTTTAACTCTTTATTCGCCGAAACGAATTACCAAGTCGGCGGGTTGATTCCTGGAGGCAGGAAAAAAACACCTGTCTCAAACATCATACTGATAATTGAATCGGAAGTTTTTCTAAGGTCACGACCTTGAGGCGCACCATTATCAACGATAATCATGCCGTCATCGCTTCCTGAAATATAAGTATGCCCCGGAGAAATTCCCGAACCATTCATCAAGATAGCGCCGGTCATGGGTTTATACTTTGTCCCATCCCAGGCAATCCAGCCGGCCTTATACAGAGACATCGAAAAATTCACCACGGCCGCCGTACTGGACCAAATAAGCTTATTGCCTTTACTTGTGTTGAAGTCATCACTCACACGGTAACCCGCACGTTGATAAGCTTCTCGGACAAGTTCAGATTGAAATTCCGCACAAGGAACATTTGCAAAGCCATGGCGAACTGCTGTTTGTTGAACAGCGATGGACCAAGCTCCATTCAATGCCACTTTGCCGGTTTTCTCATAGTCCAGAGATGCCGCTTTTGCAGTTGTGGCATCCACCATCAGATAAGACTTGGGAGTTTCAATTTCACGGTTGGCGACTTTTCTAAGCTCTGCATAGATCGCATTCCACTTCGCACGATCTGCTGTGCTTAAGCTTGTGGGATCAACGCCCTTGTTGATTTTAGGAAAGCGCTTCGTCGAAGAAGTTGTGTAACTGAACTTCGGTTTGCCGGTGGTATTGTAATTTTTTAAGAAACCCTCTCCAGCTGCAGCGGGCTTTATCACCGCGAAGTTACCTTCAGCTCCTTGCAAACTTCCAACAATCGAAGCGAAGATAAAAAGTCCCCCTGAGGTTTTGTTCAGGGAATCAATTTTGCTTTGAGGAAATTGAGACGCAAACGAAGATGGGACCGATACGACTTTAATTGGGTAAATAAAGCCTGTGCTGGATCTGACAATCTTCCCATCGGAATCACGATAATCCAGATTCTTGGTGGAATAGTCCTCTGGAACCTCAATCTGAGTTCCCGCAGGAAGCTCCGCTTTGTTTTCCAGAATACTGTTACTTTCATAGCGAACACTCATCGCCTGATTTAACAATAGTTTTTGAGGAGCGACGGATTGACTATTATTTCCGCCCGGTACTTCATCCGTTACTGTCCCAGTTCCTGGGTCAACAATAGATGCCGTCTCATCGCCGGTTTCATCAATCGCCGTAAGGCCTTCATTACTTGGTCCGCAAGCCGTCATGGCCAGAACCAGAGACAACGTACCAAGGTAGATTACTGAACGAGGTGCAAGCATCTCAAATCCCTCCTAAGGTAGTTCCTGATCCCTTCGGAGTATTCACATTTAGAATTTAATGTTTTTTATTGCGCGCAGGGTTTTACCAGTCGTTCGTCGGAAACCGTCGGAATTCTGGGCGAAAAAAGATGAATGATGCTTGAATCAAAAAGTTACGTGTTTGTTTACGCGGTTCTGCGAATGATGTGATATCCAAAGCGCGTACGAATTGGTTTAGTCGTGGTTTGGCCCACTTTCAATGCGAAGGCGGCTTCCTCAAAATCAGGATCCAGACGGCCTTCTGAAAAAACACCTAAGTTTCCGCCATCAGCTGCGGACGAGCACTTTGAAAACTTGCGCGCAAGTTCCTCAAAATCTTTGCCATCTTTCAGGGATCGCAAAATATCATCGGCTTCGTAAGAGTGTTGCACCAATATATGGCTGACTTTGATTTTCATACTCCTAACTATGCCACAGCCTTTCACTAATTTCACTGTCCATTTTCCCACTGATCGCTATGATTGTTGTTCAATATCTTAATTGGAGGTTTTTATGATTAAGGCAAAAGCATTCGCCGCACCATCGGCCAAAGCTCCCCTTGCACCTTTTAGTTTCGAGCGCCGCGAACTTCGCGATAATGATGTTCATATTGAAATTCATTATTGCGGTGTTTGCCACTCTGACGTCCATCAGGTTCGTGACGAATGGGGCAAAGGAATGTTCCCGATGGTACCGGGTCATGAAATTGTCGGCAAAGTGACAGCTGTCGGATCAAAAGTTAAAAAATTCAACGTCGGTGATCTTGCCGGCGTCGGATGCATGGTGGACTCGTGCCTGGATTGCGCCTCTTGTAAAGAAGGCCTGGAGCAATTCTGCGAAAGAGGTTTCGTTGGCACCTACAATTCCAAAGAGAAAGATGGAACACCCACCTTCGGTGGTTATTCAACATCTATCGTGACTCGCGAAGAGTTCTGCCTTTCGATTCCCAAAAATCTGGATCTGGCGGCAGCCGCTCCTTTGTTGTGCGCGGGCATCACCACTTACTCCCCGCTTCGTCATTGGAATGTGACCAAAGGACAAAAAGTGGGCGTCGTTGGATTGGGCGGCTTGGGTCACATGGCTGTGAAACTTGCAAATGCCATGGGCGCAAACGTTGCAGTTTTCACGACTTCACCTTCAAAGGTTGATGACGCAAAACGCCTGGGTGCCCACGAGGTGATTATCTCCAAGGACATGGAGCAAATGAAAGCTCACATGGGTTCTTTTGATTTTATCATCGACACGGTGTCTGCTCCTCATGACTACAATCTTTACCTGAGCATGCTTCGTCGTGATGGAAATATGGTTCTGGTGGGTTTGCCAGACACTCCGCCGACTCTAGCGGCAGGCGCCCTGATTATGGGACGCCGAAAGCTTGGTGGCTCTTTGATTGGCGGCATCCAGGAAACTCAAGAGATGTTGGACTTCTGTGCAAAACACGGAATCGTGTCTGACATCGAAATGATTCCCGCTCAAAAAATCAACGAAGCCTATGAACGCATGATCAAAAGCGATGTGAAGTATCGCTTTGTGATCGACATGAAATCACTTGCTTAGACATTGCGACCGCAGCAAGCTAATGGGAATGAAACACCTTCGTTCTTTGCTTGTTGCGGTCCACATCCTGTTTTCCCTTCCAGCTTTTTCAGCAGACACATCCTTTCGCTGCCACGGCCGAGCATATGAGCAGGGCTTCTTTTTCAGATACAATATCGAAATTCACTCCCCCGGGCTTTCCCGCAGTCGACTGACCACAAGTTCCGGATACAGCGACTCTATGGACTATGGCTGGAGAGAGATTTCGACCCCTAACTATAACAAATTCGCCGTGGATTCCCCTTTTAATCAATATAAGGCGTTTCTAACCAAAGAAGGTCACAGTTTCAGCCTGATTTTGGTGGACTCCATCACCAGTGCCGTCGTGGAACCGCCTCCTTACGACCGCTTCGTTTGCATCACCGATCTGTGAATCCTCGAGTAAAATTGACAGGTTTTTCACTCTGTACTGCCCAAATTAACTAAATTTTTGTAAACCTCCGTCGATCATTCATTCAGATTTTTCGGAGGTTACTGTGAAGGCATTTTTCATTATCGCGGCGGTAGTTCTTGGTTCATCTTTCGCATCTGCGGGAGCGATGAAAGAAATCTCCATTATGACAACGGACAGTGTTCTTGAAACACTGGGTTTCGACGAAAGTATCGTGTCCATCGATCACAAGTTCACACAAGTAGAAGGTTATGATGTTGCGATCATTTCAGTTGCTCGTGCTAACTACAAAGTGAAAGGCGTAGCCCCTACTTTTGAATGCCTTACTGTCTTCAAGAAAAATTCTGACAACTGGTACGATATCGTTAAAACAGAGTGCGAAACTCTTAAGTAGGATTTATGAAACACGTTAGTATTTTCTTTGTTCTTTTGATTCTTGCAGTTGCCAACGCAAAAGCCGCAACATGCGAAGAAGTGGCTGCAACAACTCTTCCACTAAATGCCTCGCCAACAACATTGTTCGATTGCCAACCGGAACAAGAAGGCCAAAAGCCAATTTGTCTTGTAATCGCCAAAGTCGGAGACAACCAATATCTTTATCAGACGGTCCAAGACATGGTCGTGATCAACGCCGCAACTTCCAAATCAATTGATTTGAAAGGGCTTAGCGCCACGTACAGCACAACTCGCGAGAGCAAACGTATCACTTCAATCTACTGGCCAAATGCGAGCTTGTTGATTTTGGATTACTCTGCCCGCAAGGGCTTCTTTAAGGGCTATGAGATTCAAGAGAGCTATAGCTTCTCCTGCACCATCGAAAAATAGTCTAAATTTAAATACGAAAAAGGGAGCTGCGAAGCTCCCTTTTTTATTTCTAGATGTTCTTCTCTGATCGAGTGAAGTTTCTTAGCTGTGGCGCCGACTTTCCTTGCGCCTTCAAAGCTTCAGGGTTTCGCAGCTTGATTGGCATTTCGTTAAAGCCATGACGATCATAAAAACGCACGATAGTTTCGTCGCCCGTTTCTTTGGCGGCAGACACCGCAAGCTCCATCTTAAAAATCGTACGCTGAGCTGTAACAATCAGGGCCCCATTTTCGTAGGACCAAACTCCCTCACCGTTTCCAAGCTTATCCACTTGATAATAGAATTTGCCGTTATCAAACAACACGTAACGCATTGGATACTCGCTGTTTGTTTGCAGGACTTTTAGTTCATCGATTTTGCTTTCAGCCTGTGGCCAATCAGCGGCCGGATTTACAAACTTCCCATAAAAATCCGCGCCTCTTTGATGCGCGATCAGAGATCCTGATGGTGAGCAGGCCTGAAGTGCCAAGCCCAATACCGCTGCGATGATTGCCGTAACCAGATGTTTTTTCATTCCCTTATTTTATAAACTGATCCGTTAAGGTCAATGCCTATCCCCCTCTGGTCTGGGTCGTTGCAACACAAATGAGAGAGAGTGCTTTGAAGCTTGTCATGGGAACACTCTCACGCAATGATTCCCTCGAGGTTTTTATGAAATACTTTGCAGCGCTTATTGTGACTTCAATTCTTTCCTCTGTAGCACTTGCGGCTCCTTCACCTGACTTGATGACCTATCGCTGCTTTGGCAAATCGGCAGAGTTCTCATTCCAATGGCAGGTGACCTACAATCATGGAACATTATTCAAATCTCAATTGACGACGACATTCCCGGGAAATGATGTGCGCAAGAATCCTTGGAAGTCTGTCAGCTCCACAAAATTCAAGTTTGAAGTGGACTCTCCTTGGTCTCAGTACAGAACGTATATGTACCGCAACCGCGAAGTCAGTTTGGGTTTGGCGGTGGTGGATCCAACAACAAGTGCCGAACTCGACAACCCGCCTTACTCAGAATTTAAGTGTTATAAACACTAGAATTCCCTGTTTTTCCACAAGCCTGCTGCTAGCACCTACACAACTTTGAGGTATTCCAATGGAATATTAATTGGAGGTGGGTATGTTTGCTTCGGTACGTACATATCGTTTCAGCCCAGTGTATATTCAGGAGATTGGGGAAAAGTTGCAGCAAATGTTCGTCCCTTTGCTGGAGCAGATGGAAGGCTTTGTTTCCTATAGCTGGATTACCACCCCCGATGGCCAGGGCGTTGGGGTCTGCGTTTTCAGGGATGAGGACGGTCTCCGCGAGTCCATTCACCTGGCTGCCGAGTTTCGCAACGCCCACTTCAGCCATATTGGAATGACCACACCTGAGATAATCCTCGGCAAAGTGGGTGCTTATGGCAGCGTCAGTGAACAGATTATCCCGTCGAACACCAAAAATCGCGAAAATCGCCCCACACACTAACACTTACGCGCCGCGCTTTTGCCAACTCCAATGTCTTTTGATAAGTTTAGTTTTCCTAAAGTGGGGGGCTAGCTTAGTTGGTTAAAGCACGGTGCTCATAACACTGGGATCGGGGGTTCAAGTCCCTCGCCCCCTACCATCCTTCGCCCTGCGGGCTATGGCTTGGCAGGCCACTGATTTTCAAAGTTAATGCTATAGAAATTAAAAACACGCGAAGGATGTCCGCCGAAGCCTTGGCGAAGGCGGACGTTAAGCAATTAATCTTGAACCAAAGTTTTGAATCCGCCGTAAGCCATTTTTGAAGCATCAAATGGCATCGAGAAGTTTTCAGCACCAGGCATTTGACTGAACTCTTTGTGAACTTTTGCATTCACCTGTTTGCGGTGTGCTTTTGATTTAAATACGATAAAGGCAAAGATCACAGTTTCATTCTTCTTAACTTTGCACATCTGTGGAAAGTTCAAACTGTAAGGCGCTTTGGTATCGTCAGCTACACATTCAAAGTACGCCAGCGCCCCGTGCTTCATCCACGTTTTGCAGCCCATCTTGGCCATTTTTTTGTAAGCCGCAACTTTACCCTTTGGAATGGGAATTACAAATCCATCTACATATGAGCCCATAAATACTCCTTTTTATTTATTGTCTAAAACTTAAGATGCTTACGGAAGGTATTTTATGCAGCAATGCTTGCCGGCAATGAAGAAATGAGAAAGGGGGAGCAAACTCCCCTTGGTGATTAATAAAAATCAACAGATGTTGAAGTCGGAACCGAGCCACCTTGGAATTCTCCAGGCACACCATTTTGGTTCTGACCAAGACTTAGAACTCCGCCACTTAGTGAGGCCACATTATCCACGAACTTGTTGCTACTGTTTGGTAGCACCATTGAACTACAAGTCATCATGTAAGTAGATTTGGACATCCCATTATCAGACGCGCTCGGTGTACTTTGATATGGACTGCTTCCGCCGCAAGCCGTATTTACATTTGCTTGCACCGATGTGTTCCACGCCATCATTGCTGAAGATGTCACTGTAAATGCCAGTGGATACAATGCCCCTGTAGCTGAACCGATCGTGAAGGTTCCCGCTGATCTGTAATAGATCGCATAGCTAATGCAACTACCGCCGGTAAACCAGTACTGAGTGTGACTGAAAGATCCATCACCGTTCAACGTCAGATCAATTTTTGTTCGATTGGCACTACTCACGATTCCATCAGTAGCGGTGATGCAACCGCTCGTCCAAGTTTTTGCCAACCCTGCGTATGTAAAGCTCGAGCCCGTACTCGGACTTTCTTCCGTAGCTTCACATCCTGCCAAAGTTGAAGTTGCTAACGTGCCTACTAGAATCATCTTTACTAAAGGTTTCATCATAAACGTACCGCTCCCTTTATTTCATTCTTGTTTTGGTGGACATAGTACTTATCGGAACGTTAGTTTCTTCACATTAGCTCATCTCGAAATTATCATGTTTATACGGGTCCTTTACGCAACACTCGTTTCAATAAGAGACTTCATAATTTCAAGGTCTCAATAGGAGGCGGGCTATACTGAGATTACCCTCGGCGTCGAAGATGGTTGACGGTCCTTCGACGTCGTTATGTACTAAATCAAAAGTTGAAAGAAACATGACACAAGAACTTAGCACGCAAATAAAAAACGGGGTCGGAGTTCTAACACTCGATGCTCCTCGCAGTTTGAATTCATTGACCCTGAGCATGGTTGAGGGCCTTTGGGACATTTTGAATCAATGGCAGAATGATCCACAAATTAGCTGCGTGTTTCTGCAAGGATCTGGAGAAAAAGCATTCTGCGCCGGCGGTGACGTTCGTCGTCTTTACAATGCGATCATCGACGACAGAAATAACGGATCCAATCTGGCAACTGAAGCTTGCACTGATTTTTTCACCAAAGAGTATAAGGTCGATCATCTGATCCATCGCTTTAAAAAGCCGATCATCGTTTGGGGTGACGGCGTTGTGATGGGTGGTGGTATTGGATTATTTGCAGGTGCTTCTGACCGTATCGTCACAGAAAAAAGCAAACTTGCCATGCCCGAGGTCACTATCGGACTATTCCCCGATGTCGGCGGCAGTTGGTTTCTGAATAAAATGCCGGAAGGCTGGGGATACTATCTGGCACTTACAGGCGCCAGACTCAACGGGGCCGATGCCATCTATCTGAGCCTTGCCAATCACTATGTCCCTTCAACGGCCAAAGAAGATATCCTGACATCACTTCAAAAAATAAACTGGAGCGGAAATACCGCCCAGAATCGTGAGCTGGTTAAAAACACTCTTGCAGGTTTTTCCACATCTCCACCAACATCTGATCTGCATAAATTCGGATCAACAGTGAAACAATGGAGAAACGCCACATCAGCAACGGAGTATCGCGATCTTGTCACTAAAGCCGCACTAAATGAAGAGTGGTTCGCGGGCGGCCTTAAAACAATGAATGCCGGTTCACCAAGTTCCGTTAAGGTCATTTTCGAACAACTGCGCCGAACAGCAAATTACACTCTTGAAGAAGTCTTCCAATCAGAATTGAACCTGGCTGTGCAGTGCTGCCGCCATCCTGATTTTGCCGAAGGTGTACGCGCACTTTTGGTCGACAAGGATCAGAATCCAAAATGGAATCCGTCCACTCTGGATGAAGCTTCAAATGAATGGATTGAGGGCTACTTCAAGCCGCTTTGGAACAAAGACAATCATCCTCTGAAAGATCTATAAAGGGTTCAACTGTGTCACATCTTGAAAATTCCAGCCTTAAACGAATTGTTCTCACTGGCGCTCCTTCCAGCGGAAAAAGCTCTGTCATGAATGAACTTAAATCAATTTACGGCAATCAAGTGGCATTAATACCGGAAAGTGCTGTGGTGCTGTTAAGCGGGGGCTTCCCACCCCCACAGCATACGGAGCTGGCAGAGATCCGCGCGTTTCAAAACGCCATCGTGGAAGTCCAACGTGGATTGGAGTTCATCCTCCCTCATCAAAACCCCGAGGCAAAATTTATGGTTTTTGACCGGGGCACTCTGGATGGTGCGGGCTTCTGGCCCCCTGGCCCAGAGGACTATCTAAAACAGTTCGCAATCGATAAAAGTGCTGAGTATCGCAAGTTCACGGACGTCTTATTCCTTGAGCTACCAACACCTGAAATGTTTGGTGGAGTGAATGACAAAAGATTCCACAACTATCAGCAAAGTCTGCATAGCGAACAACAATTGGAAAAAGCTTGGAGCGGTCACCCAGGGTTTCAGAAAATTTCAGCCACACCAACTCTTCAGGAAAAGATTGATCTGGTTGCCGCGACTATTAAGAAAATTATCAGCCGTTAAGACTGGCCCATCCCTTGTGGATCATTTCAATAGCAAGGGAAGCCTGCAAGACTCCTAAGAACGCACCCAGAATCTGCAAAGTAACGAACACAGCCTTGCCTCTCAATTGACGAATAAAGAACATCGTTAGAAAGTTACATATCAAAACGGCACCAAGAGCTGCGAAAATCAAAAGAGTCCGCTGTGTATCTCTGCTTAATGCCAAGAGCATAATAAGAGTGCCTAGCCCATAAGCTGTTGTGATCATATTCAATACAACTGAAAAAGGATTTAGTTCTTTTTCCGGCTGAGGTCCCGTCTTTTGATTTGCAGAGGCAAACTTCAAAACCATCGGAAATGCAACAAATGCAAAAATGATTCCGTTGGTTATCTGCAAAATCGCTGAAGGGATATGCCACTTCTCCATCAGATTCTGCCCAACAAATCCAGCCACAATGAACAATGGAACTGCAAGAAAAGTAGATTTTACCGCAAGAGTGCGAACCTGCCCGGGTGCCAGTTGTGCAGTTGCAGAGGCAAACATCGGCAACAATCTAAGAGGGCCCATCATAATAAAAAACACAGTAAAGACCTGCAACACACCAACTTCGTAATTACCATCCATAGATCACCTCGCTAAACGATCAACCAGATCGTTGAACCAACTCCCAACAGAATTAAAACAAGAGTAAAAATCAAAACCGAACGGTGAGCGGGTTGATACTGAAAATTATTGATCGCAGTAGTTGCTGAATTATAACGAAACAAAGACCAGATCAGCATGGCGCTACCCAGTATCACCATGCCTAAACCAATATTCTTGGCGTCATTCAAGAACCCAATCCCACCAAATCGAGATATTGATTTATTATCCATCATAAACCAGCTGAACCGATTCATGGTGATTCCCAAGCTCACCAATGAAATACCCGTCCTCATATAAGCCAGATGAGTTCTTTCATTTGCAAGATGAGACCTTGCCGTCGCAAGACTGCTTCTATCTTCAGCCATGCTGGTGCGATTCTCCGCCATACTTGTGCGGTCCGACGCCATTGCGGTTCGCTGCTGAGCAAGGTCAGTCGATAGATCTTTCTTAGGCTCAATTTCCATCAGACCGACTCCTTGTTTCTATTCGCAGCTTCAAGGTCCCGCTCCATAAAGTAGCTTAAGAAGGTGCGTATTAACGCGATTGATGCCAGCATGCCGATTTCATCCCACGTGGGTGAAACAATCGTGGACACAACGTCGGCCGCCATCATGAACTCCAGGCCAAGTATGATCCATCTGGCAAAACCCAGCCAGATTCCCCGTCTTAAGAGGTCTCCTGTACTGCCAAAAATAGAAACTCTACAAAGTTTAAACGTAGCTTCAAGGGCGCCTACCGCCATCAAAAGAGCGGCAATAAATTCCAGGCATAACGAAATAATTTTTGTCCAATCGTGAACAAATTCTTCCAATCAGACCTTCCTTGCTAGCGCACCTCTCGAACTATACATCGAAATCCCAAATGCGAAGTCGAAGTGTCCACTGGCTGCGCCATTCGTGCCGATGGACGATAGCGTTTGCAATAATTGGGAGCACAAAGATGTGACCCACCCTTCATTACTTTTCTTGAAATCTTAATCTCCTGGCGAGGATCGAAACTCTCGGTTTCATTTGCTCCACGTGGATTCTTGGGAATACAACAAGCCTTGGGCTTTTCATCGGGATGTCTCGGGCTGTACCAAGCAGATGTCCATTCCCAGACATTTCCGATCATATCAAACAACCCATAGTCATTCGGCGGATAGCTACCCACCGGAGACGTTCCTTCAAAGCCGTCATCACCCAAATTCTGCCAAGGGAAAGTTCCTTGCCAGGTATTCGCCTGATGAATTCCGTTGGGAACCAATTCATCACCCCAGGCAAACTCTCGACCCTCATGGCCACCGTTCGCGGCGAATTCCCATTCTGCTTCCGTAGGAATTTCTTTGCCTGCCCAAAGGGAATACGCTTCGATGTCCTGCCAAGCCAAATGCACAACGGGATGATCCATACGATTACCAATTGAACTAGCCGGCCCTTGAGGCGAACGCCAGTTTGCTCCAGGTATGAACTGCCACCATTGATATGGATTTCTTAAATCCACGGGACCATCAGGTTTCACAAATACCACGGAAGCCGGCACCAGCATTTCAGGTGTTGCGCCGGGATACTGAGAAAGATCTGGAATCTTCTCACAGAAAGTTTTGTAACCAGTTGCCTGAACAAACTCCGCAAAGTCCCGGTTGGTGACCGCATATTGATCCATCCAGAATCCATCGACTTTTACTCTGTGTGCTGGAGCTTCTTCAGAATAGTGATGATCAGATCCCATCTTAAACAAACCACCAGGAATCCACACCATATTCGGAAAGGGAGCTTTTCGCTCCCCTTCCTCGTGGGTTTTTTCAACTTCAACTACTTGTGACACTGCTTAATCCTTAATGTGCACGGTGTTCTCCACCATCAGATTTCTTATCTTTGCCTCTGAATTGATTCTCCCGACCGGGTGACTTTTCGGTGACTGCCGATGCAACGGCATTCCCTTCTGAATCATTATGTGCATATCCCGCAGCATTCGACATTTTCTCTAAAATCTGATCAACCGTGAATGATGCCGCTTTTTGACGAGGTGGGAACTCCTCAAATGTCGCCATAAACTTTGACACCACTGATTGAGCAGCCATCAACATGAATGCCCGGCTTAAGTACCAATCCCAGTAAGTATTGGAAGTCACATCAGCTCTTTCATAGGGATCCGTGCGCAAATTGAAAAGTTTTGGAATACGCATTTTCACAAACGGCTCGCCCCAGACTTCCAAGGTACCTTTGCATCTTTGCTCAGCAAATACGGCTTTCCAGTTTCCGTAGCGTAAAGCCACCAGATCGCCATCGTCGCTCCAATAGATAAATCCTTTGCGAGGACTTTCTTTTTCCTTACCCGTCAAATAAGGTATCAAGTTGAAGCCATCGATGTGCACTTTAAAATTCTTCTCTCCGAAGTCGGCGCCTTTTTTCAGTCGTTCCACCACATCCATATCTCCGGCTGCAGCTAAAAACGTCGGCAACCAATCATGATGCTGAACCATTTCATTTGAAATGCTGCCCGCTTTGATTTTATTTGGCCAACGCACCATCATCGGAACACGGAAAGCACCTTCCCAGTTCGTATTCTTTTCACTTCTAAATGGCGTCATTGCACCATCCGGCCAAGTGTTCATATGAGGCCCATTGTCTGTGGTATACAGAACAATCGTCTCCTCAGTGATGTTCAAATCATCCAAGAGATTCAATACATCACCGACATTTTTATCGTGATCTATCATCGTATCATGATAGCGAGACTGATGCGGCCCTGCCTGGCCAATGCTTTCAGGCTTGGTATGAGTCCGACAATGCATATGAGTTGTGTTCAACCAAACAAACCACGGCTTGCCTTCATCATTTTGTTTGGAAATGAATTTTTTCGCTTCATCCACAAATTCATCATCGCAAGTTTCCATACGCAATTTTGTAAGTGGTCCTGTATCTTCAATAGTCTGCTTTCCAACTCGCCCCCAACGCTCGTGCTCGGTTGAATCGTCTTTGGTCGTCGCCTTACAACGCAACACGCCTCTCGGCAAAAGTTGTTTTCTGAATTCTTCATTTTTTGGATAGTCGATGTTCTCCGGCTCTTCTTCAGCGTTCAAATGATATAGATTTCCATAGAACTCATCGAAGCCGTGCACGGTCGGTAAAAATTCATTGCGATCACCGAAGTGATTTTTACCAAACTGACCTGTTGCGTACCCTAATGGTTTTAGCAGTTCAGCAATTGTTGGATCATCTTTCGAAAGACCAATCACAGATCCAGGCATGCCCACTTTGGTCAAACCCGTTCGGAAGCAGCTTTGCCCTGTCATGAACGATGCACGACCGGCAGTACAACTCTGCTCACCATAAGAATCAGTGAACAACATGCCTTCATGCGCAATACGGTCGATATTTGGAGTGTGATACCCCATCATCCCGCGACTGTAACAACTTAGATTGGATATACCGATATCATCACCCATGATGACCAAGATATTCGGTTTTGCCGACTTACCTTTACCATCGGATTTCCGTTCTTCTTTTTTCTCCGTCCCTGGTTTCACCATACTTTTCTCCTTCATAAATCATTTATGATCGTTTTGTTTTTGTTGTGCGATTTTGTCTGCGACTGGAAAAATCTGCTTCCAGTCGTTTTTCATACTTAGAACTTTAAATCCAAATTTCTTAGCGGCGTTCAAAGACGCATTGTCTTTCTCGCTGTAGGCGGCCTCACGTTCTGCATCGTCGTGATTCACCATAATTTGAAAGTTCGGAAGGGAACTTTCACTTGAGAATCTTAAATGCTCGATGTCGCCACCGTTCCGTTCGTTCCCTACAGAAATAATGGGCCGCTTGCCAATGTGGCGAACAATACCGACGGGCTTACCGCCTTTATCATTTAACAGTCCCAATTGCGCCGTTCGCATAACTTGCAGTCGGCCGTTCTTTTCCTCCGTTTTATCCACAAAGAAGGAACCAATAATATTTTGAGTCGGAATGCCGTATATTTCAGGAACCACTTGGCGCATGAACGCAATCTCCCCACCGGAGCTTATGAATATCTGAAAGTTGTTTTCGCGCAAATATGCCAGTAGCTCTAGCATGGGTTGATAAACTGCCTGCGTGTACGGAACATGAAGTTTTGGATGTCTGGCCTCTTTAAAAAACTCCCTGACTTGCTTGCCGAATTCCTCTTCACTCATTCCGGAATGAGTTTTAGCGACAATGTCCAGAATCTGTTTTTGTGTAAGCTTCACGTCCGCGCCGGCTGCCTTGGCTAGTAATGATTTGTAGGGCTCTTGCTTTTTCAGCGCTGGATTGGCTGCTAGAATTTCCTTCATTCTAAATTTTGTGAACTCAAGTTCGATCGTGGGCACTTCGCTCCACAGCGTGCCATCGTTATCAAAAGTTGCGATACGATCTTCGGGCTTCACAAAACGCGAACCATTTTCTTTGGTTACATCGTTAACGAAACTTATAATTTCTTTTTTTATATTTCCCTCATTCCATGAAGGCAAAGGATCTGCGGCCTGAACCAGCCCCATCCACAGAAACACAACCAAGTACACGGCGTACTTCATTTAAAACTCCTCAATGAAATAATTGATGTGATGCATAGAAATGGTAAATTTTTGAACAATTTGAGGAAATTTAAATCCTGTTTATATGTGATCAATCATCTGGCCACACGAATGGGCTCTAGCTTAGCAAAACAAATCAAGAGCATCCTCTTACTCAAATGCACGAAATCACTCCCGACTTATGAAATTATCCCTGATTAAACAAACACTCTGCTCTGAAACAATTGTTTGTCGTTTTTCGGCGAAATTGTGGCCATAGGATTTGTCTATTATGCCAATAGGTTTAATCAATTTTACTAATTGCCCTATAACACGAAAAATAGACGTCACCTAACTAACAACATTTGAACGATACAAAGGAGACATATCGTGTTTAAAAAACCATTTCTGGGCGTTGCATTGCTATCCATGGCATTGACTGCCGGAGCAGCATTCGCTCAGGGCAAAGACGCTGTTGAAAAAGCCCCGGACAATAAATTCTGGTGGCCTGAAAGACTGGACCTTGCACCACTTCGTCAACATGCAACTGAATCCGATCCAATGGACAAAGGATTCGACTACGCAAAAGAATTCAAAACTTTGAATCTAGCGGAAGTAAAAAAAGACATTTCCAAAGTTCTAACTACATCTCAAGACTGGTGGCCTGCAGATTACGGTCACTACGGTCCTTTCTTTATTCGTATGGCCTGGCACAGTGCCGGTACATACCGTACTGCTGACGGTCGCGGCGGTGGCGGCAGCGGACAACAACGTTTCGAACCGTTGAACAGCTGGCCTGATAATGCCAACCTTGATAAAGCACGCCGCCTTCTGTGGCCTGTAAAACAAAAATATGGCAAAAAACTTTCCTGGGCTGACCTGATGATCCTGACTGGAAACGTATCTTTGGAATCCATGGGCTTCAAAACAATCGGCTTCGCCGGTGGTCGTGAAGATCAATGGGAACCAGATTTGGTTTTCTGGGGAACTGAAACAAAATGGATGGGTGGCGATCAACGTCGCACAGGAGATGGCAAACTTGGTAAAAAACCAGTTGCAGCCATGCAGATGGGTTTGATCTATGTGAATCCTGAAGGTCCAAACGGAAAACCAGATCCAATCGCTGCAGCAGCAGATATTCGTCAGGCTTTCGGTCGCATGGCCATGGATGACGAGGAAATCGTAGCTTTGATCGCCGGTGGACACTCCTTCGGTAAAGCTCATGGTGCTCACAAACCTGAACATTGCGTCGGCGCAGATCCATCTGCCGCACCAACTGAACAACAAGGACTAGGCTGGAAAAACAAATGCGGCACTGGTGTTGGTAAAGATGCTGTAACCAGCGGCCTTGAGGGTGCATGGACTCCAACTCCAACTCACTTCTCAATGATGTTCCTGGCGAACCTTTTCCAATTTGATTGGGAACAAACGAAGAGTCCGGCTGGAGCGATTCAGTGGATCCCTAAAAAAGGTGCTGGCGCAGGAATGGTTCCAGACGCTCACGATCCAAACAAGCGTCATGCTCCAATCATGTTTACAACAGATCTATCATTGAAAATGGATCCGGCGTTTAACAAGATTTCCAAAAAATTCCTAGATAACCCAAAAGAATTTGAAGCTGCCTTCGGTCGTGCTTGGTTCAAGCTTACTCACCGTGATATGGGTCCTCGTGCCCGTTACATCGGTGCTGAAGCTCCTAAAGAAATTTTCACTTGGCAAGATCCTCTTCCAGCAGCGACTTACAAAAAATTGTCTGCTTCAGATGTTTCTGCTTTGAAAAAGAAAATCTCCGCCTCTGGCATCAAAAACTCTGATTTGGTACGTACAGCTTGGGCTTCTGCGGCTTACTATCGTGGAACTGACATGCGTGGTGGTGCAAACGGTGCCCGTCTTCGTCTGTCTCCAATGAAAGATTGGAAAGTTAACACTCCAGCTGAACTTGCTCCAATTCTTGCCAAATATGAGTCTATCCAAAAAGACTTCACTAAAGGGGGCAAGAAAGTTTCTGTAGCGGATCTAATCGTACTTGGCGGTAACGTGGGTATCGAACAAGCTGCGAAAGCTGGTGGCATGAACGTAACTGTTCCATTCCAATCCGGCCGCGTGGATGCGACTCAAGAGCAAACTGATGCAGCTTCTTTCGCAAATCTTGAACCAAGAGCGGATGCATTCCGTAACTTCTATGGCGAAGGCAATTACCTTTCTCCTGCAGAAGCACTCGTTGATCGTGCGAATCTTCTGACTTTGACTGTTCCGGAAATGACAGTACTTGTTGGCGGTTTGCGTGTTCTTGATATCAACTATGATCACTCCAAAAATGGTGTGTTCACGGCGAAGCCAGGAACTTTAAGCACAGACTTCTTTGTGAACTTGATGGATATGTCAGTAAAATGGCAAAAATCATCCACTGAGGGACTTTATGAAGGTCTTGATCGCAAAACAAATGCGGTTAAATGGACGGCAACTCCAGTGGACTTGGTCTTCGGCTCCCACTCTGAACTACGTGCGGTTGCTGAAGTTTACGCAGCTAACGATGGCAAACAGAAGTTTGCTAAAGACTTTGTGACTGCATGGAACAAAGTTATGAACTTGGATCGCTTTGACTTGAAATAATTCAGTCCGGATATTCAACTTCTTCAAAATGCCTTCGATTTATAGTCGGAGGCATTTTTTTTTGCCAAAATCAGTCTTCTGGAAATTTGATGGGAATGGCTTTCCTATTTTCATCAATGGCGACCAAAGTGAAAATCCCCGTCATGGATTTTGTACGCTTATCGCTATACATATCCTCGCAGTAAGTATCCACGGTCACTTCCAGACTGGTCGTGCCTATTTTACTTACATAGGCATCCAACTCAACGATTGTGCCTGCGGGAATTGGGATATTGAAATTCACCCGATCACTACTGACGGTCACATACTTTTGCCGTGAAAATCGAGTGGCAGCGATGAACGCTATTTCGTCCATCCAATTCAATGCAAGGCCACCATAAAGTGTATTGTAGTGATTGGTCTCTCCTGGAAAGACCGTTTTAAAGACGTGCGTGCGCGATGAACTCTTGCGAGTTTCGATATCCATAATTCCTCCGCGGGATAAATTGTTTCACCAGCAGGGATCGGACTTCCTAAAATAGGTTACCGTTGCGGGACAGTGTCAGAATGGTTTCCGTTAAAGAAACTTCACTGAACTTCACCTGAACTGGATGCACGCAACATATACGGCAAAAGAATTGGACGCAACTTTATCCCCAATTAAGTACAACTAAAATAGTGGTTCCGAACGGTCACCGTATTCATAAAGAATACGGTTTTTTTTACTAACATCTGATAACCGTATCCAATTTCATATTCAGAAGTATCCTATTATCAGGAGGCTCAATTGTCAGAAGACATTAGCAAGTATACGGATTACAGAGACTTTCTTAAGGATAGGTACAAGGATGCCAAACTAAAGAAAGTAACTTTCTCTCTACAGTATTGCGCCACTCAACTCCAGGTCTCAAAGACCTTCGTTAAGTTCGTCTTCGACAAAAAACGACACTTTACCTTCGGCACACTCCCGTTGGTATGGGATCTTTTTAAGCTAACCCCTAGAGAGCAAATTCAGCTGACTTTCCTATTCTGCCACACCGTCGCCGAAGACGTGGCGCTGAAATCCCACTTTAAAGCTGTTCTGAATGGCATCGAGAATAATCTGATACAAGTCGAGTAGTCGAAGTTCAGGAACCAAAGGCATAAAAAAAGGGCTCCCATCAGGAGCCCTTTTTAATTTCTGCATTTAGTAATTTGCACTCCGACTTCGTCGGAGTATTTCAGATCTAGCTGTCTACGAAAGCTTTCAACTTGTTGCTGCGAGAAGGATGACGAAGCTTACGAAGAGCTTTCGCCTCGATCTGACGGATACGCTCACGAGTAACGTTGAAGTCCTGACCTACTTCTTCCAAAGTATGATCGGCTTCTTCACCGATACCGAAACGCATACGAAGAACTTTTTCTTCTCTCGGAGTCAAAGTCGCAAGAACACGGCGAGTTTGTTCCGCCAAGTTCAGGTTAACAATCGCCTCTGCAGGGTTGATAACCTTTTTGTCCTCGATAAAGTCGCCCAAGTGCGAATCTTCTTCTTCACCTACTGGTGTTTCCAAAGAAATCGGCTCTTTCGCGATTTTAAGAACTTTACGAACTTTATCCACTGGCATGTCCATTTTATCTGCGATCTCTTCAGGGGTTGGCTCACGGCCAAGCTCTTGAATCAAGTAACGAGATGTACGAACAAGCTTATTGATAGTTTCAATCATGTGAACAGGGATACGGATCGTACGCGCCTGATCGGCAATAGCACGAGTGATCGCCTGACGGATCCACCAAGTCGCATATGTCGAGAATTTGTAACCACGACGATATTCGAACTTATCAACCGCTTTCATCAAACCGATGTTACCTTCCTGGATTAGATCCAGGAATTGAAGACCGCGGTTCGTGTACTTCTTAGCGATAGATACAACTAGACGTAGATTCGCTTCAACCAATTCAGATTTCGCTGCATCGGCCTCACGCTCACCTTTCCAGATAGCTGTGTATGTTTCCTTAACCCATGTGTGATTCATCTCAGTTTCAGAATCCAAACGTTTAATACGGATTTCTGCTTCCTGAGCTTGCAACACATAAGATCTGAATTTTTGATAGTTAAGACCTGTATCACGAGTCATGCGTGTCAGTTCTTTTTCGTTGCTCTCAACCAGCTTCATACGCTCAGTCATGGAAACAACGTCTTTGGAGAACGTACGCTCAACACCGTCTTTGATACGACGACGTAGAGTACCGATACGGTTCACCAAGTTTTTGAACTTGATCACAACACGGTTGATCGTTTTACGGTTGAAGTTCACAGATTCGAACACAGCCATCAAAGTGTCATTCATCGCAACGAGTTCTTTCATTGCAGCCTGACGAGCTGGTGTGTTTGTTTCTTCTCTACGAAGAACTTCGAATTGTTTTACAGAAGCCTTTTGGTACTCCGTAACTTTACCGATCAATTCGTGAATTTTATCGATGTATTCCTTTTCATCGTATTGAGTTTCTTCGTCCTCAAGACCACGGAAGATCGATTTAACCTTGATACGGCCTTCATCAAGACGCTTACCAAGTTGAATGATCTCGTAAGTACCCAGAGGTGACAAAAGGATCGCACGAACGATTTCACGCTCCCCTTTTTCAATACGACGAGCAATCTCAACCTCACCCTCACGAGTTAGTAGAGATACGGAACCCATTTTACGCAAATACAAGCGAACGGGGTCATTACCCTTAACGTCTTCGCTTTCTGCTTTTTCTTCTTCATCTACTTCTTCGTCCTCAGAATCAGGGCTTTCCAGGAAGTTTCCTTCGCCCTCTTCGTCTTTCGAAGTTTCAGACAAGTCTGAAATAACTACACCCGCGGCCTCTAGGCCATGCATGAACTGATCCAATGCAGCTGGGGCAATAACTTCAGGTGGAAGAAGGTCGTTGATCTCTTCGATCGTCAACGCACCCTTTTCCTTCGCAAGCTTCAGGAATTTCTGGATTTCTTCTTTAACCAGAGCTTCCTGTTCCTGCAAAGAAAGAACCTTAACAGGCTCTTTCTCTTGTTTGTTTGGTAGGTTTTGTTTCATCAATGACCCGCCTTTATCCTTTATTCAGAGATAGTCGATCTCTGTGTGCCTTCATAATCTGTTCCAACTTTTCTGAACTTGGCTCGGACTTTAATTCCAGAGCCAACTGCTTTGCTTGATCGCGCAAGAAATTGTCGCGCACGCGCTTAAAGCAATCGCGCAGAAGCTTCGCCTCAGCTTCTTCATCAAATCCGGGGTCACCTTCACTGGCTGGTGCCTCTACAAATAATAATTCCGGATGATCTACATAGGAGACAAGGAGACTGGTCAATTTATCAAACTTATTTAAGTCTTGTCTATACACATCAGTCGCTTTTTCCAGGATCTTTTTCACTCCTGCATGAGCGATACTTGCCAGCACATTTTCATTCACAAACAGCTCAAAATTGGCACGACTTTTGAGTACCAATCCTAATAGCATAGCCTCGGCTTTTGAGGCTCCTTTGAGGGTGATTTTGCCACCTTCTACAGAGTCAGACGCTTGAGGGGCCGCTGTTTGGTTAGTTTGCTGAGCCCCTTGATTTGGCTGCACCGTCCTAGAGAAAGAGCTTCTGTTCTGCGAATATACAGGGCCGCTGCTTTGTAATCCCACAGCCTGACGGAGCCACGGCAGGGTCACATTCATCTTCTGCGCGGACTCAGCTAAGTACAAATCACGCAGGCGCTGATCTGGAATGACCTCAAAAAGTGGCTTCAGTTTATCTGCAAGCTTCACTTTTTCAGGAGCGTCACCACGGTAACCCTCCATCCAACGACCTAGGATCAACATGAAAAGATCAGGAGCACGGTCCAATTCAGCCTTCAGAGCCTCAGAGCCGTACTTCTTCACATAATCATCAGGGTCCATACTGTTCGGAAGAGTAAGTCCTTTGGGATACAAATCCGCTGCCAGCAGGATCGGCAAGCTGCGCTCAGCCGCTTCCATCCCCGCAGAATCCCCGTCAAACAGCGCGACCACATTGCGGGTCATGCGCTTAAGCATTTTACCGTGTTCCGGCGTCAAAGCCGTGCCCATGGTGGCTACTGAGTTTCTAATGCCTGCTTGGAACAGGGACACCAGATCCATATAACCCTCAACGATCAATGCCTGATCCTCAGAGCGAATATAGCGGGCCGTTTGCGACAGTCCGTAAAGCACACGGCCTTTGATAAAGACCGGCGTCTCGGGAGAATTCAGATATTTCGGTTCAGTTTCTTTTTTCTCTAAATAACGTCCACCGAAGGCAATGGGCTCACCCATTGGAGAAAAGATCGGGAACATCAAACGATCGCGGAAGATATCGAAGTAGCCTGGTTTGCCATTACGAGCCTTTACCAGACGCGCTTCTTCAGCCAAGGCCATCGGAACTTGTTTGTTCTGTAAAACGCGCTCCAAGCCGTCCCATTCAGCAATGGCATAACCAATACCGAAAGTGTCGATCACTTCCTGGGAAAGGCCACGGCTGGCGATATATTTCTTAACCGGGTGATCATTGGAAACGCGGCGAAGTTGCTCTGAAAAATAATCAGCAGCGAGCTTGTTTACTTTTAACAACGACTTCTTTTTATCAGCGGCCTGATCACGTTGTGGATCATGGGCTTCAGGAGCGGGAATTGGAATGCTGGCGCGGTTTGCAAGGTACTCAACAGCCTCAGGAAAGCTCATGCCCTGATAGTCGCGCAGGAATGAATACAAGTTACCACTCTTATGACAACCAAAGCAGTGGTAGACCTGCTTCACTTCTGAAACAGAGAACGACGCTGTTTTTTCAGCGTGATCTGGAAACGGACAACGCCCCATAAGGCCACTGCCGCTCTGTTTTAGCTGTGTGTATTGGGAGATGATATCGACGAGGTTATTCGCCTCGGACACTCTCTCAATAAAGTCTTGGGAAAAACGCATGTACCTTCCAAAGTTTCGTTCAAGTTTTACCTTGGGAACTCACTTGAACATGAGTCCCCGCAGGCTTTAGGCAAGGTCCAATTCTTCCGAGGAAAAACTAGGCTAGTTTGGCTTTGATAACTTCGCTTACAACTTTGTTGTCAGCAGCGCCACCGGCACGAGCGATGACTTCTTTCATCACCGGGCCCATGTCTTTAACAGTTTTCGCGCCAGTGGCAGCGATAACTTCAACAACAAGAGCTTCGATTTGCTCGCGGCCCATTTGTGCAGGCAAGTAAACTTCCAGAACTTTCAATTCTGCAGATTCTTGATCCACTAGATCCTGACGACCGGCTTGTTGGAATTGGTCGATGGATTCTTTACGTTGTTTAACTAATTTTTTTACGACGTTCATCACTTCTTCCGGAGTGATTGGGTCTGGGCGCATATCGATTTCACGATTTTTGATCGCCGCTTGCAGGCCACGAAGTGCTGTCAGCTTAAGTGATTCTTTTGCGATCATTGCGGCTTTAACATCAGCCATGATTTTGTCTCTGATTTCCATGAAAACTCCCTATGGTGATTATGACAAAAGGCGACTTTGTGGGTCGCCTCTTGTGAGTAAGAAACTATAATTCAATTAAGAACTATTCGCCCCAACCTTTACGAGATTTCTTAACAGCGCGCTTACGAGCTGCGATAGATTTCTTTTTAAGTCTTACAGAAGGCTTTTCAAAGTGTTCGCGTTTTTTAACTTCAGAAAGAATACCTGCTTTTTCGCAAGATTTTTTGAATTTACGGAACGCTGATTCAAAAGACTCACCGTCTTTGATTTTAACCATTGCCACGACAATCACCTGCCTTCCAATGTGGACGAAAGAGAGAAATAAGAATGAGAGTGTATAACAAAGAGGCAACAGAGGGGCAACCTCTCGAGGTCTTAATGCGGTGTATTATAATCTTTCCCTGCTGCTGCCCCTTAAAGTCTCGGATTATTGCACCACCAATAAATCTTATCTATTTAATTTTATTGAGCTTATTTAAGATAACGTTCTAAAATATCCCAATGAAGACGAGTCACGACCAAGACATTAAATGGATGCGCAAGGCTTTGGAACTTGCGCGCACAGCCGGTGAAAACGGCGAAGTACCTATTGGCGCTGTATTGGTCTCCCCAACCGGGGCACTTTTATCCAAAGCCGCGAATGTTCGCGAGACTCTTCATACTCCCCTGGGCCATGCAGAACTATTGTGCCTGCACAGAGCCGCCAAAAAACTTCAATCCTGGCGTTTGGAAGACTGCACTCTGTATGTGACCCTTGAGCCCTGCGTGATGTGCGCCGGTGCTATTCAGCAAGCGCGCGTGGGCCGCGTGGTTTATGCCGCGAAGGACGCCAAAGGTGGAGCGGTTGAAAGTCTTTATCACGTATTGAGTGATTCCCGATTGAATCATCAGGTGGCAGTTACAACGGGAGTTCTGGAAAAAGAATGTTCAGATTTGATCTCAGCCTTTTTTCAAGGCCGCCGTGATGAACAGAAATTGGTGAAATCTGAAAAGGTGTACCGCCATCGTGCTTCCGCGGTGGTGGTTTATAAGAGTAAACTTTTAGGTTTTCATGCTGAAGATCCAGTTTCCAAAAAGAAGTACTTCTTCCTGCCAGGCGGAAAGATTGACTCCGGCGAAACAGCCGCGACAACGGCTGTGCGCGAGACTTTGGAAGAAACTGATTATAAGATCAAAGTTTTTCCAGATACAGAATTCCGCCGCAAGTACGACTTCACTTGGAACGGAAAAAACCAGCCGTGCGATACAGTCTTCTATCTGGCGACCCTAAACGAACCTTGGCACGAGGTTCGCGAAGTTCAGGATGCTGACTATCATCGCGGCGTCGCGTGGATTGATTTGAAAGACGTCGACAAAATATTTTCATATGACAAAGACATTTTGTGGGCCGTGCAAAAGCTTACAAAAACTGCCCGTAAAATGAAACTTTAGGAGGCTTATGTTTTCTCTATTACTAACTGCCGCTTTAGCAGCTGCTCCGACTGAAAGTCCAACCCCTTCAGCGACACCCGCACAGACAGCGCCAGAAACAGCGACTGCAATCACTTTGTCTCCACAAAAAAGCGAGTTAAATCAACCCGAGACAAACAAATCATTGATCGAGATTTCTGCGAAGATTAATGCGCAATTGCCAGAAACCGAGAAGATCATCATTCCATCTCCAGGAAGTCGTCAGTTTTTCTCGCAACTCACGGTATTTACCAAATCCAAGAACACGACACAGACTGCAAAAAACTTTCTTAAGTTTTCAGACATGTCCCTGCAGGGCTGCAACGCCTATTCAGCAAGTGGTTTATCTTCACCCGTCATGACCGGCGCAATCGAAGCATTTGACATCACAAATGCACAAATCAAGCGTAAAGGCAGCCTGCAGGACTCACTAAAGCTGGCGCGTATTTCCCTAACCACGGCACAATGCAAAGGTCCGGTCATCGTGAATAGCATTGGTTTAAAATGGTTGGAAACCTCATTGGATACTTTGAAAACCATGAATCTGCGTCGTCTTAAAAAGGACGACAAAATGCGCTTAAAAGCCCTCCAAGAACAGGTTTTGGGTCTTGATTCCAAAGAGATTTTGGAAGAAGCCATGCGTTTCGAGGTTCTGACCTCATCTGCAGAAATCATGAAAACCATGGGTGAGGTTCCTCCAGCCCACGCTGAATCCCCTGAGGATGTATTTAATAATGCCCTGTTGCTGGATGAAGAAGGAAAACCACGTCAGATCACAATCGAAAAAAGCTCTGAGCTTGCCATGAAGCTTCTGCAAGCTGTGCATTCATCAAAGACTTACCAGTTTCCCGAGTATACGGCGGAAATCGACAGGCAAATTAAAGAAGGCCGCGACGGTATCGTTAAGGACCTGGATCTAAAAAGCGAAGGCATTACCAGCTACGAAAAATTTCAGGATGATGCCTTTATGGAAAATTTCGCAAAAAGACTGACTGCAGAACCTGATTTACTGAAACGGGTTAAAAGCAACTTGTCCAAAAACCCTGATGTTGCGACCCATCTGTTTCAAAACCATCTGGCGATTTTCAAGGTTTCACCCACGTTCTTGGATAAATTCAATGAGCGAATGATCGAAACACAAAAGAAAGCCAAAAGTTTGATTAAATAAAAAAAGGCGGAATCCGCCTTTTTATTCTTTCAACAAAATGTCTATGCTTCCAGTCGGTAGCCCAAAGAAGGCACCGCCACAATGCGACCATTGAACTTGGCAATTTTGCGCTTCAGATAGTTGATTTGGGAGTCCACGTTACGTGAAGTCACATCCGAGTCGCCCCAGATTTCGTTCAAACATTTTTCACGCGTGACCAGATTGTTTTTGTCAGCCACCAACAGCTTCAAAATATCAAACTGCTTCGGCGTTAAACTCACCTCTTCTGAATCAATGAAGATCTGACGGGACAAAAGATTCATTCTTAAGTTACCGGCGATCAACTCTGCCGTCACTTCCGGCTCTTTTTCCGCCAAACGGGCTTTGATTCTTAGAATAAGTTCTTTGACGTGAAATGGCTTTGAGATGAAATCATTTGCACCAGTTTCAAAGGCTTTGATTCGTTCATCGATAGTTGCGGCACCGGAGACAAAAATGATTGGTGTATTCTTGATTTCCGCCTGCTCACGAACTTCGCGGCAAACATCCACACCCAACATTCCTGGCATTTTATAATCCAAAAGGATCAGGTCCGGCTTTTGTTCGTTAATAAGTTGCATGGCCGACATGCTGTCCGACGTGTATTTGCAATCATAGGTAGAGCTTAGAATTTCTGACAAGAGCTTGCAGCTCTCCTCATAGTCATCGACTATGACGATTTTTTTCGCAGCCAAGGTCACCCCTACGTTCATGTTTGTTCCGTAATTCTGCATGTAAACAGGATACTTTTATCGAACAAAAATACAAGGACCCATAGGTCCAGAACTACATGCCCTTAAACGAAATTCCTTTTGCCTGTAAAATTTTTTTGACTGCGTCTCGCTTATCTCCCTGAATCTCAACCAAGCCGAATTTTTCTCCGATTGAATGAGATCCACCGACCCCACACTTGGCTTTCAATTCCTTTGCGAAACCTTTCAGGAACTCTTCGTTCCGCGGCAGTCCATCAAGTACGGTTACAGTCTTGCCCCCGCGACCGTTCTTTTCAAGACGAAATATAACAACGAACTTTTGTGAGGCGTCGTCCTCGGGACGACACTTACAATCGCTTTTAAGTTCTTTGCATTGAGGACAAACGACGTTGTCCTTGGGATCAGTGCTATACACCAGACGAGTATTTTTCATGAACTAACCAGAGCTCTCCTCAGTTGCGGGATTCGGGGATGGCCCTTCTCCGCTTAATTTGTGCTGAGTATACTCTTTTCCGTCGAATCTGAAAAGCTGTGGTGTTTCATCCATAATCGTCGCGATGTTCACCGGACGATTCCAAAGCTTGTAAACATTCTTCAACGTTTCGCTCATGAAGTCAGGTTGCATGTCGATACCCTCGTGAAGGTGATTCAACAACAACTCTCCTCTGTTTTCAAAGTTTGCATCCTCGATACGAATGATCGGCTGCCCAAAGTTAGTCATATGGAACAGCAACTGAGACTTGATCGCCTTAAAGTTACTGGTATCGACTTCAAACTTCTGTGTTTTCTTATTGAACTTATAAACGAACAATTTATTTCTGACACAAAAATCCTCGTTCAGAAATTGATCGATGAAAGTTACGTCATTGCATACTTTACGAACTTCAAAAATCTTGTCGCGCCCAAGTCCCAATTTTTTATCCCAGTGTTTGCGCTCTTTCACGTCATCACACTCTTCGAATTCGCGACCGAATTGACCTTTATTCCAGCGCTCCTCAATATCACGGAACAGTTCAATGCCCACTTTGTAGGGATTGTAACCGTTCGGAGCCATAGCCATCGTTCCCGCATGATGATCTGCAAAGTCGATAATCTCGGAATCATTTAAGATCTTGGTCGTCATCAACTTTGAATGCCAATATGAAGCCCAGCCTTCATTCATTGTTTTGGTCATACCTTGAGGAGCGAAATAGTACGCTTCGTCCCGGATAATGGTCAAAACATCCACCTGCCAATCAGCCAGGGGTGCGTGATGAATAAAGAAATTGAGGATGTCCTTTTCCGGCTCCTGCGGAAAGCGCTGAGCTTTCTCTTCGGCCTCGTTCTGCGCTCTGATTTTTTGCTCTTGAACGAAGGACGGCGGATTGATGTAGTCGCGCATGTAATCGCGCTCCACTTTCAACAGATAGTTTTTTTCCTGCGGTGGAGGTTGCGACTTAGTCACAGACTTTTCCACATAGGGAGAGTAACGATCGATCAGGTTTTCCAGACTTAAGCAAACATCAATAAAGTTTTCGACTGTGTCCTGACCATAGCGATCCATATAGCGGCGAATTCTTGTCGCGTGATTCGCCATTTGGTCCATCATTTTACGATTTGTTTTTGAAAACCAGATATTGTTCTTAAAGAAGTCACAGTGACCGTACACATGGGCCATCACCAGCTTCTGATCCATCATCGCATTGCCTTCCATCAGGTATGCGTAGCAAGGATCCGTGTTAATCACCATTTCATAGATTTTTGAAAGACCATATTCGTAGCTCTTGGAAAGATGCTCGTACTCCATACCGAATTTCCAGTGAGGATATCTGACTGGAAACCCGCCATAGGCAGCAAATTGAGAAATCTGATCATAAGTGATCAACTCGAAAATAGTTTCGAAGCAATCCAGCCCCGCATCCTTGGCGATCTGGCAAATGCGCTTTCGTTCTGCTTCTAATTCCGGGGTTAAGTTTGCCATGATTCCTCATCTCCAAAGGGTGGTTGCCCTTCCTAATAGGACTATTGAAGTGGACGTCGCGGTTAATCAGCGACCTTTGCCAAGGAAGTCTTTGATAGAATCCAGAATCTTGTCTCTGCTTTCGATTTGACTGAGAGTGATTCGTTCGTCCTCGCCGAATTCCTTTTGTAAGTCTTTTAAAAACTGACCACTGCCGTATTTACTTTCGACTTGGCCATAACCAAAGACGTTACAGTTAGGCAGGAAGAACTCCTGCAGCATCTTCACACAAAGACGCGTGTCCTCGCCGCTCCAGTTATCTCCGTCACTGAAGTGGAAGGGATAAATATTCCATTCATTCGTTGGATAATCCGCTTGGATGATCTCCTGACAAAGCTTGTAGGCAGAGCTGATCAAAGTACCGCCCGATTCGCTTGTTCTATAGAAAGTATCCTCGTCGACCTCTTTCGCGGCAGCATCATGGATAATGAAACGAGTCTCAAGACCCTTATAATGTTTCTTAAGCCACGTGTTGATCCAGAAGCTTTCCAGTCGAACGATTTCCTTTTGCTCCTCACCCATCGAGCCCGATACGTCCATCATATAAATGATGACCGCCTGGGTTTGTGGCTGATTCACTTTTTTAAAGGACTTGTACTTCATATCCCGACGGATCGGCAGCACCAGCGGCTCTTCCGCGTTGTAGGTTCCTGAACCGATCTGACGTTTCAATGCGCTTTTATATGAAGATTTAAAATGACGAAGTCCCTCAGGTCCCACCGGAGCGATGCCGGTAAACTTCGTTTTTAAAGAATCAATATTCTTGTGACCTTTGGGCTCGATGCGTGGCAACTGCAGCTTTTCGCCCAGGATTTCCGCAAGCTCTTCCATTGAAAGCTCAACTTCCACCATGTGTTCGCCAGGAGCCTCGCCCGCTTGACCTTGCCCGCCTTCGCCTGGATCACCAACATCCTGGCCCGGCTGGCCTTCACCTTGGCCGACACCACCAGACTGCTTGGGACCGTAACGGAAATTGGGAATATCAATGCGTGGAAGTGGGATTTTGACGTACTCATCCTCCCTCTTCCCAATCATCTCACCTTGCGATACGTACTTGCGAAGGTCTTCTTTGACCTTCCCCTTTACGATATCTCTAAATCGGTTTTGATCTTCCCGTATTGCCATTGTTATCTACTTTTCACATCGCCTCGGGCGAAGATACTTGCCACGTAATGCAGAACATCCGTCGCAGAGATCTCATCGTAACCGAAGTCTTTAATAAGACGCGTTTTAACGATATCAATCTTTTCCTGGGTATCTTTATCAACCGCATTGCTGACAAGGGTTGTAAGCTTGATCGAGTCTTTTTGGTCCTCAAAAAGCTTCAACTCAATTGCCTTGTGCAGGCGTTCGTTCATCTTGAAGTTGAATTTCTTCCCTTCAAGAGCCAGGGCACCAATGTAATTCATGATCTCACGACGGAAATCATCTTTACGGGACTCTGGGATCTCGATCTTATCTTCGATCGATCTCATCAAACGCTCATCCGGCTCCTCGTCATTTCCAGTGAACTGGTTACGAACGCGTTCCTTCTGAGTATAGGCTTTTACGTTATCAATATAGTTCGAGCACAATCTTGCCATCGCGCTTTCATCAGCGCTAATCGCACGTTGCACTTCGGCCTTGATGATCTCTTCGTATTCCTGCATCACGACACCCAAAAGCTCTTTGTATTCTGCTTTCAGTTCTTCGTTTGAAAGAAGCGAGTGACTCTTAAGACCTGATTCCAATTCCTTAAAGACCATGAACGGATTCACAGAACCTTTATTGGATTGCTGAGCATTCACCAGCGCATTGGAAAGTTTATCCTGGATATAACGGGCCGAAATACCTTCCAGACCTTCGCGTTGAGTTTCCTTACGAAGCTCGCGCACGTTGTCTTCAGTGTAGTTCGGTAGCGTTTTACCATTATATAGTTTCAATTTTTGCAAACGAGTCAGATTTGCTTTCTTCGGTTTTTCCAGGCGAGTCAGGATCGCCCACATCGCTGCCATCTCTACCGTGTGAGGGGCAATGGAAATGCCGCGTACTTTCTGGGAGTTGAAATCACGTTTATAGATGTTGATCTCATCCTTCCAGCGAGTGATATACGGAATGTCGATCTTAACCGTACGGTCACGAAGGGCTTCCATGAATTCATTGTCTTGCAAACGACGGTACTCGGGCTCATTGGTGTGACCAATAATCACTTCGTCGATATGAGTTTGCGCAAACTTCTTAGGCTTAACTCTGTGTTCCTGTGATGCTCCCAAAAGGTCATACAGGAAGGCCACATCAAGCTTTAGAACCTCGACGAATTCAATCATACCGCGATTGGCAACGTTGAACTCCCCGTCAAAGTTAAATGCACGAGGATCTGAGTCAGAACCGTATTCTGCAATCTTACGGTAATTGATATCACCTGTAAGCTCTGTGGAGTCCTGATTCTTTTCGTCTTTAGGTTGGAAAGTACCGATACCTATGCGATCAGCTTCGGAAACAAACAGACGTCTTACACGCACGTGTTTTAGCACGCTCATCAGATCGCCGTCGTAATGCTCCATTAAATGTTTAAAGATAAAGCGCGAAGGAGGCGAAAGCTCACCATCCACATGCACACGGAAGGAGCCTTCCTGTCCCTTGTTGATTTGCTCATAAAGGGAATTGCGCATTTCTTCCGGAATCAAAAGCAATGGCTCTTCATTCATTGGCGAAGGGAAAACTTTTACGTCTTTGCCCAACAAACCTTTGAGTTCATTCTTTTCATCAATCCATTCGAAAGTGTAAAGCGCACCTTGCGGCTGGTGAGAATATCTCTCCAAACCTTTCTTCAACATACGGCAGATTGTGGACTTGGCACTTCCCACCGGTCCGTGAAGCAGGATCACACGTTTCTCAGTACCGTAACCCAATGAGGCGGATTTCAGTACATTCACCAATTTCATCAACTGCACATCAAGTCCGAAGACCGCGTCTTTGCCGTTGTTGAATTGGTCGCTGAAAAACTTATAGCGCACGACTTCTTTTTTGAAATCAAGGTACGTTTCCGTACCTTCTTCAATAATCATGTCGAACATGCGTTGATAAGCATTTCTGGTTATTTTTGGATTAGCTTTGACGAGATCCAAGTACTCAGAGAAAGTACCGCTCCAATGTTCTTTAGCATTGACGCTGGAGTTCTGCCAGTTGCTGATCAGCGAGTGAAGGTCAATCTTAGAGGACATAATACTCTCCCCGGTGACTTGTGACACACCTACCTTCCTTAGATTATGCCTCAATACTAGACGGTTAACGAGTTTTTTAATTTATTTGTATTGCCTTGAAACCATCAGGTTGTTTCAGAGTGAATGTCTCTGGTTTGAACTGGACCTCGGTCTGGGGAGCTTTAAACAGCCACTGCATTTCAAATTGCGGAGCCGTAATTACAACTTTCTTCTGTCCTTCTGTTCTATCTTTCCAGTCAACTCGAATAGAGCGCTGTTGATTCTCACAACTCTTAATCAATTTGGAGATATCTTGTTCACAAGTCCAACCTGGGCCGCGCACAGGTTCATCGAATGCGATATTGGCCAAATTCATTGGGTGCAAACTCAACCCGATTATACGCTCTATGGACTTTTCAGAGTTCTTTCCATAATAGAATTCTTTTCTGGGATAGATGGCATAAGCAATTTCTTTGGGAGACATAACCAATGATGCCACCTGGAATCCCATTATCGCCGTGACATCCAGACGAACCCTTTGGTTCTTGATCGCAAGCATATCAATAGACACGGACTGACTCTTGTTGGCCTTCATATCACGAATCATTGCTTTGGTTTGCCACTCGGCCTTCACCAACGGTCCTTCAACAACTGGTTTCGTTGCACAGGCATTTAATAGTAATGCCGCAATTAGAATTGAAAGACCCTGCATCAATGATATTAATTGTCGCCAAAGAATTTTCATTCCCTTAGCATAGGGAAATGCAATCAGTTAAACAAGCTTTGATCATGTTCCGCACAAATTGGAAGGACAGCCTAATATTAGGAGTCCTTGCTACACTATTTACCTTTTTCTCTCAGATTGTTCCAGTCATAGGCGCACTTTTAATCTCTGTGGGACTTTTGATTTTTCAAGAGCTGGCAAATCTGCGCTTGCAAAAAGGCCGCTGGGAGCGTGATTTTACTCATTTGCAAAAAGAATGGGTTTCATGGCTGGTAACAGCTGTGATTCTGATGCCTACCGGAATTCTAATGGGCTCTGCATTTGGCATCATTCACAGTCCGCAACCTATCGCGCAATCATTGCCTGCGGGCTTTGGCTTGATGGCTTTGGGTGTGTTCTTCTATTTCATCCTGACTCACGGTTTGAATCTGCAACTTGAAACTCATCAGGGAATTGCCAAGTCGTTGGATCGTGCCGCCTTGAGTTCGGTTAGAAATCTCGGGCCATATGTTGCTGCCACTCTGGTTATCGCAGCCGCTTTGGTCATCGCGACATATTTGCGCGGCTACGGACTGATCCTGGCATTACCCTTAATGTTCTTTACGTGTTTTTACCTGTACATGCAGATGAAGAAAAAAAACGCCTTCGATAAAAAATAAAAAAAGCCCACCGAAGCGGGCTTTAAGATTCTCCAAATTTCCGACCAAGGAATTATTTTGCCGAGCTATCCGCTGCCACAGGTGTTGTGTTAGTGGAAGCTGGCAATCTTGGAGAACCCATTTCTTGTCTTTCAATAGCAGTGATCTTAGCGCGAATTTCCTGAACCTTTTGCTTGTCGGTTTCCAGGTCCGCAGCTTTGCGATACATTTTCTTCGCTTTATCAACCATGGATTGTCTGTAGTATGCATCACCCAAGTGCTCAGCAATAATGCTGACTGTGCCTTGATATTTGTGTGCTGCTTCAAGGAACTTGATTGATTCAGTGACTTTATCCTGCTTGTACAGGATCCAACCCAAAGTATCCAGCACATAGCCATCTTTAGGTTCAAGTTCGATTGCACGACGAGCCAGTTTTTCCGCCTCATCCAAATTCTTGTTCATTTCCGCCCATGTGAAAGCCAGGTAGTTCATACCTTGTACATGGTTTGGATCCAACTCCAGAACCTTTTGCATTTCAGAGACAACAATGTCCTTGTTACCCAAGCGATCATTGATCGTTCCAAAGTAGAATCTTAGCTGTGCGTTCTCTGGGAACTTCGCAAGACCTTGCTCCAATACTTTTGCAGCAGTCTTTACATCGTTCTTTTCATCCAACAAAGAAGCATACATTGCATACACTTGTGGTTGATCCGCGCGTTCTTTCAAACCGCTCGCCGCCAACTCAATCGCCTCGTTCAAACGACCCAACCCCTTAAGAAGGTAAGCCGCATGCACCACAGATTCACCATAGTACTGGCTAGTTGTTGGAATTTTTTTAAACTCGCGAACCGCTTTTTCCGCCTGACGGGTTTCTTCATAAACTGCGGCAAGATAGAAACGGATTTTGTCTGATTCAGGAGCTTCTTTAAGAATATCCTCAAGCTTGCTCACCGCCACGTCATAGCGTTTTTGCTCGATCAGGATCAGCGCCATTTTCATTTTGATATTCAATGGCTCGTCAGAGTTTTGCTCCAACACTTCCAATTGATCATAAGCCAGATCGTAGCGACCCTGCTCGATGTATGTTTGCGCCAACACGTCCGCTATTTTCGGACTTGGAGTGTTTTCCTTCTGGTAAGTGCGGTACAAAGTCAGGGCTTTTTCATCCTGTTTTTGTTTTGAATACAACATACCCAAAGTCAGAACACAGTCTGCAAAATCAGATTTTATTTTCAACGCTGTCTTGAAGGATTGCTCCGCCGCTTTTTGATATTTCTCTTCCGGCTGTTCCATGCGCACGCGGCCGATGTAGTAGTGAGCCAGATATGGCGTCACGTACTCTGGATTCTTCAACAAAGATTCAAAGTACTTCACGGCCTTGTCGGATTGCTTTTGCTCGGAATACAAAGCACCAATGTACAGAGGCGCTTCCGTGTTCGTCGGCGAAAGCTTCATAACCTGCTGATACTGATCCATCGCTTTCGGATACAGCTTCATGGAAGAATACAATCCTCCCAGCAACAAGTGTGCGTCGATATTTTTTGGATCTTTCTTTGTGGCCTCTTCTGCCTGAGCCAAAGACTCAGAGATCATGCCCAGTTTCAAAAACTCTGCAGCCAAACGCATGTTCACAGTTGGAGAGTTCTGATCGTAAACCAAGGTCATCTTGAATGACTCAATTGCTTTGTTGGCATTGCCTTCCAAAGCATACGCCTCACCCATTGCAAAATAATAGTCTGCTTGAGTGCGCATGTAGAGTGGATCAAGAGTCGCTTGTCCATCTTTTGTGCTAATCGGAGGTGGAGTTAATGATGCCGGTGCTCTGTTGCGATCGTTAAAGGAAGCCTCATAATAAGGTGCTTTATCAGAATCTTGTGACGTGAAAGTCGCACACGCAGTCAGAGAAAGTAGAAGCGTTGCGATTGTTCCGGTCCTAGTAATCAGAAGCATGGGATCTCCTTGGTCACTAGGCTGTTCGGTGCGATGTGGAAAAACCTTGATGTACGGGGTCAATAACGCGACCCATGGACAGGGAGGGAAAGTCTAGTTCTGAGTCATGCTCAAGACCACTCCGACATCATCACCGCCGAAGCTGGGTTGGCCGGTGACTTTCGTGTTTTCGTCTTCCAGAGCTTTGCTTTCCACTTTGGAGTTCGGACCTGATGACCAAACTACGATACGGATATTCGAACTTCGCTCTGCATTTGGCAGCACGCGGTAGTGATATGGCTGACCCCAAGGGTCAGTTCCCATCGTTCCGGTCTCACGAAGGCTGTCTAAAGGCTCAGCTGCAGGGGCCACGGAAGCCGGCAAACGGCCTCCAGAAGGCACTTTCGGCAGCGCAGAAACCTTTGTCGCCTCGCGGTAAATTTGTACAACTTGGTAACCCACGACCTCTGCTTTCTGCAGGGCGGCTTTGGTCTCGGCGTCTTGTGCGGACTGGTTCCAGGGGGAGGCAATGATGGTAGCCGAGAAGCCCACCAGCCCCAGTAAAGTCAAAACTCCTGATGACTTAAACTCTTGTTTTTTCTCATGTTTCATTAAATTACCACCCGCAACGTGATCGACCTTTATTACGTTTCGGAGGCTTTAAAAGAAAACTTTAGACAAAGGTCTTAGAAATATGTGCAAAAAACAAACAAGGGTTTAAACTTGTGCCCTTTCTCATTTAGGTCCTTTTTAACGCCTAGAGTCTTTTCTTTTGATCTGAGGACCGCTTGACAAGGCATGGCACCGGGGATAGGTTGCGCCCATCGACAGGGGGACGTGCTGAATACTTTAGCACATATCTCATTGGATATTTTGGGTAAATTTCAAATTGGGAGGCACTTTTGATCAACCAAAACGAAACAATGACATCTAAGCCAAACTCTAAAGTTAAGATCATCAAGCGTTATCAGAATCGTAAACTTTATGACACACAACAAAGCTGCTACGTGACTTTGGACGACATCGCTAAAATGATTCGTACAAACGAAGAAGTAATGGTTATCGATAATAAATCTAAAAACGATATCACTGCTGCAACTTTGACTCAGATCATCTTTGAAGCTGAAAAGAAAGCATCTCAATACGCTCCTCTTTTCACACTTCGTGAAATCATCCAAAATGGCAACGGCAGCATTTCTGGCTACCTAGCTAAACTTGGTGCATTCCCTCAAGACTACATGACTAAGCAACAAGTAAACACAGTTGTTGAAAATGCGTCTGCGGAAATGAAACAAAACTTGGAAAACCGCGTTGCTACTGCTGCAACTCGCTACAACACAGACACTACTGCTAAAGTAGCTGCTGAAAAAGCGACTGTTCTTCCAGGTCTTCAACAAGACGAAGAAACTCCGAATCTTCCGGGTTCATCTCTTGGTTTGAATAACTAGTTCTGTTTCGACAGAATAGTTTAAAGGGGCTCAGCTTAGGCTGGGCCTTTTTTTTGCGAGGACGCTGTCCTATTTTACGGAACGCCAGACGATGAAGTTTTTCTGACCTGGCTTGATCACGACTTTTTGATTGAACAGGGCTTCACCCATCGGAACGCCCGCCACGTCCAAACCTTCAAGATTGAATTTGTACTCGCCGGCTTTTAATGGAACCCGGATAATTTGAATTGTCTGAGGTAGAGTTGACCACTGACGAAGATCCGCGCGGTCTGCCAGATTCATGGCCAGAAAAGTCAGATCTCCCAAAAGTTGATTCTGCTGACGAACTTGATCTGCAAGAACCGCCTTGGTTGCAATTCCGGCCAGTCTTTTCGCAATCAAAATTCCGTGATCATCATTCAAAGTTTTAATCGCGGCAGCTTGCACATCATAAATGACGTGGCTTTGATAAGATCCTTCGCCATCAATGGTCAGGCGCGATGACTTGGCGATACTTGGCGTGGGGTACAACGCCGGAAGACGATACTCATTTTGAGCTGCATATTTTCGCGGCCCCCAACCCTGTTGGTAAATAATTACCAACTCCCCCATGGACTTATTATACCAGTCGGGATTTTCGCTCACTTCGGGAAACTTTTTTTTCCAGTCTTTGTAAGCATCCGGACGACGCGCCAGTTTTGCGGAACGAATCAGATCAGCACCAATATCCGGAATGGTCGGATCCAATTTGTAAGTTTCCTGGTACGCGATGTAGGCATCATCATAGGAACGATCCGCTTCCCAAATAAGAGCTGACAGATATTTGCTGAATGGGTTCAGCTCAAATTTCTGTTTTTCTTCCTGGCGGTACTTTTGATATTTTTCATTGATTCGACGAGCCTCCACCAAGGCGTCATCTAACTTGCCGATTTCCAAAAAGTTCATCGCCAGATACGCGTTGATGAAGATCTTTTCAAAAGTATCGCCTTTATACTGAACCATTTCCTGGCTTAGCGCCAAAGACCCTGCCACCCGTGAAACTGATTGATAATCAACTTGTTCTGACAAGCGATCGGCACGCAGCAATGTTGTATTACTTTCAGGAATATTACCGGCAACCTGCAAGGCAACGCCATAATCCAGTAAGTAAACCAACTGATCTCCATCAGCGGTGTTTGCCAGCGGCTCAAGTTCTTTTAGTGCTTTGTCGGAATCCCCGGAAACCAGATATGTACGGGCTTTGTCCACCTTACCCTGGTAAGTGGCGCATCCGGAAAGCAGCAGAATAAAAAAAAGACCCACAGATCCTGTGAGTCTTTTGATGGAAATAGTCATTACAACCCGATTGATTTTTTCTTAAATACTTTACGGATTTGTTTTTGATCAGACCAAGTGATCATGCTTGTTTTCAGGTTCGTCAAATTCAAAGTCAGTTTGTAGTACACAGACTTGTCTTTGCCGACTTCCTGAACGATGGAATCCAAACGTCCGTTGATGATGAAGTCTGCGCCAACTTGGCCGCCTGGGCCTTTTTTGGATTCAGCACTTGTCATACCAGAGTTCTGATAATTGTATTCGTCAGCGATATCGCCACGCGCTTCTTTATCGATGAAACCCACTCTGCCAGTTTTCATCAACTCAACACGGATCATGTCCATGATGCTTTGAGTGTCGATGTGTTCGCTGGTTTTATTCTGCAAACCCGTCACCATAACAACTGGCGTTCTTTTAGCTTGAGAAATTGCAGGTGACTGCATTGCACTTGCAACCAAATCCTGAACAGCTTTTTGCATGTCGGTTTCAGACCATTGATCGTTCAACAGATTTTCTCTGCTAACATCATCGTAATCACCTTTGGTGAAAGCTTTTGGACCGCAGCTGGCAAGTGCCAACATTGAAACAGCCATTGCAGTAACTAGGAAACTCTTGATCATAAAGATACCCCTTATATTCCTCGACAAGTCTATGCCGAGCCATCGTCACACGCAAGTCCTGCCCGTATGCCCCACGAACGCCGTCCATTATTCGTTCGTCGCTGTACGGCAATGAATAGATGAGATAAGTAAGCATATTGCAGATTCTCGACGCATGACCGAAATCACCTGTAGCTCAGATGCGTTTGAAATACTGAAAACACATATCAACCCCTATGCAGAAGAACTGTGGATCGTTGCGTTGAGTCCTCAATTGCAGGTTATTTCCAAAGAGATGATTTTCCGCGGCACCGCGGACTATTGCCCTGTCCACCCTCGAGATGTGTTTCGTTTTCTGATTCAGAAAAATGCCAGTTCTTTCATGATGGCACATAATCATCCCAGCTCCAGTCTTGAGCCATCACTTCAGGACTTTGCCATCACCCGAAAAATGCATGCCTGCGGCAAACTGTTTCAGATTCCTCTACTCGACCATTTGATTCTTAGCGAAAAGAATTACTACAGCATGGCTGATCATGGATTTTTTAAGAATTTAAAAAAGAGCTCGCGTTGGGATTAACTCTAGAAACTACTGAACAGCGCCACCATCAGCATTGAAGATATCGACTGTGCCCGGTTTACGATTGAGCGGTGTCACTTTGCGGACACGATATTGATCGTCCAAGATAACATTGTAACCGCCCTTGGCTGCGTTCTCCACAAACTGACGGGCGTATTCTTTTTTATATGCTTCCGTATAAGCAGCATCCTGCTCGGCATTGAATAGTTCCCTTTGAATCACATCATGAGGATTCAATGGAACACCTTCACCACGCTCCCCGCGACCTAACAAACTTGCGGTTTCAGCAGATTTGGAATCATTGGAAAGATCCAATCCAGAATCATCCGGATTGTATGTGGCCTGGGGCTTGGTTCTGTTAAAATCAGATGCGGCAGAGTTTTCAATCTCCATACGGCGACGCTGAAATTCGATTTGCTCGTTGGTCAGCATCAGATGGCGATTTACTGACTTTTCCATGGCAGGATTTTTCACAGCAGCCGAAGTCGCCTTTTTATCTGACTCAGTTCCCAACGACAACAATACCAGCAGACCCGCACCCAAAAACAGGAGCAGTGCTAAAAGTTTGTTGTTATCATTTTGAGATTTTTCCTGTGCCATCAATTAACGTATCGGCTGGGACGTCTTGTTTTTAAAGGTTTTCGCTCTTAGATTTGCTTTGTTTCAGGAATGCCTTTTTCCTGAACTGGCGGATAGACCGGCAGGATCACGATAAACTCGGTACCCACACCCACCTCAGATCTAACTTGTACTTCTCCACCGTGATTTTGCACGATTCCATAGGAAATACTCAGCCCCAAACCAGTTCCCTGACCCACACCTTTGGTCGTGAAAAATGGATCAAATATTTTATCGATGGTCTCGGGGCTCATGCCTTTACCACTGTCTTGAATTGAGATTTGTACCCAACCCGCTTTGCTTCTGCTGTCTTTTCCGGACTTATAATCCTTCAACGGCATCGTGGAAATCCACACGTGCCCAGCGCCATCGATAGCCTGAACTGCATTGGACAGGATATTCATAAAGACCTGATTAATCTGGCTGGCATAACAGTGAATATGCGGCGTCGGCTCATACTGACGATGAATTTCCACACGACCTTTGATTTCACCCTGCAACAGATTCAATGTTGTATCCAGGCTTTGATGCAAATCGATCTCTTGCAGCTTAGCCTCTTCCAAGCGGGAGAAGTTTCTTAAGCCAAGAACAATATCGCGTGTGCGACGAGCGCCATCCTGACATGAGGAAATTAGTTTCGGCATATCCTTTACGATATAATCAAACTCGTATTCCTCTTTCAAACCCGGAAGCTTGGATGGATCCTTTTCTGCGGAATCGACCAACTTGATCAGTTTGTCGCCGTAGTCTTTTAGATAAGTCATGTTGGAGTAAATAAATCCAATTGGATTATTCAACTCATGCGCCACGCCGGCAACCAACTGACCCAGGCTGACCATTTTTGCAGAGTGAACCAGCTTGGTTTGCGTATCTTTCAATTCACGATTCGCAGACTCAAGTTCCGTGATTTTTTTTCTAAGATCCGAACGAGCCGTCCAGATTTTCTTACTCATTTCGTTGAAACTTTCAGTCAGCAATCCAATTTCCGTATCGTTCTTAACCGGGATGGTGACAGCCTGCTCTTGCGATTCGAATGACTGTAGAGCCGCCACCAGGTCATACAATGGTTTCAAAACCCAGTTTGAAGTTACCAGTATCGTCATAATCAACAACAACACCACGGCCCCAACGACTGTCATAAATGCGATATTTACGTTTCTAAGAACTGCCGCGGACTCACTCTTTGAAGCACCTAAAGCCAGATAGAATTTGGAAATGCCCCAATCCACCGGATACACCAGGAATCCATAGGGATTGCCTCTGACATTCAAATCAAAGAATGCATCTTTAACCGGGCGGAAATAGTTTTTAAAGAAACCTTTTTTATACAGATAGAAATCGGGATGGCTAGCGGCGACCAGATCCCCGCTGTCTTTAATCAGGATCAATTCCAGCTTCAGACGATTTTTGATTCGGGTCAAAAAGGCCTGATTCAAATCAATCACTTGCTCCATGTAACCAATCAGACGACCGCTGTTATTCTTCACCTGTGAAATCACGATAAGATTCAGCTTGCGACCATCACTGTATTCAGCAACACCGATGTCTGCTTTGGTCTTAACCTCTTCCATGTACTTGGCCGAAAGGAATACGGCTTCTTTACCCGGCATGAAGTTACGAATAACGCCTTTGTCGTCCTTAAAGACCGATGCAAGCATGCGTCCTTCGCGATTGAAAAACGTCAAACTTGAAGTATCGTCTGCACGAATCCACGTGCTCGCGACGTTGCGAACCGTGTTTCCATCACCCATCGCAAGGTGATAAGTCAAACTTGGATCGCGCATGTAGCGTTCGCGACGCTGTTGCAGTGTGGTTCTGAATTCATTGATGATGTTCTCAACTTCGCGGGCATTGCCCGTCAGACGTTGAGTCAGCTCATGATCGATGGCCTTCTCATATTTGACCATTGAATAGTACGTAACAAAGGCCAGTGGCACCACGGAGAATAAAAGAGACCATACGATTAGAATCGTACGCAATGATCTCTTTGGTTTCCGTCTTAAGGTTTTCACTTTTTGTCTTCGTCCACGGTGATAATCAGACGGATAATTCCGTCTGGCATTACGCGCGGATGTTTTTCCTTGATCAGATTAACTTTGCCGTAAGTACCAAGGAAGTTCGTCAAATCCTGGTATTTTGCCGCAGGTAATGTGAAGTGATAATAAGTGGATGTCGGTGATTTCTGCCAACCCAGCTCAACCGAACCGGCTTTTCGTCCACCCAGCTCTTTGATCTTTTCAGTGATCTTGGGACCCACAACTGAAAGATTGGTCAGAGCAATTTCTCCACGATACAAGTGTCCACCGGATGCAACAGCAGATGAATCCTCTTCAGCTTCGTTTTTTGCGACTGCCGCCGCCGCTGTTGTCGCCGTTTTCGTTGGCGCCACAGATGGAACCGCCGCCACCGCAGCCGCAGGAGTGGCTTTCACTTCCGCCGTAGGCATTGGTTTCGGTACTTGAAGTGGTTTGTCTGTTTTTGGTTCTTCGTCCACAAATTGAGGCTTATCCTCATACTGAGCGACTTTTTCAGTTTTGCTAACTTCAGAAAGCACGACCTCTTTGCTGCCACCACTCATTCCGATTTGCAGAACTTTTTGCCAAGGAGCCACCGTCAACAAAGTAACTATCACACCCACAACAACCAATGCTTCCAATCCCCATTTCAAACCCTGAGGCCAGCGATCGAAATTTGATTTTTGCATCAGTACAGTCAGGTAAGTGGACGGCGTATTAATTTGCTCGATAATCGGTTGCGAAACAATGGTGCTTGCCAGCTGTTTTGCATAAACTTCGCCGTTTTGGATTTTATTCAGATCCAACTGAGCATCACGCGAAAACTTCACGTGATCTTCGACGGCTAATTTTCTTTCTTCGTCCAAGACACCGGACAAATAGTCATAAAGCAGCTCGTGGCCGATAAAAGGAGACATCTCCCTTTTGCCTTTTTTAGAAAGAGTCAATTTACCCTCTTGCTGTGACATGCTTTAGCTTACCCATTCCTTGAGTCATAGTGCCCAGCTTGCGTAATGCCCGGCCCAAACGATAGCGAATCGTACCTTGAGTGATCCCAAGACCTTCCGAAATATCATTGTCTTCAATTTTCAAAATTTTTGACCAGATCACCGTAAGAAGTTCATCCTCGGACGCTGTCTTCTGAAACTCACGCCAAGGCCCCAAATCAACGCCCTCTGGAATTAGCCAGCCAGATTCAACGGTCGTATTTGGACGACCGCGCGTGACTCTTACTTTAAATTTGTCCCAAGTGATTTTGGTTGCCGCTACCAAAGCGACAGGATTGGAAAGTTCAGGATTTCTTTTCTTTTTATCCCGACAAAGGGCTAGCGCTTGAGTTGAAGCTTCGATCGCCCTTCTGTCATCTAGTAAAGCAAAGTAGAAAAACAAGGCGATCGATTGAATGTCGGCTTCGGTCATGTACTTCCTAATATAAGTAGAATGACCCTTATGTTAGTCGACTGTCAGCTGTCTGAGAAGGTCCAATTGGTCTAGAACTTTGCCTGAACCCATAACTACGCAGCTCAATGGATCTTCTGCGATAGAAACCGGCAATCCAGTACGCTCTCTTAGAAGAACGTCCAGGTTCGCAAGCAATGCACCACCACCTGTGAGAACAATTCCGTTATCTACGATATCAGAAGCAAGCTCTGGTGGAGTCTTTTCAAGAGCGGTACGAACAGCATCAACCACTTCAGACAATGGATCCATCAAGGCATCGTTAACTTGAGAGCTTGTGATCTCGATTGTTTTCGGAGCACCAGCAACCAGGTCACGACCTTTGATTTCCATCGTTTTTTCTTCTTCGAATGGATATGCGTTACCGATTTGGATTTTGATGTTTTCAGCAGTTCTATCACCGATCAACAAGTTGAACTGACGGCGAACGTAATTGATGATCGCTTCGTCAAATTTGTCGCCCGCTACTTTGATGGATTTACAGTAAACGATACCACCCAAAGAAATAACCGCGACACCTGTTGTACCACCGCCCATATCGACAACCATGTTGCCTGATGGTTCAGTGATCGGAAGACCTGCACCGATAGCTGCTGCCATTGGTTCTTCGATCAAGTAAACTTCACGAGCACCTGCAGATTGTGCAGCTTCTTTTACCGCACGTTTTTCCACCTGAGTGATTCCGTAAGGAACGCAGATGATGATACGAGGACGGATGAAAGATTTTTTCTCGCCCAAAGATTTACCGATGAAATATTTAAGCATGGATTGAGTCACTTCAAAGTCAGCGATAACACCGTCTTTGATTGGGCGAATTGCCACGATAGAACCTGGAGTTCTGCCTAGCATGTGCTTAGCTTCTTTACCGACTGCCAGTACGCGATTTTGCATACCACGATAGTTCTTCTGAACTGCTACAACTGAAGGTTCATCAAGAATGATACCGCGACCCTTTACATAAACGAGAGTGTTGGCTGTGCCCAAATCGATGGCGATATCATTGGAAAAATAGTCTTGTACTTTGTCAAAAAAACTCATGCTGAATCTCTCTCAAGGAAATTTCATTGTGTGATTTCGTCTACAAGTCTAGGGAGATTGAAAAGCAGAGTCAATACTGATATTTAGGCCCTTCGGCGAGTGTTTTTTGACGCGCTACTCCGATGAGGCCGGAATGAAGACCAGTCCGGCAAGTTCAAGTCACATCAAATTAGAAATGTTTTTTCCATTCGAGTTCATGCCCCATGTACTCGGAAAGCGCGTGCTTCTCGTCGTGAAGACGTTTATCTGACCAGCTCAATTTCTCTTGGAAAACCTGCGCAATTTCATCGAGATGTTTCAATCCATGATTGCGATCCGCTAGAAATAACGGCACTCGTCGAGAGAAGAAATCCTTCAAATTCAGGCACATCGTATTGTCGATAGCCTGCGCCGCTTCAAGCTGCCAGTAACTGTACTTATAGTCGTATTTTCCCAGGATCACTTCGGCTTCACGCCCATACCGCAGCGCCAAAGCTTCAACGTCTTCAGCTGGACGACCGTACTCTTGCGCCCATGCACTCGCAAGCACGCGTGCCTCATGGTAGGCACTTTCAGAGGTGTATTCATTCAAAGCAACGGCTGTGTCTTTCTTGGCAAACTTGGCACGATCTTCCACAGTGAAACTTTTCAGAGCGTGGGAAACCGTTTGTTGGCACATCAGGCGATAAGTCGTGTATTTACCGCCAGCGACAAAGGTCACGCCCCGTGGATCATCGATGATCGTATGCTCACGACTTGTTTTACCTTCTGAAGAAGAGCCGTCATTCACCAACGGGCGCACCCCTGCATAGCTCGCAACCACGTCGTGAGCTGTCAAATTGGCACCCGGGAAATAGTGAGAGGTGATCTCCAAAAGATACTTCACGTCTTCAGGAGTGACCGAAACATTTTCCGGTGATTCTTTGAAGTCCGTATCTGTTGTTCCAATAATAATCATCTCATGGCGAGGAATACCAAAAACAATGCGATCGCCTTTTTCCGCACCCATGACGACAGCTGATTCCAGCGGCAGACGATGCTTCGGCAATGTCAGATGAATGCCTTTGGTTGGGCGAAGAATTTTCTTCCAGTCCTTAAACAGACTCTCACCCAATTGATCTGTCCATGGTCCCACAGAACTAATCACATGGCGGCCGCGGATTTTAAATTTCTCTTTATTAAGCTGGTCTTCGCAATGAACCGCTGTGATTTTCCCGTCAGCTCCAAACTCCGCTCCCGTCGCTGCCACATAATTCGCAGCGACCATACCCATTTCATTCGCGGATCTTAAAGTTTCATGAACCAGACGGTCATCATCCATGTATCCATCAGAATAAATGTACGAACCCAACAGATCTTTTTCACGAAGGGCCGACATGCGCTCCATCGATTCTTTGGAATCAAGGCGTTCATGCATTTCGGGCGATTGAAACAAAGCCAGGATGTCGTACAACCACATTCCAAGACCCATCTTGAACATGCCGACGCGGCTTTCTTTATACAGCGGCAACATGAAGCGCAGTGGATGCACCAAGTGCGGCGCCATTTCGAATAATTTATTTCTTTCGTTCAGGGCTTCAAACACCAGTTTGAAATCCATATTTTCAAGGTAGCGAATCCCGCCGTGAACCATTTTGCTGGAACGAGAGGATGTCCCTGAAGCAAAGTCCCGCGTTTCAACCAAGGCCACTGACATGCCCCGCGCACAGGCGTCACGGGCAACTCCGGCTCCGTTAATGCCACCACCAATGATGACAAGATCGAACTCCTGAGTTTTCATTTTGGACAAATTCTGGATGCGATTCACGAAGGAAAAATTCTTCATACCTTATCCTATTTCGTTGTTTTTACAGCTAGCGTGCCGGGCTCCCAAGTTGCGGGCTTAAATCCTTTTACTGAATTTGGAACACCATTATCCGATGGGAAGTAAACTCTTTGCAGATGCTTTTCGCGGCCCAGTTTATAGGCCAATTCACAAAGTTCATCGCGCGCCTGCAAAGTCGTAAACTGCACATGCTCAACCCACAAAGTCTGCGTTTGCCCATCCAAAAACAGCAACGGTTGAGCGATCATATAACCCAACAAAGTTCCCGACTCCTGATCTTCAGCCAGGAAACTCCAGCCCAAAGCGATGTAATGATTCAAAGCTTCCACGCGGTGCTTGGAGTTCCAAAGCGCGATCATTCTCTCCATCTCATCAGGATATTGTTCCGTAAGTTTACGATTTTCGAGATCTAAAATTCTTTGTAAATCGTCAGCCTGAATAACGCGACAGTAAAGACTCATGAACCGTGCTCCCTTGTCATTTGGACCTAACTATTTCATACTAAGACCCGATGAAATACAAAGACTATTCCGCTGACATTTGGAGCTCCATTAACAACACCCTTGATCAAGTTCTGAAAGAGCAAAAGAACCCGATTGCGGCTTTTGATGCCGACGGAACCTTGTGGGATATCGATTTGGGGGAGAAATTCTTCCATCACCAAATCGACAACAAGCTGGTCGAGCTTCCTGCCGACCCCTGGAATCACTACGAAAGCATGAAAGCTGAAGACCCGCGCAAGGCCTACTTGTGGCTGGCACAGATCTGCAAAGGCAAATCCTTAACTGAGGTTCAACAGTGGGCCAAGGACGCCGTTAAAGCGGCAGCACCTGTTCCGGTTTTCTCTGAGCAGCGCAAACTGATCCAGCTACTGCAGTCCAAAGGTGTGAAAATTTATGTGATCACCGCTTCTGTAAAATGGGCCGTCGAAGGCGGAGCTTCATTGGTTGGACTTGAGTACGACAACATCATCGGTGTTGAAACCGAAACTCAAGACGGCATGATCACTGACAAACAAAAAGGCGTCATCACCTACCGCCAAGGCAAGGTCGATGCATTGCTAGCTAAGACCGGTGGACAACTGCCGTTCCTTGCCAGCGGCAACACCATGGGTGATTTCAATTTACTAGAAAGCGCCACGCACCTAAGCTTGGCTGTAAGTGCAGCTTCCCGCGACGATAAGATCTTCAAAACCGAGCGCGAGCTAGCAGAAAATGCTCAAACAAAAGGCTGGCTAAGCCACCGCTTCATCTAATAAAAAAAGCCCCGGTTCATCACCAGGGCTTCCATTTTCGATTCTCAATTTTCAATTCTCAAGCGCTAGCTTTTACTTTATTTTATTATTTTTTCAGCAAAAATTCCATTTGCACAGATTTTGGATAAATTGTTTCACTCAAAACTGGTGCGCGAAAGTATCCTAAGTTAGTTACATCTGACAGCTCGATCGACATCTCGAATTTTTCAGAGTGTCCAGAGTCGTATCTGCACAGGCCGCTGGCTTGCAAAACTCTGTTTCTTACTTGGAATTGACCTGCACAGTTTAGGTTTCTACCCATGGATCTTTGCGACAGGTAAATGTTGCCCTCTGGAGTGAATTTGACCATGTTTTCATCTCCAATCTCGTTGGTAGGACCAGTAATCACATAAGTACCCGCAAGAGTTTCTGCGGATCCAACTTGTCCGCCGCCTGCAAAGCTTTGAGTGGCCATTAAAGAGATCAATGCAGTAAGTGTAAGTTTCGTGATGGATGATTGCATAGTTACTTCCTTTTCTATTTGTAGAGAATTCAATCGGCCTCGCAAAGAGCGGTTATTCGGAAATCTCTGTTTCTCTTTGGCAGAGCAAGGGATGTACCAATTTCTTGGGGGAATATACACGAGATGAGTGATTTGTGAAGTGTAGAAGAATTAGACAACGTTGAAAAAATGCAGTCTTCGTAAACCGTCTGTATACCTGGTAGGTACTCAGATTTCAATTTGACTGGTATGCGGCTTGGTGTTGCACTTTTGTTTGCGAGGTTTGTTTGGCGAACAGTAACAGTGTACCTGTGGTTTATGATTATCTGGATATAACGTTTTATCTCCAAGACTATTACAAATTCAGAAAGGGCAAAGAGAAATCCTTTTCGTATGAGTCTTGGAGCCAAGAACTTGGAATCAATAGCAGATCTTTTCTAAGACTCATTGTGATCGGGAAAAAAAGAGTGTCGGATCTTTTTGTGGAAGAATTCAGTCGTCTGAACTTCTCTAGCATAAATGAAGAAGAGTATTTTGCCTACTTGGCCAAGTACTCACGGGCTACCACACAAAAAGATAAGCAAGCATTCGGAGCAGAGCTGTTGCGCATCCTTAAGAAAAATACCCAACAAAATAGTATCCCAGACTTCACTGATTTTGTTTCAAGTCCGATCTTGCCGCGTCTTCTGACGCTTTTAAGTTTCAAAGATCTGCAGCTGACTGTGCCTACTTTTACAAGATTGCTTAACATGCCAGAAGACGAAGTGGTTGTGGCTCTTAATAAACTTGAAGAAATGGATCTGATTTCAAAAGAAGAAAATGGTGGAGTAGTTCACTGGCAGACTCGCAACAGTAAATTCAAAGTTCAGGACAAAAAGGGCAGCTCGGATCTTATGAAATTTCATCGTCAAAGTCTTATGGAAGCCATTCAGGCCTTTCATCTGCCGCATGAGTTACGCCGCTATAAAAGTCTTTTGTTGCCCTTCTCTAAGGAGGAATTGATTCTTCTTTATGAAGCCATGGATAACTTCGCAAGCGAACAATTCGCGCGGTTTAGTGGTGACCACTACGAGGGGCGTCGATTGTTTCAGATCAATTTAAATGTGCATCCAGTGGCCGAATCGTTGGAGCAAAGGGGCTAAGGGACCAAAGTCCATCAACACAAAGTTATCATCGAATTCCAAACTGAGTAATGACAATATTGATGTATAAAAAGCCCCGGTTCATCACCAGGGCTTTGTTCGCTTTCGAATTTCAATTTTCGAACTTTAGTTCTTACCAACTACTTTTTCGATGTCAGAAATTTCTTTCGGAACTGATGTCGTCATGTTCTCAACACCGTTTGAAGTCACGCGAACGTTATCCTCGATACGGATACCGATACCGCGGTATTTTTGCGGAGCAGACGTATCATCAGCTGGGATGTAAAGACCTGGCTCGATCGTAAAGCACATATTAGCTTCGATCGGACGTGGTTCACCTTTTTTGAAGTACAAACCAGCATCATGCACATCAAGACCCAACCAGTGACCGATACCATGCGGATAGTATTTCTTTTGCGCCAGGGATTGGATCAAATCGTCTTTGCGACCTGATAGCAGCCCAAGCTCAAGCATTGCATCTGTCAGCATGGATGTACCCATGTCGTGAAGGTCCTTGAATACGATTCCTGGTTTTACGAAATCCACGATCGCTTTTTGAACTTTCAAAACAGCTTCGTATACACGGCCCTGTTCGTCTGTGAACTTGCCATTTACTGGATAAGTTCTAGTGATGTCGCCTGTGTAGTAGTTGTACTCGGCACCAGCATCGATCAACAAAAGATCGCCGTCTTTGCAGACTTGGTCGTTGAAGTTGTAGTGAAGAGTCGTTGCTGCATTACCAGAAGCCACGATGAAACCGTAACCTTCACGAGCGGAATCGCGCATGTAGAAGTTATGAGCCAACACACCTTGAACCTGACGTTCAGTAACACCCGGACGAGTAAAGCGCATCGCTGCCAAATGAGCTTGAGCAGAGATTTCGCAAGCTTCGCGAAGCTGAGTCAGTTCGTACTCTGACTTCACCAAACGCATTTCGCCGATCAAAGTGTCAGCATCGTGCACGGAAAGCAAACCGTAGCCAGTACGACCACGCATTTGTTTTACTGTGTTCAGCACGTGTTCCATCTTTTCATCGACTTCTTTATTTTTGAACTGGCGATAATAGATGGAATCAACATTGGACAACAATTGCGGAGCCATTTTTTCAAACTCATCAATTGGATAGCATTTGTCGATTTTAAATTCCTGCTCACAGCCCTCTGGACCGTAACGGAATCCATCCCAAGTTTCTCTTTCGCGGTCACGACGACGCACGAACATCACCGTCTCTGGTGTTTGACCAGGGCGAACGATCAAAATGGATTCTGGCTCTTCCCAGCCAGTCAGGTAGAACATGTTGGAATCCTGACGATACGGGAAGTGTACGTCGTGATTACGGATTGTTTCCGGGTGAGAAGCCACCACCAACGCAGAGCCTGGAATTTGTTGTGCCAGGCTTTTTCTTCTTGCCGCAAAAATGTTCATATCAAAAGTTGGTTTTCTCATTCCGGTCTCCTGAACTTTCTAAAGTCCCCATTTACGTGTCAAAGTTTTCAATTGAGATTTCGCTGAGTCAGCGCCCTTGTTCATAATCTCACGGCGCTTGTCGAAGTCCATGATACCATAGTCCCCTGTATCAAGGGTAATGACAGTATCAACTCCTGCAAAAGGCTTATTATACAGTCCCGCGATCTCGCTCCATAATACGTTGTCCGTTGCCGCTGCATCCAAAGTGAACGGTTTGTTGCCACCCGGACCTTGCAGGACATTCACGAAAACCACAAAGTTCGCACCCTTTTGGCGCAGATAGCGGGCCAAACCAGAGACTTCACGCACGGCTGCGACATTGCCCTGGAAGGGCTTAAAGAACGGAGGGTAAGCCATACACATGCTTAACAACTGCTCCATACCACCCCGATTCATCATCAAGGCCTGATTCTTTTTCAAGTTATAAGAAGGGCACGCGAAAGGAATACGGAAGTCCTCGGCTTTTTGGTTTTTGAATGCCGTATTATAAAATTCGCGCATCACCGAGATGTCGCCATTCTTGTTCACGTTTCCAAGCAATGACTTTTTGATGATCTCGTCATCTTTCAGTTTGAACATCTGCCATTCAACGTCGTTGGCTTGTTCACGGTTTGCGAACAATGCTGCCATTGGTGATGCGAACTCAACTCCCCCGATTGCGTAAACCGGAACCTTCGCGCGAGAAAGCTCGTGCAAGAATCCGATGTGGGCATAGGCCTTGGCTCCCCCGCCCCCCAAAATGAAAGCAATCTTTGGCATAGCCGGGATCACCGGCGCAGGAGGTGGTGGTGGCGCTACGGGTTCTTCAACCTGAACATCTGGTTGGTAGGGAACAGAGTCGTCAATGGGCTGGGACGTTGTCGGCTTTTGAGTTTTGCCATTTGTCGGCGCAGTTGGTTTTGGACCTTTGATATCCTCACGAGTCTTAATGGACTGACAACCTGCCAGAAAAACCAATGTCAGTAGGAAGCTAGCGCTTTTTCGCGAAAACAAAAAACTCATGATTGCCGTCCTTTCCCTCAATGGAAGAAGCAAAATAATCCTTCACTTCAAAACCGCACTGTTCACAGCACGCTTTGATCTTTTCTTCGACTTTCAAATACAGTGACGTGTCTTTGACAATACCACCCTTTGACAGCCCGTCAACGCCGACCTCGAACTGTGGCTTTACAAGACTTAGAATCTGACCCGACGGTTTTAAGAAGCGACCCAATTCTGGCAGAATCATTTCAATCGAAATAAAGGAAACATCCATAACGATCAGGTCAAACCCCGCGCTTGGAGTCGCTGCCAGCACTTCGGCCTCAGAGGATAGAGCCCGGGCGTTAATTCCCTCGATGACTTTCAACTTTGGGTTCTTTAACAACGAAGCGCTGACCTGCCCATGGCCCACATCCACACCCAAAACAAAATGGGCACCGGACTGCAAAGCACAATCTGTGAATCCCCCGGTGGAGATTCCGACATCTAAAACATCGAAATTTTGAATATTCAGATTTACGTGCTGAAGAGCGCCCTCAAGCTTCAGGCCGCCGCGGGATACGAAACGATTGGCCGGCCCCTGATCCACAGAAATGTGATTTTCCATTTCAGGAGTTACAGGAAGATTTGATTTTTTTAGAACTTTTTTCTTACCGTTTTGATCAAGATATACCTGACCAGCTTCAATCAACTCCTGAGCATGAGTGCGCGATTGGGCCAAGCCTTTTTCAAACACATAAATGTCCAAGCGTTTTTTATCAGCCATAGATTTCTAATGTTTTCGTGCGATATTAAAGTTCACCAGGTATTCAAGCATTGCTGCATCCGGGGAAACCTTGCGAAGCTCGCCCATGGTGCTTTCGCTGATTTGATTTAGAAGCTCTTTGGTTGCTTCAAGCCCAATGATGCCCGTGAAACTGCGAACATCCTGATCTTTTTCGCCGTGATCCAGAACATCGTCTGCCACTTGGAAGGCAATCCCCAAACCTTCACCGAATTTTTTCAATGATTCAATTTCATGAACCTTCGCCCCAGCGATAGTCGCGGCACCCTCAACAGCGACACGAATCAAAGCGCCCGTTTTAAGAAGATGCAAATGGGTCAGCTCAGCTTGTGATAGTTGCTTTTCACCAGCACGCAAATCGATGGCTTGGCCACCGACCATGCCGCGAATGCCGGCTGCTTCTGACAACAACTGCACCAAGCGACCAACCAGGAAGCCACTTTCAGAATAATTTTTAGCAATAGTCAAAAAGGCTTCTGTCAACAAAGCATCACCCGCAAGCAACGCAAAGTCTTCACCGTATACCTTGTGATTTGTGGGTTTGCCCCGGCGCATGTCATCGTTATCCATGCAGGGCAAATCGTCATGAATCAAAGAGTAGGTATGAATCATTTCGACAGCGGCCGCAAACGGCAGGACTTTCTCTGCAGATGAACCCAGCATCTCGGCAACCAGCACAGACAACACCGGACGGAAACGCTTTCCGCCGTTGGTTGCTGAATAGAGCATGGACTTACGAAGCTCTGCGATGGCCGCCCCTTGAGGCAACTCCATGTCAGATAGATACTTTTCCACAAACTGATTCACAGTTTGCACCTTCAAAGACATTTCCTGCTCTAGTTGAATTGCCAAATCCAAAACGACTACTCCTCTGGAGTGAAATCAGTAGTTACTGGTTTGCCGTCAGCACCCACAGACATCAAAAGTTTTACTTTTGATTCTGCTTCAGACAGACGTTGATGACATTCACGAGAAAGCTTTACGCCTTCTTCGAACAGCTTCAGGGAATCCTCCAAAGCCAAGTCACCTTTCTCCATTTTTTGAACGATCTCTTCCAAACGTCCCAATTTCTTTTCGAAATCCATTATTCCTCCTTCACGCCACTGACCGTGGCTGTGAGTGAACCCTGAGCCAAGCGAATGTCGATGCTATCGCCCGCTTTCACCTGGCTTGCTGATTTAATAACTTTTGAATCTTTTGTTACAATTGAATACCCGCGATCCACGACACGCAGTGGACTCATGCTATCCAGCATCGCCATCATGCGATCCATGCGAGATTTTTTGCGCTCCAAAGAAAACATCAAAGCTTTCTCGGTACGAGCCTGCAAGAAGCCCAATTCCTTTTTACGACGATCAATCAAGTTTTGCGGAGTTCCCAATTTCTGGGTCATCAGCTCCACGCGGTGATCTTTCTTATTGATCAACGTTGATACTGCCAACTCCAAACGAGTCAGCAAATCGTCATTACGAAGTGCTAAATCCTCCAAGCGACGTTTCGGATCCACCAAGCGCTTAGACAAACCCAGCGATTTCTCACGCAGGAACTTCATCTTTCTATCGAAAGACAATTTCAACATACGCTCCAACGACGTCACCTTGTTCACAAGTTCTGAAGAACTCTTGGCAACCAGCTCTGCGGCAGCCGAAGGTGTTGGCGCACGCAAGTCCGCGACAAAGTCAGCGATGGTAAAGTCGATTTCATGCCCGACAGCGGAGATCACCGGAACAGGACTTGCCGCTATCAAACGCGCCAGTCCCTCATCATTAAAGCACCACATGTCTTCAATCGAACCGCCACCGCGACCCACGATCACTGCATCCACATCCGGCAATGCGACAGCTTTTTTGAAAGCCTCGCGAAGTTGCGGAGCCGCGGCCTCCCCCTGCACGATCGTTGGAACGATTGTGACCTGGATGGATTTTGCACGTCGGGACAGAACATTTAAAATATCGCGAATTGCCGCACCGGTTGGAGACGTCACAATGGCAATATGTCTTGGAAATGTCGGGATAGGTCTTTTCTTGGCAGAGTCAAACAAGCCCTCTGCACGAAGCTTCATTTTCAACTGTTCAAAAGCTTTTTGCAAAGCCCCGGCACCCACCGGCTCCATCATATCAACCATCAGCTGATAGTTGCCGCGCGGCTCGTACACAGTCACACGACCGCGAACCATGACTTCCATGCCATCAGTTGGCTTGAATTTCAGGCGCGAGTTATTACCGCGGAACATGACCGCCGTAATTTGAGATTTGGAATCTTTAACGCTGAAATAGAAGTGCCCGGAGGTGTGAGCTTTGAAATTGGAAAGCTCACCACGCACCCAAACCATACCCATCTGGCCTTCAATCAATTGCTTGATTTGGATATTGAGTTGCTCGACAGAAAGTACTGTCGGCTCATTGGATTTTACCGGCTGCTCGGCAGCGGCATCCAACGTGAGTTGCGCGTAATTTTCAGTCTTGCGAAGGGGTTGATTTTTAGGGTCAGACATGGGGACTGAAGCTATCGCCAGCCCCGGGAGGAGTCAATACTCAGAGCGACGAGTGCCAGACATTTTGTGCGGCCCAAAGACCACCGACAAAAAAGCAAATCCAGCCCAGGTTTTTATGCTTCACCATGTTCTGAAACGCTTGTCCCATGCGCTCTTCACCGAGCTTCACCAAGGCGCGGTTTTCCAGCACAAGCACCATGAGGAGTCCATAGAAAAAAACAACAAAAGGAAAAATAAAATCAAGCTTTTGAGGTGTCATAAGCAATATATCGGAGCCTTACGAAAAAATTAGAGTCCGGTTCGATTGACGAAACTGTACTTCCTGCTAGAATAGTTTTCAGAGGGTTCGAAGGCGTAAAGCTCATCGAAATTAAACCTTACAAGCATATTTTTGGGGACTGTCCCTGGCAATGGTGTGCAAGCTCAGCTCGTACTGAGAAGCCTAAAGTCGCTATCATGGTCACCCACCTTAGCTAAAACAGGTTTAGTTCAGAGTTGCCGACGGACTCTTTTTTTATTTCTCCCAACGCTTCTTTTTCTCAGACAAAAGGTACGGACACACCTTCTCCACCAAATCTCAAATTGAAACACTTCATTCTTGGACAAATGCCTTTGAGCCCGCTATATGAATTTCATGGAACTTATTAAAGTTACGGGCCGACTTCGGGATTTTAACGGAACTCCTCTTGCTGAGGGTGATGTGCGTTTCTATGATGAAAATTTCGAAACACTTTACTCCACCAAAACCAATGTAGATGGCACTTTTGAATTGTTCCTGGAAAACCGAACTTACCCCTCCGTTTTCATTTGCCAGTCCTACAAGGAAAAATACTTAGAGTATTGGCATTGGAATTTCAATCCACAATCCGGAAGCCATTTGGATGTTCAAATTGATGGCTTGGAGTTGTATGGAATCAAAGCTTGGGAAACATCTCCGACCTATCCTGGCTTGATGGTTTTTTTCAGGCCCATGTCGCTTGCGAAATTTAAAGCCCTGGGAAATCCCCCAAAAGGAAAGCCCGTTCTGATCGCACCCGACCTTTCCACAGAAGATGTCATGGTTGAAGTCGATGGAAAACCCAGCCCGGTACTGGGGATAAATCGAGTTAAAGAATTCGTTTCGACAGATGAGTATTTAGACGCCTATATGATTAGCACCTCGACCGCCGGTTTTAAAAAAGCCAAACGAGTTGTTATTCGCATTTTGGACCGCCACACCCAGGAAAAGGGAATGGCCGGCGTGGATTTAGCCGCGTTTTAAGCGGTGGCAACTGGCTTAAAGGATGGTTTAGAGGCCATTCTCCCACCTGCGTTCGACAAGCTATTTTCAGCGACTTATTCTGAAAGTAGAGATTTAGAACGTTAATTGTTGGAGCCACAGCATGAGCAGATCATCCGCAACTTCCAAAGCCTCAAGAAAGAATCAAACGACCATTCCTTTGCGCGTGCGCAAGGCCCTGGGCATTTCCAAAGGCGACACTATTTTGTGGACTATCGAAGGCAACGAAGTTTCGATCAAGATCATCAATCGCGTGAATATCGACTGGAACAAAACATCAGAAATGTCTCTGCTGGAGTGGACTCCAGCAGAAGAAGAGGCATCTCAGGAAAATAAATCCCCGGAAGAAATCTCTCTGTAAACTATCTTTTAGCCATTTTGGCAGATCTGCCAGCAGCATGTGCCGGCACCCGCTTCGCCTGCTTCTTAGCAGCCACTACCGCTTTAGCCTTGGCTTGTTTTATGGCCTTAGTTGGAACCACAACCTTTTTAGCTACAGCCGGCACGCTAGCCACCTGACGATCTGACTTAGTGGCAGGAACCACCTGAACGCCAGCACCCGCCTGAGATAGCAAATATGCCGCAGCAGTGCGCTCTTCAGACTTCGGGGACTTCGCAGCCTTGTTCTTTAAAACCTTGATATCTGATTGAGACAGTCGTTTCACCTGAGAGCTAAGTTGCTCCTGATATTCTTTGGTGCGGCCCTTTTTCATGGCCATAGTGGTTAACTCTTGTTCGATCAAAACAGTCGCCAGACTGAAGCCACTGCCATCATCGACAATATTTATTTCTTTGGGAGCAGCCGGCCGGTCCTTACTCACCTCAGCGAATAATACGGCGCCCACAACCAAACTAAATGCGACTGAAAATACAATGTGATTATGATAACGAGACATAAGCGATCCCCCACTTAAGCTCCTTACAACACCCGTGCCGAGCGAGAACCAACTGTTTCGACTTCGCCCCGAAAAGCTGTCCACGCACTATACATGCGCTGTCTAAAAAAACATTTTATTGGAATTTTCCCTATGAAAATCGGTTGGGAAACGCCTTTTAATTTTGAGACGTTCCAGGTATGTCCGTACCTTCAACGAAAAAAGCCCACTATCTAAGTGGGCTTTTTTGCACTGCTTCCGTAAGTAGGACCTGGCACCTAAAGAGGGATAACCTCGATGGTTGGGTTGAATTGGTCGCGAAGGATACCTTCGATGGCCATCAATGTTCCTGAAGTTGCACTTGGGCATGTGCCGCAGGCGCCTTGGTAGAATACGTAGAGTTTGTTGTCTTCGTATTTCACCACGTCCAAGTCCCCGCCGTCGCCTTGCAGGCCGGGGCGAACTGTTTCATCCAGGATCTCTTCGATGCGTTGAACTTCGGGTGGAAGACCCGCGCGACGCATTTTCTTTTCATCGGCTTGGGTTTGATTTGGATTATGCACTGGCATGCGCGTTTGAATAACTGCGCAGGCGTTCTTTTGAACCTCTTCAGGATCAGAGTCAAAACTGTGAGTGATAGTGATCACATTCTGAAACAAGTGAACCTGGCGCACACCATCAACTTGGAACAAGCTCGCAGCCAATGGGCTTTGCTGAGCTTCGCCTGGCTCTGTGTAAGTCGCCTTGCCGTCGGTCAATACCGGGCGGTCCAAAACGAATTTCCATGCGTTTGGATTTGGTGTGGCTTGAATTCTGATCAATACATCTTGCGTACTCATAACAATAACTCCCGGGCTTTCACCACGGCTTTAACTAAAGCATCAACGTCTTCACGACCATTATACACTGAAAAAGAGGCGCGCACTGTCCCCGGAACCCCAAGTCTAGCCATAAGCGGCTGAGTGCAGTGGTGACCGGCTCGAACTGCTACACCTTCCTGATCCAAAATCTGCCCCACGTCCGAGTGATGAGCACCTTTCAGATTAAAGGAAACCAAAGGACCTTTGTCTTTTGACGTTCCATAGATTGTTAAATCCGGAACTTCCAAAAGCTTGTCCGTTGCATATTTTAACAAATCCATTTCATAGGCATGGATCTTATCAAAACCAATTTTTTCAACAAACTCAATAGCAGCCGCCGTACCGATCGCACCTTCAATGTGCGGAGTACCCGCCTCAAAGCGAGTAGGCACATCGTTGTACGTGGTTTTTTCGATCGTCACCTTGGAAATCATGGAACCGCCACCCTGATACGGCGGCAAGGTTTCCAGAATTTCCATTTTGCCGTAAAGGGCACCAAAGCCAAACGGACCAAATAGCTTGTGCGCCGAGAAAACAAAGAAATCCACATCCCAGGCTTTCACATCGACTTTTTGTTGCGACACGATTTGTGCGCCATCAACAAAAACCTTCGCCCCGACAGCGTGAGCAAGCTTAGTCAAGCCCGCCACATCAGTATTGGTTCCCAGCACATTTGAACTTGCTGTGAATGCGACCATTTTGGTTTTGCTGTTTAATTTCTTTTTGAAATCCTCGACATCCAGGTCACCGTTTTCCAGAATATCAACCGCGACAACTTTTGCGCCGACTTTTTCGGCGATCATTTGCCAAGGAACGATATTCGCGTGGTGTTCCATGATGGTGATCAAAATTTCATCGCCCGCCTTAAGGTTATTAAGCCCCCAAGTGTTTGCCACGAAATTCACACCTTCAGTAGTACCTCGGACAAAGACGATCTCTTCAACTTGCCCGGCCCCAAGGAAGCTTGCGATTTTATGGCGAGCCCCTTCGAAACCCTGAGTCGCAATGTCCGCCAGATAGTGGGCACCGCGATGAACATTTGAAGATTCATACAGATAGAAATGCGCAATACGATCAATCACTGATTTTGGTTTCAGTGTGGTCGCGCCACTATCCAAATAAAACAGCTTTTTGCCGTGGACCTTCTGGGTCAACGCGGGAAACTCGTTTCGAATTTCTGCAAAAAGCTCGTTCAAGTTGCTCATTTTACCTTCTTAGTTCAGATGCAAGCGCGCAAACGCCTCATCCAAATGCTTAGTTAACCATTTTTGAATACGCTCGTCTGAAACTTTGTACAAAACTTCAGACAGGTAACCGTAACTTAACATCGCAATCGCTTTATCTTTTGGAATCGCACGCGATAGCAAATAGAAAAGCTCTTCCTTATTCAACTGGCCCACGGTCGAACCGTGACCCGCTTTAACATCATCGGCATGCACTTCAATCGAAGGCTTGCTATCAGCTTCAGCTTTGTTGCTTAGAAGAAGATTGTTGTTCAATTGCGAGGAATCGGCCTTCTGGGCATCTTTACGAATCAGAATCTTACCGCAGAATGCAGAACGACCGGCACCATCCAAGATACCTTTGTACAACTGGTGAGTCGCACACTCCCCGACAGCGTGATCAATCGTCGTGGTGTTATCCACGTGCTGAGTCCCTTGAACTGCATAGATTCCCAGAACCTGAGACGTGGAGCCTTTTTCCTTAAGAACCAAGTCATAGTTATGACGCGACAATTGCGCACCGGTAGAAAAAGCCAGGCTTTCCAAGTTCGCATGCTTACCCAGACTGATGCGCGTGCGACCAATGTTCACGGCATTCAAGCTGTCCGCCTGAACACGCACGTAAATCACGTTGGCACTGTCGCCCACCTGCAAATCAAATACTGAATTTGCAAAGTAAGAAGCACCACTCATACCACAGTGACTTTCAAGAACTCGCATAGAAGATCTTGCGCCCACTTCCAAACGAATGCGGGGACTGGTCATCACGGCTGCGCCTGATTCATTGGATGTGAAAAAGACGAAGTTCACAGGTTTATCCACAGAAGTGTCTTTATTCAAATGCACGAAGTACGGCGTTTCAGCATATGCACCATTAAGTGCATCGAAAGTATCATCAAATTGTTCTGAGTATTCAGACTGCTCACGAATATTCAAACCCGCCGGCAAATCTGACGACAAAGTTTTATTGAATACTCCATTAAAGAAAACCAGATTGGTGAACTCTGGATTCATGGCTTTTTGAATAGCCACCATTGTGTCGTGACTTGGATTTACTGCATTCAAAGCACTTGGCTGGAAACTGTTTTCAGCCAAAACTTTAACGCTGGTATAATGCCACTCTTCATCCTTGCGGGTTGGAAGACCCTTTTTCAAGGCATAGTCATAGCCCGCCTGACGGAAGGAAGCTTGTGCGCCTTTCGCCGGATGTGCCTGACTGAATTTTTCGTAAGTCGAAAGTAAATTCATTGCCCTGTCCTTAGTTGATCAACCAGTCGTAACCTTTTTCCTCAAGCTTCAACGCCAGGGAAGAGTCACCGGTTTCTACAATTTTTCCACCAAGAAGTACGTGAACGTAATCAGGCTTAATGTAATCCAAAAGACGCTGATAGTGAGTCACCAGGATGATGGCGTTATCTTTGCGACGAAGTTTATTTACGCCGTCGGAAACCACGCGAAGGGCGTCGATATCAAGGCCTGAATCTGTTTCATCCAGAAGCGCCAGGCGCGGAGACAAAACCGCCATTTGCAGGATTTCATTTTTCTTTTTCTCACCACCAGAGAAACCTGTGTTCACTGGACGATCCAAGTATTCAGGTTTCATGGAAACGAGCTTCAATTTTTGCACCAGGAATTCACGGAATTCGCCTTCAGGCATTGGCTCGGAACCTTGGTGTTGCAATACAGAGTTAAAAGCTGTGTGCAGGAATGTGAAGTTGGAAACGCCCGGAACTTCGATCGGATATTGGAACGCCAGGAAGATACCTTCTTTAGCTCTTTCATCCGGAGCCAGCTCCAAAAGATTTTGCATCATGAAGTTGATTTCGTATTTTACTTCGCCACCGGTTACTTCGTAAGCCGGGTGACCCGCCAAAACCTTGGACAAAGTCGATTTACCGGAACCGTTTGGTCCCATGATCGCGTGCACCTCGCCCGCTTTCACAGTCAGGTTCAGGCCTTTTAGGATTTCTTTTTCTTCAACACGTGCATGTAAATTCTTAATTTCCAACATATTAACCTACTGAATTTTCCAATTTCATTTCAATCAACTTCACGGCTTCAACTGCAAATTCCAAAGGAAGTTCTTTAAATACTTCCTTACAGAAACCATTCACCAGCATTGAAATTGTTTTCTCCATATCCATACCGCGGGATTGCAAATAGAAGATCTGATCTTCACTGATTCGTGAAGTCGTCGCTTCGTGTTCAATCGTCGCAGTTTTATTTTTTACTTCAATATAAGGGAACGTGCTTGCCGAGCACTTATCACCCACCAGCATCGAGTCGCACTGAGAATAGTTACGTGCGTTTTCAGCCGATGGCATGATTTTCACCTGACCACGATAAGCGTTTGAAGACTTATCAGTCGAAATACCCTTGGAGATAATAGTCGACTTGGTGTTCTTACCAATGTGGATCATCTTGGTTCCGGTATCGGCTTGCATCAGATCATGAGTCAATGCCACAGAATAGAAGGCGCCTTCAGATCCATCCCCTTGCAAGATGCAAGACGGATATTTCCAAGTGATCGCAGAACCGGATTCAACTTGAGTCCAAGAGATTTTAGAGTTCTTGCCGGCAGCTTTACCACGTTTGGTAACGAAGTTATAAATGCCGCCTTTACCTTCTTTATCACCCGTGTACCAGTTTTGAACTGTGGAGTACTTGATCTCTGCATTGTCCAAAGCAACCAGTTCAACCACGGCTGCGTGAAGTTGATTTTCATCACGTTGAGGAGCTGTACAGCCCTCAAGGTAATTCACATAACCACCCTCATCGCAAACAAGCAGAGTTCTTTCGAACTGACCTGTGTCCTTGGCGTTGATACGGAAGTAAGTGGAAAGATCAATCGGGCAACGAACACCCTTAGGGATGTAACAGAAAGAACCGTCTGTGAAGACCGCTGCATTCAGTGCCGCATAGAAGTTGTCAGTGTATGGAACTACAGAGCCCAGATATTTTTTAACAAGTTCCGGATGTTTTGCCACTGCTTCAGTAATTGAACAGAAGAGCACTCCCGCTTCTTCCAAAACCTCATTGTGAGTTGTGCCCACAGAGACCGAGTCAAAGACCACGTCCACCGCAATACCGGAGATACGTTTTTGTTCAGATAAAGGGATACCAAGCTTTTCAAAAGTTTTGATCAATTCAGGATCAAGATCATCCATGGATTTTGGCTTATCCGCGTCTGTTTTTTTCTTAGGTGCTGAATAATAACGAATCGCCTGGAAATCGATCGCTGGATAAGAAACATGGGCCCAAGTTGGCTCAGTCAAAGTCAGCCAATGGCGGTAAGCTTTCAAACGGTAATCCAGCATCCACTCTGGTTCATTCTTTTTACCAGAGATCAGCTTGATAATTTCCTCGGTCAAACCCAATGGGGCCTGATCCATTTCAATATCAGTGGTGAAACCGTATTTGTATTCGTACGAATCAAGAGGGTTGTTCTTGTTGTTATCCATGAATCACCGTCTCAGAAGATTTTTTCGACATCGCAGTTCTTTCAACTAAAAGATCTTTCAAACTGACGGATTTATAAAAGTCAGTGAGCTTATTATTCAAAGTCGTAATTGGGGAAACAATGTTGCAAGTCCCTTGAATTTCACAAGGCGCTTCTTTGTGCAGGCACTTCACCAGAGCCGTGGGACCTTCGATCACTTCCACCAAATCATGGATGGAAACTTTTGCGAGGTCCTTGGTGATTTGATAACCACCGTTGGCACCGTACTCAGCGCGAAGAAATCCGCCTTTTTGAGCCATCTGTTGCATCACGCGAGCAGTTGCATCAAAAGGAGTATTAAAGGCATCTGAAACTTCTTTTGCAGAAGTCAGCTCCCCTGGAATTTTCTGGCTCATGTACTTCAAAGCCATCAATGCGTATTCTAATTTCCGATTGATCTTATTCATGTCTACACCCGACTATTACGATCCAGTTATCTAATAGAAAGCCAATTGAAAAACAAGATGAAATACGCCTAATTTTAGCGTATTTAAGATCGTGACAGGAATCTTTCAGCTAGTTTGGAAAAAAGGTGCTGATTTCGACATCTTAGGGTGCTATACCAACGGCCATATGCGAGTACTGTTAGCAACAATTGCCTCCTTAGCTTTGGTTGGTTTTATTATCCTGATGACCCGTATTTGGGGCATGGGGCAGACCTTCCAGGAATACAAATCCCCTTTTTTTGACGGTCAAACTCCGTATGTGTCCGTAAAGACTCATACTTTGGCCAAAATGGCAGAGGCCGTTGATGCTCGCCCTGACGTTATTATCTGGGCCGATGTGCGCGTTTCCAAAGATCGCGTTCCATTTATCCTGCCACCCCAACGTGACATTGAATTCCTGAATGCAAAGTTGGCGGAGCAGGAAGCGAACCCCACTATTAAGATCATGCAGGGGAATAAAATCTCAGATTACTCCTGGGAGCAGATCAATGAGTTCTACAAAAGCACTCCGGCGCTTAAGGAACTCTACGAAAAATTCCCCAAAACACGCTTCATTCTGAACGTTGTTGATAACGTCGCTGAAGTGGATGCCATCGTCTCCGAAGCGTTGCAGGGATTGAATTCCGAGCATCGCACTCTTGCCCAAAGTGACACGAATCTGATTCTTTCAGCGATCAAAAGCCTGCAGCCGACATGGTTGTACGGCACGGGTCGCCCGGATTTAATGCGCCTGATGAGCTTTGATGCCTTGTGGGTTTTGCCATCCACACAATTCAAAGGTGACGTCTTTGTGGCTCCATTTAAAATTTTGGGTCGCCCAGCGTTCAATGACAATGTGATCGCAGAAATGCGTCGCCGTCACAAAAAGATCTTCCTGATCGTTGAAAACGAGGAAGAGTTCAAACGCGCAAAAGCCTACAATGCTGATGGATATATCAGCACAGATATCACTCAAATCACCAGCTGGCTTGCACAGTAAGAATCAAGATCAATCACGACGATGGTCCTGCGCCATAGGGACATCGCGGGTTGATCTCAGGACCTTTTGGGCATAAGGTTGAACATGGAGGTCCATCTATGTTTCCACTTTTTGTTCAGGTCGCTGAGGCCGCACCTTCTGTTTCGGTTAATACGAGCTCATGGGATGCAATTGCACAGGCCAGTCCTGTTGTACAATTAACACTTCTTATCCTTATCGTTTTGTCGGTATTTTGCTGGGCTATTGGTTATACCAAATTTCAAGCTTTCAAAAAAATGCGCACAGCTGATGATCTTTTCCTGAACAAATTCTGGAAAGTTAATTCATTGGATTCTTTGTATGAAGATATCGATCAATATAAAGACTCATCGGTAGCACGCGTATTCAAGGCAGCTTACCTTGAAATGAAAAAGATCTCCGAATCCCCGCTTTTGGCTCGCACTGAAAATGACAAACCAATTCTGTCGGGAATCGACAATCTTGAGCGTATCATTAATAAAGCGAACGAGAACGAAGTCTCCAAACTTGAATCGCGTCTGACTGTGTTGGCAACGACGGGCAGCACGGGTCCTTTCATAGGCTTGTTCGGTACGGTTTGGGGGATCATGCAGTCCTTCCATAAAATCGGTCAAACCGGTTCTGCAAGTTTGGCAGTTGTCGCTCCTGGTATCTCTGAGGCTTTGATTGCAACGGCAATCGGTCTGGCAGCAGCGATCCCTGCGGTTGTTTTATACAACGGCTTTATTTCCCGCATTCGCAAACAAGAAATTACTTTGAACAACTTTGGCGCAGACTTCCTGAACATTGTTAAACGCAACTTCTTTCAAGGAAACTAAGTCATGGGAATGGGTGGCGGCGGCGGCAAAAAAAGCCGCGCGACATTAAGTGAAATCAACGTGACGCCTTTGGTGGACGTCATGCTTGTTCTTCTGATCATGTTCATGGTGACAACTCCCCTGATGCAACAAGGGATCGACGTCGACTTGCCAAAGACTTCGTCTTCCGGGGTTGAAATGAACGAAGAACCTTTCGTTCTGGTTATTGCCGCTGATCAAAAGATGACCATTGCTAAAACACGTATTCAGATGGACGAGCTTAAACCGAAGCTCAAGGCCATCTTTGAACATAAAAAGAACAAACAAGTATTCATCCAAGCAGATCGCAAAGTGGATTACGGCTTCGTCGCGGAAGCCATGGCGGAAGTTCGCGCTGCTGGGATCTTTAACATCGGACTGGTTACGTTACCTAAAGACAAGTGAACGAAGTTAATACAGAAAAACCTCAGACTGATTCACTTAACCGCGGCCTGGCGATCTCCTTTGGTCTGCACGTGGCATTGTTGGTTTTCTTTATCGTAAAGGCGACATTCTTTACGCCAGAGGCTATTGATTTTACTCAAGCCGTTCGCGTTGATATGGTGGGGCTTCCTGACAAGCTGGATCCAAACAATCTGCCACCAAAACCAGAAACCAAAGAAAATCCAAAACCTGCTCCAAAGCCGGAACCGGTTGTGGAAAAACCTGCGGAAAAAACGCCTGAGCCTGTAAAACCGGAAGTCAAACTTCCAACCAAGCAGGCTAAAAAAGATGATGGAATTAACATCGAGAAAGTTAAATCCAAACAAAGCGATGCTTTGGATAAACTTAAGGCCATGGCTGCTATCGAAAAACTAAAAGAAGAAGCCAAGAAGCCGGCACCGGTTTCTGGCTCTGGTAAATCCACTGCTGATGCAGCACCGATCAAAGGTAATCAAGTTTCACCAGGAACAGCTTTGACCGGACTTTCTAAATTGCAGCATGACACTTATGGATCCGATTTGGATCGCCATATCAAACAACACTGGGCATTGCCGGAATGGCTGGCGAAGCGCGACCTTAAAGCACAAGCCCGTGTGTTTATTGATTCCCGTGGAAATATCTTAGATCGCAAAATTGTTAAATCGAGTGGAAATCCAGAGTATGATGAACAGGTTCTGGCGACATTGGATCGCTCAGCACCTTTTCCAGCCCCGCCTGAGAAATTTCAATCACTTGTCAGCGTGGACGGGATTCTAATCGGCTTCCCAGAGTAAGGAGAGACTTATGATCCGACTACTATGTGCAGTTCTTGCCGTAATTGCTTTTTCCCAAGCAAGCATGGCCCAGGAAAACAACAGCGGCATTTACATCAAACTGGGTGAAGCACGCACCAAGAAAAGTCTTATGGCTTTCCCGGCGCTGCAATACTTCGGCACTCCGGCAACAGCCTCCCGCTATCACGCCACGGGAGCCGAAATCTACAATGTCGTAAATAACGACCTGGCCGTTTCATCTTATTTTCAATTTATCGATTCAAAAGCCTTCCTTGAGGATCCAAGCAAAGTCGGATTGACGCCCGCTCCGGGAAATCCAGCGGGATTCAAGTTCCAAAGCTGGTCTGCAATTGGTGCCGACTTCCTGATTCGCGCAGGATTCTCGATTGCTGGTAATGAAGTCACTTTGGAAACTTACCTTTACTCTGTCAGCAAAGCTTCCTTGATTGCCGGCAAAAAGTATAAAGGACCGGTTTCAAGTGCTCGTCGCATCGGTCACACGTTTGCCAACGATGTACTGAAAGCTTTGACTGGAACAGATGGAATGTTCCTGTCGCGCATGGTGGTGACTTCTGACCGCGCAGGCGGCCAGGCCCGCGAAGTGTATTTGATGGATTGGGATAGTGCGAACTCCATGCAGATTTCCAAACACTCGAGTGTTGCGATCTCTCCAGCGTGGTCTCCTGATGGAACGAAAATCGCTTATACTTCCTATGTTAAACGTGTTGGCTCCAAATTCAGAAATGCTGACATGTTGTTACTGGATTTGAAATCCGGTAAGCGCTCTTTGATTTCCTACCGCCAAGGGATCAACTCCGGTGCGTCTTTCTCCCCGGATGGAAAAACAATTTTCCTGACGATCTCTCAAGGCACCAGCCCTGACGTTTATAAAATGACTTACGATGGTACTTTGCAAGGCAAGATCACGAATGGCCCTGCAGGTGCGATGAACGTTGAACCGACGGTGTGCCCAGGTGATGCAAACAAAGTTGCCTTCTCTTCAGACCGCGCCGGAAAACCGATGATCTATACCATGGATGCAAACGGTGGAAACGTAAAACGCCTGACTTTCGCAGGTGTTTTCAACTCCTCTCCATCCTGGTCTCCTGATTGCAAAAAGATCGCATTCGCCGGTCAAAGCGACAGCAACTTTGATATCTTCGTGATGAACGCTGACGGTTCCGACATGATTCGTCTGACCTCTGCAAAAAAACCAAATGGGAAAATGTCTTCCAACGAAGACCCTTCGTTCTCCCCTGACGGCCGATTTGTCATGTACTCCAGCAATCGCACTGGTAAAAGTCAGATCTATATTTCCACTGCTGATGGCAGCGAAGAACGTCGTGTAACGAATGACAGCTACAACTACTTCAAGCCGAAGTGGTCTGTAAACCTTGAGTAATTCTGCAACAGAAGCTTCTTTAAGAATAAAACGCAACGGGATCTGGTCCCGTTGCGCAAGTCTTGCCAAAACCGATTCTGAAGATCCACTAAAAATCTGCCATGACTGGAGTCTTGCTGCCGACACTTTGTTGACGGAAGCCTTTCATATCAGCTTTCCCGAGAACGATGTTGCTTTATTTGCACTGGGAAAGCTGGGATCCAGTGAACTCAATTTAAGTTCTGACGTCGATCTGCTGATAGTTTCCGATCAAGACGGCGATAAGAATCTTAAACAACTTCGTCATTTTCAAAAGCTGCTTGCTGAACGCACTGCTGACGGATTCGTTTTCCGCGTGGATTTCGATCTGCGCCCCGGTGGACGCCATGGCCCCCTTATCCCCACGGTTGAGCACTTTCGCGATTACTATGGAAACTATGGTGAGACCTGGGAGCGATTGGCCTTTGTTCGCCTGCGCGCAATTTGTGGAAATGCCGGAATCATCTCGGATGTGACTGCGTTTGCTAAAAAATTTTCATTTCGCAAACATCTGGATTTCACGTTATTGGACGACCTGAAGCATCTGCGCGGGAAGATTCAGAATCACTATCATTCTTCAACCACGGTCGATGCCATCGATTTAAAAATGGGTGTTGGCGGAATTCGCGATCTGGAACTTTTCACCCACGCTCTGCTTGTCGTTCACGGTGGTAAAGACCCCTCATTGCAAATGCGCGGAACGGTGGAGGCTATTCAAGCCCTGTCTGCCAAATCCCTGCTGCCTGCCAGTGAGGCCCAATTTCTGAAATCTCATTATGCAAATCTGCGCCGCCTGGAAAACTATGTTCAGGCTCTTAATGATGAACAGACTCATCTCCTGAAAATCAACGACCCTCATCCTGAATTTGTCAGTAAGGCATTGAAGACTCTTGATGAGGAAATGAAGCATTGTGATCAGATTGTAAAAACACTTCTAGGGGAAGCACCTAAAGCCATCTCTCTGGAAAATGAATTGAGCAGCCTGGGATTACCTGAATCCGACATACAAGAACTGTGGTCAGAGATTATCGAGCAGGAAGTTTTGTCCCGCAACAAGGGACGGGACGAGAACGCTCGCAAAGCCTTCTTGCAGGATTATATACAAACCCTGAAAGCTCAAGGTGGTGACAGTCATCTTGCTCTGGCTTTCCTGAAAGACTTTATTCGCAGCACTCGCGCCAAAGCGAGTTTCTTCACGTTGCTTCTTCGCGAAAAAGATCTGATGAACAAGCTTGCCTGGCTTTTTGCGCACTCCCCTTACCTATCACGCATTCTGTGCAGTCGACCTGAACTGCTGGATTCCTTTGTGTTTCGTGCGCAAAGTGATTTTTCCGAAGACATGGGTGTTCTGCTAGAGGAACTTGCGGAAAAGAAACTTCTTTCGGAGCTGGTGAATGGAAGTCAGTTTCTGGAACAAAAGGATCTCAGTGATCTGCTTCAGAATTTAACGTTCACGGCAGACACCATTGCATCGACTTTGATGAAAGCTCTTAAGAAAGACTTCCCCTGCTCCGTGCAGATTCTGGCATTGGGCAAATGGGGCGGCCGGGAGCTTGGCTTCAAATCAGATTTGGATTTTATTTTTGTTATCACCGGTGAGCCTTCAGATAACGACCACAAACTGGCAAAGCGATTTATCTCGCGCATGACAGAGCCTCATCGCGGTGGAAATATTTATTCCATCGATATGCGCCTGCGCCCCTCGGGCAAAGCCGGTCCGATAGTGATTCCCCTGCAGGATTTGCAAAACTATCTTGCCCAGGATGCTGAGCCTTGGGAGCGTCAAGCTTACTTAAAGTCCCGATGGATTGATTTCGATGGTGCAGAACTAACGTCAAACTTTATTGCTCGAGGACTAACATCCGAACAACTTACGGAATTGAATCGAATCCGCCAGGAACTTGTCAGTAAAACTGAAGATGTCGATTTGAAGTTCAGTGAGGGCGGAATGGTCGACGTGGAACTCGCAATTCAAACTGTTTTGTTGTGCGAAAAACTGCCTCCACCTCGTACATCTACAGAGGGGTTTTTGACTCTAAAACAGGCAAATTCCTCGAGTCTTCTCACCAACTACAACTATTTGCGTCAAACCGAGCAGATGTTGCAACTGATAGCGTCAGAGTCGACCTCTGAAGTGTCGTTAAAAGACGAGTCCTTTCACAATCTTGCTGTGGCGTTTAATACTTCGCCTTCAAAGTTTCTTGAAGAGATCTCCAAGAGAGTTTCGGACAACGTAGCTATCCTGAAGGAACTTGACCCTCGTCGTCGGCCTCACTAATAGTTGTTCTATAACTAATCAGGAGTATTTAGATGTCGAAGAATATCGATATTAAAAAGGTATTTTGGATTTACCTTTTCGCGTTCTTGCTAGCCGCTTTCAGTTTCCGTGCGGAAGCAAAACCAGCCACAAAAGAAACTGCTACAAAAAAGGATAAACAGATGTTTGCAATTTTCGAAACGAACAAAGGTACTTTCAAAGTTAAGCTTCTTGCTGACAAAGCTCCGAAGACTGTTGAAAACTTCGTGGGTCTTGCAGAAGGCACGAAAGAATGGACTGATCCTAAAACTGGCGAAAAAGTTAAAAAACCATTCTACGATGGTTTGACTTTCCACCGCGTGATCAAAGACTTCATGATTCAAGGTGGTTGCCCACTTGGTACAGGAACTGGTGGCCCAGGCTTCCGTTTCGACGATGAATTCCCAGCTGGTCAACAAAAGCACTCCAAGCCTGGTATCCTTTCCATGGCAAACGCGGGTCCTAACACAAACGGTTCTCAGTTCTTTGTAACTACTGTTCCAACTCCTTGGTTGGATGGTCGTCACGCAGTATTCGGTGAAGTTGTTGAAGGCATGGACGTAGTTCACTCTATTGAAAACTCTAAAACTGGCGCGATGGATCGTCCATCTGAGCCGGTTATCATGAAGCACGTTAAAATCGTTAAAGAATAGTTCTCTACTTTAAAGATTAAAATAAAAAACCCGCTCTCGAAAGAAGCGGGTTTTTTTATGCCTTTTATCTGGTGCCGCTGACAGCATCTCCGTACCAAGTGACAGAACTCGATCCGCCTCCATTGCCACCGCCATTTCCGCCACCGCTTCCACCGCCTCGGCCACCATTGTGATTTCCACCCGGCTGTTGGCGACCAGCTTGGCGACGACGATTGTCAGGACGCTCTTCACGGCGTTCCTCGCGAGGTCGATCAAATCTTGGTCCACGATCCGGTCTGTCCCGACGTGCATGCTGAATCTCCGCTTCTTCTCTGCGAAACCATGAACCATCTGAAGCACGGCACACATATCCGCGCGTGATCATCGGAGTGTCAGATCTGTGATTCCAAACTTCACTGCGGTAGATTCTGCAATAGTAACCATCGAAGTATCCTTCTCCGGTAAAAATCAGCCGGCCTCGATGTTCGTTACCACTCCACGAATAGGGAGTTTCCCTAAAATCACGGCGCAATGCCTGATCCCAAACATGTTGGGATTGCCTATTGTCATCATCATCGAAATCCTGCGCGATTGTTGCGCCAATCAAACCACCTATAATCGCGCCGCCTATGGTGGCAGCAGCCACGTTGCCTCGGTCCGCGTGGGCGGTTTGAGTTTGAATGATAATAGTTAGACACACGGCTGACAGGGTAAGCTTCTTTAGAACTTGTTTCATTTGAACCTCTCGTTTTGATTTTTCAATAAAACAAGGAGCAAGCTTAAAGCCAAAAAAGCCCGGACATCGTAGATGCTCGAGCTCTTTGCTGAATTTCTAATTGTGGAAAAACTGTGTAAAAAGACGAATTTGTCTATGATCTGACTTCGTGACAATTCACGGAGTTCATTCGTGTGTCGAAACTATTCTTTTTCAACCTGAGACATGTCGATTTCTTTAGCGCGATTAACAATCTGTTCAAGGACTTCTTCATTCACGGCACCCGGTTGAACAAAAATAATCGCTTGTTCTTTAATAACTGCCAACGTCGGAATTGAACGCACTTCAAAACTTGCGGCAATTTCGGGTTCCTCATCAGTATTGATTTTCAAGAATTTCACATCAGGATGTTTTGCTGCCACGGCATCGAAAATCGGTGCAAAACGTTTACAAGGACCACACCATACAGCCCAGAAGTCTATGATTACTATCTGGTTTTCCTGAACAAGTTGCTGGAAATTCTGTTTGTTTGCTTCAACCACTGACATACGCCCCCCCTTGACCTTGAATACTTTGAGTTTGAAGGAGAACCCGTAATGAGTCAGCATAATTGTAAACAATAGGAGGTTACGTTGAAAAAGGTATTATTTACGGTGCTATTCTTGTTCTCTGCAAGTGCATTTGCCGGCGATTCAGGTTGCGGCTTGGGCTCTGTCATCATTTCCAAGAATTCCAAAGGCCTGCAATTGTTGTCAATGACAACGAACAGCTTCTTCCTGACTCAACCTTTGGGCATCACTTCCGGTACATCTGGTTGTTCTTCCCGCGGAATTGTTATGAACGATAAAGAAGTTCAGTACTTTGTAGAAGTGAATCAAAAAGAACTTTCCCGTGAGATGGCACAAGGTCACGGTCAACTTCTGGCGACTTTGGCTAACATGAAGGGCTGCACTGATACACAAGCTCTTATGGCCTTCGGTGCATTCACACAAAGTTCTTATACTAGCATCATCCCTAACGCGAACACATCACCATCTGAAGTTGTTCAAAACCTGAATAAAGAACTTGCTGGTCAGAAAGAGCTGCAATCAGTTTGTCATGGTTCTTAATTGTTTAATATTGTTTCTATTTTTGATGGCCCCACAGTACTCGTGGGGCTTTTCATTACAGACTACCGAATCCTACAAGAAACAGGCACTTGAAAAAAATCTGGATACATCTGCAGGATGGCTGAAGCTTGGGCACTATCGAAAGTCGTTAACTGGAAAATTTCAATCCCCCATTCGTGGCAACTATTTTATTACAGCCAATGGCGCCAACAATCCCCGCGCTGAGCTTATCGCCACCATAGATCTTTTATTTTCATCAGGCACATCCCAGCAACAATGCCGCTACCTTGCGCGCACTTCCTGGCTAAAAAGAAATTTAAATATCTCCCCACAGGATCTGGAAGCCTGTGCCGACAAAGTCTCTTGGAAAAAACAACTGGGCGCAACCGAAGCCCATATGATCTTTGCCGCCTCGGACTTATCCAGCGCCCCGTCCAGCTTTGGCCACACATTTCTAAGACTCCACAACCCAAAGAACAAAGGTCATCTGGATCTTTTGGACTACGGCCTTAACTATGCTGCCATCACCGGGAACGATAGTGGTGCTCTCTATGCATTAAAAGGAATTTTTGGATACTATCCTGGCACATACTCCCTGCTTCCGTATCATCAAAAGATTCAGGAATATTCAAACCTGGAAGGAAGAGACCTTTGGGAGTACAAGCTGAACCTTACACCTGAACAAGTGGACTTCATGATCGACCACCTGTTGGAACTTGAGGGCGCATATGCTCCCTACTACTTCGCCGATGAAAACTGCTCATCTCAGATGTTGGAACTTATCGAATCCGCCGCACCGGAGAGCAACATCACCGATCACCTTCATCACTTTGTCATTCCGTTGGATTCCCTGAAAGTATTAGCCCGAGCAGGAATGCTGGTGGATGAGAAGCTTCGCACCTCTCTGCAAACAGAGTGGCGAACTCGTTATGCGGATTTGGACTTTTCCCAACGAACAGCCCTGCATTCAGTTTTAGTAAATAAGACCGACGAAACTGACGAGTATCAACGGCTGACAAAAAAAGACAAAGCTCAAACGCTTGAAGCAGCTCTTAGCTATTTATCGATTCGCGAATATCGCGATAAAAAGGAATACGGGGATGAAAAATACCGTCTTTCGGTAGCCAGGGCAAAACTTGGAGCGATCACTGAACCTGTTATCGTTTCTCCACCTAAATCCCCTCTATTAAGCCCGCCTACAGCGGCCTTTTATCTGGGTTATGGTCAGCTTGAAAATCAGGACTATTACCAATTCAAAGCCCGCAGGGGATTTCATGACTTACTTTCAGACGATAGCGGGCTTGCACCATTTTCGCAGCTTGATTTCTTTTCTGTGGATATTCGCTACATGCCAACCCGGCAGAATTGGGATCTATACGAATTCGTTTTGCTAAGTATGCTGGCAACCTCGCCTTGGACTCAGCTTGAAAAACCTCACTCATGGTTTATTGATATTGGTACTCAGCCCAAGTTTGTTCCTTACGTCACTGGTGGCTGGGGGGCCAGCTTCGATTTACCAATCATGAAGGCAACACGCTGGTCTTTGTTTGCTGTTTCAAAGAATACCGACCTCACCGAGATCGCGCATCCCTACCTGGGGGGAAGATCCATGTTCATGATGAAGTGGGTTGATTCCTTCAGATCACTATTTCAAAGCGAATATCTGTATTCCACCTCTGAAGGACGCTTCCTCTGGAATCACTATCTGGCGGGATCTTTTTCACATGGGCAAGTTGAGTTTCGCGCAGAAGTGGAGCGCAAAGATCAGGAAGATCGCTGGGGGTTTTCCATCGTGCTTCCGACTCCTTGAATGTCATAATATTTGACACCCCCGTGACCGAAAGAGGCCTCGTCTCACTTTGAAACGCCCTAGCTCCTTTGTATTACTTATGACAGGTCCATGACTTGCTTATCTATTCAATAAGGCAATGTGCCTTTTGAGGAGATGCTATGTTCAAGGCTTCTTTGACATATAAAAGAATGATCAGCTTCACAACCGCTTTGGTGGTTGGCTTTTCTTCATTATCTCCGGCACTTGCAGCCTCAGTGACAAAGTCTGAAGACAAACGCGCAAAACAAGATGCAGCCATCATGGAAAGCGCTGGCTATAGAGTCCAAGTGGACTATGCAAACAAGATCACTCGAGTTTTTGACAAGAAATCCAATATCCCAGTTATGGAAATCCCATTCGCTGACGAGCAAAACCTGCGCAAGTATTCTCCAAAGAACATGGAGCGTCGTCTTCTGAATGATCTGGGCAAGGCATGGACCGGCAATAAGGCCGCGTTTTCCCATTCTTTGCATAATCTTGCTCCTGAGTCCGTGATGTTCTTCATGTCCATGGGAATGGTCATCGCAGGGCAGTTGGTATTTAACTATTCCATGAATCCAGTGGCCGCTGATCAACACGTGACACATTCATTTTCTCCGATGGGGATCATTGGATTTCAGCTATTTATGTACTCTCAAGGTGCAGCTTCAAATATACTTTCGATGTACATGAAAAATCCAAAGTATCATGCTTTCATTCCCTACCTGGGAATGACTGTGGGTGCTACGGTTCAAGGTATCGCCTCGCAAATCGTTGCTGATCCTAACGTAAAAGCATGTGCTAAAACTTGGATGGGCAAGAAAGTTACTGAAGCTGATATTCAAAGCGGCGCGGATGCAGAGCCTTGCGAAAAGGCTTATGAGCACTTGGTAATTCACAAGAAAATCTGGGAGATGGCTCCGAACATCACTTCTATGTTGATTTCATCTGCTGTAGCAGCCGGTCTTGAAAAAGGAATCGTAACGGGCCTTAACGCTCAAAAAGCAAACATCATTCGCATGACTGGCGTGGATATCGTGACATGGCTGATGCCGGGTACAACGCAAGTAAAAGGTCTGCGCTTCTTGCTAACCAAAGGTTTGAAGCTTTCAGCATTCGTAGCTTTGGACCAGCTATTCATGCGCTCTGTGACATATGCCTGGAGAAACATCGTCGATGCTCCGGCACTGTACACAGCCACTGAAAATATCGAAAAAGAAATGAATGCTCAAAAACCGCATTGGATGAATAGCTACGAGCACCCACTTCAATTCAGATTGAAAGACTTCCGTGAAAAAATGGCGGCATGGCGCATGGCTAACCTTGCTGACGTCCATGAAGCAAGTCAAAACTGGCAAAGCGCTCTTATGCAGCTGACTCAAGGCTATAAGTCGGCAGAAAACTTCTATGGTGACTTCGTTGAACAAGCCCGTCAAAACCGCTTTGATCGCAGCCAACCAGCCGACATCACCTTGCTTTCACCACTCTACGGAGTAAAAGCCGATGGTATGAAGGCTGGCCCGGATGATACTTATCACACAGATCCAAAGTTTATCGAACAACGTCAAAAGTACACTCTTCATGATGCTGCCGCTGCCGCTTCCATGCTTTTGAACTCTCCAGAGTTTAAAAAGCTAACACCCGCGCAGCAAAAGAACTTCACGGCAATCGTGAATGGACTGGGGCTTAAAGAACCAAATAAGGTGGTTTCCGTATTCAACTTGCTGAACCAGGAACTTCGTACTTTGGTTGTGAAGCAGAATTCAGGTGCCGACGCGATTTACTTGAAATTGCTAAATCAAGTTCAAAGCATGATTGGAAATCCAAATCCACAAATGGATACTGGTGCCGCATGGGCTAAAACCTATGTATCAAGTCCTGCTTCATACGAAAAAGTCAGCAATACCAATTACTACCGCCGTGTTGGAATCTTCGCGACTCCACAAATTACGGACTACCTGATCATGCAAATGGTTTGCGGCCCTGATATCGAAAAAGGTCAGCAAACTGTGCGCGACACTACAGGATTCCCTTCGGTATTCCTGTCGCCAACAATTGCAAACCCAGCTGACAACTTCCAGGAGTGCAACCCTTCCTATACTCAAAAATTCAAAGCTGTAGTCCCTCAAGCATATTCCTGGGGCGTGAATGCAAGCCAAGGCAGCTATAAAGGTGTTGTGAACTACCTTTTGGCAGAGATCCGTCCTTCAGTTCTGGGTACCGCTACCAAACCAGCTTTCGAGACATGGTGGAAAGACAACACCTACAGCCAAATGAAGTCTGCTTTCGACAAGTACACGATCGAGTACGATAAAATCGTCGTGAACCTGATTCGCAGTCTGTATAAGCCAGGCAAAATCCTGATAAATGCGGGCCCTGCCTACAACGGTGCTATGAATGCAATCTTCCAGGAAGAAAGAGTATACCTTTCGATCCTGAACGACATCATGAACTCAAAGACTGCATACAAGTTGGATTTCGAAAACATCATGAATCAGAATCCAAACGATCCTTTGCTTAAAGAAATTGAAGCTGAATTCGCGACAATGAACCGTCTTATTAAGAAAATTAAGATCGTAACCAAAGACGGACGCGAAAGAATTGAATCCACTCTTGAAAACTCTGAACTGGAAGCACAGGAGCAGAAGATTCAAGCTGTATTGGTCAAAGTAGCCAAAACTTTGGGTGCTAACGCTGACAAAGTACAACCGAAAACAAATGATGATCCATTCGCAGCCCTTGTGCAGGAAGAGTCAGAAAATCAAGAGCCGGAAGTCATTCAAAAGTACAATCTGACCAAGGCACAAATCAACGTAGTGACGACAGTGCTTGAATCACTTCAAGGTCTTGCATCAGAGATGAAGTCCTACGGCTCCATCGCCAATGCAGTGAGCTGGGATAAAATTAATAACCTTGCGGAAGTGGACGTTCTGACCAAGAAATTCAACAACTTGGTTCAAAAGCAACTGGCGGAAACCCGTGCACTGGGATTGGGTGCAAAATAGGAAATGTATCAAAATGATACGCCTTCCGGTGTTAGGTATGGAACGCGGAAAAGGTCACTGATTTCGATTGTTAAACACGGCACACAAGCCAGATCGAATATAGGTGAACTGATAGTGGTAAGGGTTTTGCTTAGTATTGAAGTATAGATTTAAACGTTTTCAGATTTTTAGAAGAGGAGTTTTCAATGAAAAAGGCATTTATTATCGGTATGGCAATCTCTTTCTCTGCAACTGCTTTCGCAGCACCAGGGAAAATGACCACCCCAGAAAGATTGGCAAAGTTTGATAAAACATCTCAAGAGTACTTCTTGGATTCAAACGGCAATCTTAAAAATGCTTCCGGCAAAAATGCAGAAAAAAGATATCTAGAGCAAGCTGTTCGTGATCTTGCTCCAGGTAAAGAAAGCAAAGTCGTTGAAAACGCTTTGGCGGATAAGGAAGTTCTTAAAAATCTTGTATCTATCACTTCTGTTAAGAAAGCCGCGGATAAAATTGAAGACCGCGCAGAAGCTAAGGAGCTGACTGATGGCGCAGAAGGCCTGGCATCAATGATCGGCGATATGCATCTTGCTGGCAAAGTTCCTTCTCGTGAAAACACAAAAGAACAAACTGAAGTTGCAGTTGCCGCTTATAACAAAATGATCCGCCTGGGCACACAAATCCTGACTTCATTTAAAGGTGCAGAGCGCACTTCTTACGTAAAAGTTGTAACAGCTTTCAACGCTCGCAAGGGCAATGGAAAAACAGCTGACGAGAACTTGATCGACGCAGTTATGGAAACACAAAAAGTTTCCAAAGAAAAAGCGATCGAGATTCTTAAAAAACTTAAAGACTGTGTAGCTTAGTCCCGAAATCCTCTTGAAAACACCAAAGCCGAGATTAAACATCTCGGCTTTTTTTATGTCTAGATTCCAACCTTCTTATTATCAGTAACAATCAGAATCTCAATACGTCTGTTCATGGATTTGTGCTCTTCAGTATCATTGGGCACGATCGGCTTTTGATCGCCATAAGAGATCGCCACAAATCTTTTGGGATTCAATTGGTGATACTTAACAAAGTAACGGACAACCGCTGAAGCCCGGTCACCGGCAAGCTCCCAGTTACTGGGATACTGTGGATCCGCGATGGGCGTGTCGTCGGTATGGCCTTCGATAATGATTCGTTTATCGTTCGCCGCCAAAATCTCCGCAACTTTATCCAGTGCCGGCAACGATGACAGTCGCAGTTTCGCTGATCCCGGCGTAAAGAAGCTGGAGGCAGTCAGGGAAACACGAACACCGACGGAATCATGATAGATATCCTGAATGTCTTTTTTCTGGTCTTCTTTGCTCATGGCTTTGCCAAGTGCACGCTCGACATAGTCAGCGGCCTCAGCAGGTCCGCCCTTTTTTGGAAAGTTACCAACGGGAATATCGAGTTCTGCAATAGCTGCATCAATCGTTTCACCGTTTTGATCAGTTCCACCCTTGCCCACCAAATGGAAGTTCAATTTAATTGAATCCTCGAAGTCCTTCTGCTTGGACTCATTGGCAGTTGAAGTCGCATACATAACCACGAAGAACGCAAACAAAAGAGTGATAAAGTCTGCATAAGAGACCAACCATCTTTCGTGATTTACATGTTCTTCGTGTTTTCTACGTTTTGCTGACATGAGGTAAGTACGACCTTAGCTTTTGTTCAATGACCATGTGATTGGCACCCTTGGCGATCATCAATCCGCCCTCAAGGACCATCAACTTTTCCCGAGTCATATCCTCAACTTTTTTCTTAATCTTGTTTCCGATTGGCAAAAACAAAAGATTCGCGAAGCTCACACCATAAACCGTTGCCACAAACGCCACGGCAATACCCGCACCCAATTTACTAGTGTCAGTCAGATTGCCCATGACATGGATCAATCCCAGAACCGCACCGATGATACCAATGGTTGGAGCAAAGCCACCAGCATCGGCCCAAACCTTAGCTCCCGCAAGTAACTCTTCTTCTTCAGTGTATATTTGCGTTTCAAATATGTCGCGAATGACAGGCTCTTCCACACCATCGACAACATTTCGCAGAACGTTCTGCAAAAGTGGATCTCCGATTTTGCTGATTCTGGGTTCCAATGAAAGTATTGATTCTTTTTTTGCAAGACGCGCACACTCGACGATATCTTCAAGTTTACCGTGAGCTTTACTTTCTTCGGTCTTAAAAGCTTTTCTTGCCAGATTCAATCCGGTTTTCAATGCATGTTCTGAACTGGAAACCATGACAGCTCCCGCAGTACCAGCAAAGACGATAAGAAACGCAGTAAACTGCATTAGGGAACTTATGTGTCCACCTTCGATAAAGTTACCGAAGATGATTCCACCAAAACCAATAACGAGCCCTAGGATTGTAGCTATGTCCATAGGCATAATAATGCCATAGTGAGTTGAACGAGGCACTCTGGCCCTCTGAAGACCTAGACTTTCTGCGAGCAAGAAACTAAGTTAATATCCCTATCATGCTCGATTTTATTTTGAACCTCGATAAACGTCTTTTTACGCTGATCAATTCTGAATGGACTGCTCCGTGGGCAGATGTGTTTTTCCCATTCATCACAGACCTTCATAAAAAGGACCCGGTCAAAATCGTCTGCATTCCGCTGATCATTGCGCTCTTTATCTGGCGCCGCGGCTGGAAAAAAGGCTGTACCATTTTTGTCATGGCGGTTCTGAGTGTTTCGTTATCCGATGGTATCGGCAACTGGGGTTTCAAAAAAACTGTTCAACGTCCGAGGCCTGCTAACACCGAAAGTCTTACCGTTAACGTAAGGGCTCCGTTTGGCGGCTATAGTTTCGTTTCCAATCATGCGACAAATATTTTTAACTTCGCGACATTCGTATCAGTTATCTTTCCGGTGGCAATGGCGCCAATGATGACCCTGGCTCTTTTGGTATCCTATAGCCGCGTCTACAATGGAGTTCACTTCCCCACTGATATTCTGGCCGGAGCCATGCTGGGCATAATTACCGGCATCATCATGGCGAGACTTTGCCAAAGATTTATTTCCAGATTCGATGAAGACACAGACGATGAGGCACAGACCGTATGAAAGTTCTAGTAACCGGTGCAAATGGATTCCTGGGTAGCTGGCTGACAAGAGCTTTGGTTGACGAGGGACACGAAGTCTTTGCACTTGTCAGACCAAAGAGTGACATCTCGGAGCTGAATGGAATCAAATGTCAGTACCGTCACGGTGATGTGACTGACATCGTTTCTCTTCTGGAAGCCTTCGAAGACATTGATACTGTTTTCCATCTGGCCGGTGTGGTTGCCTACAAGGCAGCGGATCGCCCTCTCATGGAAAGAGTGAATGTTCAAGGCACCGCAAACGTCATCGAGGTTTGCAAAGAAAAGAAAATCCGTCGTCTGGTTCATTTGTCCTCTGTAGTCGCAGTGGGCGGAGGTCGCACTCCCAACGAAATCCTGAATGAAAATTCACCTTTCAACATTCATGATCTGAACCTTGGTTACTTTGAAACCAAACACGATGCCGAAGTTTTGGTTAAGAAGGCCTGTGATAAAGGCGAAATCGATGCCGTTATCCTGAATCCTGCAACCATCTATGGCCGCGGCGATGCAAAAAAAGGCAGTCGCAAAATGATGTTAAAGGTCGCTCAGGGAAAACTTAAATTTTACACTTCAGGTGGCGTGAACGTCGTGGCAGTTGAAGATGTTATTCAGGGAATTATCAGTGCCTGGAAGAATGGAAAAACTGGCGAACGCTACATCCTTTCGGGTGAAAATATTCTGATTAAAGATCTATTCGGCATGATTGCGGAAGAAGCCGGTGTAAAACCGCCCACCAGACAACTGCCAGACGGTTTGCTACACGTGGTAGGAACGATTGGCGACTTTATGGAAAAGATCGGACTTAAAGGCCCTCTTAGTAAAGAAAACGCGTACACCGCGACGATGTATCACTGGTTTGATTCATCAAAAGCACAAAGAGAACTTGGCTTCAAGCCCCGTCCGGCAAGACAAGCCATTCACAACAGTATTGAATGGATCAAAGAACAAGGAATGTTGAAGTAAGATGAAGGCTGCAGGACTTTTTTTCGCCATCATAGCTGCAATTATGATTACCACAGCTGCGATCATCTGGTCGTGGCTTCCTGACGCGAAGGAAATCAAAGGTTGCATGATCACCACTATGTACAAAGTGGACCTGTGCCCGACTTCCAAAAACTATGTGCCGCTAAAACAAATCAGTCCTTACCTGCAAAGAACCATCATCATGACTGAAGATGGAAATTTTTATAAGCACCATGGCTTTGAGTGGGGAGTTATCGAAAAGAACTTCCGTCAGGGTTGGGAAACCGGTGTTTACAAACGCGGTGGATCCACAATCACTCAGCAGTTGGCAAAGAATATGTTCCTGAACGCGGACCGCACGTTCTTCCGCAAAGGTTTGGAAGCGATCATCACGGACCGCATTGAAAAGACGCTGACCAAAAAAGAAATCCTGGAAAAGTATCTGAACATCGTGGAATTCGGAAAAAATATCTACGGCGTAAAACAAGCCGCTCAGTTTTATTTCAAAAAGCCCGCTGCAAATCTGGATGTCGTTGAGAGCGCCTTCCTTGCGATGGTGCTACCGAGTCCTATTAAGTATTCCCATTCCTACCATAAAAAAGAACTCACCCAATTCGCACGCAAGCGCATGAGTCAGATCGTGCAGAACATGTATCAGTTCCATAGCATTGACCAAGCAGAGTACGAAGTGGCGATGGAACGCATTCAGACCTTCTTAAGTCCTGCTCCCCCACCGATGGATCATATCCCTGGCTTAAATGAGATGTCTGTTGAGCAGGTGGATTCAATGAGCAGTGATGAAATCGAACGTTTGGAGCAGGAAATTCGCGAAGGAACTTCCGGCGACAGCTCCGAACTTGATATGACGCCTGATGAAAGCCTGTAAGCTATTTCAGTAGTTTATTGCGGATACGGTGGAACGAAACGTTCATGCAGATCCAGGTCAGCAACGCCAGGATTACGATGTGTATTGCAATCATGGTCAGATTTCCCTGATGTAAAATCCCGCGCACTGCCGCCACCCCGTGAGTTAGAGGGAATAGGTAGGCAAGATAGCGCATTCCCGTCGGCAATTGCTCCAAAGGAAAATAGGTTCCACTTAACAGGCTCATTGGAACTATCAAGCCGGATGTGGAATAAATAAATGAATCATAGTTTCTGGCAATCGAGGTGAAGATCATCCCGATGCAAGAGAACAACGCCGAGATAAGAAGCAATACCGGCAAGGCCAAAAGAATTCGATAAGAATCAATCAAACCAAAAAACACAGCCACGACAGTCACACCGGTCACGCCAAAGAAACCTTTGGTCGCAGCCCACATCAACTCACCAGCAACGATTTCCTCTGGCCCGACCCGAGTCAGCATGATAGTCGCGTAAGTTTTTTGATGAGTCAGCTTGGTGTAGTTTCCATAGGTACCTTCAAAGAATGACACCATCATCGCAGTCGTACACAGCAACGCCGGGAAGAAATACTCGATGTACGACATTCCTTCCATGTTGTTCACGAACGAACCCAAACCAAACCCGATGGCACCCAGATAGATGACCGGCTCCAGAACAATCCAGAACAAGGAAACCATCATGGTCTTTTTAAAGTACAAGAAGTTACGCTGCCAAACTTTCAGGGCACCGTCGTTGAACTTGGGAACGGAAAACAGTTGTTTGATTTTCATTATTCGTCCCTCAATTGATGTCCTGCCAATTTCAGGAACACATCGTTCAAGGTGGGCTTACGAATAAATATTTTGTCTGAGGCGATCAGATCGACAACACGGCGGCCTTCCTGATTTTCTTTCACCAGAACGGACACAGTGTCTTTGATAACCTGATACGCAAATCCTTCAGCGCGCAAACGCCCAAGATAATAGTTCAAATCCACAGGATTAGTGTCGAACTCGACAACTTCCTTGCCGATCAGATCACGAATCAGGTCACGCGGCTTACCGATAGTCAGAATTTTTCCGTCATCAATGATCGCCACGCGATCACACATTTGCTCTGCCTCTTCCATGTAGTGAGTCGTCAGTACCAGAGTGCTTTTTTCGGATTTCAAATGTTTGAAGAAGTCCCAGATCCAGATACGAGCCTGGGGATCCAAGCCGGTAGTGGGCTCATCCAGGAAAATAACTTCAGGAGAATTAATCAGCCCACGGGCGATCGCCAAACGACGCTTCATTCCCCCGCTCAATGTTTCCACGGAACGATCCTGGTATTCTTCCAGCTTCATCAGGCGTAGCAATGCCTGTGCACGCAACTCGGCCTCTGCAGGCTGAATATTGTGATAACTGGCATAGACTGAGAGATTTTCTAAGACTGTGAAGTCAGGATCGAGGCCGTCGTCCTGAGGGACGACGCCGATACGAGATTTGATTTCGCGGAAATTCTTTTTAACGTTAAGGCCGAGAACGTAGAGCTCCCCGCTGGTAACGAGGGCTGAGCAATACATCATCTTCATCGTTGTTGTTTTGCCAGCCCCATTTGGACCTAATAGTCCGAAACATTCGCCTTTGTAGATTTCCAGATCTATTCCATCGACAGCGACTTTATCGTCGTATTTTTTGGTTAGGTCTTTTATCTCAATGGCGACTTTCGAATCCATTATTCCTTCGCTGCTCTTGCACGTTTGTTTGGATCGGTTTCGCGGCAACGAAGACGGATGTTCTTCGGAGTCACTTCGATCAGTTCAGAATCCTTGATCCATTCCATCGCTTTTTCCAACGTCATAGGACGTACTGGAACCAGACGGATAGCTTCATCAGAACCCGAAGCACGTACGTTTGACAATTTCTTCTCGCGAGTGATGTTTACTTCTAGATCATTGTCCTTAGCATGCTCACCTACGATCATGCCTTCGTACACATCTTGACCGTGAGTTACGTACATAATACCGCGCTCTTGAAGATTCCAGATCGCGAATGCAGTAGCTTGGCCTTTACGGTCAGAAATCATCGCACCATTCATACGGTGTTCGATTTCACCTTTGTAAGCTTCCCAGCCATTGAATTGAGTATTCAAAAGACCTGTACCACGAGTGTCAGTCAAGAACTCAGAACGGTAACCGATCAAACCACGTGATGGGATCAAAAACTCAAGACGAGTACGTCCTGAACCTTTTTGAACCATGTTTTGCATCACACCTTTACGTTTACCAAGTTTCTCAGTAACCGCACCAACGAAGGAGTCTTCGATATCGATAACCGCGATCTCCATTGGTTCCATTCTTTGACCGTTTTCTTCTTTGAAGACAACTGTCGGTTTGGAAACCAGAAGTTCGAAGTTTTCACGGCGCATTTGCTCGATCAATACACCCAATTGCAACTCACCACGACCAACAACTTTGAAAGCGTCAGTGTTCGCAGTTTTTTCTACGCGAATCGCAACGTTGTACAACAATTCTCTCTCAAGACGCTCAAGGATCTTACGGGAAGTAACGTTCTTACCTTCCATACCCGCGAACGGTCCGTTATTTACCGAGAACACCATTCCCACCGTCGGTTCATCCACGCGAATACGCGGAAGCGGACGAGGATCCAAAGCTGAAGTGATAGTGTCACCGATAGTAAAGTCTTCCATACCCGCGATAACAACGATGTCACCTGCGCCAACTTCTTGAGCTGGAACTTGCGAGTTCACTTTGTACTGATACAAAGCAGAGACTTTAACTTTCTTCTGACCTTTTTCCTGAACGCATACAACCTCGTCACCGACTTTGATTGTACCTGCACGCATACGACCGATCGCCAAACGACCTACGTAATCATTGTAAGAGATGTTGGAAACCATAACTTGCAATGGAGCTTCTTCGTCAATTTTTGGAGGAGGAACCAAGTTTACGATAGCATCGTAAAGAACTTCCAATGTACCAGTGTTAACCGCTGGATCCAAAGTCGCCATACCTTCACGCGCGATAGCGTAAACAGTGTGGAAATCACATTGTTCTTCAGTCGCTTCAAGGTCGATGAACAAATCGAAAAGTTCATTGTGAACTTCCTGGATACGAGCATCTGAACGATCGATCTTGTTAATACAAACGATAACTTTAAGATTTTGCTCAAGAGCTTTTTTCAATACGAAACGTGTTTGCGGAAGTGGACCTTCAGAAGCGTCGCAAAGAAGGATACAACCATCAACCATGTTCAGGATACGTTCAACTTCACCACCGAAGTCACTATGTCCCGGAGTATCTACGATGTTAACTTTGATATCTTTGTAAACGAAAGACGCATTCTTGGCTGCGATAGTGATACCACGTTCTCTTTCAAGATCCATGGAGTCCATCAAGCGGTCATCAACGTGCTCATTGTCACGGAATGTACCGGCTTGTTTAATCAAATGGTCAACCAGGGTTGTTTTACCGTGGTCGACGTGCGCGATGATCGCGATATTTCTAATCTTCTTTGGATCTTGAATCATATTTAACCCTTCATTAAATTGAAACTTGTAAACTAAAACAAAAATTTTAAAAACTCATTACAGGATTCGGTCAGGACAACTAACCGTGTCCGCCCATCAAGAATTCGTCTTTCGACTGATCTTCTTGCTCAACATTGCCTACGCTAGCGAAAAATTCGTTAGCAAGGTCCATGATCTCTTCATTGCTTTTGGATTGAAAAAGATTCTTCCTGAATTGTGCTGCTCCAGGATACCCTGTTGAGAACCAAGCTGCAAACTTTCTCAATTGAATCCCTGTGATGTGTTCATCACAATGCGCAACAAGCTCAGTTTTCAGACTGTTAAACAGGCTCACATAGTCTCTTTGTACCGTTTTTAACGGCTCGCCACGCCACAAGGACAGTGCATCCATGAAAATAAACGGATTTTTAAGGCAACCACGACCAATCATGACCCCATCGCAGCCGGACTGCTCAAGTCTCAAAACCGCCTGTTTGGGTGTGAGAATGTCTCCGTTTCCAAGAATTGGAAGCTTTGCCTTGGACTTAACGTCAGTAATAAAATCCCAGTCCGCAAATCCAGTATAACTTTGCGCACGAGTGCGGCCATGGATAGCAACCCATTCGATGCCCTCGTTGTAAGCGATGTTGCAAATCTCCAAAGCGTTTCTGGTATTGGAATCCCAGCCCGTTCTGATTTTGATAGTCACAGGAACTTTAACTGCTCCCTTAACTGCCGCAAGAACCTTCTGCATTTGCACAGGGTCTTTCATCATTGCAGAGCCGGCGCCTTTTTTTACAACCTTAGGAACAGGACAACCAAAATTCAAATCTACGAAGTCACAACCTTCGGCCTCAGCCACTGCAGCGGCTCTTCCCAAAATTTCAGGATCTTCACCGAACAACTGAATACCGATAGGTCGTTGAGATTCATCAAAGCTCATCAGCTTCATGGTTCTTTCAGACTTGTATTCAATACCACTTGCGCTGACCAATTCAGTCACGACCACACTCGTATCGAGCTTTTTCATGAACGTACGGAAGGCGTGATCAGTGATCCCTGCCATAGGGGCAAGGACAAACGGATTTGTCTTTAGGGCGTGAAGTGGATTCATAAGGGATGCGGTATATCAAAATCCAACCCAAAAAGGTACAGAAAACAAGCGTTTAGACTGTTTTTACATGTCAAATAAGCTGACTCTTTAGGTAGCCATTTGTTTTGATTTAAATTATCAATTTCATATACTTAGGCCATTAAATAGGCCTGCTTTGTTTACTATTTAAACGAGCAGCTAGGCCATTTCCACGAACTTCTGATGAAGTTTTTGAATAGCCAGGGGACCGTGCTCTTCGTTCACCAGAAAGCAGAAGTTATGCTTACTTGCTCCCAGACAAATCATGCGAACGTTGATGTCAGCGATGGTTTCAAAAATTTCCTTACCCAAGCCCGATGTATGGTTGATGTTATTTCCAATCAAAGAAACCAAAGACAGATTTTCCTCAACATGCACATCAGCGATCTCCGACAGGTCGGCGATGAGCTTTTTGTTCAACAAAGTTGAATCATCAAGAGTCACACTGACAGAAATCTCGGAAGTGGTAATTGCATCGATGCTGACTTTATGATCGTTAAACACTTTGAAAATCTGAAACAGAAATCCATGGGCATGAAGCATTTCGGGAGTTGATAGAGTGACCAGCACCTGGTTCTTTCTGATCGCCATCGCACGGATCAGCGGGTGCTGTTCGACTTCCTTGCGCACCCATGTACCTTTTGCTTCAGCTTCAAAGCTGGAGCCGACAAAGACTGGGATGTTCTTGCGGATAGCAGGAAGCAAGGTCGCCGGATGCAAAACCTTCGCACCAAACGTCGCAAGTTCCGACGCCTCTTTAAATGAAATTTCTGAGATCGGCTTTGCCTGAGGACACAGGCGAGGATCGGTAGTTGCGATACCGGCAACATCTGTCCAAATTTCCAGAATATCAGCAGCGATACCTTCAGCAAGAATAGCAGCTGAATAATCTGAGCCCCCACGACCCAATGTCGTTGTCATGCCCTCTTCTGTGCTTCCGATATAACCTTGAGTTACCACCACGGCATTCATGCTTCGCATATCCGGCAGATGGCGCTGACAGTGTTGGGCCACAATGGCAGTCAAAGGCTTAGCCCTACCAAAAGAGTCGTCGGTCTTTAAAACTTCGCGTGCATCCAAAAGCTTCGCTTTCTTTTGCGAACCTTTTTGCTTTAGCACGGTGGCCATCGCCTCTGTGAACAGAACAGAAGATGTTCTCTCCCCAAGGCTCATCAACGCATCCATCGCTTTGGTGGAGCAATCACGAAGCAGATTCACACCTTTTGCCAAAGAATGCATTTCCTCGAAGAGCGCATCCAGCTTGTGATGGGAGTCCATGCTGGAATCTAGTTCCGCCGCAATTTTACGATGACGATCCTGAATCTTGCGAATGATGGTCTCACAGTCAGCCCAGGCTGATTTTTCCGCTTTTTGCCCCAGACTGATCAGATCGTTGGTGGTTCCTGAGGTCGCGGAAACCACAACCATGCTTGATTTTTGTCGAAAGGCGACCTCCGCACTGCGAAGCATGCACTGAGCATCCCCCATCGAGGTTCCGCCAAATTTGGATACGACAAGCTGGTTCATCAAAGCCTCCGCAGATAAGATTCTCAAGCATCTTAAGTCTTTTCTTGTTTTTACTTCAATGACTTTATGGCAAACTTTTTTTTATGACTTCCAAAACAGATTCTGCATTTTCGAAAAAAGAAATTCTCCTGATGATCGGCCTGGCCATCGTCGCCATGGTTGTAACCACAATTGCAGTCATTCCAAACCTGCGTAACTCCGTGAAGGAGCTTTTTTCCTCTGACAGTCGGACTGTTATTGCAAAAGTGACAGGGAACCTGACCTCGCAAGGGCCGCAGATTACAGTTTTAAAAATTCACAGCAAGAATACTCTAGAGCTGGAAGTCTATAATCTGACCGGAGCCGAAGGTTTGACTCTGATGGCGAAACTTCCCTTGGCGGAAAATCGCGACGGCTACTTCACTCTGAAGGGCAACTCAACAAATCTGGCTCTGACGGATGTGGATGGTGACGGGAGTCTGGAGATAGTGGCACCGACTTATGATGATCAAATGGTGCCACGACTGAATATCTTTAAATTTAATTCTGCGACTCAGGGCTTTGACAAAGTCAGTTCACCCGAGGAAGAAGCTCCCACAAAATAGTTTTTATTTTGCGGGCTTCTTATTTAGATCTCTCCAAGAGCGTCCTTCGCGGGCCTTGGAATTCAACTGATAACGCTTAACTGCTGCCTGGTGACCTTTGTAATCTTCAGAGAAAACATGGGTCCCGTCATTTTGACTTACGAAAAACAGATAGTTACTGCGCTCTGGATTCATCGCTGCCAGCAAAGCTTCTTTACCTGGATTTGCAATCGGCCCAGGAGGAAGACCCGAAATCACATAGGTGTTATAACGAGTCGGCGCGGTCAAATCTGCACGGGTGATATTGATCACGATTTTACCCAGCGTTTCCGCCTTGCCGTAAATGATCGTCGGATCTGTCTGAAGTTTCATACCCTTTTGCAGACGATTATGAAATACCGAGGAGATCAAAGGTCGTTCTTCAGGAGCACCGGTTTCTTTTTCCACGATACTTGCCAGAGTCACGATCTGATGACGAGTCCAGCCTTTTAGCTGAGACTGCGGCTGGATTTCGTTATAGACATACATGAATCTCTTAACCATCGCGCCCAAAAGCCCTTTGGTGTCTGTGAATTTTGTCAGCATGTATGTTTCAGGAAACAAATAACCTTCAAGGCTTTCCTGCTTCTCACCAAGCAAGGCCTGGATCAACTGAGGATCGCGCACCAGGCGCATAAACTCGGCAGCCGTTCCAAATCCTTCTTTTTCATACAGCTCGGAAATCTCATAAATACTAAGACCCTCGCTGATCGTAAATGCGCGTGCGATACTTTTACCGGAAGTAATAACGTCCAATACTTCACTTGGTGTCATGTTCGTTCGCAGCAGATACTCCCCAACTTTTACTTTGGAGCGCTCGTTTTTGAAACGAGCGTACATGGAAAAGAAGAAAGCATTACGGACCAGGCCCTTTGCCTCCAGATCCCGGGCGATCGTATTAAACGCACGTCCCGGCACTACTTCGTAAACCACGTCCTGAGCAATACTGCTTGGTGCGGTGGTCGAATACTGATAACCCAGAAATCCGACGCAAACGCCGATCGCAACCAACAAAGCCATCATCGCACTGATAAGAACGACAACCGTCTTTTTCATTATTTCATATCCAAATTCATGCCTGGCAGAATTTTAGTCGGATCAAACGGAGTTGGATCCTCAAGACTTGCCACAGGCACTGTGCAATATTGAATCGCAAAGTGTGCGGAAGCTCTGTCATTTCCAGATTTACCCATGCCACCAAATGGCAGACGTGAGCTTGCTCCGTTAGTTGTGCGATTCCAGTTCAAAAGACCCACGCGAGCTTTGAACAAAGCATCCTCGTAAAGCTCCTTGTTCTTGGAGAATAAAGCCATGACCAGACCGTAACCCGTGGAATTCACGATTTCCATCGCATGATTCCAGTCTCCAGTTGTGTAGATCGCAACGTTAGGCCCGAAGATCTCAGATTTTTGATATACGGAATTCGGGTCAAACTTTTTAACCAGATGAATACTAGGAGTTACGTAGTAACCTTTGTTCTTCAAATCCAAAGATTTACCACGCATCAAGCTTTCACAGTTTTCGCGATTGGCGATTTCCTGGAAGCGGATGTATTTTTCAACTGATGCTGAAGTGATCAACGGACCCATAAAAGTGTTCTCTGTCCAGTGACCGATCGAAAGCTTCTTGGCTGCTTGATAGAACTTTTCAGTAAACTCATCAGCTATTTTTGGATGAACAATGATTCGGCTGGTGCAAGAGCAGCGTTGTCCCGCGGTCATATAAGCACCAACAAGGCTTTCATATACAGCCTTGTCCATATCCGCGTCTTCCCAAACCACAGTGGCATTCTTACCGCCCATTTCCAGAGCCAGAATCTTCCAGTAGTGATTCAAAGTTTCCTGTTTGATTTTCAAACCGACTTCATAGGATCCCGTAAACAAGACTCCATCAACGTGTTCGTTTGCAACCAAACGACCACCGCCAGCACCATCGCCTTGGACCATATTAAATACGCCCTCAGGGAACTGCGCTTTTTCAAACATTTCTGCCATGTATTGACCTACGGCAGGAGTTTGCTCAGAAGGTTTGAACACGACTGTATTCCCCGCGATCAATGCCGGGATAATGTGTCCATTTGGCAAATGCGCCGGGAAATTAAACGGTCCCACCACTGCCATCACGCCACGAGATCTGTGACGGATAACCCCATCAACCTGTGGAAGTGCATTGGTAATACGCTCATCGGCGATAAGCTTCACTGATTGATTCAAAGTAATATCAATCTTCGCACCCAAAGCTTTGGCTTCAGTCATCGCTTCCCACGCAGGCTTACCTGTGTCGCGCGAAATGATCTGAGCAAACTGTTCAGCATGAGTGTCGAACATTTCTTTCAAACGCATCAAATACGAACGTCTTTCGTCCATGGAAAGCGTCGCCCATTTTGGATAAGCTTTTTTTGCAGCCACACAAGCTTCATCCATGTGGTCATGTTTAAATGGCACTGTCATGATCAAATCATTTAGATCAGCAGGGCTTAGGTTTCTTACTTCGCCATCGCCCTTACTTACTGGAACGAAGCGGCCGTTAATAAAGTCACCTTTGTAGTTGATTGGAAAAATAGTGGTGCTCATCTTATTGTCTTCCTCTGTTGTAGTGGAATGGGGCTGCAAAAACTTGATCCCCAATTTCAACACCTAAAATCTGTCGTGCCTTAGCTGGCAGAATAACTTCACCATCACGAATGTCCACGGCACACATCGTGGCCCTGAATTCTTCACCCATGGTGGCGATTAAATACTGTTCTTTAAAAGTGGAGTCCTTGCCATCAGCGACCATCAAATGACGGCCCATCTTGATTGGCAGGATATCCGCCGTCTGCGCACCGTAATGAGGCCCGCCATCAAAGGGGTCCACTTCATCAAGGTAGTTAAACCCGATGCTTTCCAAAAGATGTTGCGCGGGCTTGGTGGCCTCGCCCACACGACCTAATACCAACCGTGCTTTGGAATCCAAAAGCGCCAGATAGATGTCTTCTTGCGGGAACAGGCTTTCAATAAATTCTTTGTGCGACTGACTTAAGGCATCCGCTTCCTGATATGGCAGCCCCGTGAATCTGCGACCCAGGGCCTCCCAGAATTCAGAGCGACCTTCATCAGTCAACGGCGGCGTCAGTTCACAAAGAACTCTTTCCTCGAACTTCTCGGGATAAATCGCCATGTACAGGAAACGGGTTAAGCTGATTTGCTTACCCAGCTTTTCAGGGCGACGGCGGTAGGCGCGATCGACAAGAAGTCCTCCGATTTCAGTTGGACCATCAAAATCCAGCTGGAAGCGCAATACTTGATGAATGAATCCAATTCCCAAATCTTGGGAAAAGTGATCGCGTTTGATAATTTTAAAATAACTATGGGGAACTTCGTCGTTACCATGTTTGGCAAGGATCAATGAGCTGCCCACGATCTGTTTTTCTTCCAGATCCTCGACTACAAAAAGATATTCGGCTTTGGATTTTTCCAGTTTATCGGCGAAAGACTGTTCACTGCGATCAATCTTTTCACTTAGAACTTTCTTATCTCCTGGCAAATTTAACAGATTGAACTGCTTTGCCAAATCAACCAACTGGTTCAAATCGTCGTGCCGAACAGGTCTTATCAGAAAACTCATAAGCAAAACCTTTCGATGACTTTCTTATAAAATTCAATGGCCTTATGTAAATCCTCAATGGCCACATGTTCTTGAGGTGTGTGCACATTGCCTTCGCGTTTGCCCGGGCCAAAACATGCACACTCAATTCCAATTCTGGAAAATATACTGGCTTCGTTCGTCGAAGGCTGAGTCGCCGGCTCTGCTTTTAAGCCCAAGCCACGCAATTCATCCAGACATCCCTTCACCAAAATGGAGTTCACTTCCGTGCGGAATGGTTTTTTATAATCATTCACACTGAAAACAGCGCCATTTTTTTCACACAGATTACGAATCTGCTCCATCCAACGTTCATAGATTTCCTGAGTGATAATTGGCGGCAAGCGACAGCTGCCGGACAATTGCACGTCATTTTCGTTGGTGCGAACCAGACCAATATTCAATGTCGGAGTGCTTGGGTAAAAATCCTCATCGCGATGCTTTAGGAAGTCACTCTCGACTTCCTTCAGTCCGCGATAGATATTTGCAAGCTTGGCGGCAATCGGATTCTTAACGGTTGAAAGCATGTCGATCTCCAGGAACGCATGACTTGGAACCGTGTTAAAGTTAATACCGCCGTCGATCTCCATAATGTTAACCGTATCTGGAAGCATCGTTAAATACTCCAGCATCTTCGTGATAGCGCTTTCACCCAAATGAGGCATCGAAGAGTGAGCCGCTTTGCCACGAAACAACTTGGACTGCGTGGATGTACTCTCCCGCAGATTGTGTTCATCCCGGTAACGAATCTCTTCATCTGAAAACGGCACGCGGATCTCGACAGTGGCAAAACCTTTTGCGGCGTTTACCAACTGCAAATCGCTCGGTTCACCAATCAAAGCCATCTTCGCAGAAATTTTATTCTTACGAATAAGCTTTAGCGCCCCTTGCATTCCGGTTTCTTCACCAAATGTTCCCACCAAAACTGGCGGCAGACGCCATGCTCGATTTTTGCCAAACGAAGCAATCGCCTCAAGTTTGCACAAAAAATCCAGCTTCACGTCGGCAGCTCCCAAGCCAAAAATTTTTCCATCGATGATGTGGGCATCATAGGGATTGCTCCCCGTCTCCGTCCAAAGTGCAAAAGGCCCCGGGTCTGCAGTATCCAGATGAGTTTGAAATAAAAACTCTGAGCCCGGTCGCTCATCAACCGGACGAGCGATAATATTCACCTGCTCAAGATCACCCACGACCTCAATCTGCTCCTCAACCACAAGACCTTTTTGACGGCAAAATGCCGCCGCCCACCGTGCAAGCTCTTTATTGCCATGCGCCGGTGTGCTGTCGATTGCGATTAACTGACGGCAAGACTCGATGAAATCCAACTACACTCCTTCAAGAAGTGTTTTTTCAATTACATTCAAGGCGATATCGATGTCCTGATCCTGGATGATTGCCGGGATCAAGAAGCGCGCTCGCACTGGATCCTTGCCGCAAGGGAAAGCAATCACACCATTCGCATAAAGTTTATTAAGGAATGAGTTTACGCTTTCTTTTTTGCCATCGTGCGGAGTGAATGCCACCATCAGGCCCATACCACCTGCATCGGTCGCAATGCCTTTGCAAGTTGTATCGTTCATTTTGTTGATGCCATCGATGAAGCGTTTATGGATCTGTTGAATACGACCTTGAGGTCCAAGGAATCCTTCAGAAAGCATGTTCAACATTTCCACACCAGCCGCCAAACAAGGTGAAGCGCCGGAGAATGTTCCTGCGATCAAACCTGGTTTTGGATTGTATTCTTCAGTGTAAAGAGTCGCGCCAATTTGCGCAGTTTTTGCGATTGTGCAGATGTCGATGTACTGACCCAAGCCCAATGTTTCAAATGCAAAGTACTCACCCGTACGAGTGAACGTCTGAACTTCGTCCGCCCAAACTGCGATGTTTTTGGATTTACAGAAGTCCAAAAGCGGCACAAAGAATTCACGAGGAGCCGCTTGGTAACCGCCCTCACCCAACATCGGCTCAAAACCGAACGCAGAGATGTTGCCTTCATGTTTGGCTACATGCTCTTTAATTGCTGCCAATGCTTTTTCACCGGACTTTGGATCACGCTTGTCATAGAACGGCACGCGCAGTACTTCGTGATACTCTGGCAAACCTTGTTTGTAAGCCGTGTTGTCAGTAACTTCCGCCATCATCGTGGAACGACCGGCAAAAGCATCTTTGAACGACATCACGAAACGTGCCGGAGAATTTTTTTGACGAGAAAGCTTCAACGCATTTTCATTCGCCATAGTTCCACAAGTGGCAATCCACGCGTATTTCAAGCGTGAATTTTTTGAAGCTATTTGCACAAGCTTTTCAGAGAACAGGCGATATTCGTTGTTCGGTTGCAAGTTGCCTTGATTGATAATGTCTGACAAAGAACCGCGAACAGCCGCTGCCATCACCCGTGGATTCGCATGACCCATCAAATGAATACCGATACCGTTGATCAAATCCAATTTGATGCTGCCGTCTTCAAGTTCAACGTAAGGACCACGTCCCGCACCGGAACCCATGTACTGATAGTGCAAAGGTCGACCACGCAACAAACCAGTTTGTTCGATTTTTTGTTTTCCAGAATCTTTGAATGCATCTTGAGGAGCGCGAATGCCTTCAAGGGAAGAATTTAATTTAGTGACTTCGCCGACAAGATCTTTGATCAAAGAATTTACTTTATCGGATTGTTGAATCTGATGGCCTACAAGAGAGCTCATAATACCTTTCGCGGAGATATAAAATCCTTCATCTCCATGTTATTTGAAATGCCCGTCCAGTTTACTCTTCGCTCTGGACTAAGACAAGACACCCGGCTAAACTTCGAGACTATGACAACGCGATTCATTGTGTTCTTTTTTACTCTTGTTTTGCCCATCATTGCTTGGACTCAAAGCGCCGATTTCACCGCTTTATTCAACCAAGGCACTCAGCATTACACGGCTAAGGAATACGAAAAATCACGTGACGCATTCGCCAAAGCGCTTGAGTTGGATCCCCATAACGCAACAACACTCACAAACTTGGCTTTAGCCCAGTTTCAACTGGGCAATAGACCGCTTGCAGTGGGTCTATTTCGTAAAGCACTCACAAATGACCCCGAACTGACGCAGGCTCGCACTGGACTAAAGTTTGCCTTAACACAAATGGACGTCAGGGACATTCCACATCAAATCGAAACCTACGAAACCGTTCGCAAAAAGTTACTGGCCCCGGTTCCAACAACGGCCTACTTAATTACAACAGCCCTCTTCATGTTTGCGGCCGGTTGGATTCTAGTTGGATTCTTTGGACAACGTCGCCGTGCCATTGCCGAAGAAAAATCACTTCCAGGCTTTCCGGTCATCGGCAGCATTCTTAGCTTGGGATTTCTGATTTCTCTGACACTTTTAAGTCTTAAAATCTACGACCAAACTATACTTCGTGCGACGATCATCAGCGAAAAAGTATCGCTGCAAGCGGCACCTGGAGAAAACCAAGCGGCCTTGTTGGATTTGTATGGTGGCATGGAAGTTATCGTCCAAAACGAGAACGCGGAGTGGTCGCAAGTCACTTTTCCGGGATCGATTACCGGTTGGGTGAAAAAATCTGCCATTCTTCAGACCAATTGACTCTGATAGCGGTGCGCCATGAGCCCCTTCATTGACAGTGGGTTCTGGACCAAAATATGATATCCGCATGCTAAAAACGCTCCGAGTCATGACACTTATTTGCGCAACAGGACTGTTAATGTCCGGTTGCTCCTCAATGGAACGAAACTCTGACACTCCAGAGGGTGCATTCGCAATTGCTGAAGAGTTCGATAAAAGCGAACGCTATGAAGAAGCAATTCGTCGTTACACTGAAGTGAAGAATAAATTCCCGTACAGCAATTACGCCACAAAGGCTGAGCTTGCCGTCGCTGATGTTTACTACAAACAGGAGTCTTACGCTGAAGCACAGGTTGCATATCAGATGTTCAAGGAACTTCATCCCACAGTTCCAAACTCTGACTATGTTCAGTACCGCTTGGGCATGAGCTACTTCAACCAGTTGCCGTCGACGATTGATCGCGATTTATCTTTGGCTAACGATACCATCCTCAATCTTACTGATTTGATTAGGAAATATCCGAACTCGGAGTACGTAAAAGAGGCCTCCGAGAAGCGCTCTGCAACGATCAAAATGCTTGCGGAAAAAGAAGACTACATCGGGAATTTTTATTTTATCCGCGAAATCTATGGCAGCGCCTTGAAACGCTATGAGGGTTTGTATGCAAACTACAAAAACCTTGGCTTGGATGCACGTGCACTTTCCCGCATTGTTATTTCCGCTAAAAAGATTGGCGACGAACCGAAAGCCAAAAAATACATGGCAATTCTTTCCAGCGACTTCCCTGGCAGCAGTGAATTGAAGCAGGCTGAAAAGGAGATGAAGTGATTCACTCTCTTCAAGACGACATGATTTCTGAAGCCCGTGGATATTTCATCAACGGGAACTACAAAATGGCTGAGCCTATTTTGAATCAAATGCTTCTGCAAAACACTCGTAATCCCGAGGTTTATCAGATGCTTGCGACAATTGCTTACGACAAGGGTCAGTTCAGCAAAGCAATTAAAACCTTCAAACGTGCGTTGGAAATTGATCCAACTTACACGGATGCGAGTGTGGGATTGTCCATTATCCTGAATGACCTGGGAAAATACGATGAAGGCAAACAGGTCTTCTTGGATGCCCAATCGCAATTGGACAAGAAATCCGGCAAACAAGATCCATTTGTTGATGAAAAACTGGCTTCCAAGCACGAAGAACTGGCGGATTTGTATTATCAATACAAGCGCTACAATGAGGCTTTGGAGCAACTTCTGAAAGCTCAAAAGCTTTCCAGCCGTAAAGCTGAAATCACTTTGCGTGTTGCCGAAGTAAACGTGCAACTAAATCAAACAGAACGCGCCATCAAGGATTTGAAATCCCTGATCCGCGAATACCCACACCTTATTCCAGCTCGCCTAAAGCTTGGGGCGATCTACTACAACTCAAACAATATTGCTGAAGCCACGGAACAGTGGGAGAATATCCTCATTCGGGATCCACAACATCCTGAAGCTCTTCGTTATCTGAAGATGGCGCAAGCAGCAGGCATTACATCAATTGATTTGTAGAATCAGAGGCGCAAATGGCACTACTTAAAGAACAAATGGTTCCTTTCCTTACTCAAGACGAAATCGCAGAATTGATTTCTGATCTGGCAAAACAGATTGAAAGCGATTACGAAGGGAAAGAAGTCATTTTCATCTGCCCTTTGCGCGGATCCATGCACTTCACTGCAGACTTGATGAGAAAAGTGGACCTTACTCAGCAGGTTGATTTCGTATACGTACAAGCGGTTGAGCGCGGTGGCGCAATTAAAATTGTTAAAGACATTTCAGTTAATATCGCTGGCAAACATGTTTTGATCGTGGAAGAAATCATCGATACGGGACGCACATTGAGCTTCCTAAGAAGCCGCTTGTTCGCATCCGCTCCGGCATCCCTGAAAATCGTAACTTTGTTGGATAAACCAGCCCGCCGTGAGCTGCCAATCAGAGCAGACTACATCGGTAAAACTATTGATGATCGTTATGTGGTTGGATACGGAATGGATTCAGAGGAAGTTGGAAGAAACTATCCTGATATCTATACGATGAAAAACTAGTCAGTATTAAATTACGATACGACGACGTTAACGACGAAAAAGATAACGACACAGAATACGTACAAAATGACCATTTGTTTTTGCATGACTGACCTCTAAAGTTGAATTTAGGGGTCTTTAGGACCTTGGTCAACATCTCCTCAATCAAATTTTCCGGACTTCTTAGAACTGGACCTAAGTTCCAATGTTAAATTTCCGACAAATTGGTTCGGAGGACATAATGTCTAAGGTCTCTTTAAAAAGCCGCTTTCTGTTTATCACAGGACTGCTTACTCTGATTTGCTTACTGACCAATGCGTTTTCACTCTATGAATTGAAGACACAAAACACTGTCACATCCGAAGTTGCAGAAACCTGGTTGCCGATTGTCGGTAAAACCGCCGACATCAACATCAACGTGGTTAACTATCGCAAGCTCGAATTCAATCTTCTGGCCACGCAAAGCACGGATGAACGCAAAGTCATCATCGATGAGATGGATTCCCTTATGGGCAATATCATCATTTATTCGAAAGTACTTGATCCTCTTTTGACCTCGGAAGATTTAAGAAAGTCCTATGATTCATTTTTGCAAAACTGGGATGGCTACCAAGCCGAAAGCGACAAGTTCAAAGCGGCTCTGGATAAGGAAGACACCGCACTGGCAGAAAAAATACTTCAAGACAGTTCTGCAAAATTTTACGATGCTTCCTACCAGTCTTTGAAATCGCTGACTGATGCGAGCTACCTGGTGGGCGTTGAAAAATCGGAGAATGCTGCCAAGCTTTTCAAAATCACCTTTTTTTCCATTCTGGGAGTGACCCTATTCTTTGTCCTTGTTGGTTTAGTAACCAGTATTCTGAATATCCGCTCAGTACAGAAATCCCTAAAGACCGTTGCAGAGGGGCTGGATTCAAGCGCCCACGTTGTTGGCTCAAGAACCGAAGGTCTTGCAAAATCAAGTGAATCGATTTCCAGCAATACGACAAGTACCGCAGCCTCTCTGGAGGAGATCGTCGCCACGATGGAAGATTTAAGTCTGACCGTGCGAAAGAACTCCAATAGCTCCACTGAAGCGGCACAGATTTCCAAAGAAGGACAAACTGCCGTCACACATGGCCAGACGAAAATTCAATCGTTGATCACCGTCATGGCTGAAATCTCGACAAACACCAAAAAGATCACTGAGATCCTAGATATGATTGATGACATTGCCTTTCAAACAAATCTGTTGGCACTGAACGCAGCGGTTGAAGCAGCTCGCGCCGGCGAGCAAGGCAAAGGATTTGCGGTGGTTGCTGATGCCGTTCGCGCCTTGGCTCAAAAAAGTTCAGAAGCAGCCAAGGATATTTCAACCTTGATCAACGAGGCAAATGCCAAAAGTCAAACGGGTGTTTCGCTGGCTGCTGACAGTGAAAAATCCCTGAAAGCCATTGTTGATAATACGAACCACGTGTTTCAATTAATTCAGGAAGTTGCACAGGGATCACAAGAGCAGTCCCACAGCATTGATCAGGTCAAGCAAGCTTTGACTTCGATTGATGAAAGCCTTCAGGGTGTGGCTTCCTCAATGGGCAATGTAACAAGTGCCTCCGAGGAAATGCAATCACAAGCAGGTGAACTGAGCTCAATGATGGTTCAATTGCATGCCTTGGTTGGCGGTAAAATTAAAAATGAAAGTTCAAACTCCACAGACGATACAGAGTCGTCTGCGGCATAACAGGAGACCACGAGAATGAAGACAGCATTGATGATGACAGTTGTGACTTTAATGATGGCTCAATCCGCATTCGCAGGTGAGTGCGCAATTACGGTGGACCGTACACCATGTCCAGGCAAAGAGGTCGAGGCTAGAAAACCTTATAACGGAAAGAATCCGACCGAAGAGTCTAAAAAACTGGACTCCGCTGAGCTTTGCGAAAAATGGGCAGAGAAGAGCTCAAAAATCGTTCGCAAAGGCACTTTGGCTGAAAAGAAGGTCACTTTGAAGTTCGATGGCAAAGATTTAGGCAAGACTTTCTCAGATAAGGCCGAGTGTAAATAAATTATACGACAGAATTCAATTAAACGAGGGGTCCACGCCCCTCGTTTTCCCGTTTTGAGACACTACTAAATCCACAATCTGTAGTGAATTCCCTTAAGACAATCCCCAAATGAGCCGATATGAAACCATAAGGGGGAACATCAATGCAAAAGTTTAAGAACTTTTCCAAGAATCTTTTAAAGAACAAACAAGGTCAGGGTGCGACAGAGTACATCCTCTTGCTAGTGGTAGTTGTAGGTTTGGTCATGATCTTCAAGAAAGATATCCAATCCACAGTGACTGATAAAATTTCAGAACTACGCGGATCTATTGGTGGAATCACTTCCGAATAGTTTCGTTTAGCTAGCACGGAGATCGCATGACGATTGAGTATGTCCTGCTGATGATTGCAATTCTGGGTATCGGGCTGAAAGCATTTATTTCAGCTCCGTCCGAGGCGTTTCGTGGATCAGGTCCACGATTGGCTGCTCGCGTGGAAAAGCAATTGGACACAGGACAAGGCTTCAAGCCGAAAGGCGCCCGTAATGAGTGGAGTGCAATGCAATGAAACGCTCATTGGTTGCGAATAACAAAGGACAGCTGGTCATCGAAGCCGTTTTGCTAATGGTGGTGATGGTTGGAATTTTTGTCGCAAGCATGAACGCACTTCGTGGTTCAAATTTTTTGGCGAATATGATTTCCGGTCCATGGGACAGAGTCGCTGGCATGATGGAAAGTGGTGTGTGGAAGCCTGCAAAGGACGCCCGTCAAATGCACCCTAACCAAAAAAACCGCGGCATCTCCATCGACCCGGATAAGTAGATTGAGGAGACCATGAGAACATTCTCGAGTCCTCACATGATCATCAATAATTCACAGGGCATGATCTCTGTGGATTTCATATTTTCATTGATCCTGTGCGCAGGTCTTTGCATGGTCATGTTCGCTTTGACGTTTACACTATCCATGGCTGAAATCGCCCAATACATCACCTTCTCGACTTCGCGCGCTTACGTCGCAGGTCACATTGACCCGGACAAACAAAATGAAATGGGTCAGAACAAATTCAAAAGCCTGACAAGCAATGGCACTTTGGCTCCATTGTTTACAACGACTGATGCCGGCTGGTTTAAACTTTCAAATCTTGAATTGCGTGGTGGCGGTGCCAGCGGTCAGGACTTTTCCAAAGACTATCCATACGATGATGATCGTGTTCCACTTACGGGAGCTCGCCTGACTTTCAGCGCCCGAGTTCTTGCTCTTAGAATTGCATTCCTGGGTCGCACCACAACAGATGGTGAATCTCCGAAAGCAAATCTAACTGCATTTTTAATCCGCGAACCAACCCAGCAGGAATGCTGGGATCTGCAAATCAAAAAACGCTACGAAGCCATCGTGGACCTGGATTCAAGGTATGGTGTTCTGGCGGATCGCTACCGGAACAAGTATGTCCCGATGGAGGATAACGGATGTTAAAGTCCAAAAAATCCTTCGTTAGCAATGAAAAAGGCTCAGCGATGATCGAGGTAATCCCGGTCATCTTTGTCATTGTTACGTTCATCACTTTCTCATTGGGATTCTTTGGTGCGATTCATTCCGGCATCCTGAATTCCATCGCGGCAAGAAACTATGCGTTTGAAACATTTAGACATCGCTCAAACTTAAGTTACTTCCGTAGCAACGGTGATCTGGGCAACGCCCAGCTTAGTTATCACAAAATGTCCTTAAGACTTCATGGAATCAACTCAGAGGATGCTCCAAAAAGTGGACAACCGGAGTGGTTCGCTTCAACCCGCCCGATCAACATCAATTTGTTGTCGAGCCAAAAAGAGGTTGAAATGTCAGGCACCAGGAATGAACACAATCAACAGGTGCCCTTTATTAAAGAAGAAGAACGAAACGAAAAAGTCGGCGTGAACCCCATTTGGATTAAATCCCAATATGGAATTTGTCTGAATGCAGCTTGTGGAGCTTAGGAGAAGATATGGGATCAAACGAAACTAGAAATTTATGGCTTTCAATTGGAGCGGGAATCTTCGCCACCTTCCTGCTGTACAGCTATTCCCAGGAAAAGAAAGCTGAGTACGACAAGCGTTTCGGTTCCACTAAACGTGTGGTGGTGGCTAAAGAAGACATCGCAGAAATGCAAACGATCTACGACACCATGGTTGAAACGAAAGACATGCCGGCAGACTTTATTCAGCCGGACACCGTGACAGTTCCTGATGAGATTATCGGGAACGTGGCTGCGGTACCAATTCGCAAGGGCCAAATGGTTGTAAAAAACAATCTACTGACACCGGGTCCGGACACAGGGATTGCGTTGCAGGTCGCTCCAAGCAAGCGCGCCGTGGCACTTCCTGTTGATGAAATCCGTGGCGTGGCAAAACTTATCCGTCCTGGTGATCGCATTGATATCTACAGTGCCGTTGATTCAGGTAAAGGTGTGGCGCAACGTCGTGAAGTGTTCCTATTGATGAGTGACGTACCTGTTCTGGCAACGGGTCTGAGTATTGTGAACAACATTCCGCGTATGTTTGAACTGGATTCATCCGGTAAGAATCTGAACCAGATCGCCCTAACGGGTGACACTAAGTATGCAACGATCACTGTTGAAGCCAGCCCTAAAGAGGCGCAGGACTTGTTCTATATCCTGTCCACGGCTCCAGGAAATTTGTTCTTTGCACTTAGAAATCCAAGCGACCGTACAATCCCTGTTCGCGCACCAAGCTCGACAGCGGATACGGTACTTGGAAAACCTGTGGTATCCCTGGATGCTCCGTCCATGCCGGCGCAACCCATCGTCATGCCACCGCAACAAAGACCGATTATGCAACAACCAATGCAGCAACGAGCACCTCAACCGACGCAACAACGCAGGAACGGGTTTAAGACTTTGTAGTATTGTGACAGTTTTAGGTTCTAGGGGAATTGTAATTTAGGGGGAAACCATGAAACATATGCTGCTTACACTGGGGCTTACATTAAGTCTTTGTGGATTTGTCGCGCACGCAGAGGATGATCTTTCTGCGACGCCGTCAACATCCGGCGAAGACAGCAGTGGTGCGTTTCGGTCGCGCAAGTTCATCAATCTGACTTTGGGAATTGAGCAGGATGAAAAACTTCCGCCACTTCCGGATAATGTCGAGTTCAAAGGTGACTTCCGCCGTGTGGTGACTGCGAACTATTCCAAAGATCTTAACGTCATTCGCTTTGTGCCACGCACAGAGGGTTTTGCGACCATGACGATTCACGATAAACGCAATGGCAAAGTCGTCGCGGAGTATCGTATCGACGTCAAGAAAAGCAAACTTGATAAAATCGTGCGTGAGATGCGCTCCCTATTGGGCGACATCGAGGGCATCAATATTAAAATCGTCAACGACAGAGTCGTAGTCGACGGTCAGATCCTTCTCCCTAAGGATATGGCTCGTATCTATAACGTGGTTTCCCAGTTCGGAAACCAGGCTTCTTCAATTGTGACCTTAAGCCCCTTGGCACAAAAGAAGATTGCTGAGTTCATCGCTCGCGATATCAACAATCCTGAGATCGAAGTCCGTGCAGTAAATGACAAAATCATTCTTCAGGGCTGGGCAAACAGTCAGGAAGAATCAGCTCGTGCAGAAATCATCGCTAAAACCTATCTTCCAGACCGCATTGTGGATGCCGCTGTGGAAAAAGGGGTTATCGTCAGCCGCAAACCGGCGAACGACGGTATCATCAACCTGATTCAAATTAAGGAGTCCGCTCCTAAGCCGCCTCCAAAAATGATTCAGCTTGTGGTTCACTACGTTGAGCTGCAAAAAGACTATTCCAAGAACTTCAAGTTCCAGTTCACTCCAGAGCTTGGTGATAACTCCCAGATGACTTTCCAGACTGGTGGTTCTGCCGCTGGTGGTATCGTCAGCTCTATCACAGGAACAGTTTCAAACTTGTTGCCAAAGCTAAACTGGGCAAAACAACACGGCCAGGCCCGCGTACTTGAAAGTACCAGCCTGATCGTTGAGGACGGTAAAAAAGGTGAAATCAAACAGATCACCAATCAACCGTACACAGTGCTTGGTCAAAATGGCACGACTGGAACAGCCTTTGCGGAGGTTGGTATCGTAACTACGATCACACCGGTATTGATGGGTGAAAAATCCGGCAGCGTGCGCATGGATATGGCCTTTAAGGTTTCGAGCATGATCGGTAGTACTCCTGCCGGTGCTCCAATCACTAGTGCCAATGAGATGACCAGCTCCGTGGTGGTTCGTGACCGTCAAAGTGCGGCGGTGGGTGGTTTGATCCGCAACTCCTCTTCGACTGGTTACAATCGTCCAGCTGGACAGAAGAATCCAATCATCAGCTTGTATGCATCCAAAGAATTCGCAAAACAACAAAGTCAGTTTGTGGTTTTCGTGACTCCGGTAATTAAGACTTCAGCAAGCGCTGGATCAGAACAAATTAAGAAAAAATTCCGTTTGCGCGACTAACGTCGCGTATACGGATTGATCATCCAAGCCGATAAGTTAAGCGGAGGTCCGCATTGGCTATCAATCCGAATTGTAATCTCATCGCTGTTGTTGGTGGTAAGGGAGGCGTAGGTAAAAGCGTCTTTGCTGCTAACTTTGCCTGTGCATTGATGACCGAGCTTCGTACTCAGGTTTTACTTGTCGACGCGGATTCAAAATCCGTCGGCGATCAAAACGTGATTATGGGTCTGAAACCTGTAAAAACACTAAAAGAACTTTCCACTTTCCAAGGATCTCTGAACTCCCAACCGATGAACACATTGGTGACAATGCATGCCTCCGGTTTGGGTTACGTGGGCGCCGTGCGCGGTCCCGAGGAATCTCTTAATATTTCCCCTGATATGCTGGGAAAACTTATGGAGTTCTTCTCCCGTGCCTTCAAGTTTGTCGTGGTTGACGTGGGTAATGACCTGGGTCCCGCGCAAATGGCGATTCTTCAGGAAGCAACAGCCATCATGATCGTGACCACACCAGAGGTTCTGGTTGTGACGCAAACTCAACGTCTGATCAATGAGCTGCTTTCTGCGACTTTCCCCAAAGATATGTTCCAATTGGTGGTGAACAAGGCTTCTCCAACTGGATTGTCGCCTCAGGCGATTTCCAATCAGCTGCAATTGCCTTTCCTGGGAATCATTCCACAGGATGATGCAACGACGATGATGTCCTTGCAAAAATACACACCATTCATTATCAGCTCGCCAAAATCACCACTGACAGCTTCGTACTTTGACTTGTCTCGCAAGCTGACCGGCGGTGTTTTACAAAGACTGAAAACACTGACTCGTCCAAAACCCGCTCCAGCAGCAACTGAAGGTTCAAATACACCGGCGGTCTCTGGTGCAAATGGCATGGACCCGCGCACGATTTTGAAAATCCGTGTGCACAATGAGTTGATCCGTACCGTGGATCTTAAAAAACTTCTTACTGACACCAAACAGGACGAGAACAAAGAAAAAGAAGTTCGCGAAAAAACCAAGCGCGAAATCACAGTAATCGTCGACAAAGAGGCACCAGAACTGGTGCGCGAGGAAAGATCCAAGATCATCAAAGAGGTTTTGGAAGAAGCCCTGGGACTGGGTCCCCTTGAGGATCTGCTGGCGGATCCTGCTGTGACCGAGATCATGGTGAATGGGTTTAAAAGAATCTTTGTCGAAAGAAGCGGTAAGGTTTCTTTAAGTCCGGTGACTTTCACGTCGAACGATCACCTTCGGCGTATTATCGAACGCATCGTAACACCACTGGGTCGTCAGATTAATGATTCCACACCTTACGTGGATGCCCGTCTTAAAGATGGATCGCGTGTTAATGCCGTGATCGAGCCTCTTTCCATCGACGGCCCGGCTTTGACTATTCGTAAATTTAAAAAGGGCGGTATCACGCCTGAGAAATACATTGAGTACGGAAGTATCACCAAAAACATGATCGACTTCCTGCGCCTGTGCGTGGAGAACGGTCTGAACGTGGTGATCTCCGGTGGTACTGGTTCTGGTAAAACATCATTACTTAATATGATGTCTTCCTTTATCCCATCCAATGAGCGTGTGATCACTGTCGAGGACGCGGCCGAGTTGCAATTGCAACAGGAGCACGTTGTCCGCCTTGAGACTCGTCCCGCTTCCATGGAAGGCTCCAACGCCATCCATATTCGCGATCTAATTAAGAATGCCCTGCGTATGCGTCCTGACCGTATCATCGTCGGTGAGTGCCGTGACGGCGCCGCCTTGGATATGTTGCAGGCCATGAATACAGGTCACGATGGCTCCATGACCACGACCCATGCCAACAGTCCCCGTGAGTGCGTCGCACGTTTGGAGACCCTGTGTATGATGTCTGGAATGGAACTTCCAATTCGTGCAATCCGCGAACAAATTGCGGGCGCGGTGAATTTGATTGTGCAGATTTCCCGTCAATCCGATGGTGGTCGTCGTATCTTAAGCATCACTGAAGTTGCAGGCATGCAGGGTGACGTGGTCACTTTGGCAGAAATCTTCCGCTTTAAAGAAACTGGTTACGATAAGAATCGCAAGATTGTCGGAACATTCCAGGCAACTGGTACCATCCCTAGCTTTATCCAAAAACTAAGCGACAAGGGTGTGGTCATTCCACGTGAGATCTTCAGTAACGACCCAGCCGCCGCCAAGGCTCCGGCTGGCACGGCCGCGCCAGGAGCTGCGCCGGGTGCGGGATTGATGCCTAAGATGCCGGGTGGGGTTGTGCCTCCTAAGAAGGTTGGATAACTATGAGTTTCTTGTTTAAGGAATGGATTATGATCCCTGTGTTTGGCATCTGTGTTTTCACAGTTGTCATTCTATGGGCTGATAAAGCCATTGCCTGGCTTCACAAACGCAGCTTAGGCCAGCGTGAGGAAGTTGTTCGCATCATGCGCTTGATGGGCATGGATGCGGACGAAAAGAAAATCACTATTCTGATTTTGTTAATGAGTTTTGGTATTGGTGCTTTGGTGTTCTTGTTATTCTGGCCAAGTGTTTTGGTCGGTGCATTCTTTGGCGCCTCTGTGACTGTGGCTGGCTGGCAACTTCCACTTCTTATTGTTCGCATGCTTTATGAAAAACGCTGTTCAGCGTTTGTCGATCAAATGGTTGATGGCATCACCATCATGGCCAACGGTATTAAAGCTGGCTCCAATCCGCAGGAATCCATGAAGCGTGTCGTGGAAATCATGGGAAATCCTATCAGTCAGGAGTTCTCGCAGGTTTTGTATCAAATGCAAGTTGGTGACAGCTTCGAAAGCGCTTTGAACGATCTTGGAAATCGCATTCCCCGTCCAGACGTACAGATGTTTGTGACGTCCATCAATATACTTAAAGAGACCGGTGGTAATCTGGCTGAAACATTCCAGACTATTGTCTTGGTTATTCGCGAACGCCAGAAGGTGGAGAAAAAAATTCAGGCAATGACGGCGCAAGGTCTTATGCAAGGGATCATCGTCACTCTGATTCCATTCTTTTTGATGGGCGTATTTTTAGTAATTGATCCAACATTCATCAAGCCAATGTTTAACACCACCCTAGGTCTAGTGTTGCTCTTTGCCATGCTGGCCCTGCAAATTATCGGTGGTGTCATCATCAAAAAACTTGTTACCATCAAAGTGTAGTCCGTCAGTTTCAGGGAAGAGGTAGAAATAATGAAGAAGGCACTTATTGCAGTGGCCGTTCTTTTCTCGGCTCAGGCGCATGCCCTTGTCGACATGAAGAATGCCAACTATTCCAATACGTGGATAGACATGGACGTACCAGGCACTGGTTACGATCTTAAAATTGTTAGAACCTATAACAGCCGCTCACTTTTCAACGGAATGTTTGGATTCGGTTGGTGCTCGGATTTCGAAACCAGCATGGAAGTAAATGCTGAGGGAAATATCAAAGTGAAAGAGTGCGGTGGTGGTATGGAAATTACCTACTCACCTCGTGAAGTTTCACGCCAGGATGTTGAAAAAACAATCAGCCAGATCGTGACTAAGATGAAAGCCGAAAAGAAAGTCGGCGTGACTGACACTTATCTGAGTTCCCTGAAAACAGATCTTTTGGAAGACGACAACACTCGCACTGAGCTTGCAAGAAAGTACGGCATTATCGTTCCTGTTAAGGAAGGTACGAAGTTTTTTGCAAACGGTCGCGAAGTGGAGAACTTCACGTTCAATAAAACTTTTTATACAAGAACTCTTCCAGACGGAACAGCACAGCGTTTTAGTCCGCAAGGTCTTCTGACTCATATCTATGATAAGAACGGCAACTTCTTGAAGTTCGATTACGATAAGACTCAAATCACCAAGATCGAGGACAATAACGGTCGTCGTCTGGCGTTCAAGTACTTTCAAAACAAAAAGATTAAGTCCATCACAGGCCCTAACGGTCTGAATGTGGATTATAAGTTCGCAAATCTGGATGACTTGGCTTCAGTTAAGAATGCGTGGAACAAGACTTACACTTACGAATATGACGACCTTCACAACTTAACCAAGGCTTCATGGCCGGATAAAACATCTATCGCGATCAAGTATGACAAGAAGAATGACTGGGTCACTTCTTTCTCGAATCGCGACAAGTGTGTGGAATCCTATAAGTACGAGTTCTCGCAAAACGATCCACAGAATCACTACTGGTCATCAGTTAAAAAAGTTTGTGGCAAAGAAGTTGTCGCAGATGACAAGTACGAGTTCTGGCACAGACAGCGCGCTGATGGGCAGTATTACCTGCAACGTGTGATGACAACTATCAATGGCAATGTCACTGATATCAGCTATCACGAGCTATTCGGCAAGCCGACGGGCATCCGCAGAAACTCTGAGCGTATTTCTTATGAATACTATCCGGATGGTTTGGTAAAAGTTAAGGCTACGCCAGCAACTCGCATGGCTTTCGAATACGATTCGAAAATCAAAAAGGTGACTCAGGTATCCACGACGTTCTTCAACCAAAAAGGTCAGAAGGTCACAGCTAAAGCCACTCAGTTTAAATATGATGGCAAAGGCAATCTGAACTATGCGCAGAACTCAGATGGTCAGAAGATTGCTATGACCTATGATAATCGCGGTCGTATCGCAACGATCACCGATCAGGCCAAGAAAGTGGTTAAGATCGAGTATGAAGAGCGTTACGGAAAACCATCTATTGTGACTCGCCCAGGATTGGGAACTATTCAGGTTTCCTACAAACCAAATGGTGAGATCAACAAGGTGGATAGTAAAGAAGGACCTTCAGTGGCAATGCAAGTGGCCAGCACATTTAATAACTTGCTCGACATTATCGCTCCTGCTACTGCAGAGCTATATCTCTAAGGAGAGCTCGGTATGAAGAAATTTATGTTTCTGGTGGTTTTTGCTCTGATCAGTTTTGTGATTTCCGCTACTTCTATCGTAGCTAATGCAGAGACTACGAATCCAGGCTCCGACCCGGCTGACGAAATGGAAATCGGTAAAAGTTCAACTGCCGCGAGTGTAAGCGCACCTGGTTGTACTAAATGTCAGATGTATCAAAGACATGAGCGTCTGTTGGATAAAACAGCCTTCAATCCTAATGAGAATAAAGGTGAATCTACCAGCTCCGGCTCAGCTAGCGGGAATAAAGGTATTAACGACCGATAGCTGTTAAGTTCCTTAACAGACACAGAACAAAAAATGGCTCCTTACAAAAGGGGCCTTTTTTATTCCCAGATCACAGCCGTTAACCCCTTGAAAACACGTGGTTTGTAAACCTGGCATCCCGGTAAATTGTGGCATACCCACTGCAATACTCCTGTTTGAAGTTATATTTCACTTCAAAGGAGAATACCTATGAAAGCTCTAAAACTAATGATCGCATTCGCTATTGCAGCAACAGCCTCTGTTTCATTTGCATCAGCATGCAATCAACAAGTAAGCGCTAAGATGTTTGATAAAACAGCTAAGCCATACGCAGCTGCTGCTCCTAAGGTTGTACCGACGTCTCAATCAAAAGCAAACGGCGGTCGCGGTTAATCCCTGTTTAAATCCCAAAATTCGTGGGTATCCTTCCCCCGGGACGCTCACGAATTTTAGTTTTCAGGTTGATCAATCCATTGCCAGCAGTGCGCGCAAAAAGGCGCGACTTGGCATCGCTGTCTCATTTTGAGATTTGAAATTTCTAAGTACTTGATTCCTGGTGACCGAAATCCCGGTCTGAAACACCCGCTTTGGCATGTCGGATGCAATAGATGTCTAGTATCCAACCAACAAAGGGGATCATATGAAAATCGCAGCTTTTATCGCAATCGTAGTTTTCGCAATGTCTTCCACTTCTTTCGCAGCTTGTGGTTCCCGCGCAGGTGGTTCTCTTTTCAAAAACACTGCAGCAACCACTTCAAATGTCGCTGCTACAGCCACAAAGATTGTTAAAAACTCAAACTCTAACGGCGCACTTCGCTAATTAACGAACTGCCTTTTCGTGAGAACCTTCCTGGAAGCCATCCACAGTGCTCACAACTCCATCCTTAACATGCACTGTAAGATTCTTAAGCGCCATCGCGCCCCCTGCGGCAGCACTTTGAATATACTGAGACACCGTTGATCTTTGCAGCCAACGAAATGCATAAGACTCTACCGATGCTCCGCCCACTTTAACCTGAGACAAAACAATCAGTAACATTGTAAATACCAATGTCTTTAAAACGAACTTAACCTCTTCCATGCGTTGATTCCCCCAGCTGCGGCAACACTTTTGAAACGACTAATAGTAAATTTTCTTTGGTAAATGGCTTGGTGATGTATGCATCGAAACCTGCCTCATGGGCTTTTTCAATCATCGCATCGTTATCAATTGTCGAACATCCAATAATTTGAATATCGGGATGCGCTTCCTTAATTGCACGGGCCGTTTCAAGTCCATTTCTTAATGGCATAACCATATCCAGAAAAACCAAATCGGGCAGTACGGAGTCCACCAGACGGATTCCATCATTACCGTTTTCAGCTTCACCGACACATTGGTGACCGGCGTTGCTCATCATGTTTTTTATGAGTTCGCGTAAGAAGGCGGCATCATCGATAACTGCAAAACGTATCTTCATGGCTTCAGTATAGAAGCCATACCGCCTTTTGATGAGAGGATTTTAGTTGCCCCAACGATAGCCTAGGGAAAACACATAGGCCGAATTGGTTACACTGACATTCTTGGGTGTTGTTCCTGTACTTGGGTCTGGAACAGTTGCGCTGCCATCGAACATATTCTTTTCTGCAGATGCCTCAAGACCCCACAGAATCTGGCTGGAACGCGACAATCTCCATTCTCCGCCCAGCTCTAAAGCCAATCGGGAATTTTCCGCCACAGAGCCAGAGCTGATATTGGACACGTTGCCTTGCTCCGTGTGCTGTAAACGCGGGAAGAAGCTGCCACCATAAACCCAGGCATAGTCCACCGACGATGGAACACGCATTTTCATTCCCAATCCAAATCCGGAAGTACTGATACCCACGCGATTTACCGCGTCCGTCGGTGGCTTCATTTTATTATCGCTGAACAGAAGCGCGAACTCCAAAGAGTTGGCCTTACGAGAATTTCCGAAGTACTTGCGAAGGTTCAAACCCACATCAAGCTGCTCGTATTTCACTGCGACTCTGGAGGCATCTGCTTCCATGGAATCAACGTCTGAACCCAGAGAGAAAACAAACTTACCACTCACACCAATAAGTGGCGTCAACCACACGTTGGCTTTAAAGCGAAGCGCATTGTAAAAGCTTTGATAGTCACGGAATGAATAGTTTGACTGAGAGTCGTTGTATACAGCCAGCGGAGAAATCTCCACTTCCAGCCTATTGTTACGAACATCTTCCGGGTGTACGGACTCTGCATAGTAATCATAGATTTTATCCGCTTTATTTGAGAATAAAGCCTCTGCCTGGTCCGTGATGCTAGGCTCAACCGTAGGTACAGCCGTTGGTACTGGTGTAATGGAGGCTGCGGGTGCCGCCGCCACTACTGCCTCGGGCGCAGGAGCAGAAGTCGCAACCACAGCTTTCTGAGTTGGCGATACTGCCGGTTCTGCCTCGACCACAGCAGCGGCTGTTTTATCCTCTTTCAAGGTCACAGACACTTCAGGAACTGCTTGAGCCGGGTTACGATTTAATTTGGTTGGTGCTGAATTCTTTCGAACCTCATAACGGCCAGTGGAAATTCCTTCCAGACTAGACTGTGCGTAAGAAGTCGAACCAAGCAGAGCAACTGCGATCATCAATGTAAAAAAAGAATGCATCTTCATAAAATTTATTTCGGCAACGGTCCGAATTACTTGACCCAAAATTGACGACTTTTCATTCGACGTGCAGAATTAAAAGTATGAAAATTAAGATTCTTTTCAGCATCGTTGTTTTTGCATTTGTGTCTCAGACCTTTGCCCAGAACGCCTATGTCAGTCCAGTCGACCAAGATCTCGCGATCAAGTCGATCGTGCTAGTGCCGACTACGGATAATATTGGTGGAATCTATGCTCGCCCGGTCGAAGAACAACTTCGCCAGCAGCTGAATGAGGACAAGCAGTGGTCTTTGGTTAATTATCCGAAGAATCTAGAAATCAAATCTGAATTGCTTGATGAGTCTCCTGCTCAGGTTCAAAAACTTTTGCAAACGGCAAAGTCAAATGCCGCTTTAACCACAAAGATTATTCGTGGACCCCGTGGTATTTCAATTACGATGACTCTTTTCGTTGGCCGCGAAGGTTTTCCGCTTTTGCAGGAAGTGTTGACCGACTATAAAGGTTTCGACACCGCTGACATCAAAACTCAAGCATCCATTTTGTTTAATAATATCAAAAATAGAATGCCTTTCAGAGCGGAGATCCTAAGCCGTCGTGGTCAGCAGGTTACGCTGAATCTGGGAAGCAACTACGGATTAAAAACCGACAGCCGCGTGTCCGTTGTACAGATCATCAAAGTGAATCGTCATCCAAAATTGAATTTCATGGTCAGCACTGAAAAAGAAGTTTTGGGCCGGGTTAAGCTTTTCAAGGTTGAGCCGTATCTAAGCTTCGGTTACGTTGAGCTTGAAAAAGAACCTGGTGTCATCGCGGTGGGCTCCAAAGTTATGCCCGATGAGTTTGTTAAGTACTCAACCCCTGTGACAACTCCTTCCGGAAAAATTCTAACTGACATCACAACAAGACCCGATAAAGACGTGGCTTTCGGTGATGATCCCCATGAGTGGGCACCCGAACCTCCCCCTCAGTTTGGTAAAGTAGAGGTATTGGCAGGTTTCTCTTCTTATTCTCAGAACGTGAAACTTACGACACCGACCGCGCAATCGATTTCCGGCAATGCGAATCTGGCACCTAACCTGCTGGTGCGTGGCGAGCTTTGGATTAATCCAGAATGGTATGTCGGATTAAGCCTTCGCCAGTCGGTGTTCACGGTGGACAACAGTCTGTCAGGCTCATCACCTGGCTCTTTGAATACAAGTATGTCCCAGTACTCAGTGATGGGCGGATACAACTTCCTGCTTTCCAATGATTTCTTTGGACCGAAAATTCAATTGAGTGCGGGTTACCAGGATACCAATTTTAAAATTGATGACAGTACTCCGGTTGCTTTCACATCCAATAAGTACGGTGGCTTGTTAATCAGTCTGGGCGGATCATTCCCTCTGGGCCCTGAACTGCCAATGGAGTTGGGCGGGCGATTTGATTTGTTCATGAATCCAACAATGAGTGAATCACCAAACAGCGGATCTGGCACCAGCAGCAAAATCAACAGCTTTAGTTTCTACGGAAACTATCGATTGAAAACGAAGTTTGCAATCAAGGGCGAATTGTTGTTTGAAAATTTCAGTTCTGATTACAGCTCAACTGCTGATCGCAGCACTGTCAGCCACAAGATGACTACACTCTTGGGTGGGATTGAATATCTCTTTTAGAAAGAAAAAACCCGAGCTTTTTAGACTCGGGTTTTTTGTATTTAGAACGGAGTGCGACCCTCCTTCGCTGAAGCTTCGGCGTGGTGTAATCACGCCATAGCCTTCGGCGATGGCGGATTACATCATACCGCCCATACCACCCATGCCGCCCATATCATGGCCGCCACCAGCTGGCATTGGAGAATCTTTCTTAGGTGCTTCTGCGATCATAGTCTCAGTAGTAAGCATCAAAGAAGAAACTGAAGCTGCGTTAGTTAGAGCGCAACGAACAACTTTAACTGGATCGATAACACCGTCTTTGATTAGGTCAGTGTATTCGTCAGAGTATGCGTTGAAACCCCAAGAAGCAGATTTGTTTTGAAGGATACGATCCAAAACGATCGCGCCATCAAGACCTGCATTCGCAGCGATTTGACGAATTGGCTCTTCGCAAGCGCGTTTGATGATCATCGCACCGAAAGCTTCTTCTTCGTTGAATTTAGTTTTGTCGATTTTGTTAGAAGCGCGAAGCAAAGCAGTACCACCACCAGCAACGATGCCTTCTTCAACAGCTGCGCGAGTCGCATTCAAAGCGTCTTCTACGCGGTGTTTTTTCTCTTTCATCTCAACTTCAGAAGGAGCACCAACGTGGATAACAGCTACGCCGCCAGCCAATTTAGCCAAACGCTCTTTCAATTTTTCTTTGTCATAGTCAGAAGAAGTTTCTTCGATTTGACCTTTGATAGCGTTTACGCGACCAGTGATGTCTGCTTTTTTACCAGCGCCATCAATGATAGTAGTGTTGTCTTTATCAACAACGATGCGTTTCGCAACACCAAGATCAGCGATAGTCGCTTGCTCAAGCTTACGACCGATATCTTCAGAAACTACGTTTGCACCAGTCAAGATAGCGATGTCTTCAAGCATAGCTTTACGACGGTCACCGAAACCTGGAGCTTTAACAGCACAGATGTGAAGAGTGCCGCGAAGTTTATTAACAACCAAAGTTGCCAATGCTTCACCGTCAACGTCTTCAGCGATGATCAACAATTGACGACCTTGCTTAGCAACGCCTTCAAGAATAGAGATCATGTCTTTCATAGAAGAGATTTTTTTGTCGTAGACAAGAACGTAAGCGTTCTCAAGAACTGCTTCCATTCTTTCTGCGTTAGTTACGAAGTATGGAGACAAGTAACCACGATCGAATTGCATACCTTCAACTACTGTAACTTCAGTTTTAGCAGTTTTGGATTCTTCGATAGTGATAACGCCTTCTTTACCAACTTTATCCATAGCATCCGCAAGCATTGTACCGATTTCTTTATCGTTGTTTGCAGAGATAGAACCAACTTGAGCAACTTCGTTAGAACCTTTAACTGGCTTAGCCATTGATTTAAGGTCTTCGATGATCATCGCAACAGCTTTGTCGATACCACGTTTGATAGACATTGGGTTGTGACCTGCAGAAACCAGTTTCGCGCCTTCGCGGTAGATCGCTTGAGCCAAAACAGTTGCAGTTGTTGTACCGTCACCGGCTTCGTCATTAGTTTTGGAAGCAACTTCCTTAACCATTTGCGCGCCCATGTTTTCGAATTTGTTTTCCAATTCGATTTCTTTAGCAACAGTTACACCGTCTTTAGTGATCATTGGAGAACCGAAAGACTTGTCGATAACTACGTTACGACCTTTAGGTCCTAGAGTTACTTTTACTGCGTTCGCAAGAGTGTTCACACCTTTCAAGATGTGTGCGCGAGCGTCTTCTGAGAATACTAAAACTTTAGACATGATTTTTCTCCGTATTTAATTTCTTCGATTAATTGAAAACACCAAGGATGTCTTCTTCGCGCATCATCAAGTATTCTGCGCCTTCAAGTTTCAACTCAGTTCCTGCGTATTTGCTGAAAAGAACTTTGTCGCCAACTTTAACTTCAAGAGGCAGGATTTTGCCGTCTTCAGTTACACGACCTTTACCAGTCGCGATGATTTCACCTTTTTGTGGTTTTTCTTTTGCTGTATCAGGGATGAAAAGACCGCCAGCCGTTTTTTCTTCTTCCGCCATTCTGCGAACAAGAATTCTGTCGTGAAGTGGACGAACGCCAATTTCGTTCTTAGCCATGTAATGCCTCCGTTATGCACTTTTTAATTCAAAAATAACAATGGAGGTAATATGAACTCGCTCTAAAAAGAGTCAAGGCGAGCCGCTTAATTTTTTTGATGTTTTCAGAGAGAGGATTGTTTCTTTGAAAGTGAGAGGCTTTAAGCCCTTAACGCGCCGAGCAGCGCGCTTTTGTTAGGAAATTTATCTGTCCAGAGAAGGGAATTAGCGACCAGCTTCTTTAGAGGTGTTCGTTGCACTGGCAGGAAGGTCTGACGCATGTGCGCCAAATACAGAGTTGGCGTAGGCATTCATAAGTTCTGCCACTTCTTCAGGAGAAAGTTTTCCTGCAACTTCCTTGAAGGCGGCCTTTTTATCGGAAACTTTTGTCAAATAACCCGCAAAATAGTCCGTAACCGAAAGGTCCTTGGCCACTTCCAGGTCATATTGCTCTTCACTGAGTTGTCTTTCCAAAGCCTCAACCGAAATATTGTGAGCAGCGACTGCTTCCATTGATTTGCCTCGTGCAAGATTTGGATCTGTGCCGGAAGCTGCACGGCGGCCGGTTTTTTGCGTTTGAATCTGACCCCTGATAAGGGTCACTTTCATCTGCGCCGAATTCACTTTTTCAGTTTTCCACTCGCGGTAGCTTTTGAATTGAGGTGTTGGAATCGCTGCAATTGCCGGGCGAACAGGGGAGGATGAAAATTTTGAAGCAGGTGCTGCATGCACTGATAATGCAAAAGCCGCCATACAGACAGCCGTCAGCCCTGATAGGTACTTATTCAGACTCATCGATCCTCCAGATTCCAACATACGTGATTCGGATTCATGGAATTCAATGTTTATGCCTGATAGTTTTATGTCCTAAATGCAATATATTGGATTTGAGGGATATTCAGGGCCTATTTGTGTCAATCTGAGCCGTAGAAAGTCGTACAGAACGGAACGTTGAATTTGCCGTAAACCTTGGTCCGCCCCTCATCCTTGGGCTTAAATTGAGCGCTGACGACACCCGCGACATTATTATTATCAAGCAGGTTTACAGAGGCCATGCCCTCATCGGCGATCAAATTTACTTTTGAATTATTGCTGACCCCATAGTCAGAAAAAATAAGCGTAGGAATGAGAGAGAATGGATCATTGGGATCAATTCTCCAGCTGCCCCGGCTTAAAGGAACATACATTCGAACTTGTACTTTCGAACCCAATGCCACCGAACATGGATTATCAAATCGATCATTCCACAATCGGATTTCCAAAAAGTCCTTGTTGTTGCGCTTGAAAATACTGGCACGTCCCTGAAGGTACTTCCACTGACGGCCTTTGATCATGCCTTGTGCGTACTCGATGCTTTCCCAATTTTCATCCAACTCCACATTGTCAGTCGGAACTGAATTCCCAGAGGAATCATCCGCGCAACCTGCGAAGACAACCAACACCATAGCCAGAAATATAGGTTTCAAAATACTTAATCGAGTCATGTACTGAGGAATGCTATCCAAAAGCATTTTGGGGTACAAGATGTTTTATAAAACATTCCCCACACTTTTTGGTGACGAATACCATACTCAAAATTAATAATTACTCGTGCAAAATTTTATCTTCGCCATTCTTATCTGCAGTTTCTTGCTTCAACCATTTGCTTTGGCTCGGCCACTCGGAACAATTCCGCAAATTCATGATCAGAATTTGCAAATGACATTTATGTTTCGCTCCGACTTGTGGACCTCCCCTTACACTTACAAAGACTCTCCAGTTCGCATCTCCAGCGGCGAAGTTCAAATACCCCTTTACACTGGCGACACTTGGGCGGCGTCGGCTGCGGTCTATTCTGAATCACTGAATCTGGGAAGAACCGATTTTGATCTTGGTTCGAAAGACATCTTTATCGGCAATTCTTTAAGGCAGGAGTTTATCGGTGCCGGGGCTCGAAAAACTTTTTCCAACGGAGATAACATCAGTGGTTTTATCGCCTCTGCAACGGCAAGTGATGATCCTTGGGGGTCAGATCGTGACAAGTATGTTTATGCCGCTTTGATTTATCGCACGCGTTTGATTGATAGTCACAATTGGATTTTCGGTATTGATCAGTCCGAAAATCGCGGATTTCTGAATGGCGAACCATTCCCGTATTTGGGCATCACCTATCACCTTGATAATGATATGGAGATCACATTCGGTTTGCCTTTCTTTAGAATGAAGTGGAAATTTGCCGACGACTGGAAGGGGATGGCCTCTGTCACTCCATTTGGCGTCAACGTTTCAGCTGACAATGAAATCACACATAATACGGTTGTCGGCGGGGTTGCGGCCCTTACTGTGCGCTCCTATCTTTTTCACGAACGCACTGAAGATGACGACCGGCTCTTCTATCAGGAGATCATGGCTGAGGCCTATTTGGCCCGCGAGCTGACTGAAGCAACCCGCGTGATCTTTGCCTTGGGTGGATCCGCAGATCGCAAGCTCTATGAGTCGGAAAAAATCTATTCTCCGAATTCCCACGTAACATCCATTAAGAGTGACTTTTACGGCCGCCTGGCAGTGGAGTTCCGTCTATGATCAAAGTAATTTCATGCCTACTGGCATTTGCAGTTTTAAGCTCTTGCGCTCCCTTTGTGGACTCTCCTTTTTCAGATAAGCTACTGCGTCCCGAGAGAGGCTTGAACATTGAAAATCAGGGCCTGATCGGTGACATTGATGGCGACGGGGAAATTCGCCTGGGCATTTTTTCTGATCCTCATCAAAACTATAAGGCATTGGATAAAGTCACTTTTGGAATGAACCAAAACGGCCCCTATGACTTTGTTGCAGGACTCGGTGATTACACCAACTCCTCTTACAACCTGGAATACGATCAATTTATTGAATCAATCTCGCGACTGGACGGCCCGCGTTTGATGGCCATTGGAAATCACGACACGATTGGTGCAGGTCCCGAGCTTTTCAAAAAAGCTTTCGGTGACTTGAACTACTACATGGATCGCGGCGGTTACCGTTATATTTTCTTTAACTCCAACAACCTGGAAAGCCCTGAAAATTTCAGCTCTCAATGGCTGCGTGACTCTGTTGATAGCGCAGACACCGCAGGTTTGAACGTCATGATCTTCACGCACACGCCACTAAGAGACGAAGAAAGATTTCATGGCCAAGACGCCGCCAACATGGATTACGTAATCAAACACAACAGAGTGAAAATCGTGTTTAACGGTCACAATCACGTTTACATGCTGGGCACGGACAACGGCACAATCATGCTTCAGTGCGGAAGATCCGAGGCCGAGCAGGGTGCACACTGGTTGATTGTCAGACTGGATACGGGCTCCGGTCAGTTTTGCATCAAGCGCATGGATACATTGGAGGAAGATTGTTCTCTTTCAATAAAATAGTTTTTATTTGCCTGATCTTCATAACAAGCCCCGCTCATTCCGGTGAGTGGCGCGCATTGATTGAGCGTGCTGGATTCATGGGTTTCCTGGCTGCGGGAGTCAGCTATGAGTGGACTCCGGAACACGCGACCGATGTTTCATTGGGCGGCTATGATATCGGTAACGACACCTACTATCAGACCAATATCGGCTATCGCTATTCCCGCTGGGTTACCCCGCTTAAAGGCAATGAATGGCGCCCACTTCAGTTCGGTGGCTTCGCCGTCTATGCTTTAAATACGGACAGGTTTTTTATACGCTCGCCCGACAAATACCCATCCAAGGGATACTATGACGAAACCGCACTTCGCTATGGGGCAGAGTTTGGTTCAACACTGACCTTTTTCCCCAGCCGCTTGGCCATTGGATACCGTGTGCGAATTTTCGATAACGGATTGATCGCGATGTTCAACAACTCGAACCGCGATATTCAGTATTATATTTCTTCGGGATTTACTCTGCAGTACTTGTTCTAGTTGCGGAGCTGAACCTTACCCCAGAAACTAAAAAACCACCTCTAGGGTGGTTTTTCATAAAAAATGGCTCAGGAGGAGGGACTCGAACCCCCGACCCAGCGGTTAACAGCCGCTTGCTCTACCGACTGAGCTACTCCTGAACATCGGTGAAAGCCAAATTATTAGTTTGGACCTATCTTGTCAAACAGAAATCAGGGCTGTTCCAGGCGCTTTAAGACTTTTTCCAGCAAGGTCGAGCTTAGAGGCATGTCGTCGACTTTGAAAAATGATGTATTTGGGACCTGTTCCATGGTTTTAGCCGCTCCCTTGGCGTCCGTTGCCACCAAGCGACGGGAAAACTGAGAGGTCTTCAACACTTCTTCCGAAATGGACCCAATCATAATCTCGCAGGCCGAGCTGATATCTTGGACCGACTCCAGGGTCTTTTGAACTTCACCCTTTTCATTCAGGATTTCGACTTTTTTCGTGTCGGCCGGGCACCAATTCAAGGGACGCGTTTCTCCACCCAACAATAAAGACAGGGCACTATCGTCTTTTTGAGCATCACGGGCGAATTGAGAGGATCTTAATTGCTGCATTCCATAGATAACCAGTCCAAATGAACCAATCATGAAAGCCACCTTGAGCCAAAACTTAAAATCCATGCGTCCTCCGTTACGGAAAACAGAGTAATGCCTTTTGGTTTCGTAAGGTATTGAATTTATGGGATTAAAAAGGAAAAAAATGGTGCACTCGAGAGGATTCGAACCTCTGACCACTTGATTCGTAGTCAAGTACTCTATCCAGCTGAGCTACGAGTGCACTGTGAAAGAGACGTATGTTTAAGCCGCCGTAATCGAAAAATCAAGCATTCTTAAAGAAAATTGCAAAAAGCACCCCGTTATAAGCCCCCCAATCCTTGATTTGGGGCACGGGCTATGGCAATTTAGCTTCTCAGCTTGAAAAAGAGCCCGCGGAGAAGTGGGAGAGTGGCTGAATCCAAGCGTTTGCTAAATGCTCGTACACCAAAAGTGTACCGAGGGTTCGAATCCCTCCTTCTCCGCCATTTAAACCTGCCTAGAGCAGGTTTTTGTGTTTTTAGGGCCTACTTTTTAAGAACGGCACTATAAAGATAGCGGGACATGATCCCCGCATTTTGCCATTTCAGATTTCTTTCAGCTTCAGCACGCCGTCCTTTGTAAATCTCGATACTTCCCTCGCGTTTAAATCTATCTTTCAAGGCCTTAGTCACTGTTTTGGTTCGCTCCTCAAATAGCCCTATCATTTTCCGCTAAAGACACCACATCAAGCTCTTAAAGCTGCTCATTCAGCAGCACTAATAACGTCTTACTGGGAAAACTTTCCCACTATTGGAGTATCCTTTAATATCTAGGTAAACATGCCGATGTATACAGGACGAACTAGATACTACGGAGCAAATTCAATGAATATAGAAAAGCTTGCGGCATACTTTACTGTAGCATCAATTGGGGCCTCATTTATATTTGATATTCCGAGTAAGCTGACTACTGAAAAACAAAATCAAATCTCAATAGAAAGTACCTCGAAAGCCATGCCCTTACGTACTCAGAAAACTCCAAGAAAAACAGCAGCGAGCATACAAAAAAAGGAAATCTCAAAGTTCAAACGAATAATTTCCAGCCAAGAGTTTGAAAGTGGAACTCCGATCTCCCGCAGCGAAGCAGATCAAGCAATTATTGATAGGGTTCGCTCGGGACTTAAGAATGGTGAGTATACAAAATAAAATTGGCATCTTTTTTAGAATGCAAGATCCCGTATCAAATTAAAACCTATTTAGAGGGGTAAATTAAAATAAACCTATCGAGAATTACTCATCTTCGGGGCTTTCCCGAGAATTCTCACAATCCAAATTTCTCTCTCATGGAATCATTAAGTCGCTGCCATCAAGGACCGATAATTAGTTAGGGTATCTTGCATCTTCATGTATTCCCTCACAATCCCAAACCACTTATGAGCGGGCCACTAAACCATGAAGACTCGAAAAACGATCCTTATTGTTGATAACAACTCTGGTCTTGATAATTTGGTGCGAGAGCCGCTAGGCAAGCTATTGCGGGACTCTGATATTGCCCCGGTCGTCGTGCGCGCCAAAGACGGTGCTGAAGCCGCGATCAAAACTGAGAATCAAAAATTCGATATGGTTCTAATTGATACAGAGGTGCCACGTCTTATGGATGGTGGTTTCGTCTATGGTCTGCACACCTATAAAAACACCCAGGACGCAAGCCTGATCGTGGTCACACAACGTGATAGCACAGATCTGCCAGACTCCCTTCGCCACTGCACAATGCTTAAAAAGCCCATCACCGCGGATGAGCTGATTCAGACCATGATTAAGATCCTGAATAGCGGGCCCGCGGCCGTAGCCACCGCTACCGCTTCCAGCAAGTATGCCGTGGATGTTCGCGTGATTAATGCCGTCATCAAAGCTACGACCAATGTATTCGCGCAATTTGGCGTGCAGAATATCACCATGGGTAAGGCAGAAACTAAATCCCCGCATGAATCTTTGATGGGAGAAATTTCCTCTGTCGTGGAAATCAAGTCGCAGTCGTACTCTGGATACCTGGCAATTTCTTTCGATAAAGGCAGCTATTTGGAAGTGGTCTCCGTCATGCTGATGGAAGAACAGACCGAACTCAATGCCGAGAATCAGGACGCAGTCGGTGAGATCAATAATATTATTTTCGGTAACGCCAAATCAGAAATCACCAATTTCGGTGTGCAGCTGACAGTTCCAAAAGTTCTGATTGGAGCGGGAAGCCTGATCGCCTGCCCTCAAGGATCAGCGGGAATGCTGATCCCCTTTGCAACAACCAAAGGAAAGTTCTACCTGACCGTCATTGCGGTTCCAGTCTAACTAAGCAATCGAACAACTTTTGTTTTAAACGCAATCTGCAAAGCATAGATCGATCGCACCACGACTTCGACAGCGACAAAGATAAATAGCCACAGCCACTCAAAGGCCCGCGGATAGTGCCCCCAGAAGTCCATGAAATGAAGACCCATGGGCAAAAATGCAAGATGCATGAAATAGGCGACACCAAAATGCTTATTCCAAGCCAGATTGGAAAACCAGCTCATGCCTTTTATGTTTCCCAATGCTGAGTTGATTCTTGGATCAAGACTGACTCGCATTAAAAACAAGAACACCACAAAGTGCTTCCAGAACATCAATGGCTTCTGCTTGAAAACATAAGCCTCAAAGCCAGGACCCGCAGGGAAAGGTCCATAGTCTGGAGTGATCACAAACAGCAGAACAATTGCAGAAATCCAGACAGCCCATTCCCAGTTTTTTACCGCTTTAACGTTATCTTTGAACTTTTGTGACCATATCACTGCCAGTGAATGAAACAGCACCGGCACCGCAAGCCACGGCATTAAATTCCAACCCGAAAACTGAACCGCGTCTTTTATCTGCAGCATTCCTTCATACCATTCAAAAGGAATGCTTAATATCAGAATACTTGCCATGGACAAAGCCGTGCGCAGAATCAGATTTCGTGGCAATGCCAATACCAGCAGCAGGGCAAATATCAAATAGGAATAAACATCCCAATCCCATGTGCTGGGATCCATCGGGGCCGGAGCATTTGAAACAGACAATGTTATCAATCCAAAAATAAGAACAAAGAAGCGCATGGATTGTTTGGCTCTGACTTTTAAACCAATCAGAAAAAAACTGAGGGCCACGATAAACAGACCGCCATACTTGAACGTATCTCCAACCCATCCGGTAAGATTGTGGTAATTGGAAATTTCCGGCGGCAGCGAGATCACATCCTGATAAAACGTAAACTGCCAAACGTGAAAATACAGAATCGCCATCATCGTGGCGATTCTGAGAAGATCAAACCCATAGATTCTATGATTGCTTTTTTCAGTCATGCTTAAAGAATAACATCAAATAGGTTTCTATCCATCGTGCAGAACGGCAATCCCGCATCTCCAGAACCCATGTTCTCATAGTATTTTTGAACGTTATGAGGCGCATCGATCCAAGGATGCTCCGGTACGTATTCAGGAACCTTACAATCAGCGTAGCACCATTTAGGACATGTCATAGGACCCGTCTTGGAATTCGAGTTTAGACATGGATCCCAGGAAATCTTGGAATGCTGACAGGCGAAGTTCATACCCACCAAATCATTTGGATCCGCCGTTGGCAGCGCACAACCAGAACCAGTAGACACATACTGAGCACCCGCCGGAACAATTGCCGAAGTCACAGGACAGTTCCCGGCCACAACTCTTGGATCATTTGATAGAGTGCTGGTGCTTGTCGTAACACTACACTGTTCATTAAAGTTCGACCAATTCCACAATTGATTATTTTGCGGATTCTGCGGCCCCTTATTGAACTGAACTTCCAGACAAGCATTTCCGCCCTGTGAAATACCCGGTTTGGAACTGTTGAAATTAATCTTCTTGCCGACTTTCACCGGATAACAACCCATCAGCGGATACAGATTATTATCATCCAATATTTCACTGCTCTCTTTGATCACCTGAAACTTACCTGCTGAGCAGCGCACGGCCACATAACAGAACTGCTGATTTTTGGAGTTGAAAGCCGTATAAATCAATTCATCCCCAGGAGTGACCTTCGCATTTGGATCCATGTTGTAGGTATAACCCTTACCGGTTCCATTCGAAGTTTTGTATCCCAACTGCGGCTTGATTCCATTCAAACTTCCGTAAGCGGTGTTATCGACATAGAATGTACTGCCTGGAACACAGGAGTTTTTTTCCAGTTGCGAAATGTCCATCGCATCGTCAAGTGGAGCGGACCATCCAGGACTTGGCGGGCGAATGATGTTACACTTCTTACCACACTTGCATCCGTTATTACTGTCATCGCAAGACCGGTATTTCCCGCCGGCAGAGTCAGGAACATAGTTGCGTCCCCCGTCGCTGGCGCAACCCAAGCCGCCGTTATAGCAGATAACTGCTGCCACACCAGATGCGATGGCAATCGTTAGTGCGGTAATGGAAATCCAGGCAATAGCACCAACACCCATCGTTACGATAACGAGTACTGCAAACAACACCCAGTTAAACAATCCACCAAACAAACCTTTACCACCCTTACAAGGTTTGCAATTACACGTGTAACAAGGAGGTGGTTTGAAATAGACATGGGGATTGATCTCTTTAATTGGTGGACGTCTGTCGCCACCAATGCCCGGTTGATCCATCATTTTTTCCTGCGCGGGTACATAGCTCAGATTTCCCGCTAGATCGATCATCGCAATACCAAATTTCATTTCACAACCCCACATACGCGGGTTGGCTTTATCGCCGCGAATCTGGTTGTACGTGTATTTGTATTCCACGTATGGCTGTTGAACATTCATACCCGGGAACTTGAAATTCGTACCGGAAGATTTGATAACCTCCACTCGATCGGGCCTGGAGTTACAGAACTGCATCTGCTCACAAGGCACCCAGCCGGTGTAACGCATATCCCAGGATTTATCGAAGCTGGTCTCAGCTCCCCCGTTGTAAGATCCCGGACACCAATTGCCTGGTGAGTTTTTAAACCACTGTCTGGAAGTGTCCAAACACATCGGCACCACGCCACCGTCTTTATGCATGTTATAGACGCGGAAAGTGACAACCAGATCAATATAGTTCTGAGCCGTTTGCGAACATAAAGGCCTGTCGCGATTCTCGGGCCACTTGGGGTTTGAAGCATTGTATGGTTGAAGATTCGTTAAGATCGTTTCAAACGGATGACCCAGGCAATTCGCCTGCGATCCTGAACACTTCGTTCCGGCGCGCAATCCATTCGTGCGATTTGTGTTATCAATGATCGCACCCGGTGTGGCCGCTGACGTTTTCACATAATTCACGTCATAAAAGAAATCGACGACATTTTGCTTATCTTCCGGCAACGAGAAATCTTTCGTGCCTTCGCAGGTTTCAGACTGTCCTTTATCATTTATGAAGTTCGCACGCAGGGTTACACGCAGACCGTCTTTATCATTCATCCAACTAGGGAAAATCCCAACGATCTGTCTGGTTTGAGGTGAGTATCCAAACTGCGGTTCATACGTTACATTGGATCGCTCACCATTTCGAGGACGAGGCCAGTAATTGCCACAAGCGGTGCTCATGCTATTCGAAGCAAGATCGTAACGATTCACTTTCAAGGATAGATTCAGATTTTTCAAACCACCCTGAAATTGACTGCTTAGTGCCTGACTATCCACACTAGTCAACAAACTCACTGGCGAGAAGGCATTGCAATGTCCAGAATTGTACTTCGTTGCCAAGTACTCCATCGAGCCTTTCAGCAACAGGGGAGTGTAAAGCGTCAAACCGTCATTTCGTATTGGAACGTCTTTGGTGGTCGTCGCTGTTTGAGGAATCTTGATGGTTTTACCAGGATTTGCCGAATACAGAACCCTGCCAGGGGCCAGATCAAACATCTTACTTCTTTGTGCATTGAACTGCGGATCAAACGAGTAAGAGCCAGCCGGGATATCGGGTGGAAGAAACACTCTCTGACCAATAGCACCGGCTCCACTTACGCCCGCCATGCTGGTGTTCATTTTGGGTGGATAGCTGTCCAGTGAATTTCCCAATGAGTTAATTCGCGAAAAAGCAGTATCGAGAACCGCCTGGCAGCTCGCCGAGGTTCTCATCTCTTTAATAATTTTCCCTTGTTGGCTAAAGAAAGGCATTGCTAGAATAAAGATCGTGGCAAGGATTCCGATCGCAACCATCATTTCAAGAGCTGAAAAGCCCGAGATATATTTATGACTGTTAGACCTGTCGCTTCGAAACATTCAAAATCCCCCACAGTAAGCCATTCAAGATGTACTTCAAATTCTAGCAGTGGGAAATTGGGGCAACAAGGTTTTTCCCTGATCGAACTTTTGCTTTCGGTAGTCCTAGGGTCGATTCTTTTGTATGGTGTGGGAGCATTGATCTCGATGGCCACGAATCAAAGTGAGTCACTGACCAACAGAATTCAGTCGGAGTCTGATCTCAACGATATTTCGTTTTATCTGAAACACTTCGCTTCTCAAGGCATAAACGTCGAAGATGGCAGTGGGCGCAACCTTAATAACTGGAACTCAACCGGAAGCAGCCAGAATACCGGCTTCGTCAGAGCCGATTACCTGGCTTCGGCTGGATTTAATGCCACCGCAAATCCTGCTCCAGTGGACACGGTGGGCATCTTTTTACGAGACAATATGCACAGCGAGTACACAGCCGTTCCCAGCTTGGGTGATCGGTTTCTGCCTACGGGAATTTATTTTCAAAGGCCCACAGCCAAAACCTTCGGAGTCTTGTATATCGATCTCGGTCGCTCACAAGCTGCGGGCACGGTCACAATTGGTCCTTCACGGGATGACCTGTGGTTTGGCTCCATCGTTGACTTTCAAGCCACGGAAAGACAAGTCACCAGATTCGACATGAATAATCCCGATCAGGACCCGGCGTTATCCAACAGACTTAGACTGTCCTCGGTGACTTTTAAGATCACCGTCCGCGAATACCTGGGTCAGGAAAACAGCAAGCGCGATTATACCTGGTGCCCACCTGCTGCGATGACACAAGCTGAATGCAAAACGACCAGCCCCTATAAAGATGTCGAAAGGGTCGTAAGAGTCACTTTTCGGGATAATGTACTTGGGTTTTCCTCGGCACAAATGGCGCAGTCATCTGAAACTCCGGTTACCCTGCGCAATCAAAGAAGACCCATTTACCGTCGTCCCTATGATTTAATTTATTTTCTAAAACCTTCTTATCCGAGCGGGCAGCTTAAGAGAAACTAGGAGTCTATTTTATGATGCCTAAACTATTGCGATCGAAAAAAGGTTTTGCTGGGGCGATGCTGGTCATTGCCATCGCAGTCGTTGTCGGCGTTATTATCGTCGGTGTCGTTTCTAAAATGGGAACTCTTAATAAAAGCTACGATAAGTCCCGCGCATTCTTTGATTCCGAAATTGCCATTGAAAACTTCGCAGTTTCTCTAAAAGGCGCCTATGACAAGGCGAACTACCTTCGCGATATGCCGCCACAAACCTCAGGCAATGCCGCAAATGATGACTATGGCTGCCCCGGAAAAGTAATCAAAATTGGAAGCGGGGCTAAAACGATTCGACTGTGCTGGGAATACGCTGCGGGATTGTGCTCTAAAAGATCCCTGAATGCGGGTCTTGATATCTGTGTCGAACCCGGCAACCTGCAAGTTAATCTGCAGACGCAAGATGAGTGGATGGTCGCCTACCATAGCAATAGCTCTGAAAAACCAGATCAGTTTGAAATATTTAAAGAAGCCACCAGACAGGTTATGGCTGAAATCAATTTGCCCCAAGCCCACGCAAACCTTGATGTCTTCATACCAGCACTTCCGGCCATGACTTCAGTCAATAGCATTCCCCTTAACACGACATTACGGAATCGTCCTGAAGCACCAAATTGTTCACTACCACAGTACCAATGCCTGAAAGTTGCATTCTGTGTAAAGAATGGTTCGTCTTGTTCGAACTCCGAATTGATTCGCCAAACATATTTGTTCACAGTTCCTGCCTCCACAACGCAGGGGTATTAGGGTGAAGGCGGACTCAAGATTTCGCTTTATTCTTATCCTGGTTTTTTTAACGGCTTTCTGCAGTTACACCTATGAATTGGTACTGGCCAATATTCTCTCTGTTCTTTGGGGTAACGTCGTATTGCAGTATACGGTCACAACGGGGATCTATATTTCCGCGATGGGTGCGGGAGCTTACTTCACTCCTGTGCGCTTAAACTCCAAAAAAGTTTTTATCTGGATCGAAGTGATCATCTCCCTGCTGGCAATTGTGTCTCCGCTTCTGTTTGTATACTTTGATTCAGGATCGAAGTTCGTATCCGTACCCCTGTGCTATTCCCTGATTTTTCTGATTGGATTCTTTTCGGGCATGGAACTGCCCTTGCTTTTACAGGTTATGCAAACAGAGACCAATGCAAAAGATCAGAACGAAAGAGCATTGTTTCTGGATTATGCAGGCATGTTTGCTGGTGGTATTCTGTTTGCGCTTTTTTTAAACAGGCAGTTTGGCTCAATATCGGTAAACCTAATTCTGGCTTTGATGAATCTGGGTCTGGCATTCATTTGCTGCTTTTACTGGGCCGGCAGGGAATCGCAGCTTCGCAAAATTGAACTTCCCCTGTTATGCACAATCTTTTCCACAGTCACATTTGGGGTTTTGTACAACTTGTCTGTTTATCAGGAGCTGATCTCTAAGTGGATAATCGCAAATTAAAACTACTTTCTTTTGCCCTGTCCTTTTGTGGATTTGCCTACCAAAGCGTAATGGCAAAGACGTTTGCCGTATTCCTGCAGGAGGAAGTCATTGGCTTCTGTCTATCCTCGGCCCTTTTCATTTATGGAATTGGTTTGGGAAGCAAAAAGTCCTCTAACGCCAAAGACGCTTTATCAGGATTGTTCCGGGTCGAATTCCTGTTGATGTTTCTGGGTGCGATTTCACCCATGCTGGTCACATATTTATTCTTTATTCCAAGCCTTGGACTTATAGAATTCTACGGAGTTCGAATTCCTATTGGCTTACTGATGATCGTTTTCGTCTTAAGCAGCGGAGCGATATCTCTAACCTTGGGCTATTTGACCGGATACGAAACACCCTTGCTATTCCGCTTACGCAAAGACACTGAAGACAATATTCAACTGAATAGAATTCTGGCCTTTAGCTACTTTGGTGCATTGGCATCAGCTGTCGTTGTTCCGCTGATACTTATTCCGAATTTGGAGATCTATGGAAGCGCCATTCTGATTTCCCTTTTGAGCGGCAGCATCTGTATTTACCTGGCGACACAGTTACCTGATAAAAGAAGTCACCTACAAAGATCAATCGCCGCATCTGCATTCATCCTGGCTTTTTCGCTGATTCAAATACCGCTGCAACAGTGGTCCTTGCGCATGCGCTATTTCGTGGACTACCCAAAAATCATTTCCAGTTCCTCAGAAGTGGTGGAATACCTTCGGGGGCTGAAGAACGATATCCACGTTACCAGACATCATAGCCCCTATCAGGCCATTGACGTGGTCGAAGGACAAGGCGACGGAGAATCTTACTTCAGCCTTTGGCTGAACGGGCAATACCAGTTTGATTCCAGATATGAAAAGTCTTATCACGAAGCCTTCTTGGAGGGAGCGACACATCTGTCCGGCATTGCGCCCACCAAGATCCTTATCTTGGGAGCGGGTGACGGCTTGTTGTTGCGTGATGTTTTAAAAAAGTTTCCATCCGACTCTGAAATAACTCTTGTCGAATTGGATCCACAGGTTTTGAAACTTGCAAAAGAAGACCCCCGTTGGCGCAACCTGAATGAAGACTCCCTTCACAACAATCGCGTGGAAGTGATTGCTGACGACGCCTTCCATTTTCTGCGCGAAAGCAAGCGTACATGGAATGCGGTGTTCTTGGATTTCCCGTACCCCTATAGCGTGGAGCTTTCAAAGCTTTACAGTCTTGAATTTTATAGAATCCTGAAACGCAAACTGGATCCACAGGGCTTCATCGTCTTTGACTTCCCAACCAACGAAAGTGCTGACATCATTCACTCAACGCTTGCAGAGGTGCCATTCTCAAACATCGTGGCGTTTGAAAAATCTGAAAGCTTTGTCTTCGCATCTGATTCCCAAGTAATGAACTTGGGCAATGATCCAAAAAGTGAATACAAAATAATTCCTCTGCCACCTGTGGAAAAGTTTCTGGTAAACTCCTTGTTTAAGCCGCAGCTACCAAGGATGTGGCAATGAATCAGCGAAGATTCCTGGCTCTGGATATTCTAAGAACCTTCAGCGTGATAGTGATTACATTCTATCACGTTTGGGAGTCCGCTTTTGGCGAAGACCGTATGTTCTTTACTAAAAGTCAGTCCATTTATGCCTATCTGACTCAGTTCTTTGTCGACTACTGGAGCTATTCCGGAATCATCCTGGCGCTTATCTCATTCTTTTTGATTGGTCTTTCAAGAAAAGACATCAACTGGCAGCGATATCTGCTGGTCGCAATCGGGCTTGTGGGAATGATGATCCACGATCAGTCGCAAACTGATTATCAAAGTTGGAGCTGGAATTTATACGGGTATCTATTGGTAAGCTTGCTGACCGTACAAATTCTTCCCAACAATAAAAAAGCTCTGCTCGCACTGAGTGCGCTCTCTTTGTCTTTGCTCTTTATTCCTGTTGAAGTATTTCAGTCGCTCAAACCATCAGACAGTCCAATCCTTGGCCAGATGCTGATCGGGGATTTGGATGCCACAACGACTATCGGTTGGGGACTTCTGCCTTGGCTTTCAATTCCAGTTCTAGGGTTCTCGATAGGGCGAGTGATACGAGATCTTTCTATGAATTCGCTGGTATTTACAGGCCTCAAATACGAAGTGCCAGTGCTGCTGGCCGTGGCGGCTGGATTGATTGCTGCATTTCCGTTTAGAAGCGATGTTTCAGTGTCTTCGACGGGCTTTTATTACTACGTATTCTCTGGATCAGTTTGGTTTTTTTGGAGTCGTTTCGCGGTGATATTGATTTGGATTCGGATTTCCTGTTTGAATTCAGTAAATCAATTCCTGAACCGATTTAAGATTGTGCGGATGAACTCTGAGCTTGCCTGGAATCGACATTTTGGTCTTTGTTATTTTATCCAATTTATCTTTTTATCCTGGGCGTCCCAGCTGTCATTAGAGTTTCGGGCGAACCCTAGGCTTATGGATCTTTTTTGGATTGGTATGGTTGCAGCAACCGAGGTGCTTGCTCGGCTGCTGGTTATCAGACTTCGTTCGTTTAAATTATCGGCTAACAAGCTGGTCAACAGAACCTAGGATCTTGGACATTCTTGTCAAAGACTCATTACGAATCTTTTCAGCCAGTCTTTCTTCAAGGATATTGGCAGAAGCGTCGTTGCCTACGATAGCTTTAAGCGCCGACTTCATAGTGTCATCGTATGGTAAGGAGAACTGTTCGCTTAATACCGATGTTGTCTCACCAGAGACCGTCAGCAAAGTCAGCGCCGGTTGCTGAGTAATATCCAAAGTGGATGCAGCCTTGTTGTATCCAGCAGTTTTAAGTGCCTTCAGCGCTTCGCTTTTCCACTCTTCAGTTTCAGCATTCAAACCCTGGTCGTTCTCAAAAAATACATTCAAAGAAAGAAGTGGTTTCTTATCATAAACATTCAAAAAGTTCAGAGCTGCTTTGCGAGCTGACTCACACGAATCCGCGTTTGCCAAAACCGATTTAACGTCGGCAATTTCTCGGCTCAATGACTGCCCCTCAGCGCTTTTCAAACCAGCTGAAGACAGTGCTCTCAGGGATTCAGAATTGGATCTTAGAATTTCAATTAGCTCTGCAACAGATCCCTGGCGTTCCAATCTTAGGAATTCAGCCTTAAGAGGGTGAATCACCTGAACCACGCTCATTTCATTCGCAATACATTGTTTGATTTGATCAGCACTGATCTTCGCAAAGGAATTTTGCCCGATCAATAGAAGGGAAACAGTAAGTACGCCGCGAATTGAAAAGTTCTTCATCTTTAGATCCTTTGGTTCGATAAATAAATCCACCAAGGCAGTTACAAGAATCGGACCTTCCTCTATGACAGCCTATTGCTCCCAAAGGTTTAATGCGTGTCTAAAACATGGACAGGAGGCCCTTTCGGTCCCTATCCGGTGGTCAACATCCCGCTCGCAACACCCGTCACCGTCTCCCTTAACAACAGCAGGTTCTTTTCTTTCAAAGCAATCAGCTGAAGGACATTGAGGGGGTCAATCAAGGGCGAGCGCAAAGAAATGCTGGTTCCAAGCCATGGCCGATACCACAGCAGATTCCTTTCTCCTGTCAGTTCGCGCACTGCCTTGATGCAGGACTTATGCTCCTGCTGGAACTCTCGGATATACTTGGTCTTAACCTCATCCGGCAGCTTGGAATTTGAAACGTATAGCGCAAAGATATTCAAATCCATTTTCTCAAGCGTGAAACCCAACGCCTTAATGTAGGAACTGAAAAGCTGAGATTGCCTGAATGCAGATCTGTATTCCTTCTTCTGCGCCTCTTTTAAACTTTTCCAGTAACTTCCAAACGCCCACCATGTCGGGAACAACGTACGTGTTTGTGTCCAGCATAGCACCCATGGGATTGCCCTTAAGCTTTTTATCTCAACTGCGGACCCCTGTCTTTTGGAGGGACGCGATCCCAGTCTTAAATTCTTTAAGTATGAATAGGGAGTAGCCTCTTCAATCAGTTTCAAAAAGTCAGGATCCTGCAGGGTCATTTGATAGTGGCTCTGGGTGAAATCCGCCATTCGCTTTAAAGCCATATCGATTTTCTTGGATGTTTTTCCTTCTGCCTTTGCAGACTTTCGATCTCTGGCATTCATAATTCTTTCAAGCTGTCGCTGCAAGATTTCTGGCGCTGAGTAGCTTCTGTAAATCATCTCTCCCTGAACGGTCACTTTCACATTTAGCAAAGCAGATAGCGGCCACCAATCCGTCTGCTCCTGAACCGAACCACCTCCACGCTCAATGCTGCCACCGCTGCCATGAAAGAACACAGGTCGCAGGCCGTGCTTCATGATCACTTTTTCTATCTCAGAAATCGCAGTTTTTACCAAATATCTGGATGCAAACGATCCATTTTGCTTGGCTGAGTCCGAGTAACCCAGCATTACTTCCAGATCCCCTGACCACTTTCGTTTTACGATGGATTTTCTGCGGACACTTTTTAGGAATTCCGCAATGATATCCTTTCCGTTGGACAAAGAGTGCGAACTTTCAAAAAGGGGAACGACGGGCAGTCGGTAGTCGCCCAGATAACGCTTCGTCAGCTTCATTCCCGCTTCGATATCCTGAACAGACTCACAGTTACTAAGCACAAAACCTCGAACATAGTTTTTGGGATCATGTTCGGGGGACACACGACTTAACATTTTCAACATTCTGGCGATATTAAGCTTACTGCCGCTGTCCAGAGCTGCCTCGTGGACCAAGCTGCTGTCCTCGCGTATCTCCAACGGAACAACAAGTCCCGGAAATACTTTTAAGAACGTTTGAATTCGCTGTAAAAGTGGGGAATCAATCCCAAAAAGTTTTCTATGCTGATTTCCAAGTCCTAGTATCGCCATCTTAAGTTTATGCAAACGGTTCGCATCCCTGGTCCGAATCAGTTTCAAGGAACGAAGACTTTTTTGAACGGACCGAAGTTCACTTTTAATACGGGCAATGTGATGCTTTTCCTGGGCACTTACTAAAACGAGTGGCTCCATGTCGCGCTGAAATTCCTTAAGAGATTTTGAAAGCCATTTTATCAAAATTCCCCGGGACATATTCAAACTGGAGATCATCGTTTTCTCGTCGACACCCGGATGACCATCCTTATCCCCACCAACCCAAGTGCGAATGTTAAAGGGCTGCTTCTTCTGGCGCTGGTGGATGAATAGATCAATGATCTCATCTTGCAGGCCCAAGCCATAAACATACTCTGCCTCGTCCATGACAGAGGGTTTTCTTTGCTTCGACATCGGGATATGCCAAGCCCATTTCAACAGAACGTTTAGCTCTGCCTGATCAGATAAGCTTTCGCCGAAAAGGCGGCGCTCCAGTAGCGCTTGAATTTTCTTAAAGTAGTAAAGCGTGTCGGCATTCCGGGATTCTGTCGGATGAGCGGTCAACACATGGATTGTACGACCAAATGTGTGCTTCTGGTCCTTTGCGGCTGAGGATTCTGATTTCAAACGATAAGCGCGATACGCAGATTCGCAGGAGTTTATAATTTCCAGCATCAGCGAGAATGCATGTGCGATTTGATATTGTTCTGAGATTGAAAGTTTTTGCAGATCTGTCTGCAATGCCTGCAGGCCCTTCAGGGATTTGGATTTGTCAGACTTAACATAGCGTCTGATTTTTTCGATTCGAACGAACCCGGCTTTGCCGAGTTCAAATTCGATCACCTTCCCCAACTCCGTTACTGACCAATCTACAAGTTGCGTAAGTTCGCGGGGAAGACGTTCATGCATAAGCCCTCACTAGTAGAGCTTGCTTAACTCCATGGAATACTTGCCTGGAGCAAACTCACTCATTCGTTTTGTCCAAAGGTTTTGATAAAACTTCTCCTTACAAGCGTAACTTGCATAAGGGAAGATCGCAATTCCTCCGCGTGGTGTGAACTCACCCACGACCTCGATGTACTTTGGCTTCATAAGTTTTACGAGATCATCACAAATTGTCTGAATACAATCTTCGTGGAAATCTCCATGGTTTCTGAAGCTGAATAGATAAAGTTTCAGAGATTTGGACTCCACCATTTTCTTGTCGGCAATATAGTTGATGAAAACTTTTGCGAAATCAGGTTGTCCTGTTTTTGGACAAAGAGAAGTAAACTCTGTGCAAATGAACGTCGTCCAGGCGATTTTGCCAGGATTCTTGTTATCAAACGCTTCCAGGGACTCTGGGGAGTAGTTTGAGGGATAGTCCGTTTTGGTTTCACCCAAAGCGAAATTCTTTAGTTCTTTTGCGTCTCTGCCAGTCTTTTTCATAGGGGATTTTCTATCCCCACCGGCCTGGAAATTCAATCTTTCTTACCATAGGGAAGTTCTTTCAAAGCTTGCTTATTCGACGTGAGGGACGCCCACGTACCGAGCCAGCCAATAAGCAAATAAATAGTCCACGCCGGCATTTTCAGAGCCACGACCGGCACTGTCCTTAAACCCGAAGGCCGTGTCCTTCCAGACGAAATTCGACGTAAATGCCTGGTACTCAAATACCGGATAGTTATAAAGGCCCTGATAGAAGTATTCATTCGGAGGTTCCGGTCTTTTTAGGGCTTTCCAGAACAAACGGGGAATCGGAGAAATGCACCATTCCGGGTTTAATGAGTGATTAATGGTCACATCCAGATTAGGACGAGGGTAAGGAATTTCCCGAATGCCCCAGGCCGCATTATTTAATGCCGACATGAATTTGGCATCGCTGCTATCCTCACGGAAGTTGTCTCCACGAGTCCCCTTCGAATATGCATAACCATAGGCCACCATCGTCACCAAATGCCGTTGAGCCGGGCTATAGGTAACCCAAGTGTCCATCAATCTTTCGCGCAGACGATTGCGAATTTCTGTTTCACCAAGGCGCTCGGCGATGGTGATGTCAGTCATATCACCCACCAAACCCAGATTCACACCACTCCAATCAGCACTTCCATGCCAATAGAAGTTAGCGTTCATGCTGTAACCGGAAGGCTTCCAACGCATTTTTCGATAAGCGGAACGATAGTCCTCAAGAGCTTTCTTATCCTTGTTGATAAGGGCCACCAATCCATAAGACGGAGCCTGATTCTGAGACTTGTCATCAAAGACACTAAGCTTTAACAGACGGCGCGATTTATCGCGCAAGTGATCCCACATTTCCTTGTCAGATTCAGGAATCACTAAACTTGCCCACATCATCGAGTGCGTCAGGCCCTTGTACATGTCGTTGTTGCCACCTTCGAGCCACAACATGTTTGCATAAACGCCTTTCCCTTGATGCCACTTATTCGGAATCGCATCACCAGGCTTATAAGGCATAAGTGTTCTTGCAAACTCCTCAGGATCCTCTGTGATATCCATCAAAATAAATATCGCACGCAGGGATTTACGAACATTCGCCAAAGCTTCCGGGTTTTTGGTTTTCAGATATCGCATTGCCTGCGAGCCAATATACATTCCCGTCCACAATGCTGAATCCCCATCATAGCGATAAGCGATCAATTTGTCGTTTGAATCGACTTCAGCCTTTGAAACCATGCCGATTTCATTGATGTGATGAGTGACGGTGTTCTTGTCATAGCTGGCTGCTTTTTCACTGAGCGACGGAGCGTAAGCATTTCGTTTTACAGAGGCCTCTGTGATGCTGATATCATCCGTGATTTTATTAACGACACGGATTATATCCTTATGTGTCTGATAGAAGTCATAATCGGTTGGATCAAATACAATAAACGGGCGCTCTTCCTGAAACTCTTTTCTATTCTTAAAAGACTGCACATAGGGATCTTTGTGATATCCGATGTCGCGCTTAAAGATGTTAATAACTCCGCGAACAGCAAGCGGCACCTTCGGCCCCTGCGCATCGATGTTGGTGCGTAAGTTTGTCCATAGGGGCTTTACTTCCAAATCACGTTTGGTCGTAATCCATTCGTTATAGTTGGAAACTTTCTTGTCTGAGTACTGAGCCGCCAAACCCTTGTCGGTTGCGATAAAGCGGGTGACCACATTGATCATATTCTTAAAGTCACTCGCATCACGCTTGGCATTGCCCAGCTTTTCAATAAAGTCGGCCTGGCGCAGATCATAGCTCAGCACCAAGGTATCACCGGCAGTCACTGCTTTCCCGGTCCAAACTTCCTGAACTTTCAAACCATCATAGAAATAGTTGATATAGGTGACCATGCGAATAACGTCATAAGTGCCATCGCTGGTTCTTCTTAATTCCAATTCGCCGTTATAGGGTCCACGCGTGGAGCTGGTTCCTTGTAAAAACCAGATACCTTCCATTCCGCCAGTCGCTTGAAGTGAGGCAACGTCACGAGGCACCTTCTTTTCAACTGTTGTGCAGGAAGATGTGAATAGAAGGGCTGAAAATAAAAAGAGGAATGAAAAGTGCTTCATTCCTCTATTCTCTCCAAGTTTGAACCTCGCTTGGAGTCCTGTTTATCAGATCAGACCTTAGTATGGGATTTTGTCAGATTTGCTCTGCCACTCTTTGAAGACCTCAAGAGCTTCTGAGTGTCCGCACTGAATCATCGGAACTTTACGGTCTTTGATGTCTTTTGGGATCTCCTGATAAAGGAAATCATCATCAAATTGAATGTCGGCAGCGTCTTTACGAGTGTTGCCATAATAAATAGTAGTAATACGTGCCCAATAAATTGCCGCAAGACACATTGGACAAGGTTCGCAGCTTGTGTAGATCTCTGCACCTTCAAGGCTGAAGTTTTTTACGTTTGAACAAGCGTCACGAATTGCAGATACCTCTGCATGAGCCGTTGGATCGTTGGAGGAAGTAACTTTATTCCAGCCTTCACCGATAATCTTACCGTCTTTAACGATAACGGCACCAAAAGGTCCACCGGCACCTTGTTGCATGTTTTTACGGGATAGCTCTACTGCTTTAAGCATGAATTCTGTTTTCATAAGGGAGTTGAAACTAGCAGAGCTGATGGTGGAGTCAAGCTACGAAAAATACACAAACGGCTCACTTTTTCTGCAATCAAACCGTTTACAGAACGTTTCTTGCAGTGCGCATTTTCTAGTTCTTTTTCGCACCCAACCAAGCCAAAGATAAGCTATCAATTTTTACGTTCTTCATTAATGGATCTGCCTCAAGCCAACCGTCATTGTTGGCCTTCTGCCAACTGGCGCCGCCCGAGTTGATTACTTTTAGTGCATATCGACAACTACTCGGATTGTCCTTCTTGCAGATCTTGCGATATCCAGCAACCACGGCTGAGTGATACTTCGGACCGCAGGAGTCTTTGCATTCCTTGGTAGTGCAGGCTTTAACACATTTATTTTTAGCTTCGTCTGAGCAATCCGCAACACAAATAGGTTCCAATAGTACCGGCTGTCGACTTTGCAGAATCGATACTATTTTGCCGAGAGCTTGTTCGCGGTCCGCTTTTCCCAATTCTGGGTAGTTCTTAACTTCGAAATTGTTTTTTCCCGCAAGTTCAATTCCGTTTGTTGGATTACTGCACTCAGCAGGATACAAAAGTGTGTTCAGCGCCTCTTCATAAGTCTCTTTTTGAAATGCAGCTAGCAATTTTGCGGGATCACTTCTCAATGACCCTGTTGATTTTTGGTCTTCCTCGACCTTCAAATTTTTTGATACCGTTTCAGCAGCCCTTTGATAGTACTTGTCTGCACAATCTTTGCAGTTGCTAGCTACCGCCTCACGATACTTATCATAGTCTTGTTTCAAATTGTCCCAAATCGCTCTTTGGGCAAGAGTGATTTCATCTTTGTTCTTGAATACACCTTTCGATAAAATTTTCTCTAGCGACACACACTTCTCCGATGGCAGTCGATCTACAATATCAACGGCCATACTCAATACACGGGTACCATCGCCGCCTTCACCCAGTTTTTTGTAATTTCCATCCTGTGTATCGTCATCATCCATACCGGCATCTCGACCATATCGAGAAATTCCAACAGCGGAAACGCGTTTAGAATCTGGTAAATCCTTTTTGCAGTTCGCAACGTTCATTTGCTTACATTGTTCGAAGTTCAATATCGTTGATACCGAAGCGCCATAACATATCCCCAGGGTGTCCTGTGTAATGAGTTGAGGAAGAAATTTTTCTTCAGGATTCTTGTCCGGATCCGCGGCAGGATATTCCTTGGAAGCAGGAGTCGCCCAATCAGACTCAACCAATGAATCATAGTTAATTTGCGCCGAAGAATAGATGGGAATAATCGATAAAATTAGACCCAAGAGCATGCCCCGATATGTACGACAAGACATGCTAACTCCTATTTCAAGGTGGACCCAATCCAAGATACTGCTGCCTCATCCATTTTCACATTCTTCAGCAAAGGTGCAGCTTCCATCCAGCCATCATTATTTGCTTTTTGCCAAGCGGCCCCACCAGAATTGATCACTTTAAGAGCAAAGCGACAACTTGTTGGATTATTCTTTTTACAGATCTTACGGTACCCCGCTATGACGACGGAATGGTACTTCGGCCCATCTTCAGGTTTATCTTTATTGGGCTTCTTATCGCAATCCGCAACACATATAGGTTCAATTAGAACCGGTTGTCGACTTTCAAGAATTGATACAATCTTTCCCAAAACCTGATCTTGATTTGGTTTTTCACCTTGAGGATACACGTTGTGCTCCAAGGAATCTTTACCAGCCAATTCGATAGAATTTTTAATGTCGCTGCACTTTGATGGATAAAGAAGTTCGTTCAGAGCCTCTTCATAGGATTCCTTCTTAAAGGCATTCAGTACTCTCAGGTTGTCGTTACGAAGATTGGGGTCTGCTAGTTGGTCTTCCTCAATCTTCAAGTTCTTTGAGACTGTCTCAACTGCCGCTTGGTAGTATTTGTCAGCGCAATCTTTACAATTCTTTGCAACGGCTTCTCGATACTTCTGATAGTCAGCCTTTAAGCCCTCCCAGACAGCTCGCTGAGCATCCGTAAGATCACCTTTGGATTTAATAAAATCTTTCGACAAAACTCGATCCAAAGAAGCACAGTTCTCTGATGGCACACGATCAACAGAGTATAACGCCGTTCTAAGAACAGTCGCTCCATCTCCGCCTTCTGCTATTTCCTTATAGTTTTTATCCAACGAATCGTTTTCATCATTCTTGGTCATTCTTGTATATCGAGTAATTCCCAACATAGATATCCGTTTGGACTCAGGAACTTTTTTGCAATCAGCGACATTCATTTGCTTACATTGTTGAAAGTTTAAGATGGTCGACGCTGATGCTGCATAACAAATTCCAAGAGAATCCTGACTCACAAGTGGAGGCATAAATTTTTCTTCTGGATTCTTAAGAGGATCCTCGGCTGGATAGCCTTTGGCTGGTGTATCCCAATCGGAGGGCACCATTGCCGCAGAGGTACCAAAGCCAGACAAAACTATGCAAAAAAAGAGAATAAATACGCGCATGATTAAATCGTCTTAAATTTAGAGCTTTAGCGACACACTCCACAGTAAAATCTGGACCTTAGGTCGGTCCGGCTTTCTTAACATTACTCATTTTTATTCCGAAATAGCTAGAGATGCGAACCACATTTCGAGCCATCATTCTATTGCTATCTGTTTGTTTTGCTTTATCAGCAAATGGCGAGATTATTTTTAATCCATTGGGTACTTCACCGACACAGAGAATTCTTAGCTATAAAAACTATGATGATATCCGTATCGACCGTGATTTGGACGGAAGAATCGATGAATGGTATCTACGAAAAGGAAATACCGAAATTTATGTTCGCTACCAACTAGGAACAATCGAATCTCTTCAATTCAAAGTATTCAACGATACTCGCGTGAAAGTGAATAAGTACATTTTCGAAAACAATCGAATGTTACTCGTTAGTTCTGAAGATCGTCCCATGCTGGTAATGCACGGAAGTACTGAGGACGAAGCTTGCGCCGCTCAACAAGCAGTACTAACAGACAAGATATCGATTCTTAGCGAGGACGTATCGGCAATACTGGAGAACGCTTCGAACGAAAAAAAATCTTGTGATGTAGCGAATTTTCCTAAGTTCAGCCGGAACCTTAAGATCGAGCTGAGAACCATCGCAAAAAATCCTACAGGATTCAGCAGTTGCGTTGAAAAGCAGAATATCGAGGGCGTTGATTCCTCTTTGGTATCAGCCCGCATTACTGCAACCATGGCAAAAATGAAGGAAAATCCATCAGCGCCAAGCAATATATTTTCATGCGACTTTACCACTGAGTCCAGCCTTAGCGGAAGCACTACCGAAGATGGCAAGATCAGATTTGGAGTTCCAAAGAATGGCGATGATCCACCAACCGGCTTCGATAGAATGCAGGTTTTGATCTATCATGAAATAACTCACGCTGCGGGCGTCACTGAAGAGGACGCCATAAAGCAGATTATAAAGTCCTGCGTAGACCCAAATAACAAAATTGTTCAAAACATGGGTAAAGGCGTTACGATGAACATGGTTCCTACAATTAGGAGCAATGTGGAAGCGTCCGCACAAACTTTGGCTAAGAATGAGTCTGCAAACACCAACAATAGCAAAGCATCAGAAGTCAAAAGCACAACCAGTTCGCGATCTCCGGCAAGCGATAAAAAGAAGGGTGAACCGGGCGTCAACATGAAGAATGAAATTGCCAATGCAAAAGCCGTCATTCCTTCGGCACAGAAGCTTGCGGCAACCAAGACGGATAAGTCACCCGCAGGAAAAGAAGCTGCGGTTCGTGAGAGCCTCGCGGAAAGTGCTCCTTTATTTAAGACAGCCAACCAGGTAATGGGAGCTTCAAACACCCCGGCTATGGCTGACAATTCTGAAGATTCAAATTCCAATATGCCTGCAAGCTACTCCAGATCTTCAAGCTCAAGCTCAGGATCAAGTTCTTCAAACTCCGCATACTCAGGAACATCCACTTATTCCGATTCGGAAGTCAGTGGCAGTTCAGGTTCCGGCGGCAGCAGTTCTAGCGGCAAACGCTATCAATCGCGCCATGGTCGTTATCAATCCAAAGGCAGCAGTGGCAGTGGTGGTGGTGTCGGCGCCGATGAGTTCATCGCTGAAGAAGTTGATTTGACCAAAGGAGCACAAGCCTCCAGGTCCGGAAGTAGTAATCGTGGATCCACAACCAGATATCAAAACGAGACGGGCAACTACAACCCGACAGCACAAACCACCGGATCAGGCAGTCGATCTCCCGCTTCATCAACTGATGAAGTTTCCAGAGGCAGAGGTTCGGCCGTGGCAAGAGGTGGCGTTGCGGATTCTCCTGCGATCTCCTCTGGCGGTGGCTCCCCAATTAGTCTTGGATCAAGCTCCGGTGGTGGCGGTGGCAGTGCACCGGCAGCTACGACTGGAACTCGTAATACAACCGGTAGAACTGCAGCATCAAGCCGTGCACCGGCCTCAGATTCAGCAGCTCCGATCAACAAAGCTCAACAACGCGAGGTCATGAGCACGATCGTCGACAGGGACTACTCCCAGGTTCGCACCGAACTTAAGAGCGATGCGTTCCAAACTGAATTAAAAGCCAATGGAATCAAGGTCATAGACTATAACGGCAACCGCTGGGGTGCCCCTGAAGGAACAGTCATCTACTTGGATGATGGTAGTCGCTTCATCCGTCAAAGATAGCTGGACCCGTTCCCTCATATTCACAGAAAAAATAAACTCCCAGAAAAACAAATACTTAAGTTGTTTCCTTAGGTGTCCGATAAACAAAATGTAGTCGGCATCTTAAAGGAGAATGCTTTTGTTGTCTAAAGTGAAACGCAACAAATCAATGGTACTTCTAATCGTAGCAACGTTTTGGCTTTGCTACGTGGGCATCACTGCGACTCAATTTTACTTCAACGTTGCTGAAATGACAGAGCAAGTGATTGAAACAAAACATTCACAAATGACTTTCGTTGAAGACAGCCAGATCTCTGCCTTGGTTTCAGATAACACGGATTTGGTAAAAGCAAATCTCGACAAAGCTCGCGAACTTAATCTAATCCATTTTTATATCCTGCAAAAGAACAGTGACGTAGTCAGCTTTCACAACAACGATGGAGACGCTGAAAGCATCAATGCTGATTACAAGGTCTTCAATCAGATTCTAGCGACTGAGAACATCGCCTTCCGCACAATTAAGATTATGGATTATCGCCTGACTGTGGGTGTCTTCCAAAACAAAGCCCGTATCATCATGCAAACAGCCTGGGATTACAAAGGCATGATCCTGCGCGATCTGGTTTCCGTGACTGTATTCCTGTCATTGATCGTTTGGTTATTCCTTAAAGACATCATTGATCTTACCAAGGTTCTGTCTTCCCGCGACCGTCAACAGATGGGTAAAATCAAATCCCTATCCAAAGAGGGCGCGACTCTTTTGCATGCGGCGCAAACATATGAAGCCACACAGAAGACCCTTGCTTACGAAAACAAAGTCTACACCGAGACTTTAACTCCGGCGATTGTTCATGAGATCAGATCCGGCAGAAAACCACCTTATGCATTCCAAACATCAATGGTGCGCATTGATCTGAATGGTTACACGCAGATTTTCCTGGATAAAAAGGATGAATACGTCAGTGACATGATGAACTCCTACTTTATCCGCTCCCGTGAAATCATTGAGCGCTATAATGGTCTTATTTATCAGTATGTGGGTGACGAGATTGTTTTCCACATCAAAGAATCCCAAGGTGTGAATTCCCAAGCCATGTCTTTGGCGTGTCTTCGTGCCGTCTTTGAAGTGGCTCAGGATATTGAAGATCACCTTCCGGATGGAGCAGATCACTATTTCAAAGTGAAAGGCTCTTTCGTCATTGGTAAAATCCGTTTTGTTCCTCAGGACTCGGGCTACGGCCTATCCGGATTGCCTTTGATTGAGTCTGCCAGACTGCTAAGTCAGGTGGACGACAAGGTTAAGAGCTCCATTACTTTCTATAGCGAAGCCAGCAGCTCCGTGCAGGATCTGTGCACCATCGCTGAAACCAAAAGCACAATGCTAAAAGGTTTCTCCACACCTGCGACACTTTGCAAAGTCACTGACTTTGCGCCAATTGATCGTCTGCTGGGACGCCATCAGCTGGAAAAGCTGACTTACTATCGCAGCGACAGTGATCTGATTTGTATCTATAAATTCCTTGAGAAAGCTCTTCAGGAAAAAGACGAGATCAGCTTCTTCAGGGTTTTCTCGGTTCTAAAAACTTTCAAAGTGAATCAAACGACGCTGCAACAGGTGGCCGCTTTTGAAAAGCTGGTTTCGGTAACACACGCTCTGAATCACAAAAAGCATATCAGCGACAAAGTTTTGGCATCTGTGATTTCACTCGCATCCAATCTGGTTCCGCATGCCTTTGTGGAAAGCTCTCTATTGGAATTGCTTGAAAAGTGCCTTGTGCACAAAGACCCACGCACTCAGGCGAATACAATTATAGTTCTTGGTGACCTGGCTCGAGATGTAAGCTTCTTACGACAGTACATTTATGCCAGCCACAACCGCGTCTCCGCAGATGCATTGCTGGTGACGGGCAAACAGAATTTCGATGGTGAGCTTGCCAAGAAATTGGCGGAGTTTTTGGAATCCAAGAATCCGTTGTTCCGCGCCAGCGGCAGCTTCGTGGTGAAGCATTTGGCTGATCACTATAAAGCAACGGATCCGGTTTTCTTTGAGACTAATAACGATCTTAAGAAACTACTTAAAAAGGCCGCTTAGGCCTTTTTAAATCTTGAAGCAACCATCGGCCAAATAACCGGAATCAATGAAATCCCGATCACGCCAAAGATCACGATGTGGAAATTTCTTTTCACAATCGGCAAGTTACCAAAGAAGTGTCCAGCCAGGATGAATGTAAACACCCAAACCACAGCACCAACAACGTTATAAGTAACAAATTTTCTGTACTTCATGCTGCCGATGCCTGCCACGAACGGAGCGAATGTTCTGACGATCGGCGCAAAGCGTGCAGCTACGATAGTGAATGCACCCCATTTATCGTAAAAGTTCTGCGTATCGATCAGATATTGTTTTTTGAAGAAGCGGCTGTCGATATCAAACACCTTCGGCCCAAGATATTTACCGATGTGGTAGTTGACGGTATCACCAATAATTCCGGCAATCGTCAGTGAAGCCAACAGAATCCAAAGATTCAATCCGCCCTCTACCGTCGTCAATGCACCCAAAGCAAACAACAAAGAATCACCTGGCAGGAACGGCGTCACCACCAAGCCAGTTTCGCAGAAGATCACCAGGAACATAATCACATAAATCCACGGCCCGAAATAAGCCATCCATTGAACCAAATGCTGATCAAGATGCAGAATGATGTCGATAATCTGAGACATAGTATCGTTCCTTTGTAAAATCAGGTGGAAGCATATCACAAACCAATTGACCGCCCCCAAAGAAAATTTATGCTTTTATAGTGAGGGGACACAACATGAAACGAACTATTTTTGCTGTTATCGCACTGTGCGCAGTCCTTGCTAACGCTGCTCCAATGATTTCAGAACTTCCAGAAGATGCATGTGACAGTTTGAAATGCACAAAAGTTATGAAATCCATACTTTCCGGTTTTAACTACACTCCACACACGGTCAGTCAGGAGCCCGGGGTTTACAGTGGCGGATGTTTTCACTTGGGTGGAATTGGACCTGACCACGAACACTATGCCGAATTATTGATCGACCAACTTGAAGACGGCACAACTTACTTCTCTACCAACTTTGCTTACTTCTATCCTGAAAATCCGTATGCAAACTGGGATCTGACAAAAGCTCGCCAGGAAGCTTCTGATTTCGCAAAACAAAATGCGCGAATCAAAGAGGGCAGCAATGCTTCAAGAGTTGAGATCTACAACTCCGAAGGTGTACCAAACGTCGTCTATTACATGCGCCAGAATCCAGAAACTAAAATGATTTACTACATCACCTACGGCGGCTTCGGACCACAAAGCACGAAGATCTTCTGTACGATGAACAAAAATCCTTAGTTATTTTTTAAATTGGAATCAGATAGGCCTAGAAATAAAAAAAGCGATCACTAAGGATCGCTTTTTCGTTTTTTGCGTCTGCATTCAGCTTGGCTGTCCAGCAAACAAATGGCGGAGAGTGAGGGATTCGAACCCTCGAGCCCCGCGAAGGGCTGCCAGTTTTCAAGACTGGTGTATTCAACCACTCTACCAACTCTCCGTCGACCGTTCTATGGGTTTTGACGTGGGTTTTCAAGCGGTTGTTGTAATGACGCGGAGTGATATTTTAAAGAGACCCGACTAGCGGATCTCTTTTTTGCCGCCCATATAGTTTTGAAGAGCCTTTGGAACAGCGATTGAGCCGTCTTCGCGTTGGTAGTTCTCTAGGATCGCAACCAGTGTACGGCCCACTGCCAGAGCAGAGCCATTCAAGGTATGCACGAACTGAGGTTTACCACCAAGGCTGCGGAAACGGATGTTCGCACGACGAGCCTGGAAATCCTCGAAGTTTGAGCATGAGCTGATCTCACGATATGCGCCCTGACCAGGAAGCCAAACTTCCAAATCATGAGTTTTTGCAGATCCGAAGCCCATATCGCCTGTGCACAAAAGCATGCGGCGGAATGGAAGTTCAAGATCGATCAAAACCTGTTCCGCATGAGACGTCAAAGCCTCGTGCATTTCATAAGACTTATCCGGATGACAGAAAGTCATCAATTCAACCTTGTCGAACTGATGCTGACGGATCAAACCCTTCGTATCGCGACCGGCACTGCCTGCTTCAGAACGGAAGCAAGGGGAGTAAGCACAGAAGCTTTGCGGAAGATAAGTTTCGTCCAGAATTTCGCCATTATAGTAATTCGTAACCGGAACTTCAGCCGTTGGAATCAAATAAAGATCAGAACCTTCCAAGTGGAAAACGTCTTCTTTGAATTTTGGGAAGTTACCGGTGCCCGTCAAACTGTTTGAATTCACCATGAATGGCGGAATCATTTCAGTGTAACCGTGGCGAGTGGAGTGCATATCCATCATGAACTGAATCAAAGAACGTTCAAGCTGAGCAGCTGCACCTTTTAGGAAGGCAAAGCGCGTCCCTGTGGTTTTACCCGCACGTTCGAAGTCGATGATGTTCAGTTTTTCACCCAGCTCCCAGTGTTCCTTTGCTTTGAAAGAAAACTTTGGAACTTCGCCCCAGGTTTTTAGAACTTTGTTTTCATCAGCAGAAGCGCCCACTGGCACAGAAGAGTGTGGTTTGTTTGGCATCACAAGAGCCAAATTCACAACCTGTTGATCAGCTTCACCAGCTTTTGCTTCAAGATCTTTTACAGAACCTTTAAGAGTATCCACTTCCGCCAAAAGCGAAGAGGCATCTTTGCCTTCGCGTTTCAGTTTACCGATTTCGCCACTCAATTTGTTTTGATTGGCTTTGGCAGTTTCCGCCTGAGCGATCATCTCTTTGCGCTTTTTATTAAGCTCCATGATTTGATCCAGGATTTCCGGAGTTCCACCACGGTTGATCAACGCTTGCTTATACTCATCGTAATAAGAAGTGCCGTTTTCAGCTTTTTTTTCCAGAAGTTTAATATCGATCATTTTTCAGAAGTCCTCGTTTAAGGTGCGACCAGTATATACATTCTTAAAAGCATCCCGACAAGGACGACAATCAGATCAAAAATAAGGATTTGCGCAAAACTCCATTGCGACAGGAGCTTCATGATGACTGACATCACCACCACAGTTGCAAAAATCAGAGCAAAAGTTCCGTAGCCGATCAGTTCCTGACCGATCAAAGCCAGCGTCATACCAACAAAAAAGCCCGTGATCAGTCGCAACAAAATGTGCAGAACGGTCATGGTTGTGGACTTTACGCCCTCTTGAACATTATTTGAAAAACTACTTAGTTTATCGCCGATACCCATTGTGGCATCCTCCGTTGACGTTCCTAGTTGCCCATTCGGTTTAACTTATTTTCTATTTCAGCACGATCCGGGGCATTTGGGGAGAGCCCTAGATATTTATTGTACGCCTGTGCTGCGGAGCGAATATCCCCACGGGTCTCATAGATCGCACCTTGCTCGCGATAAATATCCGCGTAGCCGCTTTCCCGAGCCGCTGCCAGCGCCAGCATGTCTTCTGCCACTTCCAAAGAAGCCGACTGACGGTAGCACTGAGCTGCTTTGACGTAGATTTCTGCTCCTTGGGGACGAAGCTTCATAGCTTGAGAGTACTCCCCGGCACATTCAGTAAACTGTTTGCGAGCGGAATAAACCTCTGCCGCCAGAACGTAAGCATCAGCTACATTCGGATTCAGCTTCTTTTCCTGTTTCGCAGCCTCTGCCGCCCCATTTAAATCACCAGATGCAAAAGCGGCACGCCCAATATAATACCAGGTGCGAGGGTAGTTCGCGTTCAGACGTTGCACCCGTTTGAATTGTTCAATGGCAGCATCATAGCGAGATGTTTCCAAATACAGTTTTCCTGCCTGGAACAAAGCTTCCCCATCCGTCGGATCAAGAATTGCCGCCTGCAAGAATGCCTTCAACGCCTTATCATTCATTCCGAGGGCTTTATAACTTTCACCCAAACCCAACCAGGCCTTTTTGTTCTTTTGATCCGCCTCAACGACGCGCTCATAAATGTCCTTGGACTGCGAATAGCGGTCCTCCGATTTATGAACTTCCGCCAAAGCAATTCGGTAATCCAAGGTGTACGAAAAGCGCTTAATCAATTCGTTCAGATAAGTGACGCCTGCATCCACACCGTTGGTGGCTGCCAACATTTTTGCGTAGGTGATTTGCGCATCAGGATTGGTGCCGTCGATTTCCACGGCCTTGGTTGCAAAACGAACCGAATCCTTCGCGGCTGCATCTTTTCTTTCAATTTCTTTTTTATTCAAAGGCATGATCGACAACGCCAATGCGCCGTTGGCTTTCGCCAGCAGAATATACGTATCGATATCGCCATCATAAGCTTTCAACGCGCGCATTCCGTAGTTCACCGCACCCGCCATGTTGTTACGGCGATACTCCATCAACGACAAGCCCCTTAAGACTTCGTAGTTATTCGGAGCAAAGCGGACTGCCGATGTTAATACTCGGGTGGCACCTTTAAAATCAAAACGTTGAGTTAGATAATCCGCCTGAGTCACATAAGCGGAAACCAGTTTCGGCTCGGCCTTAATGGCTTTATTCAACCACTCAATCGCTTCAAAACTTTGATTTAGTTGCCACAATGCTTTGGCAGCTTTCACTGCCGCCGTTCCGTTCTTGGGATCAGCTTCAAACGCGGCTTTGAATTCAGCCTGAGCGGCCAAGTAGTCACCCTGGCGCACATACTGATCACCCAGGAACAGCAATTCGCTATTTTGGTTTTTTCCACCACTGACTTTATCCGAACCACCCAGACGCAGAACCAACTGGCGCAACTGTGAGTTGTTCGGATTCAGACGGAAACCCTCTTGAGCGGCATCCAGAGCTTTTCTTTTTTCATTTCTCTCAACATAGATTTCCGCCAGCACCTGATAACCCATTGCCTCTGTTGGAGGAAACACAGCACTCTTTGATTCCATCGCTGAATTCAACAGGCCGAAAGCAACATCCGCTTTTTTAAAACCACGATACTCATTGATACCCATCAAGAGTTTGGCTTCACGATGTTTGGGATTTTGCGCCAGAACTTTTCTGAAAGACTGTGAAGCTTCATTAAAATTATTCTGCGCCATATGCAGTTTTCCCAGCATCACTTGCGGATGAAGCCAGCGATCCCACATTTGCGTCGCTTTTTCGAAATACGGTACGGCGTTGTTGTAGTCTTTTTCACCCTCCAACAATTCCGCTTTGTAGGCGTACAGAATCGGAAGCAGGGAAAACGGCTCAGAGCTATCCAAGGTCGCTTCAATACTGCCACGAGCTTCACGGAATTTACCTGAAGTAAGCAGTTTTACCGCCTCACAAACGCGACCATAGGGACTAACAACGTTGATAGCGCGAGTCGACTGAGTAACAGCAGCAATTGTTTTAAAGTCCTGCGCATCTTGTTTGGCAAAAGGCCAAAGCTCACGATAAACCACACACAAAAGACCACGGACCTCCAAATTGGTCGGCGAACCTTCCACGATGGAAACCAGTTTGTTTTGCGCTTCAAGGTAAGATTCAAAAGTATCAAACTCCATGGCGCTAATTGCTTCATTGAGTTTTTTCTTGGCATCAGCACCACTCATTTGTGATGTGCTGTGACCCGGAGCCAACAGATTAATTTTGTCTCCGCGCGAAGGACCCGTATCCCACAACAAGAAAACACCGATCAGAACAATCGCTGCCAAAGCAATCAATGGAAGCTTCAGCGTTTTTGCGATTTCCGTTTTCTCCATGTTACGAAGATTGGAAAGATCAATTACGGAACCGCCGCCGCCTCCCGCTGCCTGAGTCGTCGTATTCGAGGACACCGTGCCGGGAATATACGTCGGGGGAGCGTGCACCGGAGAGTCGTAGATATCCACTTTTCGGGTTTTACTTTTATCGATGGAAATGTTCGCAAGGCTTTCCTTCGTCGGACCACCTGGAATCGTGGACGATCCCGTTTGCCCGGAAGAAGCGGGCTTCATGATGACCGTCTCGGCTTCCATCTTTTGAACTTTTTTAGGGTCGACATCAACGACACCTTCAAGTGCTTCCAAAAGTTTGTCGTAGAATGCAGGCTCTTTGGAAATCTGGGACCACTGACCATCTGGCAGTTTCGAGATCATTTCCTGACCCGAAAAGACACCCTCACCAATCATGCGAAGAATGGCTTCAGTGGAATAAGGGCCTTTAACTTGGCCACTTCGTGTTCGTACTACCCAGGTGACTTGTATGCGCGACATAGATGCTTAATAATACTGACTTTTTTGTCAAACGACCAACCTGTCGGGGAACAACCGTCTCAGTCTGTGCTTTGGTCAAGTTAAGTGGTTCCAAAGTTGAACTGAAGTTCCACCTTGGAATTACCCTTAGTTCCGAAATGAGTTTAATCCCTTCTGAATCCGGTCCTCATCTTAAACCTATTGGATTTGGCGAGTGTCTCAGATTGGCACAGACCTTGCTCTAGGTAGAAGAGTCTTTTAGTTTTTGGGGGATACTCTCTGTGATTAAAAATGCTCTGATTGCTTTCTACATCTTGCTAGTCCTTGCGATTTCCGCAGTGGCTCGTGCAGGCGTGTTGCCAAATAATGCAATCGATGGCGCTGAAGTTACAGATTCTTCCAACTACAACTATTCGACACGTGTAGGTGAAGTTGCGGTTTTGGCTGATGGAACTTTTGTTTTAGTTCTTGAATCTCAAAACACAGTTCTTCTTCAATCAGACTTCGACCTTACACCTTTTGTTGGTTTCAAAGTTATGGTTAGCGGTATCGAGCAAGAGCATCAACTTGCTCCCAATTATGGAACTCATTCTGTGGATCCCCTCCCTGGAATGGTTTTCGGGAGCAAAACGGTCGTCTTCGTAGTGCTTGGTATCTCTGAGGTTACTCAGTAATCATTAGGGTCTCAGCCCCAATCCCCTCCGTGGGCTGAGATCATTTTTTTATTCCTAACAGGGTCAGCATAAATCCCCTCCTTGCTGGCCCTTTTTTTTGCCTTTTTTCAGCTACAAGACAATTTGATTACGGACTCATTGAGTGACCGATTGGTGTCAGCCAATTTTGTCCCACTGCGGGTTTTACTGCTGTCTAGGTCTCATAAATTTATTCTGGGACGGCATGGCTTTGGCATCCTAACAATTTATGGAATTCACTCACAAGGTCTACCGTCTCATTTTGATATTTTTGGTGCTTGGATTAAGCGCCTCTGTATCTTTTGCGGCTGAGTCTTGTAGCTCGGTATTTTCTGATTCTACAATTACCGACGGTGTTCACAATGATGGACCCACTTATCCTCCGGCTCACTTAAGGCAATTTTATAAATCAATCGGCAGTTGGGATAAGGCTGTTCCTTTTCATACTTTGAATTCCGATGCTCTAATTCAACACCTGATGCAAAAAGGCGTTGTCTCTGCTCAGCATACATCCTTTGAAAAAGGTGTTGATGGCGGTCTTGAGCAAATTATTTTGCCAGAGTACTCCACAAGTTTCATTGTAGTTAAGTCTGCGGATAACCAAGGCCTCATGACACTAAAAGATATCATGGGTCGATGGTTCACTGTTAAGGCAGATGTTTCTGGATGGAAGAGCAGCTCCATCAAAGTCGATTTCAGCTCACTCAAGTTCATTCACGAAGAACCTATCGATTTTAACAACTACTCAAATTACTTGCGTGGTGTGTACTCACGTTTGCGCATTGAAAGCATGAACGCAAATCAGGTGGGTGACTATCTTTCAACTATCCAATTGAAAACTTCCACGAACGCCGAAAAATTGGATGCTGGAAAGCTTCAGCAATATATCGACGGCATTCGCAACGCCAACACTTTGATCTCAGATATTTTAAAGTCAAACAGACCCATGACGACATCTGATCTTTCAAGAATCAATCTACTTGCGAATCAAGGAATGAATCCGTACGAGTTCGCCGCGAACGCCCCCATGGCCGGAGTCATGCGTGGAACATTCGGCCAAAGAGCCATCGAAAATGGGAAGAAGCTCACTATTGATATGAGTCTGTTTGAAGTCGCACAAACCTGGAAGGCAAAGGCGACTTTAAGCGTCCAGCGCATTAACTACTTTGCTCCTGCGAAAGAAGTTCCACAAAGAACCGCTGATATTTTAAAGCGCATCAATAAAATTGACGCACAAACATCGCCAATGGAAGTTTTTGAAATCTACAAAGAGTTTATTCACATCCATCCTTTTGCCGACGGCAACGGTCGCACCGGCAGGGTCCTATTAAATTTCCTGCTTTTGAAAGCGAATCTTCCGCCTTCTGAAAAACCCGCGGCTTCATTGTTCTACCGTCCTCAAGACTCTCTACGGAAGTATATTGATAACGTCGCAAAAGAAAGTGGCAAAGCCGCATTTAAGAATAGCGACAAACAGGCCTACGAAACAAAGAGTCTTTATTCCGTAAAAGATATTCAGAATATGCCTGAATTTACAGAGTTCCTGAAAACGACCTATAACCTGTCTTCGTTAAGCATTGACCATCTCTATGGCACCAGAGCTTATCTTTTTGTAGCGGTTTATAAAGGACGATACATTCAGTTTGAATCAACTCACGATGGTGGATTGAGCGATTCTCTACACGTCATGATTTCACGCAGTAAAGAAGTCATTGATATGCAGGAGAAAGATGCTGCCACGGCGGGAACTACAGCACCTAAGTTTGCCGTGTACCCAGAGCTTTTGTCGCAATCTCGGAATTTTCATCTGATTCATCAGGAACACTATCTAACCGAGCAGTTTATGTTAAAGCTTGGAAAATCACCTGACCAGAATCAGCGCGCCAACATTCAAAAGGCATCGGAAAAACAGTATCAAGAGATTTTGGCTGAAGCCAAAAAACAAACCACCGACTATGGCTACATCAAAACCATGATGCAGGCTCCACAGGTTTATCATCAGGCCAAAACCATCGAAGACGTGGCAGATCAGGTAATGACTATCACCTCAGCAGCTTATCAGAAGCGCATCTATGAATCTATGACACTAAAAAGCTCCCCTGAAAACAGACAGACCACACTTGATATTTACAATGCTTTTAACTCACCTAAGTTTGAAGAGTTCATGATTAAAATGGCAATGAAAGCGCTAAAATTATGTCGCCAAGCCAAAGAGTGCAGTGACACCCAACGATCAGATATTCCTGAAAAGTACCTGGCGCAAGTACTGAAGTTTGAAGCCGAGCAACGTGGACTGATGCTTGAAACAATCAGCAGACAAGCTGGGCGTGAGCCAGGTCGTATATTTGTACAAAGAATTCGTCGTGGAAGTTTGATTATTGACGACGGAGCACCTGGAAATCACGGCTTAATGCCGCACGCTTTACAAAACCTATTTATCTATGAGCAAGTCGGCCTTGAGAAAGGTCAAAAGTTCTTTAGCGAATTGACTGGTTGGACTTACGAAAGAATGTTCGACTCTAATAATGCATTTACACCGATTCCTTCTACTCGCGATATCACTCGCAAGCATTATTGGACGGGTATCATTAAATCCGGCAACCGTGCCGAATCCTCGAAGCTTGGATCGCTAAAAGCAGAGGAAGGTAAATATCCAGACTTCATTCGTAAAAATGGTTTGGAGCTTGTCGAAGTTCGTGAAATTGAAAAAAGCATGGTCAACGATGGATCGATCGTCAAAGCACGTTATCAAGGACAAACTTTCGAATTTCAAATTGATCGCGACGGCGTCCCAGTCTCAGGGGCGCAAGAAATGGTCGATCAAATCAAACAGCAGCTTCCCAAGGCAGGATAAACAAAAAGGCAGGATTTTTGATCCTGCCTTTTTTAGTTTTAGAATTTCTAAGATTTCTATTCTTGGCGACGGATGTTTGCGCCTAGGGAAGACAGTTTGTCTTCTAGTTTTTCGTAACCACGATCCAAGTGATAGATGCGGCTTACTACTGTTTCGCCGGATGCTACTAGGCCTGCTAGCACCAATGAAGCTGAAGCACGAAGGTCTGTTGCCATCACTGGCGCACCAGTCAGTTTGCCTGGGTTGCCGCGGATAACAGCCACTCTGGTTTTTGGTGTGATGTCTGAACCTAAACGGCAAAGTTCAGTAACGTGCATGAAACGGTTTTCGAAAACTGTTTCGGTGATCACGCTTGTACCATTCGCAACAGTCATCAAAGCCATGAATTGCGCCTGAAGATCTGTTGGGAACAATGGGTGAGGAGCCGTTGTTACGTCAACTGCTTCCCATTTGTCTGCCGGGAATACTGTCATGGAATCTTTAGTGGTTTCGATTTTGAAACCGGATTCGCGCATTTTCAAAATCAAAGCTTCCAAGTGAGCTGGTACACACTTAGTGACTGTCACTTGGCCTTTTGTGATCGCGCCTGCGATCAACAAAGTTCCTGCCTCGATACGATCGGGCATGATGGAATGTTTTGCTGGAGTTAGTTTTTCAACGCCTTCAATACGGATAACGGAAGTTCCGTGACCTGTGATCTTTGCACCCATTTTGTTTAGGTACTCTGCAAGATCCACGATCTCTGGTTCTTTGGCTGCGTTTTCAAGGATAGTCACACCCTTGGCAAGAGTTGCAGCCATCATCACGTTCTCTGTTCCACCCACTGTCACAGTTTCAAACAAGAATGTTGAACCTTGAAGTTTCGGAGAGCCCGCATGAACGTAACCTTCTTTTTGTGTGATCGTGGCACCCAGTGCTTTAAAACCATCCAAGTGCAGGTCAATCGGACGAGAACCAATGGCACAACCACCTGGTTGAGAAACCACGGCCTCACCATATTTTGCCAGCATCGGACCCATGCACAGAAAGCTTGCGCGCATTTTACGAACCAGGTCGTAAGAAGCTTCGAAAGAAGCCGGCTTGCTGACGTTCACGTGGAACTCTTCACCAACCCATTTTGTTTCGCAGCCCAAGCTGTTCAATAGTTCAGAAGTGGATTCGATATCCTTAAGCTTCGGCATGTTTGTGAATACGTGATTGCCTTCAGCAAGCAATGTAGAAAACAGAATTGGCAAAGCTGCGTTCTTTGCGCCGCTTGCTGCCACTGTACCTTTTAGTGGGCCGTTGCCCATCACAACCATTTTATCCATGCTTAACTCCTGTGATCACTCGATCAAGTCCTGAAAGATCCTTCAATACACGCACGTTTTTAAAAATATCCAAATCAGTATAACAGCCCTGCATAACAGAGCCCTGGCTCATGCCCATTTCCATCATCGTCACCGATTCGGACGATAGGAAGGGGGCATACGCCTTGGTCCACGATTTCAAAAGTGCTAATCCATTTTCTTCTGCGAATAGTGCAGCGGATGGTTCGAACTTTCTTACGTTCTCCTGAACTGCGGGGTCGTCTTTTGCAATATAGGGAGGATTAGAGACTAATATGTCTATCGTGTTCTGTCCCATGAAGTTCCTGCAAGATTCCATAACAAGATCAACATTAGCAGCATCAATATTAACAAATTTCACACGATCCGCGAGTCCCAAATTCGCAGCATTGCGTTTTGCGACCTCAATGGCCTCCGCCGACATATCCACGGAAACCAGTTTTGCATTTGGCAATTCCTTAAGGATGCTCAGCCCCAGGCAGCCCGTGCCTGTTCCCAGGTCAACGATCGTATAAGGCTTTTCTTTGTCTTTTGCCCAAGCCAGTACCTCTTCAACGATTTGTTCCGTTTCAGGGCGGGGAATAAGGGTCGCGGGGCTGACTTCAAAGCGGGATTTATAGAAATCACGGTAGCCCAGAATATAAGCCACCGGCTCACCCTGACCACGACGACGAACTAACTCGCGCAATCCTGACAACTCTGCCTCGGATAAAGGCTGGTCGAATTTAAGGTATAGCTGAATACGCTCAAGTTTTAAGGAATGAGCGAACAACAACTCCGCATCAAGGCGCGGAGTCTCTATTTTCTTGTCTTTGAAAAAGGCAGTGGTTTTGTCGAGTACTTCTTTGAGTTTCATTCAACCTAAGCAGAGGTTTGTTTTTTAAGTGCCTCTGCTTGGAAGTTAGCAACGAGTGGGTCAATCAGCAACCCAAAAGATCCGCTCATGACTTGATCCAGCTGATGGATCGTAAGACCGATACGGTGATCAGTGATACGGGTCTGAGGGAAGTTGTAAGTACGGATGCGCTCAGAGCGATCGCCGGTACCGATTTGGTCCAAACGAACGTCAGAAGCTTCTTTACGAGCTTTGTCGTCTTCGATCTGCTGAAGTTTCGCGTAAAGGATCTGGAAAGCACGCTCTCTGTTGGCCGATTGGGATTTACCCTCTTGGCACTTCACATCAAGACCTGTTGGCAAATGCACAACACGCACTGCAGATTCAGTTCTATTTACGGACTGACCACCCGAACCCTGGGAACGCATAGTTTCAATGCGCACGTCAGACATTGGGATGTTCACTTCTTTGATTTCCACCTCAGGGATCACAGCAACTGTTACGGTGGACGTATGAATACGACCCGCAGCCTCAGTAGCTGGAACACGCTGAACGCGGTGAACGCCAGATTCGAATTTCAATTTACTGAATACAGAATCCCCGGATACAGAAGCGATGATCTCTTTCGCGCCGCCGACGTTACCCTCGGAGAACGAAATGACTTCAACTTTCCAACCTTGAGAAGAAGCATAGTGAGTGTAACCGCGGAACATTTCCTCTGCGAACAGGGAAGCCTCGTCACCACCCGCGCCCGCACGAATCTCCAAGATGATATTCTTGTCGTCGTTTGGATCTTTCGGGATCAATGCGATTTTTAGTTCTGCTTCAAGTGCTGGAAGGGCTGCTTCCAACTCTTTCACTTCTTCACGGATCAACTCGCGCATTTCTGGATCTTGTTCGGCCGTCAAAAGTTCTTTGCTGGCTTTTAGATTCTCAGTTTTTTTCTTATAGTCGCGGAATGGAATCACAATCTTTTCCAGGTTCCCTAGCTCTTTCATTAGAGCGCGGTATTGTGTTTGGTTTGAAGCAATATCCGGGCGCTGAAGTGACAGATTCACTTCTTCGTAGCGTGATTCAACTTCTTCCAATTTCGAGAACATGGGGATTGCTCCTAGGTCTGCTGCTGTAAGATCAAGTTGGTATTCAGAAATGAAAATGCGGTTCGAATGAGGAACCGCATTTCACATAAGAGAGTCCTCCTGAAGGAGGTCTGCAATTTACTTTTTGCCGTAACGTTTTTTGAAACGATCGATACGACCTTCAGTATCCATTACACGCTGTTTACCAGTGAAGAATGGGTGAGACGCTGAAGAGATCTCAACTTTAACTAGTGGATATTCTTTACCATCTTCCCATTTAACCATTTCGTTAGAATGAAGAGTGGATGTTCCCAAGAACATGAAGTCGCAAGAAATATCTTTGAATACGACTGTGTTCACTTTTGGATGTAGGTTTTGTTTCATGACCTGATTCCTTTTAATTAATTTAACCTGTGGGTCTTAAGCTGTAAGGATGTAACACAGGGGTTTCCCGCTGTCGAGCATTAATCGCTGCTTTTTTTGGCAGCTCCGAAGACCTAAACTACCACAACTAGTTAATAAAATATCTCATAATATCAATGAATTAGGTTAATTTAGGGATTTCCACAGTTTTATCCCCAATAGCCCCTGAATCCTCCAAAATCCAGACCTTGCCCCCTCTGGGACTCTTGCCTGATTGAAACTTGTGTAACCATGCCACGTCCAACATATTGCCTCCTCCAAGGAGTTAAATATGAAACTATTGATGCCGATCGCCGCGGTTTTGCTGTCTGCACAGGCTGCCCGCGCTGAAAAAATCTACTGCTTCTTCACCGAGCCGTTCTTTAACCTCACTTATAATTCGGACACCAATAAATTGGTTCATAGCGCACCAGGCTCCAACGACAAAGAGGGCGTGGCAAAAGTCATTTTTAACAAGCACGGAAAAATTCTGATCACGGTTGTCGGCGTTCAGGGGTCTTTAATGATCGACACCTCTAAAAACGGCAGCGATGGAATGTCTGATTTCATTTATCCATTTGAAGGTGTCGTGAACGGCAATATGTATGGCGGTTGTGAAACTGATCACCTAAAAAAGAAACTCAGCTCACGCATCGGCTACAGTATTCTAAAGTAATTCACAGGGGGCCCATCAAGGCTCCCTTCTTGTAAATTAATCTTAGCGACACTCATCATCACAATTATTCCACATTTCGATGGCATAACTTCCTCCGGACACAATTCGGAGGAACACTTATGAAGAATTTCTGCTTATCAATAGGCGCCACTTTGCTGGCTTTGTTTCTGATCTCCTGTGACAGCGGCAGCAGCAGCAGCGGTGACACCACTGCCACAACTGCATACTCGGTTTCAAATGGCCAGTGCTACAATGGCTCAACTGCTGTGGACTACAGCTACTGCACCAATCTATCTAACTACTACCAGGTGAATTCATATTGCTATAGCTCAGACGGAACCCGAGTTGCCGATACTTATTGCTCCAACAACAGCTATCTGAATTTGCAATCCAAGCAATGCAACGACGGAAGATTCTTCATGCCCAAAAAAGGAAAAATGCACGAAGTAAACTGCCGCAAACGAAATTGCCGAGACAACTTGATGTTTGACGACCGCGGAAGACCAACTCACTGCCGCTAAAAAGAAAAAGGGAGTCTCGCGACTCCCTTTCCATTTTCGAATTTCGATTCTCGATTTTCGCGGGCAAAGCCCGTGACCCGCTATCCGTTGCCGGACATCGCTTTCAAGAAGTCTGCATTGGATTTCGTGTTACCCACTTTATCCAACAAGAAGTCCATCGCATCGACAACGTTCATCGGTGCCAATACTTTTCTTAGGATCCACAGACGGTTAAGATCTGCTTTATCAATCAACAAGTCCTCTTTACGAGTGCCTGATTTATTGATGTCCATACAAGGGAAGATACGTTTTTCCATAAGCTTACGATCCAAGTGGATCTCGGCATTACCAGTACCTTTAAATTCCTCGAAGATAACCTCATCCATACGAGAACCAGTGTCGATCAATGCAGTTGCGATGATCGTCAAAGATCCACCCTCTTCGATGTTACGAGCAGCACCGAAGAAACGTTTTGGTTTGTGAAGGGCGTTGGAATCCACACCACCCGATAAGATCTTACCAGATGGAGGAACCACTGTATTGTAAGCGCGAGCCAAACGAGTGATGGAATCTAGCAAGATAACAACGTCATGCTTGTGTTCAACCAGACGTTTTGCTTTTTCGATAACCATCTCTGCAACCTGAACGTGACGAGTTGGTGGCTCGTCGAACGTGGACGATACAACTTCACCTTTTACAGTACGTTGCATGTCAGTCACCTCTTCCGGACGTTCATCGATCAATAGAACGATCAACTTCACTTCAGGGTGATTTGCAGTAATCGCGTTTGCGATTTGTTGCATAAGAACTGTTTTACCTGTTCTTGGAGGGGCCACGATCAATGCACGTTGACCTTTACCAAGTGGCGCCATCAAGTCCACAACGCGAGTCGTGTAATCGCCTGGATTGTGTTCAAGTTTCAAACGCTGATTTGGGTAAAGCGGCGTTAAGTTGTCGAATAGGATTTTGTCTTTACCTTTTTCAGTCGTCTCGAAGTTTAGAGAATCAACTTTCAAAAGCGCAAAGTAACGCTCGCCCTCTTTTGGTGGACGAACTGTACCGGTAACTGTGTCACCTGTTCTCAAGCCAAAGCGGCGGATTTGAGAAGGAGAAACGTAGATATCATCCGGACCTGGTAGGTAGTTATAGTCTGGGGAACGCAAGAAACCGTAACCGTCTGGCAGGATTTCAAGAACACCAGAACCGTAAATGTCCTGACCAAGTTTAGCTGCACGTTTCAAGATTTCGAAAATCATATCCTGACGGCGAAGACCGGCAGCATTTTCGATTTTAAGTTTTGTTGCAAGCTCAGTCAGCTGCGTGATGTTTTTGGATTTCAAATCCTTTGATGACAACCAGGATTTCTCCTCGTCTGTCAGCTGAATATCCGCCAAATCAACATCAGGTTGTGCTGTTACGTTTTGATCGTCACCAGCTGGCTGATGATCTTCTCTGTTGCGGTGGAAGTCGCGACGTTGATTGTTGCCACGATCACGGTCATGACGATTGCGATCATTACGATCTCCACGGTCATTTCTGTCATTACGGTCGCCACGATCACCGCGGTCGCGGTTATCTCTATTGTCGCGATTGTTCGGACGGAACTCACGACGTTGGTGTTGTTGCGGGCGATCTTGTCTTTGTTGTTGCTGTTGCTGTTGTTGCGGCTCTTGTGGAGCGCCTGGAGCAGCTGCGGAGGCTTCAGCAGCAGGTGCTGGGGCAGCGGCTTGTTCTTTTGGAGGTTCAGCGGCAACAGGTGCGGCTTTAGCCTCTGGGGCAGCATCTACTGGTGCTGCATCGGCAGATTTTGTCGTACGAGTACGTTTCTTAACGACTTCAACGCCTTGTGAATCTTTTGGTTCGGACAAACGAATTCTCCTTGTGGGATTTAAAAAAAGAAAAAGAGAGATCTTTAGGAAGTAGGGTCCGACTGGACCTATTACTGTGTGCTTTACCCCAATTTCCTAGAAACGCGGGGGTGTTGTCAATGGGAAAAGCAATTGCTGAGGTCGCATTTCCCGAGCCGTCTCACATTTCAAATGGGTCCTGAAACGCCTAATATTGAGACTCTTTGAGTTAGTGTAAAACTTCACAATTTCAATGGGTTAAGTATCTTTATGAGACACCCCCGTTATCGCGCTGTAACCATAATTTTCGGATATTTTCGTGCCAAGCTCTTAATTTTTTGCCCGCAATTCCGAAAGGTTAATAGCTACTTTAAGCAAAATAAGGAGTTAATGTGGAGGACACTTTAAAAGTTCCAGCACCAAGAACCCCTCTAAACCTAGAGGTTTCTTTCAAGCGTAATTATGCGCGTGAGGAGACTACAGGCACGCTTAAGAATATCAGCATCTCGGGAGCCTTTTTAGAGTTCGCAGGCGGAATGGTTAGAGCCAACGAAAAATTGCATCTGATTTTTATCGTTGCTGGAAGAGAGCGCAAGGTTGCTGCTCACGTTATTTGGGCAAACTCAATCGGATGCGGCGTGAAGTTCATGCCCGTGAACAACAGAGATGTGCAAATCGTTGATGATTTGATTTACTTTGTTGAGAACGGTCGCACTGAATCGCGTTCAGTGATGGATTCGATCTTTAAAAAGGTCGGATAGTCTTAACGGTAGCTCGTTGTTGAATAACTAATAAAAAGAGCCCGCTGATAAAGCGGGCTCTTTTCTTTTAATCCATTTTCAATTTTCAATTGTCGATTGTCGACTAAGTGCCTACGTGAGTGTTGTCCATAGACTGCTGCTCAAGCTCACGCTGTCTGCGTTTCTTTCTCATCACGATCAAGATTGCAAGACCTGCTGCTGCCAAACCAACTACACCCAAAGCCATTGTCGTGTCGTTGTCCATTGCGCCTGTTCCTGCAACTTCGTCTTGCGGCGGTGTTGGAGGATTCATAGCTGGCATTGGTGGCGGAGGCGGAGGTGGCGCCATATCCTGAGCCATTTCTGGCGGTGGAGGTGGAGGAGCCATCTGTGCATCTGGTACTGGCGGAGCCATCATGTCTTGTGGTGGAGGCGGGATATCAGCAGCTGCCTGTTGTGGCGGAGCTTCTGGCATCGGCGGAGCCTCTGGCATTGCAGGAGCTTCCGGCATTTCTGCTGGAGCAGCTGCCGCTACCTCTTGTTGCTGAGTCGGAGCTGCGGCAACTTGGCCACCTTTCCAGTATTGCAATTGAGTACCAGCTGGGATTTCTTGTTTGGATTCAACAGAGTTGCTTGCCCAAACTTCTTTCCATGCACTGTCATAACCCAAAAGATCTTTGGAAACTGCTCTGATGTTGTCGCCTTCTTTAGCCGTGTAAACTTCAGGCTGAACACCATTGTCTTCGTAATAAGTGATCAAACGACCAGAATCATCGGAACGGTGAGGAGAGTTGTAATAAACTTTATCACCTGGTTTTACACCGCGTGAAGCAAGTGTCGGGTTGCCCTTTTTAAGCTCGCCAACTTTTTTACCATTACCATAGATCATATTGCTGATGCTCTTAAGAGAATCACCTGGGCGGGCAAAGTAAACTGTGTTGTACCAGGTTTTTCCAACCTGCCAAGGAGCCGTCGCAACTTTTTGCAATGGAGTGGATACTTTCGCTGGAGCTGGTTCAGACGATTCATCCACGTATGTAGTTGAAGCCGTGCTTGTTGACTCTGGCATTGAAGAAGAAGTATCAGGCATTGTTGGCTCTGGTACTGAAGAAGCTGCAGTATCAGTTGGCATATCTGCCGGTGCATCCGGTTGTGGTGCAAATGGATCTGCAGGAAGTTCAGCAATTTGAGGTTCTGCAGGAGCTTCAGCAGGCACATCACTTGGAGCTGCTGCCATGTCTGGTTGTGTTTCGCCAAGAGCATCTTCTGGAAGTTGGTCAGAAGAGGCAACTGCGCCGGCTTCACCTTCGATTCCAGTATCCAGTGCTTGATCGCCTTCTAGTTTTTCCAAGTCAGCAGAATCAAAGTCAGATGTAACTTCTTCTCCTGAAGAGGAATCCTTGCTAAATAGGCTGCAGGCACTAAGGTTAGCAACCAATCCGAAACAAGCGAGTAGTATAACGAGTCTTTTCATCATTTTTCGTCCTTGAGTGATGCTACGAAACATACTGTTTCTATCAATCGTTAATATCAATCTAAAGCCAAGTATAGAATGCTGGCAATTGTTTATCTTTTCACTGGACTATGGGTTGATTTTTAACTTGGCTCCAACCTTGATTTTGTTTTTCTCAAACCAGCCTTTATTCATTTCTAATGCATATTTCGCCGGATTTGAACTCGCGTACGACGGCAAAGCCGTATCTGCTAGACCTTTGCCGGACTTCATTTCCTGTATGTCAATTAACTTGCCGTCCTTATTAAAAAAGCCAATCGACAAATCTATCAACGTATTCTTCATCCAGAAGAAACGAGTTTCCTCATTGGAAAAAACGAAAAGCATTCCGTCATCTGAGCCAAGACTTGCCCGGCTCATTAGACCTTGAGCCTGTTGCTCAACGGTCGTTGCCACCTCGACAGTAAGAGTCTTGCCGCCGACGACAATTTTCTTTTTCGGGAATACAACATCCGAGGCATTTGCGACAAAGGCAAAGCTAAGCAGGACTGCCAGAACGAAGCATCTCAAGTGCGACGCCATATCTTACTCCTTTGGTGGATACCACAAGACCAGTCATGCCCAGGGCTTTGACCGTATTTAATAGAATCGATGCACCGGCATAAATAATATCGGCGCGCCCTCCCAGTTGATATTTACTTTTCTTTTCCTCGACAGAAGTTTGGGCGAAGGTATCCACCCAGTACTGCAGTCGTTCCAAGCTTAGAAAATAATTATCCACTCTCTTTTCATCAAAACCTCCGACTTCAATTGCCACGATCGAAGTCGGGGTGCCCGCAACCGCAAGAATCTGATCCAACGAGTTTCGTGAGATTTCGGGAAGAACCTTTTTCAATTCACTATATATATAGTCATTGAGGTTCTTTTGTTCATTCAAGGGAACGGGCTGTTGAGTGACAAACCTTTCGGTCAGGCGAACTCCGCCCATATCAAGGCTTTGTCCAAAAAGAATTTTTTCGCCATGACCCACAATGAACTCTGTCGAACCACCACCAACGTCCACCACAAGTTTGGTTTTCGTGGCGTCAATAACTCCACCGGTGGCGCCCTGATAGCTGATTCGGGCCTCGTCTTCTCCAGGAATAACCTCAATTGGAATTCCCAGTTCTTTGCCGATATCAAAAAGGTCCTGACCGTTGCTTGCATCACGTGCTGCGGAAGTTGCCATTGCCAGAATGCGGTCCACTCCCTGTTTGTCGATTTCCTTTTTAAATTCGCCCAGGCATTTTCGTGCGCGCACCAAGGCGTCAGGATGAAGCATACCTGTTTTATCCACATCCTGACCCAGTCGCACCACTTCAACCAAATCCTTGTGAACTTTGGTTATACCACCAGGGCCGCCCTCGGCGATCAAACATAGAAATGTGTTCGTACCCAAATCAAGCGCTGCAACTTTCATTACTTCAACTTCTCCAATAATATCTTGTTAACCATATCAGGATTCGCCTGACCTTTGGATGCCTTCATCACTGCACCAACAAAGAATCCAAACAGATTTTTCTTTTTACCGGTTCTATGATCATCGACAGCCTGTTGGTTGCCTGCCAAAACTTCATCAACTATTTTTTCGATCGCAGCTGAATCTGTTATCTGCACCAGGCCTTTTTCTTTCACAACAGTTTCTGGATCTTTGGAACTGCTCCACATTTCCTGAAAGACTGTTTTTGCGATCTTTCCGGAAATGGTGCCAGCATCAATCAACGTGATCATCTTACCCAGCTGTTGCGGCTTAATCGGTGATTTTTCAATTGGCATATTCACGGAGTTCAACTCGCGCATTAGCTCTGACATGATCCAGTTTGATGATGATTTCGGATTTTTACAAACATCAGCCACAGCTTCATAATAGTCTGCAACGGATTTTTCGATCGTTAAAACCTGGGCATCGTATTCCGGCAGTCCGTGCTGCTCCTGAAATCTTTTGGCGCGGGCAATAGGAAGCTCTGGCAGTTCACCCTTTATTTTCGCAATCAAATTATCAGTAACCATCACTGGTAACAGATCCGGATCCGGGAAATAGCGATAGTCCTGGGCATCCTCCTTGGAGCGCATGGCAAAGGTGCGATTCTTATCAGGATCCCACAGTCTGGTTTCCTGAAGGATCTTTCCACCACGCTCAAGCTCATCGATTTGTCTTTCGATTTCATACTCGATGGCTTTTTCCACGAAACGGAAGGAGTTTACATTCTTGATTTCGACCTTGGTGCCAAACGCAGGAGCTCCGATTTTGCGAACGGAGACATTGCAATCACAACGCATGGAGCCTTCTTCAAGGTTCCCGTCACATACATCAAGATAGCGAACTATCTGACGGATCGTACGGCCATATTCCGCAGCTTCAGCCGGCGAGCGCAGGTCAGGCCCTGTGACAACCTCCAGTAAAGGTATACCGGCACGATTTAAATTGATTAGCGTGTGCGCCCCACTGTGGTTCGACTTTCCGGCATCTTCTTCAAGATGGGCTCTGGCGATATTCACAGTTTTTTCCACACCGTTCACCTTGAAAGTGATTGATCCGTTTTCACAGATCGGCTGATCATACTGAGAAATTTGATATCCCTTCGGCATGTCCGGGTAAAAGTAGTTCTTTCTGGCAAAGACTGACTTCTTGCGAATCGTGCATCCCAACGCCAGTCCGGTTTTAATCCCGAACTCAACGGCGCGTTTATTTACCACTGGTAAAGTTCCTGGCATACCAGCACTGACCGGGGAAACATTTTCATTATCACCGGCATCAAAATTGGTGGCGTCCGCACAGAACATCTTACTGTCTGTTTTCAACTGAACATGTATTTCAATCCCGATGACGGGCTCATAGCCTCTATATGACATGGGGTTTGCTTCCTTTGACTGGCGAAACGGATTCCAGAGCAAATCCAACATTTAACATGTGCTGTTCATCAAAGTGATTTGCCGTCACTTGCACTCCGATGGGAAGACCTTGGGATGACAACCCAAATGGCACACTCATCCCCGGCAGTCCCGCCAGATTTGTGGAGGTCGTGAAGATATCATTCAAATACATAGTTAAAGGATCCGAAATCAGTTCGCCCACCTTAAACGCCGGCGAGGCCGTGACCGGACTTAGTATCACATCGCAGCTCTTGAACGCAGCAAGATATTGCTCAGTGAGCATGCGGCGAACCTGTCCAGCCTTATTGTAGTAGGCATCATAGTAGCCACTTGAAAGGCAATACGTTCCCAGCATAATTCTGCGTTTTACTTCCGAGCCAAATCCCTCTCCACGAGTTTTTCCGTAAAAGTCCTCCAGCTCAACACCGGACAGACTTGGAAAATCAGCGCGGTAGCCGTAACGAATACCATCATAGCGAGCCAGATTCGATGATGCTTCACTGGTCGCAATCAAATAGTAAATCGGAACTGCAAATTCAGACATACTGACAGAAACTTCAACAACCTCGGCACCCATTTTTTTAAGTGCTTCCAGCGCTCCGTTAAAGGTCTTTTCCGTATCTGCATCAACGCCGCCATTCAGGTACTCTTTAATGACGCCGACTTTCAGACCTTTCATATCCGTGGAAAGATCCTTACTCCAGGCAGGAACTCTCTTCTGTGAAGAGGTTGAATCCATCGGATCATGTCCAGAAATCACTTCAAGGGTCAGGGCCGCATCTTTCACGCTGCTAACCATGGGGCCCGCTTGATCCAATGACGAGGCAAACGCGATAATTCCGTAACGACTGACTCTTCCATACGTGGGCTTAACTCCCACAACACCACAGAAGCTTGCAGGCTGTCGAATCGATCCGCCTGTATCAGTTCCAATTGCACCCGCGACCAAACGCGCGGACTGAGCCGCTGCAGAACCACCCGAAGATCCCCCGGGAACCCGAGTCACATCCCAAGGATTTTTAACCACACCATAATAGGAGGTTTCATTGGACGATCCCATTGCGAATTCATCCTGATTTAGTTTTCCCATGACGGTTACGCCGGATTTTTTTAGTCGCGCCACCACCGTGGCATCGTAGGGCGGAACAAAATTACTAAGAATCTTGGAACAAGCGGTGGTTTTCAGATTCTTTGTACAAAGCATTTCCTTAATACCAAACGGAACGCCCGCCAACGGCCCCACGTCCTCACCCTTGGCAATGCGGGCATCAGTGGCCGCGGCATCCTTCAGAGCTTCTTCATTCACAGTGGTAAAGGCATTCAGTGTCGGGTTCAGTGTTGTGATTCTGGTTTGAAAGTGCTTTGCCACTTCCTGAGCGCTGACTTTTTTTGATTTTACGGCTTCAGATATTTCACTGAATGAGGCAAATGTTAAATCCACGGAAATTATCTCCTAAACCACTGGTGGAACTTTGAATAGGTTGCCAGCATGTTCAGGTGCATTGGCAATTATGTCTTCAGCCTTGTAGTTTTGCACAACTTCATCTTCGCGCCAGTAGGCTTCGATTTCAGTTGGTGTGATCATTGGCTCCACACCTGTCGTATTGATATTTTCAATTTTTTTAAAATTAAGCAGGATCTTTTCCATCTGCTGGCTGAACTCAGTCGCTTCATTTTCAGTGATTTGCAGGCGAGCCAGCTTGGCAATATGTTCGATGGATTTTTTATCGATCACAACAGTCTCCTTTGGGAGCAATTCCAGAATGAAGAATAAAACATTCCGTGACTGTCAGTCACCAAGCGAATCCCGGGCTGGACCTTGGAGCGCCGCAGGAGGCGCGCAATTGCGTGATTCAAATAACTTGCTCGTGATAGAGTCCGCCGTATGTCAAAGAAACGCCACGAAGAGCTTAAGAAAATCATCACTGAACACGATTACAACTACTATGTCATGGATCGCCCATCGATCACTGACTACGAGTATGATCAACTCTTTGACGAGCTACTAAGCCTTGAAAAGGCTACGAAGGGCTTGGACCTTTCTGATTCTCCCAGCCAACGAGTGGGTGGCAAGGTGCTGGAGAGCTTCCTCAAAGCGCCACATCGAATGCCAATGCTATCTTTGGCTAACAGCTATTCTCCGGAAGACATCTTTGATTTCGATGAACGCATTAAAAAGTTTTTGAGTTCTGACAAAGATGTCGAATACTTCTGCGAACTTAAATTCGATGGCCTGTCCATGGAGATCATCTATGAAAACGGACAACTGGTTCGCGCCCTGACCCGCGGTGACGGCGCCGTCGGAGAAGATGTTACCGAAAATATCAAAACGATTAAAAGCATTCCTTTGAAAATTAAGAACGCACCAGAAATTCTTGAAGTTCGCGGTGAGGTTCTGATCTTTAAGAAAGATTTTGCTGAACTTAATGATTCTCAACAAGAGAACGGGCAACCCACTTTCGCAAATCCCAGAAATGCCGCTGCCGGATCCATGCGCCAACTGGATTCCAAGATAGCCGCCTCCAGACCCCTGAAGTTTTTTGGATATGCATTGGGCTTAGTTGAGGGAAAGACCTTCGACACTCAGGAAAATATTCAGAACTATTTTGCCGATCACGGAATACCTACGGCCATTAAGGCAAATCCTGACCTGGTTCGCGTTTGTCGCGGCCCCCAGGAAGTCGTTGAATACTATCATCAAATTGAAAAAGTTAGATCATCCTTGCCCTTTGATATCGATGGCATCGTAATCAAAGTAAACTCCATCAGACAACAGGATGACTTGGGAATGGTTGCCAGAAGCCCGCGCTGGGCCACGGCTGCAAAGTTCAAACCTGAACAAGCAACTACGGTCATCGAAAACATCGCCATTCAGGTTGGCAGAACAGGCGCACTGACTCCAGTTGCGATCATGACACCTGTTAAAGTGGGTGGCGTGACTGTCACCAACTCCACTTTGCATAATCAGGACGAAATCGATCGCAAGGATGTTCGGGTGGGTGATACGGTTATCATTCAACGTGCTGGCGACGTGATTCCAGAAGTGGTTGCCGTTGTTCTTGATAAACGCCCCAAGGACAGCAAGCCATTCTTAATTCCTGCAAATTGCCCGGCATGCGGATCTCCTGCGCACAAAGCTGAAGGCGAAGTCGTCACTCGCTGCACGAATCCACTTTGTATTGCGATGGTAAAAGAATCTCTTAAGCATTTTGTCGGCAGACGCGCCATGAACCTGGATAAAATTGGTGACCGTTTAATTGAAACTTTGGTCGACAACAAGATGCTGACATCTTTTTCTGATTTTTATCGTCTGACAAAGGAAGATATTTTGTCTTTGGATCGTCAGGGAGATAAGTCAGCAGTGAATATTATCAAAAGTGTAGAAAACAGCAAAAAGCCCACACTGGCTCGGTTCATCTTCGCTTTGGGTATTCGCTTTGTTGGCGAGCAAACTGCAAAGCTTCTGGCCGATCATTTTGTTAATATTGAAAACTTCTTGGTTGCTCCCGAAGAGGAGCTCCTTCAGGTCCCAGAAATTGGACCGAAAGTCGCCACTTCGATTCGTGAATGGACTTCGAATAAGAAGTTGGTCAAAGAAGTGCATGAAATGTTAAAGCTTGGCGTGGTGATCACAAATCCTGTTCGCTCCACAGAAGGCGCGCTTTCTGGAATGAGCTTCTTAATCACGGGGACTTTACCGGTAAAGCGTGACGACGCTAAAGATGTTATCGAAAAGAATGGCGGCAAGATCTTAAGCTCCGTGTCTTCAAAGCTTAGCTATTTGGTTGTTGGCGATGATCCGGGATCAAAAGTCGATAAAGCACAAACCCTTGGAGTAAAAATCATCTCCTGGGAAGATCTTCAGAAGATGCTCTAGATTATTCTTTTTTCGAGAGTTGATTTAGTCTTAAAAGATCGCCCGTACTCAGCGAGTACGAGGGAGAAATTGATTTTCCCTGTTGTAGAGATCTCATCGTCTCGCCATTTTTAGAATACATTGATGGTGGGTATAACATGAGTGACTGGTAATCGAATGCACCAAGGCCATTAGCTTTCATCATTTCTATTGGAAATTTTTCGAAATTAACTTTGGCATTTTCGTCGATGTTCGCCCATTGAATATCGATAAATGCATCTCTGTCATTGCGGTTTTGCTCGTGGATAAATCCCAGGGCGTGCATGATCTCGTGAGTGATTTCTTTGGTTCCACATCCAGGGGCGACCCAGAGTGGTTGTTTTCCACCGATTCTTCCTACGTATGATTTGCAATTTCCTGTGCCATTTTGAAAAACAAGAACATCTTCTTGATCTATATAGGGAACAAAAGAGATTCCCGAGTCCACAAATTCTGCCATCGCTTGAATAATTCGAGTGGGGTTTTCGACATCTCCTTGGATGAAGAATGGCACCACGCCATTTGGCCAAAGCATAAGAGGCTGAGTGAAACCTTGATACTTTTGCCCAGGCCTTGGCTCACCCAAAACGATATCACCTTCTATGACGGCCACTCCATCTTCAAACTCAAATCCAGGATAGTCTCCACTGGCTGATTGATCTGTTGTTTTAGGAATCACTTGAGAAAAGTCACGCTGAGTATTCCCTGCCTGCTTGTTCTTGGACAATGCGATTTCGCGAACCTCTTCCAGTGTTAAAAGAGAACTTTCCGTTTCCGATGCCACAGGAACTTGTGCGGTCGTGGCGGCGCTTAGAACAACTGGTTGAGGAACTTCCACGATCTTTGTTTTATTGAGATAGAGATATAAACAGAACAAAAGAAGTATGACTCCGGCGGATCCAACCTTAAATTTCATTTATCCCTCCACCAATTCAAACAACCCTAAAAAAAAACCCACAGTCTTCACCGTGGGTTTTTTGCTTTCAACTTTAATTCAAAAATTAAAGGTGATCGATAACGATATCGCGAGCCATAACTGTTTTACGGCCATCTGCTTTTGCAGATTCAACGCCTTTTAGGCAAAGTTGCTCGATTGCTTTGCTGAGAACGTCGATAGTTTCAGCAGAAGTGTTCATGCCGCCTTTTTCTTTGATAAGTTTTTTTACTTTGCTAGTTACAACAAGTACTTCTGCCATGATAACTCTCCATCCTTAGTTGAAAATTGAACAGTAAAAGGTTTGCATATGGGACCTATAATTGACAATGGGAAATCCGTTTTTGCGGCGCAACATCCCATGCCGTTATGCGCCCCGGTTTGAACCCATCATTACTTCTGATCCGCCATCGACGAATTTGCACAGCTCGGCTTGTCTGCCGCTATGTTCTCCAGGTGATATCCACACAAAAGTTTTTTGATCCAAAGGCTTCGTACACTCAACATCCAGGAAAGCCGGGGACCAGCATCCACTGTTCAAATGCTCCACTGAACCGATAATCTCGTGTCTGACATGGTGAGTATGACCGTAAACGATCCGTTTTACCTTAGTAATTGCACTCGCCATCGCAAGCACACGATCATCGGGCTCCTTGTAGCTGGATACCAAAGAAGTTACAGATTTGCTGTAAAACAAAAAGAACGGCAAAAGCACAAATAAGGGAATAAACGCCCAAAAAATCGAAATTTCATAGACAGACCGAATAAAGGTCATCAATTGAAAGATCAAAAAGAACGCAATAAACACAATAAAGGCGCGATCAAGCCAAAGTTCTCGAGCCAACAACATTGGTTCGCTGGCCGCAGGAGCAACAAATAGTTCCTTAAGTTCACGCACCATACGGGGTTCTGCATTTGCCTTCTCGGCAATTACTTCGATGCGATCCTCAATCCTCAGGGGATTTCGAATTGGCGCTGACAAGCGATCAAAGAACGAATGGACCAGAGTTGCCACAGATCCCCAGAACCAAGTCCACACCAAGCCTGGTTGGGCTTTCCAAATATACTTGAAGAAGAACAAGATGTATTCCTTCAACGTCATAATGTAGTTGGTATCAACATGGGGATTGAAGAAACCCATTCCATTTGAAATGTACCGGCATGCAAGATTTCCGAATGGAAGTTTTAGTGCCACGTAATTATAGCCGCGCACAAATGGATTCACGGGATCTTCACACATACAATATGGATCGTATTGATTGCCGTGCTCGATCAAAGTGTCCTGATTGCTGATATAGAACCACTCAACAAAGCGAACTTCTTCGCGCTTATCCTCTGGCAAGTTCAGATGGCGCATGATTTCGTCCTGAACCTCCATGAAGTGAAGCTCAAGATCGTGATTCCCAATAACAAACACCGCACGGTTCCCACGCAGGACGAACTCTCGCAAAGATCTGACGAACGCCATGTGATCCTGCAAAATAACTTCAATCTTGTGGCGGGATCTTTCCGATCGCGGCTGAAGGCCACGATGTTTTTCAATCCAGCTGACATGAAACACCGGTTGATCAGGCAAATTCAATACGCTGTCAAAATCGAAGATGTCACCATTAAGAATCAGCTCAACAGGGTTGCCCTGAGCTCTTCCTTCGATGTGCTTTAAGAATGTTTCAAAAACATCATCATAAAAGAACTGGCGAGTCTTAAATTTTTTCCATAATGGAAAGCGCAAGTTAACCGGCTCGGCCTCTGTAAGATGCAGATCGCTAATGATTGCAGTATATTGCGCCGATTTAAAATCAGCCTTTGGATGTGCAAAAAAAGAAGTGGGCAAACCTGCCTCCTGATAATACTATCTGCCAGATGAGCCAATATATCAAGAACCTGAAAGCACCAATTGCAGTAGTCGGTATGGGAAAAAGCGGAGACGCAGCAAAGCGACTTCTCATTGCCAGTGGAATTCGACCTACTGATATCCTGACCTTCGACGGAAAATTGGATTCAGCAGACTTTAAGGACGCTAATAAACTCATGTCTGAAGGGAAGCCTGAAACTCTCGTGGTTTCCCCTGGTGTTCCCCTGTCCTCGACTTGGATCAAAAACGCACAACTTCAAGGCGTCACAATTACCAGCGAAATTTCCCTGGCCTGCTCCTGCTTAAGCACCGAAAAATTGATTGGCGTTACGGGCTCCGTCGGCAAAAGCACTACGGTTTCCTTGTTACAGGCTGGGCTGGAAGCTTTCTCAAAAACAGGTTTTGTGGGCGGCAACCTGGGGACTCCGTTTTCAACTTATGCGGCAGACGTCGTTGAAAAAAAGCGTCCGGTTGCTGACTGGGTTGTGCTTGAACTGTCCAGCTATCAACTGGAAAACTGTGCCGGTTTGGAATTGGATTATTCTGCAATTACCTATTTCACTTCAAATCACCTTGAACGTTACGACAGCATCGAACACTACTACCAGACAAAATGGAATATTTTGGGAATCACCAAAAAGGCCATGCTGCTAAATTCTGAGGGTGGGGATTTGATTGAGTACTCCAAAGGAAAAGCGCCGACACCGCAACTTAAGATAATTTCAAAGCATGACCAAAACCTGCAATCGTTCCAACTGCAAAAAGCTCAACTTATCGGGCAACACAATCAGGACAACCTTGCGCTGGCGACGGCCTTGTGCAAAGAAGCCGGGTGGCCAGCATCTGCAGTTGAGGGAATGAAAGAATTCAAAGGCCTAAGTCACCGACTTGAAAATCTGGGTTTCATTAAGGGAGTTCGCTTCATCAACGACAGCAAGGCCACCGCCATGGACAGTGTGATTATCGCTGCCACAGCAGCCGTCGACACTCTTACCGACGGTGGGTCATTGTTTCTGTTGCTTGGTGGTCGCGATAAAAACCTGCCGTGGGAACAACTGGCAGTGCTTTCAAAAATGAATCGTTCTGAGTTTGTGTTCTTTGGAGAGTGTCGCGAGATCGCCCAAAAGAAATCAGGATTGCCTGGTCAAAGCCATGCGAAACTTGATGAAGCGATTGAGTATATTCTCTCGAAGGTTAAACCTACGGATACAGTTCTGCTTAGCCCGGGCGGTACAAGCTGGGATGAGTTTAAGTCCTTTGAAGACCGTGGGGATTTCTTTAAAAGAAAAGTAACAGAGTTTTCTACTCTCTGAAGTTCAGGACTGCCAATGAGTTCGCATCAACCGGCACCACGCGGGAGTAAACCTTTTGCGTGCGAGCTCCGGTAACTACCACTTCATGGGTATCTTCTGGTGCGTTGTAAATAACGAAACCACCACCGGCAACACCTTTACGATTTTGCAGAATACGGCCCTGCATATCGAAGTACACGATATCCTGTGGATTGAAATTGTCATATCCCGCAAGAAATACTTCGAAATCCTCGTCAGGGACAAATCCAACGATCAAACCGGATGACGGGGTATCACTGATTTTCAAGTGATTCTTAATCGAGCGCAACCAATCCCAGCGCACCAGGGGAATGTGCACGAACTCATCGTTGTCGTTGTATAAGTATCTGGCCGGAATATGGTCGGCACCTTCTGGGTGCACTCTCATCAATCCAAGACGATTTAAGTTGGGCAGACTGACTGTTGCCACGCCCGTCGGCACATTCACTTCATCAGGAATGGATTGCATAGTGATGGTTGCTGGCATCGGCTCACCATTAAATGCATCAAACACTCGCATCGGCACCGATTCCATTTTCATCGTCGCTTCTAGATCGCCTTGAGCAATGGCACCTTCTTCAGAAACAACGTTCACATAACCAAAGATAGAGTCTGAACGGGTTGCCAGAAGGGAGTGAAATCCGAAAGGAACCTGAACGAAAGCATAAAGACCGTTTTCACTGGTCTTGGTCAACTTAGGATCAGGAATCATGAATTGATTAAAGTAGACGGGTTTCAAATCAGGAGCTGTCTCTACCACGACATCAATACCTGCCACCGGCTTGCCATCCAGGGTCACCTTGCCCCAGATTAAACTTGGCGCGCCTTCGTATGATTCCTGACGTTGAGAAGCCATAATATCCAACAATGCAGAAACCATCGCCTCTGGATAGAGCGTCGATCGAGTCTCCTTACCGGATACGATAATGTTGGTGGTTTCTAAATGCTTTGGAGCGGCCGCCCTCATCACCGTGGAAGAACCCTTGGTGACATTTTCCATCGAGGCGATACCTTCGCGATTGACCTTTACATCGCTGACACCTTTTACAAAGGTCACACGAGTTTGTCCTGGAGCTGCATCCTTGGCAGTGGAGTTGTAAGCACTCAACACCGCAACAGAGTAATCCGGATGTGGTTCAATTTTGATTTTGGGACCACTAAGATAGTTTTGCGAGCCGGGAACCAGGCGATTCAATCTGAAACTGCCTTCACCCATTGTTTTGCCATCTTTACTTACAAGTCTGGCAACCACAGTCCCTGAAGTTTGCTCGACATCAATATTGTAAGTGCCTTTTTGCAAATCAACGCGGCCCAACTCTTTAAGAACACCCTCATCATTGCGTCTTACTTCGATGTGATGTTCATTCGTTACTGCCAAGCCACCAGTGATTTCGATCGGTCCTACGATACGACGAACACCATCAGCTGCTTCAGGTGCACCAGAGTTGCCACCGACAAAAGAGTGACCAGTTTCCGGGTTCTCTGATGCAGGCACACGGCTGACACTTGGCTGATCCACCTTCTGACCTTGAGATCCCGTCACAACCACAGTCGGATTGTTCTTGCGGCTGGACTGAATAATTTGTCCTTGGGAATTAACTGCACCGGATTTTTCCAGGGCATTCATTGCCATCTCACCAAACGATGGTTCTGACCAATTTTGATTTAAGACATCATTACGAATCTGCGCTGCCTGCAGACGATTTTTTTGCGCGTTGGAAAGCTCGGTCATCCAGGCGTCGTTTGCGCCGACCTCAGCACCCACCGGCATCGGCTCATAAGACGATGTCGGCAATGACTGAACTTGTTTTTGAATGGTCATCTCAGCGAGGACCACTCTTTGTGCGAATAGCGCCGGGGACTTTTTTTCGACCCCCAATGCCACTGGCATCATAGCTTCGAATCGCTGCCACTCACTGAAGTTTGAATTTGCTCGGATAGATTCTTCGAATGCGATATGAGGAGGAGAACTTTTCTGCGCACGAATCGTGAGGCCTTCGTAAATAGGAATGTACTTCAAGCCACCTATCTGGCTTGACCATGCAAAGCATCCCGCTAGCACAGCAAACGGTAGAAACCGTTTAAGTTGCTTTCCTTGCAACGTACTTCTCCTTGGCTGAATAGTCGTCATGACTATTCTTTGATCCTATATAAATCCTATTTAGAAGCTACGGAAGTCGTCAATGATGTTGCGAGAGTCACGACTTTGGTTAAGAGCCTTTTTCACCTTGTCCGCCAGCACAGCGGCTTTCTGGTCGTCGTGGTCCACCAGATCCCAACCCCCATCCTGATCCCTAGCCTCGACCAGGACGTCCACGGAAATGTCATATGGACGGCGATCACCCAGGACGATCAAGTGGCTGTAGTAGCGCTCTTTTGCCATATCCATGTTTTGAATCGGATTACCTCGACGATCGTAGTACTTTGAAAACAACTCGCGGCCATTTTCACTGATACTGCGAACTTCACCGATAACCGACACGATCACCTTACGAGTTTCACTGACGTTTAATGGCGTTTCACGCAAAACAACGCCTGTTGTTTGGCAGCCAATAACGAATAGAGGAAGTAATAAGGTGATCAGCAGGAATTTCATTATTTCTTTTGAACCTTGTTCCAGTCATCCATGAACAGCTTAATACCTTTGTCTGTAAGTGGATGATGGGTCATTTGTTGCATTACTTTGTATGGAATTGTCGCGATATCAGCGCCCATTTCAGCTGCGAACTGCAAGTGCATTGGACTGCGCACGCTTGCAACCAGGACTTCAGTCGCGAAGTCGTAGTTTTGGTAAATCTGGATAACCTGATTAACCATGGCCATGCCATCAGTGCCAATGTCGTCCAAGCGACCCACGAATGGAGAAACCATCGAAGCACCGGCTTTAGCGGCCAACAAAGCTTGAAGTGGAGAGAACACCAACGTGACGTTTGTCTTGATGCCTTCCGCAGTAAATTTCTTAACTGCGATCATACCGTCTTCAGTCATTGGAACTTTAACCACAACATTGTCAGCAAGTTTTGCCAACTCGCGACCTTCACGAACCATTTCTTCGTGTTGCAAGCCGATAACTTCTGCAGAAACAGGTCCAGAGATTTCTTTGCAGATTTCTTTGATCACAGTATGAAAATCACGACCGGATTTTGCGATCAAAGATGGGTTAGTAGTTACGCCGTCAACCCAACCGCGCAGGTTGGCTTGTTTAATCTCTTCAATATCCGCTGTATCAATGAAAAACTTCATGGAATCTCCAATTTAAGGTCAAATAAGAACCCTTAAATTTGTACGTCGCTGAGACCTAAAAATCAATAAGGCTTTTACCCTGCTTATAGAACTCTGCATCCCTTACGGTTCTTGCTGTCTTTGAAATTTCACTGAGGGTTTTCTGATAAATTGGGTGCTCATATTGACCCCAGGCCTCTGCTGCACAGCGGATAATCAATGGATCCGTATGCAGTTGAGGGTAGGGCAGTGTCAGCCTTGGTGACATAAGTATCGTCTCGTCATAGGCCAAAAGAATCATTTCAACTTGGCTTCTTTGTACCAAACCTGACGAGCCCTCATCACACAACGACAGCACCAGATGCAGATGCTGCTCCACACTCATTGCAGTTTCAAAACGAATGACAAATTCGATTCGTGCACTGAGGTCGTTATGGGCATCACTGGTATATCTTTTGTAGATCGAAGAAATTCCAATAATGTCTCCACACTCCGATATCTTACCCAGAAGCTCGCGGGATTTTTCTTCTCCGCCCATTAAATCCAGGGAGATCGAAATCAAAGAATTATGTAGGGCGCCTGACATACTACTTACCAAACAACACGTCGCGAATCTGGTAAAGGCCCGGTTTCTTTTGTTTAGCCAACCACAAGGCGGCGGTGACTGCACCTTTGGCAAAAACGGTTCTGTTCAGCGCCGAATGTTCAAAAGTAATCACTTCCTCATCACTCATGGCGTGGACTTTATGAATTCCGAAAATCCCACCGCCACGAATAGCCAGTGGTTCCGGACATTTTTTGCCAACAGCTTTTTCCAGATTTTCCTGTAATGTGATCGCTGTTCCGGATGGTTTGTCTTTTTTTCGAATGTGGTGAAATTCCTCGATTTGAAAATCAAAGTTGGAAACTGAAGCGAACATCTTCAAGGCTTCATTAAGAACAGCAACACCCATGCTCATGTTTGAGGCCCAAAGAACAGGAATATTCTTGCTGGCTTTCGCAAGTTGATTCTTTTCTTTAGTGGTAAATCCCGTCGTACCACAAACCACTGGTGTTTTGTGGCGCTCAGCAATTTTCAAAACATCAGAAAGAGCTTCTGGCGACGAAAAATCAATCCACACATCAACTTTGGATGCATGATCATGGTCCACTTTTTTATCGCGTCCCAGAGTGTATACAACATCACAGGAACCATTATTGTTAATGACCTCTGCAATCTCGCGACCCATGCGCCCATTTGCACCGACAAGTCCGATCTTGATTTTCTTCACGCCAAAACTCCCATTTTCTTCATTTCCATCTTCAACTTCTCAGTGTGTTCGGGAGCCAGTTCCATCAACGGCAAACGCATTTCAGCCGAATCAATCAAACCCATCAACTGAACTGCTTTTTTCACTGGGATTGGGTTTGCTTCCACAAACAACAGATCAATCAACGGAAGGAACCTCTTGATGTCCTCTTGGGCTTTTTCAACCTGTCCATCCTGAACCCACTTCTTCCACTGCACCATCTGCTTCGGAATCACATGTGTCGCCACCGAAATCACGCCGTGTCCACCGCACTTCAAAAAGTCCACGTAAGTCCCGTCATCACCGGACAACATAACGAAGTCTTTGCCGCAGGATTTTATAATCTGCTCAGCAATATCCATCCTACCGGAAGCTTCCTTAATTCCGATAACTCCGGAAACTTTCGCCAAATCATTCACTGTCTCTGGCGCCAAAGAGGTGATAGTACGCCCCGGAACATTGTAAAGAACTGTTGGTATCTTTACTGCTTCCGCAACAGCTTTAAAGTGCGCATACAAGCCACGCTGAGGTGGTTTGTTGTAATAGGGGACCACAACCAGAATGGCGTCAGCGCCCAAGGCCTCAGCCTTCTTGGAGTCTTCAATTGTTTTCGCTGTGTCGTTTGAGCCTGTTCCCATAATCAATGGAACAGAAGTCCCCACAAGCTTTCTGACATGCTTGAAAAGCTCCTGCTTTTCAGAATCATTCAGAGTCGGACTTTCCGCAGTAGTTCCATTGATAACAAAACCATCAACGCCATTTTGAAGTTGATGAGTCACCATTTTATCCAGGGATAGGTAGTCGATTTTTCCATTCTTAAATGGAGTTAACAGGGCCGTGAATGTTCCTTTGAAATTTTTCATTTAACCGCCTCCGCGCTGTATTGGAAGTCACCTACGAATACTGCATCACCCACCAAAAGTGGTTTTGCATCATTTGCAAAGAAGTGGACTTCCATCACTCCTCCGGGCATCTGTACTTCAATTTCATTTAAACTGTTTTCCAGCGAGCTGACAAAAGCTGCTGCGACTGCGCCTGTGCCACAAGCTAGCGTGTAGTCTTCAACTCCGCGCTCAAAAGTGACGGCTTTGATTTTGCCGGGCGCATCCTCCGCGAAGAAAGTAACGTTGGCTCCCGCGGGCTTAATATCCTCGTGATTGCGCATTTCTCTGGCCAGATCCTTTAAGTTTACTGAATCCACAAACTCATGAATCTTTTGAACCAAATGGGGCACACCCGTGTTAACCAGAACAAACTTTTCCTTAGAGCTGGATTTTGTTTCCAGTTCGATCGGATTCTGAATAACGCGGGCTTCTGGCATCTTTACGCGAATTTTTCCGTTACCCAGAATTTGGGCTGAAACCAATCCCGCTCCGGTTTTAAAGCGAATGTTTGATATTTCTTTTTCATCCAGTTGTTCATAGCAGTATCTAGCGGCGCAACGGGCAGCATTCCCACACATTTCCGCAGTTGATCCATCTGAGTTATAGAAATCCCAATTGAAATCATAGCCTTCGGAAGGGTCCTCGATAATTATGAATCCGTCCGTAGCCAATCCCAAAACTCGATCACAAACCAATTGCGCTATTTCTGCACGGGACTTCCCAAGCTCACTTTCGATCTTCTTCCAGTCGGTACGACCACGCCCATCAATAAAGGCAAAGGTGTTTCCCGCCCCGGACATTTTCGTGATTCTAACTGGCAAGAGTGGGTTCACAGAGCTTCTCCGATACTATCCGCCTCGTCCTCATTGGTTTCTTTAACCGGGCGAGTTTTACGTTTTTCTTTACGAGTGGTTTCAGAGTAAGTCGGTTCTCCACGACCCAGTGGTGGCGGAGTCAGCGGAGGAAGGGGTGCCCCTTTTACTCCGCAACCTGCAACAAATGCACAGGCGATGACTAGCAATAAGGATTTATTCAGTGGTTCCATTCATCCCCTTGATTTCGCCTTCAACCTCTGTGGTTCGGCGACAAAGCATGGGATCTATCATATACTGTCTATACTGGCTCGCTGAAATGTTTTTGCAGGCCATCACATATTTCTGAGCCTCTTCGACATTGCTCTTTTTCAATACTTGAGACGTCTTCCAGGTCCAATAATGTGCTTCAGGATACTTTGGATCAAGTTTCACCAGATTCTGTGCAAGCTCATTCGCTTTCGCGGCGTTTTTCAGCTTCAGTTGATGCTCAACGGAAAGAATCATCCAAAATTTTTGATATGAGGACTTCTTAGGGTCCAAGGCTTCCGGGTTTTTGGCAAAGTCGATCCATTGACCCGAACATGCCTGACTTTGAGCGTTGGCAAGTCTCAGTTCATCATCAAAAGGAATCACTTTTATAGGTTTGGCCAAAACTTCCATTGCGTTAGAGCAGTCGTTTTTAGCCACATGCAATCTAGCCAGTTCCGTCAGGACAGTCTGATTGTCGGGCTCAATTCTTTGAGCCTCATTCAATTTTGCCAGAGCCTGATTTAGATCCGTTTTCTTCAAAGAAATTGAAGTTTCATAAAGCTGCTGAGCCTTATCGCTGAAGAAAACATGGGCCACATCCAAGGCGGCCTTTTTTAGTTCCATCTGCGCAGCGGGACGGGTTTCACGCGCAATTGCTGCAGTAAGGATATTCAACGCCTGTTGGCGATCCTTCTGTAAACTCAAGTTGTAGGCTTTTTCGATAATATCTTTGTAGGTCTCAGCTTTGGACTGAGAAAATGCGGGGCTTGAGAATAAAAAAGCCGCTCCAAGAGCGGCTTTTAAGAAGTTCGACTTCATGAACTATTTTTTAGAGAACGAAGTCAACTCAACAGTTACTTTACCGAATTGGCTTGGAGCAACTTGTTTCAACAAACCAGACATTGGAATCAACTGTGGATTGATCCAAGCGTTGATTTCTGCGTTGTCTTTTTTGTCTTTAAGAATTGCGTGAATGCATTCGAAAGTACCAGCCGGAACAGTGATTTTGTCTTCTTTGATTTCAACAACTTCAACGTCTTGTTTAGGTACTTCTTGTTCTTTACCGTTCACGATCATTTTTTTAACCGCGCCAGTGTTTGGATCAATTAGAGTTTCAACGTTTTGTTTACCCGCGAAACCAAGATCCATATCTTGTTGCATCCAGATGCCGTCGTCACCGATGGATTTAACAGACATTACCATTTTACCTTTAATGAAACCGCCCATATCCAAGTTGTAGTTTGCGTTGTCGCCAACTTTCCAGTCCAAACCCAAAGTTTGAGCTTGTTCAGCGATTGCAGGCAATTGAGCCTGAACTACAACGTCAGCAACGTTTGGAGTTGCGAATGCGGAAACTGACAATGTCAGTGCTAGGGAAGCAATAATTGCTTTAATCATAAAAAATCCTCCTTGATGGTTTTGTTGCTAATATTGCAGCACGACCAAAGGAGGACTAGCAAGCACCGATTACGTTTCGCTGTAGGAAGAAATGAGGACTTGACGCGGCTTGCTGCCGTTCGCCGGCCCCACGACGCCTTCTTTTTCAAAAATTTCAATCAAACGAGCCGCGCGCGGGTAACCCAAACGGAATTTACGCTGAATCAACGAGGCAGAGACTTCCTTCTGAGCAGATGCCCAGGACAGGATTTCGTCATAACGCTCATCGTACTCTTCCTCACCGAATCCGCCGCCATCTCCGGAACCAGCTTCGGCCCCATCTCCAGCAAATCCATCCAATGCTTTCATTGCGAGAGGATCATATTCAGGTTCACCCTGAGACGCCCAATGTTTAACGACATTCGCGATTTCAGCATCCTTCAAATAAGGACCATGATGTCGGGTAGGCTTACCGATTCCCGGTGCCTGGAACAACATGTCCCCATTCGGAAGCAAACGTTCCGCCCCGGAATCATCGATAATGATTCTGGAGTCCATTTTTGAAGCCACTTTCAATGCCACGCGACCCGGAATATTTGTTTTAATCAAACCAGTCACAACGTCTTTACGCGGCGATTGAGTTGCCAGGATCAAGTGAATACCGCAGGCGCGGGCTTTTTGAGTCAAACGCTGGATCGGCTCTTCGATGTTTTGCTTTTCCGTGATCATCAAATCGGCAAGCTCGTCCACCACGATAACCACATAAGGAAGTGGTTGATAGTAATACTGATCAAGTTTGGCTTTGCCTTCTTCAAGTTCAATATTGATTTTTTCATGCTGCTCGATCTCGTCTTTTGAAAGCGCCGAGGTCTTTTCATTGAACATTTCAATTTTACCAACGCCGAACTTGGACAGGGATTTATAACGCTTTTCCATTTCGCGCACAGCCCACTTCAATGCCGTCGCAGCCTTTTTCGGCTCGGTCACGTGCGGAATTGCCAAGTGTGGCACTGTTGCAAACGGTGCCAAGTCGACCATTTTCGGATCGATCAAAACCAAGCGCAAAGTTTTCGGAGAATGTCGGAATAGTAGACCTGTGATAATTGAACCGACAAATACGGATTTACCAGAACCCGTCGTACCGGCGATCAACAAATGCGGCATCTTGCGCAGATCAACGACTTTCGGCTCACCATCAACAGTACGGCCCACCGCCATCGGCAACGCCAGATCCTCACTCCAGAATGAGTCTTCAGCAATCAAGTCTTTGTAATAAACTGTTTCACGCTTCAGATTCGCGGTCTCGATACCAACAACATCCGTGCCTGGAATATGACCGACCACACGCACTGACTCAGAGGACAATGCCAGCGACAAGTCATCTTCAAGTTCAGAAATTTTGGAGATCTTTACGTCCGCGTTCGGCTTAAATTCATACATTGTAACCAGGGGACCTGGTTTCGCGTCCTGAATTGAACCTTCGACGGAGAAGTTTTTAAGCTTCTCGACCAGGGCATCAGCTTTTCTTTGAATCTCGGCCTTGTCGATTTTGATTCTGGATACTGGAGGATCTTCCAAAAGCGCAAGCTTTGGCATTTCCCAGTTCTCAATACGGCGAGGTGGCTTTGCTTTCATCACCACTTTGCGTTTTTGTGACATGCGAACTGCAGGAGTTTCTTCTTCTTCCTCCTCTTCGCCGTCGTCATCCGCCAAAAGCTCATCGCTTTCGTCCTCTTCTTCTTCCTCGTCAAATTCTTCTTCAGCTGCATCCAGAAGAAGTTTCAAGTCCTTGTCTTCTTCCTCTTCGTCTTTTCCTACGAACTTCTTATCTGCAAGAGGGAAGGCTTTTTTAGGCTCGTCCTTTTTCTTTTCTTTCTTAGGCGCTTTCTTTTCATTTACGAATGCACCACCAAAGAAGCCGGCAATTCGCTCGCCGACTTTTTTCTTTTTCAGCATCGCCATGAATTCCTGCGGAACCTCTGCAAGTTCATGCAATGACTTTTCTGAATAGAACACCACCAGAACCGCCATAAAGGTCCACAGAATCACCTGCACACCAGCGTAAGCGAAGGCCCCCATCAAAGCTTGGGAAACCCCCATGCCCAGCATGCCCCCCAGTGCTATTTGATTCTGGAAGAGGCGTGTCGTTGGCATATAGATCGAAAGTAATGCCGCAACATCCACGATCAAGAGCAATGCCCAGACAAAACGAATGTTCTTAAGATTCAAGGATTCACCGCGAACTGCCGCCCAGGCCATTCTGATAAGACCCGCCACAATCACCCAAGCGGCCAATCCGAAGAGCTGATAAAGCCCATCCGCCAGGAAGCTGCCGACGATTCCGCAGTAATTTAGGGCTTTTAGTCCTTGCCCTATAGAGTTTAGAGAGGGGTCCTGAGGGTTATAGCTTACCAATGACAATGTGATAAAGAGACCTAGGCCCAAGAAACAGATTGCAGTGACGTCTTGTCGGAACTTTTTGAGGAATTGGTTCATTTAAAAAATTTACGAAATTTCGCTGAGTTAGTCATGCTCGGGCAGCGCAACCTTGACTTAGGACTTGGGGCAGGTACAAGTACTGGCGGCCCCGCCAGAGTTAACAGGGTGCCTCCAAGACAAAGAGCCAGTAAGAATGCTTAAAATAAATGAGATTTTCTACAGTATCCAAGGTGAAACAACGTACGTAGGTGCCCCTACGGTGTTTGTGCGCACCACGGCGTGCAACCTGCGTTGCACGTATTGCGATACAAAGTATTCCTACTACGAAGGCGAAATGCAGTCCTTGGAATCTATCGTTAAAGAAATTGATTCCCATCAACCCACACATGTCTGCGTTACTGGCGGTGAACCTTTGTTGCAAAAAGAAGTTCATCCGTTGATGAGCGAACTTAGTGACAAGGGTTACAAAGTTTCTTTGGAAACTTCCGGTTCAAAATCAATCAAAGCAGTTGATCCTCGCGTGAAAGTTATTTTGGATGTGAAAACTCCCGACAGTGGTGCAGCAAATTCTTTCTTGATGGAGAACATCGAATTTTCTACACCCAGCACGGAATTCAAGTTTGTTATCTGTTCCGAGGAAGACTTCAACTGGTCTGAAAATTTCTGTCGTCAACACAATTTGTTCGAAAAATTTGTGGTTTTATACAGCCCATCATACGGCCAAGTATCTGAACGCTGGTTGGCAGAAAAAATATTGCAGCAAAAATCATCTGCAAGGTTGCAATTACAACTGCATAAGTATATTTGGTCTCCCGAAACACGCGGAGTATAGATTACTCCAAAAACCCACGCATTGATGTAATTCCGGGAGTTCCATGACGCCGAACCTTAACAGTTCAGATAATCTTTTTGTCGCTAATCTTCAGTCTGTAAGCTTGGAAAAGCTTGTTAAAAGCAAACTCGAAGTTCTTTTCGCTCAGCAAAAAGAGGCGCAAGTTGAATTGAACGGTTTGTACAATGTAGTTATCGAACAAGTGGAAAAACCACTTCTTGAGCTTGCTCTACGTGCGTACAATGGCAATCAAGTAAAGACTGCTCAGATGCTTGGCATCAATCGCAATACTCTTAAGAAGAAAATTGATAACTACAAAATTCGTGTTAAAAAACTAAACTAAATTTGTTCACGATTTAGCACCAGCGAGCCATCTAGAACCACCCACTTTGTTTAAGTCTCGCATTTTTTTGTATGATATTCTCACACGAGGGGTTGTGTCGTGAGTACTCGCATTCCACCGCAAAATCTTGAAGCCGAACAGTCTATTCTGGGCGGCATCATGCTAGATCGAGAAGCTCTCGATCAGGTTGGTGACGTTCTCTTCGCAGAGGACTTCTATAAGCCAGCACATCAAAAGATTTACGCTGCCATCAAAGATCTTCACGGAAAAAATCAGCCAATCGACATTATCACTGTAACCAACGTGCTTCAGGCCGAAGGTTCCATGGATATGGTTGGCGGTCCGGAGTATTTGATCGGTTTGCTTGATAAAACCATTTCTTCTGCAAACATCTCATCGCACGCAAAAATCGTTCGTGAAAAAGGTCTTCTTCGTAAGCTGATCTCCGCGAACAGCAAGTTGATCGAGCGTGCTTACGACCAGGATTTTGCAGACGTTGAGTCCTTCATGGACCAAGCCGAATCTGAAATCTTCAAACTTACAGAGACCAAACAACAAACAGGTCTTGTGGGCTCCATGGAGATCGTTAAGGCTTCCATCCAAAAGATTGAAGAGCTTTATAAACGTAAAGCCGATGTTACCGGTCTTCCAACTGGTTTCACCGAACTGGATAAAATGACTTCGGGTCTTCACCCGGGTGAGATGACGATCATCGCCGCTCGTCCGTCGATGGGTAAAACAGCGTTCTCTCTGAACGTTGCTCAGCACATCGCCCTTCGCGCGAAGAAAGTTATCGCCTACTTCTCTCTCGAGATGGGTAAAGAAGCCATGATGATGCGTATGTTGTCCTCTGAGGCACGCGTTAACATGAATGAAATCCGTAACGGTAAAATCCAGGACTCTGCATGGCCTAAGCTGATTAACGCAGCCAGCGCTCTTTCAGAGGCCGGAATCTTTATCGATGATACTCCAGGTATGTCACCATTTGAGATCCGTTCTCGTGCCCGTCGTTTGAAGGCAGAACACGGTATCGATTGCATCATGATCGACTACTTGCAGTTGATGAGTATGAAACAAAAATTCTCTTCACGTGAGCAAGAGGTTGCCGAAATCTCTAAGAGCTTGAAGTCGATTGCCAAGGAACTTCAGGTTCCGATCATCGCACTAGCCCAGCTGAATCGTGGGGTAGAGGGTCGTGCGGACCGTCGTCCAATGCTTTCTGACCTCCGTGAGTCCGGATCTATCGAACAAGATGCCGACGTTATCATGATGCTTTATCGTGATGACTACTACGACAAGGAAGATCCAGACAAAGCAGGTCACGCAGAGGTTATCGTCGGTAAACAGCGTAACGGTGCCACAGGTACTGTTAAACTTAAATTCGATGCCAAGCATTCTCGCTTCCGAGATCCTGAGCCAAGCGAACAGGGTGGTGGACATATTAATCCACTTCCTCCGCCGCAAGCTCCACCTCCGATGCCAGGTGGCAGACCGAAAAACTTTGCTCCTGGGGCTCCAGCCTAGGATAATAGAGGCCACTTATGTGGCCTTTTTCACGTTATCACAAAAAGAATCCGGATCAGCCTCACCATCCCGTTGTTTTAATCACGGGGTGCTCTAAGGGTATTGGTCTGGACCTGGCGCGACTGCTTTACAAGGATCATCCTGAATACCGCATCGTTGCCACAGCTCGTGAAAAATCAATTCAAAAACTTCACGATAACTTTTTAGAGAACGAACGCTTCGTTATCTATCCTTTGGACGTCACCCAAGAAGGATCCCGAATTGAAGTCATCAACCACATCAGCAAAAAATGGGGTGGTGTGGATATCTTGGTGAATAACGCCGGTATCTCTTATCGATCCGTGATTGAACACATGACGGCCAAGGATGAGCTTCTGCAGATGGAAACAAACTATCTGGGTCCGATGGGTTTGATTCGTCGTGTGCTACCGTATATGCGCGAAACGGGCAGGGGCAAGATCATCAATATATCTTCTGTAGCGGGAATGTTGGCGATGCCCACCATGTCGTCTTACTCGGCGTCGAAGTATGCTCTTGAGGGCGCCAGCGAGTCCCTGTGGTATGAAATGCGCCCCTTCGGTGTGCAGATATCATTGGTACAACCAGGCTTTGTGAATAGCGAATCCTTCATGAACGTTTATCACACGGAATTGTCCGATCCCGCGAACAATTGGAATGGTCCTTACTGCGACTTCTACCAGAACATGACACCCTTCGTGGCAAAGATGATGCAAACCTCGCGCACCTCTTCCGAACAAATCGCCAAGATCATTATCAAAACCATGAAAACAGAAAATCCACCCCTATGGATTCCTGCCACACTTGATGCCAAAGTTTTCTATTATATCCGCAGGCTCATGCCGCGAAGACTGTTGCTGCCATTCCTGTACTGGTGCTTACCCAAAGCCCAACGGTGGGGAAAAAACTACTCCCACCGCCGTTAATTTACCGGCTGACCTGAAAGATTTAGTTTCTGAACACGAGCATTGCCTGAGTCTGCCACCCATAAATTTTCATTTTCATCTATAACCATATGAATTGGCGCTGAGAACTCTCCACCTACGACACCAACCTGGCCAAATCCGCCAGTGCGGGTAAATGAGGAACCGGTCAAAGAAAAAATCTGAATATTATTGTTCACTCCATCTGCAACATACACTGAATTTGTTGAATCAACTGCAATTCCATAAGCCTGTTGAAACTGAGATGAACCCGACCCACTACTTCCCACTTTAGCAATACTGACACCATTAGGTTGAAATGCGTGCAGACGAGTAGTGAGATATTCCGTGGTATAAACACGTCCGAGACTATCAATTTCAACATCTAGCGGAAGTGATAAGTCGTCATCTGTTGTTCCTGCATCTTCACCAAATGACTCAATGAAAACGCCCGAGCTACTAAATCTGGAAACTCTGCTCTTGGCGGATTCTGCCAAATAGACCTCACCGGATGACGTCACCTTGAAACCATAAGATATGCCCAAGGTGCTGGGTGCTCCTAACTCAGTAGTCGGCCATGGCAAACCAACCAAACCATCTTTATCGAATTTATAGATCTTGCCTGCATTAACACCGGTATCCGCATCAAGAACATAAATGTTGCCGCTTCCGTCAACGTCCACATCCAATGGCATTACAAAATTACCGAAATCTCTGATCCACTCTCCCGTGAATTTAAACAAACTTGCTCTTTTATTTCCGTTATCAATAACAACGATAAACTCCGACTTATAAACAGCAACTCCAAATGGCTTTGCAATTTCACCGGGGTCACTTCCTCCTGATTTCCACTTTTCCAGAAAAGTTCCATCAGACTTGAAAATCTGGCCGTACCCCACTGCAGTACCTTGAATCTGATCACCCACCAGCAAGTTGCCACTATTATCCAACCCCAAACCTTTCGGATCTTGAAGTTCACTGTCGCCAGTTCCCACTCCATTTCCGAAATGTCTTTCGTAAATACCAGCGGCACTAAATTTTTGAATTTTGATAGTCGGATATGCCTCAGACACATAAATATTATTATCAGCATCAATGACTATATCGTTCATATCCGAAGAAAATCCGGGCATTCCAAACTTGCCGTTACCTGGCCCAAGAGAACCGAAGTTGGAAACTGCATTCCAAGTGACTTTATCAATTTTCACCACTCGATAGTTGTCAGCATCGACTACAAATATGTCGTCATTGCTGTCAATGGCGACACCACGGGGACAGTCAAAGTCATTGGCACCATTACCTTCTGATCCTCCTTTGACATCTTCAAACTCATAAAGACCAGTGGAGATGTTAGGTTTGTACTTCTTCAGATAGTTGATTGAGGTACCCTGGCACTCAGTAGCGTAAAGATTGTCCTGACTGTCGATTGCCAGTCCCCACGGACGGGACAACAATCCATCACCAGTTCCACCAGTCGTACCAATATTTTCCAAGTGCACGCCTAGAGGTGAAAACTTTTGAATTCTTGAGTTCATAAAGTCTGCAATATAGAAATTGCTCTGCGAATCAGATGCGACACTCATCGGGAGACTAAATTGACCGTTTCCCGAACCCAATCCGCCAATTTTTTTCATTGCTCTGCCTTGAGGATTGAGAATCACCACATTCGCCCCATTTGCATCGACGACGTAGTAGTTTCCATTTGCAGCTTGCGTGAAGTCTGTCGCGGAAGAGAAGTAGGAGGCTTTATCGCCCAGAGGAAAGTTCACACCATCGTCCGGGCCAATATACGATTGGTCTTTCCCCAACATATTAATGTCGAGCGAACAGGCAGAAAGTAAAAAGGTCCCAATAATAAGGACTCCAGACAGTACGCGCATAAGTTGACTCCCCGAACACTTTTCGGAATTTTCAGGAAACAGGTTTAGGGTTTTCATGAGGGCGCCTCAATTTAAGTCGACGGGTGCTCCAAAATGACTGGACCAAAAGCCGTATATTCGCTTTTAGATTGAGTTAAATTTAACCCCTTGATTGAGTGGAGGGGTCCTTAGGATATAGGCGCATGGATCGCGCCTACCAAGTAGCACGGAGGCAAATATGAATAAGAGTCTTGCCCAATCAGTGGTAGAGGCAACCGGACTCCCTCAAGGGTCTCTGACGGGTGAATTAAATAAACTGATGTCTGCACATGGCACCAGTGCTGATGAGCTCACAATCGACCAGCTACGAGATATCATGGTCGACTACTTGAACCAGGTGTTCCTGGAACTTGCCTGCGAAGAAGAATCTAAATCCGCTTAAAAACAAAAGGCCCCGGGATCACCGAGGCCTTTTTTATTTTCTAATTTTAAACTCTGATTATTTTTTTGGAGAGTTCAATTGTGCGATCGCTTTTGCTACGAAGCTGTCCCACAACGCGTTTACTTTTCCGTAGATTGCGTAGTTAGAGCAATCGTCGATACCTTCTTGACCCGTACCACGGCTAGTTACACCCCAAAGGTATTCAACACCATCGATGTTGATGAATGCCGGACCACCAGAGTCACCGTGGCAAGCACCTTTACCTTGAGTTTGATCCAAAGCCACTTCAGTGTCGCCGTAAGCTTGGATTACGTAAACATCTGTCTTCTTAAGAATGTTTTCGTTCTCTTGAGTCAAGATGTAGCAAGTCGTCTTGTCGTAAGTACAAGCGATTTGACCGCTGGCAATTGCACCATCAAGATCTGGATATTTTTTAAGATCTACTTTTTCTTTTTTAACATACGTAAGACCGAAACCAGCCAAAGTCACTTTCGCGCCATTTTTCAAAACTGTTTCGTTTTTAAGAACGTTAGCGATTTGGTAGTTAGAAGGGATTTTGCCTTGGATTTTGATAACTGCGTAATCGTAGTTATCCGCACCTTGATCGCGATCAGACAACTCAACGCCTTCACCAGACGGGTTGCCTTCTTTTTTCAATCTTTCGATCGTAGCGCGAAGACGTGCATCACCTTCACCGTATTGTGGGTGAACTACAACGCCAGTAACCGCTTGGATTTGGCTTTGCTGTAATTTATTCAGATCAGTAGAGAAAACAACGTACATCGCTGCTTTCTTGTATTCATTTCCTGGCACGCAGTGAGCAGCAGTCAGGATCGTGTTTTCGCTAACGATAGAACCTGTGCACAAGAACTCACCTTGTTGATCGTCTTGAGTCAATACAGTCACCACGATAGATACGGTGGATTTTCTGATGATGTCTGAATCAGCAACAGCTTCACCACCAATAATTGTTTTGGAAGAGTCTGTAGCTTTCAAAGAAGCTGAATTATTTGGAGTACAAGCAGCGATCGTCGCCAATGCACCCAAGGATAAAACTAGTTTTAGTGAATTGATTGTTTTCATGGAACCCCCTCCAATGGCGCCTTTAAACACCCAAATTGGAACCAGGGCAATATAAAAAATTCGATGTAATCCATAAGATTACGTTATGGTAAAGATGACAAACGTTCCGGGACGCGTCTTATACCGCAAATAAAAAAGAGGCCCCGGAAATCCGAGGCCTCTCTCATAGTTTTGCGTACTATTTGGTAAATTATGCGCGCTCAACTGCGATTTGGATCTTAGCTTCCAAACCTTCAGCGTAACGGATAACCGCTTTGTGTTGACCCAATACTTTGATTGGCTCTTCCAAAAGGATATCGCGACGGTCGATAGAGTGACCCATTTTTTGAAGCTCTTTAGAGATATCTGTAGTTGTTACAGTACCGAAAAGCTTGTCAGAGTCTGCGCCAGCTTGAAGTTTGAACATTACAGTAGTGCCGTTAACTTTGTTCAAAAGCTCTTGGCGTTCAGCCATAGCTTTTTTCTTTTTAGTTTCAGCAACGCGTTTCAAGTGTTCGTATTCTTTTACGCGTTTTTCTGTAGCTTCAGCAGCCAATTTACGTGGGAACAAGAAGTTTCTTGCGAAACCTTCAGAAACGTTCACCAACTCACCAACACGGCCAACATCTTTAACGTCTTTTTGAAGAATAACTTTCATGTGATCTCCATTACTTCGGCAAAAGCCAAAGTGAAATTAGTATTAGCTGGCTTTGGGAGCCGTCATCTTGCGGATGCGACTTCTAAAATCCAACCAGTAATCGATCAAACCAATGACACTTAATACAAGCACCAACTGGCCGACCAAGATTATGTACACCAAAACTCGTGTGAACGTTCCTGCTCGCATCGAATTAAGACATACCTCCAACACTGCTAACCCCTGAAAAAAATAAAGAACGAGTGCTACGTTCACTATATTAACTGCGAGGATCGCAATGGCCTTACCGCCAAAACTCACCATTGTTAGAAGGAAGGCTGTCATCGCAACCCAGATAAAAAAATCGGGCAGGCGATATTCTAACAAATTGAGCTGAGAGGCAATTTTCTCGCGGGGCAAATTGAGCCACGAAAAAACCCTTCTCTCAAATATTAGTCCCACACCTAAAGCGAGAATCAAAGTAATCGCAATGGCTGATGGAACTTGCTGCATCAGAACTGAAGCGTCCAATTTAACTGCGGGATTCATTTTCTGAACCTGCTCAGTAAACTGTTCGACCAGTTTTTGAACTTCAGCGTACGTGTTAATCCCATTCACTTTGAAGGCACCGTAAAGAGAGATGCTTGCAGCACCTGTCCCAAGCAGTACGCTCAGAATGCCGGACTTCCACCACCCAAATCCTCTTTGCTCAAGTTCATTGTATACCCCTAAAGTCATCCAAACGGAGCCAATGAACATTGCTAAAGGTTGAGCGTTGAGGAGCCACGAAGCCCCTGTTACCAACAGTCCCAGGATCCAAAAGGCCCAAGGACCGTAAGTCTGACGGAGCACACGAAGAAGAGGAGCGCCGAACACCACGGTCATCATCGACAACAAAATCGAGAGAGATGAAACTGTGATGAATTTCTGTGGTGACGCTGTCTTCTTCATGGCTTACGCCTTTAATTACTCGCCACGTTCAGCGCGGTCTGCTTTAGCAGCAGCGAACGCAGCTTTACGAGCTTGCATTTTAGCTTCGCGCTCTTTTTCACGAGCAGCAGATTCAGAAAGACCTTTTTTGAAGCCTTCCATGAACTTAGCCAAAGAAACACGCTCATCAAGACGAGTGTGCATGAAGCGAAGTACTTTGTCGTTGATACGCATAGTACGTTCCAACTCAGCGATAGCTTGAGTGTCAGCCTCGAATGTAGAGTGGAAGTATGTCGCTTTTTTCAACTTGCCGATTGGTGTCGCCAAGTTACGTTTGCCCCAAGTTTCCAAAGAGTTGATAGTCCCTTTGAAAGTCTCGATAGTTGATTTGTTCTTCTTGAAAAGCTCTTTTTGGTCTTCAAGAGTTGCATCTGGATGCATAAGAACTACAACCTCGTAAGGCATAGTGTTTTTAGTTTCCATGTATAATCCTTTCGGTTAAAGCCCCCACCATACAGGGGTGGGAACAAGGATGACTTTTAAAATGTTTAACGGGTTTAGCACGCCTTAAGTTTGAGCACAAGGAATAGTCCTTTGAAACATGGGAATCCAGCCCTATCATACCTAAATGGTCACTTTTATTGAGATTCTTAATGGAGTTAACGAAGGTTCGCGGCTGCAATTGCGCGACGGAATGACCCTGGGCAGATCCCAGGCAGACATCGTTATTAAGGATCCAAAGGTTTCAGGAACCCATGCCCAAGTGGCTTTGGATGGTAAGGCGCAACTGGTACTGTTGGATCTGGATTCCTCAAACGGGCTGTACATTTCGGGCCGCCGTGTGAAAAAAGTAGCGTTAATTCCGGGGGTTATCTTCGAGGTTGGCCGTACTCAGTTTAAAGTCGTCAGTGTTGAGGAAGAAGAGGCGGGAAGCTTCGAACGTCTTTTGACTTGGCGCAATATTTTAAGCGCCAAGATTCCCGATTCCAAAATTGAAAACACACAGCCTTCGATTGAAATTGAAAGATTCTCTCCGGCGCTAAAGCTGACCTTTCTTCGCGGCATTCAGGCCGATGAGGAAATTATTTTAGGGTATGGTCCCAGAACTGCGGGCGCTGACTCCCTGGATATCGAGCTTCTGGATGTGGATGCCCCTCGGGATGCCTTCAAGTTTGTGGCACTTCCGGGCCAGGTTCAGCTTAAGGTCTTAGCCATTGGCCGGGTTACGCTTAACAATAAAAAGGTCTCTGCCGAAACGTTGCATGATGGTGATATGATTGCTGTCGGTAGCACGGTTATTAAAGTTTCATATCTATAGATTGAGCTTCGAGGAACGTCATGGAAACCACATCCAAAAGCATCGGAACATTTGAAAGCTATGACGGCACCTCTATCTATTATGAAACTCACGGGCAGGGTGATCCGCTGGTTCTTATCTATGGAATCGCATGTCCTATTAATCACTGGCACTATCAAATCGAATATTTCTCTCGCAATTATCAAGTGATCGCATTTGATTTGCGCGGGCATCATAAAAGCACACCAATTGCAGACATGAGTCAGCTGACTTTGGAAGCCGTCTGCAAGGACATTGCAGGATTGCTGGAGCATCTTGGACTTAAGAGTGCACACTTTGCGGGTCATAGCTTTGGAGCGCCCGTTTTACTGAACCTCTATTCAATGCACCCAGAACTTATTCGGTCGATGGTGTTCATCAATGGCTTTGCCAGAAATCCCATCAAAGGAATGTTTGGTCTTGATGTCGTCGAGCCGTTTTTTTATTTCGTAAAAGGGCAGTACGACAGCGCGCCGGACCTGTGGAATACTCTGTGGAAAGTCGCGGTTGATAATCCACTGGCAATGTATGCAACTGCATTGGCCGGCGGCTTTAATTTGCGAGTGACTCATTTCAAGGACATCGAAGTTTATTGTCGCGGAGTCGCGCGCATGAATTTGAGAGTCTTCATTGCATTATTTGAAGAGCTCATGAAGTTCGATGGTGAATCAATTCTTGAAACCATCAATGTACCGGTGTTGGTGATCTCGGGCGAAAAAGACGCAGTTACACCCATCCGATTTCAGTATCACCTGAAAGAGAAAATCAAGCACTCCGAGTTTGTGCTCGTGCCATACGGTTCTCACTGCACACAGCTTGATTTCCCTGACTATACAAACCTGAAAATTGAAAAGTTTCTAAATGAAGGCATCTCTGAAGACTAAAGGCCCTGAAGTTTTCGGCGTTTAAATCTCATGATGGAGCAGGCAAGTAAAATCGCCGCCGTCAGCAGATGTATGTTGTGATCCCTAGAGCCCATCTCCAGAACTTCCGGAGACACAATCCACAGAAAATCATCCCGTTGCATGTTTCCAGTTGTCGCAATACCTGGCGCTCCAACGACATACCCCAGAACTCCAATAACGGCAAAGAATGCACCAACAATCATCGCGCACTTTCTGGCGACTGGTTCTTTCTTAAAGCCCATAGCTACCAAGGCTGCACCAGACACCAGAAGAATCATGTTGTGTGCAGGAGTAAGATGCATTCCCAGGAAATTGGTCATAACGAATCCGATGAACCCGGAAACGATCAGACAGGTGCCGACAATAACGCTGGATTCCTGCGCAAAAGACTTCTGCTCAAAAGCACTCTCGTCGACATGCTTACGAATCGGTTCATTCTTTTTATTTTCGGGACGGTAAACCGGCTTACGTTGCGGAGTGGGTCTATTTCGCTGCAATTCGGGTTCCATGCAACCTCCATCAATTCCTTCTAGTATTGACGGGCTTTTTCCATATGGCAGCAGTGGAGGTTTGATACTGATTAAAAACAAAAAGCCATCCCGCTTTACGAGATGGCTTTTGCTATTTGCCTGTTAGTCAGGACTAACGGAAAGCAATTTTAGTGATGTCGAAACCATAACGGTTTACAGAGTCATCAGAAGTGAAAACGATTTTAGCAGAGCTTCCTTCGATCACGGTGCTAAGAGTGTCATCTGCTTTACCAGACAAAGTTTGAACCAATTTCCCTGTGGAATCGTAGATCATAACTTTATCGTAATCACGTTCAGTGTCGAATTTTTCAAAGTAGACTGCAATTTGCTTCGCGCCCGGAACATTCACTTCGAATGTCTCGTTGGATTTGCTTGCGTACGGGTGAGCAGAAGAAACACTTGCAGTCACAGTTTGCCAGTTAACCGGGTCATTTGGATCTGGAACCGGCTCAGTGTTTGTCAAAGCTGTGTAAGCATTTGCAATACCTTTTGTGCGAACTTTACCACGTAGAGTTGGGTAAGGCTTCGCAGTCGCCATAATGCGCTCTTTAATTTGGATGCCGTTCAAACCTGGCTCATTGGAAGCGATCAAAGCCGCAATACCGGAAACATGCGGAGTCGCCATTGATGTACCAGAGTAAGAGCTGTAACCACCATTTTTAGTGGATGAGTAAATGTTCACACCAGGAGCAGCCACGTGAACTTTGTTTTTTCCGTAGTTGGAGAAAGAAGCCAAAGAGCCTTTTTCATCAATTGCCGCTACAGAAAGAACGTTAGGAACATCGTAAGTGGCAGGGTAAGTCGGGTTCGCATCGTTGTCGTTGGATTCGTTACCAGCCGCTGCAACAAACAGAACACCTTTGTCGTTCGCTCTTTGGATCGCCTGTTTCAAAGTTTCAGAGTAGCCACCGCCACCCCAAGAGTTCGAAAGGATCGTCGCACCCATGCTCACAGCATAGTCGATACCTTTAAGTGCGCCCTCTAGGGAACCGGAACCATCTGCAGAAAGGAATTTTACACCCATCAAACGAACATTCCACGCAACACCTACGATACCAACACCGTCGTCACCTTTTGCACCGATTGTACCGGAGCAATGTGTACCGTGGCTGTGGTCATCAAGTGGGTTACCCGTTGGTTTCGCCGCATTCACGAAGTTTGCGCCGTAGATATCGTCCACGATGCCGTTACCGTCATCGTCCACACCCGGCTGACCATTTAGCTCAGCTTGGTTCGACCACATGTTTTCTTTAAGATCTGGATGATTGTAATCAATACCAGTATCGATTACTGCAACAAGAACATCTTTTGAACCTGTTGTAATATCCCAAGCTTGAAGAGCTCCAACGTCCACACCTGCGTTGTTGGAGTTATTCATACCCCAAAGGCGGCCCAACATTGGATCGTTTGGTGTTTTGTTAATACGGTAGATAAAGTTTGGTTCAACGATATCAACCATTGGGTTTTGAGAAAGTGTTTTAACAACACTGTCAGTAAGTTCAAATACCGGCTTTTTAATTACCACGATATTCATTTGAGGAATTGTGCTCTTAACATAAGCGCCCAATTGCTGACTTAGAATTTGTGTAGACTGAATAGCATACTGATTTTTAAGTTGAACAATGTATTCACCAGGCACAGCTTCAGGTTTAGCAGCGAACGCGCTTACAGAAACGAACAAACCGAGCATGGCTCTTCCGATAAGCCCTCTCATAATCCCTCCTTCGATGGGTGATTTCAGCCCGAGGAAGGTCTCGGCAATAATTGCCTAGTGGTTCCCCAGTTCCAAAATGGTACCAATCGCAAAGTTAGGATTTTATTTGTTTTTATTTGAGGTCAAAAACCTAGACCTAAGTCCTGTGTTTATAGGTTATTTAACCAGTCTTTGGTCTTGTAGGACGAGTTGTTTTCTCGTCGGCAAAACCAAAACTCATCTGCTCTGGCATCTTAAACTGCACAATTTTCTCGGGATGTTGGGCAATTTCGCGCTTTTCAGACGGAGTAACAACGTTCACGCCTTCAGAGACCTTTATTAAATGCTTTATAAAGGCTTCTTTCACGCTATCTGGTGCGTTTTTGTTAAAACCCAATTCTGCCATAAGTTGATCAATCTTCTTCATAAGCCCATTCCTTGGTCTAGATTTCGGAAGTTTGATGTTCGAGCTTTAGGGGAAATTCATAGATGAAGGTCTAGGATGCGTCTCTCATTGAGATCGACCGATGATGCAGAATTTAAAGGTTAAAAATAAATACAAAAAAAGGGGCTCGGAAAACCGAACCCCTTGGAATCACGAACAAAAATTTAAACTGATGCGAATGTCAGCCTATCCTGCGCCGCCGTCTTTATGCTTAGGTCTTTGAGTTAAAACAGCACCCAAGTATTGACGATTCATGCGGGAGATATTGGTCAGCTGAATTTCTTTCGGGCATGCAGCTTCGCAAGCACCTGTAGTTGTACAAGCACCGAAACCCTCAGAGTCCATGGCTGCAACCATGCGAAGAGCGCGCTCATCTTTCTCAACAGCACCTTGCGGAAGCAAAGCCATGTGAGAAATTTTAGCTGAAGTAAACAATGCTGCGGAAGCATTCTTACAAGCTGCCACGCAAGCACCGCAACCGATACAAGTCGCTGAGCTCATTGCTTCGTCAGAGTCTGCTTTCGGAATCAGGATTGCATTCGCATCCTGGGGATTTCCCGTGTTTTGAGAAATATAACCACCGGAAGAAATGATACGGTCAAACGCAGAACGGTCGACCATCAAGTCCTTGATCACCGGGAAGGAGTTTGCTCTGAACGGCTCAATCGTCAATGTATCGCCGTCTTCGTAGTTACGCATGTGCAGTTGGCAAACTGTTGTTGCCTTCAACTTACCATGAGCTTCGCCATCGATAACAAAACCACAAGTACCACAAATACCCTCACGGCAGTCATGGTCAAACGCGATAGGCTCTTCGCCTTTCGCTACGATTTCTTCATTCACAGCATCCAGCATCTCAAGGAAAGAAGCATGTTCAGACACATTTTTCGCAGGATACTCAACAAAAGAACCTGAATCTTTAGGTCCTTTTTGTCTCCAAACTTTCAAAGTCAGATTGATATTTTTACCACTCATTTTCAGCCTCTTATTTATAGCTACGAGTTGCTAGGTGAACGTTATCAAAAACAAGCTCTTCTTTGTGGCGAACTGATGCTTTGTTTTCACCAGTGTATTCCCACGCGGCCACGTGACAGAATTTTTCATCATCACGTTTCGCTTCACCCTTGTCTTGATACTCTTCACGGAAATGACCACCACAAGACTCTTGGCGCTCCAAAGCATCACGGCACATCAACTCACCAAGCTCCAAGAAGTCAGCCACGCGGCCGGCCTTTTCAAGCTCAACGTTAAGATAGTTTGGATCTCCTGGAATACGCACGTTTTGCCAGAATTCCTCGCGAAGTTTTGGGATCTCCTGAATGGCCTTTTTAAGACCAGCTTCGTTACGACCCATGCCGCAGTTTTCCCACATGATGTTACCAAGCTCTTTATGGAAGCTGTCGACGGTGCGATTGCCCTTAATGCCAATTAGAGTGCTGATTTCTTTTCTTACACCATCAGCTGCTGCTTTAAAGGCGTCATCAGAAGTCGTAACCTTATCAAGTTTTGTTCCACCCAGATAGTTGCCGATTGTGTACGGAAGAACAAAGTATCCGTCAGCCAAACCTTGCATCAATGCAGATGCACCCAAACGGTTCGCACCATGGTCAGAGAAGTTTGCTTCCCCAGCCACGAACAAGCCTGGAATTGTTGATTGAAGATTGTAGTCAACCCACAAGCCACCCATTGTGTAGTGAGGTGCCGGATAGATTTTCATTGGGCGTTTATAAGGATTTTCGCCGGTAATTTTGTCGTACATTTCAAACAAATTGCCGTAACGTTCTGAAATTTTATCTTCACCCAGACGCTTGATAGCGTCAGCGAAATCCAAGTAAACAGCTTTGCCGGATTCATTCACACCACGGCCTTCATCGCATGCATATTTTGCCTGACGAGAAGCCACGTCACGAGGAGCCAAGTTACCGAAAGACGGGTAAACGCGCTCCAAGTAATAGTCACGTTCGTTTTCAGGGATGTCATTTGGATGACGTTTATCACCAACCGCTTTAGGAACCCAAACGCGACCGTCATTACGCAAAGACTCAGACATCAAAGTCAATTTAGACTGATTCTCTCCGTGAACTGGGATGCAGGTTGGATGGATTTGTGTGTAGCAAGGATTCGCAAAGTAAGCCCCACGTTTGTGGGCTTTCCATGCCGCCGTCACTGCACAGTTCATCGCATTTGTGGAAAGGAAGAATACGTTGGAATAACCACCGGAAGCGATAACGACCGCATCCGCTTCGTGAGATTCAATTTCACCTGTCAAAAGATTGCGAACGATGATACCGCGAGCTTTGCCATCAACGATAACCACGTCCAACATCTCACGACGATAACGAAGCTCCACTGTGCCAGCATCAACCTGTCTCATCATTTGCGAGTATGCACCCAACAAAAGCTGCTGGCCGGTTTGACCACGGGCATAGAACGTACGGGAAACCTGCGCACCACCGAAAGAACGGTTGGCAAGCGTACCGCCGTATTCACGGGCAAAAGGAACACCCTGAGAAACCATTTGATCGATGATGCTCGCAGACACCTCAGCCAGACGGTAAACGTTGGCTTCGCGGGCACGGAAGTCACCGCCCTTAACTGTGTCGTAGAAAAGACGGTAAGTGGAGTCACCATCATTTTGATAGTTTTTTGCAGCATTGATACCGCCTTGAGCGGCAACGGAATGGGCGCGGCGAGGGGACTCATGCACACAGAATGCTTTTACTTTATAACCAAGTTCACCCAAAGAAGCAGCGGCGGATGCGCCGGCAAGACCGGTACCCACAACGATAACGGAGTGCTTTCTTTTATTGGCTGGATTTACAAGTTTGTTTTCAAACTTTGCTTTTTCCCATTTGCCTTCAATTGGACCACTTGGAATTTTGCTGTCTAAGATATTAGCCATGATTGTGTGCTCCTTAGCGCATTAGGAAAAGGTAAAGAGGTTGAGAGATAAAGCCCAGAGCCACGATAATACCGTAGCCGATGCTTAGCTTTGCCCAAAGACTGCGGTAAGTGCCTTCCATCAATCCCAGAGACTGGAATGTGGAGCCCACACCGTGTTTCAAATGGAAACCCAAAAGAACCAACGCAACCACATACCAAACCACGTAACCAGGTTGCTGGAATACTTCTTCCATCAGCTTGGCCAGATCGCGCATTGGCGTCCCGTTAACGTTAGTTTCGTAGTAGTGGCCGTATTTGAAAGTGATCAAATGAAGAATCACAAAAACCAGAATCAACGAACCCTGAATGGCCATTGTTCTGGATGCCAGGGAAACTTTCTTCGTGCCTTTGGCAGCAACAGCATAGCGTTGGCCTTTTGCTTCGCGATTGTTTTTAGTCAGTGAAATCGCCATCGTCACGTGAGTGATCAGCGCCAGCACCAACACCAATTCCGCAACGTAGATCAATTTTCCGCTAGTTAGCGCATGTCCGTAGGCATTGTAAGCATCGTGACTTACGAAAATAAGCATATTTCCGGCCATATGAGCCAGCACGAAGCCCGCCCACACAAGTCCAGTAATACCCATTAAGTATTTCTTCCCGACAGTCGTTCCGAGAAATGAAAACATGGTATGAAACCCCTTGTAATTTAGCTTTAGATTCTCATTAAGTTTTTAATTAACTTACTCCTCGGGGGTTTGATTTGTCCATGACCCCTGTCATGTTTCGCAACATGTTAGACTTTGAGGATTTAGTTTTGCCTCTGAAATCATCTGCGATAGAACTGGTCACCTAAAAACGGGGTAAAACATGAAGATTTTTGTGTGCATCAAACAGGTGCCAGACACTGAAACTAAAATTAAAATCTCTCCCGACCAGACCGGTATCGATACGGCGGGGATTAAATGGGTTATGAACCCTTATGACGAATATGCAGTCGAAGAAGCCAACAAGCTTCGCGATGCAAATCCAGGCTCTCAAGTTTGGGTTTTGAGCGCTGGCCCGAAAGCTCGCGTAGTGGAATCCTTGCGTACCGCTCTTGCTATGGGTGCTGACGAAGCTATCGTAATCAACGGCGAAGGTCTGGATAACTTCTCAACTGCAAAAGCACTTGCTGAAGTGATCAAAGCTGAGGGCGGAATGAAAATCATTTTCACCGGCAAGCTTGCAATCGACGACAACGCCTCTTCAGTAAGCCAGATGATGGCTGAATTCCTAAACGTTCCACACACAACAGTGGTTTCCAAGTTCGCATTCAATGGCGAAAATGTAACCGTTGAGCGTGACGTAGAAGGTGGCGCTAAGGAAGTTGTGCAAATGATGACTCCGGCAGTTGTTGGCGCAAACAAAGGCTTGAACATGCCTCGTTACGCTTCTTTGCCAGGCATCATGAAAGCCAAAAAGAAAGTGATCAAAGAGATCGAGTTCTCCTCCTTGAACATTCCTGCGTCTGATATCAAAGTAAAATACTCTGGCATGACTCTTCCGGCTGATAAACCGGCGGTAAAAATGCTTTCTGGCGATTCTTCTGCACAAGCAGCAGAACTGGTTAAACTTCTTCGCGATGAAGCGAAGGTTCTGTAGGAGTTGGCAATGGGTAAAGTATTAGTATTTGCTGAGCAAACAAACGGTAAACTTAAACGCAGCTCCATGGAGCTTTTGCAAGCCGCTGCCAAATCCGGCAACACTGTGGTTGCTGTGACTTTCGGTTCTCACGCAGGTGATGTAACTGCAGCTATCGGCCACAACGGCGCTTCTGAAGTGCATGTTGTTAAAGATGCTTCTTTGGATTCTTACAATCCAGAATCATACACTGCAAACATGGTTGCGATCGTTAACAAAGTTCAACCTTCCATCATCTTGTCTTCCGCTTCTTCAACAGGTAAAGACTTGTTCCCACGTGTTGCAGCTCGCTTGAACACAGGTGTTGCAAGTGATTGCACTCAGTTGACAATCTCTGGCGACAACGTCACTGCTGTTAAACCAATGTACTCTGGTAAAGCATTTGCGACTGTTAACTTTGAAAACAGCCCGATCAAAATCGTTTTGATGCGCGCAAATCAAATGCCAGTTGACGCTGCTGACACATCTAAAACTGCAAATGTGGTTGAACATGCAAATGCGGCAACGGATTTGAAAACATTGATCAAAGAGATCGTGAAAGGTGCTTCTGAGAAATTGGATTTGACTGAAGCAAACATCATCGTTTCCGGTGGTCGTGGTTTGAAAGAAGCAGCAAACTTTAAAGTTTTGAACGATCTTGCTGACGTATTGGGTGCAACTGTTGGTGCTACTCGTGCGGTAGTGGACGCTGGTTGGGTAGGACACGGTATGCAAGTTGGTCAAACTGGTAAAACGGTTGCTCCATCCTTGTACATCGCTGTCGGTATCTCTGGTGCGATTCAACATTTGGCAGGTATGGGTTCATCTAAAGTTATCGTTGCAATCAACAACGATGCAAACGCTCCAATCTTCCAAAAAGCAACTTACGGTATCGTAGGTGACGCTTTGGAAATCGTTCCAAAATTGACTGAAGAGTTCAAAAAGGCTCTTCACCACTAATCGTGTTTAGGAAATACATACTTCCTATCATCGTGTTTGTATTTTATCGAACCCTCTCATGGACGTGGAGGGTTCGTCTTTCTGAGCCTGAATCTCTTAAGAATTCCCTGAAAAACAGAAATCCTGTCGTTCTTGCCCACTGGCATGGAGACGAACTGGCATTGCTTTCGATTGTTAAGCGCTATCGAATTGCCACAATTGCCTCTCAATCCAAAGACGGTGAACTTATGGCCACCGTCCTAAAGTGGATGGGTGCAAAAACCAGCCGTGGATCCTCTTCACGCGGCAGTGTGCAAGCCCTGAAAGGTCTGTTGCGTTTAGTAAAAGACGGGGGAAATTGCAGCTTTGCAGTGGATGGACCAAAGGGTCCGTTACACAAAGTGAAGCCCGGTGTTTTTGAACTATCACGCATGATTCATGGGCCAATTTATGCAGCTGGCGTTTATGTCGATCGCGCCATTCACTTCCCAAAATCCTGGAACAAAACCTTTCTGCCAAAACCATTTGCAAAGGTAGTTATAGTTTGGAGTGAGAGTCTTCCTCCTGTGACTAAAGAGCAGGATCCCAGAAACCCAGACCTTGCTCTAGAGTTAGAGTCCCTTTTACACCGTACACGCCAGCAAGCGGCTAATTTCATTGCGGATAATAAAACCTAGTGCTAGCGTTTTAACATAGTTTGTATTCAACTTTTTAAAGGGACTTTTAAAGTATGAAATTAGTTATTAGCATCTTGATGCTCATCGCGGCACCCGCGTTCGCGCAAAAATCTTCTGACGTGTTGGCTCAAGTGGGTAAAAAAACAATCACCCTGGACGAGTTCAACAAGAAGTACAATGACATTAAGTCTAAAACTTCAAACCCTCCAACTAAAGACCTTTTCCTTGAAGACATGGTTCGCTACGAAGTGGGCTTGCAGGAAGCTGAAAAGCGCAATCTGGAAAAAGACCCAATTGTTCAGGAACAATTGCGCCAGGCTATGTATAAAGCACTTCTTGAAAAAGAATTGGGCCCAAAAATCCAAAAGATCACGATCTCTGACAAAGAAATGCAAGACTGGTATAAAACCAATCCTGAAATCCGCACAAGCAACATCCTGATTGAGTTTAAACAGGGTGCAACTCCGGCGCAAATCGCGGAAGCTCGCAAGCGTGCTGATGAAATCTACGCTGAAGTGAAAAAATCAAAGCGTCCGTTTGAAGAGCTGGTTAAGCTTTATTCTGACGACGCGATTTCCAAGCAAGCGGGTGGTGACATCGGCTGGCAGTCTCGTGTTACAATCGTTCCAGCATACTATGAAGCGGCAATCGGCATGAAGGTCGGTGAAATTAACGGGCTCATCGAATCTCCATATGGATTCCACATCATTAAGCTAACGGGTCGTCGCAGCTTTGAAAACGCGGATAAACGCCAAATCAGAGCGGCAGTATACGATGAGAAAAGAAAAGTGATCTTTAATGAGTACTTTGAGAAGTTGAAAAAATCCTACTCCATTAAAGAAAACAAAAACCTTATCAAATAAGGAAATACTCTAATGAAATTCCTAAAGAGCCCCGTTAAAGCGGGGCTTTTTATTTTAACAAGTGTGTTTTTGGCAGGTTGCCCATCCAATTACCAGAAGGTTTCCAAGAAACCTGTTCAGAAGGTAAATGAGCACGTATTAACCGCCAAAGAGTTCGCCAATCAACTGGCTAGAAAACTTAAAAACTTTGATGCGCTTGCCGCCAAAGACCCCAATAACGTCCAAAGAATCAAAGAAGACATCTTACGCGACTTCCTGGTTAAAAGCTTAACCTTGGATTGGGCACGCGCTCAGAAAATCGTCGTGTCAGAAAACACTCTTGATGCCGAAGTGGATAAATTGCGCGCCAACTATCCAGATGACCTTGCATTTCGTCGCGCACTGGCTCAAGAGAATTTATCTTTTGCGGAATGGCGCGAGGACTTACGCTACAGCCTGATCGAGCGTGAGGTTTTCAAAAAAATCAATGAGAAGGCCAAGCCCATCGCCGAAGACGAGATCAAACGCTATTACGATGATCACAAGGATATGTATAAACGCAAAGAGCGCATTTATATCCGTCAGATCGTCGTTGATGAAGAAGCCAAAGCAGATGCCATTAAAACAGATTTGAAAACTAAAGATTTTGCTGAACTTGCCAAGAAGTTCTCCATTACGCCAGAGGCAAAGTCCGGCGGCGTGGTTGGTTGGATTGAAAAAGGCACTGTGGACTACTTTGACCGCCTGTTTACAAACTCTGCCGGTACTCAAACCATCAAAAGCCCCTTCGGTATTCATCTGATTCGTGTAGAAAAAAAGGCTCCGGCCTCCACTTTAACGCTCGAAGAAGTACGTCCGCAAATTACTCGGGCTCTTAAAGCACAACGCGAGCAGGCAGAATACGTCGCATGGCTTGATGCTCAGCTCAGAAGTAGTAAAGTCCTAAAGGATCACGAATTGATGAACTCCATTTCCGTAGATACCCGAGGGGATAATGATTAGTTTGCTTTTTTCTTTATTAGTCGCAGCTCCAGTTAAGGCCGAAGTCATTGAAAAAACTTTGGCTGTCGTGAACAACGAAATCATCCTTGAGTCTGACCTTAAGGAATTACAAAGTCGAATTTCCAAACCTGGTATGGTGGATGATGCTTTGTTGGATGGCAAATCTGTCGACGAATTGAAAAAAGATAGAAAAGCACAAATGGACTACTTGATTAACGAGAAGATTATTTTCTCCGAAATCAAACGTCTGAATTTGTCCGTAACCAATGCCCGCGTTGAACAAGACTTCAAAGAAATGGCCAAAAGAAACAACGTAAGCGAAGCAGAGCTTGGAAACATCCTTAAAGGCCAGGGCGTTGATGTTAATGAGTACAAGGTTTTCCTGAAAGACAAGATTGAGAAATCAAACCTGATGGATACAGAGATCATTTCCAAGCTTCGCATCTCGGATGAAGACGCTTTAAATGAATATCTGAAGTCCAATCCGAAGAACAAGCCTTCAATAGATGAGTTCTCGGTATCTCACATCTTCTTTAACCCTAAAAAGGGTGGGGCAGAGGCCGCTTTCAAACGCGCCGAAAATGTTCTTTCCAAATTGCGCTCCGGTGAAAACTTCGAAACCCTGGCGCAGCAGTTTAGTGAAGATCCAAATTTCTCCTCCGGTGGTGCACTTGGCACATTCAAGTCCGGCGAATTCATGCCCGAGGTTGAAGAAGCGATTGCTGGCCTGACTGTTGGTGAAACCACTGGTGTTATCAAATCACGCATGGGTTATCACATTGCCAAACTTACCGGCCGTAAGCTGACTTCTGATCCAAATTTTGAAAAACAAAAGGATCGCATCAAGGCTCAATTGATGGAAACCAGCTTCAAACGTCAGTTGCGCTTGTGGTTGCAAAACAAACGCGACGACGCCTTTATCAGAATCAATGAGTAGAATTCGAATTGCGCTTACCACTGGGGATGATGACGGCGTTGGCTTCGAAGTTACCGCAAAGGCACTTCATAAGCTGGGCCCTCTGAAAGACATCCAATTCATCATGTGGAGGAACGACAACGCCTCCACCAAATATCTGAAGTTAATTGATCAAAAGTTTAAACGCATCGTAGTCGACACCATCGAAGAAGCCCTGAAAATCGAAGGTCCTTATCTTGTAGATATTTGCTCGGATTTAACCCCGGCACACTGGGTGGACCTGACAGCTAAAGCCTGCATGAAAAACCAACTGCAGGGCATGGCAACGGGTCCACTTTCAAAGACTCTGATTAAGGATGCTGGATTTAAGGATCTTGGGCACACCGATATTCTAAAACGCATTTCAAAAACAAAAACCGTCCATATGGGTTTTGCGGGTAGCGAGTTCAATGTGGTTTTGGCGACGGGGCATTTGCCTGTTTCTCAGATTACAAAACACATAAGCTTTAGCACCGTTGCAGAGGCTTTATTGAGCGCGGATACTTTACGTAAATCACTGCCGCCATCCAAGCGCGCAAAACCAATTGGAGTCTTGGGCCTTAATCCTCACTCTGGCGAGCAAGGGATGATTGGCTCTGAAGAACTCATGGTTTTCCCAAATCTACAGTCTTTTGCGGCCGAAAAAGGAATTCCATATGTGGGGCCTTTGGTTCCTGATGCCGCCTTCTTTAAGGAGAACTGGAAGAAATACTCTGTCTACCTATGCCTTTACCATGATCAGGGTTTGATTCCTTTTAAAATGATTCACGGACAAGACAGCGGCGTCCACATCAGCCTAGGCATTCCATTTGTCAGAACCAGTGTCGATCACGGAACTGCCAAGGATATTTTTGGTAAAAACAAGGCCAACCCAAACTCTATGATAGATGCAATTAAGTGGGCTGTTAATTTAGCTCGACAGCGGGCCTAGTTAGTATTAATTCTAGTCATTTCCAATACCTAGTGAGGTTATAATGTATCAACCAGTTATTTTTAGAGAATACGACATCCGCGGTGTTTACAACGGTCAGTTCGATGACAACTTCGCCTATATTCTGGCGCGCGCCTTCGTCGTTCATATGAAGAACGTAAAAAATATTTCTAATCCTACGCTGACTATCGGTCACGATGCCCGTGTAAGCTCTCCAGCCATCGTTAAAAGCATGGAAAAAGGTTTTGTTGATTCAGGAGCTAAGGTTATTCACTTGGGCCTTGTAACGAGCCCTGTGTGCTATTTCTCGACATTCACGATGAAAGTGGACGGCGCCGTTCAAGTAACTGGTTCCCACAATCCTCCTGAGTTCAACGGTTTCAAAATCTCTTTGGGCAAAACAACGATCTTTGGTGAAGAAATCCAAACTCTTCGCAAAATTATCGAAAAGGGCGAGTACATCGATGGCAAAGGCTCTGTGGAGTCTTTCGACATCCGTCCAAGCTACTACGAGCACTATAAAAAAGAATTCGGCCAACTGAAGAACGTTAAAGTCGTATTGGATTGCGGAAACGGTGCCGGTGGTTCCGTTGTTCGCGGTCTATTTGAAGCATGTGGTTTGAAGCCGACAATCATGTTCGAAGAACCAGATGGTACTTTCCCAAATCATCACCCAGATCCAACGGTTGAGGAAAACCTTGTGGATTTAGCTGCACAGGTTAAAAAAGAGGGTGCCGTTTGCGGTATCGGCTTTGACGGTGATGCTGATCGCATCGGTGTGGTCGATCATACGGGTCGCATGGTTTACGGTGACGAGTTGATGACTATCATCTCTCGCTCGATCCTTGAGACAAACAAAGGTGCAAAAATCGTAGGTGACGTTAAATGTTCTGATCGCTTGTATCACGACATCGCAGCACACGGTGGCCAACCCATCATGTGGAAAACAGGTCACTCTTTAATCAAAGAAAAAATCAAAGTTGAAAAAGCACCATTCGGTGGCGAGATGTCTGGTCACATCTTCTTTGCAGATCGCAATTACGGTTACGATGATGCTCCTTATGCAGGTCTTCGCCTGGTGGAAATCCTGGCAAAAACTGGCAAAACAATTCCACAATTGTTGGAAGGTTTGCCACCAGCATTCAACACACCTGAAATCCGCATCGACACGACTGAAGAGAAAAAAGTTTTGATCGTTGAGAAAATGAAAGAAGCTTTCAAAGGCGGCCCAGGCGCAGACTACAAAGTAGATCTAACTGACGGCATCCGCCTAAGCTTCGAAGACGGTTGGGCATTGTGCCGCTCTTCAAATACACAACCCGTATTGGTTGTGCGCTACGAAGCAACAACAGCAGCCGGCATGAAACGCATCCAAGACCGCGTTGAAGCTGTGGTTAACAAATACCTTTAAAGGTACGGCCTTACTTCCCGACGGAGACTGCGGACGTCCGCACATCCGAATCGGATGTAGAAATTACGAATACGAAAAGGGCTGGTGAAAACACCGGCCCTTTTTTTATTATTTGATCAGCGCAAGTGTTCCAACAAGATTCTCTTTCTCAAGCCCTGCTGACATCACCGCCGCAAATGAAGAAACAAGTGCAATCTCGTCTTCGAACGCCAGTATCTTTTTATACTTCATTTCAACTTTTGAATTTTTCAAATTGAATCCATAGATTTCTAGATCTTCGCCGCTACTAATAACGCCACCAATGTTTTGAATCTGTGGCTCTAAAGCTCGATTTTTGGTGAAGTAGAAAATTCGACCTTTACGTACATTTTCTTGGCCCGCAAACGAAACCGACGCACGATCATCAGCATTAATCACCGTTGTGACATGCGGACCTGCTTCGGCAAACAAGCGCAAATACGTTTTTTCCATTTCTTCAGAATGAATACTGACGCTTTTAATCACAATCACATCCGCATTAATTCTTAGAACATCTTCTTGTTCCAGGTACTTTTCAGGTAGAATCAAAATATATGGTTTTGCCTCTGGCAACTCCATACCAGCCGACCACATTAAGATCGGCACATCCTGGCCAGCACTTTTAAAATGTTCATGCACGAAATGCGCAGTTTTTTCCAACCCATCGCAACCTGTAATCAGAATCGAAACTTTACCGTAGTAACTCATGATCGCTCTCCTTTGTTCCGCCTCAAGCGGTTCTTGTTTCTTTTGTAAAGAGGAGAGGATGCATTCGATCTGTTCTTTTTGGGATTTTAGAAGTTCTGCCTGTTGGGAAATATCTTTTAGGCGTACATGCATTGAAGTCGCAAGTTTATCGGAATCTAAAGACTCGTCGGCCTCAAGAAGGGCTTTGATTTCCGCCAATGTGAAACCCAAATCTTTGAATTCCTTTAGACGGCGAGCAAGATCCAATTGTGTTTCATCGTAATAGCGATAGCCATTTTCCCCACGCACATGGGATTTCAACAAACCCATGTCTTCGTAAAGACGTAATGCCTTTGCCGATACGCCAATCGAATTCGCAAATTGTCCAATGGTAAGCCAGTTCTTCATCCTAACCTCAGGTTATTTATCGAGGTTGTCCCAAGGGCAAGGTAAATAGGAAATTTTGGATTTATATTAACTGCGGACGACCGCACACCCGTAGCGGGTGTAAATGCTGGGATTAAGGTAGACCGTACCTTGGAGAAAGTGTGTCCCTGTACAAAATAAAAAAGGCCGGGACGAACCCAGCCTTTTTATAATCATTTCTGATCTTTTTAATTACTGCGCTTAGAAGCGCCGTTAATTAAGAAAGTTTCAAAGCGATGATCAACGCGTAGATAACTAGAGACTCGATAAGAGCTAGACCCAAGATCATTGGGATCAAAAGCTTACCAGAAGCCGCTGGGTTACGAGCGATACCATCAAGAGCTGTAGCAGCAGTTTTACCTTGAGCCATAGCACCACCGAATACCGCGATAGCGATAGTCAATGCAGCAGCGATAGCCATCAAACCTTTGTCACCGAAACCAGTTGTAGAAGCAACTGGAGCAGCAGCAACAGCTGCCTCTTGTGCAAATGCAGATACGGAAGCCAAAGTAGCAACTAGTGCAACGATCATTTTTTTCATGTGTTTCTCCTTTAGAGAACGGTTAAATATTTGCCTTTTAGTGGTCGTGTGCAATCGCGAATGCTACGTAAACCATTGAAAGCAAAGTAAATACAAAAGCCTGAACAAAGCATACGAACAATCCCATGATATAGAATGGAATTGGTACACCGATTGGTACTAGATCCAAGAATACAGATAGTACCGTATGGTCACCCATCATTACGTTAGCAAGACGAAGACCCAATGAGAATGGACGAACCAAGTGGGATACGATTTCGATTACGAACATCAACGGAGCCAGGAAGATAACCGGACCCATGAAGTGTTTTAGGTAAGCGATAGGACCGTTTTCTTTCACACCTTGGAAGTTATAGAACAAGAACATCAAGATACCGAAACCGAAAGTCGTATTGATGTTTTCAGTCGCCGGAGTCATGCCCGGGATCATACCGATCAAATTGTTGAATACGATGAAGAAGAATACAGAAGTGAAGAACGGAACATAGTGTTTGCCATGTTCACCGATAACCATGTCAGCCAATCCCGACATCATTTCAGTAAGCATTTCAAAGATTCCGCGAACAGAAAATTTATCCGCAGGAAGAACAGCCGTTTCACCTTTACCCAAAGATGCACGAGCCATCAAACCAACACCGATAGTTGCTACTGTTGCTACTGCTAAAGTTGCAACGTGATAATATTCAAGGCCTACACCTGGAATAAGTTGTGTCCAGTTAAACGGGTGGTGTGCTCCTGCCGCCATCTTCTTTTTCCTCTCTCAAAGCTTCACTGATCGCATAATAGATTGCTGAAACAATAAAGCTAGCAACACCCATGGCAAACGCAATTGATGAAAACCAATCGAGTTTGGTCAGAGTGAAGATAATAATGCCTAAAATCGCGTACTTAAATACAATAAGGGAGACTCCTAGGGCAACCAATTTCTTTTGGAAGATCAGCCCGTACCCCAATCCCATCAAGGCAAAGCTCATTAGGATAGTTAGGGAGCCCCAAAGGTATGAATCCGCATGATTAGGTGCGGCAAAAAACAGTGTGGCTAGGTAGCCAAGGACCGTTATAAAGAGCTGACAAATTAAAACTCTAATCATTTACCTGGGTTCTTTTTCGCGTTTTCTTTTTCTTCCAGGGCTTCCATGCGCTTTAAAAGCCAAATAACCCGAACCAGCCAACCCACCAGGGCGGCTAAGCTTAAACCAACGAAAGCCATTCCCTTGGTTTGATATTTGGTATCCAGAAGTTCGCCCAAGTAAAAACATCCGATAATCAACCCGACAAGTTCGAAGCCAATGGATGCAAATATTATATACTTTCTCATTACTTCCTAAAGCCTTTCGCACCCGGGGCATTTTTCATGCGCTCTTGAAGACGCTTAATACGAAGCTCAATATACTCAGGCGGGCTGTATTTACCACGATAGTCTTCAAGAACTTTGATCGCTTCTTTGAAATTATCATTTTCCTCATAACAGACGGCCAGAACCAAACCTACGTTTTCCTGAACTGATCTTTGAGGGTATTTGTCGATCATGCCCTTAAATATATCGATGGCCTTGATAAATTCTTTTTTGGCGACAAGGATATTCCCTTTCAGCATTAATGCCTGAAAGCGAATATTGTCGTCAGATTTCAGGCGCAACAAAGAATCGATCTCGGATTCCGCCTGAAAGAAGTTATTCATATAGTAGTTCGCACGCGCGATGCTCATTTGATATTGAGCCGCCTCCAGATCCGTGTGGGGCATCTGTTGAAGCTTACTGAATTCAACAACCGATGCCTGATAGTTCTGAAGATTATTAAAGTAGATATCAGCGATTTGTTTTTGCGATTGAACGCGTTCTTTTTCGTCTTTTGAATTCAAAACGATGAAGCGGTGATATTTGATCGTTCGCTCGTAGTCTTTCATTTCAAAAAATGAAACCCGGGCCGCTTCGCGAGCTGCTTCCATTGGATACTCAGAATTACTGTTTCTTAGAATCACGCGATCGAAGTATTCCAGGGCAACTTTATAGTTACCCTGGCTTACGTTTTTTTCGGCTATTTTATAGTCGCCACGCTCCTGGGAGGAGCAGGCGGTGAGGAGTAATAGTAAAACAACCAGAACTCCTCTGATCATGTTAGTGAGTCACGCCTTCAGGTGCAGAAGGAGCAGCCGCCTCGTCAGAGTGGTCGTCTTCAACCACCGCCAAGCCAGTTACTGTTTCGTCTTTTTCGTCGATGTTAATCAAACGAACACCCTGGGTGTTACGGCCAAGAACAGAGATGTCCGTCATTTTCATACGGATAACCTGTCCATTGTCTGTAGAAAGGATCAATTCATGCTTCTCAGAAACTTTTTTAGTACCAACAACGTTACCAACCTTGTCAGTAGTTTTCTGAGTGATGATACCTACGCCACCACGAGATTGAACGCGGTATTCGCCCACTTCTGAACGTTTACCGTAACCTTTTGAGGTTACCATCAAGATCGTGTCTGAAGTGTTCTTTTCAAGAACTTCCATCGCGACAACTACGTCATCTTTTGCAAGCGTAATAGCTTTCACGCCACGAGCTGTACGGCCCATTCCACGCACGTCGTTTTCGTTGAAACGAATCGACATACCTTCTTTGGTAGCAATGAAGATATCCGACTGACCGTCAGAAATCTTAACGGCAATAATACCGTCATCAAGATCTGTCGTAAGAGCGATAACACCCGCAGTTCTTGGATTCGCGAAAGAATCCAAAGAAGTTTTTTTGATGACACCTTTTTCAGTCAACATCACTGCAAATTTGTTTTCGTTGAACTCGTCAACCGGCAAGATCGCGCGAACGCTTTCACCAGAAGAAAGCTGAACTACATTGGCCAAAGATTTCCCTTTGGAAGTTCTGCTGCCCAGTGGAAGTTTATGAACTTTCACCCAGTACACTTTACCTTTGTCAGTGAAGACAAGAAGCATAGTTTTAGTAGAGGCAGAGAATAGATCTGTAACGTAGTCTTCCTCTTTCGTCTCCATGCCTTTCAAACCTTTACCGCCACGTTTTTGTACGCGGTATTCAGCTGTCGGCATACGCTTGATAAGACCTGTGTTTGTCACTGTCACAACCATGTCTTCGTCAGCGATAAGATCTTCGTCCTCGATATCATCAAGGCTGCCTTGCAATTGAGTGCGGCGTGGATCTGCGTAACGTTTTTTCATGTCTTCAAGTTCACCAACGATGATCTTGTAGATTTCACGAACGTCAGCCAAAACGAATTTCAACCAATCGATAGTTTTTTGAAGTTCTGCAAGTTCTTCGATGATTTTATCACGCTCTAAACCAGTCAAACGTTGCAAACGCATTTCCAGGATTGCAATTGCTTGGCGTTCAGAGAATTCAAATTTAGTCATCAAAGCTTCACGAGCCGCGTGCGCTTCTTTAGAAGCACGGATCGTTTTGATAACTTCTTCGATGTGATCCAGAGCTTTTTTCAAGCCTTCCAAGATGTGAGCACGCTCTTGGGCTTTTTTAAGTTCGAAGATACAACGTTTCGTAACAACGTCACGACGGTGATCAACGAAGGCTTCAAGCATGCCTTTCAAATCGAACGTAACCGGCTGGTTTTTCGCATCAAGCGCAAGCATGATGATACCAACGGAAACTTGCATTTGAGTGAATTTGTACAAGCGATTCAAAATAACGGAAGCGTTTTCGCCACGTTTTAGATTGATCACGATACGCATACCTTCACGAGAAGACTCGTCGCGGATATCAGAGATACCTTCGATAGCCTTATCGCGAACCAGGTCTGCGATGCTTTCAATCAGCTTCGCTTTATTAACCTGGTATGGAATTTCCGTGATGATGATATCTTCACGGTCTTTGTTCGGAGTGATTTCTGCAACGGCTTTTAGTGAAATGATACCGCGGCCTTTTTTATAAGCCTGCAAGATACCTTCACGGCCTGCGATTACACCTGCAGAAGGGAAGTCTGGTCCCTTGATGTGCACCATCAGGTCTTCAAGTTGGCAAGTAGGGTTGTTGATCAAATGGATTGTACCATCGATAACTTCACCCAAGTTGTGCGGCGGAATATTTGTCGCCATACCAACTGCGATACCTGAAGAACCATTCACCAAAAGATTTGGGAATTTTGCCGGAAGTACCAAAGGAATTTGCAAAGAGTCGTCATAGTTCGGACCGAAGGCTACTGTTTCTTTTTCAAGATCATTCAGTAGTTCTTCCGCCATCGGAGTCATACGGATCTCTGTGTAACGCATAGCTGCTGCGCTATCGCCGTCGATAGAACCGAAGTTACCCTGGCCATCTTCAAGCGGGTAGCGAAGAGAGAAATCCTGGGCCATACGAACCATAGTTTCGTATACGGCAGAGTCGCCATGCGGATGGTATTTACCGATTACGTCACCCACCACACGGGCAGATTTCAAATAAGGTCTGTTATGACGATTGTTCATCTCGCTTTGAGCGAAAAGAACACGACGATGCACGGGTTTCAAGCCATCGCGAACATCTGGTAGGGCACGACCAACGATAACTGACATCGAGTATTGAAGGTATGCTCCACGCATTTCCTTACTGATATCGACTACCGTGACGCCTTTTTCTTGATTATTGTTTTCCATATTCATTCACCAATTATTCTAAAATTAAACGTCAAGGCTACGAGCCAGTAGAGCATTTTCGTGGATAAAGTTACGACGAGGCTCAACCATTTCACCCATCAAGATCGAGAATGTTTCATCAGCCGCAACTGCGTCTTCAATTGAAACTCTCAAAAGAGTTCTGTTTTCCTTGTTCAGTGTAGTTTCCCACAACTGCTCCGGATTCATCTCTCCCAATCCTTTGTATCGTTGGATATAGATTCCTTTTTTCGTAGATTCCATAACGTGTTCGTAGAACTCATTGTAGCTTTCGAATTGAACTTCGTTTTCGCCTTCAATGATTGTTAGTGGCAACGTGCTGATGCCTTGGATTTGCGCCCAGATCTTGCGAAGCTCGATCATTTCTGAAGAACGCAAGCTATCCAGGCTGAACTTAGTTGTCATGCGATCTGCATAGCGAACCGTGTAGATATCAGCGTATGGTTTCCCAGTTGCTTCATCTTGTTTCACTTCTGCTTTGAATTCAGTGATTCCAAGTTTTGGATCCGCATTTACCCAAGATGTCATGTCAGCAAGAACAGATTTCATTTTGCCTTCATCACCCAAAGTTTTTTCAAGATCAGCAACTTTGCTTAGCATGAAATACAAAACGTCTTTGTCGTACTTTTTTGAAGATACTTTAATCAGGCTGTTCAATCTTTGAATGTTCAAAATCAACTGACGAAGTTCAGCTTCGGGCAAAGATTCTTTACCTTTGATTTTGAAATTGTTCAGACCCGAGCTCAAAAGATACTCAGTCAAAGCAGCTTCATTTTTCAGGTACGTTTCTTCTTTGCCTTTTTTCGCACGGTACAATGGTGGTTGAGCGATGTAAATATAACCACGCTCAAGAACCAACGGCATTTGGCGATAGAAGAACGTCAATAGAAGAGTCATGATGTGAGATCCGTCGACGTCGGCATCGGTCATGATAATGATTTTGTGATAACGGATTTTATCCACGTTCACGTTGTCTTTACCGATACCAGTACCAAGAGCGGAAATGATAACTTTGATCTCTTCGGAAGAAATAATTTTATCAAAACGTGCTTTTTCGACGTTTAGGATTTTACCTTTCAAAGGCAAGATCGCTTGCGTACGACGATCACGACCTTGCTTCGCGGAACCTCCCGCGGAGTCCCCTTCCACCAGGTATAGTTCGCAAAGTGCAGGGTCACGTTCCTGGCAATCCGCCATTTTACCTGGCAAAGATCCACCATCAAGAGCTGTCTTACGGCGAGTAAGATCACGCGCCTTACGAGCAGCCTCACGAGCACGCGCAGATTCCACGCACTTCATGATAACGTTTTTTGAAATAGTAGGATTGCGATCCATCCAGTCAGCTAGTTTTTCATTAACCAAAGACTCGACGATACCTTTTACTTCGGCATTACCAAGTTTGGTTTTTGTCTGACCTTCGAATTGTGGTTCGCGAACTTTTACGGAGATAACTGCTGCCAAACCTTCACGGATGTCTTCACCCTCAAGGTTGGTTTTCAAATCTTTCAAAAGATTTTTTTCAGTTGCGTAGGCATTCGTTGTACGAGTCAAAGCCGCACGGAAACCAACAAGGTGAGTACCACCTTCATGAGTATTGATGTTGTTGCAATATGTGAAAATAGATTCTGAGTAAGAATCGTTCCACTGCATTGCGATTTCAACGTCGACGTTATCTCTTTCGCCTTTGAAGTACACAACTTCGTTGTGCAAAGATTTTTTAGATTGATTCATGTACTTAACGAACTCAGCAACACCTTCCGCATATTGGAAGTCTTGTTTTTTACCTGTGCGTTCGTCAGTCAAAGAAATATGAAGACCTGCATTTAGGAATGCAAGTTCACGGAAACGATTTGCCAAAGTAGCAAAGTCGTAAGTGATAGTTTCATCTTTGAAAATTTCACGATCTGGTTTGAAAGTAACTTTCGTTCCAGTTTTTGTGGAAGCTTCGCCTTTTTCAACCGGAGCCAGGATTTTTCCTTGAGCGTAGTTTTGTCTCCAGAAGAAACCATCACGTTGAACTTCAACATTCACACGAGTGGAAAGCGCATTCACAACAGAAGCACCAACTCCGTGTAGACCACCAGAAACTTTATAACCACCACCGTCGAACTTACCGCCGGCGTGAAGTACGGTCATAACAACTTCTAGAGCTGATTTGCCAGTTTGTTTTTGAGTTGCAACAGGAATACCACGACCGTCATCTTCGACAGTGATGGATTCATCTGCATTGATTGAAACTTTGATAGTTTTGCAATATCCAGCAAGATGTTCGTCTACCGAGTTATCCACAATCTCATACACAAGATGATGATAACCTTTGAACTGAGTATCACCGATATACATACCGGGACGTTTACGAACTGCTTCGAGACCTTCAAGAACTTGAATCGAATCGGCCGAATAGGCCGCTGGTTGCTGTTGTTCTTCTGTAGACACTGGAACCCCTCATTGCTTTGCATATCCCTCGACGCTGTCGAGCGGATCGCGTTCATACATTCATCGCAAGTTTAAAAACTTGAAATGGCTAATCAAGAATTTGGCCATCCTTGATGCGCACAACGGATAACTGATCGAGGCTGAAAGAGTCGGGCAATGTGAAGTCTGTCGTCGTAACAAAAATTTGTGTGTTGATCTCGTGTAAGAACGTAATCAGCGCATCTCTTTTGGTTTTATCGAGCTCAGATAAGACATCGTCTAACATCAGCACAGGATAGGTTCCGTGAGCCTTCCTATGATACACAATTTGGGCCATTTTGAAAGAAAGAATGATGGCTCTTTGCTGCCCTTGGCTACAAAAAAATCTTGAGTCTTTTCCACCATATAGGAACACGATGTCGTGTTTGTGTGGCCCTACCAAACTGGTTCCAGATGAGAGCTCCGCATCATGCAATTCTCCAAGACGTTTTTCAAGAGACATTTGGACCTGTTCACGAGTGAAGTGCACAGCATTTTCATCGGAAACCAGGTATTCCACCGAGATATCCACAGCAGAATTACCAGAAATGTATTGCATGGCGTTGTTAAAGTCTTTTGCCAAACCAGCTAGTGCGTTGATGCGAGCATAGGTCAAATCGGTCGCTAAACGCACAAATTGCGGGTTTAAAGACTCCAAAAGGTCAAGGGTGGTACCTTTAGGTACATCGCCCTCAACAAAGTTCTTAAGCATCTTGTTGCGCGTTTTCAGTGCTTTTCGATAATCGGCGATCAAATCGGTGTTCTTGCGATCAAAGGTCACCAGCAAATCATCAACCAGTTCGCGGCGGTGATCGGCACCTTCTTTGATCGCTGCTAAACTTTCGGGACTAAACACAACACTGGCAAAAATTTTACGAACATCCGCCGACGTCACACGTTTTTCATTCAACGTTAAAACTTTACGACTTTTCGTAAGACCTAATTTCAATTTGTAGTGAAGATCGTTTTGAGTAATCAACGCTTGAATAAGCGATTCTTGATTAGCCGAATTGATCATTGTGGAGTTATCAGAGTAGCGGAAGGAATCGCCTTGCGAGATCATGTACATCGCTTCAAGGAGATTTGTTTTCCCCTGGCCATTGTCTCCGACGAAGACATTCACGCGAGGGGAAAACTTCAATACTACGTCCCGGTAATTGCGAAAATTTACAAGACGTAGTCGTTCAAAGATCATTAGATTCTCATAGGCATAACAACACAAGTGTAAGAAGTGTCGTTATGAGGTCTCATCAAACCAGGTGACAAGTGATCGTTCAATTCGAAATCGATCTTGTCATGAGTCATGCTGGTTAGAATGTCAGTGATGTATTTTGCGTTGAAACCAATTTTGATTTCTCCGCCTGCATATTCAACTTCGATCTCTTCTTTCGCATCACCCAACTCTGGATTGTTCGAAGAAATTTCCATACGGCCGTTTGAAAGATTCAACAACACCGCTTTGGATTTTTGATTCGCCAAAAGTGAAACGCGTTTTAGTGAAGTAAGGAAAGCTTCCTTGTTGATCCCCACTTTTTGCGTCAGCTTCTGTGGAATAAACTGTTGATAATTCGGGTACTTTCCTTCGATCAAACGAATCATCAGGATTGTTGATGAATGTTTTAGTACGAATTGGGAGCCTTCCACAGCTATTTCCACAGACCCATCAATGCCTTCCAAAATCTTTTTGATTTCATGAAGACCTTTACGAGGAATGATCACACCTTGAGTGGCAGAAACTTTAATGTCTGTGGATTCTTTCGAAACCAAACTCATACGGTGACCATCGGTAGCAACCATTTTGAAACCAGCTTGTGGATTTAATTCAAAAAATACACCGTTCAAGTGGTAACGAGTTTCATCGTTCGATACAGAGTAAATTGTTTTATCAATCATCTCTTTCAGAACTTGTGCAGCAATCTTGATGAAGGCTTGAGAGTTGTAAGTAGGGAAGATCGGATACTCTTCCGCAGAGATACCCACAATCTTGGAAGTGTATTTCCCTTGTTTGATTTCCAACCAGTTGTTTTCTTTTTTGATCAAAGTGATTGGACCTTCAGAAAGTTCTTTTGCAATTTCGAAAAGACTTTTTGCTGATACTGCCACTTTACCTGGTTGATGAACTTGCGCTTTGATTTGATCAGTAAGGCTTACTTCCAAATCTGTTGCGAATACTTTCAGTAAATTTTGATCAGCTTCAAGAAGTACGTTGATGAGAATTGGCATTGTATTGCGCTTCTCAACGATATTTTGAGTTTTACCGATAAGGCTTAACAGATCTCTTTTATCAATTTCGATCTTCATAACTATTCCCTCTTAAAACACCCTTCTTATTATCTATTACTATTAATATAAATAACTAGTAGTAGTAGTAGGGGCGTGGAAAACCTAACAAATCCTCTAAGTACGTGTAAACACTAAAAAACAGTTGTGGATAAAGCCTCTGTACAAGTTAGGCTGAAAATTGCGAATTTTGGGGGTAACTCAGATCCACATTTCTTCCCCCAGATTCTTCCACAACTCTATCCACAGTCCACATTCACACACCTGTGATATTGTGGATTCTTGTCTCTAAATCCTCGATATCTTTTGCGATATCTTGATCGGTCGCCTGTAGATTCTTAACTCGATCCAGCGCGTTCATCACTGTTGTGTGGTCTTTTCCGCCGAATGCTTTGCCAATATCCACCAAAGACTTTTCCAAAAATTTCTTAATTAAGTACATCGCAATTTGACGTGGAACGACAATTGGCTTGGCGCGTGTAGAGGATTTTAGATCCAAAACACGTACTTTAAAGTGATCAGCAGTCAATTTCATAATCTCTTCTACAGAGATAGTAGATTGAGTTTCATGGTGCGAAAGGATGCGCTTCACAAGCTCGCCATCAATAGGTAAACCTTGTAGCTCAGAGAACATCTTAACCTTCTTAAGGTTGCCTTCCAGCTCTCTGATAGAACGTTTAGAGATGCGTGCGATGTGGTGGACCACGTCTTCTGGCAGGCGCATATTAAACTTTTCAGCTTTATATCTAAGGATTGCGATACGTGTTTCAAGATCCGGCATGGTGATATCTGCAATCAATCCCCGCTCAAGACGGGTACGACTGCGATCTTCAAGTCCGTGGATATCCTTGGGCATACGATCACTCGCCAGGATAACCTGCTTACGCGTATCGATAAAACTATTCACCGTATGGAAAAATTCTTCCTGAACAGCTTCACCACGGGCGATGAATTGAACATCGTCGACCAAAAGAATATCCGAGTTTTCGCGATACTTTTGGCGGAACTTATCCATTTCATGGCGGCGAATCGCTGAGATACACTCATTCATAAAGCGTTCAGCGGATAAGTAAGTAATTCTAAGGTGCGGAAATTGCTCACGAATATGGTTTCCAGCGGCATGCAAAAGATGCGTTTTACCCATCCCAACCGGTCCATATATATAGAGAGGATTATAATCATCCGCTCCTGGGTTGCGGGCTACGTTAAAACAAGCCGCGTGAGCAAACTCGGAATTTTTTCCCACGACGAAGGTCGAAAAGGTCAAATCCACATTTAATGAGTCACTGGACCTAGGTTGAGTAGTCTGAGTAGCCTGAGCACGTGAAAGCTGAGCTTGAAGAACTTCAGACCCCTGATTTACAGGAACCTCTTCAATGGAGGCCACGGTTTCAATGTGAGTATTCACTTTGGCCCCAGTAACATTAAACTCAACTTCAAAGGGTCTTTTGTAAGTATCTGAAATTTCTGTGTAAATCTTATCCTGAAGGTTCTCTATAACAAAATACTGGTGGAGGGCGTTGGGTACTCCGAGTATCAGTTTGGGACGTTCAAATGAGCCACCCGTGCTGAGGTACTCAATAGGATCAAGCCAAGTATCTAATAACTTATTGTTATCATTACGACTTTTCATTTTTGTCTTAATTAATGTCCAAAAAGAAGCGTTTAACTCCATAGACCATCCCCTCGAAATGCAGGGTAGCCTTAACAAGGTCAGCTGAAGTTTTCAACAGTTGACCTTGATGCCGCGTTGTGATTAATTAGTGCCCCACGTATCTAGTTGATTACAGCTTTGTGGAATCATATATGTAGTCGCCGATTAAAAGTTGGCGTAATTGACGTCTTTTAGCGTCGTAAATATCTCGGTAGAGAGTAGTTCAGGAGAACACATGAAACGTACATACCAACCATCAAACAAACGTCGTAAAACATCTCACGGTTTCCGTGCAAGAATGGCTACTAAAGCTGGTCAAGAAATTCTTAACCGTCGTCGCGCTAAAGGTAGAAAACGTTTGACGGTTTCTACAGGTGGAAAATAGTTCTCCGCTAGGTATTAAGCGCAGCTCTGAGTTTCTCTCTCTTAAACAATCTGGCAAAAGAAACTGGCCTACGAGGTGGTTACTTCTGAATTATCAGAAGAACTCCGTTGGTCAGTTGCGTTTTGGTGTAACTGCTAGTCGAAAAGTCGGTCCTGCAGTTGTGCGAAACAAGCTTAAACGTTGGAGTCGAGAATACTTTAGAGCCTTGCTTAAAACAGGAAACTCTATTGAAGCCGACATCAATATCATCTTCAAACCCATGGAAACCAACTTTTATAAAGGCCTCCCACACGAGGAATTTATCAAAGCTATGGATCGTGGGATTGGGTCTCTTCGAAAAAACCTTTAAAGCGTTGCTTTGGTTTTTCGTTGCTGCTTACAGATCTATTGGAACCACACATTTAGGTGGATCCTGTCGCTTCGAACCGAGTTGTTCGGCATATGCCTTGGAAGCTATTCACAAACACAAATCGCATAAAGCTTTTTGGTTAATCACAAAACGAATTTGTAAATGTCGGCCGGGTGGACCTTATGGTTATGATCCGGTCCCAGAATCAGGAGGAACGCTCCATGAATCAGCAAGATAAGAATAATCCTGGCTTTTTCGATCCTAAAACTCTAATCGCCGTAGGTGCGGTTGCAGTTGTTTATTTCGGTTGGCAAACATATCTGGGTAAGAAATATCCAGAATATAATAAGCCAAAAACAGTTCAAACGCAGACAGCAGAAAATACAGCGACTCCATCTGAAAATGTCGCGGCTCCTGCAGCCACTGTAGAGGCTAAATCTGAAACTGTTGCACCTCCCACTCAAGAACAGTCTTTCACATTCACTAACGACAAAGTTTCCTTCCAAATTTCCAATCACGGTATGGGATTGAAGAATTTCACTGTGAATAACTATGAGGATAAACAGGGAAATAAAATCAAACTTGGCGCCGGAGTAAATGACGGGTTGTATGCTCTTCGTTTCTTGGGTCACGATAAGCCGGTTGTTTTCAATATGTCTGAAAAGGCACCAGGCTCTTACATTGGTGTGGCACAAGTCGGTGACATGACGATTACACGTGAGATGAATTTTGATCCCGCAAAATCATCTTTCACAAATACAGTTTCTTTCAACAAACCAACTGAAGATGTAAAAAAAGGCTTCTCTTTGTTGATTCCAGAAACTATCCACGTGTCTAAATCAACTTCCTGGTTGTTTCCTTCTTATGAGCATCAGGATTTCTTTGTTAGTCATGAAGGTGACAAACACGACACTGTAAACTTCAGCAATTCCAAAGAAAACGTTGTTAAAGATTTCCCAAATACAGAGATGATTTCCGTAAGCTCTCAGTATTTTGCAGCAGCTGTACTTGATAAGTCAGAAATTATTCCAGAAGTAAAACTGACTTCAAACGTTGAAAAGCAAACAGCTATGGCTGAGCTTACGTACAAGCCGGTTCAACTAAAAGACGAAATGAAGTTCTCGCAAATTTTCTATGCGGGTCCTAAATCCATCGATTTGTTGAAGGCAGCCGATCCTGAATTGGCGCACATTATTGATTTTGGTTTCTTTGGTTTCATCGCTCGTCCTTTGTTATACGTGATGAAAGCCTGCCATCAATTGGCTGGTAACTGGGGTATTGCGATCATCCTTCTGACTTTGTTGGTTCGTTTCGTGGTTCTTCCATTCAATATCATGTCTGCGAAATCCATGAAGGCGATGCAAAAGGTTCAACCGATCATCCAGGGTCTTCGTGAAAAGTACAAAGACGATGCGATGAGACTGAACACGGAGATGATGGCTGTGATGAAGCAACATGGTGCAAATCCAATGTCTGGATGTTTGCCAATGATTCTTCAGATCCCGATTTTCTTCGCACTATACCGCGTAATTGGTTCTTCTATTGAGCTTTACAACTCTCCGTTCATCCTTTGGATCAACGACTTGAGTGCTCATGATAAGTTCTATGTACTTCCGGTATCGATGGCGATCTTTATGTACATCCAACAAAAGATCACTCCATCCACAATGGATCCTACTCAAGCAAAAATTATGGCGTTTATGCCTCTGGTTTTCTCAGTGTTCATGTTGCAGCTACCAAGCGGTCTGACTCTTTATATGGTTGTCAGTACGTTGTTCGGTATCATCCAACAGTATTTGATCATGAGAGATCCAACTGCAAAACCGGTCGTTAAGACGGTTAAAGCGAAATAGTAACTTAGATTTTTATTTTTACCTGGGAGGTAAAATGGGTTTTTTTAGTAAGCTTTTCGGGGGAAAAAGCAAGAGTGCAAACAGCGAAGTTGAATCTTTGGTGCAAAACACTCTAGAGGGTATCATCGAAAAAGCTCAATTCGATCTTTCTTTTGAAATCACTTCTTCAAAAGAAGATGACGGTGGGGCCGTTCTTTCAGTTCAATTCTCTGGTGGAGATGAAGAGCTTTTGAAAGATAAAAAAGGGCAAATGTTGGATGCATTCCAATTGCTTCTTAAACGCGTGATTCAGCACAATTTCCCTGAAGATAAAACAAACATCACAGTAGATTGCGGTGGTTACCGTGACGAAACTGAGGGCGCACTTATCGAGCGCGCTGAAAACTTGAAAGCAATCTGCATTGAGCAAGGGAAGTCTGTATACTACAGAGCCCTTCCTCCAAAAGATCGCAAAGTTGTACATCAATACCTGGCTAAAGATCCTCGCATCAAAAGCCGTTCTTTGGGTGATGGCTTGTACAAAAAAATTAAAATCTATCCAGCAAAAGGTGGCAATTCAGCTCAAGGAAACAAAGCTGAAGACGCTCACCAAGAATAATTGTTAGTAGGGTCGTATGATTCGCGGAGATCGTGACAAGGATACAATATGCGCGGTCTCCACTCCTCACGGAGTGGGTGGCATTTCCGTCATTCGAATTAGCGGCCCTAAAACATTGGAAATCGTAGCACTGCTGTGCAAATTCATACCCGCACATCCTGAGTCTCATAAAGTCTATTTTGGTAATCTGAAAGACGGCGGTAATGAGATTGACGAAGTTCTGGTAACTTACTTCCAACATGGAAGATCCTTTACGGGCGAGGAAGTCATCGAGATTTCCTGTCACGGAAGCCCGCTTATCTGCCAAAGTATATTGAACTCCCTGGTGCAACTAGGGGCTCGTCCTGCGGATCGCGGAGAGTTCACTTATCGTGCCTTTATGAATGGAAAACTGGATTTGGTTCAGGCTGAATCAGTATTGGCCTTGATCGAATCTCAATCGCAACAGGCAGCTAAGATTGCACTTCGTCAGCTAAAAGGACAGTTGTCGCATAAGCTTGAAGAAGTTGAAGACGATATGACTTGGATTTTGGCTCACGCTGAGGCCAGCATTGATTTTTCCACTGAAGGTATCGACGTTGTTGATTATTCCGTAGTTCAAGTTCGTCTTAAAAAAATCGAAGCGGTTCTTAAGGACCTGGTCGGAACATTCAAAGTCGGCCGTCTTCTTAAGGATGGATTTCGAGTCGTTTTAACAGGTCTTCCGAATGTGGGTAAATCCAGCTTGTTGAACCTATTCCTGGAAGATGAGCGCGCGATTGTCACAGATATTCCAGGTACTACTCGTGATGTGATTCATGGGGATACGACATTTGAGGGTGTGAAGTTCACTTTCGTCGATACGGCTGGTCTTCGCGATGAAGCAACGGATCTGGTTGAGCGCATTGGTATTCAAAAAAGCTATGAAGCTCAAAATGAATCCGACGTGGTTTTCTTTGTCTTCGATATCGAAAAGGGTATGGGCCCAGAAGAGACTCAAATTCTGGAGTCCCTGGATCCTCAAAAAACCTTCATTTTAGCCAATAAAATCGACCGAATTGGTGGGTCTAAACCACTTGAAACTGTCGAAAAAGCCATTAAAAACAGTAAATTTTTCCAAAAGATTGCAGATCCCAAGGCCTTCTTCACAAGAAGGGTGTTCTTTGTCAGTGCTCTTGATAAAAAGGTGCGTTCGAGTGTCCTTCAAGAGCTTGTCCAGGAATTCGCGGATTTGCAGGTGGAAAATACCGTTCTTATTTCCAATGCCCGTCACTATGAAAACCTGGTCCGTGCTTTAGAGAATACTCAAAGGTCACAAACCTTGGTGGATCAGGGGATGGGTTCTGAATTCCTGGCGCTGGAGCTTAAGGAATCCCTCATCGCGATTCACGAAACTTTAGGTAAGCGGTTCGATGATCAAATCATGGACCGGGTATTTAAAGAGTTTTGTATCGGGAAGTAGCATATGACTAATAAAAAATTTGATGTGATCGTTGTGGGTGCAGGACATGCCGGTATCGAAGCATGTTTGGCGTCCGCTCGTTTGGGCCTTCAAACTTTGATGGTTACGACGAATGTTGATCGTATTGGTTATATGAGCTGCAACCCTTCCATCGGTGGGCTTGCAAAAGGTCACATGGTTCGTGAAATTGATGCCCTCGGTGGACAAATGGGTATCGCTGCTGATGAAACAACAATTCAGTACAAGCGACTTAACTCCTCGAAAGGTCCGGCAGTTCGTGGAACTCGAGTTCAAAACGATAAGCATCTGTATTCTGCTTTTCAAAAAAATGCTCTTTATACACAGCCAAATTTGGAAGTCCTTCAGGGCGAAGTAAAGCGTCTGATCTTGGATAAAGATCTTTGCGCCGGAGTGGTTTTGGATGATGGTTCCGAGATTTTTGCCAAAGCTACAATCATTACCACCGGTACTTTCATGAACGGTGTTATGCATACGGGTCTTCGCCAGGAGGCGGGTGGACGTGTGGGTGATAAACCATCAGTCGGTTTATCAGATCAATTGGCGCAATTCGGTTTTGAAGTAAAACGTTTGAAGACGGGAACGCCGGCGCGACTTCTTAAAGACTCTATTGATTGGTCGAAAACGATTGCTCATGGTGGCGACGAAAAGATCTATCCATTCAGCTATAAATCTTCGACTCAGTTGAAGCTTCCGCAGATTCTTTGCTATCTGACTCGGACAACTGAAAAAACCCACGATATTATTCGTGGAAACTTGGATAAATCCCCTATGTATTGCGGAATTATCGAAGGTGTTGGACCACGTTATTGCCCATCGATCGAAGATAAAGTAACTCGTTTCGCAGACAGAGTGAGCCACCAAACTTTCCTTGAACCAGAAGGCTTAACAACGGACTTGATTTATCTTCAGGGTATTTCAACAAGTTTGCCTGAGGAAACTCAGGATGAATTTTTAAAAACTATTCCAGGACTAGAAAACGTAAAAGTCGCTCGCTATGGTTATGCCGTTGAGTACGACTACATCGAGCCAACTCAAATTTGGCATCGCTTGGAAACAAGAACGATTCGCCAACTTTTCCTGGCAGGTCAAATCAACGGAACTTCTGGTTACGAGGAAGCCGCTGCTCAAGGTTTCATTGCCGGAGTAAATGCCGCGAATAGCATTTTGGGTCGCGACGAATTTATTTTAGGTCGTGATGAAGCTTATATGGGCGTCTTGATTGATGACCTTGTGACTAAAGGAACACGCGAACCGTATCGTATGTTTACTTCGCGCGCAGAACACAGATTAGTTCTTCGAGAAGACAATACTATCGATAGGTTGGCGCAGTGGGCCCAGAAGTTGGGTATCGTGTCTGAACAGTCTTTAGAGCTTTTAGCGGTGCTTCGTGAAAAGCGTAAAGTTTTGCACGATAGAATGCGTGAAACACGCGTTTACAACACCAAAGAGACACAAGAAATTCTGGCAACAATTCCGACTTCAGCTATGACAAAGTCGTTAACTATCGAAGAGTTGCTGCGTCGTCCTGAGCTTACAAGTTCACACCTGGAATTGCTAAATTTCGAGTTGGATTCTGATCCAAATGTGGTTGAACCGGTGGAAATCGAAGTAAAATACTCTGGCTACGTAAAACGCCAAATGGATCTAATTAATCAGTCGAAAAGACTCGAAGAATTAGTACTTCCAGACACTCTTGAGTACGGAGATATTCGCGGACTTTCCAATGAAGAGAAGGATAAGCTGCTGCGCGTTAGGCCCCGTACCTTAGGTCAAGCCCAACGGATTAGTGGTGTAAATCCCTCTGCGATTCAAGCTATAATGATTCATCTAAAAGGTCACAAAAAGATCAGGGAGATGAATCTGGATGAGCAGCACTGATAGCTCCGAGACACCGCAAATCCTATGGCGTATCGATGAATGGTTCCCCGATTTAAGTCCTGAGGTCAGAACAAGACTTAAGGCTTATCACGACGAGCTTCAAAAATTTAATCGGACCGTTAGTTTGATTTCCGCAAAGTCAGTCTTCGTGGCCGATGCCTTACATTTTGCGGACTCTATTCTTGCCACCAAGGCGATTACAAAGGCGAATCCAAGTATTGATACAATCTATGATTTTGGCAGCGGAAGTGGATTCCCCGGGGTTGTTTTTGGCATTCTTAACCCCAGCATCAAGGTTGTGCTGGTCGATACGGATCCCAAGAAATGCGAATTCCTAAATTATGCTATTGGTGCCTTGAATCTTAAGAACATCACAGTAGAGCACCGTAATATCGAGTCTCTTCCAGAGGGCTCGGTCAAATTCGCAATTTGTCGTGGTTTCGGCAATATTTCTAAGGCGATTCTTATGGCTCGCAAGATCGTCGCAAAAGGCGGCTCTGTTTATCATCTTAAAGGGGAAGAGTGGGGTATTGAGGTGGGAGAAATTCCTACGCAGCTTTGTTCTATCTGGTCTCCGTCACTTGTGGGGGAATACAAACTCCCTGTCGGCGCTATCAAATATGGCGTTGTTCGTACCGAAAAGATCTCTTAATTCGTTTGTTTTGAGTAAAAATGGGGATGTTCCACGTGGAACATCTTCTAATGACCTGATTTCGCTTCGCCGCCGGCCTCTTTGGCGCCTTCTGCGCCACCCTCTGTAGAACCCAGCCCTGTATCAATCGTCACTCCAGCGGCTTTCATTCGCTCTTTAACGTCCCAACTTCTTTTTGCATTTCTTAGCTTTTGTTCTGCCTGATATGACGTCCATTCTTTAGGATCGGGCCAATCTTCCTTCTTTGCGAAGGCTTTCTTATAGGATTGTTGGGCGTGTGTTTTTCTTTGCTCTACTTTGAGCTTTAAATACTCTACTTCCTGAGCCAGGCGGGTGATGGCCGCTTGAGATTCGTAAATGCGCTTTTTGGCGTACTTTATCTGGCCAGTCTGTGGGACGACGGTGATCAAGTCTTTTTCAAATCCTTCAAGCTTCTTTTTCTCACCCTCAAGAGCGGCAGTTGCAGCAGTTACTTGTGTTTGTAGATCAGAGTATATCGGATCCTTCACCTCTGGATTTTCCATCGGCTTATTACAAGCGGTGAGCGTGAAAATAAGGAGAATTGCGGCTATTAATCTCATAAAAGTAGTTGTTCCACGTGGAACATCGGTAAAAACGTAGAAAAACCTAAGGCGAGGTGCGAAAAACTAGTCTTTATAGTTGCACATGCATGTAAAAAATACGAATTTTGAACTATCAGGGAGGAACGATGGCTAAAACTATCTGTATAGCTAATCAAAAGGGCGGAGTAGGCAAGACGACCACGTCTGTGAATCTTTCTTCAGCGTTGGCTACTCTAGGTAAGCGCGTATTGTTGATCGATATGGATCCACAAGGAAATGCTTCAAGCGGACTAGGCATCAAACGATTTGATACCCAGGATGCAAACTCATACCACGTTCTCATCGGTGAAAAAACACTGACTGAGGCTACTAACAACACTTCAAATCCGAACCTAAAGATCTGTACTGCTAATCCAGATCTAGTTGGTGCAGAAATCGAACTCGTTGATATGCCGCATCGTGAATATCGCTTAAAACAAGCGGTATCCATCGTGGCTGATCAATATGACTTTGTCATCGTTGACTGCCCACCATCTCTTGGTTTGATTACTCTGAATGCTCTGAACTCTGCAGACAGTTTTCTTGTGCCTCTTCAATGTGAATACTATGCATTGGAAGGTTTGAGTCAGTTGTTGAACACCGCAGGGTTAATCAAAAAGAGTTTGAATCCTGCGCTTCATATTGAAGGCATCGTTTTGACGATGTTCGATGTGCGCAACAACTTGAGTCATCAAGTTGTAACTCAGATTAAAGAACACTTTGGTGACAAAGTATTTAACGCAATTATTCCAAGAAACGTGCGACTCAGCGAAGCGCCGAGCCATGGTCAATCCATCCTAGAGTACGACAGCAAATCAATTGGTTCAGTTCGCTATCTTGAGCTGGCTCATGAAGTGATCGCAAGATCTCTTCCTAAGGCAGCAGAAGTTGCAAACAAGAATGCCTATGAAGGGGAAGTAAATGTCTGATACTGCTGTAGAATCCTCAAACAAAAAAAGAGGCTTGGGCCGTGGCCTGGGTTCACTTTTGGGTGGTCCTGCTAACAATGATTTAATGAATGCGCCGGCTGCATCTGCCCCTCTCGTAAAAGCAGCGCCAGCGCAATCAACTACAAATTCACCTGCTGCAACAGCGGCCGGTGCGCCTTCTATTAATGTTGCTGCAACTGTCGCCCCTCCCGTGGATCCAGAAAGCAAGATTTGGAAAGTCGCAATCGACAAGCTGTCTCCAGGTAAATATCAGCCACGTACAACGTTTGAGAAAGAGCCCCTACAAGAGCTTGCTCAGTCCATTAAAGAGAATGGAATTTTGCAGCCGATCGTTGCGCGCAGAACTGCCTCTGGAAAATTGGAAATCGTAGCTGGTGAACGCCGTTGGAGAGCATCCCAACTTGCTGGGTTACATGAAGTTCCAGTTATTCTAAAGTCTTACGACGACAAACAGGCACTTGAGTTAGCTATCGTTGAGAATATTCAACGTGAAGATTTGAATCCAATTGAAGAGGCAGAGGGTTATTCTCGCCTAATCACAGAGTTCAAATTGTCTCAACAGCAAGTGGCTGAAAAAGTTGGACGTGACCGTGCGACAGTAGCGAATGCTGTTCGTCTATTGGCATTGCCTAACGAGATCAAAGATATGATTTCGGGCAATGAACTTTCCGTTGGTCATGCAAAAGTCCTTCTGTCTTTGCCAGAACCCAAAAAACAAATCGAACTTGCAAAAAAGGTCGTGAACGACAAGATCGCAGTTCGTAAATTGGAAAAAATGGTTCAAGCTATTGTAAAAGGTAATGTTGAAGAGGAAGACGTTCCGTCATTCGATTCAAATGTTACACAACGCTTGATCAGCGGACTAAGTGAAGAGCTTCAAAAAATCATGGGTACAAAAGTAAACATCGATTATTCAGGCTCCAAAGGCAAAATCAGCATTCACTTTTATTCTGATGATGAACTGACCAATTTGGTAGATAGGCTTAAAGAAGGATGGCAGTAAATTCCCCAAACTCTTTTCAAGAAGACGTGCTTTCTGGTCATGTGACTGCAATCCTTGACCAGGGGACGCATTTCGAAGGAAAGCTCAGCTTTGAAGGAACCGTCCAAATTGGCGGGGATTTTAAAGGGGAAATCTTTACTAAAGATACCATCGTTATTAATGAGGGCGCCTCCGTGGCTGCCCAAGTTGAGGCCGATACAATCATTATTAGTGGCCGAGTTGAGGGAAATCTGTTCGCTCGCCGCCGCGTCATTATGCACCCGCCCGCAATATTCAAAGGCACCGTAACATCTCCGAGTTTGCGGATTGATGAAGGCGTTGTATTTGAGGGCGCGTCCTATATGCCTAAGTCCTAGGCAATTTCATTTTCACTACAGCAGGCCTAATTCTCAATAGGAATATGTCCTTGACCGTTTCTGGGTTGAAATGCTACTCCCGAGGTTCAAAAAAACAATAGGGATTTCAACAAAATGGAAATTTTTGGACAATTAGGCATCAACACAACTGCCGGCATCCAATTCGTGTTCTTCGCGATTGCCTTGTTATTCTTAACTAAGTTTGTTTTCGGACCATATGCACATGCTCTTGAAGAGAGACAAAATAAAACTAAGGGCGGCGAAGATCTGGCTTTGGAATACCAAGCAAAATCTGTCGAATTGTCTTCTGAATATGAAGGCAAAATCCGCGAGCTAAACAGTGAAATCAAAAACATTGTTGATGCTTCCAAAGCTGAAGCAAATAAACAGTATGAAGCAGCGGTTTCCAAGTCTCGTTCTGAGGCTGAACAACTGGTTAATTCAAACAGATCAAAAATCACAGCAGCAGTAGAGTCCGCTTCAAAAGAATTGAAAGCACAAACTCAAGCTGTTGCACTTGCAATCACATCCAAATTGTTGGGCAAATAAGAGAGAAGAGAAAATGAAAGTTCTTGTTAACCTTCTTATCATCCTTGCGCCTGCGATTGTTTTCGCTGCTGGAGCTGAGCACGGTGACGGTCACCATGCTATTGAAATTCCAAAAGTGACAATCTATCAGGCGATCAACATCATCATTCTTTTCGCGGGTATCGTTTACTTCACGAAAGACTCCATCGTTTCCTTCTTCGGTGGCAGAAAATCTGCTTACCTTGAGGCTGCGCAAAAATCTGCATTTGCACGCGAACAAGCTGAGCGTGAATTTGTTGATATCAAAAACAAACTTGCAAACCTGAATAGCACTCGTCAGGAACAATTGGCAAAAGCACAAGCTCATGCAAATGATTTGAAGAATCAAATCATTGACGAGGCAAACAGTGTTTCCAAGCGTATCAAAGACGAAGCGGAATTGACTGCCAAGCTTGAAACACAGCGCGCTCAAAAAGAGTTGCGCACTCAATTGTTGGCTGACTCCGTTGATGCTGCTCGTATCGTTTTGACGAAAGACATCGGTGCGGCTGATCAACAAAAACTTCAAAATGAATTCATCAATCACATCGAGGTTAGTCGATGAAAGTAAACGAAGTATCTAAAAGATATGCTAAAGCCCTTTTGGCTGTAGCAAAGCAAAAAGGTATCCACTCTAAAGTGTATGCTGAGCTTCAAGCCGTTGCCGACGCTTTCAACAAGGAAGCTTCTGTTGCTGCGTATTTCGAAAACCCAATGATCTCCATTACCCATAAAACAGCGGCTCTAAAGGCTGCCCTTGAGGGTAAAGGCACTTCTGAAGAAGTAATGAACACTTTGGTGTTGATGGCTGATAAAGGCCGTATTGCGTTCCTTCCAGAGGTTGCACAAGCATTCCGCGACGCTCTTGATATTGAAGAGGGCGTAACTCGTGGAACTGTTCGCTCAGCACAACCATTGTCTGCTGACGCACAAAAAGAACTTGAGTCTAAAGTAAGCAAAACGCTTGGTAAAAAAATCGTTCTTACTTACCAACAGGATCCTAAACTTTTGGGTGGCGCTGTAGCCCAAGTTGGTGGATGGACTTTTGACGACAGCATTGAAACACATCTTAAAAAATTAAATGAAGAATTAAACAGGAGAGCCAACTAAAAATGGAAACACAAATCCGTGCCGACGAGATCAGTCGCGTTCTCAAAGAGCAAATCAATCAGTACAACAAAAAGATTGAAGTTAGTGAAACAGGTAGCGTTCTTTCAGTAGGGGACGGGGTTGCTCGTATCTACGGTCTTGAAAACGCAATGGCTGGTGAACTTGTTGAGTTCCCAGGTGAAGTATTCGGAATGGTATTGAACCTTGAAGAAGGTCACGTAGGGGTTGTACTTTTCGGTGAAGACCGCCACATCAAAGAAGGCGACACTGTTAAGAGAACAAAAAAGATCGTTTCCGTTCCAGTTGGCGAAGCCCTTCTTGGTCGCGTTGTAGACGCTCTTGGTAACCCGATCGACGGCCGTGGCGCTATCAACACGCCTCACTCTCGTATCGTTGAAACTAAGGCTCCTGGTATCGTTTACCGTCACCCGGTTGAAGAACCTCTTCAAACTGGTATCAAAGCTATCGACGCCTTGGTACCAATCGGCCGTGGTCAACGTGAATTGATCATCGGTGACCGTCAAACTGGTAAAACGACTATCGCGGTTGACACTATCATCAACCAAAAAGGTCAAAACGTTCAGTGCTTCTACGTAGCTATCGGTCAAAAACAATCGACTGTTGCTCTAGTTGTTGAAAAATTGCGTGCAGCGGGTGCTCTTGAGTACACGACAATCATCGCAGCCAATGCATCTGACCCAGCTCCACTTCAATACCTTGCTGCTTACTCTGGTACAGCAATGGCTGAATACTTCCGTGATACTGGCAGACATGCTTTGATCGTATACGATGACTTGACGAAACAAGCTCAAGCATACCGTCAATTGTCCCTACTTCTTCGTCGTCCTCCGGGTCGTGAAGCTTATCCAGGTGACGTGTTCTATTGCCATAGCCGTCTTCTTGAGCGTGCTTCTAAATTGTCTGCAGATAAAGGCAGCGGTTCATTGACTGCATTGCCAATCATCGAGACACAAGCGGGTGATATCTCTGCTTACATCCCTACAAACGTTATCTCCATCACTGATGGTCAGATCTTCCTTGAATCAGATCTATTCTACAAAGGTGTGCGTCCAGCTATCTCTGTAGGTAAATCAGTTTCTCGTGTGGGTGGTTCCGCTCAAATTAAAGCGATGAAACAAGTTGCGGGTTCTTTGAAACTTGAACTTGCTCAGTTCCGCTCTATGGAAGCGTTCGCTGCTTTCGCGTCTGACTTGGATAAAGCGTCTCAACAACAGTTGGCACGTGGTCGTCGTTTGATCGAAGTACTTAAACAACCTCAATACTCTCCGGTAAAAGTTGAAGAACAAATCATCATGATCTTCGCTGCTGGTAACGCATTCGTTGACCAATACCCAGAGACTGATGTTAAGCGCTACGAAAAAGAGATGATCGAGTTCTTGAAAAACAAGCACGCGGACATCATCAAAACTATCACTGAGAAGAAAGCTATTGCAGACGACACTAAAAAAGCGTTGTTGGCAGCTCTTGAAGAGTTCAAAGCTATCTTCCAACCTACTAACAAATAGTTTGGTGCTTAAATGGCAAGTTTGAAGGATATCCGGGCTCAGATTGAGTCCACAAAAAACACCCAGCAGATCACGAAGGCTATGAAGCTCGTGTCTGCTGCGAAGTTGAGAAAGGCGCAGAATAACATCGTTAACATGCGTCCTTATGCTTTGACTTTGCGTAAGGTGATTGCGGATATCGCTGTGACTAACAAAGTTACGCACCCGTTGATGGAGAAGAAGGAACAAGTAAAGAATGTTTTGCTTGTTGTTATCACTTCTGATCGCGGTCTTTGCGGCGCTTTCAACAGCAATATCAACAAATTTACTGAGGCGTACTATAACAACAACAAGGCGAACCTGGAGAAGATTGATTTTCTTTTCGTGGGTCGTCGTGGTCACGACTACTTTGCTAGACGTGGTATCAAGCCGGTTGATTACATCACGAAGCTTGATAAAGACATCTCTTACGAGTTGGCTTCCAAGGTTGCGAATCGCGTGATGAATGACTACCTAGAAGGTGCATACGATGAAGTTCGTATCATTCATAACGAATTCCAATCTGCGATTTCTCAGGTTGTAACGGCTGAAACTCTTCTTCCAATTGATCTTGGTTTGACGACTTTCAACTCAGAAGCTGAGGCAAACGCAAACTTTGCTGTAGACATGATTTTCGAACCAGCTCCAGAGCAAATCATTAAAGAGTTGCTTGAAAAGCATTTCGACCTTCAGGTTTACAGATGTATGTCCGAGTCTGTTGCCGGTGAACATGGTGCTCGTATGAGCGCGATGGAAAACGCGACAAACAACGCGAAAGAGATGATCAACAAACTCACTCTGACGTACAACAAATTGAGACAAGAAAAAATTACTACAGAATTGATCGAAATCGTATCGGGCGCGGAAGCGCTTAAAGGATAGGGAGCTGAATAATGGCATTCGGTAAAGTAAAACAAGTTATGGGTCCCGTAGTGGACGTAGAATTCGAAGGCGGGGAACTTCCTGCAATCAATTCTGCTCTTCGTGTATCTAATAAATTTATCTCTGACGTTGAATTCAACCTGGTTCTTGAAGTTGCTCAGCATTTGGGTGACGGTGTTGTAAGAACTATCTCTATGGATCAAACTGAAGGTTTGGTTCGTGGCGAAAAAGTTAAAGCATTGGGCACTCAAATCACAGCGCCAGTTGGTCGCGAAGCTTTGGGTCGTATCATCAACGTAGTTGGTGAGCCAATCGACGAAATGGGTCCAGTAAACGCAAAAGACCACTGGGGTATCCACAGAACTGCTCCAAAATTTGAAGACCAAGCTACATCTGCAGCAATGTTGATGACTGGTATCAAAGTCGTAGACTTGCTAGCTCCATACGCTAAGGGTGGTAAGATCGGTTTGTTCGGTGGTGCGGGTGTTGGTAAAACAGTACTTATCCAGGAACTTATCCGTAACATCGCTACTGAGCATGGTGGTTTCTCTGTATTCGCGGGTGTAGGTGAGCGTACTCGTGAAGGTAATGACTTGTGGCAAGAGATGAAACAGTCTGGCGTATTGGCTAAGACTTCTCTGGTTTTCGGTCAAATGAATGAACCTCCTGGTGCACGTGCGCGTGTTGCTTTGACAGGTTTGACTGTTGCTGAATACTTCCGTGACGTTGAGAACCAAGACGTTCTTTTCTTCGTTGATAACATCTTCCGCTTTACTCAAGCGGGTGCTGAAGTTTCTGCCCTTTTGGGTCGTATCCCTTCTGCCGTTGGTTACCAACCAACTTTGGCAACTGAGATGGGTACTCTTCAAGAGCGTATTACTTCCACTAAAAAAGGTTCCATCACTTCCGTACAAGCGGTTTACGTTCCTGCGGATGACTACACGGATCCAGCTCCAGCTACTACATTTACTCACTTGGATGCGACTACGAATCTTGACCGTGATATCGCAGCTATGGCGATCTTCCCTGCAGTTCACCCATTGACGTCTACATCTCGTCTTTTGGATCCAACTGTTATCGGTGAAGAGCACTACAAAGTGGCTCGTGACGTTCAAGCATTGTTGCAACGTAACCGTGAGCTTCAAGATATCATCGCGATCCTTGGTATGGACGAATTGTCTGAGACAGACAAATTGGTTGTATCTCGTTCTCGTAAAATCCAACGTTTCTTGTCTCAGCCGTTCTTCGTTGCTGAGCAGTTCACTGGCTTGCCTGGTAAATACGTTGATATCAAAGACACTGTTAAAGGCTTCAAAGAGATCCTTGAAGGTAAACATGATGCTCTTCCTGAGCAAGCGTTCTACCTTGTTGGTACTATCGAAGACGTTATCGAAAAAGCTAAGAAGTTGCAGGCGTAATCCGGAAGGATTTCGTCTTCATGAAGCGGCCTGAGAAGGTCGCTTTGGAAAAGGTGATTTAATATGAAACTGACAATCGTGACTCCAGAGCGTCGTCTACTTGTTGGCCAAGAGGTCGAAGAAGTAACTGTTCCTGGTTTTAAAGGAGAACTTAATATTCTTCCTGGTCACGCGCCTCTAATCACTACACTGGGTATCGGTGTGATGAAATGGAGACTTAAGGGTCAAGAAAAGCAGAACCAAGCTGTTATCAGCTGGGGTTACTGCCAAGTATCCCCTGAAGGCGTGAATGTTCTTGCGAACATCGCTGACTTGCCAGAAGAAATCGATCTTGTTGCAACTAAAGAAGCCTTGGCAAAATCTGAGAAACACGTCCTTGACGAAGTAATCACAGATGCTGACTGGGTTGAGTTCCAAAAAGAATGGACTCGCGCAAGAGCGAAAATTGAAGTGGCTGAAGGCGCTGCTAAAAAATAGGCCCCAAGCGACTTGATAATTCTAGTTCAAATATAAAGGCTCGATCTTCGGATCGGGCCTTTTTCATTTTAAAGCCACGGTATCTCAGTGGTGGCTCACATTCTGCACGGCGAAGAAAAAAACCTACGGCAAATCAGTGCCGTTTGAATTAGAATCGGCGGAATCATGGCAAAGAAAAACAATCGCAAAATACCAATCGATCTGCGGCAGTTCGCTTTGCCATGCCCACGCGTTGGAAGCATAGAAGCTCACTCCGGCTATGGACAGACGCCACGAATGGGTCAGGAAATTCACCAGAGCATTCAGAAAAAACGCATTCGTGAGATTCCAGGTTATGAGGCTGAAAAAAAGCTGACCATCGAGTTTGAAAGAGATCAATACACATTTGTTATCTCCGGTCGGGCGGATGGTGTGATTGAAGGATCCAGCTTTATGGTCGAAGAGATTAAATCTTCTTTTGATGTGGATAGCCTGGAACACAAACTTACAGTGGATGATAATCATCCCTACGTATGGCAGCTGCGAACCTATGGTTACATCCTTTATAAACAAACTGGTGAAATTCCAGATTTAAAAATGCTTTTGGTTTCCTCGCGAAACTTCAAGCAAAGTGAGATGTATTTCGACCTTGATATTGAAGAGTATGAAGCCTGGCTTGCATTGCGACTTGCTGAGCTAGTGGATGAAACCAAGGTTCGTGAAAAGATCTTCAAGAAACGGGTGGAATCCGCAGAGGATCTAAAGTTTCCATTCATTTCACCTCGTCCTGGGCAAACCGAACTCATTGAAAATATTCAGTTGGGTTTTGTCGAGGAGAAATCACTACTTATTCAAGCTCCCACGGGCTTGGGCAAAACCATTGGGGTTTTGTATCCTTCTTTAAAGGATGCATTTGCTCGCGGCCAGAAGGTCATCTACGTCACTCCAAAAAACTCTCAACATCAGGTGGCGGAAGAGGCTGTAGAGAAGCTGCAGGATCAGGGTGCTTCAATCAGACCGCTGACAATCACTGCCAAAAGTAAGATGTGCTTTAAGGCGGAGCCGCTGTGCAATCCGCAGTACTGTGAATTTGCCAAAGACTATTACAAGAAAGTTGCTGAAAACGATTTGGTTAACAAAGTTTCAAAACTAAGATCGCTAAGTCAGAAAAAGCTGCAGGAGTTAGGTGAAGAGTACCAGGTGTGTCCTTTTGAATTGTCCATAGAGGCGATTGAAAGAGCGGATGTGGTGATAGCTGACTACAACTACGTTTTTTCAACCAGAAGCCTTCTGGGGCGTTTAGAGATGCCATTAATGGAGCCTTCGCAAAAGGCAAACCTTGTCATTGACGAGGCCCACAATCTACCAGCCAGGGCTCAGGACTACTTTTCACCAGCCATATCCACAAGGGACTTACAAAATGTTATTCCTTCATTGGCAAAAATCGCATTACGCTTTCAAAGGCGTGCGCAACTTTTGTGTGAGGAAGCCATTGCAGTGATCGAGTCCTATCGTGGTGAATCGCGAACTGTTCAAATTGATTTTGATCCGGTGTTTGAGTTGGAATCAAGACTGCGGGAGTTTCTGGCTGAGTACCTGGAGGCAGATGTCGAGATTCAACCTCAGGACGGAGTTTTGAGACTTGTTAATCTGTGGAGTGAATTTTCTCAAGCTTTGGAGCTGCAAGGCCCTGAGTTCTTTCAAACCTATCAAAAGAATCGCATTTACGGCGAAATCAACGAAACTCTGAAAGTCACCTGTTGTGATGCCTCCAGACACTTGAATGAAATTTATAAATCATTTAAGAACGTCGTCGCATTCTCGGCGACGTTAAAGCCATTTCCTTACTCAAGAAAACTATTGGGACTGGATGAGGAGTTCACAAAATCGCTGGAGTTTGTTTCTCCTTTTCCTAAAGAGCACAGAAAAATACTGCTGATTCCGCAAATATCAACCAAGTACAAAGATCGACCGGTGAATGCGCCGAAGATTGCCCAGGCCATGGAAAAAATCATGGCGGTAAAACCCGGAAACTATATTGCTCTATTTCCGAGCTTTGAGTTTATGAAAGACGTTGAGGGCTATCTGAAAGACAGCAGCTATCAACGGTTGGTGCAGCAACGTGAAATGAAGGCGGATCGCGTGGACGACTTTTTGTCCTTCATGAAGAGTGCCGACAAACCTACACTTCTACTTGCGGTTCAGGGTGGTATATTTTCTGAGGGAGTCGACTTTCCTGGTGATATGCTGATCGGCGCCTTTGTGGTGGGGCCGGCACTTCCAAACTTTGACTTCGAGAGAGAGCAAATTCGCCAATACTATGAGCGCTCCCATGAAAAGTCCGAGGCCTTTAACTACACATATGTTTATCCTGCGATGGCAAAAACCATCCAGTCTGCTGGCCGGGTCATTCGCTCAGAAAATGACAAGGGCATTATTGTATTAATGGATACTCGATTCCTGGAGTCCACATACTCTGAAACAATGCCTCAGGGCTGGTTTCAGGACAGTGTGCAGGAATTGGTTTCCGGAAAAATTCTTTCTGATGTTTCAGAGTTTTGGAAAACGACGTGAAGTTAAATGAAATGCCACTCTTCTTTTTGGATGTGCAAACTACGGGCGCAAAGCCAGAGAGTGGTGCGCACATCCTTGAGGTGGCATGGACGTCACTTGATGGGGAAACCAAGGCAAGCCTGGTTCAACTGCCGAATGAAGAGAAGATCCCGTATCGCATTCAATTGATCACAGGAATCTTCAACGAGGATATGGCCGCGGCTGAGACGCCTGATAAAGTTTTTTCCGAGATCGAGGCAAAATTCAAGGGGCACCATTGCCTGATTCATTTTGCCCAGTTCGAAAAGCCCTTTCTTAAAAGCTACTATGCGCAGAAGGAAAGTGACTTTCCATTTTCGATTCTTTGCACTCACGAGATTGCAAAAAGATTATTCCCGAATCTTCCAACCAGGGGGATTAAAGGTCTTGCCGGATACTTTGGTTATCCGTCACAGGATTTAAAGAGAGCGGCCCAGCAGACGCAGGCCACCAGGGTCATTTGGCAGGGGCTTATGGTAGAGTTAGCTAAGCAGGGTGTTGAGACCTGGGAGCAGCTTCAAGCGTGGCTTAACGTCACACCAAAGACTGCGCGAACCAAGTATGAATATCCCTTGGACAAAGCAAAGCGCCTTTCATTGCCGGATCAACCGGGTATTTACCGAATGATCAGTAAGTGGGATGAAATCCTTTACGTCGGAAAGGCAACCTCATTGAAAGATCGGGTTAATAGCTATTTCCGTGGTCAGAAGAATCGCGACAGTCGAAAGCTTGAGATGCTAACGCAGGTTTATGACTTAAGAGTCACAGTCTGCGGCAGTCCCCTTGAGGCGGCATTGCTTGAAACCGATGAAATTAAAAAATGGGACCCAAGATACAATATCAGTTTAAAGGCGGCCCATAGAAATCTTGTGTTCTTTAATCGGGAATTTACTGACATGGAGTTTGAGCAAAGCCAGGAATTCAATATTGGACCATTTACTTCAAGCGTAGTTTTTGATTCTTTAAGAAACCTGCGAGACTGCGTGCTCGCCGAGAGCTTTCACGACAATGTTTTCTATGAGCCCATTGAAGCGAGCTTAGTCAAAGATGGTTTGCAGATCTTTTGTGAGCGTCACGGGATGGGTGTTGAAGACTTTAAATCTTTGCGAAAAATAATGGCTCTGAGTCTTTGGTGGAATCGGAAATTTGAATTTATTGAGGAAGAGGAAGAAGTCGAGTCATCTGAGGTCGAGAACGGCGAGTCTGAAGACATCGAAGTTATTCTAACGGCCTCTGATATTGCCGATAAGATTGATAGACACATCATGCGGGCCGGGATGACATACCTGCGCTCAAAACAGCTGACCAGAATCTTGAACTCGAATATTTCATATCGAATTGCGGACTCGGCTACAGATGAGCCATACTATTTAAATGTACGAAAAGGGCTCATTGAGACCACAAGCTCGTCGCCACGAGTTCCAAAGGTTCAACTGTGGGATAGTCTGACTATTGATACCTATGACCGAATGAGTGTTCTGCTGATGGAGCTTGGTAAAATCGAAACTCAGAGTGGTGAAGTCACCATTGATTATATCTAATCGCGAAGCGCAAAGCTTTCAGATTGCGAATTAAGGATCTCCGCAAGATGCTCTGCCACTTTCTTGCCAGAGTCTTTGTGATTGAAATACAGCTGCACTAGCTTGCGATAGGGATGTTCTTTGGGTACCAATCCTGGTGAACCCAAATTTATCACAACAGTGTTCTTTTTTATCTGTGTGGGCAGGGTGCGAAGCAGACGTGCAGTTTTAGGTCCGGTGACCGCCACCAGAATCACTTCGCAGGAATTGCTTTTTGCCGGATTAAGGATATCAGAAACCTTTGAACTCCCGAATAGCTGCTTTGTGTGAACAGTGTCGGTCGATGCATTCTTAAAGCTTGTTAAAAAATCAAATGATGGAGAGAACGCACAGACCACTTCGGGATTCGCAGCTGGGGCACGCTCTGCTTCTGACGTGTCAGTTATAGCCGTCTTGGAGTTTAAGTTAGTGCGGATGTTTTCGTTTAAAACTCGCTCTTCGAGGCTAACGTAGTCCTGCGAGCTCAGTGTACCTTTGGCAATGAGGGAGGGAAGATTAGGGTTTCTTCTATAGATATTGGCAAACGCTTTGGTCACAAGGATGCGGTGAAGTTTTTGATTTAAAAGATCTACTGAAAATCTACCGTCTTCCACAGCGCTGCGAACGGTTTTGATGGCGCGCTCCTGATCGTGAATAGACCAGGTCATCATCACGATATCTGCTCCCGCAAGAAGTGCTTTTAGAGCAGCCTGATCAGGGCGAAGTATATCTTTAGAGCCCTTCATCAGAAGGTCGTCGGTTATTACTAGACCCTGGTATTTCAAATCGTTTCGTAAAAGCTCTGTGGATATCTTTGAGGAAAAGCTCGCAGGTTCTCTCTTGGGATCCAGTGCCGGATAAATAGAATGCGACAGCATCACTGCGACATTGGAGCCAAGTGAAGAATATCCCTCAAACGGAATCAGATCTTTTGCTTTCAGAGAACTTTCACTAGAGACATTATTAACAACAACATTATGCGGGTCCGCTTTGACGTTTCCAGTTCCAGGAAAGTGTTTTGCAGTGGGAATTACTTTGGATCGCAAGAGCCCTTTTGCATAGGCCGTGCCGATCTCTTTTACCAGTGTCGGATCAGATCCGAATGAACGTACGCCGATAAAGCTTGAGGTATACGGGTCTGCGACATCAAGTACTGGGGCAAGATTCATGTTGAATCCAACTTCGCGAAGAAAGAGTCCCGTTTGATAGCCCATTTCCTCAGAAAGTTCTTTTGATTGAGTCTGTCCAATAGCGAGTGCATTTGGAGGATTGGGCTGTATGGGAAGTCGTGATACCGCACCACCTTCTTGATCGATGGCAATCAAGGGTGGAAGTTTTGTGGAGTTGTAGGAAATTTTGTAGAGGTCTTCGTTCAGCTTTTTTACCTGCTCCAGAGATTGAATATTTCGCTTAAACAGCAAGAAGGAACCCGGCTTATAGTCTTGGATGAACTTTTCAAAATCCTTGTTTGTCCTGGTGTGCGGGAAGCCAACGATAAATAGTTGCCCCACCTTTTCATTCAGGGACATTTTGGAAATTTTCGTATCAATAATCTGATCTAATGACTTTGTCTGAGCTGGCACAAGGACGGGAATTGCAAAAAACACAAGAGTAATGCTCAAAATTCTGCAGATTTCCCTGATATACTTGTTCATAGGTCTTAGAATATCATTCGCCAAGAGCGGGAATAGACAAGATTTGAGTTACAGCATGAAATTGCACCTTAGTCCAAGAATCCAAATCAACACACTGGTGTCACTGGTGCTGGTCATCTTTTGCAGTAGTTCATTTGCGAGCATTGAGGAACCAGAAGAGGGATATGTGGAAGTCCACACCAATTCCTTGGTTGAAAAAGAAATCGCACAGGACAACCTGGCTGACTACAAGATCCGTCGGGAAACTCATGGTATCTACTTTGGTTTGGAATATGAGGACTATGTTCCCGTAAGCTTCGTTTCCATCAATGATGGGAAAACTTATCAAGAGCTTTTTGATGGAGCTTCCCTGCCAATTATAAGCTTGGCGATGGACTACAAATACAACTTTTCACTCGGCTCCGTGGCCATTGGTGGCTCCTATGGAATGGGCAGCATCCAAGATAACCGCAGCGGAGAAGATCGCACACTGGAAATTTCCAAACTGATGGCGACCTTAAAGTATTCCATGGACAACATCATGAACGAGCCTTATGTGGTCCCTTACTTTGGCATGTCGATGTATAAAATGAGTCTTACGGATAAATCTCCGACCAGCACCATCAATGAAGATGCGCCAGTGGGTTATTCGTATTCGGTGGGTTTCTTATTACAACTGGATTGGCTTGATCGCGACACTGCGAAAGCCGCCACCTTCAACTACGGCTTGGAAAATACGTTTCTTGATGTGTTCATGAGTCAATACTTGGCTGCGGGTGACGATACAGAAGCCAATATGGAATCAGATCCGATATGGGGCGCAGGTTTGCGCCTGGAATTCTAAATTAATCGCAACAATTTATCCATTTCCTCGTGAACCGCTGACCAAGAGATGTTGGACATCTTTATATTCAGGCGATTATCCGGAGTGATGGAATATTTTTTGGATTCTTTCATCGCCAACTGAATGACTTTCGTAGGATCCAATTTTGTTTTCTCTGTAAACACCAAAGAAATAGATGTGAGACCGGCGCTGATGTCTCGAACGCCCAGTTCTTTACATTGGCGACGAATCAGCATCAAACCCATAAGATTGACTGTTTGATCCGGGATCGGACCAAACTGATCGCGCAATTCTTCTTCGATACGATCCAGGTCATCAGTGGATGTGATTTCGGCCAGGGCCTTGTAGTAACCCAGGCGAATGCGGATGTCTTTAATGTAGGCGTCAGGGATTAAAGCTGGAATCTTAAGGTTGATTTCTGGATCAAGCTCCATGTCTTCAACTTTCTCCCCCTTAGCTTCCGCTAAAGCCTCATTCAATAGATCCATATACAACTCATAACCCACGGTATTCACGTGGCCGGATTGCTCTTCACCAAGGATGTTGCCAGATCCCCGCAACTCAAGATCGTACTGTGCGATTTTGATTCCACTGCCCAGGGCCGTGTTTTCCTGAATGATCTTCAGGCGCTCTTGCTGTTCTTTGTCCAGCTTGCGATTTCGCGGCATCATCAGGTAGCAGTAAGCGCGGGTTTTTGAACGCCCGACACGACCACGTAATTGATACAGCTGCGACAAGCCGAACATGTGAGCGGAATCAATGAACATAGTGTTGGCGCGAGGCACGTCCATGCCGGATTCAACAATCGCCGTACAGATCAGCACATCAATTTCATGATGGAAGAACGAGAGCATGGCTTTTTCCAGCTCGTGTTCCTCCATTTGTCCGTGGGCCACTTTGATGCGGGCTTCGGGAACGATTTTGCGAATTTCATCGGCCAATCCATAAATGGATTCAATGCGATTATGAATAAAGTAAACCTGACCACCACGGGAAATTTCCGCGGTGATAGCCTTGCGCACGGTTTCTTCGTCGAACTTAGTAACGAAGGTGCGTGTCGGCAAACGATCCACTGGAGCGGTATTAATCAAACTTAGATCGCGAATTCCCACCAATGCCATATTCAAAGTACGTGGAATCGGTGTTGCTGACAAAGTCAGCGTGTCGACACTGGTTTTGATTTTCTTGATTTTCTCTTTGTGAGTGACGCCGAACTTTTGTTCTTCGTCGATGATTAACAAACCAAGATCTTTAAAACCAATCGAACTGCCCAGCAACTTATGAGTGCCGACGATAATATCGACCTTGCCATCTTTGATGTCCTGGATGGTTTTTTTGGATTCTGCCGGTGTCACGAAGCGGTTCAATACACGTATATCGACCGGCCATCCCTCAAAGCGTTTTTTGAAAGTTTCAAAGTGCTGGAAAGTCAGAACTGTCGTTGGGGCAAGAATAGCGACTTGTCTGCGCGCCTGAACTGCAAAAAAGGTCGCTCGCATTGCCACTTCGGTTTTTCCAAAGCCAACGTCACCGCAAACCAAGCGATCCATGGGCTTGGTGGACTTTAGGTCAGAAAGAATATCGCCAATGGCGCGCAATTGATCGTTGGTTTCCTCATATGGAAAACCATTTTCAAAAAGTTGAATCTCGTTTTCACGGAATTCAAATGGAGGACGATGCATTTCTGCACGTTTTGCATAAAGTGCCAACAGATCTGCCGCGATGTCGCGAACATGGGATTTAACTTTGGCTTTTGTTTTCTCCCAGGCGGTCCCGCCAAGTTTATCTAAAACTGTGGTGGCTCCGGCCCCGGAGAACTTTTGCAACTGACCCACACGATAGACGGGCAGATACAGTTTATCTTTGTCCTTGAAGCCAATCTGAATGTATTCAGACTCAACTCCACCAATGTTCATGATCTTCAGTCCTTCGTAAACACCGATGCCGTGCTTAACGTGAACGACCAGATCATTGGGCTTTAAATCTCCAAAGGAAAGTCGTTTAGCCTGCTTTTGGAAGTCCTGAGCGGCCGTGGACTCGCGGCTGCGCATTTTTTTGCCAAAGAAATCCTCGTCGCGCAAAAAGATAACGCGCTCTTCATCCAGACGAAGACTGTCAGACAAGTAGCGACTTACTATGTGAATCAGGTGCTTGTCGCTATCTTGCTCCTGCAGCCAGGAATCCCAGCGATACTCATCCTGATTGCAGCGGACCGCTTTCATCTCGAGCTTTTCAAATATCAAAGCCAGACGATCGATATGGGATTGATTCTTGGTGCTTACGAAGATTCGGTAGCCGTCATCGCGCCACTTGTGAAGTTTGTTGGTTGCAGCTTGCAACCATAATTCAGAGCCCACAGGGTTGGCACTCGATAGATTTGAAAAATCCTGAGTTAAAGATGTTCGGTATTCAACGTGGGCATCCGCCGCATTTTCATTATCCAAATATTCAAGAGTAGAGAAGTAAACCTGCCGACTGTTTTGTGGATATGTCAGCAATTCAAAATTTTGATACAGCAGATCCATCTCTGGGCGAATCACGTGGGAAGAGCTGGTGTTGTAGTCAGCTTTCAGTTCAGCGATGAAATCATCCGCATTGCGGGAAATTTCTACGGGATCAAGGAACCAGACATTGACCGGGTTTTGGAAATGCTCTGTCGGCGCTGCGGGTTCTCCATAGAAATACGGCAATAAGAATTCAATTCCTGGAAAAGAATTCTTTAAAACAAGCGAGCGCAAAGTTTCATCGGCCTCTGCTTTTTCAACAGGGCGATCTTCAATACTTGCGCGCACTCGTTGCAGAAGTCTTTCGTGTGTTTCGTCTCTAAATAGAATTTCGCGAGCCGGAGTCAGCTGAAAAGATCTAATTTCATCGGCGCTGCGCTGATCACTGACGTTGAAGTACCGAAGCGTTTCAATTTGATCGCCAAACAGATCCAATCGAACCGGCAATTCTTCCGTGGGTGCAAAGATATCAACGATACCTCCGCGCAAAGCATACTGTCCCTTGTCTTCAACCATTGGCGCAGAAACATAGCCAAGAGAGTTCAAATACTCTGCAATGTCTTCTGGCAGCTCGTCGCCAACCGACAAGGTTCGCGAGGTTTCCTTCAGAATTTTGACGGGAATAGTTTTTTGTATCAGCGCGTCAGGAGATGCGATGAAGATTTCTCCGGGTCGCGCAGCCTGTGCTTTTGCCAGGAATCGAATTCGATCCGCGGCGATTCTCGTGTTCGGATAAAGACCAGAATAGGCCGAAACATCAAAAGCAGGCAAAATCGTGCTCTGACGAAGTGGGTCGAAGAACTGTAAAAGCTGCTGAAGTTTGTTTGCTTCGGCATGACTGCCAACAACAACTAGGTGCGGCAAGCTGTTGATTTTTTTAGAGTAAGTTTGTGACAAAAAGAAAGCAAGAGCGAGCGGAGAAGAGGCTCCGGTCACTTGAACTTTTCCGCGGGTTGTTTCGAAGGCTCGATCCAAGATCGATTCGAGCCTTGTGTGAGTCATTTCGGCTTTCATTTTGTGGGGTTATGTTGCCATGGTTATCGCCTTGTTTCCATTCATATTTCTTGGATTTCAGAGACTCCACATATATAACTAATTGAAATCCAAATAATAACGACAACTTTGGAGGGTCTGTGGCACTCGGTGGAATCATTTTCATCGTCATTTTTATTGCGCTTTTTGGCAGTTTTCTTGTCTGGTTATCAATCAAGACGGGCGGAAAAGTGCATTATCATCCGGTTAAGTACGAGCCCTACGAGTGTGGTCTCCCTTCGCTAGATAAAAAAGATACGAAAGTTTCTGTGAAGTTTTATCTCACAGCAATCCTCTTCATTCTTTTCGATATCGAAATCATTTTTATGTACCCATGGGCGACATCGTTCCGTGATTTCATCGCTACTGGACAAGGCGGGGTCGTTTTTGGATCCATGGCCTTCTTCTTGGCTGTGTTCATCTTCGGTTTGTTCTGGGAAGTAAAATCAAAAGCATTGGAATGGGATTAATCAATGGGAATGGGTAAAGATTCATTCGAAATAATCGTCAACGGGCTAAAGCTCGTTGTTATCTTTTTGATGATGGTTCAACTCGTGCCGATCCTTGTATGGGTTGAGCGTCGCGGTTCTGCTTTCATTCAAAATCGTCTTGGTCCAAACCGTGTCGGTCCATTGGGGTTGATGCAGTTGTTGGCTGATGCCGTGAAGTTCTTGACGAAAGAAGCTTTCGTTCCTTCAACAGCAAAACCTTTGTTGTACTATGCAGCTCCGGTATTTGCGTTGATTCCAGGTGCGGTTGCCTTCTCGGCGATTCCGATGTCGACACCAATCTCCGTTGGAACATTCGAATTGTTTGGGCAATCTTGGGGTCCTTATACATTCCTAGTTCAAGGTTATGATATCGGTGTTGGTATCGTATTCATCCTGGGCGTTTCTTCCTTGGCTGCTTACACAATGTTGATGGCGGGTTGGGGTTCAGGAAATAAGTACTCTTTGATGGGTGCGCTTCGCGCTTCCGCTCAAACGATCTCTTACGAATTGGCTCTGGGCCTTTCAATCGTGGGCGTGATCATGATGTACGGAACTTTCCACTTGAGCGATATGACTATGGCTCAACAAGGAACTTTGAATTTCCAATTCATGGGCTACACGATTTCCTCTTCATGGCTTCCAAACTGGGGTATTTTCTTCCAGCCATTGGGCGCCTTGATTTTCTTCACTGCGACTTTTGCGGAATCCAACCGTTTGCCATTCGACTTGGCAGAGGGTGAGTCTGAGTTGGTTGCCGGCTTCCATACAGAGTACGGCGGTTTCAAATTCAACATGTTCTTCATCGGGGAATACGGTCACATGATGATCGCTTCCGGTTTGATGGCGATCTTCTTCTTCGGTGGTTACGGCATTCCGTTTGTCTCCGTGGAGCAGGTTCGTGAATGGGCACTGACGGTGACTTCAAATGCCAACTGGGCTTCGGCTTTGGTGGCGTTGATTCACTTTGTTGTCTTCAACGTGAAGTTCTTCTTTTTCATTTGGGCATTCGTTTGGGTTCGCTGGACTTTGCCTCGTTTCCGCTACGACCAATTGATGGATCTTGGTTGGAAAACAATGCTTCCTTGGGCATTGGCTAACACGATCATCACGGCACTCGTGATTTACTTGGCATCATTGTAAGGAGCTAAAAGTGACAGCAGACGCTTTTCTATTTTGGTTTTTGGCGATCGTAACATTGGGCTCTGGCCTGATGGTGATCCTTTTGAAGAACCCGATTTATTCGGCATTGAGCCTGGCAATGACCATGGTGGGTATCGCGGCCTTGTTCGTGACTCTAAACGCCTTCTTTATTGCGGGCGTTCAGCTGATCGTTTATGCAGGCGCGGTGATGGTACTTTTCACGATGGTTATCATGCTTTTCGACTTGAAACAGGATATCTCCGCATTCACACGCGGTAAGTTCACGGGCATTATGAAAATCATGTCCGTCGGGTTGTTGGCTGGTCTGATCTTTGGTTCCATCTACGCAACTGTTAACCTGATGAATCTTAAGACAACAGATAATCCGGTTTTGGTTGGCACAGGTATGGAAACAACCAAGGCTCTTGGGCAGATTCTATTCACAAAATATATCTTTGGCTTTGAAGCTCTAGGCGTTCTTCTTTTGGTGATCGCTGTAGGCGCAGTAGCTCTTTCACGCAGTAAAGGTGGAACACATGAACGCTGATTTCATCAATAACATCGGCCTTACACACTATTTGGTTCTGGCTTCAATTTTGTTCGCAATGGGTATGGCGGGCGTTTTGCTTCGTCGTAACGTAATCGTCCTGTTGATGTCCGTAGAGTTGATGCTGAATTCAGTGAATTTGACATTCATCGCATTCAGTAAATTCCTGGGCCTGCTTGATGGTCACATCATGGTGTTCTTTGTAATGACTATCGCGGCAGCTGAGGCGGCGGTGGGTCTGGCACTGGCAGTATCGATCTTTAAACGCTTTAACGAAGTGAATATTCGCTTCTTTGAGCACTTGAAAGGATAGGCCGAATGAATCATTCAGTTTTAATGGCCATCGTTATCCTAAGTCCATTGGTTGGTTTCCTGATCAATGGCTTCCGCTATAAAAAACATTCTGCAAACGTGGCCGGTGTGATTGCCACTCTGGCGGTTGCGATTTCATTCGTGTGCTCGATCCTTCTTGTGGTGGATTTGGTGCAAATGTCTGCGGAATCCCGCAGAATCGCAGTCAGCTTTTTCGAGTGGATGGCGGTTGATAAGTTCAAAGTAAACGCCGGATTCGTAGTTGATCAAATCAGCGCCATCATGATCCTTGTGATCACGGGTGTTGGTACTTTGATCCATATGTTCTCCATCGGATACATGCACCACGATAAAGGCGCAGCTAAATACTTCGCATATCTGAATCTGTTCATTTTCAACATGTTGTTGCTGGTTCTTGGCGACAGTTTGCTGGTGATGTTCGTAGGTTGGGAAGGCGTGGGTCTTTGCTCTTACTTGCTAATCGGTTTCTGGTTCACAGATAAAGAAAAAGCTGCGGCAGGGATGAAAGCATTCATCACGAACCGTATCGGTGACGCGGCTTTCTTGTTGGGTATGTTCGTATTGTTCATGACTTTCGGTACTTTGAACTTTGCAGAACTAAATGCTTTGGCGCCAACAACGGTTGAAGCTTCCTGGATGGGTGCTTTGACATTGGGAACTTTGTTCCTGTTCATCGGTGCAACTGGTAAATCAGCGCAGATTCCATTGTACGTTTGGCTTCCAGACGCGATGGCCGGTCCAACACCGGTTTCAGCCCTGATCCATGCGGCGACGATGGTTACTGCGGGCGTTTACATGATCGTTCGTTTGAATCCACTTTTCATCATGGCTCCTAACACAATGATGGTTATTGCGATCATCGGTGCGGCAACAGCAGTATTGGCAGCAACTATTGGTATGACCCAATGGGATATCAAAAAAGTTCTGGCTTATTCTACAGTTTCCCAGCTGGGTTACATGTTCCTGGCTTGCGGTGTGGGTGCATTCGGAGCAGCAATGTTCCACTTGATGACTCACGCATTCTTTAAAGCCCTTATGTTCTTGGGTTCTGGTTCTGTGATCCATGCAATGCACGAAGAACAAGACATCCGAAAAATGGGCGGCTTGAAAAAATACCTTCCAATCACTCACATCACTTTCTTGTTGGGTTGGTTGGCAATTATCGGTATGCCACCGTTTGCAGGTTTCTTCTCTAAGGATGAAATCCTGGCTTACGCATTCTTCTCACCAATGGGTTCTCCGATCCTTTGGGCAGCAGGTGCTTTGGGTGCGACTTTGACTGCATTCTATATGACTCGTTTGATGGCTTTGACTTTCTGGGGCAAAAGCCGCGTTCCATCTGACGTCCATCCACATGAATCTCCAGCTTTGATGACGATCCCTTTGATCGTCCTTGCGGTGTTGTCTGTGATCGGTGGTTGGATTGGTATCCCTCACGTGATTGGTGAGCATTTGGGTCACCTTCCAAATGTTTGGGAGCACTGGTTGAGTCCGATGATCACTAAGATTCCAAACTTGGGCCACTTCGATGTAACAACTGAGTGGGTATTGATGGGAACTTCTGTGAGCTTGGCGGCGATCTCTTCGATTATCGCGTACCAGTTCTATGTGAAGTCTCCAGAGACTCCTAAGAAAATCGCTGAAAGCATCAAACCGGTTTACAACCTTGTTTATAACAAATATTTCGTGGACGAAGCGTACTTCGGCGGAATCATTAATCCTTTGATAAACCTAAGTAAGAACACTTGGTATTATGTGGATGTGAATTTCATCGATAAGTGCACTTATTGGGCAGGGGATCTGGTGAAAGGAATGGGCTCTTTGGCTCGCTCTCTTCAAACTGGAAATATGCAACAATACGCAATGTACATCGGTATCGGTGTCGTTGTTGTCCTTTCATACGTGATCATGGGGTAAGATATGATCCTGAGTACAATTGTTTTTCTACCTCTAGTTTTTGCTCTGATCATCGCTGTTTGGCCGAATGCCAGGACGATCCGTCCGCTGGCATTGGGCTTCGCGGTTATCGAGTTTATCCTTTCATTGGCTTTGCTTCAGCAGTTTGATCCAAGCACTTCCAACCTGCAAATGGTTGAGCGCTACATGTGGATTGAACGTTTCGGAATCAGCTACTTCATGGGTATCGATGGTATCTCATTGTGGTTGATCCTTCTGACAACGTTCCTTACTCCGATCACTATCCTGGCAAGCTGGACATCTATCAGTGAGCGCGTAAAAGGCTTCCACGTTTGTATGTTTATTCTGCAAACTGCGATGCTTGGTACTTTCCTTGCGATGGATGCGATCTTCTTCTACGTATTCTGGGAACTTTCTCTGATCCCGATGTACTTTATGGTCGGTATCTGGGGTGGATCTCGCAGAATCTACGCAACAGTTAAGTTCTTCATCTACACGATGGCGGGTTCTGTACTGATGCTGGTTGCGATGATCTACATGATGTACCTGACTCAGGAAACAACAGGTCAGATGAGCGCAAGCTTGCTTGATTTCTATAAACTTCAGATTCCGTTCGTGGGTGGTACTTTCTTCAGCCTGCAAACGCTTCTGTTCTTTGCCTTCGCATTGGCTTTCGCGATCAAAGTTCCGGCTTTCCCGGTTCATACTTGGTTGCCAGATGCCCACGTTGAAGCACCAACACCTGGTTCAGTAATCCTGGCGGGTGTAATGCTTAAAATGGGTACTTACGGCTTCATGCGCTGGGTGATTCCATTGTTCCCAGAGGCTTCTGAATACTGGGCTTGGTTGTTCATGCTGATCGGTACTGTGGGTATCGTTTACGGTGCCTTGGTAGCGATGGTTCAACCGGACGTTAAGAAACTGGTTGCTTACTCATCTGTGTCTCACATGGGTTACATCCTTCTGGGTCTGTTTGCATTCAATGCTTATGGTATGACTGGTAGTTTGTATCAAATGTTGAATCACGGTATCTCAACGGGTGCCCTGTTCATCTTGATCGGTATGATTTATGAGCGCACGCACTCTCGTGAAATCAGCAAGTACGGTGGCTTGGCCGGTGTTTTGCCATTGTTCACGATTTTCTTCTTTATCATCACTTTGTCTTCGATCGCGGTTCCAATGACGAACGGTTTCGTGGGCGAGTTCTTCATCCTGATGGGTACGTTCCAGGCACAACCGGTATTTGCATACTTTGCAGTAACGGGTGTTGTTTTGGGTGCGGTTTACATGTTGTGGATGTTTAAACGTGTGTTCTTCGGTGAACAAGGTGAGTTGGTTAAAGACGAACATCACCCACTTCATGATCTGAATGCTCGTGAAATCGCAGTGATGATTCCATTGGTAATTATGGTTTTCTGGATGGGATTGTTCCCGAACAATTTCCTTAACTACTCCAAAGCCAGCATTGATCACTTGGTGAACAACAAAAACACCTACAACCTGACAATCAATCAACCTGGTGCCACTGCTACTGCTACCGCTACCGCGCCGACTACGCCGGAGCAATCCACAGCAGCAGCTGCACAAGGAGATAAATAATGAACATGAATATTGGTCTAAGTGACATTCTTCTAGTATCTCCAATGCTTGCCTTGTTTTTGGCAAGCCTTGTGCCGATCACGGCAAAAGTTCTTCGTGGTAATCGCGAACAAAATCCAATCATCACTCTAAGCCAGGCTTTGATTGGCGTGGTGATTGCGGTTGGTTTGATGATCGTTTTCGGCGGCGCGGGTAAAACGGCGTTCAATAATGGTTTGATCTTTGACGGTGTAACTCAGTGGATGGGTATCATTGCATTGTTTGCGGCTTCGGCTTCAATGGTGATGATGTACGAAAATCCGGCAACAACGGGCAAGCAGTTTTCGGAACTGATTTTCCTAGCGATGTCTTCAGCTGTCGGGATGTTGATCCTGGTTTCTGCGGTGGATCTTTTGATGGTGTTTATCGGCTTGGAGATGATGTCTTTGTCTCTATATCTGATGATTGCAATGAGCCACGAAGAGAAACTTTCCAAAGAAGCGGCACTTAAATACTTCATCCTGGGTTCATTTGCTTCGGCTTTGTTCCTTTACGGTGTGGCATTTATCTTCGGTACAACTGGAAACACAAACATTCTTGCGTTCATGGATCAGGCATCTGAACTGGTTCAAACGAACCGTTTATTTATGTTTGGTATGGCCTTTGTCATCCTGGGCTTCTGCTTCAAGGTTTCAATCGCTCCATTCCACGCTTGGACTCCGGACGTTTACCAAGGATCTCCGACTCCGCACACGGCATTCATGGCTACTGCGGTTAAGGCAGTTTCCTTTGCGGCATTCCTTCGTGTGATCGCAACTCGCTCTTTGGTGGGTTCGGATCATTTGTTTGATATGCTTCAATGGTTGGCGGTTATCACGATGATCGTGGGTAATACAGCAGCGATTCTTCAGAACAATTTCAAACGCATGATCGCTTATTCTTCTGTGGCTCACTCAGGTTATATTCTGGTGGGCGTAATCACAGCGGGTGTAAGTGACGATGCAGCGTTTGGTGCTGCTGGTGTGATCTTCTACATCCTGTCTTACGCTTTGATGACTTTGGGTGCGTTTGCGATTGCAAGCATGCTTGAGAAATCCGAGAACCATATCGTAAATATCGATGATCTTGCGGGTTTTGCAAAACAACGTCCGATGCTGGCTCTTTGTATGACAATCTTCCTGCTTTCATTGGCAGGTATTCCACCAGCACTGGGTTTCTTTGGTAAGTTCTACCTGTTCAACGCAGCTATTGGTGAAGGTCTGTTGTGGCTGGCAATCTGGGGTATGGTGAACTCTGTGATTTCCGTTTACTACTACCTGCGCCCAATCGTTGTTATGTACATGAAAGATGGCAACGCTGATATCGCTGAGCACTCTTTGAATGCAACTACTGTGATGGTTGTAGTCACTGCTTTGGCAATCATCTTCATGGGCTTCGTTTCCGGTCCGCTATTTTCGGCAATCGAAAACAGTTTGCTGTAAGCGACTGCGCCATAGGTGAAAACAAAAACCCCGACCTAAAAGGCCGGGGTTTTTTTATTTAAAAGTCGTGTTGGCGGAGAACGTTGATTCCGGATTTGAAGCCTATGCGCACGATGCGCGCCAGGATTTCCGGATTAAGGCTAAAGTGATCGACAAAGAACATCTCGTAGTTTTGTGGACGTGGTGAGATATAGATGTAGTCGACTTCAGGGCGATGCTGAACTTTATCGCGAATAAGTCCCAACAGCTTTTCACGCTGGTCATCGGGAAGCTTGATCTGTTTTAGATAGCCATCCACAGTATTGTAAATCGACTTAATGTCGTTCTGATTTTGAATGTGTTTGGCGATCTTTTGTTGAATCACCTGGTACAGAGCTTGATTTAATATCAATGGAATCCCGTACTTATGCAGCGAGCCCATCTCTTCAGTATAGTGATAAGGTTGCGTTGAGTAAGAGGAAATGACCAAATCAGCTCCGTGATCGGCGGCAACATGTGTGGAAAGTGTGTCCCTGATCTCGCCATCATAAAAGAACATCTCTTTATCGTCTTCCGGCCGTTTTATTCCATACGGAGCAAAAACAGGAGGCAAGGAAGTTGAAGCTGCCACCGCCGTGCTGATCGGGGCGTAGTTAATGTACATGTGATTTGGGGTTTTGTAAGACTCAGGGAAGTTTCCGAAGATGGCCTTACGAGTATGATTAAGCTGAGTACCAATCACAAACAGATCGACACCTAATCTTGCGAAGTCATTATCCAATAGAACTTCTTTGCGCAGATAGCTTTCAATGCCACCGGTTGAAAACAAACCGTTAAGCTTCAATCCATTTTTAATCAGGGATTCGACGCCGCCCTTAACGATGGTTTTATCCAGCAATGTGCGGGGAATGAACTTAAGCAAACCACTGGAATTCAAATTGAAGATGTTGCGGTAAGAGATCGGTTTTAAATAGCGAAGGTCATCTTTATCGAAAGAAGGTGTGGTGCCGGATCCGATCTGGAAGGCATTGATCAATGATTCAATTGGATACCCAGCCCCCAAAATCGAAGCAACAAATGCACCGGCACTGGATCCCACATAACAACGAATCGTCATCGGATCATCAGGATCGAAATTCTGACGCACCATCTCTTTGGTTCCACCGGCAAACTTGAAACCCTTCTCTTGAAGAGCCAGGCAAACGCCAATGTGAAAAGCTGCCGCTTTGATGCCGCCGCCACTTAGGACCAATGCAATTTTCTTTTTATCTTTAATACGCATAATCTGTGCATAAGTATCTGATCTCAGGTGGTGGAGAGCAAGGGTAGTCAGACGTTGGTCCAGCCTAAAACCGTGACTAGTCGCTGAATAGCCAGATCAAGGTCCTGTTTTTTGTTGAATTTGAATAAGTAGTCACACTATCTTTGACAGACTGAAGTCCTGTGATAGGGTTGAATACGCAAGCTGAGTAGGCGACCACCTATTTCCGAAAAGCTAGCTACTTGCACTTTGGTTTAGGCCAGGGTGAGTAAAAGGGGATCGAAATGAACGTTGAGATGACTGGTTCTTGGCTACCGCTAATGGACTACTCCACTAAATACAGAATTAGTGTGAGTACTCTCCGCCGAAGAATCAAAGCTGACGACATTAGATTCCGATTTGAAGACGGCAAGTACTTCATCATGGATGAACCGATGGGTACCCATCAAAGAGTACATCGCCCCTCCCAAGAAAGCGAAAACCTTGCTTTGGTGGGTGCTCATCAAGGAATGATGAAAGAAGGAACGGAAATGGCTTCTTCAAAGGATGAAATGAAGGCTCAGGACCTTGCTGAAAAGACGGTTAAAGTAAATAAGGATGAGCCAATCCTAACTGCGGCAAACAAGCTACTTAATGAACTTAAGAAAGCCTACACGCAGATCCTTCAGGAAAAGGAAGAGCAAATCTTCCAATTGAAGGATGAAGTCATGGATCTCAAAACTCTGGTTCGGGTTTTGGAATCTGAAAACGACCGCCTTAAGGGCTTTAAACAGTAAGCCTTAAAATTTAGATGTTATCCTGCAAAAAGCCCCGGTTGCTAATTCCAACCGGGGCTTTTTCTTTTATCGTTATTTAATGGAAAACATTCTCGACTATACAGCACAGGCCGGTCGCCCCATGTTGGGTGACTTTATTCAGATCAATCTCTTTTCGCCTGGCGATCATGAGGGTCATCTGACCTCGGTGCTTCAAAATCTGGCAGAGATTGAAATGCAGGTAAATTTGGATGACCCGCATTCAGAAATCAACCAGGTATTGACGATTGAAGGCGATGACTCGTTTGAAATGTCCAAGGCGGTTGCCGAAGTTTTGGAGGCAGCCCTTGATGCCAGCGTAATTTCGGATGGGTACTTTGAACCCTTTCGCGAAGAATCCCGGAACCTGGATTTACGAAGTTTGATTCGCGGTTACATGGTGGATCAGGCAGTCGCATTGTTGACAGCTAAAAGCCCGAATCTGATGGGTATGGTTCATCTGGCAGAGGGAATCAGATTCTTTAATTGCCCAAAAAAATCAATCCACGTTCGTATGAGCAGTTCGAATATTGAAAAAGAACTGGGATTGTTCAAAAATGCCGTATCAACGACTGAGGCAAGGGGAAACCTTTACGACCATGAGTCGGCGACTTTATATCTTCATCCATTAAGACATAGAATAGGGGATCACCATACGGTTTCAGCCATTGCGGATCGTTGTGTGTATGCGAATGTTTTGACGAAGGTGGGCCTGTATGCCCCACAAGAAACAATTCAGTCCTGTGTGGCGGAGTGGGATGCGCAGATTATCATCTTTAATGAGTCCGGCGAAATCGACGAGATTTTCGAGGAAACTAAGGCATATAGCTTCGATCAAGGGAGCATTTCCTATTCGTCTTATGACGGTAGCAATAGGGACTCATAAGATCCGTATCTGACCAGATTCCTGCACGACGACTTTTGGCTTCATCAACGGAAGCCAGGTAGCGGCCCTTGGAGTATTTGGTGGAGTCATAGGCCCAACCATTTTGTACGATCATTAGATTAACGTTCTTGTCTTCAAAGAATACAGTACAAGTTAAACGATCAAAGGATTTGCCGTCGCATTCCAGGTTAACAGTTTTTCCCTTAACTACTGACTCAGTGAAGTTGCGAGCCTGCTTGCCATGTTTTTGAGAAAGCTCGGGGCAATCAATACCAGCAAAACGAATCTTGGCAATCTTACCGCCGACCTTCACACGACAAGTATCACCATCATGACATTTCTCGACTACACCAGTAAGAAACTGCACTTTATTCTTTTTAGACTTTTTCGCATCAGCAAGCGGAGAAAAAACCAATGCAGTGGCAAGAAAAACAGAAGCAACAATTCTCATAGATCCCATCCCAAAAGGTGCCTGCCGGTTTTTGGATACGCGTTGCGGCAGTTGTGCTGAAGTCAGGATAGTTTCAGTTTGGGGAGAATGCAATCCGGGGATCGGACGAAAAAACAAAAAAGGACTGATTGCTCAGTCCTTTTTCTTTACATCATCTTGGGAGGGGCGATGTACTTGGGCAGGTAGTGATTACGCTGCCAAAGATTTTGTTTTCTTAGTTTCTTTCTTAACGCCAGTCTTCTTGTGGTCTGTAGCGGCGTTCTTATCGAAAGCTACTGCAAACACTTCATCAAGATTCTCAGCGAAGATGAAGTTGATATTGTCTCTGAAAACTTTCGGAATATCCGCCAAGTCCTTTTTACAAGCCATTGGAATCACGATGTTCGTAATACCAAGGTTCAAAGCCGCAAGACACTTCTCTCTGATACCACCGACAGGAAGTACGCGACCTTGAAGAGTCACTTCTCCAGTCATCGCGATATCATGACGAACCGGTGTACCTGTCATCAAACTTACAAGCGCAGTTGTAAGAGTGATACCTGCAGAAGGACCGTCTTTAGGGATCGCACCTGCTGGCAAATGGATATGGATATCGTACTTATCAAAGAAGTCTTCAGGAATGTTCAGTTCTTCCATGTGAGCACGAGCGTAAGACATTGCTGCGTGAGCAGACTCTTTCATCACGTCGCCAAGTTGGCCCGTCAATGCAAGATGTCCTTTACCTTTCATTTTCAAAGCTTCAACAGTCAACACTTCACCACCAGCTTGTGTCCATGCAAGACCTTGCACAACACCAACTTGGGAATCAGCGATTTTGTCGTCGCGTTGGAAGCGTGGAGGGCCCAGAAGTTCTGGTACAGTCGTAGCGTTTACTTCTACGAATTTTGCCTCTTCCATTACCACCATTTTAGCAACTTTACGGCAAACTGAACCTACTTCGCGCTCAAGGTTACGAAGACCTGCTTCGCGAGTGTAGCCAGCGATAAGGTATTTGATACCTTCATCAGTGAAGCTGATGTTCTCTGGAGTGATACCGTTTGCTTCGATTTGTCTTCTGATCAAATGTTTTTTAGTGATCAAAAGTTTATCGTTCTCTGTGTAACCAGGGATATTCAAGATTTCCATACGGTCACGCAATGCTGGTGGGATATTCTCCAACACGTTAGCAGTAGCGATGAACAACACGTTTGAAAGGTCGAAATCCACATTCAAATAGTTATCACGGAAAGTTGCATTTTGTTCTGGATCCAAAACCTCAAGCATTGCTGCTGAAGGGTCACCGCGGAAATCAGAACCCAATTTATCAACCTCATCTAGTACGATAACTGGATTGTTTGTTTTCGCTTGGCGAAGAGCTTGGATAATTTTACCTGGCATCGCACCTACATAAGTACGGCGGTGACCACGGATTTCCGCTTCATCCTTCACGCCGCCCAAAGCGATACGGAAGTACTCACGGCCCATCGCGCGAGCGATAGATTTACCCAAAGAAGTTTTACCTACACCTGGAGGACCACCAAAGCACAAGATAGGTCCTTTAAGATTTGGTTTCAATTTACGAACCGCTAGGAATTCCATCACGCGGTCTTTGGCTTTTTCAAGCTCGTAGTGATCTTCATCTAGAATTTCTTTAGAGCGCTTAAGATCGATATGATCTTCAGATTTTTTGCTCCAAGGAAGATCCGCCATCCAGTCAAGGTATGTACGAACCATTGTTGCTTCAGATGCGTCTGGATGCATACGCTCCAAGCGACCCAACTGCTTCATTGCTTCTTGCTCAACATGAGGAGGCATACCAGCATTCGTCAGTTTATCACGAAGCTCGTCCATCTCTTCAGATTTAGAATCTTGTTCGCCAAGTTCGTTCTTTATAGCCTTCATTTGCTCGCGCAAGAAGTATTCACGTTGATTTTTGTTCGCATCGTCTTTTTGATTTGGACGATTCTTAGCTTGAGTTTGCATAACCTCAAGTTCAGCAGCCAAAATCTCAGTTACGATTTTCAGTCTTTCAGTAGAATCATGAGTCTCAAGAACTTGTTGAGCGTCTTGAACTTTGATGCCAAGATTGGAAGCGATCAAGTCAGCGATGCGACCTGGATCAGTGACATCATCCAACACCAACAAGATGTCTGGTGAAAGTGGGCGACCTAGAGCAATAATACGTTCAATGTGCTCTTTCGCTGTTCTGATCAAAGATTCGTTTTCGACAACGGATTTTTGATTTGGAATTTCTTCGATTTTTTCTACTGCCACTTCAAACGATGGAGAAGTCTTGGAGTAGTTTTTCACGCGGCCTTTAGCCACACCTTGAATAAGGATTTTTACGCGACCGTCAGAAAGCTTGCGCATTCTCATGATCATCGCGATTGTACCTACTGTGTAGATAGAATCCGGCGTTGGATTTTCTTCAGAGATATCTTTTTGTGAAGCAAGGAAGATTAGGCGATTTTTTGCCAAAGCCTCTTCAACTGAACGGATCGAGGAATCGCGACCTACAAACAATGGAATGATCATGTAGGGGAAAACAACGATGTCTCTCACAGGTAGCATTGGAAGTGTCTGTGGGATTTCTAGAACTTTATCGTCAAAACTCATACCGCTCCTCCGCGTTGATGCGGGAAATGTTTCATGTATGAGACTTTTCGGAGCGAGCTGAGAATTGCTTGAATGAAAATATGAAAAATTGGACTGACATCCGTGTCAGTGGCGAAGTGCTTCCTGTTCTTCCATGCATTCAATACATAGGGCTGTGAAAGGTCTGGCCTGAAGTCTACGTGCACCGATTATTTCGCTGCAGGATTCGCACTGGCCGTAAGTCCCCTCTGCAATTTTACCCAATGCACGCTCGATCGCATAAAGTGCCGTGCGATCTCTTTCATGCAAATGAATGGAGATATTGTTAGCAACATCCTGAGAAGCCACTTCGGCTTCATCACCAGCGCCACTGATGCTGGATTGCTCTGCAATGAATTCGTGTGACTTGTTAAGGATCGAACCCTTTTGCAAAAGCAAAGAGTCCTTCAAGCTTTCAAGTTCTTCCGTACTTAGTTCGGTTGCGTTCATCTCACCCCCCGATATGATGATCGCCGTCTCAGTTGTATTGAGACGTGCCCAAAATTGAGCCTGTTATTACGAGGGATGAGTTGTGTGTCACCAAAAAAGCAGTGCGTGACGAAATAGTAAGCACTGCTTTGCTGCATGGCTTTCAGAGGAGAAGTGCGCGATCAGAAAGTGAAACAGAAACAGAAAGTGAAACAGATTTTTTAACGCGCAAACTTTCTACCAAAGGCTTCACGCATCTCAGCACCTTCAATGCTGAGTCGAGTCCAAGGAATTGCCAATAAACGCTCTGCCTCAATCGGCTCTTCGGTTTCTTCGCAAAGTCCGAATGTACCTTGCTCAATTCGTGCCAGGGCCATCTCGACTTCGAGCAGTTGATTTCTCATGCGCTCCTGTGAAACTAAAAAAGTGTGCTCCTCGATATGAGCAACTGAAACATCCCCCTCGTCGCCAGACTTTTCCGAGCGAACGAAATTGGATTGGGCTGTTCTGATACGATTCAGAATGTCTTGTTTCGTCAGAATAAGTTTCTTACGGCACTCGGTAACAATGTTTTCTTTGATTTGGTTCGTCATAACAGCCCCCTTCTTTAGGATTAGCGACTTGCTTGCCGCTTTGTGTTCCTTAGACGGAACGGGGTAGGGGGCCGGTTAAAAAAAGGTCATTAAATAAACTTATGGAACCTATTGGCGAATACGTAATGGAATGATTTCACCCTTGTCTACTGTCAGAGAGATAACAGGTCGGTCAATCTCGCGCTCAGAGCTCATAGAAAGGCTTCCCAGCGACCCTGGAAACTTACTTAGGCCGATAAGCTTAGCCGTCAATTCTTCGCGAGAATCGGCTCCTGAAGCCACCAGCTGGCGCAGGATCAAGCCGGCATCGTAAGCCTGAATTTCAATAAGTGAAGGTGCCTCGCCATAAAGATTCTTGTACTCAGAAGCAAAGCGGGATTGGTCCTGAGTCGTAGGGGCGATGGAGTCCACAAACATTAAACTATTGGCGAAGTTACCAGCGCGTTTTGCAATGCCGGCTGTGTTCCAAAGATTTGTACCCATCAGCTTGACGCCGCGAACGTCACTGAATGCGAGCATTGCAGCAATTTGACCCATCGCTTTAGCGCTATCGGGGATGAAGATCGCATCAAAATCCGTAATCGGTGGGAGTACGTTTTCTGTGTTATCGCCGCGAGCTGAGCGTTTCTTATCAGAATGCTTAAGCTCTCTCATGCGCAAATTGAACTCGTCCTGACGGCCTTCGCCGTAGTATGTGCCGACCAAGCGTTGAATAACCAGTCTGAAGTCAGTTTCTTTGTTGGAGTATGTTTGAATCGCAGTGATTTTCCCACCGCGTGCCAATACTTCATCCCAAAAGATATTTGTGAATTCCACACCATACTGATCATTTGGATAAAGCACTGCGAATTTCTTCATGCCCATATCGTCCATTGCTGTACGAACCAGCTGACGAACCTGCATTTCACTTGTCAGTGAATTTCTGAAAACGCTGGGCCCGATTTCCGTCAAGCCAGAGCGCTGGGAAAGCGCGATGCTAGGAACTCCTAATTCATCTGATTTGGCAGCGACTGCGGGCGCGGTTTTGCTTAACAAGCTGCCGACGACTGCAATGACGTTGTCTTCCTTAACCAGGCGCTCAACCCCGCGACGGGCTGAATCTGGATTTCCTTCGCTGTCCATTACCGCAAGTTTAAAGCCGGAACCTGGAACGTGAAGTCCCAAGCCCATTTCAAGACCACGAAGGGCGCGTTGACCCACAGGGGCGTTTCGACCACTTAGTGGCAAGACCACACCGATAGTCTTTGATTGAACGTTTTTAGCAGCATCAAGCTGTGAAATAATATCTTGTGCACGGGCCGCCAGATCGCTTTCTGGAAGATAGTCTATAACACCGGCGTAGTATTTTTTAGCTTTGGAAATGTCGCGCTCTTCAAGGGCTTTATCAGCCAGTCTGGACATCGCATGACCGCGAAGGTAACCATAGTCCGAGTTGTCAGCGACCTCTTCAAGTTGCTTTTCATTTAGACGATTCTCAACGTCTTCGATGGCGCGAAGACGATACACGTCTTGTTCTTGCTTGGTTGGTGCTTGAACTGAAAGAACCACCAGGTCTTTAAGGGCAATTAATGGATCAGAGGAAGCGGCAGGTGCAGCAGCCTCTGGGGTGACTGGAGCTGCAGGCGGCGGCTTAGCCGACATGCCTGACATTCCTTTGCCTTTTTTACCATTCGTTTTGCCAGCGACGGGAGCTTGCTTGGTCTCCGTTCTTTTTGTTGTGGCAGTCGTACAAGATGCGATTACACATACGGAGACAATCAGAGCGAGCTTCGCTGTCATTTTCTATTCCTCATCAAGTGAGATACTTTGTCGTGGAAAGCCTTCACCATAGGTGTTGCTTCTCCGGCCTTAGCAAGTTCTTCGATCAATTCTTTTTGACGGCTGGACAGGTTATTGGGAGTATCCACCAAAATTCTGACCATCATATCACCAGACCCAAAACCACCGATTTTAGGGAAACCTTTGCCCTTTAAACGGAACGTTTGTCCAGAGTGAGTGCCCGGCGGAATACGAATCATCGCCTTGCCAGTCAGAGTGGGAACTTCAATATTGGTTCCTAAAATCGCATCCGTATAAGTGATTGGAAGATCCAGGGTCACATCGTTTTCAGCACGTTTAAATAAAGGATGGTCCTGCAGGGCAATGATCACATAAAGATCACCAGGAGTGCCGCCACCGCCATCTCCCTCGCCAGCAAGTTTAAGACGTTGTCCTTCCTTAACTCCGGCTGGGACATTAACAGAAAGCTTTGCGGATTCTTCTTTGCTGCCACGTTGGCGCATGAAGCTGATTACTTTTTCAGTACCTACCGCAGCTTCTTCATAAGAAACATTCAATGTATAACGAAGATCCGTTCCTTTTTGCGGGCGACGAGTGCGTGCACCCGCACCAGCACCGGCGCCGGCACGACCACCAAAAATATCGCCGAAGACATCACCAAAGATATCCTGGAAGGGATCTCCACCCTGGCCACCACCAGCACCACCATAGCTGCCAGCATTGCCAAATCCACCGAAACCGCCAGCCCCACCAAAGGGACCACCAGCTCCGCCGCCACCAAATCCAGCACCGGCATGACCAAACTGATCATACATCTCACGCTTTTTGGTGTCGCTGAGGACCTCGTAAGCTTCACTCAGTTCCTTGAATTTCTCCTCGGCCTTTTTATCTCCGGGATTCTTATCCGGGTGAAACTGCATCGCCAGCTTGCGGAAAGATTTCTTAATCTCATCCGCAGTCGCTGTACGCGAAACATTCAAAAGGGAGTAGTAGTCCTTCTTAGACAATCAATTCCTCTTATTCTGGCTTTCTCGCAACCACCACTTGGCCGGTGCGAATCACCTTGTCGTGCAATTTGTAAGGCTTTTTGAAAACGCGCGCCACATGTCCAGGGGCAACTTTATCAGTGGCCTCTGAGCTAAGGGCTTCATGAATGTTCGGATCAAATGGAATACCATCAGACGCGATTTCAGTTACAGAGTGCTTAGTCAAAAGATTGCGCAGTTCCGTCGCTGTCATTTCAATGCCCTGTTTAAAGGTGTTCAGGTTTTCAGCGGTTACGTTCACTTGCAATGCACGGTCGAAATTGTCCACCACGTCCAAAAGATCGCGGATAAATCTTTCGCCACCATATTTCATCAACTCAGAACGCTCTTTGATCGCGTTTCTTTTATAGTTTTCAAACTCTGCGCGCAGGTACATGAAGTCGTTTTTATATTTTTCAGCCTGCTCTTGCAGCTTTTGGATTTCAGAAGATACGTCGAAGTTTTCTGATGTTTCAGGATTTGAATTTTGAGAGTTGTTTTCCTCTGACATGAAAGTTCCTTTCGCAATACTTAAGATTGTGTATTCATTGAATATTGTCAATTAAAGCAGGATCAGATTTTTCTGACCTAGACATCCTCTTGGAGGAAGGTAAGTTCTTGAAATACTTTGTTGCTAATTACTAAGCCGTCTCGTGTTAGGGACCAGTGGTTATTCTCCTGTTGAACCCAGCCATTTCCAATGAGCTTGTTCATGATGCTGGAAACCTGATGATAAACCGCAACAGGGAACTTCTCCTGCAACTCACGCTCATTGAGACCGCGCATTAAACGCATTGAGGTATGACAAAAGTCCGTAAGAGCCTGGTGCATTTCAAGTTCTTCCACCTGGGCTTTCGGGAGATGTGCAGCCGGCGAAGTAAATTCTTTGCCTTCAAAATCCAGAATCTGTTTTTTGTATTCACCAATGGAATTGAGATTCCAGTAGCGGGTACCCCATTTTGATTCTTTGGAATACGAATGAGAACTTAGTCCAAGACTCCAATAGGGCTGATCAATCCAGTACAACATGTTGTGACGGGACTCATAACCTGGAAGTGCGAAATTAGAGATCTCATATTGTTGAAACCCACGACCCGTCAATTCACTGGCAATGAAATCAAACATATCAACCTGCTCTTCTTCAATGGCGCGGCCTTTTGAGAGCGGGTGGCCATCAGGAACTGTCAGGCAATATGGACTGATATGTTTGGCGCCTTGCTCAACTGCGATGCGAACATCATTTTTCAAACCATCCAGCGTCTGAGATGGCAGAGCGAAAAGAATGTCGAAGCTGAAGTTAAGGTTGTGAGCCCGCAAAAGGTCCAGGGTTTCGAGAGTTTGTTTTGCCGAATGTTCGCGATGCACCATTTTTAACAAACGGTCATCGAAAGTTTGAGCACCAACACTGAAGCGATTCACTCCATGGTCGATGTACATTTTCAATTTATCTTTGTCGACTGTCGCTGGATTGATCTCGATAGTGATCTCAGTATCGGGTCCAGTTGTATAGCCATATCTACCCAGCTCTTTGATAACAGCTACAATAAGATGAGCAGGGATCAAACTTGGTGTACCGCCACCAAAGTAAAGTGTGTCTAACTTTTGAGGCTGATAATAGCGATGCTTTTGGCGAATCTCCTCAAACAGCAATTGGACGTACTGATCCGGCGGCAAAATCTTACTTTGCTCGTAAGTCGCGAAGTCACAATAAGTGCAGCGCTGGATACAGTAAGGGATGTGAACGTAAACGCCAAAAGCCATGGGAGTTATGTAGAGTATGTCTAAGAAATTTCAACTAAAAAACGGTATGAAAGTCCTTTTGTTAGAGAGTCACAAATCCCCTGTGGTCTCAGTTCAAATGTGGGTGAAAACAGGCTCTGCAGACGAAAAAAAGGGTGAAGAGGGGATTTCTCACTTTATTGAGCATCTGGTCTTTAAGGGCACCCGCAAGTACAAAGTGGGCGAAATTGCCGCGACCGTCGAGGGTTCCGGTGGGGAGCTGAATGCTTATACTTCCTTCGATCAAACTGTTTTCTATGTGACGATTTCCAAGCAATTCACAGACGTGGCGATGGACGTCATCAGTGAAATGATGGGTTTTCCCACTTTTGATCCTAAGGAAATCGACAATGAGCGCGAAGTCGTCTTAGAAGAAATCAAACGCGGGCAAGACAGCCCAGGACGCCGATCCAGCCAATTGCTTTTCTCAAATATCTTCCGCAAACATGAATACGGCATTCCAGTTATTGGTTACGACAAAGTTGTAAAAAGCGTTAGCGCTAAAAAGATCCGCGAGTACTATCAAAGTCGCTATGTTCCTTCGAATATGTTCCTGGTAATAGCCGGGGATTTCGAATCCAAAGAAATGAAAAAGAAGGTTGAGCAAATGTTTGGTGGCTTCGCGCCGTTTAAGCTGCGCAAGACCAAACACACCAAAGAGCCTGCCCAAAAAGATATTCGCATTAAAGTTGAACAGGCAAAATTCGAAACAACAACTGGCTATCTAAGCTGGCGCATTCCTGACGTGAATCACAAGGATATCGCAGCTCTTGAGGTTTTGGCGGCAATTCTGGGTCAGGGTGATTCATCCCGACTTATGCAGACTTTGCGTATCCGGGAGCCTTTGACAAACTCCGTCGGAGCATTCAGCTATTCGATGCCCGATGATGGTTTGTTTGCCGTTTCTTTCAATCTGGAACCGGAGAACCTGGATAAGGCATTGGACACAATGATTCCGGTTCTTACAAAGCTGATTGAAGAACCTCCATCGACGATGGAAATGCAAAAAGCGATAACGAATTTTGCCAGCCACGAAGTTTATTCGATGGAGACTGTGGATAACATTGCGAGAAAAGCCGGAGGAGATGAATTCTACTACGGGGATCACAATCACTACCGCAAGTATATGAGACAGGTCTACTCTCTGAAGCCGGTCGACATTCAAAAGGTTGCCAAAAAATACTTTAAGGCCAATGCATTCAGTTTGTCGCTAATGACAAACATGGATAAAAAAGTCGCGGACAAATCCATGAAGCGTTTTGCAAAGAACCTTCAAGCCGCCTTGTCTACTGTTAAGGCAAGTAGCGAGAAAACCCCACGTTTCGTGCCAAAAAGATTCGCTATCAACACTGAAGCGGTGAAGCACATTCCTGAGACTCAAAGAATCACTTTGAAATCCGGTGCAACGCTTTTGATTCGTGAACAAAAAGACACTCCGTATGTATCTATGAAGGCGGCTTTCCTTGGTGGTGCCCGTACTGAAGATGGGACAACCAATGGTCTGACAGAGTTGTTCTCCAGAAACTGGTTATCCGGTTCCAAGAACTTTACTGAGGACGAAATCAATCACCGAGTTGATGAACTGGCGGCAGGAATTGGAGCCTTCGGTGGCAGAAACTCCGTGGGTATGTCGATGGACTACCTGTCGCCATTTGAAGACAAAATGCTGGAAATATACACCGACTCCCTGTTGAATCCACAGTTCCCGGCGGAAATTCTGGAGCGCGAAAAAATTGTGCAAAAGAATCAGGTTAAATCAAGAAATGATAACCCATCACAGATTTGCGTGATGAACTTCATGAAGGAAATCTTTAAGAACCATCCGTATTCGCGGGACCTCTTGGGGAATGATCAGTCGATTTCAGCCATCAATCAGGAATCATTGATCAAGTACTATAACAACGTTGCACACGCAAAGAATCTGACATTCTGTGTGGTGGGCGATGTGAATACGAAAAAATGGGTTAAAACTTTAGAACAAGTGACTGCGGAACTTTCTCCAGGAAAGAAGATAGAAAATCATTTCCCGGTAACGAAGATCACTGAATCAAAACATATTTTCCATGAGCTTAAAAAAGAGCAAAGTCATATCATCGTGGGCTATCAGGGTTTGACTCTGAAGAGTCCTGAGAGATACACGCTTGAAATTATTCAATCGATTCTAAGTGGTCAGGGTGGTCGCTTATTCCTTGAACTTCGTGACAAGAACTCTTTGGCGTACTCGGTTTCTCCTATGCATATGGAAGGTATCGAGGGCGGTTACTTCGGTGGTTACATCGGTTGTTCCCCTGAGAAAGCTCAGAAATCCATTCAGATGCTAAAAGCTGAGTTTCAAAAGCTGGCCGAAGTGAAAGTGGGCGAGGAAGAGCTGACCCGCGCACAAAGATATCTGATTGGTCGCCATGATATTGAGTTGCAACGTAAAGGCACGATCTGTAACGCAATTCTCTTCGATGATATTTATGGATTGGACTATCGTGAAAGTCTGGATGTGGCAGACAAGTATTTTGCGATCACCCCGGAAGATATTCAGAAATTGGCGCAGAAAATATTCTCCCAACCAGAGATTATCTCTCTGGTCGGGCCCAATGATATTTAAAGTTCGTTAGCAACCGGCTCGCTCAAAGTAACTTCATTTTGAGCGGTCGTCGGTTTGGAAACTTTCTTTTTCTTGCCCAGAGTGGCGCTGGCTACGATGTTCTTCAAATGATCGCGGGAATCATCATCCAGCATAATCATGAAGCCAGATGGAACTTGTGCGTTTACTCGCACCGCTTTTTTCAAATCCGGATTGAAAAGCATGAAGTCATCCTCTGAAAGCTTGCTGCGCTTCATAAGATCTTTCGCGTTAATGCTTCTGGAAAGCTTCACAGTGTGCAGGTTCAATTGTTTGGCGTAGTTTACGTCTTCATAAATCTCTTTATGGTATCTTTCCGCAAACAAAGCGCCCAGGAATTCTGAATAGAAGTTTGAAGAGGCAAAATCAAATGTTCTGCTGCGATACTTGTCTACGATCTCGCCCAAATCCTGAGTTTTCGTTTTAGCCATGGCTTTGCGCATGCCCGGAGGACCGTGGTTCCACGCGGTGATTGCCAAAGGCCAAGAGCGTTTTAGGATCATATGATTTTCTTTAAGCAGTTGGGCTGCCGCAACGGAAGCCTTGAACGGAGAAGTCCTTTCGTCGATATGGTCAGTGACCACCATGAACTTCTTGCCGGTGTTACCCATAAATTGCCAGATTCCTGATGCACCCACTTTGGATTTTGCGTGTTTATTGAAGCTGCTTTCCACGAATGGAAGGCGAGTCAGCTCTACTGGAAGATTGTAGTTCTCAAAGATTTCTTCCATACCTGGAAGGTACTTAGGACTTACTTCCAAGCCTTCTTGGAAGAAGTTTCTTTGTCCCATTTGCACACGCACGTTGTCCAAAGCAAACTTGGCTTTCTTTTGAACTTCACCGTCCAAATGCGACAACGCATTCATCACACGCGTTTCATCTTCAGTCAGGTTGTCGAAGGTCTTTCTTTTTGAAAGAGATTTAAGAGCAGTTTTGGTTTTTTCAACCTGCTGTTTTACAAGCACATCTGCCTTTTGATTTCTCATCCAGCGAAACTTTGGAGTGTCTGATTCAATAATGGAAGTCACATCCACGACTTCAAATACAATCCACGGATAATCAGTGTGATGGATAAGGCGTTTGTGGGAGTTGTGTTGAGTATAGATATCAAACCAAAAACCCACGCGATTACGCATGTTTTCCGGGATGTGGAAGTCCTCAGCGATTAGATCTTGATAGTCATTCAGAATGTTTTCGCGGTTTTCCACCACAGCTGATTCAGGAATATGTTCTGGTTCGTCGCTTTCCACAGCGTTATTCACAGCTTGCTGGGATTCTTCAAGTTCGCTTTCTGCAACAATAGCTTCAATTTGTGCGTTCATGTCCAGAGTAGGTTTTGGGGAAAGAACGGAGTCTTTAACTTGCTCTATTTTCGCAGTGATATCACCAACTACAGTGTTGGTATCCACAGCTGGAGCTGTGTAGTAATAGGCAGCCAAACCAGTAAGAACTGCGAAAGTAGCGACACAACGGCCGGAGCTTTTGCACTTCTTCATCTTTAATTTGGAAGTCATATTAATCTTAATCATATACACCCGCTCTTTCTTCACAGCCTTAAAGAGCAAGCCTGGTGCCAGGGTATTTACCCATGGGGAACAAATGAGGGGGTGGGGAGTGTATAAAAGTTATACAGGAAGCGCGGAATGGGCTCTGGTGTCTCAGTTTGAGAATCTCACTTAAAATCCAACCAACGTCCTGATTCCCGCAAACAATTAACCGATTCCTCACAAATAATTGTTAGACTTATAGTAAGGCAAAGCGGTGAGTGAAGGATGAAAGATAAACCCGACTCGCAAACGGTGGACCTTTTGGTTAGTCCAGAAGGCTACTTTCAAGAGCTCGTTTCCAAAGGACTCTACGATCGTAAAGTTCAGACGTTTCCTCTTGTCGAAACCTACCTCGTAAATTTACTTCAACAATATCTGGATGCACGCGCATTGTTTGAGGCGGAAAGCACTCTTGCAGAAATGTATCTCCATGCCCATAACGCAGAACAAGCATTGAAGCCCGAAAAGTTTCGTAAGCTTGGAGACAGAGCTCTGTATATCAGCGGCTTTTTTGGGGACTCGTTACAGCGAAAAATTGTCGATGTGGATTACTACGCAAACATCGGTGGAGCTGCCTACACACATCTAGCACACTGCACCCGTGAGGATGGATTGGCGCGTGTTTATAAAACGTTCTCAGCCCGCTTTATTGAGTTCGTTGATGTATTGACCTATATCAGTCAGCACTCCTTTGTTAAGTCGGACGAGAGCATCCTTCGCCTCTATGACCGGTATCAGCGCACGGGATCGGCACTGGCCAAGGAAAAGCTGGTGGAAATGGGTGTTTTGACCCTTCCACAAGACCAAGTAAAGCTTGGCAAACAAGGGTGATTCCACTAATCTGCGACCATGTTTGGCTTAGGCATGTCAGAACTTATATTCCTTGGTGCTTTGGCGCTGATCGTGATCGGTCCCAAAGAACTTCCGCAGTTGGCGCGCACACTGGGCCGCTTTCTTAATGAACTTAAACGTACAACAGGTGATTTGACGGATGAACTGAAGGCACAAGCCAAGTTTGATCCGATTGATTTGTTTGACGCTCCCAAAAAAGCTCCACCACAGAATCCACCTGCCGAACCTTCGGTTGAAGTGAAGTCTGAAGTTGCTGAAGAGGGCGATTGGTCTTCTCCAGATCATGTGCCCCATGGTGGAGTCGCTGATGCCAAAGAACCGCAACAAATGGAACTGAAGGATCTTTCTAAAAAGTCTGACGACGATCAAGGAAGCAAGGGCTAATGGCAAGAACTGAAGAGCTGAACGAAAAGGCCCAATCCCTTTACGAACATTTGGCAGAACTGCGCTTTCGCTTGGTTCGCTGTGTATGGATTCTGTTGATCGCAACAGGTGTTTGCTACTATTTCAGCGAACCTGTTTTTGATTTCATCCGTGGTCCGATTGCGCCCTACCTTCCTGATGGTGGTTTGATCTACACAGGTCCTCTGGATAAATTCATGGCTCACATCAAAATCTCCTTTGTGTTGGGTATCATGATCTCCTGCCCATTCTGGTTGTACCAGGTGTGGAAGTTTGTAGCTCCGGGACTTTATCAGAACGAAAAGAAGTACTCCGTCGGTTTTATCGTTGCGGGTTCAGGTCTTTTCGTGGCGGGAATGGCGTTTTCATACTTTATCGTTTTGCCGATGGCCTTCCACTTTCTGATGAACTACGGTGGCAGCACAGATAAAGCGATGATTTCAATCGATCAGTATCTAAGCTTCTTTACGCAAATGTGTTTGATGTTTGGTGTGTCGTTTGAGTTGCCCTTGGTGATTTCAATTCTGGGAATGATGGGGATTGTAAGTTCCAAGTTTCTTAAAGAAAAGCGTCGTTATGCGATCATGGGGCTTGCCGTTGCGGCAGCAATTATCACTCCGCCGGACTTGATGAGCATGGTGATGATGCTGATCCCAATGGTTCTGCTATATGAAGCAGGCGTTTTGATGGTTAGTATCTTCGAGAGAAAGCGTACGGCTGAATACCGCCAAAACCAACGCGAATAGAAGTTTTCAAATTTGGACATAAAAAAGGGGAGGCTCGAAAGCTTCCCCTTTTTATTCTTTGCGAAGTACCGATTAAGGCTCTTCGAACTTGATCAAAACAGCGCCAGATTCAACTGAATCACCCTGTTTAACTTTGATCTCTTTGATTTTTACATCACGAGCAGCGCGCATTTCGTTTTCCATTTTCATCGCTTCCATGATCAAAAGTGGCTTGTTCGCTTTCACGACGTCGCCTTCTTTTGCAAAGATCTCGATGATTTTTCCTGGCATACCAGCTTTAAGCTCCATATCGCCACCGAAACCGCCGCCTTTTTTCAAAGATTCATGCAATAGCATTTCATCATTGAAGATCTTAATCGAACGGAAGGAGTTACGTGTAAACACCGTGTATTCCGTGTCTGAACCCACAACGTCGATCAGGTACGATTTCCCTTGGAAAAGGAAGCTGATGTACTCTTCAGCGTGCTTATAGTCGTTCTTGGAGATTTCGTGGTGAACCCACTCTTTGCCATCTTGTTGCAAAGAAACTTTCCAAGTGTGACGGCCTTCCGTCACATCCACCTTGTATTTGATTCCTCTAAGTTCTGCTTCGAAATACATGTTACGTCCTTAACTGAAGTTTACGGCCAACGCTTCTCCAAGTGGAGCGAACGTTAAGCTGGCGGATATCCTTCGATTTACGATCGTTGTAGGCCTCAATAGCCGCTGCGATCAAGAACACGGGGTCGTCAACTTGCTTGAACATAACCGGTTCGATAACTTCGAAGTTTTTCTCGATAAATTGTGTCGTGTAAGTGCCATCACGGAACGTCGGGTGATCCAAGATCGTTTTGTGAAGAACGATATTTGTTTTAATACCCGTTAGTACGAACTCGGACAAAGCACGTTGCATACGATCGATGGCTTCATTACGAGTGTCACCCCAAGTGATCACCTTGGAAATCATCGGATCGTAGTAAATAGGCACGTTGTAGCCAGGATAAGCATAAGAATCCACACGCATGAACGGACCTTGTGGATGGCGGCAAGCGCGAATCACACCAGGGCTTGGTTTGTACGTTTCAGGATCTTCTGCACACACGCGGGCTTCAATAGCGTGGCCTTTTTGCTTGATGTCTTCTTGCTTAAAGCTCAAAGGCTTGCCAGCAGCTACGCTGATCTGCTCACGAACCAAGTCCACACCAGTCACGATTTCTGTGATTGGATGTTCAACTTGAAGACGTGTGTTCATTTCCATGAAATAGAACTCTTTAGTCGTATTATCAAAGATGTATTCGATCGTACCAGCGCCTACGTAGTTAATCTGTTTCGCTGCGCGAACAGAAGCCTCACCCATGCGCAAACGCACTTCGTGAGGAACAGAAGGGGATGGGGATTCCTCGATGATCTTTTGATTACGGCGCTGAACAGAGCACTCGCGCTCAAACAAATGAACGTGGTTACCGTGTTTATCACCGAATACTTGGATCTCGATGTGTTTCGGATCGTTGATGAACTTTTCCATGTAAACAGTTGGGTTTGCGAAATAGTTCTGACCTTCAGAGCGGCAAGCACGGAACGCACTTTCCACTTCATCCATCTTACGAACGATACGCATCCCTTTACCACCACCACCGGCAGTGGCTTTGATGATAACCGGAAGACCGATTTTTTCAGCGATCTTCGTAGCCTCTTCAACAGTTTCAACACCGCCATCAGAGCCCGGAACAGTTGGAACACCAGACTTCTTCATCAAAGCTTTTGCAGAGATTTTGTCTCCCATGGATTCGATGTTGGCGACTGTTGGTCCGATGAAAGTGATTCCCGCCTCTTCACAAGCTTTTGCAAACGTCGTGTTTTCAGACAAGAAACCGTAGCCAGGGTGGACTGCATCTGCGCCAGCCTTCTTAGCCACTTCCAAAATTTTTCTATAATTCAAATAGCTTTCTTTCGATGGAGAAGGCCCAATGTGGTAAGCCTCGTCCGCCAAGAAAACGTGCAAGCTATCACGATCGGCATCAGAGAAAACGGCAACTGACGCGATACCAAGCTCGCGGCAAGCGCGAGTGATACGAATTGCGATTTCCCCACGATTTGCGATCAGGATTTTTTTAAACAATGCCATGTTCGCTCCTACAGAGGGATATTTCCGTGCTTTTTAGCCGGAGTGATATCGCGTTTATTTTTTAGCATTTCCAAAGAGTCGATGATGCGCTTACGAGTAAGAGCTGGATCGATAACTTCATCAGTGTAGCCAAGTTCAGCAGACACGTACGGGTTCGAGAACTTCTCTTCGTACTGAGCTGTCAAACGAGCTTTTTCTGCTGCTGGATCTTTTGCTTTGTTGATCTCTTCGCGGCTGATGATGCTTACTGCACCTTCAGCACCCATCACTGCGATTTCTGCAGAAGGGTAAGCCAAGTTCACGTCAGATCTTAAAAGTTTAGAACCCATTACGATGTAAGCACCACCGTAAGCTTTACGAGTGATCACAGTGATTTTAGGCACTGTCGCTTCAGCGTATGCATACAACAATTTAGCACCGTGAGTGATGATACCATTCCATTCTTGATCTTTACCTGGCAAGAAGCCTGGAACGTCAACGAAGGAAACAACAGGGATGTTGAAAGCATCACAGAAACGGATAAAGCGAGCCGCTTTACGAGAAGCCTCGATATTCAAGCAACCAGCCAAATTGTTTGGTTGATTTGCCACGATACCAACTGGGCGACCGTTGAAACGAGCAAAGCCCACGATGATGTTTGCAGCAAAGTGTTTATGGATCTCTAGGAAGTAACCCTCGTCCACGCACTCTGTGATGATTGAAAGCATGTCGTAAGGTTTCTTAGGGTTGTCTGGGATCAAGTTCATGATCGCTTCAGTCAAACGGTCCGGACGATCTGTGTTTGGCAACGCCGGGGCATCATCCAAGTTGTTTGATGGAAGGAAGTTCATCAATTCGCGGATTAGCAACAAGCAGTGCTTATCGTCTTCAGCCGCAAAGTGCGCCACACCTGATTTCGCAGAGTGAGTCGTTGCGCCACCTAGTTCTTCTTTAGTTACTTCTTCATGAGTCACAGTCTTGATAACATCAGGACCTGTTACGAACATGTACGAAGTGTTTTTAACCATGAAGACAAAGTCAGTGATAGACGGGGAGTAAACCGCGCCACCCGCGCAGGGCCCCATGATTGCTGTGATTTGTGGAACCAAACCAGAAGCCATCGTGTTGCGAGTAAAGATATCAGCATAACCACCAAGTGATTCGATACCTTCTTGAATACGTGCTCCACCCGAGTCATTGATAGAAATGAAAGGTGCGCCGTTCTTGATTGAAAGGTCCATCACTTTGCAGATTTTGTTTGCTTGAGTGCGGGACATAGATCCACCGATAACAGTGAAATCTTGAGAAGAGACATAAACCAATTTGCCGTTGATGCGACCGTAACCAGTAATCACACCGTCGCCAGGAACAACGTTCTTGTCCATGCCGAAGTTTGTGCAACGATGAGTAACGAAACGATCCATCTCAACGAAGCTGCCTGGATCCAAAAGAACATCCAAACGCTCGCGCGCAGAAAGTCTGCCGCCTTGTTTGTGTTTCGCAACACGAGCAGCTCCGCCACCCGCCATCGCGGCTTCATTTCTTTTTTCAAGGTCAGCAAGCTTAGCTTGAATACCTGTAGATACTTCGCTCATAAATTCCTTCTTTAACGTTTGAAAAAACGGAAGGAATATTTCTACCAACGAGCATCTGAGTAATCATCTTAAAACGACAGACGCAGAGCATGTTTTTCTGCCCTGCGTTCACGAGGTATCTTGTTGAATTTATGGCACTAACTGTCCAAGTACTTGAAGTGCCTTTTGAATATTGATTCGGCCTCGAGTTTTTACTTTAAACTCGTGCCCAGAAGTAACGTCAACTGACTGTTCTATAGCTGCTTTGATTTGTTGCGCTGTCGCTGTGGGTTTTGCGCTCCATAGCAGAGCCGCTGTGCCCGACACAAATGGAGCAGCCATACTTGTGCCATCCATATACATCGAAGAGGCCCCTGGAACTGTACTTAAAATTTGTTCTCCGGGTGCAGCTACGTGTACGAACTTAAAGCCACTATTCGACCAGGACGTCATGAAATCGGTAAAGTCAGAAGCTGCCACTGTGATCTGATTCGATAAATTGAATGAAGCCGGGAACTCCGGATACACATCGATATCGCGGGCGTCATTGCCTGAAGCAACGATGACCAAGATTCCCTGACTTTCCAAAACTTTGAATGCATTTCTAAGAGAAGCCACGCAAGGCGCTCCACCCCAGCTGGCATTGATGATTTTTGCACCACGCTTAGCTGCGTATTGAAGAGCTAGAATGGCATCACCCAAGGAGCCGCCACCGTCGTTTGCGATAAACTGCGCCGGGATGATTTTCGCACGGGGGGCGACGCCTTTTACCGGACCATAGTTTGAATCTGCTGCAATGATTCCAGCTACATGGGACCCATGAGGACTTGGAATTGTTGTAGAGGAGGGAACAGAAACGAAACTCGCTCCGTAGTAGTCATCCACGACACCGTTGCCGTCATCATCAATCCCATTATTTGGGATCTCGCCAGTATTGATGGCAATTCGGTTTGCAAGTTGGGGATGACTGACATCCACATAGGCATCCACAACTGCAACCTTAACACCTTCTCCGTAAATTCCCTGAGTATAAGCGGAGTTCGCCTTGATCATACTCAGACCCCAGGAATCGCTGACTGTCGCTGAGGTGGATACCTTTGTCGATTCAACCTGAATGCGACGGTCAAACTCCACTTGGCGAATGTCATTTAGTTTTGGTTCGATAAATTCTTTTTTAAATGATTCAGCGTCTTTGCCTGATTCGACAGTGAATCGGCCGTCTTCCCACTGAACGATGAATTTTGATTGAATGGCTTGTCCCATACACGCAGCAGAATCCATTGCTGTACTGTCTGAGAAAACTGAATCCGACGATTTTTTGCTACAAGCTGTAAATACTAAGACGCAAGCAACCGCCGAGAGTATTTTTTGAACATCCATGTTCACTCCCTGTGCGGGCCCAAAGGTCCCATCTATAGGACTTCATGCTACCTCGCACAGGTTAATTGATCGGAAAAATACGTCTTATTTTGAGGCTAGTTTAACCTAAGGCCCATAAACAAAAAGACCAAGGTGCTGGACCTTGGTCTTCGAGGGGAAGGACTATTGCCAATCTTGAATTTCATCTAGAATGCCGCCGTCGCTGCCATCAGAATCTTCGTCAGAAAGCCTCAAATTAATTGTATATACAGGGTGATACCACAAATCATAGCAAATCGCTTGATAGTCCAACATTGAGCCTGCGACGTATGTTCCGGCGATGTTTGTTCCACGCGCGGCAGTGAGCATGTTGTTGGAAACCATGTAATTTTTCTTTTTGGGTGTACTGCTATAGTAACGAAGACCGTTCTCAGCGGGGACCGTGAAGGCACTACTTTCACCAAGAGCGGACATGAAAAATTTAAAAGTAAATTCGGGATAACTTGCGCCTAGAACTTGAGTCATTGCGCCCCCGAAGCATTCAATTGCGTTGGGTGTGGTGGCGCAAGTTGCAAAATCTCCAGTTTCCGAAAGGTTCGGTACGTAGTCGTCGTCGCGATTTGAAATGCGATATACATAAGGTCTAAAGGCAATCATTGGGCAAAGTTGATTCAATTTTGTACCGACAGTGAAGTCGATGTCACTGTGGTACATTTGGCCCTCAGGGATTTTGATTTCGCACTCAAAAGGAACGCCGGTGGATGGAGTAAGACTTGAGATACTGCAACTTCCATGAGTTGTAATCTTGTCTGAGGCCATCCATTTTGAGCTCACTTTAAAATAGAGAGCGGTTTCATCGGAAAATGTGCCGTCATTTGGAGTTGTCGAAGCCTGACTTTGCTCCTTCGCGGGCGGAGAGCCGCAAGAGATCAAAGTTAAAGTAGTGAAGCCGGCTACAATAGAAAATAGAATAAACTTTTTCATGTATATCAATTCGGCAGGCGCACGAATAAACATGATAAGCTTTTTCCAAATTGACTGAAAATTGTTTATCCAAGAGCGAAAACTGGATTAACAGAAGTTCGCTTCAACACATAGGTCTGTTTATATAAACAGACCACAGTCTAGATGTTGGTGATAAATTCTTTAAGGAAAGAAGTGAATTGGGATTCCACGCGGTTCGCAGTCTCTGTTACTTCACCATGTGAAAGTTTTTGAGATGAAATTCCAGCAGCCAAATTCGTGATGCAGCTAAGAGCCGCCACGCGCAGACCCAGATGGTTTGCTGCAATAGTTTCTGGCACGGTGCTCATGCCGACAGCTTTTCCGCCGATCAATTTCAAATATCTAACTTCAGCTGGGGTTTCATAAGTGGGACCACTTACGCCACAGTAAACACCCTTGTGATAACGAGTGCCTTGTTTTTGAAGAACTTGTTCCATGATTGTGATCAGGCGCTTGTCGTAAGCTTCAGTCATATCCGGGAAGCGAGGTCCAAGTTCCTTGATGTTGGGTCCCATCAAAGGATTTGTGCCCATCAAGTTGATGTGATCCTCGATGATCATGAAGTCGCCAGCCTGCATGCTTTCGCCAAAACCGCCCGCGGAGTTGGTCAAAATCAAAGCTTCAATTCCCAGCATCGCAAGTGTTCTAGTCGGGAACACAACACTTTCCATGCTGTGTCCTTCGTAATAGTGATTGCGACCTTGCAAAATCACGATGGATTGGCCGTTTACTTTACCGAAAATCAAATTTCCGGAATGGCCTTCAACTGTTGGAGGGGAGAAGTGCGGGATGTCTTTGTAGGGAATTGTTGTTTCAATTTCCACATCCTGAACAAAGGCACCTAAACCAGAACCTAAAACGACACCGACCTTCGGTTTCGCCGAAGTTTTTGAACGGATGAAGCTGATCGATTCTTGAAGTTTATTGAGTACCAAGTTGTTCTCCCTTTGTCCTCGAGGGTTAGCTCAAAACTTTCAGTATCAAACTAGGCTTTGACACCTTTTGCAAGGAAATATTAATCGCCGATTTCAGCATAGGAACCGCGGAGTTAAGCAGATCCATGTCGTCCCCATGAAGCGTGAACAAAGTGTCTCCGGATTTCACTTCATCACCGACTTTGGCGTGGAATTCGATTCCCGCCGTGGGTGCAATGATATCAGTCGTTTGCGCGCGACCAGCTTTGATCAAAATTCCGGCAACACCAATACTCTCGGTGTGGAATCCTTGAATGAATCCTGATTTTTCAGCAGTGATTTTTAAACTAAATTTTGGTTTTGGAACATTGCGAAGATCACCACCATGGATTTTGCAAAGTTCTTCAAATTTCTTAAGTGCCTTGCCCGACGTGAGTGTTTCAAGTGCAATTTGATATGATTCCTCTTCCGTCTTGCCAATTCCAGCAAGCAAAAGCATGTGCGCAGAAAGGCGCAGACTTAGTTCGCGCGTATCTTCGTACAAATCATACCCATGTGGCCCCATGAATTTTTCATTCTTCATGATGGCAACACACTCATCCACTTCAAGAGAGTTTCCGGCATAGCGGCCCAGCGGCTGATCCATGTTGGTCAGAAGTGAAGTCACTTTTTTGCCGTAACCTTTTGCGATATTCATCAGATTTACCGCCAACTCTTCAGCCAGCGCAGGAGTTTTCATGAAAGCTCCGGAGCCATACTTAACGTCCAAAACCAAACCATCGATGCCTTCAGCCAGTTTTTTGGACATGATCGAGGCGCAAATAAGCGGCAAACTTTCTACAGTCGCGGTGACATCACGAAGTGCGTAGATCTTTTTATCTGCCGGGCAGATTTCTTTAGTCTGACCAATGAAGCAAATATTGTTTTTGCGAACCAGCTCAATAAACTCATCCAATGGCTTTTGAGTGTTGAAGCCAGGAATGGCTTCAAGCTTATCCAAAGTTCCACCGGTGTGACCCAGGCCGCGACCGGAAATCATCGGCACTGGCGCGCCAGCGGCAGCTACGATAGGACCTAGAATCAAACTGGTTTTGTCGCCAACTCCACCCGTGGAGTGCTTGTCGACTTTGAATCCCTTAACAGAGGAAAAATCTACAACCTCACCGGAGTGAAGCATCGCCTTTGTCAGACCCAAAGTCTCTTCTTTGCTCATCCCTTTAAAAAAGATGGCCATCAACAACGCTGACATTTGGTAGTCAGGAATTGAGCCACGGGCATAACCCAGAATGAACTCTTCAATTTCATCGGCAGTCAGTTCACCGCCGTTACGTTTCTTTTTAATAATTTCTGCTGGAAGGAAAGACATTAGTAGCCTCCTTGAGACTGTTGACCCTGAACCAAAGCAACGCCGGAACTGGTACCCAAGCGGGTAGCGCCAGCTTGAATCATGGCCATTGCTTGCTCTGCATTTTTAACACCACCGGAAGCTTTGACTTCCATTTTGTCGCCCACGATGGATTTCATTAGTTTCACATCGTCAACTGTAGCGCCGCCACCGGCAAAGCCAGTGCTGGTTTTTACGAAGTGAGCTCCGGCTTCAAGGGCTGCTTTACATGCCAGGACTTTTTCTTCGTCGCTGATCAACGATGTTTCAATAATAACTTTTACTTTTTTGCCTGCTGCTGCCTGCACCACGGCTTTAATGTCGTCGCGAACATAGTCAAGACGGCGATCTTTCAGTGCGCCGATTTGTACGACCATGTCGATCTCCTGCGCGCCATTTTTAATGGCAGTGCTGGTTTCAAAAGCTTTGCTGATGGTGTCCATGGCGCCCAATGGGAATCCAACAACACAGCATACTTTTACATCGGAGCCGCTCAGTAGCTCTGCGCACTGTTTTACATAGGAAGTGTTTATGCAAACACTGAAGAAGCCATGTTCACGGGCTTCCTGGCAGAGTTTTTCAATTTGCGCGGATTGCGCTTCAGGTTTTAAAAGCGTGTGATCAATGTATTTATTCAATTGCACAAGGCACCTCTTAGGGTTCAAAAAGAAAAGGTACCTTACCTTCTGTAATAGGGCAATGCCGACTTATAAAAAGAGAAGTGCCCTTGGTTTTACCAAAGGCACTTGAACTGTAACTGAAAGTTTATTGTTTTTGTTAGCCGACTTTGGTTTTTGTGGCGCCGCCCATAGCGTTGATAGCTGTGTCAGTGCTGCCTGTTGTGCCCAAGAACGTTTTGGCATCTGCTGCAGAAACTTTTCCTTTGCGAACCAGGTCCTCGATGTACTTTTCAAACAAAATCATACCCTGACTTGAGCCTGTTTGCATTGCAGAGGCAACCTGATGGATCTTACCTTCACGGATAAGATTGGAAATCGCCTTGGTATTACGCATGATTTCGTAAGCTGCAACACGGCCTTGGCCATCCGCACGTGAGAACAGTGTTTGAGCCACAACGCCACGCAGGGATTCGGCTAACATTGTTCTGATTTGCGCTTGTTGGCCCGCAGGGAAAACGTCGATGATACGGTCAATTGTTTTTGCCGCACTGTTGGTGTGCAGAGTACCAAAAACAATGTGACCTGTTTCTGCCGCGGTTAATGCAAGACCAATCGTTTCAAGGTCACGCAACTCACCCACCAGCAAGATATCCGGGTCCTCACGGAGTGCGGCTTTAAGTGCGTTGGCAAAAGTTTTTGTATGACTTCCAACCTCACGCTGATTCACCAGTGATTTGATATTTGGGTGTACGAACTCGATCGGATCTTCAACGGTGATGATATGTGCTTCACGAGTCAGGTTAATTTGATGGATCATCGCCGCCAGAGTCGTGGATTTACCAGAACCCGTCGGACCCGTAACCAGAATCAAACCGCGATCGCAATCAATCATATCAAGAACCGCTGGTGGAACTCCAAGTTCCTGTGCGGTTTTGATTTTCTCTGGGATGATACGCATAACCGCGCCCAAACCTTTACGCTGCATGAATACGTTGCAACGGAAGCGTCCAATCCCGGGTAATGTGTAGGCGAAATCCAGCTCCCATTTTTCAACGAAGGCCTTTTTTTGCTTTTCAGAAAGAATTTCGAAGATAAGTCCCTGAACATCCTGATTTGAAAGCTCGCGATAGTTCAGTGGAACCATGTTCCCATGCAGGCGCAAATAAGGCGCTGCTCCGCTTGTCACGTGCAAGTCCGAGGCACCTTGTTCAACCATGAGTTTAAACAGTTCATCAATCGTAGCCATTCTATTCTCCTAAATGGTCTAATTCAGTGATCTTTTCGGCAAGTTGTGCTTTAATGTTTAAATATTAATTGCTCTCACGATTGTTTCTGGACTATTGAAGAGAGATCGAATCCAAGACCTGTCTGGAGGACGCCGTGTCAGCAGAAATTCTCATCAATGTCAGACCTCAAGAAACACGCGTAGCCTACGTGGACGGCGGAGTGCTGTCAGATTTAAAAATTGAACGTAAAACCTCACCGACATTAGTCGGGTCTATCCACCGCGGCACAGTCATTCGTGTGTTGCCGGGAATGCAAGCAGCCTTTGTGGATATTGGTCTGGAAAAAGCAGCGTTTCTTTATGTCGGCGATATTCGCGAGGACGTTGACGACAACTTCCTTTCAAATGTGGACCGTGAAGAACCACTTGAAATGGATGGGGACGACGACAAGCCTCATCACGCAGTGAAAACTCCGATTCAGGATCTTCTAAAAGAAGGTCAAAGTATTCTCGTTCAGGTTGCCAAAGATCCATTGGGCACAAAAGGTGCGCGGATTACAACTCACTTGTCATTGCCAGGTCGTTTCGTGGTGTTTTTGCCGACGGTGCGTCACCTGGGTATTTCCCGTCGAATTGAAGACGAGACTGAGCGCGAAAGACTTCGCCAATTGGTGCAAAAAATCAATCCATCAGGTGGTGTGATCGTTCGTACCGCTGGTGATGGTGCATCCGAAGAGATGTTGAAGGCCGACATCGAGTATTTGGATCGTCTTAGCAAAGAAATATTCAAAAACTACGAAAAGAAAAAAACACCGGGTGCATTGCACACTGAACTTGATGTGGAACTTCGTGCTCTGCGCGATTTGATGAGTGAGGATGTAACCAGCGTTTGGGTTGATAATGTTGAAATCCATCGCAAGGTTGTTAAATTCGTTTCTCAATTCATGCCGAAATATAAGCAGAACATCGTCCTGTATGAAGAGAAGAAGCCTTTATTCGACTTGTACGACATCGACATCGAGATCTCCCGCTCAATGGAGCGTAAGATCTGGTTGAAGTCCGGTGGTTATATCGTGATTGACGAGGCCGAAGCTTTGGTTGTGATCGATGTCAACACCGGCAAATTCGTCGGCAAGAAAGATCTTGAAGAGACGATTTTGAAAACGAATCTTGAAGCAGTTCGCGAGACCGCGCATCAGCTTAGAATTCGTAACTGTGGCGGAATTATTATCATCGACTTTATCGATATGGAAAAAGAGTCCCACCGCGAAAAAGTCATGGAAGCCTTGGCCGAAGAGTTGGGGCGCGATCGTTCGCGTACAAATGTCGTCTCCATGTCCCAGTTGGGTCTGGTAGAGATGACACGTAAACGCATTCGCCCAAGTTTGATTAAAACTTTGTGTGAGCCGTGCTCTTACTGTGATGGCAAAGGCTACATTAAACGTAAATCCACTGTGGCGAATGAGATCTTCCGTGAGCTTGAGCGCGACGCTGATATGCTGACTAATAAGAAGACCAATGTCGTCATTCACTGTCACAGCCAAGTGGTTGATTGGATTTACGAGGTTGAAGGGGAGAGTTTGGAAAACATCGAGAAAAAACTCGGCCGCTCTGTCGCCTTTAAAATTGAGCCAAATTACCATTTGGAACAATACGAAATATTCTTTGTCTAATTTTGAAACGCACTGACCTCTTTTGGGGTCAGTGTTTTATAAGTTTTCAATTCACTTTGCTCTCGAAATTCCGACGAGAGTATTATGAAGTTCCTGTTGCATATCTTATTGATTTCTTTGCTTTCACTCGTGTCACGGGCTGAGGTTGCGTGCAACACTTCCTCCAATGATCCACTTTCAGTTTTTGAAAAACTGTCTTTGAATGCTTGTGTGCAGACGGCGCAATCCAAAGAGTGCGTCGATCTATACGAGCAAATGCGCGAAGAGGGGGAAGATCCTGAAGGTAAAGTTTTGAAATGTAAAAGCACGGAAGGACTTGCGCGTAACCTCGAGGAGTCCTGGAGTTACACATCGGGATGCGCAATCGGTGGTTGGAATTTCGTTAAAGGGTTGGGAAATACTGTCGTAGATAGCGTTGAAGCCCTTGGTGAATTTGCTGAGGAAGTGGAGATTGCAAGAGCTGCGAACCAAGCCTGTGATGCCGATCCAAACGGTCGTGCCACGTTATTCGATCAACTCAATAAATCCGCACCAAAGCTGCTTCAGGTACCGAAGCCTTCTGCCGCAACTCTGGCAAAATCAAGTTGTGGAGCAATCAAAGCCAGCATCAGGCTATTGCAAACTCAAAAAGCGGATCAAGCCAGCCTGGAGCTGAATCGAAAAGTGCTTTTGCAGAAAGCAAGCTTCACTCCTGAAGAAAAAGAATTCCTGGATTGGGGTAAAAGACGTTTGCCAGGAACACAGTTGAGCTTAACTGAGGCTGCGAAAGCCAAACTTAAAGATTTAGGCGTGCGATTGGAGTGTTACAACCCTCAGGCTGCGGCCGCGATGGTGTGCGAAGCTATTGCTGAGGTGGGCACGCTTGCCAGTGGCGCTGTGGCCGTAGCAATGAAAGCAGCGCGAATGAGCAATATTGCAAAGATAGCCGGGGTTTCGTTGGATAAGGCAGCAAGGCTCACGAACGCTGAAAGAGTGGTGGCGGCTGAAAAATCCTTGGGCCGGGCTTTGAGTGAGGCAGAAAGCAAGGCATTGATAGATGCCCATGAAGTGGCTGCCAATACCGGTAGAGGTTACGGGAGCTATTCGGCAACGGACCTTAAGAACAAAGCCGACATATTAAAGAGCGCAGGCTTCAGTGAATCAGAACGTGCGACCCTCATGCGACAAGGGTTGGCAGGTGTTGCTGCGAACAGCACCTCAGCACGCAACTATACAAACTCAATGCGCCTCCAAGGTGAGAAGCTGCTAAGTGCGGGCAGGGCCAGCGAAGCAAAACAGAGCTTCCGATCTGCAGCCGATTCCTTTGAAGCGGTTGTGAAGGATGCAAAATATACAAAATCGGATCGTGATTATTGGATGGGAGCGAAAATAAATGCAAACGCCGAAAGATATGACAAAGCGGCCGAATACTTTATTAAGAGCTATTCTAAAGAAACGGGAAATTCTCGCGCAGAAGCAATTTACGAGGCTTTGAACCGAGAAAAGCAGCAATTAAGAGTCATTTCGTCCCAAAACTCCGGCAGCGCAGCAGCTCAAGCCAGCTACCAAACACACAGAAAACTAATAGAAGCTGTGGTGAACAATTCTCAACTCCGATTGAGCGATGCGCTAAAAGTCGAACTTTTAAAACCCTAAAGTCACATAAGACATTGAATATATTAAATATTTAATGAACGACTGGATTCTTAAAAAAGCTGTCTTTTTTATTGCCAAGAGTCACCGCCACCGCTAATCTCTTCTTCTTCCCGAAAAGCTGAAAAAAATAGCATGCAATAGGTTGACAAAGACTAGTGCAAGGTGGCATTTACCAGTGGCTTAATTCGGGTAGCTGGAGGTTCTAATGTACGCGATTATTCGTACGGGCGGTAAGCAATATAAAGTTCAAGCTGGTGACGTTGTTCAAGTTGATAAAGTTGAACAAAAACTAGGTGCAGAGTTTGATATCAACGAAATCTTGATGGTTGGTGGTGAGTCCACTCATGTTGGTCAACCTCTTGTTAAGGGTGCGAAAGTAACTGTTGTAGTTACTAAGCAAGCTAAAACTAGAAAAGAAATCGTTTTCAAAAAGAAACGTCGTCAAGGTTACAGAAAGTTTGCAACTCACAAGCAAGACTTTACTGAACTATTTGTGAAATCGATCACAATTGATGGTAAAACAACTAAAACAGATGCTACGCCAAATGTAGTAGACGTTGCTGCGAAACGCGCAGAAGCTGCTGAAGCTCGCGTTGCTGCTCGCAAAGAACGTGTATCTAACAAAAACAAAGGCGAAGAAGTCGTTAAAAAAGCTGCTAAAAAAGCTGTAGCGAAAAAGAAAGTTGCGAAAAAAGCTGTTAAAAAGACTGCTAAAAAAGCAACCGCTAAGAAAAAAGTAGCTAAAAAGACTTCTAAAAAAGCGTAATCATAGATTTTAAGCGAGGTTAGTCATGGCAAGTAAGAAGGCCGGTGGTAGTACAAAGAATGGTCGTGATTCACAGAGTAAACGCTTAGGCGTTAAACGTTTCGGCGGTGAAAAAGTTCTTTCTGGAACAATCATCGTTCGTCAACGTGGTACAAAATTCCACGTTGGTAACAACGTAAAAATTGGTCGTGACCACACGATCTATTCTGTAATCGAAGGTCTTGTTAAATTTGAGCGTTTTGCAAAAGATCGCTTCAAAGTTAGTGTTTATCCTAAAGCTGTCTAGTTTCCACTAGATCCTGCTCTTGATAAGCACCAAGAGATTTTACAAATGCATAAAAGGAGCCTTCATTGGCTCCTTTTTTGTTGTTATATCTCTCCTCAAAGTATTGGTGCTCATATGAAATTCATTGATGAAGTTAAAATCACATTAGCCTCAGGCCGTGGCGGCCCGGGTTGCGTTAGTTTCCGTAGAGAATCGGGAGCCCCTCGTGGTGGTCCTGATGGTGGAGACGGCGGCCGCGGTGGTGATGTTGTTATTAAAACTTCCCGTCACATTAATTCCCTTTTTGAAATCAGACAGAACAAACGATACGCAGCTCAAAATGGCGAGATGGGTTTTGGCCGTCAAAAGCATGGTGCTGATGGTGAAAATCTTGTTTTGATCGTTCCTGAAGGAACAATCCTTAGAAATCTTGAGGGTGAGATCGTTGTCGACATGACTGGTATCGACGAACACGTGTTATTGCGTGGTGGTCGTGGGGGTAAGGGCAATGAGTTTTTCAAAACCTCTATCAATCAGGCTCCTACACATGCACAACCAGGCGAAGATAACGAAGAGCTTGAAGTTAAGCTTGAGTTAAAGTTGATCGCGGACGTTGGTATTATCGGTTTCCCGAATGCTGGAAAATCAACTTTGATTTCCCGTATTTCAGCAGCGAAGCCTAAAATCGCGGATTATCCTTTTACAACTTTGACGCCAAATTTGGGTGTGGTTAAAGCGGGTGACTACAGTTCATTCGTCGTAGCTGACATTCCGGGTTTGGTAAAAGGCGCGCACGAAGGTGTTGGTCTGGGCATTCAATTCCTGAAACACGTTGAACGTACTCGCGTATTCATCCATTTGGTGGATGCATCCGGTATGTCAGGTCGTGATCCATTCCAGGATTTTGAAGATCTTAATTATGAACTAAAAATGTACGACGAGAGTAATCAGGACAAAGAGGGATTCTTTCCTCTGCAAACACGTCCTCAGTTTGTTGTGCTCAACAAAATTGACACTCTTAGTATTGATCAACTTGAAAAACTAAAATTGAAATTCAAAAAAGCGACAGGCTCTGCGCCTTTGGCCATTTCTGCGGTCACCGGCAAAAACATCAATGAACTTGTGACAGAGTTGGGTCGCCAGATTTTGAAGGATGAAGAATAATGAAAATTGGTATCTTTGGCGGAAGCTTTAATCCTCCTCATATGGGTCACATCAATGCCATTCAAACAGTGGCAAAAAAAATGGGTTTGAACAAAATCCATGTGGTCCCAGCAGCACAAAATCCTCTTAAAACTCCAGTTGAAGGCCCAACGGCGGAACAACGACTTGAGCTTACCAAGCTGGCATTCGCTCAGTACGGTGAGACTTATTTTGTAGACGACCAAGAGCTAAAACGCGGTGGCATGAGCTACACAATTGATACGATCATGAATCTTCGTAAAACATACGAGGCTTCTGATTTGTACCTAATTGTTGGTGCGGATAAGTTCGAAGAACTTAGCCAGTGGAAAGACTATTCAAAAATTTTGGCTGAAACAAACTTGGTTGTTACAACACGTCCGGGTTATGACATGCCGGAATCCATGGATGAAATGCCAGGATATTTGAAGCCATTGGTTGCTGACTTTGATTTCAATTTCATCGAGTTAACAACCGGCCGTAACATTCAGTTCATCACCTTGCGTGACATTGAAATTTCATCCAGCGAAGTTCGTAAATGGCTTAGAACTGGCAAGCCGGTTGAAAAATACCTGCCACTTTCTGTTGAAACGTACATCAAAGAACACAAGCTTTACCGCAATCTTGGCGATCGCATTGATGACTTTAAAAAATTCAGCGAATTCTGTGCAAATGTCCTATTCGCGAATAAAGGCATCAACGTTCGTGGCTTTGACCTTCGCGAAATCACAGCTCCTAGCGAGTTCGCATTGATCGCGTCTGGTACCTCAACTCGTCACGCAACTGCTATGGCTGAAAACGTTGTGATCGCAGTTAAAGAGGAATTCAATCTTCACCCACTTTCAGTGGAAGGTGTTGATGAAGGCCGTTGGGTACTGGTGGATTACGGCTCTTTGATCGTTCACGTGTTCTATGACTTTGTTCGCCAGGAATACAGCCTGGAAAGCATTTGGAAGAATGCCAAAGACTTGGGTCTTAAAGATCCATACGTTGGGAAGCAATAGTAATGAAATTCATTTTGTACAACCTCGCAACCGCCAAAGAGGCGTGGGCCGACGAGGTCAGCGAGTTGTACAAAAAGAAGATTTCGTTTTTCATGCCATTTGAAATTCAAAGTCTTAAAGCTAAAAAGTCTGCTCGTGAAGACGCAGACTTTAAGCGAAATGAAGAATCCGAACTTATTTTAAAAAATATCAATTCAGATGATTACGTCGTGCTCTTTGATGAGCGCGGTTCCGTTTTCGACTCGATACAATTCTCTAAAAAAGTTGAAAATATCCTGGGGAGCTCAAAGAAGCGCGCGATTTTTATTATCGGTGGTGCTTTTGGAGTGAATGAAGACGTTCGTAAACGTGCGGACTTGAAAGTGGCTTTGTCGCCGATGGTGATGAATCACCTTATGGCTCAAGCTATGAGTCTTGAGCAGATTTACCGAGCCTTCACCATCATCAAGAAAATCCCTTACCACAATATCTGAGGTAACAGTTCCCTAAAGCCAAGGCGGCCGATTTCCGAGTTCCTGCTCTGGATTGCGCCCTAATTCCAGCAGACGATTCCATTCATCAGGAAAAAAGTAGCTTTGCTCTTTTGCTGCGAAATCCTCATTCACGGGATTTGGATTCGTGCAGATATCGTCCGGATCAAACGTATCCTTGGAACAAATCGAGTAGTTGATGTTGGTGTTGCGACCACCGATGGCGACGTCCCATTGTTTTAAAGTCATGGGCTGCTGTGGATTCAATGCGGGATCCAGAACGTAAGCGGTTCCTTGTACGCGGTAAACGACAGCAACATGGTACCACCACTCCACGTGACCATAGGGTGAGTTTTTCGTCTGAGCCAGTAAAGATCCAAAGGCGAAAACCTTCTTGGGTGTGGATTTTTTGATTTCAATCAGTTTTTCTGCCGCCAGTTCCGCGCGTGCGTAGCAACCGTCGTCAGGATAAAGCCATGTCAGGCGGCGGGGAGTTTGTCCGTCCTTCATAAAATATGAATCACGAATAAACTTAAAGTTCGCCAGCAAGTCTTCGTAGGAACCAACATCGGGAATCTTGGAAATATCCAATTGGGATAGGGGTTTTGATAAAGATTCCGGTGAGTTTGAAGAGGAGAAAAAATCCTGATCAGCAAGAGCAAAAGTACCAATTCGGCTGCGAATCTTGGCAGACTGATAGGACTCGTTTGCAAGGCGTGAAGCTGATAAACCAGCAAATGCTGTTGAGCCAACTGTACTAATCAAAAAGACGATAATTCCTAAATGCCGCATGACATTCCCCACCTGTTAAGTTTTTAGGTCGGACACCAAATCTTGTCAAATGAAAGGCTGTATTGGTCGATAAGTTGCTATGCAGAGCAACTATGAACTCACTGAGAACTCTATTGAACAGATGCCTAACTCCTTGTCTGCATTGCGGCTCTTTTAACAAGTCAGATGGACTGCTTTGTCCGCCCTGTCGGATCACCGTAAATTCTTATCTGAAGCCTCAATTGGAGTCGCTGGATTGGGGAGTTTTTGAAGCGTACTCTTTGTTCAAATGGACTCCGGGAACCAGTGATTTACTTTCGGCCCAGCTGGTGGGTTTAAAGGGAACACAGCAAAATTCGGATTGGAATCATTGGGCCGGAAAGTTTCTGATTCGAAGAATTCAACGGGGACTGCCAGACAGACGAATAATCGTGATTCCAGCACCGTCTTCTAATCCGAGCCGGGGGAAAGATCACGCCTATCAATGGGCCGAGGCCCTGAGTGAGGCTTTGGGTGCAGAGCTTTACCCTTGCTTGAATAAAAAGGCGAATCTCAGTCAGAGGGGTGCCAGTCGGGAGCGAAGGGTGCAGGTGGAGCTGGAGCTAGATGAAAATTCTTCATTGGTGTCTGAGAATTGGTCAGAGGCCCTATGGGTCTTTGCCGATGATATCGTTACCACGGGCTCCACAGTGCTTGCCGCGTACGAGGCACTTGGGAGGCCCCCTCATTTTGAGGCTTGGACCCTGGCTCATCGGACGCTTACTTGCGGAGACTGACCCGATCTGCTATAACGCCCGAATGCTTAAACAAATCAGCGCTTTAATTTTATCTCTCGGACTATCCCTGAATGCATTTGCAGCTGAAAAATCCAATACCACTTTAAAGAAAATTTCCCAGAAGTATCGTTCTGCAAAACTTGTGGAAATGAATGTGGAAAAGATTGATAAGCTGGCGTTGCAGGGGCGTGAGAACAAGTACGAAGGCACTATTGCGATTTCCAGCGGTAAATTTCGTTGGGAAAATACGACTCCTGAGAAAAGTCTTTTGGTATTTGATGGCACCACAATCTGGAGTGTTCAATATCCACCAAAAGAATTTGGCGGCGATCCACAAATTGGTCGCGGCAAAGTGAATAAGAAAAATAAATCTCAAACCATCATCGCAACTTTGTTGGGTGGTGATTTGCAGGGCAACTTCAAGGTGACAAAAGAAGAAACAGATGGCGACAAGTCCACTCTTTCTGTTGCACCGATCAAAGAAGACCTGGTGATCAAGGACATCAAATTTGTCGTGAACACCAAAAAAACAATCGTTGAGCAAATTTCATACAAGGATGATGTTCAGAACATCACGACTATGAAGTTTTCTGATGTGAAGTTTAAGAACAACGTTAAAAAAAGTTTATTTAAGTACGAACCACCTAAAGGCGTGCCGGTGACAGACCTATGAAACAAGAAGTAGTTCAAAACAAAAAAGTTCATTTTATCAGTTTGGGTTGCCCAAAGAACCTGGTCGACAGTGAGATCATGGCCGGGACTCTGATGAAGGATGGTTTCGAAGTTGTGGGTGAGGCTGATCAAGCTGACACAGTTATCGTGAACACTTGTGGCTTCATCGAGGATTCTAAAAAAGAATCCATCCAACGCATTTTGGACATGAGTGATCTTAAGCAAGAAGGCAAAATCAAAAAGGTTGTTGTCGCGGGTTGCTTAACTCAACGTTATAAGGACGACCTGGTTGAAGGTTTGCCAGAGGCGGATTTGTTTGTTGGTTCTGGTGAATTCCAAAACATTTCAAAAATCCTGAAAAACTCTGAAGCAGGCGAGAAGCAAAGAACATTCTTTAATCTTCCGACTTATCTTCAGGAAGAAGCGACTCCGCGTGTGAATTCCCAGCCGGGTCACCGTGCGTATTTGAAAATTTCTGAAGGTTGCATGAAGCGTTGTGCTTTCTGCGCGATCCCGTTGATCCGTGGTAACCTTCAATCCCGCTCTATCGATGCGATCGTTGCTGAAGCCAAACTTTTGGTTGCTGGTGGCGTTAAAGAACTTATTATTATCAGCCACGACTTCACTGACTATGGTTTTGATATTCGTCGTAAAGATCCAACTCGCAAGGAAAGTCCGGTTGAGTTGTTGAAAGCTCTTGATCAAGTTGAGGGCCTTCAATGGATCCGCTTGATGTACTTGTATCCAGATGGCATCACTCAGGAAATGGTTCAAGTTATCAAGAACAGCAAAAAAATTGTTCGTTATTTCGATATGCCACTTCAACACGTGAATGATGCAGTTCTTAAGAGCATGAATCGTAAAATGACTCGTGATGAAATTGAAACAGCATTGATGAACATCCGTGAACATTTACCAGAGGCAGTAATCCGCACTCAGTTCATCGTGGGTTTCCCAGGTGAAACTGAAGAGCAATTTGAAGAGTTGTTGCAGTTCGTGGCAGCACAGCAGTTCGACCGCGTTGGTTGCTTTAAGTACTCTCCTGAGGAAAACACTCCTGGTGGCCGCATGGATAACCAGGTTGATGATGAAACAAAAGACTACCGTCATGATGCTTTGATGGAAGTGCAACAAAACATTTCCCGCAACAAGCACCGTGATTTCGTCGGTAAAACAATCGACGTCATCGTTGAAGGTTTCTCTGAAGAGACAGACTTGCTATTGCAAGGCCGCTTCTGGGGTCAAGCTCCAGACATCGACGGCGTCGTTTTGATCAACGACGGTGAAGCTAAAGTCGGCGACATGGTTAAAGTGCATGTAACTGACTCTATGGAATACGATTTGATCGGTGAGATTGTTACTGAAAACTAGAAATTAAAAAGGCTCCCTTAGGGAGCCTTTTTTCGTTAGAACGTGCAGTTCTCAGAGGCACTCTCGAATTTTCCCGTCCATTCTGAATTTCTGGAGTTTCTTAAAACTGTCGTGGCCCTTCTAAATGCCACGGCATTTTTTTTGTCGTACTTGCAGGCGTTCTTATAGGCAATGAAAGCCACTTCGTATTTCTTGATCTCAAAGGATGTCGTCGCCAGACCTAGCCAGGAGCGAGCCGACTTCGGATCCGCCTCAGTGCCCACCTTGTAGTATTTCATCGCCTCTATGGAGCTCTTATCGTCTTCCAGAAGGCGACCATAGGTGTATTGTGCGAATTCAGATTTTGGAAAGTCCGTTGCAGCCTTTTTGAGCGTGGTCTTTGCCTTGTCGTCGTCCCCCATGCCCTTCATATTCAACCCCAGATTCACATAGGCACTGGCGCGTTTGGAGTCGGCCTGAATGGTTTCTTTGCAGCTGGTGACTCCTGCATCGTAAGTGCTGTCCTTGGTGTTAACGTCGCAAAGGATTTCCAGAAAGTCCGCGCGCTTGCCAATATTGTCGATCATATCCTGCGCAAGAATACGCATCTCATAGTAATTTGGTGGAGTACGGTCTTCGTACATTTTCAAAAGCGCCCGGTAAGGTGGCTCAAGCTTTGGATTCGCCTCGATAGCCAGCTTGTAGTTTTCAAGCGCCTCTTTGGGTTTCTTTTGCATTGTATAGGCGTTGCCCAGCAGGGAATAGGCTTCGGCGTCCTTTTCGTCCTTGCTGACCAGGTTGTTCAATGCGCGAATCATATCCCCAGTTTCACCGCGGGCCTCGTGAGCCCGGGCTAAAAGCAAAATAGCGTTGCGATCAATCTTGTCGATATTCTTCCACAGCAGCAAAGTGACCTTCTGATAGTCCTTTTGGGCGTAAAACTCCTCGGCCAACTTGACCACCAATTTGGTGTTTTGAGGTTGCTTGCGAATTTCAGCTTTAAGCTGTTCGACCTTCTCCTGCCCCGAGGTCTGGGTTGCAGGGGCCTCCGGCGTTCCGGCAATGGTCGATAGTGAGACAAAAGGCAAGATGATTACCACGAGCAAGTGTTTGAAATTCAGTCTGCTTTTCATATGTTGTATTATGACTTAAATGCCCAAGCGAGTGAAGAGATCTAAATATTCAGCTGGACTAAAAAGCAATCGCGGTCAGGCTGTGATTGAGTACGTTTTGATATTAGTCATTACGGTGTCTCTTATTTTGATGTTGATCTCTCAGATTTTTAAGCCATTTCAGGCATTTGTTCAGTCATTTACAGGTGACTATCTGGCCTGCCTTCTGGAAACCGGCGAATTGCCGAAGCTGGGGCAAGACAGCGATATGGAATGCAAATTCAGCTTCCAGAATGTGTCTGGTGAATTCAAAAATAATCCGTCCTCGGCAAATTCAAACTCCAGCAACAGTGATTCGTCATCCAAGGATGCAGCGAAATCAAAATCAAGTTCCTCATCCTCCAGCAGCAGTGGCGGTGGCAGCACCTATGCGGGCGCACAGTCACGCAATCGTGGAAGTAATTACATAAGTCGATCCCGCACACCGAGTTCGGGTATTGATGGTTCCGGCCAACAAAGCGGAAAAGTTGTGGAGATTGCGCTCGAAGGCGGCGGTGCCGGCGGATACTTTCAATCAAATAATGGTGGATACTCAGTTCAGGTTGGCAGACGGGTAGCTTCTGTACCAATTACAGGCCTTACTGATGACGAAAGAAAAAAGCTCGAGAAAAAAGCCAATGCGGGGTCGAAGACAACCTCTGTTCAAAGCGATGGATTTGCTCAGCCGAAAAAGAAAATTGCTGTCAAAAAACCTGAACCAAAAATCGATATTCCGAAAGAGGAAGAAGCCGTTACTTTTGGAAATTTTATACGTTGGTTGTTCATTGCCGCCCTCATTATTGCACTCGTGATTTTCCTCGGTGGTCAGGCACTGCAATTTTCCAAGAGTGGTGAAAAATAGTCTGCATCGCGTTTAGAAATTTTCCACGCATAATCTTAAGTTGTCTGTCACCGAACGGAATTTCTTGATCCAATCAGAGCTTTCAAGCATACAAGGCACTCGCTTGTTTCGAGGGGGCCATTTTTGGAAAATGTGATTGAAATCAATCGCAAAAAATTCTTCACAATTAGTGAAGCGCGACAGTTGTTGCCGATAGTCTATCGGTTAACTGATGAGGCAAATCGTGAGGTCAAACTTCATGTTAACCGCATTGAGGCCTATTCCGATAAAACCCACCCTTCAGTGGTATCTATTGAAGAGCAAATAAACGTTATCATTGATCGTTGGCAGGCAAAAATCGAGAAGCTGGGCGCAGAGCCTAAAGGCCTTTGGATGGCTGATTTTAACAGCGGAGAAGGCTATTTCTGCTGGAAGTTTCCTGAGACTGAAGTGAATCATTTTCATGGTTATCACGACGGTTTTTCGGGACGTACAGTCATCGACACATAAAACCCGACTTGAAAGTCCAATAGGTCAGCGTATATTGAGGCCATGAGAATTGCTCTGGCACAAATCAATCCCACTCTGGCCGATTTTAAATCCAACAAAGAAAAAATTCTGGATTATGTTCACCAAGCGCAGCAACGCAAATGCGACTTGGTGGTGTTTCCTGAGTGCTCGTTGTTTGGATATCATCCCTTTGATCTTTTAGAGCGCGAGCAAATAGTTAAAAAGCAGGAAGCCGAGATGAAGGATCTTTTAAAGAAGATTCCCAAAGGCATTGCCGTTATCTTCGGTATGATTACACGTAATCCCGATAAAAAAGGGCGCCCTTACTTCAACTCAGCAGTGTTTGCGGTTAAAGGTCAGAAACCGCGATTCTTTCACAAGCAGTTGTTGCCAACGGGCGACGTGTTTGACGAGGCTCGTTTTATTGAACCAGGTGATTTTAGTAAGAATTACTTTACCTGGAAGGGTAAGAAGTTCTTTCTGACGATTTGTGAAGATATCTGGGCGTGGCCGGATGCCAAGGGCAAGTCGCCGTATAGAATCAATCCTCTGGCAAAAGTAAAAAAGCAAAAAATTGATCTGGTGGTGAATCTAAGCGCCTCACCTTACTTCGTTGATAAAATGAAACAGCGTGAATACGTGACCAGAAAAACTGCTGAATACTTCAATGCACCCATCATGTACGCAAATATGGTCGGCGCACAGGATGAGATCATATTTGATGGCGCAAGCTTCGTGCTTGATAAAAAAGGCAAGAAGCTGATGACTTGTCAGGCTTTTGAAGAGGATTTAAATGTCCTTGATCTTGATACCAAGGAAGTCTGGAACAAAAACGCCAAACTAACTTCCACTGAAGAACTAAGACGCGCTTTGGTTTTGGGCATTCGTGATTTCTGCGCAAAAACGGGAATGAAGCGGGTACATCTGGGTTCCAGTGGTGGTATTGACTCTGCGGTTGCAGCGGCGCTGGCAGTTGATGCCATGGGACCTGCAAACGTGACGACACTGGCTTTGCCTGGCCCGTATAATGCGAAAATGAGCCTGGATCTGGCGCGGGACCTTGCCAAGAACCTTGGGGTTGATTTCAAAGTTGTTGAGATTGCTCCGATGTATGAGGCGATTGTAGAGCAGTTGGAAAAGGGAATTGCGCTAGAAGGCTTCAGTGTTGTGAATGAAAACCTGCAGGCACGTCTGCGCGGTTTAACACTTATGGCTTATTCCAATCAGAATAACAGCTTGCTGCTGACTACAGGAAATAAAAGCGAATATGCTTCCGGCTATTCGACTTTATACGGAGACATGTGCGGCGGTATTGCTCCGCTGGGTGATCTGACTAAAAAGCAGGTGTACGAACTTGCGCGCCACTACAACAAGCAAGGTGAGGTGATTCCGGAAACGATCATCACGCGTGCCCCTTCTGCGGAACTTAGACCGAATCAAAAAGATCAGGATTCGCTACCACCATACGATGAGTTGGATAAGTCTGTTGTCTCATTGGTTGAGCAGGCAAAAGAGCCGAAGACATCTTCGGATAAATGGTTGCTTCCAGTATTGATGAGAACGGAATTCAAACGCTGGCAAGCAGCTCCGATTCTGAAGGTTTCCCCGCATGCTTTCGGCCGGGGAAGACGTTATCCAATCGCACACAAAGCATAAAAAAAAGGCCGTGTTACCACGGCCTTTTTAATTTCATTACTAATTCTGAAAACTAAACGCCAAAGAAATCCATTTGTTTTGGCTGGCGGATGATTTGCGGAAAACGCAATTCAGGTTTGCCCGTCAAAGCTACAAGGTTTGCAACTTGCGGAGCTTGGCCGCCAATGGAAATACGTTTAAGCATTTGTGTGAACATATGACCAAGGTAAGTCGCATCTTCTTCTGCTCTATGGAAGTCTGTAGTGGGAATCTTAAGGTGTTGTACCAAGGTGCCCAACTTGTAGTTTGGAAGGCCTGGGAATACCTTGCGCGCGATTGGCAAGGAGTCCAATACAAGTCCGCGTGGTGCTTTGGATTCGTGTCTCTTAACGTCAGCAGTAAGGAATTGAGCATCGAATGGAGCGTTGTGCGCAACCATGATATCATCACCGCAGAAATCAGCCAAAGAGTCCAACAATGTATCAATTGTTGGTTTTCCTTTAACCATATCATCAAAGATACCATTCACTTTTGAAGCGCCTGGAGGAATTGGACGAAGAGGGTCCACAAGTGTTGCAAATACAGCCTCTGGTTCACCATTAATGAAGCGAACAGCTCCAATTTCAATAATTTGGTCAACGCCAGGCACAGTTCCAGTTGTTTCAAAGTCAAAAGCTACAAATCTCATGGGATAATTGATACAAAATGGATGGGGCCCTTACAACAAAAGAGTGCCCTAATATGGGGGAAGTTCGCTGTGAGGTCTAAGTCTGGAAAATATATAACCTTTTTGCCGGACAACCGGAATGTCTTGGTGAGTCAAAAGGACCAGAGTGTATTAGATGTAGCTGTGCGCGAAGGCTTGCCTTTGAATCATACCTGCGGGGGCTTCGGAACTTGCGGCACATGCAGGGTATATGTTCGTGAGGGCCTGGGTAGTTTGCCTGAGCGAAATGAGATCGAGATGGAGATGGCTGAAGACCGGAATTTTGCGGAATTCGAGCGCCTGGCCTGCCAGCTGGAACCAATCGACGGCCTCGTTTGTGAGATCCCGGCTACGGGGTCACATAAAAAGGATTAGTATAAATCCAAGTGAACCACTTTTTAGCATCCGGCATTGGTAGCATGGATGTAACTCGGACCTGAATACGGTACACACCCGGACTGGATATTGGGAAAATAGCTTCCGGCTCGTTGATACGGCCAACATCCTGACCATCTTTAAGAATGATAATTTCAAAGAAGTCTTTAGGAACAGCAGGCAGTCTAACTTTTAATTGCATGCCTTTTTTTAATTTAATCTCGGAACCCATCAGATAGGTTTGCTTGTCGTCTTCAATCGTAGCAACAAAACCTTTCGGATCACCCAGGATGTCCATCGCCAGATAGAAATTTCCTTGTTTCAAAGCATTAAAGATTTTGGCGCGATCACCGTTGAAACTACCAGTAAGCTCTGACTTCAAAAGCACATGATTGGACATGATCTCAAAAGATCTTTTGTAGCTTGGGAACTTGATGAAGTAGTTCGCCAGGGGAATAGCGCGTGCTGAAGCTTCAGCTCCCGCGTAGACTACGATCTTCCTTTGAAGTGACAGTTTATCCAAAAGAGTAATTTCGTCTGTGGGCTCTGAATAAAGTCTAAGAAAAGACAAACGTGGATTGAAGGGGTAAATCAACAAGCTCCAGATAGTTGAAAGCTTTGAATACTCCCATGCCCGATTGGAAAGACTTTTAAGATTCCATAACTCAAAGCCATCCAAACCCGTTGGGAAATCTCCATTCCATGAAAAGCCAGCCTTATAGGGATGCGCAAGGATTGAAAGGGAGTCTTTGGAAGCGCCCGTCTTTTGCGAAAGAAGGTCCGCCATTTTGACCTGAGCCTCACCGAAAGAGTCGCCGATGCTTTCCTGATTCATTGAGTAAAACATGATGCGAGAATCCAGATAGCTGTATTTGCCTGCAGACATCACCAGAAGATTTCCATGATAGGACTCAAAGCTGGTTGGCATATTGAACAGATTCAAATCAGTAAAGATCAGAAAATCCAGGCTGGCCAATTTGGCAGAAGTAATCACAAAGCTTGGAGTTGCAGAGCCAGCTGAAAGATCAGTGTGTACGTTTAAGACACCCTTGTAATCGTAGTAGTTGGAAGAGTGTGCCGCTGAGATCTGTCGTGGCACGATAGAAGTGTCGAATTGATTTAGATAAAATCCGTAGAGGAAATAAGTCACCAGTAAGAATGATAGTGCGACAAGTGTTTTCATGGTCGAGTGAATTCCAAAACAACAAAGTCAGGCGCAACCCTTTTGATTTCCTGATAAGTCCATTGTTGTTCGGAAAGCCACTGCGGTAAACCATTGCCTTCACGCTTCACCAAATAAAACTTATTACCCTGAGGTTTTGCCTCTGGAAAAGTATCGAAATAGTCATAACGACTGATGCCGCTAAGTTTGAAGACCGGAGTTTTGCTAAAATACCAAAGAGATGACGACATTTGGTATGAATTCCCATAAAGGGGCTGATATTCGACAGTTTCTTTCGCAAGCTTTTGATAATCAAAGGGCTCACTGACCTTTGGATCCATGTTTCGTAAAGATGGAATAAAAAGCATGGAAACCGCGACCGTGATCAGCAGACCGAAAAATCCAACATAGTAGCGATACCATTGCTGCATTCTTGGATAAAGCACGGCAAGCATGAAGACCGCCGGGTAGGCGATAATTGGCCAGTTTGCTTCCACGAGTGCTTTAAAGGATGTTCCAAAGAAGAAAATCAGTGGGAACCAAGCAAAGTAAATCAAATACCTTAATGTCGCTGGAACTTTCGCGCGAAGTGCAGACCAGAACACCCAGGGGAAAATAATCAGAATTTGTGCTGCCACATAACTGATTGTCCATTCTGCTTTGTAATCTGGTCGTTCAAAGCCGTGATCCAATTGAAAGCGGAAGGATTGAAAGTCATTTTGATAGTTCCACAGAATGACCGGCAGACAGAAAAGCAGACCCGAAAGCAAGGTTACCGGAACGTACTTCCAGTTCACATCCCGCCATTTTTTTTCAAACACCAGGTAAAGTAAAATGGCAGGCACAAAAAGAACAATGTGGTACTTGGCGCAGAATCCAAGACCGAGTGCGCACCCCAGGCCCGCATAACTTTTCAAATCCTTTTTTTGCAAAACAAGATCGAAACAGTAGATGGACAAAATCCAGAAAAAGATAACCGGTAGATCAGGAGTGACTATCAAAGATCCAAAGCCCAACAGCGGGGAGAATAATACCAGGTAAACCCACACGCGAACTTTCTCGAGATCGATGTGTTTTCGTAGAAGCTCAACACCAACCCAGATCCCACAGTGACCCAGCAGAACTGCGGGCCAGCGAACGGAGTTAAGAAGGGGTTCCAGAAAGTGACCCAGATAAAACAGCCATGCCACCATGGGTGGATGATCGAAGTAACTTAATTGCAGGCGATGGGACCAAACCCAGTAGTAGGCTTCATCGGCACTGAGTGGAAGCAGTGCCGCCAGAATAAGTTTGACGAAAAGGCTGATAAGCCAAAGTCGTTTCAGGTCTTTCAAGGCTAGTAGCTCAATTTAATTGGTTTACCCAGATCTCCTGGAATGCCCAATTCTTTTCCGTTAAGGATCAGGTTCACGGCGCCACCGTTGGAGAAATTAATTTTCAAACCGCTTTTGCTTTTGAAAGTGTGTACTTGCTCTGCAGACAGTCTGATTTTCTGTGGCTTACCGGATGGGGAGGAGTACTCGATTTCAACAGTATCCAAAGCCTCAACGATCAGCTCCACCGGTTTTGCTTTCTCAGGTGTTGGAGAGGCTGTTGGTGATGGAGAAGCTGTCGGAGACGTCGTTGCAGCGACAGATGCTGTCGGCGTTGGTGACGGGGACGCTTTGGCTGTCGCAGTTGCCGCTACAGTTGCCGTTGGAGAGGGGCTTTGTGAAACAGAAGGAGATGGTGAGGCTTTAGGTGTCTCAACCGGTGTTGCCTTGGAGATTGGTTCAGGCTTTTCTTCTGGTTTTGTGATTTGTGCCAACGGCGACGCGTTTGGAGTCGGGCTCTCAGATGTCAGTGGCTCTGCTGGAGCGGCGTCACCATCAACCGGAGTTGCACCTTCCATCATTTCCGCTACTTCTGCGGTTGGTACTTCAGCTTCTTTGGAATACTTGTCGATCATTTTCTTGGTGAAGATGATCAAGCCCGCCAGAAATACCAATAGCACACCAACCACGATCGTCTTGGTGTTGTTTTTCTTGTTCAGCGGCGAATAGTCATTGCTGGAAGAAGTTGCTGGAGCTGATTTTCTGATCGGAGTGACGGTAGCCTCAGGTTCGTCAGAAGAAGCAGTGGTTTTTGCAACTTCTGCTTCCTTTTCTGGGGTCGAAGTCGGACGGATGTAAGGCTGAGGGCGCGTGCTGCCCATTTCCTGATAGAAGGTTTCCAGAATTTTATCAGCATCAAGACGCAGGAAGGTTGCGTAGCTTTTTACAAAGCCGCGCAAAAACGTTTTTGCTGGCAATTGATTTTCGTCACCATCTTCGATGGCTTTCAAAACTTTGCTGCTGATTTTCAGGGACAGACCCACTTCATTAAGTGAAAGGCCTCTTTCTTCACGAGCGGCTTTTAGTATTTCACCGGTTTTTTTCATTGTTGTCCCTTTCGAATCAGCTCCAGCATGCTCTTGGATTTTTCACGATATTGGCCATTTGGATAATAGCGAATGATTTCTTCAAAACGAGCGATGGATTTGGATTTATCCCCCAGGCGGAAATAAGCCAGGGCGCTGTAGTAATGAGGATCATCGATCAGATTTTTTTGGCAAAAGCCAATGGCGCGATCCAGGGCTTCTGCTGCCTGTGAGTACTTTTTTTGCTCAAAGAAAGCTCGACCATAGTAGGTATTTGCCCAGCAGTCGTCTGCAGTGGAGTTAAGAACCTTCAGGAAAGCATCCTGGGCAGCGGAATATTGCTTTTGGTGAAATTTTGAAAGTCCCAGATTGGTGTAAGCTTTGGTGAAGCCACCGTAGGTAAGATCATTTAGTACCAATGTTAGTTCTTTGTCGGCTTCGGCAAACTTGCCGACTTCAATGAGTGTGCGAGCCAGGTTGTTGCGTGCATCGCTATATTGGGGATTCATGGCGATTGCTTTGCGAAACTGTTTTTCTGCAAGGTCGTAACGTTCTCTCAGGAAGTAGGCTTGCCCAAGGCTGTTTTGGATTGTGGGTTCGTTTGGATCAAGCTCTTGGGCTTTTAACAAAGCGACGATTGCATTGGGATAGTTCGTTTCTTCGATAAAGGCATTGCCCATTCGAAGATATAACGCAGCTTTTTCTTTGTCTTGATTCCAACTTGCACAGCCCACCAAAGTGAGTGCACAGGCAGCGATAATCCATTTACGCATGAATAAAAAGGTATCACTAGAGGGCTAAGAGTCAACCCTGAGCTCAGCAATAGTCTCCACATGGTCTGTCTGTGGAAACATCTCGAAAGTTTGCATGCGCTCCAGGCGGAATTTTTTGCCGAGTTGTTGAGCGGATGCGAAGAACCATTTCAGATCCCTTGCCAGAGAAACCGGGTGACAGCTGATATAAATGATCTTTTGTGGCTCTGCCGCAGCCAAAGAACGCATAATGTACTCGCTGGCGCCCGCACGTGGAGGGTCCAGGACCACCAGGTCCTGTTTTTGGATAGTCGCTCTGCGCATGTAGCTTTCCACGTCAGACATGAAATAGCGCAGGCGTTTTTCTTTATTTTGGGCGCGACCGCGCTCCACCAGCTTTGGGTTTAGTTCGACAGCCGTGACGTTGGCGGATTTATACTTGTTCATCAGCGGGAAAGTAAAGTTACCCGCTCCAGCATAGAGGTCAAAAACCTGCCGATACTCGGTATCTCCAGCCCAGTTCAACGTGGTTTCTAACAAATGTGGATTCTGAAAGCGGTTGACCTGAGAAAAGCCGATGCCATCGTCCTCGTCAGTGATCAGCCCGTAGCGGATCTCCTCATTTTCAGAGATATACATTTCCAGGCGCAAAAGATCTTTCGACTTTTTGTCTGCGGCCCATTGGCGGACTTCCGGAAATTTCTTTGTCAGAACATCCTCTGTAATCAAGCAGTCGTCGATTTCGACAATCTCGTGGGAGTTTCTTGCAAAAAAACCGAAGCGGCCATTTTGAAATTTTGGCTGAATGCGATTGCGGTAGCGCAAAGAGCGCGGGCTTGGTTGCAAAGGAAGGTATTCGAAATTCAAATCAGGATTGAATTTGCGGATTGTCTCCAGCACCAATGCTTCTTTTTGTTTTTGTTGTTCTTGCTCAGTCAGGTGCTGCCAGTTGCAGCCGCCACAAACATTGGCGACAGGGCAGGGTGGTGTTCTGCGGGAAGGACCTGGCTTTAGAATTTCAACGATGCGGGCTTCTGCGAAGTTCTTTTTCGCCGTGGTGATTTCAACCAAAAGCTCATCATCGGGTGCTGCCAAGGGCACAAAAATAACAAGGCCATCGTGGCGGGCAATGCCCGCGCCTCCGATGGCCATCTTCTCGATCTTAACTTGGATGCGAGAATTTGCAGTCACAGACTACGCGTTGCAGATTTCGTGTTTTTCGAAGAACAATGCAAGTTCGCGAGCAGCAGATTCTACAGAGTCAGAACCGTGAACTGCGTTTTCACCTACGTTGTCGCCGAATTTAGAACGGATTGTGCCAGCGTTAGCTTTTTTTGGATCAGTTGCACCCATGATTTCGCGGTTTTTCAAAACTGCGCCTTCACCTTGCAAGCACATCAACATAACTGGACCAGAAGTCATGAAAGAAACCAGTTCGCCAAAGAATGGACGAGCTTTGTGTTCAGCGTAGAATTCGCCAGCTTTATCAGCAGACAAAACAACGATTTTTGCAGCAGCGATTTTCAAACCGTTTGCTTCAAACATGCTTACGATGTCACCGATAGCATTTTTTTTCATAGCGTTTGGTTTGATGATTGAGAATGTTTGTTCGATAGCCATTAGGTATCTCCTTGTTAATTACAAATGGTATATGTGATCTCAAAAAATTCTGGTGTCTTGTGGAACTGGGATACGCACGTCCATTCTCTGGTTTGCAGAGTGATCAGGTTGCGAACGTTTACGATAGTTTTAATCGCAGTTCCTGCGGAGTCGTCAGCCTGAGTGAAGCCTTGTCCTTTAATCGTGTAGCGATAGTCTGGATTCAATAAATCCAATGTCTGTTCGACATCCTCCGTTGCCATGATGACAACTTCTTTGATGCGACCGGCTTGAGCTGTTGCGGATGCAAAAAGCAAAGCAATGACTAAAAGCTTCTTCACGAGAGGTCTCCCTTTTTTAGGCCTCTTGTTAGCCTTTGGGGGACCTCGCTGTCAAGCTTTCCGTCCTAATTTCGCAAGTTTACGTACTCCTCTAAGGCATTGATAATATGGTATAAAGAGCTGGATTTAGAGAAATTTCCAGAAAAAGTATCCTGAGCTGAAAGCTGGTCGTACCACATACCCTTTTTCGGGGTCGCAAAGAATTTAAACAGGGTGTCCATGGCATCATCGGCGGCCTTATGATAGATGGCCTGTTCCGTGGCCGGAACTTCTTTGGCCAGGCGAACTGCTGCTTTTATACGCTCACATTGTGGCCAGAAGCGCGAAGACGTCAATTTAGGCGTGAAATCACTCCACATTTCGTCAAAAGCGATTTTTCTTACAGGATCAGTTCCGTGTTTATCAGCGGAAAGGAAAAGGTTGTGACGAACGGCTTTGCAGTCTTTGCCCGTCAGATCCTGATATAAGGAAAACAGCCATGACCATTCGAATTGGTGGCCAGGTTCATAAACGAACTTCCCGTTGTCCCGAAGATGGTTCCAATTTTCGTCGAAATATTCGCCCAGAATGCCGGTCTGTGGGTCGATGAATTTTGTCAGGGCCAGGTTGGCCAGTTCCTCACCCAGTTTCCACCATTCTTGATCCTTATCGATTTGCATCCAGGCGATGGCAGATTCAAACATGTGCATGTGCGGATTTGATTTGTAAGAAACAGTTCCTTTTTCATCCAGCTCAGTGAAGCCACCGGATTTTACGCTTCTTTCGCGATACAGATACTTAACCAGATCCTTCGCACGTGTTTTATATTCTGGTTTTGGATCCAGCTGGTAAGCTTGCGCCAAACCAAAAAGTGCAAAAGCCTGAGTGTAAAGATCAGGATTCATGCTCTTGGGAGTGCCATCAGCCAGCACAGAGTAGCTAAATTCGCCGGAAGGTTGTTGGTACTTATCAATCATGTAGCGCACGCCTTGATTGACAGCAAAAGTCCCAACATCCTTGGAAACCGTGTTCATACGCATTCCGGTCAGGAACGAATAGATCTGGCGGGATTGCACCATCGCTCTTCGAGGCATTTCCATCGGTTCGCCTTCGAAAGTCAGATTTTCCTCAAAGCCGCCATTTTTACGATCAATGCCTTTACCACTCCAAAGAGGGAAGACGTCGTTGGTAAGCCAGGTTTTTGAAAATTCAATTCGTTGCGAAGGATTCATAGCGCTCTCGGTTCTTCAGAAAAAGTTGATATCTGAAGCATAATTCCTAAGCGCCAAGGGTCAAGGCAAGTTTAGATTTTGTCGCTGATCAGTGCGGCCTTTAGGAATGTTTCGCCGGTGCAGGAGCCGTTTTCGCAGCTATTAAAGTTGATGCAGCCGCCGCGACTTTGAACTCTATAAATATCATCTTCCAGGATATCATCGGCGCCGCGACTTAGAACACCCACAACCTCACCCTTTTTGTTAAAGAGCGGAGAGCCGGAGCTACTGGCAAAAGTGTCGACGGAAACTTTGAAAAAGTTAGAGCCATTTTGCACGTCCCTGACCACGCCAACATCCTGCTTTAGTGGCAAACCCAAGGGGTATGACAAGCTCAGAACCTGGTCGCCGTTACGCAAATTAAATTCAGTGGAAATTTGTGCGGGTCTGACACCAGACACAGCCTGATCAAGCTCCACGATGGCAAAATCCATTTTGGTATCCAGCGAAAGCACACGATTGCAGGAATAAATATTCAAATTCGATGCTGTGTGATGAGCGCCGAATACAAATCGCGCATTGGGGCAGGAGTTGGAATTCTGCATACAGTGCGCAGCGGTTAGAACTTTGTTGGGAGCGATCAAAACACCGCTACAGTGGCCGACAAGTCGTTGTTCCTGAAATCTTTCATTTGCACACAGGGGATACATGTCTTTTAGGAATGGAAAATTCTTGCGGGTGCCATCGTAAATCATGGCTGTCGCCTGAGCCACGACCCACGTGCGATCTTGGACTGTGACCTCTTCGCGGGAATCACCATCATAATAAACGGCAGCACCATTCTTTACGGAGGCAGTTCCGGGTTCATTCGCAACACAGCCGGCAGTGAATATTAATAGAATAATTCCCAGTGATTTCATTGGTCTGCATCTTAGCAAATGAGGGGGCTATTTAGGTGAAGTCTTTGGGGAATTCGTAATTTCTACCGGGTCAATTGTCGACAGTTTTGACAGGGGCATTTTCAATGAGCTTTTAATTAGGGTTGAGGCTTGCCTCAGGGGAGCGGCGGGAGTAAACGGGGGGCACACTTTAAGGAGTTTTTATGAAAGCCTTGCTTGCATTGATTTTCGTGGCATATTTCCCGCTAGTTTCCATGGCTTCCTTCACACAGCTGCGCTGTACAACTATCGGTGAAGAAGCAATCGTGACTGTTCAATTGAGCCGCGCTGTTGATGCGCAAAATCCTTGGGTGGGCTTTAACACGATCGGTGCAAACCTGATTGTTAAAAGAATCGGCGCACACAACCAATACTCCACACCAATCACACTTTCTCCGTTGTCCCAATATGGCGACCTGAGCATGCGTGGTGATGCAACTCAAGGGGGAGTTTACTTGCAGCTTTATCCGGAAATTGCAGGCGGAACAGCTACTGGTAAATACACAGGACAACTGTTCGTAAATGATCTTGATAAGCGCGAATATTTCGATTTCCGCAGCGAAGGCAACGAGCCTGGTTTGGTTTGTCAGTAAAAACCTAGTGTGCACCTTTTTTTGATTCGGCTGTGGATGTTTTCACAGCCGTATTTTCTGGAACATCTGACAATTCAGCCTCGATAGCTTTGCAGGCGCTGTAGTCCTTCATCAAAGTTTGCAGCGAGCTGGGGGTGCTTTTCACTACGGGTGGAATTGCGCCATTCGCCATTGAAAGGGCTTTTGCTCCTTCGTCCAGAAGTTCATCCGCACCGGCGCGACTATAGTTAATTTTACTAGAAAGATCAGCGCACTCTTTCATCTTTTTGATATCGAAATCAAAACCACCAACTTCAACTTTTCTGATTAGCTCTTTACACATATGTGCAGTTTGACCATCACAAGAAGTAACCTTCGTGGATTTCAGAAATTTGCATTGTGCTTGTCCTAATACTTTTCCCTGGTCATCGAGTTTTGTGTATTGCATGTATAACTGAGTTCCCTCGCGATAAATTCGTGATACATACTCATTCCTTTTATAAACGATCTTATAGCTGCTAGATGCGTTTGTTTTATCATAGATTTGTGTGCCACCCGATTTAGAAGTGGAACGATACCCATCCAATGCAAGTTCTTGAGCGGGTTTGCCAAAGCCATACAGTGCCACGGGATCGGAGGCATACGCAGCAGAGACAAGAAGAAGACTGATAAAAAGAATTTTACTTAACATAACTAGCATTCCTTGTTGCTTCAATCATGCGGGACTTTGGCACCCACGCATAACCACCTTCAGAATCAAATTCATCAACGGCGGCCGGTTTCCAAGATTTTCCATAAGAGTTCTTTAGTAAATATTCACACTGACCTGTTTTTGCATTCATGCGTCTTCCGACCAGGATGCTAGAGTGATAAGCCAACCCTGATGGCGTGTGGGGATGTGTAAAGAAGTGACCATTGTAGCCAATCTCGACCGGTCGTCCTTCGGCTAAATGCTGCTCCAATTCTTTTCCAAATTTCTTAGCGTCAAGATTGTTGAAGAATGACATCTCCATATCTTTGGCACTTACACGATGCTCGCAGCTTTTTCTGACAAGCTTATTGAAGTAAGTCGATTTGCTGGCGCGACCCAAGACTTCGTTAATTTGCGCTGCCGTAAGATTCGGAAACGCTTTAGCCGCAACTTTGTTAAAGTCGTCTTTCGAGATTTTTCCATTGATGACTTCTTTGCCCATTCTATCTAGGACTGCAAGGGGAACATTTGTTTCAATACCGTTAAAGCCTTCGCTGGGAAGTTCACTTTCAAGACAGAAGCCCTTTGATTTTGAAGCGCGGAAGGCCGCCGTCGTGAAGCCTTGATTGGTGATGAAGTTTTGGTTGGCACCCAACATGCGATATAAGTCGTGATAGCCGTTATCCGAATAACCAAAGGCCACTGCTGCAGCGGAAATATCTTTGCCTGACTTCCATGAAACCAAATTTGCCACGGTGAATGCATAACACCAGCCGTCCATGCCTTGATTGCGCACAGGGCCGGTTTTGTCGCGTAAATCAATTGTACTGCAAGTTTTTGATTCTTCGGCAAAGGATTGCTCGGACAGCTTTTTTACGTCGTTTATGTATTGCTGTGTTTTCGCAGGATTTAGATCATTGCCTGAAGCCATATACTTTTTAAAGGTTTCAAGTTTTGAATCGATTTTTCCGGATGTGGCATACAACGATAGAATGAACTTCTGGCGCGAAATTTCGTCGCGTCGATTGTTCACCATGGCGTCTTTGTAAATGGAATCAGGAACTCCAATTTTTCTAAGATCAAATTTGCACTCATCAACAATCTTGATTGCTGCTTTCAATTTGGGTGTCATGTCCACAAACTCGGATTGTTCCCCAAAAATTTCAGTATTCAATGCACGCAGGGATTCATCTGCTTTTTCACAGTCGGTGGTGCCCGCTAAGACTACAGAATTAAAGAAGAAAGCTAAGATGATGATAAGTTTGTGCATGTATTATTAATCGGATTTTTTGTGAGCGAAATTGAAGGCTTGCGCGATGCTTTTGGGGTAAAAGTTGTTTACTTCAGGAAATCAGGACCATAATCTAGCCCCATGAAGCTAAATCTGATTCTTTCAATAGCATTGCATGCGTTGGTTGTGGTGGGACCGTTGTCTTTTTCGCGTCACCAGATTTGAAGAAATCAACCGAAGTGATTCAGTTTGAGATTTTGGATGCACCAAAATCAAAACTAGAATTTGCTGGCTCCGATAAAGGCGGACGGCATGGTAAGTCCGTCGCTACCAAAGCCAAAGGTTCAAATTTGAATCTTTTCGGTGCGGGATATGTCGCTGATTCCAAAGTTAAATTTCAGAATGAAATCACGGGGCCATCAACTGATTATCGTGATCATGCGACGTACATCGCCGATGCAGAATCATTTATTTCTGACGGCAATCAATGGTCTTACTTCGAGCAGGTTTTCAAGAAAGTCGATGAACAATTGATCTTCGATTCCTTGTTGGCTCAATATAATCACTTCGGAAATGTTTATGTGGAGTTCGAAGTGGATGCTCAAGGAAGGTTCATTGAGCGCGGTTTAAAAGTTACAGCTGACGATGCGATTTTGAAAGTGCATGCATTAAGAGCTTTGATTAAAGGTCTTAGTGAATCTTTTGATAAAACCAAATGGAATCCCACTGGAAAAAATCAGATTTTTCAGGCCAATTTCAGGTTTGTGCAGGATTCGTACTCTGCCAATCGCAGAAAACAATCGGCCTTTGCTAAACCTGTTTTGGCATTCAGCAGATCGACACCAGAAAAACCAATTCCGACGAATTTAACAGATCAACTGCTTACGGGTGGAGTTGACTACGATCTTTTTGCAGTGGCAGAGCGCTGGCAGAAATACAACAAACGCAAGAAGCTGCGCGAGCAGGAATTCGATCCGTTTGCGCCTTACAAAGCAGATCCTCTTTACAGACTTTAGACATAAAAAAACCCACGATTCATCACCGTGGGTTTTTTAGTTTCAAATATATGACTTAAAACTACTTTTTAAGCATAGATTGCATAGTAGTTCCCATATCCGCAGGGGAGCGGGAAATTTTGCAACCAGCAGCTTCAAGCGCTTTAAATTTCGCTTCAGCAGTACCTTTGCCACCACTGATGATCGCACCAGCGTGACCCATACGTTTACCAGCAGGAGCAGCAGCACCAGCGATGAACGCAGTAACAGGTTTTTTGAAGTGAGCTTTGATGTATTCAGCAGCTTCTTCTTCAGCTGTACCACCGATTTCACCGATCATGATAACACCGTCAGTGTCTGGATCTTCATTGAACAATTTTAGAACGTCGATGAAGTTTGTACCATTCACTGGGTCACCACCGATACCTACGCAAGTGGATTGACCGATACCAAGTGCAGTCAATTGACCAACAGCTTCGTAAGTCAATGTACCGGAACGTGAAAGAACGCCGATACGACCTGCTTTGTGGATGTGACCTGGCATAATACCGATTTTGCATTCGCCTGGAGTGATAACGCCTGGGCAGTTTGGACCAACCAAACGAGTGCGTTTACCCTTCATGTATTCTTTTACTTTAACCATATCAAGAACTGGGATGCCTTCAGTGATACAGATCACAAGATCCAAATCAGCATCAACAGCTTCCATGATAGAGTCAGCAGCGAATGGAGGAGGTACAAAGATCACAGAAGCGTTGCAACCCGTAGCCGCTTTAGCTTCTTTCACAGTGTTGAACACTGGAAGACCGATGTGAGTCGTGCCGCCTTTACCCGGAGTCACGCCACCAACCATTTTAGTTCCGTATGCCAATGCTTGCTCAGAGTGGAATGTACCTTGAGCACCAGTGAAACCTTGGCAGATTACTTTTGTGTTTTTGTTAATAAGAATTGCCATGTTCGCTTATCCTTTAATCGCAGCAACGATTTTCTTAGCTGCATCAGTCAAATTGTCCGCTGGAGTGATGTTCAAGCCAGACTCTTTCAACATTTTTTTACCAAGTTCTACGTTTGTACCTTCAAGACGTACAACCAATGGAACTTTAAGACCCAATTCTTTAGAAGCAGCGATTACGCCCTCTGCGATGATGTCACATTTCATGATACCACCGAAGATGTTAACCAGGATGCCCTTAACGTTTTTGTCTTTAAGGATGATTTTGAACGCTTCAGTTACTTTTTGTTTGTTAGCGCCGCCGCCAACGTCCAAGAAGTTTGCAGGTTCAGCGCCGTGCAATTTGATGATGTCCAAAGTTGCCATCGCAAGACCCGCACCGTTTACCAAGCAACCGATGTTACCATCAAGCTTGATGAACGCCAGATCGAACTTGGAAGCTTCAATTTCAGAAGGCTCTTCTTCGTTAAGATCGCGCATTTCAACGATGTCTGGATGTCTGAACAATGAGTTTGAATCGAAGTTCATTTTGGCGTCCAGGCAAAGAACGTCGCCCTCTTTAGTTACAACAAGCGGGTTGATCTCAGCGATAGAGCAATCTGTCGCGATGAATGCGTTGTAAAGACCTGCAAAGAATTTTACAGCTTTATTAACGATTTCAGGAGCCATTCCGATTTGGAATGCCAATTCGCGAGCTTGGAAAGGCATCAAACCAACAGTCGGGTCGATGTCCACTTTTTTGATTGCGTCTGGATTGTGCTCAGCCACTTCCTCGATATCCATACCGCCTTCAGAAGAAGCCATCATTGCAGCTCTTCCTGTCGCACGGTCGATCAAGCAGGCAACGTAGTATTCCTTAGCGATGTTGCAACCTTGTTCGATGAATACTTTTTGAACAACTTTACCTTCAGGACCTGTTTGGTGAGTCACCAAAGTCATGCCGATCATTTTTTCAGTGAAAGCAGCAACTTCGTCCAAAGACTTGGCAACTTTAACACCGCCGCCTTTACCGCGACCACCAGCGTGGATTTGAGCTTTTACAACCCAAACTGATCCACCGATTTCTTTTGCAGCAGCTACTGCTTCTTCTGGAGAGTGAGCTAGCTTACCTTTAAGCGTTGCTACTCCGAACTTTCTCAAGACTTCTTTCGCCTGATACTCATGAATATTCATTGTGATATCTCCGATTACACGAACTGATTTAAACACTTGCGTTTGATGCCCCATTCAATATCAAATCATACTCAGAGACAAGGATTACCGCTCGGCGCAGGACTGATGGAAGGTAGGGAAAATGGGGAGTGTATTGCGTTTGCAAAACGTATCTGTGACTTTTGACTCACAGGTTGTGTTGCGCTCCGTAAATTTGGATATCAAGTCCGGCGAAGCATTTGTCATAATTGGACCAAGTGGCCAGGGTAAAACAACTCTACTGAAGACTTTGTCGGGACTCGTAACCCCTCAGAATGGCGAAGTTTTCATTGAACAAAACCAATGGTCAACGCTAAGCAGCAAAGATAAACTTCCGCTTCTTAAAAAAATGGGAATCCTGTTTCAAAAGAACGCCCTGTTCGATTCTCTGACTTGCATTGAAAACATATGTTTTCCGTTAAGGGAGACGACTCGTCTTTCGGAGTGGGAAATAACAAAGAAAGCTGAGAGTTTTTTGGATGCTGTCGGCATCCCCCATGCACGTGATTTGTATCCTGATGAAATCAGTGGAGGCATGCAAAAGCGTCTGGGAATCGCTCGGGCATTGGCTTTGGACCCGCAGATAATTTTTTATGACGATCCAACAGCGGGACTTGATCCAATCACTTCAAAGAAAATCATCACGCTGATCAAAACTCTGCAACAACAAAACAATTCGACGATTGTAGCGGTGACGAATGATATGAATCGCGCCTATCAAATGGCGGACCGAATTGCGATGGTTGTAAATGAAGAAGTGATTATCACTGGATCTCCGAAAGAAACAGAAAATCATGCTGATCCAAGAGTGCGCCAGTTTGTACGCGGCCTTCTTGAGGGACCTCTGACGGCGCTTGACCCCGTATAGAATCCAACTCTAAAATTTCAGAGTGATAGAATTCAAAAACATCGTCAAAAGATTCGGAGATCGCACAGTCCTAAACGGACTCTCGGCGACTATTCGCGAAGGCGAAATCGTATTTATTCTGGGAACCTCCGGAACAGGCAAGTCAGTTTTATTGAAAAATCTTGTGGGGCTGTTAACACCGGATCAGGGTGAAATCTGGATCGACGGTCAGGAAGTGGCCAAGTTTACCGAGGAACAATACCTGCCGATTCGAAAAAAATGCGGCATGGTTTTTCAACATCCGGCTTTGTTCGATTCACTGACTGTTTTTGAAAACGTGGCTTTCGGACTGCGCCGGCATTATGATTTTTCCGAAGAAATAATCAGGGAAAAAGTCACGAAAGCCCTTCGCCTGGTGCATTTGAATGGAGTCGATGAAAAGCTTCCAGCTCAGATCTCCTACGGCATGCAAAAGCGAGTCAGTCTGGCGCGCACGGTGGCTTTGGATCCAAAAATCCTTCTTTTCGACGAACCCACCACAGGTCTGGATCCCGTTACGACGACAGCAGTGAACAAACTGATCCTGGATCTATCAAGAACTCTTAAAACAACATCCATAGTAGTCAGTCATGACATGAATTGCGCTCTTACAATTGCAGATCGAATCATCGTGCTTGATAAGGGGCAAATCGTTGAAATGGGCACACCGGACGAACTAAAAAAATCGGAAGTACCCCTGGTAAAGGACTTTCTGGCCGAGGTGCTGGCATGATGGCGTTTGCGGTGGGAATTCTGGATGAAATTGGCGGCACACTTATTTTTCTAAGGACGATAGTCAGTACAGTCTTTGTAAAAAAGCTGAAGGTGCATGAGATCTTTGTTCAGATTTGGAAAGTTTCGATCGAGTCCTTTCCGACGACTGCTATGGCAGGGTTCTTCGTGGGCGCTATTATGGCCGTGCAATTCGCAATGCCGATTCGCGAATTCGGTGCCTTGGGCTTTTTGGGTGGACTCGCGACCAGTGCGACTTTCCGTGAAGTAGGCCCGATGTTAATCGCGTTCATGTTAAGCGGAAAAGTCGGCGCATATACATCAGCTGAGCTTGGCACCATGAGAGTCACAGAGCAAATCGACGCCGTTCGCTGTTTAGGAGCAGATCCTATTCAGGAGATCATCGTTCCAAGATTTTTGGGAATCGTCATATCCAGCTTTTTTCTATTGGCTGCGGGATTAATGATGTCGGTATTCGGTGGCATGGCGCTGGCGCAGGCTTTTGCGGGAATTTCAGCAGAAGAATACATTCGCCACATCCCTACAATTGTTCATCCGATTTCAATTTTAAGCGGACTGATTAAAAGTCTGGTTTTTGCAGTCGTTCTGGCAACAATTTGCACTTACAAGGGATACACCACGACAGGTGGGGCAAAAGGTGTGGGGCGAGCGGTGGTTGCAACTGCGGTTACCACGATGATTTGCATTGTGGTGATGGATTGGTTTACCAGTTTCCTTGGCGAAGTGCTTATCCAAGCAATCAGAGGTTACAGATCATGATCGCTTTATATGGACCTTTCCGTTACAAAGAGTTTTTTCAGCAACTTCATTTCGTCGCAAATCGCAGCCTTTTTATTATCGTGTTTTGCGTTTGCTTTGCGGCAATTGTAACCATTCTTGAGTCATCATTTCACATGAAACTGGTCATTCAAAACGATGCGATGGTGCCGGGATTTGCTGCTGTATTGATTTTGCGCGAACTTGCAGCGATTGTGACCGCATTACTATTGTGTTCCCGTGTGGGGGCTGGTTATGCCTCTGAAGTCGGAACCATGCAGATCACCGAACAGGTCGATGCTTTGAAAATGCTGGGAATTGATCCGATTAATTACCTGGTTATTCCAAGATTCTTTGCCTGCGTAGTGGGTGGAATTATTCTTACTTTAATATCAAATATGACCTGTTTGTTCGCAGCTATGCTGATCAGTCAGACGTATTTGGGCTATACGCCCGGGATGTTTATCAGTTCGATGCACCGATTTGTGCAGTTTAAAGATGTGTATTTTGCGGTGATAAAAGGTGCCTGCTTCGGTGGAGTGATTCCTTTGGTGGCCTGCTATTTCGGTTTCCGTTGCCAACAGGGCGCGGAGGGTGTTGGCAAAGCGACCACAAATACTGTGGTCGTGGCTTCGATCGCAATTATTGTTATCGATTTTATTTTATCTTATACTTTTAGTTATCTTTATTGATCCTATTCGGGAGCGTTTATGAAAGTGGAAACCAAGGTCGGTTTGTTAGCTCTGGTTAGTTTAATCATGGTGGCAGCATTTGCTTATGCCATGGGTTTCATAACCCCGTTTTCAAATACTAAAGAACTAAATGTGATGTTCAATTTTGCAGGTGGAATTGAAGAGGGATCTCCAGTTCGAGTTATGGGTATTAAAGTGGGCAAAGTGAAGTCCATTGCTTTTGATCCAGAACATAAAATGGCTGACGGGGAAGAAGTAAAACTGCGTTTAACCATCACCATCGATAAGAAGGCCTGGACGAGTGTCCGTAAAGATTCCAAATTTTTCATCAATCTTGCGGGTGTCATTGGGGAAAAGTTTCTGGAAATCTCTCCAGGGTCGGCAACTTCCGGGGAATTTGCGTCGGGTGAGTATGTTCGTGGTGAAGATCCTCCGCGAATTGATCAACTTTTATCTCAAGGCTACGGTTTAGCGGGAAAAATGATCGAAATTTTGGAAAAGAACGAAGGATCTGTCACCAGCGTAATCAAGCAGATGGATTTGTTGGTTACAAACTTCAATCGAACGCTGGTATTGCTGGATAAAACCACTAAAAACCCTGAAATTTCACGGCTGCTTGATAATTCTATTAAAATTAGCGATGACTTAGCTTATCTTACGTCCAATCTTCGATCTAAAAAGGCTGAAGACACTTATGACCTGGTTCATAAGCTTCTTTTCCGTTTGGAACCGCTTGATGGCCCGGCTATTAAACAGTTCTTGCAAAAAGAAGGCGTCAGAGCCCGAATCTTTTAGGTCTGAAACTAAAAGGAGGCTTCCATGTTCCAACGTTTCACCGGCGTCGCAATCCTTGCCTTGCTGACTTCAAGTATTTCCTTTGCCGAGATTTCCACGACAGATCTGTGGTCTGATTCTTCATCTGTTTCATCCAAAGCACTGAGTATCGAGCAGGATTATAGCGACTCCATGCGGGCCGAGCGCCTGGGGATGACCTACTCTTCAACTCTAAGCATGCGCCAAAGTCGTAAAGTCGGACTGGGAATGTCTGTGGGTGGTCAATTGGGGCTGGTTGGAATCACTGGCGAGTTTAATTTTGAGGAAGAAAACAGTGTTGTAGCCGGATTCGGAACAGGTCCCGGATATAATTCCATCCAGTTTTCATGGAAACATGCCTTTGAGGGCGATTATATCGCACCTTATTACACTGCAGGTTATTCTCGTTGGTATAATTCGATGGGAAATTCCACTTCTTGGATGGAATCGGGGATTTTAGACCGTGTTTTAACCGACGATGAGAAACGTTCCGGGCAGTTTGGAACTGACTTTTTGAACGGATCTTTCGGCCTTCAGTACAATCAATTGTCCGGAGATTTGGCCGGCGTTTCTGTGTTTGCGGAAGTGGTTGCGATGTATGAAGTGAAGCGCTCACAATTGCTTCCTTCAGGAACGATCGGAGCTTTGTACTACTTCTAAAAAAAGTTCAGAAATTTAAATGAAAAAAGGCTCGCAGAGATGCGGGCCTTTTTTGTTTGAAACCCGCTACTGGAGCGGATTTCAGGCATAAAAAAACCCCAGAGTTGCCTCTGGGGTTCAGTGTACTAAATTAGTACAGCGTCTAACTACTTAGAAGCTTTTTTAGTAGCTTTTTTAGCTACTTTTTTTGTAGCTTTTTTTGCTACTTTTTTAGTAGTTTTCTTTGCTGCTTTTTTAGTAGCTTTTTTTGCTGCTTTCTTTGCCATGTGCTCCTCCTAGGATGCAAACGTTGTTGTTGTTACTTACTTGTAAAAAACCTTACTTACCCTAAGTCTTCCCAAATCGACCACCGCCGTCAACAAAAAAATTTCTTGCATATTTTTTGCGATCAACAAGAACCCAAGGAGGCACCTCTTGATCACTTTTTTTATGCTTTCGATGTTCGGACAAGCGCTCGTTCAGCGTTCTCTTGCCAACATCGCGCGGGAATTTGCAATCTCTCAACGAACTTCAAGGTCTTTGATGATCTTGAACTTGGTTGCGATCACTTTTATCGCCGCGCTTTCCGACTCTGCGGTGTCGCTCTGGCTTTTCTTCGGCATTCTTTTAATAAGTTTAAAGTTTTTTCCGGAAATTTTCCGCATTTTTCTTACTCAGCGACTTTCCATGGCCGTGATCCCCATGTTGGACAACCTTATTTTGGGACTCCAAGCGGGAAAATCCTTTCGACAAAGTCTTCATGTGGCGATCGAAAGTCAAAGTGGCTGGCAAAGGAATCAGCTCCGCGAAATTTACAATTCCGTAGTCACGGCGGAAATTGTCATCGCCACGAAATCCGCACGGATAAAGGATTTGCAGGCAGACCTTCTTGAGATCGACCGGTCGCAGACGCGCGTGATTGATCAGGCAAAAGCGCTGCGCAGGCAGTACAAAGTGGAAGAAAATTTTCGACGTAGGTCCGGACAAGTGACCCAGCAGATAAAGATGCAGGCGATAATTGTCACCGCCCTTTATTGCGCCCTTTTGGCGTTTGTATTTGTGCAATTTGGCTTCGCTCGCCATCGATTTTTAATTTTGGGCTCTCTTTTTATGTTCGTTTTGGGGCTGATTATTATTTTTAGTGTGGGTCGGAGGATGAAATGGAAGGTGTAGCACCCCCGTTGGCTCTTTTGTTATGCGTGAAACGGGCACTTGAGAAAGGTCAGCCCACGAAAGTTGGCGTGATGAACTATTTAAAACGGCATCAGGGCGATTTTCCATCTCTTGTGGGTCGCTGGTTGGCGCTGTTGCAGCAAGGAAAGGTCACGCATGGCCTCATTAATCAGTCCTTATCTCCCCATCGGCAGGTGCTTTTGCAGCTTTTGGAGCGCGGAATGCGTGGCGAGGCCATATATAATGTCATTGTCAGCCTGGAAGAGGAGATGTTGGAGGCTTGTGAGGATGATATTCGTACAAAGCTCGCGAGACTTCCTTTTTTATTGCTGATCCCCCTTCTATTATTCCAGTTTCCAGCCTTTCTGCTGCTGCTTTTTGGTCCGCTGCTGCAAAATTTTTTTCACTCTTTGGGAGGGGGGTGATAGAGTGACCCCGTTGGGGGAAATCCATGGCTGAGCTTGAAACTAAAAAGAAGACGGTATCACTTGAAAAGCTGGTTGAAGAGTTGATGAAAGATCAACCAAACAGAAATCTGGTGAAACAGCTGACTTCAGAGCTTGGAATGGAATATTCCGGAGATCCGATGACTCAAATGAATACAGTTTTGCAGTCTATGAACACAGTCTTACTTCGTTCCAACAGAAGCAGAGACTTAGAAAGCTAGTCAATCATGTCACAAATCTATAAATCGATCCTGGAAACCATCGGGAACACCCCGTTGGTGGAACTTCGTAACGTAACTAAGAACTCAAAACATAAATATTTCGCAAAGGTTGAGTACTTTAATCCTGGTGGCAGCATCAAAGATCGCGTTGCAGTGGCGATGATCGAAGAAGCTGAAAAACGCGGCGATTTGAAGCCGGGCGGCACCATTGTTGAAGCAACATCTGGAAACACCGGTGTTGGTTTGGCATTGGCGGCAGCTGTTAAGGGATACAAATGTATATTTGTGATGCCCGAGAAAATGAGTGAGGAAAAAAGAGCTATTTTGCGTGCTTATGGCGCCCAAGTGGTTATCACTCCGATGGTGGAGCCAGAGCATGAGCTAAGCCACTATACTGTTTCAAAAAAGATCGCCGATGGTATTCCCGGAGCGTTTTTGACGAATCAGTTCTTTAACACTGACAACCCAACACGCCACTATCAGACAACAGGTCCAGAAATCTGGAATCAAACGGATGGTAAAGTGGATGTTTTGGTGGGGGGCGCTGGAACTGGCGGTACTCTTTCAGGCTGTGCCAAGTTCCTAAAAGAAAAGAAGTCTGATGTTAAGATCATCTGCGCAGACCCAATTGGTTCGATCCTTTATGATCTTTATTATCATAAAAAGATCGTGGACCCTCCAGGTTCTTATAAAGTTGAGGGTATTGGCGAAGATATGCTTCCAGGCAACGTTCACTTGGACATCTATGACGGATTTGTTCGTGTCGGTGACCCAGAAGCTTTCGAAATGACTCGCAGATTGGTTGCTGAAGAAGGTCTTTTGGTTGGACCATCCAGCGGAACAGCGTTGGTCGCTGCTATGAAATACGCAGAGAAAATTGAGAAACCACAAAATATCGTGGTGATTTTCCCTGATAGCGGCCGCCAGTACTTGAGCAAAGCGTTTAATGACAAGTGGATGATCGAAAACGGCTTTTTGAAGGCAGATGATGTAAAATCTGTTTTCAACAGAGTGATTAGCGCTGAAGAAGCCCTTAAAAATCTTTCTAAATAACAGGTAAAGACATGAAAAATACGAATTCCAAACTTGGCTTTGCAACCCGCGCGATTCACGCGGGTCAATCACCGGATCCAACAACCGGCGCTATCATGACTCCGGTTTATATGACCTCGACTTATGTACAATCTTCTCCAGGTGTTCACAAGGGCTGGGAGTATTCTCGTACTCACAATCCCACTCGTCGTGCCTACGAAAATTGTATGGCCAGCCTTGAAAGCGGCAAATATGGATTTGCGTTTGCCTCTGGTTGCGCAGCCACGACTGTGATTTTGCATCTTATCAAAGGTGGTGACCATGTGATCGCCATGGATGATATGTACGGCGGTACTTTCCGTCTGTTTGATAAGGTTTTGCGCCACGATGGCATGGAGTTTTCGTTCGTTGATTTGACGATCGTTGAGAACTTTGAAAAGGCAATCAAACCAAATACAAAAATGGTCTGGTTGGAAACTCCAACGAATCCCACATTGAAATTGGTGGATATCAAAAAGATCTGCGCTATCGCAAAAGCGAAGGGCATTTTGGTGGCTGTTGATAACACATTCATGAGCCCGTACTTCCAACGTCCATTAGAACTGGGTGCTGACATCGTGGTTCACTCTGCGACGAAGTATATCGGTGGTCACAGTGACGTGGTTGGCGGAGTAGCTGTGACTTCTCGTGAAGACATTGCTGAGCGCATGGCGTTCTTGTCCAACTCCATGGGTCCGATTCAAGGTCCTTTTGATTCATTCATGTGCTTAAGAAGCTTGAAAACTTTACCTTTGCGTATGAAGGCGCATCAGGAGAATGCGATGGCAGTTGCTCGCTTCCTTGAGAGCCACGCCAAGGTTGAAAAAGTGATTTATCCAGGTTTGGAAAGTCATCCTCAGCACAAACTAGCCAAGGAACAGATGCATGGTTATGGCGGTATGATTACGTTCTACATTAAAGGTGGAATGGATGCTGCCCGTAAGTTCTTGGAAAACGTAGAAATCTTCGCGTTGGCCGAGAGTTTAGGTGGGGTTGAGAGCTTGATCGAGCATCCAGCCATTATGACGCATGCCTCCGTACCAGCTGAAAATCGCAAGGCCTTGGGCATTGATGACAGCCTGATTCGTCTTTCAGTGGGTGTTGAGGACCTGAATGACCTTCTAGCTGACCTAAAATCTGCTTTCGACAAAGTCTAATTGTTGACAGGCAGGGGGGCAAAAGTTAAACCAATGTCTCTCTGAACGTTAGTGAAAGAGATTTCCGAATGGCTTGGTAGCTCAGTTGGTAGAGCAGAGGACTGAAAATCCTTGTGTCGGCGGTTCAATTCCGTCTCAAGCCACCATTTATTTAGATTTAAAAAGGCTCCCTTTGGGAGCCTTTTCTTTTTTAAAACCCGCTCACTATGCGGGATTTTTTTTGCCTAAAATTCCCGGAAATATCATTTCTTCTGACAGAATGCTTTCTTCCCAAGTTCGCAAAGGGCCTGCTTCATTTCTGCATTCTCTTCTTTAATGGAAGCCAGTTCGCGCGCTTGCTTTGCAAGCTGCTCATCATGCCCCAAGAATTTCGAGTACAGTTCTTTGATCGCGCCGATAATTGGCGAAACAAGTTTTGAATAAGCGACGGATTTGTAGCCGTCTTTGACCGATGTCACAGCTTCTGGAAATTGCTTTTCCACTTCTTGCGCGATCACACCGATATCGTGTGTTTGTTCGTGCTTTGTTGGTTGATCAACATCGCTGCGCCAATCAAACTCTACTCCGCGCAGATTTAATATTTTACTCAGGGGATCTTGAATTTCTGCGACGTTTTCTTTCAAACGCGCATCGGAGCTTGTATTCCAAGCTGTCGCAAGAGCGGCTCCATTAACATGAAGAATGGCAGTGGGTACCATCGTGCCCACTCCAACAAAGCCACCGTTGGGATTGATTGCCGATGCTGTTCCGTTTCCATTTAAAATAGAAATATTGTTCAGCATGTCCCAGTAAAAACTCGTTCTAACTGTCCCGCCGACGGTAAAGTCTAAATGTGTATTTCCGGAGGTTCCTTCGACACGAATCCCCGTGTTGGCTCCACCAAGAATAGTAAGATTTTTATCCGGCGAAATGGTTCCGATACCCACGTTGCCAGAGGAAAGAATTCGCATTCTTTCGTTACCGGCACCATCGGCGATCAGAATGTTGTTGGAAGTAGTTGCGATGTCGGAGCCAGTATTGGAGCCGATGACGACGTTATTGCTTCCAGTGGTGATCGCAGAACCGGCATTGTATCCGATACCAATATTGCCAGATCCAGAAGACATTCCTGTCAGTGCAGAGTGCCCAAGGGCGGTATTAGATTTGCCAGTATTATTTGCGATCGTCCCGCTTCCTAACAGAGAGAGTGCTCCTAGAGCGGTGTTCCTGCTGATCGCGCCTGTTGTCGTAGGATCCGAATTACCCATTGAAGCATAACCAACAGCAGTCGATTCACTTAGTGCAACGTTGGATGCCAGGGCTGCTCTTCCAATTGCCACATTTTTATTCCCCTGGATATTGTCGATCATGGAGTAATAACCCATACTCACATTTCCCCAGCCAGTGGTGTTTTTTTGCATGGAGTAGGTTCCCAGCGCGGCGTTTTCACTTCCTGTCGTATTCTTCTCGAGAGAATAAGCTCCAACAGCTACACTTGGTGTGGTGGCTGTACTGGTGAAAAGAGCATTATATCCGATGGCAACGTTGAGATTACCTGTAGTATTTGTTATGAGTGCGCCTCTTCCCAAAGCGGTATTAAAAGAACCAGTGGTGTTACTTACTAACGTAGAAGCGCCAACAGCAGTGTTGTAGATACCGTCGGTGTTTGCTTTTAAAGAGTAATACCCGACAGCAGTATTGCTGCTGCCAGTTGTTGACGCTTGCAAAGCATTATTTCCGATTGCCGTATTGGCATTAGAAGTGGTTGCGGTTAGTGCACTTTGTCCCAGAGCGGTGTTATTTCCGTCAGTGATGCCTGTTAAAGAATTCATTGTAACCGGCGTCCACTGGGTTCCATTGAATTGCAGAACTTGATTGGATGTCGGCGCAGTGCTGGCAACGGCTCTTCCTTGAATTCTTGCAACCACTGTTGTTCCTTGCACACCGGTGACATCACCAGCAAGCGAGCCAGTAAAGCCCGCCGCATTTCCTGCGATATTGCCGCTGACATTTGCCCCCGTGATTGAAATCGCTGTACAAGCGAAGCCGCCGACAGGGGAGATGAAGGACAATGTTGAAGCTGCCGAGTTACAAGTCGGAAGACTTGAATAGGCCACATAGTTATTTAAAGTAGTCGTCAAACCGCTGACTTCACTGGCTTGAACGGTGGCGTTAATCCAGCTGCCACCACTGTATTTTAAATACTGATCATTAGCGGGTGATGAAATTGAAAGTGGCACACCATTGATTCTTGCGACAGTGGGATTCGGATAGTTGCCGCTTAAATCTCCTCCGGCAGAACCAGTCGGCGCTGCACCAGTGATTGTCGTATTACTAACCGTTGTGATACGGCCATAAGTATCAACTGTGATAACTGGAACAGCCGTCGCAGAACCATAAGTTCCTGCGGCAGCGCCAGAAGCACTTAAAGAAAGTGTTCCGGTTGTTGTGATCGGTCCACCCGTAAGTCCTGTCCCTGCATTGATTTGCGTGACAGTGCCGCTGCCGCTGCCGCCACCGCTTGGAGTTCCACAAACAAGTTTCGTTCCGTTCCAGCTTAGGAATTCACCGACACCACAGGCGATAGAGCTTGTGCCATTATTGTTAATGTCATTTTTTAAAACAAAATCACTGGCAACATTTCCGCCAAGCTTTTGCGCTGTTTGGGCATGACCTGCGTACGGAACCGCTCTGATAGCATTGTCAGGAGTGATAGTTTGCCAGCCTGAACCGTCATGAAATGAAACTCGCAGAAGACGACCTGCAGTTGCCGTGGCGCCGTACGAGGAAGTTCCTGCAGAGCAAGTGTAAGACATGCCGTTACTGGTACAGGATCCGCACATGTAAGTCAGACCGTTGTTAAAAATATCAACCACCGTTGCGGCACCCACACCGGTTATGTACTGAACAGAACCATTACCGATAGGAACATCAAAGACACCATCAGAATTTGCTAGATTGATCGCAGTCACTTGCTCTTGATAAATTAGGCATTGGCCCGAAGGGTCCAGGATTTGAAAGACGAAAGAAACGTTGGAATTCTGGAATGGAGTTCCGTCTGATTTAACTATGCGCCCTTGATATGTGAGTGAGCTTGCTGATGCAACGGATGCCGCCTTGGAATTAACCGAGAGACTGAATATAATTGCACCAAGTAAAGCAAAGGCTCTGAATACCACGTCGAAAGCTCCTTAAAAAACGTTCCCGCGATGTCGCGTTTCGGTAGCCATAGTAACTATCAATTTATCGGGATTTCAGATGCTTGCCTTGAATGATCATAAGGCTAGGGAAAGTCCAACTGTGGGTTTGATTCTAATGTTGAGGCAGTGATTTGGGGGTTAATTGCAAGAGAGGGAAATTCTGCAGTTAAAATAATGTGTGCACAGTGGTGCACATAAGAACAAGATTTAAACAAGAGGCTCCCGAGAGAACCTCTTGTGTTTATGAATCTATTTTTTTTCCAACAAACTTCTAAGCATCCACGCCGTTTTCTCGTGAACCTGTAGGCGTTGAGTAAGTAGATCCGCAGTTGGTTCATCGCTGGCTTTTTCAACTACTGCAAAAATACTGCGAGCAGTGCGCGCCACAGTTTCCTGGCCGTGAACAAGCGTTTCGATCATTTTAGTTGCGCTTAGTTTTTCTCCCGGAACTTCTTTGATAGAAGAAAGTTTCGAGAACTCCGCATAAGTGCCCGGTGCGTAGTGACCTAAAGCACGAATACGTTCAGCGATGGAATCAACAGCCAATGCCAACTCGTTGTATTGAGTTTCAAACATCAAATGCAAAGTTTGGAACATCGGACCTTCAACGTTCCAGTGGAAATTGTGAGTTTGAAGGTAAAGTGTGTACGTGTCTGCCAACAATGTGGATAGACCTTTTGCGATTTCTTTTCTGTCTTTGTCATTGATGCCGATATTGATTTTCATCATGTACTCCTATTGCGGTTACCATCTTAGTCCAAATAGGTGTCTGTTTGAAATGAAAATGCAATGAGACTGGACGAGGTGGGTTATTTCTTTGAAACGAATTTGTTATCAGCCAGATAGAATCGCAATGGCCATAGAGCAGCATCTCCTGCATAATCCACCCCGATTCTAGGTCGTTCTATGATTTGGCTATTTGAAACCTTAGAACCATCATCACTGACGTAGAGAGCTGATTGTTTTCGCCACATTTGCAACCCGTTGTGATCCTTGTTGATTTCATAGTGTCTGCAAAGTTTGCCGGGACCATTTGAAACCAGTTGAGATTTTTCGAACTTTGCGGCCAAGGGCAAGGGCTCTAGAGCGCGGATTAAAACGGCTTCGGGATGTTGTTCGGAACGGGTGACGACATTTAGGCAAAAATACATTCCGTAAATTTGATAAACGTAACTGTGTCCGCCGGAAAGATACATGGAAGAAGTACGGGGAGTTCGCCGACCTTCAAAGGTATGGCATGCAGGATCCTTGATGCCGAGATAAGCTTCCACTTCAACAATGCGGGCTTGATGCTCTGATCCCGTTGTCTTGATATGCAGGGTTTTTCCCAGGAGCGATTTAGCCACCGTGATCGTATCCTCAAAATAGAAATCTTGAGGGAGAATCTTCATGGTGTTCTTACAACGAAGCTGATTTGACGACCGGCTTTTTCTTTATCACGTCTGTGGGAGTGAAAGAATTCGTCTTTAACTGTGTCCAAATGCAGAGTGAATACTTTTTCCAGGGAGATTCCCTGTGATTCCAACTGGGACTTAACGATCAGATTTAAATCCACCAGGGATTTCTCGCTGGAGATCGCAGTATAAAACATTTCTTTTTCTTCAGCGGAAACTTCGGGAAGACTGGCCAGAATCTGGTCTCTGACATCGTTGCCACATTCAAAGCTGTCTTTTTGAATATGTGGACCGATGACGACTTCAATTTCTTGCGGGGGAATACCCCGGTTTACCATCTGGTGAATTGTATTGATCAAAATTCGATTGGCGACGCCACGCCATCCAGCGTGAACACCAGCAATGGTGCCGGTTTGCGGGTGATAGAACAAAGCAGGCACGCAATCCGCAGTGATCACACACAATGCCAGTCCTTTTGCAGTCGTCATGTGCCCATCAGCATTTATCTGGTAGTCCTGGCTTGCGTCTTTGGATTCCACGACGATATCACTGTGAGTTTGTTTGACTCTGACAAAATCAAAACCGGGATAGGCTTTCTTTAAGTTATCCAGTTGCGATTCTTTTCCGCCGAAAAAGTAGGAAATGCCATTCGCATTGATTTCGTATCCCAGGGGAGTTTTTTCGATATTCACATCAAACCCCACTTTTTAATCAGGAGAGAGATATCCTCGGGCCAATCTTTTTTGAAGAACATTCTTTCCTGAGTGCGCGGATGGGTGAAACCCAATTCTGCAGCATGCAGCAGGAATCTTGGCAAAGATCGCAGGTCTTCTTGAATGACCCTTTGTTCGACAGATTTGATTTTCTTGTCAGCCCCGTAGGTGGAGTCACCGGCAATAGGTAATCCGCTTTCAGATAAATGCACACGGATCTGATGAGTGCGCCCGGTTTCAAGCTTCATCTTCATATAGCTGAGACCGCTTTTGCGTGCCAACGTTTCGTAATGCGTGACCGCCCACTTGCCAATTTCCGGAGGTTCATTTTGGTCCAGCAAAGGACGACGATCATCTCCCAGAACAGAAGCATATTTCTTGCGATCAACAGGGTGTCGTGCCAAAAAACTTTTTATGGTGCCATTTAGGTTGCGAGCGGTGCCGATGCAAACTGCATAGTAAATTCTATGTGTGCTACGTTCTTTAAACTGTGCAGTGAGTGATTCATGGGCTTTGTCATTTTTCGCGACGACGATGATTCCACTGGTTTCTTTATCCAAACGGTGAACAATACCTGGTCGTTCCTCGCCAAACTTCATCGAAAGATCATCAGTGTGCGAGATAAGTGCATTCACCAGGGTGTCGTGTGCATGTCCTGCGGCCGGATGAACCACCAGGCCTGCAGGTTTATTAATGACGATCACATCGGAATCCTCAAAAAGCACATCTAACTTTAAATCGTAGGATTGCAGCTCTGTGGGAACCGGTGCGGGAATTGTGATTTCAATATTGTCTGTAGACTTAATAGGTTGGGAAGCCTTGGCTGATTTCCCATTTACCTTAACAAGATTATTATCGATCAGGTGAGCCGCACGAGTGCGATTTTCGATTTCAGGCAATAAAGCGAGTGCTTTATCCAAACGCAAACCCACCATCTCGGGCAAAGCTGTGAGCTGAATTGTTTGATCGGAATGTTCAGAGTTGGATTTATTTTCCAAGCGCTTTTTTGAAGTTTTTCATGTAGGAATCAGCGACTTTCTTGTCATCAATTCCCAACGCTCTTGCAATTTGCACGACATATCCGCGTACAAAAACAACTGCTGGAAGATTATCTGGCTCAGTGCTTTCGATGGCTTTTACATACCAAGCATTGATCTTGGTAATCTCGCTCATGCGCTCAACAGTGATGCCTTTGTATTCGCGAACCTTCTTAATGAATTCGCCCGTCCAGTTTTCCTGAGCTTTGATCTCTGCTTCCAGAGCTTCGTTTTTTTCGAAGACTGGTGCAGGCTTTTTCTCGATTGCTTTTGGTTCTGCAGGAGTCACTGTTTTGCTGGCTTCAACGATGGATGCATAAGTCAGTTCGTTGAGGGAAGCCAAGCCGCTTAACAGTCTTTGGTCGTAGATGTTACGTAGGATCTTGTTGCCAAGAACCTGGTACGCCTCTTCGATCAGGACCAAAAATTCACGGGCTTCGTGTTCAGAGAAGATTGTGTAAATAGCTGGATTTTCGCCTGAGTAGGTGTTGCGAGCTCGTTCATAGGCCGCAGTCACTTCGTGTTGAGGTGAATTAGCGGGTAGTTCAAGAATTTCGTAGTAATTATAACGAGTAGTCGCTTCCATGCACCTATTATACTACGGCGCGAAGTTCCTCGGGATCAATAAGTTGTTTGCACGTGGTTAAAAATTGTCCCGCCAGACCTGTGAATGGTTGGGCGAATAGCACGTGTTCACGGCCTTTGACTGACTGCCACACTGCATTGTCGAAATCGATCGCACCCGCAAAATCAATACTAAGGTCGTAGTACTTGTTGCAGACGCTTTTAATCCCATAACCCAGTTCAGCGTTATTTTGGTAGCGGCAATTGTTAACCAACAAGCGAACTGGCTTGTTCGTCAGACTTTCGAAGAAATCATAATTCAATCCGGTTTGTTCTTTCAGGAAGGAACGGAATGAAAATGGTTTACCCAAAGTGCGTTGGCGGTGACTGCGCAACGTGGAGATCATATTGCCGTAGGCATCAGGTGTGGAATCCTGTTTTAGCGTATGGCAGACAAAAGCTTCAATAAAGCGATAGGTTTTTTCAATGCTGGTAGGTTCTGGTGTTGTGACCAAAAATTTTTCATCAGCAGCTTTAAAAAGTTCCAAGTGCGGCTCAAGAGCACCGGCACCCAAATCCACGATCACGTAGTCAGCGCGCAAGGAGTGAAGTTGCGGGATAAGAGATTGAATCTGCTCCATAGTAAAGTCGATTGGAGACCAGGAATCCCAGAAGCCCTGTACGTAAGAAAGATTTTGATGTTGAGTCGGAATCACCAGTTCTTGAAGTGTTTTTACGCCTTCGAAGTAGTGGCGAATGTTCATATGAGAAGGTTTGATGCCCATCACGGTGTGAATATTTGCACCGCTGAGATCAAGATCCACGATGACGACCGAGTGACCAAGTTTTGAAAGCGTGATTCCCAAACTTGAAGAAACAAACGTTTTGCCGACGCCGCCCTTGCCAGAAGCTGTAACCCAAATTTTGGCAGCAGCCTTGTCTTTGGAAGAAGAGTTTTTGAAGGTTAAAACATCGTTGTTTTCTTGTTCGAAGTCGCGATCCATGGACAGTCCTATTTCAAGGGGGAAATTAATATTCCTTTTTTTGTCTCTTCGGCTTCAGATGCGCGAATATAAAGGGGAATAAACGATTTCCAGTCCAAAGTTTGACCAAGTTGTGCGCGTTTCTCTGCCATTAACCCCAAAGTTTTTGCCAAAGGCTCATTGGGAAATGCGGAGTTCAGATGCATTTTCAATTTTAGTTCTTCGGGAAAATACTCGTGATAGGTCTCCCAACCGTCGCCAACAACCGTGACATCGCGATCGATGTGTTGGGAAAGTTCGCGCACAGGAATAGCGGCTGGACCCTTTAAATACACCGGTTCATCGCCCGAACAATCGAACATACCAAGGTACACCATGTTCTTGTAAGCATTCATGATTGCCAGAACCGGGAGCTTGGATTCGCGAGCTTGCTGAGCCAGCAACATCAAAGAGTCTATGGTGACCATGGGTTTATTAAAGCTATACGCGTAGGTTTTGCCAGCGTTGGCTGCAACACGAATACCTGTAAAACTCCCTGGACCTTGTCCGACGGCAAAGACATCAATGTCTTCCAATCGAAGTCCGGCTGTTTCTAAAGTTCTTTCAACAAATGGGGAAATGATTTCGGTATGAGACTTTTGTCGCTGAGAGGATTCTTCAGCGACGACTTTTCCATCTTGAATAACAGCGACCCCGCCTAGCAGGGTGCTGGTTTCCATTGCGAGTATCTTCATAGACTAAAGATGCGAGTAAAATCATTGAACAAGGCAAAGATCATCAAACTCATCAACAAAGCCATACCGACTTGTTGGGCGATCTCCATCTTGCGCAAACTCAGCGGAGCTCCTTTTATTACCTCGATGGTATAGAACACCAAGTGTCCACCATCAAGCACTGGAATTGGCAAAAGGTTCAATATGAACAGATTCACAGAGATAATTGCCATCATCTGTAAGAAAGGAGTGATACCAATTTTATAAGTTTCACTAGCTGCCTGACCGATTGAAATGACGCCGCCAATATTCTTAGGGGAGATTTTAGCCTCAAATAGGCGAACAAAGCTCATCACCGTCATCACAGTGAAATCCCAAGTTTTCTCGGTACCACGAACAAGTGCTTCGATCGGGTTGTTGGTGCGCACCACCAGTGTTTCTGGAGTGGACAGGTTCACAACAGGTGCAATACCAATTGTGTAGCGCTTTTCCTCGGTGCCTGCAGCCGTCATCTGCGTGGTCATTTTAGGTGTGATCTTCAAATCTACGATCTGGCCTTCACGTTGAACTTTGATATCAACCGGGTTTTTGCCATCAAATGATTTGATGTTGGCAATGACGTCGTCCCATTTGTTCAAAACAGTATTGTTGATTGAAACCAGGCGGTCGCCCTCTTTCAATCCTGCTGCTTTTGCCGGGGAGTTGTCCATGACTTTACTTAGATAAAGCTCAGAGGACTCAAGACCCAGATTGCTCATCGTGAAAGTTTTCATGCTTTCAAGTGGCGCCAGAGTCACAGTAAGAGCTTTGTCTTCTTTGTCGCCCTCGCGTTTGCCCATGATATCCAGAGACAATGGTGCGCTAACGTTGGCTTTTTCAAGTGCCGCTTGCAGTTCTCTCCAGTGGCTAACTTTGGATCCGTTGATGCCGACAATGGAATCGCCGGTACGCAGACCCAGGGCAAATAGAGCGGTGTTTGGGATCACACCGACCGTTGTGCCAGCAGAAAGCGCTGTAAGGCCTTCAACATTGGCCATGTAGTCATAGGCGCTTAGGATGTTTGGATTTGGTTCAGCCTTCGCAAGGACAGAAACCTTTGATTCCTCCTGACTGCCTTCGTGTTGAACGACGACATCAAGATGCAGATCCTGATTGGCTTTAAGACTTAGAACATTTTGGATTTCTTCCCATGTTCCGATTTTCTTATCGTTAATGGAAATTACGCGGTCTCCGGAACGGAAGCCAGCAGTGTAAGCGGCAGTATCTTGTTTGATATCACCAAGCATCGGTGCTTTTGCATCTTCACCGATGAAGGCCACCATCATTAGTACAAAGATGGCAAAAAAGAAGTTCATCAAAGGACCGGCAAGAACAACAGCGATACGCTGCCATACCGTTTTATGCGTGAACGCGACCTTTTTGTCTTCTTCTGAAATCTCAACGCCTGGTTGTTCACCAAACATTTTAACGTATCCACCAAGTGGGATAATGGAAAGGGCGTAGGTAGTATCGCCTTTTTTGTATTTTAGGATTTTTTTACCGAAGCCCAAGCTGAAAACTTCGACTCTAACACCACACCAACGGGCCACCAGGAAATGCCCCAATTCGTGAACGAAGATTAAAATACCCAGTAGAATAACGAATGGTAGAACTACTGATAAACCGCTGTGAATTAAATTTAATAGCATTTCCATCCGGTTATTCTAATTGGTTAGAGCTTCCCGGAGCTACTAAATTACAAAATATATGTCGAGGTGCTCGACTTTATTCTTACGACGAAAGATGAGATAGGATCACAACTCCAAGTAGAATTACAGGACTTGCGAATAGGACACCGTCAATTCGATCCAAGACCCCGCCGTGGCCAGGCATGATTTTTCCGGAATCTTTTACGTCCGCAACCCTCTTTAGCAAAGACTCAAAGAAGTCTCCGAATTGACCGACAAATCCTGAGACAGCGGCAAGTCCCAAAATGAAATACCAAGGGTAATCCATCAGCAGAAACTTCCAGCAAATGAAGCCCGCAAGAACAGAACCAACGATTCCACCGACAGACCCTTCCCAGGTTTTCTTAGGGGAAATAGTAGGCATAACTTTGTGTTTTCCGATCAAGACACCGAAGCAATAAGCCATCGTGTCGCCGGCAAATACCACTGCGAGCAAATAAATAAACCAAGAAAGACCGGCTTCCTGATCCAGCAAGCGATATGCGAAAGACGGCAAAAGGCCCACGTACATCAATCCCAAAGCGGAATGGGCTTGAAACTTAGTCATACGTTGCAGATCGCCGGATTTGTGAAGCTGCAACAAACTGATGATTGTTAAAACAATCATGGAAAGTGCGAAGATGATAGCACCCAAGTTCAAAGCCATCGTGGATACGAAAAAGACAAACAAAGTCAGTGCGAAAAAAGCACCTTTTAGCAGCGGGGAATTTTCTGACTTAAACAGAATGCCCAGAAGTTCCCACGCACTCAAAACAACTGCGACCGCAATGATGATTTTAAGTCCCTGAATTTTTAGGAAGTAATAAAGTGCAAAAATGATTGCCAATGCCACAAGGGCAGAAGCGGCTCTAGTTAGAAAGCTTTTCCAAGTTGTCATTTGTAGAGACCTTGCCATAGCGGCGTTGTCTCACGGAAAAAGCATTTAGGGCTTCCTCAAGATGAGCTTCTGTGAAGTTAGGCCACAGAGTTTCCGTGAAGTAGAATTCCGAATAAGCGGCCTGCCATAGTAAGAAGTTTGATAGTCTTTGCTCGCCGCTAGTTCTAACAATCAAATCAGGATCTGGAGTCGGATACGTGCTTAACGAAGTGCTAATCAAAGCCTCATCGATCTCTTCAGGTTTAATTTCGCCTTTAGCTACCATCTGTGCAATATCACGGACAGCTGACGTCATTTCCTGGCGAGAGCCATAGCTCAAGGCAAAGACCAGATTCAGGCCTGTGCATTGAGCTGTAGCTTCGCGAGCTTGTTTGATTGCGTTGAAAACATCTGAAGGAACTTTTGATAGATCACCGATCACGGAGAAGCGGATGTTTTCCTTAACCAAGTTGCTGGTTTCCTTTGCCAGATAACGGCGCAGGATTTTCATAAGGAAAGATACTTCAGCCTGAGGGCGGAACCAATTTTCAGTAGAGAATGCGTATAGGGTAAGGTTTTTGATACCTTTGCGGGAGCATGCTGTGATGATTTTTTTAGCCACGCGCGTACCTTTGATATGACCAAAAGTACGTGGCTTTCGTTTGAGCTGAGCCCAACGACCGTTACCATCCATAATGATTGCAATATGCTTAGGTAGAGTCACCGGGCTCCCAAACCTTAGATAGTCAAAATTGACTTTTCTTTTTCGTCAGCGATTTGATCCACTTTTTTGATCATATCGTCTGTCACTTTTTGGATGTCAGCTTCACCTTTTTTAGCTTCATCTTCGCTCAAAGGTGCTTTTTTATCAGCCTTCATTTTTTTGATCGCTTCATTGGCATCACGACGAGCCATACGAACAGCTACGCGTGCTTCTTCAGCAATTTTCTTAACTTGTTTTGCAAGGTCTTTACGGCGCTCTTCTGTTACGTCAGGAACTTTCAAACGAATCACTTTACCGTCATTCATTGGAGCCATGCCCAATTCAGATTTGATGATCGCTTGTTCGATGTCTTTAAGGATAGATACTTCCCAAGGCGCGATAAGGAAAGATTTCGCATCTGGAGTAGATACGGAAGCGACTTGTGATAGTGGAGAAGGATTGCCGTAGTAGTTTACGCGAACGCCATCAAGCATTGAAACTTGAGCGCGGCCTGTACGGATTTTTTTAAGCTCTTCACCCAAAGCAAGAATGGATTTGTCCATTTGTGCTTGAGCAGTCTTTTTGATGTCAGCAATTGCCATGTTGAGACTCCTTAGTTGGACCCTAGTGAACCAGGGTGCCGATGTTTTCACCTTGAACAGCTTTAAGGATATTCCCTGGAACTGAAAGGTCAAAAGTAATAATCGGTAGTTTGTTATCCATGCACATAGAGATCGCAGTTGAGTCCATAACTTGGAGACCGCGATTCAGTACTTCGATGTAGCTGATTTTTTCGAATTTCTTCGCATCAGCATGTTTCACAGGGTCTTTATCGTAGATACCGTCAACTTTAGTCGCCTTCATGATCACTTCAGCATCGATTTCCATCGCGCGAAGAGAAGCGGCTGTATCTGTTGTGAAATAAGGGTTTCCGGTACCGGCACCGAAGATCACCAGGCGGTTTTTCTCCAAATGGCGAATAGCTCTGCGGCGGATATAAGGCTCTGCGATTTCAGCCATTTCGATGGCTGTTTGTACACGGGTTGGAACACCGGCTTTTTCAAGAGCATCTTGCAAAGCCAGGGCATTGATACATGTCGCAAGCATACCCATGTAGTCTGCGCTTGCGCGATCCATGCCTTCAGCAGAAGCGGCAACACCACGATAGATGTTACCGCCACCGATGACGAGACCAATTTGAACGCCTGCCTTGTAAGCCTCTGCTACGTCATTCGCAATCTGTGTGATTGTCGCAGTGTTGATACCAGTCCCTTGCTTTCCAGCAAGAGCCTCACCACTTAACTTTAGCAAAATACGCTTATAGATAGGCGCTTTCAAATTAGTGTCCTTTCATTTGAGCTGCAACTTCAGCTGCGAAGTCGTTGGATTTCTTTTCGATACCAGCGCCCAATTCGAAACGTACGAAACGCTTAACTGTAACGTCTGCTCCGATTTCTTTACCAACGTTTTTCGCCAAATCAGAAACTTTCAAGTCCGGATTTTTAACGAAAGCTTGGTCCATCAAGCAGTTCTCAGCCAAGAACTTGCGGATTTGACCTTCAACGATTTTTTCAATCATTTCAGGTTTTTTGCCAGACTCTAGGTTTTTAGCAGTTAGGATTTCTTTTTCTTTAGAAACAACGTCCGCAGGGATTTGTTCAGAAGAAATAGCCATTGGGTTCATTGCAGCGATGTGCAAAGCAACATCTTGTGCGAATGTTTTCAATGCTGGGTTAGTTACAGCTTCTGGTTTAGAAACAGCAACTTCAATCATAACACCGATTTTGCCTTCACCGTGAACGTACGTGTGAACCAAAGTGTTTGCAGCAGCAGTGTACTTCTCTTGACGGCGAAGAACGATTTTCTCACCGATAGTTGCAGTAGCTTCTGTGAAAAGATCGCCCAATTTTTTGGAAGAATCTTTAGAGAAAGCTTGAGTCAAAACGTCAGCAGCAAGTTCAGTTTTGAACATGTGCTCAGCAACGTCAGCTGCCAAAGCTTTGAAACCGTCATTGCGAGCAACGAAGTCAGTTTCAGAGTTGATTTCCATAACAAGACCAGTTGTGCCGTTAAGTAGTGCGAATACCGCACCTTCAGCAGCAATACGGTCAGCTTTTTTAGCTGCAGCGCCAAGACCTTTAACGCGCAACCATTCAACAGCAGCGTCGAAATCGCCAGAAGTCGCTTCAAGCGCCTTTTTGCAATCCATCATACCTGCGTTAGTTTTTTCTCTTAGCTCTTTAACAAGAGTAGCGGAAATAGACATTAGGAAGACTCCTTATAATAAGAACAGTAATAAAGATCTTTTGATTATATATGGGACAAACAAAGAGAAGGGTGGTCAAGCCACCCTTTCTTCAGAGACCTGACTGAGATTACTCAGCAGATTCGTCTTTGTTTTCAAGCTCAGCTTGGATCTCAACTTCTTCTGCTGTACCAGCAGCAACAAGTTTACGACCTTTGTTGGCTTTAACAACTGCTGGACCAGCAGATTTTTTAGGAGCTTCTTTCGCGCCAGCTTTTGCAGCAGGAGCACGACGTTTAGGAGCTGCCTCTTCGCCTTTAGCTTCCTTAGCAACGTCAGATTGTTTGTCTGTCATTGTGCGGATTTTTTGTTCCCAAGTTTTAGCGCCTTCGATGTAAGCGTCAGCAACCAGGTTAGTGAACAATTTGATAGAACGGATTGCATCGTCATTCCCTGGAATTGGGTAGTCGATAGAATCTGGATCAGAGTTTGTATCAGCGATACCAACAACAGTCATACCCAAGCGTTTAGCTTCAGCAACTGCGATGTGTTCTTTTGGAAGGTCTACTACGAACATTACAGAAGGCATTTCTTTCATGTCGCGGATACCGTTCAAGAACTCAGACAAACGAAGGTATTCTTTTTCGATTTTTGCGCGTTCTTTTTTAGTAAGGTAGTTGAATTCGCCTTTTTCTTTCATAGCATCAACTTTACGAAGACGATCGATAGAAGATTTGATCGTTTCGAAGTTAGTCATCATGCCGCCCAACCAACGTTTAGTAACGTAGTATTGACCGCATTTTGCTGCTGCTTCTTGAACAGGCTCGATAGCTTGTTTTTTAGTACCAACGAAGATCATGCGACCACCGTTAGCAGCGATTTCTTTTACGTATTCAGCAGCTTTGTTCGCACGAACAACAGTTTTTTGCAGGTCGATAATATGGATACCGCCGCGAGCTGTGTAAACGTAAGGTTTCATTTTTGGGTTCCAACGCTGTGTTTGGTGTCCGAAGTGAACTCCAGCGTCTAGCATTTCTTTCATGGTAACTTGTGCCATGGTAGTACGTCCTTTCTGGTTAATCCTCCTCTAGTGCAGAGCCAGCTTTTTTTGTTTCGCCGGAAGACCCCTTTTTCAGTACTCGGGGACCAGGTTGTGCTCTAGAGTGTGTTATTGTTGGACTCACGGGATATCATAGCGTGGCATGGAAGAGCAAGGATCTTTTGCTCAGTCTGGTAGCAGAGTTTCTCGAATGAAAAGCTGCAAAAAGAAACGCCGCGGCATTTCTGCAGCGGCGTTAATCAAACATCTATAATTTCAATAACTTACATGCTTGCTTCAGCAAAGTCCTCGGCCGGAGCCTCGGAGGCTGCGGTTTTCTCAACTTTAAAGCCCAGGGAAGCAATTATCATTTCTGCCTGCAAAAGGGCCCCTACAAGGTTCTTTTGATCGTTCAAAGTGGAAGAGGCCACCCAAAGATTCTCAAGGCTTGGGATCGTTTGATTTGCGCTCAACTTAAGGTCGCCATTGCCGGCGATGTAAGGAGCCACAAAAATTCGCTCAAGCTTGATGTCGTCCAAAGCTTCAGGATAAGCGCGTTTGATTTGGCGTTTGATTTTTTTCAATGCCATTCCCACAACTTCGCTATCATCAGTCATTTCGGTTTCAATGAATGTGATCCATTGGGAAGCTTGCAATTGGCTGCCATCAACCTCAACGGCGGGCATAAAGCGACCGGCGCAAGGGCCGATCTCATCCTGAGTTGTGCCGTTAAGAACATGAACTGCCGTTGATTCAGTCACAGCTTTGCTGTGGCAGATATCAAGGCATAGTGCCGTCCAATAATTGTTTTTACCCAGCTTGGAGCGCGCACGCGTGGAGATCGCGTCCTCAGGAAGCAAAATAGAAAGATCGCGAACTGTGCCGGCGAAGATAAAGTTGTGAGCATGAATCGTTTTCGAGCCGTTGACAGTCACGGATGTTACACGATCACCTTCCTGGTGGAACTTTGTCACATAGGAGCGTGGGGCGAAATCGCCTTTGAATTGCTCCATCAGCATCTGTGCCCATTGGAATGGTTGCAGCTGCAGATCAATGCGTTTGCTTGAAGTGAAATAGGAAAGCTCTTCCCAGAATGCTGGCGGATTTTCACCGAAACCGAGGAAGGTTTTGAAGTTTCCAGAATCGTAAGTGACAGGTGCTTCTTCAGAAACATCTGCAATCACCTTCTGACCCAATAGATTTTCCAAAAAGCCCAAAGCTTTTTCCGAGGAAACAGAATCAGGAACAAAGCGGATGCCGTTGTTGATAGGGCCTGTTGGGAAATTAATTTGTTTGTTTGAGCCGGCGGAATTATCCAAACCTTCAAGCAAAACGATGTTCTTGGTTTCGCGGCTTAAAGCTGCTGCGATACTAAGACCTGTCAAACCACTACCGATAATTGCGTAATCATAAATATGAGCCATGTAAATACCTTCCACCACAAGGCTGGGCCTTTGCAAGAAGGAAGGCTTTAGAATTATCGGCTAACGCATTTAATCAATGTGCGCAGTACGGCTCTGACAGCGGGTTTGAGCCAGGAGTGCTTATCGAGTGAGCACGCTATAGAAGGGGAAATTCTGTAGTAATAGTAAATAAACTTACGACCGAGGAACGATTCTTTCAAAGTTTCATCTCGGAAACCACGCAGTGTTTGAACTTCGTAAGCCTGAGGACCGAACGCGGAAGTTGCAATAAAACAGCGTGGACGCTCTTTGTCGGCAAGCTTCAGGAAATTTTTAACAATATTCGGATTTTTGGCAGTGCGAACAAATGACTCGGCCTTTTTAATGATATCCGGATAAATCGGTGTGAATTGCACAAACATCGCCAATTGCTTTGCAGAATTCTGCATGCGCTCATGATAGCGATCGTGAGTGTCATAAATACGCATCAAGTCCCAGTATACGGAAGCAACCACTGTAAGCTCTGTATGGCGTGCGCTTTCTTTGAAGGCTTCAGGGCGCAACTTATCGCCTTTTTTAACCTCAAACACGATATCCAGAATTTTCAGATATTTTTCGTAAGAGATTGCGGCTTCGGCATACATTTTCTGACCCATGGAATTGCGTGCTTGCTTGATTAGCTGCACGCGGCTTTTCCAAAGCGTCATGCGATGCTGTTCGCGTGCCCGCTCTTGTGCCATCAATACGCCGCCACTACTTGTGACGGCCGTTCTGCGCAAATCAGAAATACATCCTGCACACACTTCCGGTGGCAGATTGGCTTCGCCTGCCTGCTGCAATTTCGCAGCAAGATCGCCCTCGATAGGGTGAAGCTCAGTTACTTGTATTCCGCAGCGCGGGCATTGAATCATATCAGTCCTTGTGCGACCACTGTGCGCACTTCTATAAGTGTAGATCGCAGAACTGATTTAAAGCAAATTCATTGGATCAATGTCGATGATAATTTTAACTCCCGACGGGACCCATTCCTGGTCGCCAAGGAGCTGTCTGGAGAATGGATTCGTTAAAGAGCCTTGCGGCGATTTTACGAGGAGATGATATCGGAATTGTCCTCGTAGTTTTGCAAGTGCGGCCTCAGCTGGCCCCAGTACTTCGACTGCTTTATATTTCTCAACTTGGGCCTTTAGGCTGTGAGCACGTCTGGCTAAAAGTCGAGCGGTCTCTTCGACGGCATTCAATTTGGTTCCTTGAATACGGAAGCTCACAAGCTTTCCGCAAGGTGGATAATTCAAGGCTTCGCGAACGTTTAGTTCGTGAGCAGCAAAACCTTCAAAGTCATGATTGCGTGCGAACACAAGGCTGTCATGCTCGGTGTTGAAAGTCTGAATGATAACCAAGCCGGGGCTTTCGCCTTCTTTGACGTGACGACCGCTTCGGCCACTCATCTGAGTCATCAACTGAAAGCTTCGTTCGGTTGCGCGGAAATCAGGAAGATTGAAGCCCACATCGGCCAGCACCAAGCCCACAAGCTTAAGCTTCGGGAAGTCCAATCCCTTGGCGATCATTTGTGTCCCGACCAGAATATCAATTTCTCCGCTTTCCATTCTGGCAATCAGGTCTTCCAGATCCGCGCGACTTTGGATTTCATCGCGATCAGCGCGAGCAATAACTTTTCCCGGAAACAATCTTGTAAGATCGGTTTCCAATAGTTCAGTGCCAAGTCCAATGGCTTCAAGCTCGCCCTCTTTGCAATCGGGGCATTTTTTTTTCATTTGCTCGTGATAATCGCAGTAGTGACATACCAAGTGCGAGCCAGCGTGCAAGGTGAGCGAGATATCACAGTTGGGACATTCGCGTGTGTGACCGCATGCCGGGCAAACGACCATTTGAGCAATGCCGCGACGATTTAAAAACAAGGCGCTTTGATCGCCACGTTCTGCCGTTTCGCGCATGCGTTCGAAAAGTTGCGGGCTCATCCAATATGGAAGGTGAGAGTATTTTTCGACCATCAGTTTTTGATGATCGTCGTCCGCCTTTTGCTTTCTTAAATCAATGACTTCAATTTCCGGAAGAGAGCGGTTGGCCACGCGGTTCTTCAGGGGATGCAGATGATAGCGCCCTTCCTGTGCGTTTTTCCAGGTTTCAAGGCTTGGGGTGGCAGAACCCAGAACCACCGGGCAGTTCATGATTTTACCCATCATGACGGCGGCATCTCTGCCATTGTATTTCAGTTTCTCATCCTGCTTGTAGGAAGGCTCATGCTCCTCATCGACAATGATAAGTCCCAAGTCAGGAACCGGGCAGAACAAGGCGGAGCGGGCGCCAATCAAAATTGATTTTCGTCCCTCTACCACATCCCACCACTGGTTGGTGCGTTCGCGATCGGTTAGTTGCGAGTGCAAGGCTGCGATCTTATCGCCAAAGCGTCGTGCAAATCTTTGGATCAGCTGAGGCGTCAGTGAAATCTCTGGAACCAGCACCAATCCGCGTTTGCCCTCTTTAAGAGCTTTATCCAGCAGGCGCAGATAGACTTCCGTTTTTCCGGATCCAGTCACACCGAATAGAAGATGTGTTGAAAAGCCCTGGTGTTGGGCGATGGCATCAATACTTGTTTTTTGTTCCGGGGTCAGGTCTGGAAGCTTGTCGCTTTCCAGCTGCGGAATCACCGGCGCTCGTTTGCTGGCGCGCTGTTTGTCTGTTTTCTTCAGGGGAGGAAAGGCTGACTGTACGACCTGCCCGACAGGATGCAGATAATAGGAACCCAGCCACTCCAACCATTTTACAAATGCGTCGGGGAGTGGTGCATATTCTTCATCAATGGAATCAATCGCTTTAATTTTAAATTCAGGGACTTCAGTTGTAGGTCCGAGTATGAGGCCTTTGGTTTTTCGTTTTCCGAGTGGAACATTGACCAATTGACCGCGAACGAGAGGCAATGATGAGCTGTATGTTAAAGCTTCTGGAAGAGGGGCATCAACTGCCACTCTCCAGAGAGAAGCTTCACTCATCTAAACCTCGAATAGAATTCAATCACGGCGTCTTTTGCTGAAAGTTTATCAAGGCCATCCAGTTTTGTGTTCATGTCCAGCGAGTTTGGCTGGAATTGTGAAGCAGCCGTGGCAGGACGAGCCGAAGCACTGATCAGGCGGATCGTTGCTGTATTATTACCCCAGCGAATCGTGCGGGTGCGAGGATAATGCAGACCCTTGGCGAATTGATTGTAGTTATCCGCAGTCATTTCCACCTGACTTGGCAGGCGAACTTTGCGAACCACAAACTGATCCTGTTCGATCCACAGACCTGGATAGTTGTTCTTGTCGTCTTCAGGTGTTGGTGTGCCGAAAGCGTAATTTACGGCGCCACCAGTGCGGGAGTAGCGCACCCAGCTTTCCGCATCGTACTTGATGTCGTCGCCCTTTTTCGCAGTCAAACGCTTGGAATAGGCACCGGCCGGAATGATTTTCATCGAAGCCAGAGTGTTTGCGAAGATATCGGGGTTTCTGAAATTTAAATACTTTTCCAGAAAATCGTCAGGAGTCTTGTCGCTTTTTCTATTACCGTTCAAAACCGTCCAGCGCTGTCCACCAGCATAGAGAAATTGCATGCGGAAATTGCCTTGCAATTCCTTGGTTCCGGTTACAGTCAGGCGCATGGTGCGATCGTTGTCGATCAACCAGGTTTCACGAACCAGAATAGTGTCATCGCCATTTGCAAATTGCACTTCCTGTTCAACAGCGTAAATACCGCTGCCAGCATTATCAGAAGTTTTTTGCAGAATCGTTCTGGTTGGAAGGATGAAAGCGGATCCCAGGGCGGGAGCCAGCACACCAATCAGACTCGCAAGTAAAACTTTTTTCATACAATTCCCTAACTACTTAAGATTTTTTGCCAGATCCAGGATGTAGGATTTCAAATCCGCACTCAGTTCCGGGTTTTTAAGCGCAAGCTCAATATTGGCCTGCAGATATCCCAGCTTATCACCAGCATCGTAGCGATCGGCAGTAAAAGTCATCGCATTAAGACCTTTTTGCTGGCACAGCAGCTTCATGCTGTCGGTTAACTGGATTTCACCATTCAGCGAAGGTTGCGCATTGCTTAGAAGATCCATGATGGAATTATCAAATACATAGCGACCAGGCAGTGCCCAGCGGCTTTTAGTTTCAGTGGGTTTTGGTTTTTCAACCAGAGAAGTCACCTTGAAGAATCCTGGGGATTTTTCCTCGACTTCGGCAATACCGTATTTTGAAACGTCTTTTTCAGAAACTTTCATGACCGAGATTGTGGAGGTGCCGGTTTCTTCAAAGGATCGCACTAACTGCGAAGTTACGTTCGGTTCCCCATTGGCTTCCATAGTGATCTCGTCACCCAAAAGGACGGCAAAAGGTTCCTTGCCAACAATAGGCAAGCCGCAGTGAACAGCGTGGCCCAAGCCCAAAGCGTGTTTTTGTCTGATGCTGATGATATTTGCGGAGTCGCGTACTTTGGTGACGCGCTCAAGGAGTTTCGACTTTCCATCGCGTTCCAATTTATCTTCAAGCTCATAGGACTTATCGAAGAAATCTTCGATAGCGTGTTTTCCACGTCCGGCAATTAGTACGATGTCCTCAATTCCAGCTTTGATGGCTTCCTCAACAACGTAAAGAATGATGGGAGCATCAACGATGGTAAGCATTTCTTTGGGAACTGTTTTGGTTGCCGGAAGAAATCGGGTACCTAGACCTGCGGCTGGAATTATGGCTTTTTTTACTTTAGACATGCTCTTAAAATCGCAAACGTTTCATTCTAATACAAGTCATAACGAAATATGCTGCGAATGGGCTTCCAACCTGTTTTTTGTCAGATATGTACCCAGCATCGTGTTATCGTTGAAGTACGGGGGAATTTTCCATGAAAATGCCAAACAAGCAAACAACGGTGAAAGTCGCCGGTGTCATAGCTGCCTCATTCGCGCTTGTTGTTTCCTTTCAAAACTGCGGAAAGGCCGGTTTCGATTCGTCTTTGGATGAAACGGGTGATTTTGGCAGCTTGGACGCGGCGCTCACCTCAAAATACGGTTCGCAAATGGCATCGAAAGTTTCCTCAGTTCCCTTTGCCTTTGATGGTGGATTTGACCAGATTTCCTATAACTCCTGCGCAGAATCAAATTTGGCTACAAGCAACGCTTACTATGCGATCAGAGCAGGTGCCTACCAATCAATGGGCATGAAGGTTCAGGATAGTTATTATACTTATGTGGAATCAAATTTCTCTCCTGTTTATCCCGCAACCTCAGTAACCAAGGCGCAGTTCGCAGAGTATCTGGGAGATTCTCCGGCGAATATCAATGTTATGCCGACCATGGCAGTGCGTGATCGTGCAAATTTGACGAGCGTTTATTCTGCAAGTGGTTCTTTGACGTTGAATACCGATGTGGTTCCGATGGCAGATGTTCTTTCATCTTCCTATATCATGGAGTCCTTGCTAAGCAATCGTGGTCAGATGGTTCGCTACTATCCATACTCCACGAACTCACGCACACTAGAAGCGAATTTGAAGTTCAACTCGGATCAAAGTATTTCTCAAAGTTTGCGCGATATCCTGCAGTCTGCAGGTCAGTTGACGATGACTTACCTGAACAGCACTACGAATGTGGGCTCGGTTGTATCTTCCGGATCAACCAACAAGGCGTCCGCGTATGGTCGTGGTTACCGCATGTCCTTCGGGCAGCCTCTGAATATTGCAAACGGCTTTTCGCCTTTGAATGTGTTGCATGTGTTGCAGGAAGTGGATTTGAATACGGGAAATGTGATTTCGGCTTCTTGGAATTGCAACCGCAGATACAAAATCTATTTGGCTCGTGACGCTGCTTCTTGTCCGGCGCACACGGCGGCGGAAATCGCGGGTAATGCGACTCTTCGCTATGAACTTGAAGTGGTTCGTCGTCATTTCCGTGCGGATCAATGGGATGTGAATGTGACGAATGGTTGCATGGTTCCTAAGGCGACAGTGCCTTCATGCTATGTGGAAAACACTGTGAATAGCGTGGCACAAGGTGTGGAGTATAATTCCGCAGCTTCCTGTTACAATCCACTAATCGGAAGTGTATCAGCTGCTTATCCAAATCAAGTCATTCCAACAAAACGTTGCGCCAACTACGCAACGATCTGTCTTAAGAATTAATTCTGAGCCACTTGTGAAGCCAGTACCTGATGCATGTTCTTCGGGTACGGCTTGATATACTTTAACGGATCCACCATTCTGCCGTTCAGTTTGATCGCAAAATGAAGATGTGCGCGAGTGCAGTAGCCTGTGCATCCAACTTCACCAATTTTATCTCCTGGCGCCAGTTGCAATCCCTGTTTTATGCGACGATCAATTTTATAAAGGTGATTATAAGCTGACTCAACTCCGTGGGCGTGGCGCAGAACTATGTAATTTCCTGCCGCTCGATTGTGACCATAGCGAACCACGATACCTTTTCTTGCCGCCAAAACCGGTTCTCCAATCGGCAGTTCGAAATCAACTCCAAGATGTGGAGTTTTTCTTTTTGTGATGGGGTGCAGTCTGTTTGGTTGAAACCTGCTTGCGATTTTAATGTAGTTCACAGGGGCATAGAATGCGCGCTTTTCCTGCAGGTCCTGATCATTAAAGAACACTCCGCCGTACTTGGACTTTACGAATTTTTTGTGAACCTGTTCGCCATCTATCTCCAGCGAAGCCTGTAGAATCTCTCCGTATTTTACGAACTGACCTTCTTCATACTTCTTTTCAACTGTGAACCAGAAAGGGGCGCCCCGGCGCAAACCACGGAATGATTTCAGGTCAAATGCGTAGGCATCCATAAAGCGGGTTGCAACCCAGTTGCTATTTAATTTCGGAAGAATGGAGCCCAGGATGGAGCCGTGAACTTTTCCATCAATGCGCAAAACATTGGTTTTAAATTTTGGATTGTACTGACCGGCTTGAACTTTGCCGTTCTTCTTAAGAATGCGAAATGCGTCAGATGTCTGGGAGTCGAACATGCGCAGTTCGATCTCTCCTGAGGCTTTACGAACTAAATACTTGGTATCCAGAGTGAGAAACAGGCGGCGCAATCCCACATCTGAAGCCAGAACGGATTCGCGTTCACGTGCGGTGAAGCCATTATTGCGCAGAATGCTGATCAGATTGTCTCCGGATCTTATTTGTTTCGCAGTAAAGTTGTTGGCGTTGGCGTGAACTGATTGATAGTATGTGACGACTAAAATGACAGTGCATATGATGCGTGCGAGGTGTTGATTCATGCTCCATCCTTTGAGCTTAGTAAAAAAACTTTCTGTTTTTCTTCTGCTTTATCTTAGCTCGATACAAGCGGTAGCCCAAGTGTATAATTCTTCGGCGTCAGTAGCAGCTGGCGGAACTGGACGTGCGGCTGTGGAGCCAGGAGATGCAAGTTTCCTGAATCCCGCAACCATGGCTCATTTGGGCGGAAGATTTTTTTACACGTCATTTGCGCAAGATGAAATCGCAGCTTTTTTGAGTGATAACACAAAAGAGAGCACCATTCCTGCTGCCGGTGCGTACGTGCAAAAGACGACTGAGATCGAAAATCTTGGAGAGCTGAAGGAACATGATATTGCCATCACGATGGCAGAAATGTTTTTGAATAAATGGACAGTGGGCTTGAGTGTTCATTATTTGGAGCAAAGTTTGCCAGCATCCTCGTTCACTTCCTATAACGCGGACCTGGGTCTTCTTTATACTCCAGTGGACAGTATTGGCTTGGGTTTGGTCGGATATAACCTGTTTGGGCCGCCTTCCAACGTTCCGGAAGAGATCCGCAAAAAAACCAAAGTGGGGGCGGGATTTAACTATGTTTATAGAAGTTTCGCCCGCTTTAGAGCCGATGCCGATTCCGAGGGATTCATTGGTTTGGGGCTTGAAACCTTCTTAAATCGCTTTACAGTCTTCAGATTCGGCTTTTCCGATGATTTTGACGAGTCCCAGCCGCGTGCTTCGGTAGGGGCGGGGTTCAGTGGACCTAGGTTCCGTTTAAACTACGCTTATTACGGGAATACACAAAAATCGTCAGATTATAGGCATTCGATTGACTTGATTATTCCCTTTTGATAGTTAACTCGTTCTGTCTGGCCTATCCCGGCTTTGACGGGTAATAGCGCACTTCGGCACGGCCGGAGTTTTAATAAATATTCCGGGGGTAAACCGTGGCTTCTAAAACTAAAAAAACTGAATACATTCGCGAGAAGAAAAAAACTACTAGCGGTAAAAAACGTAAAGCGGCTATCCGTACTAAAGGTACAACTAAGTCTGCTAAAACTCTTTTCAAAGACTAATTAGCCTCGTGCTTTGAAAAAGTAAAAAGCCTTTGGGTTCACCAAAGGCTTTTTGCGTTTGTGCTGATTGTGACTGGCTTAAAGCTGGCCAACGGCTGTTCTTAGGCGGCCTTTCACTTCTTGAACGCCACCTTTAAGATCCCAAGAGAATGGCATTTCAACCCAGCCTTCTTGTCCTGGATAGAATCTCCAGGATTTAAGGGCTGCCAAAGTTTTCTTATCCAGATTTCTATATCCAGTGGACTGCTTCATTTTGAACTGAACAGGGACGCCATCTTTTGTGATGTAAGCTTCAAAGCTGACTTTACCCTGATGACCTTGAAGACGCTCGTCTTCACTGTACTGTGGTCTTTTATTTCCCGGCATTTGCTTTAGCTGATCCAGGCTTCTTACGCCTGTTGGTGCACCAGCGATTTCTTCGCCGGCCTTATCCAATCCGTTATTACCAGCGCCGGCTCCGGCTTTTTCACCTTTACCGCCACCGTTGCCACCAAGCCCGTTTCCTTCTTTAGCAGAGTTTGCGGCAGCAGCAGCGGCAGCTGCCTGAGCAGCTTGAGCAGCCGCTTTCTCAGAAGCCATGGCGGAGGCAACAGCCTTAGCGTTTCTGTTGCGAAGATTTTTTTGTGACTCTGCAAGAGCTGCGGCTTGTGCGCTGTTTTGATCTTCCAGTGATTGCATATCACTATCATGATTGGATTTCAGTGCATGAGCCATGGCGCTCATTTCAGCTTCTTCTTTGGCAAGTTTGCTTGCGGATTTGTTGTCGATGTCGTCGAAATCCTTATTAAGGTCCTCGTCGATGTTTGCTTCTGATTTTTGATCGGCGATTTCAGCGGCATCAAGTTCTGGGGAGTTGATATCATCAATAGTCATCGGAGCCGCTTTGAATGTTGTTTTCGCAGGGGCCGCCTTGGCGACTGTAGCAGCTACGGGAGCTGGTTTGCTGACTTCAGCAGGGAAGAGATCATCAACCGGCTCAGGCAAAGTTTCATCTATTGCAACTGGCGCTGCCACAACAGCTTTGGCTGCGGATTCATTCTGAACAGGCATGGCTGGAGCAGAGGCGGCCTCTTTTACCGGTAACTTACCGGGAAGCTTTTCTGGTAATGCAGTTTCAAGTTTTGCAGGCGAACCACCTTGTGTGGGCTCCACATCGGCACCCTTGGTTGCCTGGTGAACGACCGGCTCTTCCAGTTCAATTGTGATAGTTTCAGTTTTAAGTTCGTTGGCCAACGGCACGCTTAACACCGCCATGGCCACGGCTGCAGCTATATGCATGGCCACGGACATGGACATAAAACGCGGGGATTTGTTTGATTCTGGCGGGCGGGGAGCCGGGATTTTAAAATCCGGAATGAAATCCAATCCTGCAGTACCCGACGTGAATAAATCGAGCTGTCTTTCGGACTCAAAATTTTCGTTTTTTGGATCGAATTTCATAAAAACTCCTCTGCCAACCTAGAGGAGCATTATCAATTCCCAGGCCAACCCCAGGCGCCGCAGGCTGCAGCTTAGACCCCAGGGGTGGGAACTTTTTACATGACTGTTACTCTGGCAGTAACCCTTCCGGAGTCGTGCCGCTGTTGATGGCAGAAGCGATCTTTAAGTGCTCTGCGTGGCCCACGATCTTGATTACTTCCTCCATTGGAAGCGGATCAGGGTTTACAATCTTCGCTTTTTTCAATTCAAGAATGCGCTTATGGTTTGATTCCAATTGAGCCTGATCCAATGAGCCTTGTGCGACTGCTCCAAGCAGAGCTTCCACAGCAATCGGTGGGACATCGAATTCATTGCAGTATAAAAGCAGATCACAACCTGCTTGGAGTGCACGAACAGGGATTTCCTCGATATCATAGTGTGCTGACATCGCTTTCATGCCCAGATCGTCTGTGATCACAAGACCACGGTAGCGCAGTTCTTCTTTGATCATTTTCTTAACGAAAATTTCTGAAAGAGTGACAGGCCATTCAGGATCGATATTTGGAAACTTAATATGCGAAGTCATCACCATATCGACACGGGACTTGAAGGCCTTCTTGAATGGAATCAACTCACAGCTTTCCAAGCGTGCCCTGTCCAGGTTCTCAACAGGAAGATCTTCGTGGCTGTCCAGCAAAGTATTTCCGTGACCAGGAAAGTGTTTCGCGCAAGTGATGATATCGGCTTTGATATAACCACGTACCAAGGCGGAGGCATGTTTCGCCACCATCTCAGGATCGGAGCTGATGGATCTGTCGCCGATCACTTTGTTGGCGTCGTTGGTGAATACGTCAACGGATGGGGCAAAATCCAGATTGATTCCCACGGAGCGAAGCTCTTGTCCCATGCGGTTGGCAAAATGGAAAGAGACAGTCGGTGCATCCAAGTCGCCCAGCTTTCTAAGTGCTGGCCAAACGGTGAACGGAGGTTTCAGGCGATGAACACGGCCGCCTTCCATGTCAATTCCGATGAACAAAGGAGCCTTGTCGGCTTGTTTGTGTCTAAGAGATTGAATCTCTGCGCAGAGGTCGTGAACTTGTTTTGGCTCAGCCACGTTTCTGCCAAACAGGCAGATGCCGCCAATGTTTTTTTCCACGATAAATTTCTTTTCATCAGCAGTCAGTGAATGACCTTGAATACCGATGAACATGTGTTGTCCGATTACTTGATTGATTCCCATATTATTGACCCGGTTCAGTTTCTGGTTGTGTCGTTGGAGTAGGAGCTTGTACAGGCGCGCCGATTGTTGTCGCGGGAGCATTTTGTTTTGCTTTTTTACCCTGGGCAACCACGTTTTGAGTTCCGGCAGGGACAGTTCCAAACAATGTTTTCAAGATTGTGGCACTGTAGGATTGACCATTTGTGGCCTCTGCTGGAGTCGCTACCAATTCAGTAGAGATTCCAGTGCCCATCGCATTGGTGGCGATGACTTCGCCACGTTCATTGACGTAGCTTAGGAATTTTGAGTCCTTGTAGGTGTTTAAAATTTTAAACACCTTGTAGTCGTTGAACATTTGTTCTTTGCCGACCAATGCCTGACCTTTTGAAATACCGGCATCTTCTTCAGCGATGGCTTGATATTCATACTTGGTTTCAGAGCGAAGACCTTCTTTACTTTTCAACATCAGATAAACCAGGAAAGTCGAAAGGAAAGTTCCTTTGGGGATCTTCTTTTCAATTTTCGAGGATTTCCCATTGGTGCTTACCAAGGCAGTCATGGCGCCGGCTTTGAACTTGGCATCAATGATCTTGGTGTCCTTGCCAGCTAGCGAGGTGTATTCGTAGGAAATTGGCGCCAGTTCAGAATCGGCAGTGGCTTTAAGGCTCTCCGTGGTTTCCGTGGGCCCTTTTCCGGTTTTGATAAAGTAAGTCGAAATAAAGTGCTTCTTTTTGTCGTCAAACTCATAGCGACTGATCACGTAACCGATGTGATCTTCACCTGCGTTGATTTTTGAATATCCCTCAAACAAAACGGCGGCACTGGAAGCCAGTGGAGCAGTGATTGTCGAGAAGACGATTAGGGCAGATAGAATTTTACGGACCATCGTCGAGATTCCCCTTCGTTGTCATGGATAAAAGTCTGTCATCTCACTATAGAACAAGTCAAAGTTTTCAAGGTCGAGTTATTGCCTCTGCGCAAGGTATACGCGACAATAATCAAACGACATGATGAAAGACCAACCACCACTTATTCAAATACTGAGAAATCGCAAAGGTCAGGTTGCTCTTTTTGTTGCCCTCATATTCCAGATACTGTTTATATTTTTCGCGATGGTCATCAATGTGGGTCTTCTGGTTCACCACAAAATCAATCTGCAAAACTCTGTGGATTTCGCCGCTTACTATGGGGCGATGAAGCAGGCCGAGAACATGAACGCCATCGCACATGTGAACTATCAGATTCGTCAAAGCTGGAAGTTGCTGGCTTGGCGCTATCGTATGATTGGAACTGCCGGGGATTTCGAGGAGCATCCGCTTTTAAAAGATCCTTCGCGGGGTCTGACCTTGCGCCCGGGATCTGCTGACACTGATGACATCAACATGAGTGCGCGGGACTTTTACGATGCACCTTCGTTTTGTGCCACTTACGTTCCTTTCAAGCCGATGCCGGATGGGGAGAATACATGTAAGTTTTTGAAGTCCAACAGTGGCATCAGAATCTTCGAGCAAACCAAACCCATAGCTCTGCACCATAGCATCAATGCGGCGATCAGTAATGCGACTGAACTTTTACGCAGTCGGGCCTTTGAACGTTGCCGATACTTCGGTGCATTCAACTACCGTCTGCTGGCTCAATATGTGGTGGCTTATAATATCGATCAAGGTGATCGCATGTTGTTGATCGCGGCAATGTCGCGCTCCATGAGTAACAGCACCAGTGACTTTCATGATTTAGATGGTGATAGCGTTAAGACAGGTATTCTAAATACCCTTAGAAACAATCTGACATCAGCTAACAACAACGATGCTCTAAGGGTGCAAGTGTACAACTCGCTTGGTGCTGAAGGTTGTAATAATCCTGCAACGGATACCATGCCTGCAAAATGGTTGGTGCCAGTCAGAATTGCACCGGCTTTCAATTATATCGATACTGAGTGCCGACAGGAAGAGAGCCGTATCGTTTCTGTTCCAAAAGAATTGGCATCCGATCGAAACAATTGGCCGCGTGAAGTTCGCGAGGATCAGGGCCATCCACTGTGGAGAGAGATTAGTGAGCTTTCTCAGTTCGTAGGGCTTCGCCAAAATATTGAAGATCCGTACAACTACTCCATGGGTGTTGAAAAGAACCCTTGGTGTATGGCCTATGTGGGTGTGAGTGCGACGGCGACGCCGAATATTCCATTCTCACCACTGGGTTCCGTGCAGTTACGTGCGCGCGCATTCTTTAAGCCTTTTGGTGGTCGCATGGGTCCTTGGTATGAATCCCAATGGCCGTCTGGATCTGACAGATCTGCTGGTGGCGGAAAGATGGATGAGAATCTGCCTCCGCGAATTTTCGATACAAGCAATATCGGTAACCCTAAAGATGCAACCCGTGCCGGAAACTACAGCCGCTTTATTGGTGATCCGGTAGGGATGAAAAGCCGTAACTTGCTTTTCCAATTCGGTCGCGCCATTTTCAGATTAGATCCAACTTGGAGCCAGGGGCGTTCAAACACACAAGCTGACTTGCGTGACAATGCACCGAACTTCGATCATTGGAAGCAATTGCCGTTCGACTTTGCAAAAAAGAATTCCGGAAACGGGGATATGCTGGCTTGGAGCGAAGAAACACGCGGACCTTCGCGATTCAGAAATCTGGAGTTACTGGCAGTTTTACCAGATCAATTCGATATGGCTTATTACTCTATCGAGCCGGACTTCTATCATAACTATTACACTCGCATTAAAGACAAGTTCATCCCAAAAGTGGTTTCAGGTTTCGATAAGCTTGTAAGACCCGATATCGGACATCACAAGGATTACAACCAGGGTGGCGAAAACCTGGAAGCATTCAGTGTGAAGGATCAATATAAGGTTTTGAAAAACCGCGAGATTCAGGAACTGCAGCTGGATATTGATCAAAAACTTACTTATATCTCCAAGGACTGGAAGCACACTCTTACGGGGTGGGCTGACAACGGTCTGCTTGACTACTCTTTGAACACCAACAAGCTGGGTAAGTGTACAATTGAACCTAAATACGAGGGTGAAACTCCTGCTCCGCCAACTTCTGGCAATTGTATTGTGGGTGGAAGCTCCGGTTACTCGGTTAAAATGATCTCCTCTGACTATTTGAATTCTGAGCTGCAATTGGGTGGAGATAACTCCGGAGCTGCCAAGATCAAGAATTTGCCTCCTTCAGACTTCTAGATTCATTCTTAATTTCTCAAAATGAGACACTTAAGATTCTCTGACTTTTGTCCGAAAAGAGACAGGTAGGGGAACATTTATGAGTAATGCGATTCATCGCGTGTTTACTATTCTTTTTGCAATAAGCTTTGCGCACACTCCAGTATTTGCTCAGGATTCCTATTCTGAAAAAGATGTCGGTGTTCCAAAGCAAAAGCAAGCTGCCGGTTCAACACCAACTACTATAAATCCCTCAAAAGATCCTCCCGATGGCGCTGATGGTGCGGGCAGGGGGTTGGATAGCGTTTATGCGCAAATTGAAGCCAACTATAAAGGTCTTGCTGCTCAATGGGTGCAAGTTTTGGATAAAGCTGAAATACCGATTCGTGACGCAATGATCGAATATAAAAACAATCGTCAAGCATGTATCAGTCGCCAGGAAAAAGCTGCGTATGCTTGTTTAGAGAATTGGAGTCCTGCAATTCAAGATGGCGTTGCCGCAGTTAATACTTTGATGTCAACGGTGGGGAGCGCAGCGGTAAAGGATTCGTGCAGTAACTTTGCTAAGGCTATGGATATCGCAAAATACGCTATGACCGCTTACACCGGTGCATGTGGTGTTATGAAGGCGGGTTGTGGTATGTCGTGTGTAGCTGCTCGAGATGGACTTACAAAACTGTACAAAGTTTTAAATGGTCAGCTCAGTATTACTTGTAAGAATCCGAATGCCCCAGAAGCATGTAAACCTGCTTATTACGAAGTTCGAAATGCGATGGCGAGAGCTGTGGCTCAAGAACTTGAAAAAGGAAACAATCTTTCCGTCGCTGGTAAAGCTGAAGTTTGTACTGGAAAGTATGCACAGTTGGCCATTTCTGCTGCGGCAGGTATCTTTGGTATCGCACAATCACTAAAACAAGGTGAAAGCTGTGAAGAAGAATCCAGTGCGGATGCTTCAACTGCAGGTGCAACGACTGCTGAAACTTGTGCTGTTGCAGCTAATGCAAATTTGCCAGAGTGTATCTGTTTAAAAAATCCAATGCTTGAAGGTTGTGGATCCACAGCTGCTAAAGCATCTATGAATGCCTCTGGTGGTGGCTTGTCAGCTCTATCGGCCGGTTCTTCAGAAGCGGGAACTGACGGTTTGACGGCAGCAGATCTTGCTGTGGGCAACGCAGACCCTGATATTTCAGGTGCTCGTAATCCTTCCAGCGCAGCCAGTGGCGCAGGGGCCCCTGTTGGTGGTGGCGGAGCAAACCTTGGTGGTGGCAGCGGCTTCGGTGGCGCTGGTGCTGCAGGTGAGGAAAAAAGCGGTCAGAAAGCTCTTGATACAAACATCCTTGGCGGCGCCGGTGGTGGCGGCGGAGGTGGTGGTATGTGGGGCGGTGGCGGAGATGCCGACAGTGATAAGTCGGGCTATCGCAGTTACTTGCCAGGCGGAGCAAAAGATCCTTTGAAAATGAATGGTGGAACTACAAACGCGAGCAAAGAAGTGACCGGTCAGGGTGGAAAATCCAACTGGGAAAAAGTTCGCGAGCGCTACCAGGACAACCGTTCCTCATTAATTAATAACTAGGAGACCGCGATGAAGATGATAAAAACCATAACAACATCGGCGTGCACTCTTAGCTTGGCAATGGCTCCGGTGTGCTCATTTGCAACTTCGGGAGTGGATGGCAGCAATACTTCTTCCTATGCTACTGCGGTAAACAGCTCTGCTGATGATTCTGCAAAAGCCAATAACAAAGGTCAGGCAATCAATGCCGTGGCCAGTGCCACGGAGTTTGGGATTGCCGCAATCAATTGGTCGCGTTGTTCATCTGACGATAAAAGTGCTTGTGCAGTTGCCGCCGCCTTTACGGCGATGGCGATTCTTTCCATGAAGCAGGCAAAAGAAGATGGCAATAAGGCATCTCAAGCTGCTTACACAGGGGACTTGTCTGACGCCTATGGCTCGAATGGTAATTACAATTCATCCGTAACAAGTGATCCAGAGTATAAGTCTGTGGCGGCAGTTGGCTCTGACTATATGAAAAAAGCCGAAGCGGGTCTTAGTGATTTAAAAGCCAAGGGTTTGGTGAATGGTTCAGCAACGAAAATCACTTCGCCGGACGGAACCTCTTACAATGTAAATGATATGACTTCAGCTGCAGGTATGGCGGCGGCGGGTCTGCCACAAGGTGCAATCGATTCGGCGATGGCTGGGGCAGCCCAAGTTGAAAAGAAAGCTTTGGAAAAAGTTAAGATCGGCTCCACAACAGCAGTGAATGGATATGAAGATGGTGCTGGCGGTGGCGGCGGTGGTCGACTACCCAGCGATGATGGTTCATCATCTGGTGCTGGATACCCTGGATACGCAGGCTCTGGTGGCTCTGGTTCGGCAAGTTTGCTGGATAAGGATCCGTCCAGACTGGCGGCAGGCATGAGCAAGAACTATAACGGCGAACCCATTGGTGTGGCCGCTGATAGTATTTTTCTAATGATGTCCCGACGATACAAAGTCAAAGAAAGCCAGGACTCATTTTTTGGTTCAGCTGATATCGATTTAAAGAAGTAATTTATAGTAGGATCGTGTTGCTGACGCGAGTGCCGTCAGCAACCGTCACGTCATCCCCAATAATGACATTCTCCAGAACACAATCTTTTCCGATAGTCGTTCTAGATCCCACACTTACAAAACCAGAAAATTTTGAGTTGTTGTCAATCAGCGCTTCTGCAGAAAACTGCAAAGTGGCCTGATCAAACTTTTGCGTAACGATTCGCGCTTTTGCAAACTGCGAGAATGTTTTCTCAAGAGCTTGTTTTTCCGGGGAATCAGTGGCCATCATAACCTGCAAGCAGTGCTTGGAGGCTTCCAGCAAATCCGCGGGATTGCCGGTTTCAAACCAAGTGCATTCAAACGGAAAGACTTGAGCTTTCTCGCCTTTGGCAACCCCAGCCATCACGCCGTCATATAGAATATTGGAAACGCCACTCGCTGGCAGATAGTCGAATATTCTTTCGGACAGAATTTGCACACCAATGAAGTGCCAGGCCTTTTCGCAGTTCTCGATTTTTGTTTTTCCAAATCCCTTGATGTTTCCGGCAGAGTCTGTCCAAACACCGCCGAACTTGGTACCAACTTCATGGTGATCCATAACCATCAAAGTGGATAAGGCACCGGAGGATTTGTGGTGGGCGATGGCTTTTTTTAGAACTTCGGAATCCTTCGGCAAGATGACTTCGTCGGCATTCATCATTATGAAATCACCGCCACCTTTGAAGTGTTCGCGGGCATTGCTGAGTCCGCCGCCACTCCCAAGAATTTCACCCACTTCATCGCAATACACGAGCTTTTGCGCCCCGTGATTGATTCTGTTGAACAAGCTGTGGATTTTTTCAGGCAGGTGATAGGTGTTTACGACAAGCTTCGAAATTCCCACTTCTTGCAGAAAGCCCAAGGAGTGTGCCGCCAAGGGAATAGTCAGAAATGGCATGGCAGGTTTGGGCAGAATATTCGTATAAGGGCGAAGACGAGTTCCTTCGCCAGCTGCAAGAAGCATTACATTCATAGGGATTCGTACTTTCTTTCCAATGCACCTGAATCAATCAGAATATCCGCAAATACTTTGTATTCCGGGAACTCGTTGATGGCTTTCATGACTCTGCGTAGAGTGCCAGACAGATATTTTAGGTAACGACGGTCTTCACGCTGATGGAAGAAGCTTGCGAAGCTTCCGCAGGCTTTAAAGCAGCGTTGAATGGACTGAAGTTCATACACGCGGTCAAAATGCTCGCGGGAGAAGTCTTTGGGCAAATACTGCTTTGATTGCTCAAGGTAGTAGTTGATTAGTTTGTTGGCCATATCGTCACTCATATCGACGTAAGAGTCGCGCATTAAGCTAACCAGGTCGTATTGGATCGGACCCAATCGAGCGTCCTGAAAATCGATAATATGGACTTTGTCGAGTTTGATCATCACATTTCTGGAGTGATAGTCACGATGAGCAATTCGCTTGGGTTCGGCATCAAGCTTCGAGCAGATATCCAAAAAGATATCTGAAATTTCCTTGTTGGACTTTTCGTTGAAAGGGAACTTCAGAATTCCGGCCAGCAAATTGTCTTTGCCGTAATTCATTTCCCACAGGAACTTTTCAGTATCGAATTTCATCTTGAAGGCGGAACAGTTCGGATCATTATCCAACGTCGCTTTGTGGTGGATTTTAACAACCTCATCCACAGTCATTTTATACCACTCCATGGAAGATTCATGACTTTGGCTTTCCCAGAACTTTCGCTCCAGCATCAAATCGCCAAGATCCTCCAACAGAACAAGACCCTCTTCCGGTGACATCGCAACGATTTTAGGAACATGGACGCCATTTTTTGAAAAGTGATTTAATACACTCATGAACGGGTAGTTCAGTGGATCGAAGGGTTCCCAGCGCATCAGCACCCAGGATTGATTGTCATGCACCACGCGGTAGTAGCGACGATTCGAAGCATCTCCCGCAAGAGAGAATACTTTGAATGCGTCAGTGGACAAAGAGCGACTTAAAAATGAATTTAGAAAAGCATCATGAGTGACCATAAGAAAAATTCTCACAGACACTCATTGTAAAGACAAGAACTTATGTGATCTCTGGTTCCTTCATAAAGAACAACTCCAGAACCTCTTTCAAACCCTGTGTCGTCAATGGAGCGCGGTCCACCTCGAAACAGTTCACCGAAGCTTCGTCAACAAGGTCAGATGCCAAGCCTTCCAGCTTGCCAAGTTCTTCCAGGCTAAGAGCTGAGCTCGTGATGATAAGAGGTTCATCAGATTCATGCTCTTCACGCAGATAATCCAGTAGTAATTCCTGCTCAGCAGAGTTCAAATCTTCGATTCTTTCGACGAAAACTGTCATTGCACCCATTTTAGCGATATCGAAGCTGGAGTGCAGTTGACCTTTGATGTCGTTGAAAGGAACAAATGCCCAGCGTCCAGTAAGCTCATGCAATTGCAGAGCGACTTTTTTGTTTGTCGTGTTGGTGGAGCCCTCAAGGTGAATCAAGTGAGAAACAAGTTCCGTTGACAGACCTTTGGCCAGGTCTTCGGAGTTGTCTTCCAGAAGTTCATCAATGCTTGGCATGGCCTCGTCGCCGAATACATGAAGGTTCTCGGTGGCGAAGTTTGCTTTGCTGATTTCTACAAGATTGGATTCTTTTTGTTCCAAATACCATTTGTATAGAGCTGGTTCCAGAACCATGCGAATCAGCTGTGTGACGCCTTGGCGTTTTTCAGCATTAAGATCCAATGCAGAAGGAACGATCGCAGTGCCCAGCAGGGAGCCATTTACTTTAATGGGAACGTGAAAGTCATTGCCCCGCAAGTATGTATCCTGATCAGGTAGCATCGTTGACATATCCATCAGCTGACGGATTTGCAGGTCTTTGCCGTAGCGAGTTTCCACCAGCTGCTTAAGACGAGATACAAATGATGATTCCAAAGTTGTACTTTGCATATTAAAAACACCCCTTAACAAAAACCCTTATATACAAGAGCGGTGCCAAGTGTTGAGTGTACGGGTAAATATGCGTGATTTCATGTGCTTAGCTGTGTTTGGAGCATAGAAAAAGGGCCTTGAAGTAGTCCTTCAAAGCCCTCTAATTTTAGTTCGAACGGGTAAATATTTTAAAATCGGTGCCGCAAATTAGCGGGCGATCTTACGCTTATCAAGGCCGTACTTTTCAACCTTCATGATAAGACCTGCACGGCTGATGCCCAGTTCTTTTGCAAGTTTGGATTTATTCCAACCTGTGCGGCGAAGACCCTCGCGGATCATTTCGCGCTCAAGATCTTCCAACGCATCCTTCAACTTACCTTGCAAACGGGAACCTTGAACTTTGTTTTTCTCGCCAGCTTCCAGGATTTTTGGGGAAAGAAGCTCACCCATCAATTTGGATTCTTCGCCGGAAAGAACGCAAAGTCTTTCGATTTCATTTTGCAATTCACGAACGTTACCTGGCCATGGATAGTCGTACAGTTTTTCAAGTGCACGCTTCGTCAATTGGTGCTTAACGCCACCTTGAGATTCATGGATTTTGTTCAAGAAGAAATCCGTCAGGAACGGAATGTCTTCTTTACGCTCACGCAAAGGCGGAACGCGGATATTGATAACATTTAGACGGTAGTACAAGTCTTCACGGAATGTGCCTTGTTCAACCATTTCTTTTAGGTTTCTGTTCGTCGCCGCAACGATACGAACATCGACTTTTCTCATTTCAGTCGCACCTACTGGAGTGAAAGTACCTTCTTGCAACACGCGAAGAAGCTTAACTTGCATCTGTGGAGACGTATCCCCGATCTCATCCAGGAAGAATGTACCTTTGTCTGCCATTTCGAAAAGACCTTTTTTGTCTTTCAAAGCGCCAGTAAATGAACCCTTCACGTGACCGAACAATTCTGATTCCAACAAGTTGTCATTGAATGCAGAACAGTTCTGAATGATAAATGGCTTTTCTTTACGGTGAGAGTTGTAGTGGATCGATTTTGCGATCAACTCTTTACCCGTACCGTTTTCCCCTTGAACCAGAACTGTGGAGTCCGCGCCTTTGATCTTATCAAGCAAAGCGTAAAGGGATTGCATTGGCTTGGATTTACCGATCATGTTGTCGTATTTAAATCTGTTGCCAAGTTCTTTGTTCAATTCTTTGATGCGATCTTCACGGGAAGTGATTTCCAAGTGAAGAGTCACGATCTCTTGAGCAACCAATTCACAAACTTCAGTGAAGTGTGTGCGTTCATGGTCATCCAGGAACTTCAATTTGCCCAAGCATTTTTCAATCACTTCGCCAGACATGCCGAAAGCGGCCAAGCGCTCACGGATTTCAGTCATGCGTGAAGTAAAGTTGGCTTCACGGAAGAAACCCATCGCCACAACTGTACCAACACAATCGTTTTCGATCATGATAGGGAATACACCCACATCAAAACCAACCATGTCCCACTTGCGCAATGAAAAGCGGTTTTGTGAAGTACGAAGATCATCAAGTGATTTCGTTACAAGCTCAGCAATGCTGGCTTGACCGGCTTCTTTATTTACCAAAGCCGCGATTGCAGGATTGTTGAAACCAGCTTTGCCGGAGTCATACCCTCTTAGTGCACCTCGCTCGTCAGTGAATACAACGTCGATATTCCACCAAGCGCTAAGGATATGTTTGAGTTTTTTGATAACATGTATATGTTCAAACTCATCCCAATTAATCATTTCAACTCCCTTTTCTTTTTCTAGAACTTTCAAACTGTCGATATTTTTATCGTCAAGAAACTAGACGGACTTGAGGGTTGTGTCGAAAGTTCATGCAAACCCGGACCTTGGTCATATAATTTTCGTACACTGATTTAGGATCTACGGGAAATAACTCCGTGATTTCCCATGTTTATGTGCCGACTCAAATTGAAACGAAAATGTGATGTGCTATCGTTAAAGGATATGAAATGTCTAATTCTCTGCGTTTTTCTAGGTTTGATTTCGTTCAATGTTTTTGCAAACACTAACAGGTGTGAACCGTATGATGCGAAAGTTTTTAATCAAAGAGTATTTACGTCGCGCTGTCTTTCGTCGAATTTCTTTTCAAAAAGTTTGAAAAAGAAAGTTGAATTCAACGTTATCGTTCCTCCGGGTTATATGCCGGATACAGTGACCCCGTACCCCTATGCGATTTTTCTGCATGGGCGCGGAGGCGATCGTGATTCACTATTATATGCTGGTGGCCTGGAGGCTTATGACCAAACGATTCGTAGTGGCGGTAGACCGTTTTTGATTTTTGCTCCAAACGGCCAAAGTCATTACTGGATGAACGGTGCGATCTCCAAGGTAAAGATGGCCGATATGGTTACTAAAGACTTGGTTGAACATATCGAAACTCACTTTCAGGTTATCAAGAACGAGCCCTGTGATCGCGCTTTATTTGGAATTTCCATGGGTGGAAATGGAGCTTTACAACTGGGTCTAAGTAATCCCAATTTGGTGTGTACTGTCTTTTCCATGAGCCCGGTGTTTCGAACGCCTTCGGAAATCTGGACTCCAACCACCAATCAAAATCAGCCCAAAGAAGATTACTACTCCTATGGTGTCGGCAAGGACTTTGAAGCCCGCAGCGCTCGCCATATCTGTGACAAGCTAAAAAAGCCAGGGAGCGAGAGATGTCTGCCCTTTAAGAATTTCCAATTAGAGATTGGCTCTGCGGATTCGTTTTTGAAAGATACTCCGGATACTAAGGCCTTCATTGAGGAACTAAAAAAGAACCATCCTGAATTTGAAATTGGCATTAAGGATTGTGGTAAGGATAATACACATGCGAACAGCTATTGGAGCTGTCGCATGCCGTATGTGATGAAATGGTTGTCGGAGCAGTTTAAGTAGTCTGTTGCAGGCTGTGGAAGTTGTGGTATTCGCCTTTTAGTGACAACAGGCTTGCGTGTGTTCCGATTTCCACAATTTGACCGGCTTTCATGACGACAATCTTGTCAGCCTTTTGAATTGTGGACAGACGATGCGCAATCACCAGAGCCGTACGACCTTCCAGAAGGTGATCCAGGCCTTTTTGAACCTCGATTTCGCTGGCTGTATCCAAGGCGCTTGTAGCTTCATCCAGAATTAGGATTGGAGAATCTTTAAACATCGCACGAGCAATGCTGACACGTTGTTTTTCACCGCCAGACAAAAGATTTCCGCGGTCACCAACACGACTTTGATAGCCTTGTGGCATCTTCATGATGAAGTCGTGGGCATTTGCAAGTTGCGCCATTTTTTGAATGTCATTGCGGTCGCGGTTGTAGTCACCAGCCCAGATATTCTTTTCGATGGTATCGCTGAACAAGAACACGTCCTGAGTGACCAGAGCGATATTGCGACGAAGATCTTTTAAGCCCATGTCTCTGATATTTACGCCATCGATAAGGATCTCACCGGAAGTTGAATCAAAGAATCTTTCCAGAAGATTCACGATCGTCGATTTACCCGAGCCGCTGGCGCCGACCAAGGCCACCACTTCACCGCGGTTGATTTCCAGATTCACATTTTTAAGGATCATCTCTTTGCCGTAACTGAAGCTTACGTTTTTATAATTGATCTTTTTCCAGTCTTTAGGGAAGGCAACAGGATTGGCAACTTCCGGAACTTCTGAAGTATTGTCGATGATTTCAAAGATACGGCGGACTGAAATCACAACTTCCTGAATACGGATGTAAGCTTCCTGAATCTTTTTGATTGGAGCATTTACCATCAACAAGGAAACGATAAAGCCAATAAAGTTACCAGCAGTTCCGCGGCCCGCAGCGATCTCATAGCTATTGTACAGCATGATCAACGGAACGATGGAAGTGGCGATAAACTCGGTTGCAGGGCCTGCTGCTTCCTGGCGTTTGAATACGATTTTGCGGATCTTCAGGAAGATGTTTGATTCGTCCTCAAGGCGTTTTGCCATGTCTTTTTCAAGATTGAATGACTGAATAACCCGCACTCCATCCAGGCTTTCCTTGATGGTGGAGGTCATGTGCTCCATGGTGTCGCGTTCGCGCGGAATGTACTTGCGCATACTGCGGGCAACGGACTTAAGAATCATTCCAACCAAAGGTGCAACGATCAATACCGCCAAAGTCAGCTTCCAGTCGATGACAACCAGATTGACGAGCAAACCGATCAGCAGGAGTGGATACAAAAAGATATCGGCAACGACGCGCAAACCATCTTGAATGGTTTTGATGTCATTAAGAATACGGCTGATCAAACCGCCGGAGCCTGTTGCATAGGTGTTGTGGAAGGAGAGATTCAAACGCATGAACTTGTACTGAAGTTTTTGGCGAACCTGCGCGACAACTGCCTCAGAAATGTAGTTCATATTATACAAGTGATAGTATCTGGAAATAGATTGAATAAAACCAAGTGCAATTACGATTGGAACTTGTTTCTTAAGCTCATCCTGATTGTTGGCTGAAAGTGCATCGAATAGCACCTTTGACAAGAAAGCGACCCGTGCAGTTGCCAGCGCATTCAAGATGCCGGTGACCGCAACCACGGTAAAACGTTTTTTGTGAGGTTTAATTTCAGCAAGTAACTTTTTAATCTCAGGTAGCATTCTACTTCCGTCTCGCGGGTATTATGCATTCCCGTCGATATAGCGTTTTAAATATTGGCCTGTCAGACTTTTCTTGGCCTTCATGATGTCATCAGGAGAGCCGTGAGCCACAATATTACCACCTTTTTTACCCGCTTCAGGGCCGAGGTCAATAATATAATCGGAACCACGGATCACATCCAAATTATGCTCAACCACAACGACGCTGCCGCCTGTTTCAATAAGCTTATTTAAAACTTTCATCAGCAAATCAACTTCGCGGAAATGAAGTCCCGTAGTGGGTTCATCCAGAATGTACAGTGTGGCCTTTTGTTGGACCTGAGACAGCTCTTTGGCAATCTTAAGACGTTGTGATTCCCCGCCGCTCAGGGAGTTGGCAGGCTGACCCAGTTGCAGGTAATCCAAGCCGACCTCTTTCAGGACAGAAAGTGGCTTGCGGATATTAGGGTGAGCAACAAAGAAGTTCATGGCTTCACTTACAGTCATAGCCAGAATTTCAGAGACGTTTTTGTCTTTGTATTTAATTTCCAGGATTTCGTTGCGATACTTTTTACCGTCACACACGTCACATGGAATAACCACGTTATCCATGAACATCATGTCGATCTCTTCAAAGCCCGTACCTTTGCACGCCGGACAGCGACCACCGTCGACATTCAAACTGAAGGTCCCTGGCGTGTAGCCGCGTGTTTGTGCTTCCGGAGTGCTGGCCATGATTGTTCGAATCGCATCAAAGGCTTTTAAGTAGGTAATCGGTGAACTTCTGGCAGACTTTCCAATCGGGGATTGATCAATCAAAAGAACATTCTTGATGTGATCAACACCTTCGAGGCCGGCATATTCCTGGGCCGGAAGATACTCCAGATCCAGGGCGCGCGCCAAAGCCGGATACAGCGTTTTTGAAATCAGCGTTGATTTCCCAGATCCACTGACGCCTGTCACAGTGACCAGACGATTCAAAGGAATCACCACATCCAGATTCTTAAGGTTGTGGCCTTTGGCGCCTTTTAGTTCGATCTTAATCTTGTAGGTTTCGATATCCACTGGGCGAATCGTTCGAAGATTTGCCAGGTGTTTATTGTCTTTCAAATAAGGAACCGTGTTGGATTTTTCGTATTTATAGAATTCCTTGGTAGTGCCGGAGTAAACGACTTCTCCACCAAGATATCCAGATCCCGGTCCCATCTCGATGATGTTTTCGCTGGATTTAATCACGTCGTGATCGTGTTCAACGATAACCAGAGTGTTACCGAGTTCCTTAAGTTCTTTAAGAATTGAAATCAAGCGGTCGTTGTCGCGTGGATGCAGGCCAACTGTTGGCTCATCCAGAACATAAAGTGCCTGCGACAATCCCATGCCCAATTGATTTGCCAAAATCAGCCTTTGATATTCGCCGCCTGATAGAGTTCTGGTTTCACGATTGAGGGAAAGGTAATGAACTCCCACGCGCATTAGAAATTCCAGGCGAGAACGGATTTGTTTTAGTACTTCGCCGGCAACTTCCACTTGATGAGGTGAAAGTTCAATTTTTTTAAAGAACTCGCACAGATCCTCGATGATCATTGAGGAAAGTTCATTGATGTTCGCGCTGCCAACCAAAACATGGTTGGCCTCTTCACGAAGTCGCGCACCTTTGCAGTCCGGGCATAGGAAAGGACTGCGGAAGCGGGCGATAAAAACCCGCACATGCATTTTGTATTTAATCTGGTCCAGATACTCGAACAGGCCACGAACCCCAAAGAAATCGTCGTTGCCCTTCCAAATCACTTCACGGTGCTCTTTCGGCAGTTCCTGCCAAGGAGTGTGAATGTCGATTTTGGCTTTCTTGCAATATGCAAGGAGCTGCTTTTTTTCGTGGGCGGCACTTGGCATCCAAAAAGGACTTAAAGCACCTTGGGCTAAACTCATAGCAGGGTTTGGAACTACTTTGGCTTCATCAATATCCAAAATATTTCCAAAACCTTTACAGGTCGGGCACGCGCCGATGGGTGAGTTAAAGCTGAACAATCTTGAAGTCAGTGGCGGTGGAGTATAGCCGCAAACCGGGCAAGAGGATTCTTCGCTGACTTGCAGGCGTTGACCTTCGGTCGTCAGGATTGTGGCTTTACGTGAGATCAGATTTGTATTGTATTTGATACTCGCTTCATAAGCTTGCGTTAAAGAATCGGCAATACGGCCTCTTTCATCCGCATTGAAACTCATACGATCGATGATCAGATAGAAAGTTTCCTTTGGGAGGCCTTTTTTAATTGCAGCCGGGTCCCCAATCTCGACAACAGTTCCCATTTCTTCATTGGTCAAACTGGAAGGGGCAATAGGAATACTAATAACCTCTTCGACTGTCTTTTTGGTTGCACCTTTGGTTTTGGTTTTCTTAAGAGTCGCTTTTTTTGTCGCAACAGGTTTTACCGTTGGCGCCACCTTCGGAATATAGATGCGCAGGTAACCGTCTTGCAAAAGCAATGAGTGCAGCTTCTTGGCTTGAGCCACGCGTCCGCTCTCGGAAATTTCCACCATGAGGTAGCCACGCTTACCAGTGAATTCTTTGATCACTTTATCTGTGGCCTCTGTGACGCTCTCTTTTTCAGTCGGGCAGTGATGGGTCGGGCAATAAGACTTGCCGATCTTTTCATACAACAAGCGCAAGTAATCTATGATTTCGGTTGTTGTGCCGACCGTGGAGCGCGAGCTTTTAACAGTGTTCTTTTGTTCGATTGAAATCGCCGGTGGAATATTGCTGATGCCTTCAATGTCAGGCTTTGGTGCTTTATTCAGGAATTGGCGTGCGTAATTGGACATGCTTTCAATAAAGCGGCGTTGTCCTTCAGCAAATAGGGTCTCAAATGCCAGAGAGGATTTCCCTGAACCACTCGGGCCGCAGATCACAGTCATTTTACCGACCGGGATCTTGACCTCGATGTTTTTAAGGTTGTTCTGTTTCACACCCCAGAGGTGGATATCCTTCACTCAGAAAAATCCTGTTTGTAAAAGTCTGTTGCTTCTTCTTGCTTGCTGGAAGCAGCAGTTGGTTCAGTTCCTTCAGCGAAGGCCTGGCGCAGGATGTTCTTGGTAGAAGCATTTGCAAGCTTGCCAGTTTCACTGTCAATATTTGCAAACACGATACCATCCGGTACAGGGAAAGTCACATGAGGAAGTCCTTCATGGGCGGCTTTCATGTAATCTACCCAAATTGGCAATGCAGAGCGGCCACCGACCTCGCCTTTACCCAGACTTTTCTCTTTGTCAAAACCCACCCAGACTCCCGTGGCAACCTGAGGTGTGTAACCAATAAACCACGCGTCATAGTAGTTGTTCGTTGAACCGGTTTTGCCGGCAACTTCGCGACCCAAGGCGCGAGCACGAGCACCGGTACCATTTTTGTCTTCAACCACACCACGAAGGAGTGATGTCATCACAAATGCCGTGGTTGGTTTGATCAGTTGCTCTGGATCCTGGAAGAAAAGATTTTCAGCCAGGGCCGCCTTCTTTGGCTCTTTCTTTTTGAATTCTTCCAATTTTGCCGGATCAGCCATCAAAGCCAGATACTCTTTACGACGATTTTCAAAATCATCTTCGTAAGGTTTCATTTCTCTTTCGAAGCGTGCATCCAGGGAAACATTTTCAAGAATGGTTTTTCCATCGGCATCAGCCACTTTATGAATCAAAAGTGGGCGAGTGCGTTTGCCCAAGCGACCCAGTTCAGAGAATGCCTTTGTCATTTCATACAAAGTCACGCTCGAAGAACCCAAAACCAAAGTGAAGTCAGGATTCAGCGGACTGAAGATTCCCAGACGGCGCGAATACTCAGTGGCCCAAGGCACCCCAACATCTTCGATCACTTTAACGGCAGGAATATTTAAAGATTGCGACAAAGCATTTCGTACGATGATGTCGCCGCCAAAACTTTTTGAGTGATTCGCGGGCTTCCAAACTTTGGAATCCTTCGAATCGCCCTGACCCTCTTCATCACCAGTTGAACCTTCATACACCAATGGGGCATCCATAATAGGTGTCGCAGGATTGTAGCCTTTGTCCATCGCAGATGCGTAGACAATGGATTTGAATGAAGAACCAGTTTGACGAGGAGCTTGAATAGCACGGTTGAATTCACTTCTTGCGAAGTTCACACCGCCGACCATTGCCAGAACGTCTTGTGAATCCTGATCCAGAGAAATCAAAGCACCTTCAACAAGTGGCTCCTGATCGAGTTCCAAATCTACGTACTTATTGAAATCCGGCAGATTCAAAGGTGCAGCACCTTTTTTAGGAGCGATCGTTCTTGTTGGAGAGAACTTGTCGCCGACAATCTTAACAAGGATAACGTCGCCTTTTTTGAGTGCCTCGGATGGTTTCTTGATGGTCGCAAGGTCGTAGCGTTTTTCAGAGTCAGGCTTACGAGCCCAAGTCATTGAATCGATATCAATCAAACCCTGGGAGTCCGCAAATTTCACGTAAACCAATCCAGAAGCGTCATCCACGTTCGAAACCACACCCTGAACGGTGTCATTAATCTTAATATAAGAAGGCAGCAGGGGATGCTCTTTTGCGGCTTTTGTGTCGATTGGAGCAATCAGGTCTGCATATTTGCCATCGGGTTGGATGATTCTTTCCGGTGTGGAATCACCAATTAACTTCGTTCTGTTCTCGGTGATGAAGGCTTCAATATCTGAATCCGAAGAGATGTTCTTGATAGGACCACGGTAACCCTGGCGTTTATCAAGTCCTTTAAGGCCTGCCATCACTGAATCCTGAGCGGCAAGTTGTTGCTTCAAATCCAATGCTGTATAGATTCTAAGTCCTTTATCCAAAACCATATTTTCGCCCAGTTGTGCGACCAGCATTTGGCGAACGGTTTCAAGATAGAAGGGAGCATATTCTTCGTAGTTTTCGCGAACATAAACTTTAACAGGCTCTTGAATTGCTTTTTCGGCTTGCTCCTGAGTGATGAAACCCACTTCTGCCATACGGCGCAAAACATAGATCTGTCTTTCTTTGGCGCGAGATGGATTGCGAATTGGATTGTAAGCACTTGGAGCTGTTGGCAAGCCGGCAAGAATAGCCATTTCCGGCAAAGTCAGTTTGTTCACTGGCTTGCGATAATAAGTTTGCGCTGCTTGCTCAACACCGTAAGCGCCTTGGCCGAAGTAAATCTGGTTCAGGTAAAGGAAAAGAATATCTTCTTTGGAAAGATTTTTTTCCATATCAATTGCCAACAGGATATCGCTTAATTTACGAGTCAAAGTTTTCTCAGAGGAAAGCATCATGGTTTTTGCAACCTGCTGAGTGATCGTTGAACCACCTTGTACGGAACGACCGGCTCTTAAGTTCGCTAAAGCAGCACGGAAGATCGCTTGTGGGTTGATGCCTTTATGCTGGAAGAACTGATCGTCCTCTGCCGCAAGGAAGGAGTTCACCAGATCTTTTGGAATTTTGTCGTAGGGAACCAAGGTTCGGCGCTTACGAAAGAACTCGCCGATCTTTTTTCCGTTGCGATCATAAACTTGGCTTACAAGTTCAGGTTTGTAATCTTGAACCGTAATAATTTGGGGAAGATTGGACTTAACAGTTTGATAAGCAAGTACGGCGCCGACAACACCAAGGATACATAGGGCGACGAATGCCAGGATGATTTTTTTTAACACTGTAAGGGGCTCCTTTAACGAAGCCCCATTCTAGCAGTGTGTTACATGAGGGTCCAGAGATACTGGTCCGAGGGCTAGCTTCTGCCGCCTTGTTGACTTGAATTTCCGCGATTGTTTTTCATACTGCCGCAAGCGGAGTCAACCCAGCTTTGAAGTTCTTCAATTTGCTCCTGCTTATCAGCCATTTCGCCAGAAATCGCAGTAGCAGTCGTGGTTGTCCCAGACGGAGGTTCAACACCAAGTCGTGAAATCTGAGTACTTAAACGATTGATCTTCTCGCCGTACTGAGTTGTTTTTGTGGCAATTGTCTGAAGTTTTTGTTCCAACTTTTGTTTGGCTGCCGTCATTTTGTTCTGAATATTCTGCATGAGTTTAGTCAGATTCTGTTCGGCTTCTTGCTCTTCAGTGGTGGCTTGATTCTGAATTTCAGTCATTTGAGAACCGGCCAGATCCAGGCTGTCTTGAACGCGAGTCATTTTATCCTGAACCTTCTTGATCTCGTTATCCAGAGTTTCTTCTTCTTGTTTTTTTGATTCTAAAAGAGCCTGACGCTTTTGTTCGTAAACAGTCATGCAATCATTCCAAATTGCAATCAGATCCTGCTTTTGACGTTTTGCTTTTGAAATCATTGTTCCGGAAGACAGGCCACTCAAAGAACTATCTTTCGCCATTTGGGCTTTTTGATCACTTACGGCTTTCAGGCATCCTCTTTTAGCGGAGGCCTCCGTCAGTGATATAAGTTGCAAAGCCTTGTCGCGTTGGGCGGAAATCACCTTGCCACGAAGATCCAAAAGCTGTGTTCCCAATTCATCCAAAGAGTCTTTGGAATCATTCTGAGCTTTTTGGAACTCTGCAATCCGGTCACGTTTTTGATCGGCAAGATCACGCTTTTTTTGTTGAAGGTCTTCTTGGGCCTTATTCAGATCTTCCTGAAGGTCTGCGATCTCTTTATTGAAATCTTCCTGAACTTCCGCTTTTTCGTCAGAAAGAGCAGCTAGGTCCTCTTCAGTTTTATCCAGATCATCAGTATATTTATCTTTTTTGCTGAAGTAGTCCTGAAAAGTGTATTGGGGGCAACCGTTGCCGCCCCCGCCGGATTGGCCCATCACACCCAATGCAGTTCCCAAGGCATTATCAGAGCCCACTGCAGTGGCTGCAGTTGAATAAAGATTCAAAGATCCGTCTGCTCCCGCAGCGCTGCTGCAAGATGCAACTTTTTCGGCACAACCGCCCCCCGCGCCAGCGTCTCTGCAGAGTTTGGTCAAATCGTTCTTCGCATCACGAAGGTCGTCCTGATATTCTTTGCATACATAACGAGAGTTATCCCAGTTGCCGCTGTTGTTATTATTATTGTTGTTGCTGCTGCTGCTATTATTGTTACTACTATTGCTGTTTGAAGAATTGTTTGAGGATTGGCTTTGCGCCCAAACTGCGGATGTCATCAATGTGATTAGGGTGAAAACTATTTTAACAGCTGTATATTTGCTGAACTGTCTATTTGTACTCATTTGATTTCCCCCTGATGTTAAATAACGGCTGCAATTGCAGTACCAATTATCGTCACTTTCAGGGGGAAAGTTTACGCCTCAATTTGAAACACTAGACGTTCATCGAGGGCGCTCTGCCAGACATGGAAGGCCCTGCTTGCAGGCTTCCACAAGCCGAGCATTTTCTTGCTGCGATAGGAATATTCGTCAGGCACTCAGGACAAGCTTTGGTGTCGGCTGGTTTTGCCTCTTCTTTGCGAAGACGATTCGCAGCTTTCACTATCATAAAGATCGCAAATGCCACGATAACAAAATCAATGAGCGCATTCATAAAGACGCCATAATTGATAGTCGCGGCACCCGCTGCTTTTGCTGCGTCTAAAGTGGCGTATGATTCGCCGTTCAGGGCGATGAACATGTTTGCGAAATCAATTTTCCCCATGCCCAGACTTAGTACAGGCATTAGCATATCGCTGACAAAGGATCCTACAATTTTAGTGAAGGCGGCACCAATAATGATACCGACTGCCATATCCAAAACATTGCCCCTCATTAAGAAGGTTTTAAACTCTTTCAACATACCCAAAGTCCTTTCTTTAGTACTTTGCGACAAGATTCAAAGTTGTCGTCGTCGTGTTGTATTCTCCCGGAGGAGCGGGTTCGTTTTGATATTGTAGCAGGTAAGCCAGCTTTAATGAGAACATGGAATTTAACATAGCGTTGATGGAGGCCTCTGTATTCACCTGGTAACGATCAGGGTTCGTCATGTTCGGTAGATACTCGATCCAATATCTGAAAGAAAATTCTTTGTCGATTGCAGTATTGATTTCAGTGTATAGACGAATCAACTGATCATACGTGGTTCCAGTGCCGACGTTTTGTTGTTTGGAATAACGATAACCGGCCTCTGTGCTCCAGTTGAAGCTGTCGCCTTTGACTAACCAGTATTTTAAACCGATGTCCGTAGAGTCACGTTGTACATACCCCGCATAAGGATCGCTTTCATATTTTTGCGACACGAACATGCCCAAATAATCTGTGAATTCACGGTCATAACGAACACCAAAGTTCCAGTTTTTTGTGCTTTCAACATCGTTGGCTTCAGTGCGGATATATTGACCAAACATGCTGTAAATATTTTTGTCTTGTTGATAAGCAGCCTTGCCTTTTGCCGCCCAGTTTTCTGAATTAGAGTTACCAGTTACCATGATGGCACCGGCTTCAGCTTCACCCTTAAATGGGGGAGGCGGAGCTTCCTGGCTATGTGCGACCAAGGACATGGTTGTAAGTGCTGAGATTAATAGAACTGAAACGAACTTCATAATATACCTCCATAGACATTTAGTATTGGTCTTGCCTGAAGAGTCAAAACACCGTGCATATAAAAATTTGATGAGAAAGTAATGAATCTTTGTTAAATTGAACATCGAGGTTTGTTGGAATGCAAAAAGGCTTTAATTCAGATATCACAGTTCGCGGACAAAAATACCACGTGCAAACAGAAGATTGGGGCATGGCGAATCCATTTCTGGTGAGCAGAATTTTTTGCAACGGTGCGGTTCTGAAAACCATCAAAACTCCACATGAACGAGTTCTGCAATTGGGCTCCAATCAACCGACTGAAGCGATCAAACAGGCCCTTCATCGTCAACACTCCAAGATCATTGATACTCTGATGGCTGGGGGAATGCCTTAAAAGGCAAATCCTCGACTTCTGGCGAGTATGAATCATGCTCCATCTTTCATAAGATAGAGAGATGATTGAATTCTCTCACGTCTATAAAACATACCCGGGACCAGTGCATGCCCTGAAGAACGTCGATTTAAAGATCGATCAGGGTGAATTTGTTTTTTTAACAGGTCCAAGTGGAGCAGGTAAGACAACTCTATTTAAAATGATTTCTGCGTATGACTTGGCCACTTCCGGAGAAGTGAAAGTTGCAGGGTATGATCTGGGAGAGATTCGTGATGGTCAGGTGCCGTTCTTCCGCAGGAAAATCGGCGTGATTTTTCAGGATTTCAAATTGCTTAAAGACCGGACATTGTTCGAAAACGTGGCACTTCCACTGCAAATTCGTGGCGATAAAGCACCAGCAATTCAAAGAAAAGTTTACGATGTTTTGGAACAAGTGGGACTTGCCCATAAGCACGATCAATATCCTGATTTCGTATCAGGGGGAGAGCAGCAAAGAACGGCGATTGCACGTGCGATCGTTCATCAGCCTGGCGTTCTTATTGCCGATGAGCCCACGGGAAATCTGGATCCGCGCTTAAGTGAAGAGATCATGGATCTGCTGGAGCGGGTTTGCTCCCAGGGGACAACCGTATTTGTTGCGACCCATGATCATGAAATGGTGAAGCGTCGTTTGAAACGCACTCTTGAGCTTAAGGAAGGAATGATTGTGGGGGATAGCAAGTGAGACCTCCGCAAAAAAATCTGGCACTGAAGCTATCGACTTTAATTGTGGTCACTGCATGTTTTGTGGTTATGGGAGCTGCGGCTCTTTTGTCGCAGAACTTCAAAAATATTCTGACCCATTGGGGCGAGGATGTTCAGCTGACTGTCTATTTGTCATCGGATATTTCCGAAGCAGGCCGGCAGGAATTGGAAGCATACTTTAAATCCCAAAAAGATATTGGCGACTTTGCTCTGGTAACCCAGGAAAAGGCATTGACGGATTTTCGTGCTCAATTGGCAAGTTATGCTCCAGATATCAGCCAGGACGAAGAACTTCTGAAAATGATTCCTTCAAGCTATCAGGTTAAATTGAAATCTGATGTTTCAACTGAAGAACAAAGCAGGACATTGCAGGCGATCTCGGCGGATTTGAAGAACCGCTCCGGAGTTGATGATGTAAGCTTTGGGCAGGATTGGGTTGAAAAGTATGGAGCATTTGTATCCGCAATCAATTTGTCACTGAACCTGGTTGGTTTTGTTGTTTTGATTGCTTCCATCTTTGTTATGTCCAATGCAATTCGTGCCTCGGTTCAGGTACATCGTGATGAAATTGTCGTTCTGGAAATGATTGGCGCGACTTCATCAATGATCCGCAAGCCGTTTCTTAAAGAAGGGGCCTTGCTGGGTTTTGTTTCATCCTCGATGGCGATTTTGATCTGTCTGGGAATGTACTCAATTGGAAAAACAGTAGTGAACGGTCGTCTAAGCTTCTTAAGACTGGGCGAGCAATTGAGTTTTATTTCTCCGGCAATGATTGCCGCGATGATAATCGGCGGAACGTTACTGGGAGCGTTTGGCTCCTACCTTTGTGTCAGACGAATTAATGATGGCTATGCGGCCGCAAGTCAGAGGGCTTAGGATTTGAAAAGATCGATGGCCCTTGGGGCATTTGCAATTTTGCTTACTGTTTCCGCAGCTCATGCAGCCACGGCTGTCGGTGCGTCTGCGGAAAAGGCTGATGAAATTAGCAAAGACATCGAGTTCACAAAGCAGAAGCTTGCGGATGCCGAACAAAAGCAGCGACAGGTTCTGTCTGGATTGTACGAAATCAATAAACGAATTAAGAAAACAGTTACGGAGCGTGGGTCGTTATCCCAGCAACGCTCCATACTGGAAGTTAATATTAAGAACCTGACGGATAAAGTGGATGAGCTGGATTCAAAAGCGAAACTTCAGCGAGCTCAGCTGGCGGAGCGTTTAAAGGCCATCTATAAATTGGGTGGCCAACCGCTGGCGCGTTTCATTTTGAATGCGGATAGCTCTGTTTCCATGGATCGCAATTTGAAAATTTTAGGAATTGTTGCCCAAAGAGATTTGGAGTTGATTAAAGGATACAGGCATGACGTCCAGGATCTTCAGAATAAAAGGAAGTCCCTGGCGCAGCGTCTGGAGAATCTGAAATCCGTCGAAGCGCGAATTTCCACTCAGGAAACCAAGCTCGTAGCTGAGCAAAACTTAAAAAACAAACTTCTAAATGGTATACGCAAGTCGAAAATGTTCGCTGAAAACAAAATCAGCGCGCTTAGAGAGAAATCCGAGCAGTTTAATGTGGAAGATGCGGGTGTCTTTGATGCCTTATTTAAAGCATCATTCATGGATTCCAAAGGTGAGCTACCTCGACCCTTGGAAGGTGTCGTAACTCAAAAATTTGGACTTATTAAAGCAAAGGATCACCCTTACACTTTAAACAGCAAAGGTATTTTTATTTCGGCGGCAACCGGAAGTGCGATTAAGTCAGTTTTTGATGGAAAAGCTGCCTATGTTGGTGAACTTCCTGGATTTGGAAATACTTTAATTGTCGATCATGGCGATCACTATTATTCTGTCTATTCCCATGCCGGAGAAATCAAAGTGACAACCGGGGATGAAATTACTCAATCCCAGATTGTTGCCACCTCAGGTGATGCCTCCGCAGATTTGCCTGCGGGAATGTATTTTGAGATTAGACATTTTTCGGAACCCTACGACCCGCAACAGTGGATGAAAGGACTCTAACCACATGCAAAGTATTAAACGCTACTGGAAAACTTATATTCTCGGAGGCATTCTGCTTCTGACAATCTTTGCAATGGCTGAAACCGGTTTTCAAGTCCGTGCATTCGCGCAGGATCGCTACGCCGATCTGCAAAACTTCAGTAAAGTGTTGAATCTGATTCAGCAGTATTACGTTGAAGAGACGGATACCAAAAAACTTGTGTACGGAGCGATCAAAGGGATGCTGCGCGAGTTGGATCCCCACACAAACTTTATGCCGCCTGAAATCTTCAAGGATTTTGAAACTGAAACCAGTGGTGAGTTCGGTGGTTTGGGTATCGAGATCTCAAATCAGAATGGAATTCTGACAATCATTTCTCCAATCGAAGACGCGCCAGCTTGGCAGGCGGGTATCAAGGCTGGTGATAAAGTTATTGCTATCGATGGCAACAGCACCAAAGGTATGAGTTTGGTTGAGGCTTCTCAGTTCATGCGCGGTAAAAAAGGCACTAAAATTGTTTTGCGTGTAGTGCGTGAAAAAGAAGAAAAGCCACGCGATATCACGATCACTCGTGGTGTGGTGAAAATCAAGTCCGTGAAATACACCGATATGGGTGACGGCTTTGCGTATGTTCGTATCACAAGCTTTATTGAAAACACCTCCAAAGATTTGGAAAGTGCGATCCAGGCCCATGTTAAAGCCAATGGCAAACTTAACGGTATGTTGATCGACCTGCGCAGAAATCCGGGTGGTTTGTTGGATCAGGCAGTTAAAGTCAGCGACATGTTCCTGAAAGAAGGCGTGATCGTTTCAACGATCGGTCGTAACAAAGCTGAAAAAGAAGTGGCAATGGCCACGAAAAAAGGCAAATACACGGATGTTCCACTTGTGATTCTGGTGAATGAATACACAGCCAGTGCCAGTGAGATCGTTTCCGGAGCACTTCAGGATAATAAGCGAGCTTTGATCGTTGGCGAACGCACGTTCGGTAAAGGTTCCGTTCAGTCAGTTATTAAACTGGGTGACGGTTCCGGCTTAAAACTTACGGTTGCGCGTTACTACACACCAAGTGGCACTTCGATCCAGGCGGAAGGTATCCATCCTGATGTTGAAATCGAAGACATCGATCCAGAAACTTTCGCGAAATCTATCCAGAAGCAAGAAACCACTCGCGAGGGTGATATTGCTGGTCACTTGAAAGGTGATAAGGAAAAAGCTGCTGAAAAGCTGGATGTTAAAAAGGGTGCTGAAGAAGGTGCTTTGGCTTGGTGGAAGGACGTTGGGTCGAAAAAAGAAGAAAAGCTGTCGCCTCGCGACAATATCTTGAAGAAAGATTACCAAGCATATCAAGCATTTAGCTATCTTAAGGCGTGGAATACCATGAAGGGTTTGACGCGCTAGTTATTGATTCCGAAAAATAGGGGCCTTACTCTACCGCAACTTTACTGGGTGGAGGGGCCTCCTTGTTTAAGAATATACTCACATTTATATGCGCCAGCGTATCGGTCATCGGAGCAGTTCATGCTGCCGATGCTGTGGGTTTTTCGTCAGGCTCCCAATTCAAAGCAACACCCATTGAAGGCCAAGTCCACGTTACCTGCGAAGGGTTCAACGGCGGAGGCGCTGCCACATTTACGTGCAGAGATGTTGTTCTGGATCCTGCATCTTACGACTATTTCGTGGGTCCACGTGATTCCAGAGCTGTTCGCTATGAACTGCGCAACGTTCGTGAAGACGGTTCCGTTCGTACAAAAGAAGACGACTATAACGGTTCACAAGGACGCAGTGGTTCCGCAATTAACCTGTGGTTGTCGACAATTTTCCAGAAGCCATTGTTGGCTTCCGGAAAAAACAGAATCAGTTATGCGATCTATGGATCCAATGGCGATTCTTTTAGCCACGGTGAATTCACAATCAATGTAGCTCGCAACTCTTCCAGAGTTTGCCCGACGACTCACTACAACTCAGCTGACGTCAACGACTGCAGCAGCCAATACTCCGTCTGCCAGCGTTACTTCCAACAATTCAATAACTGCAGATAACCCGCTGGTGTTTAGCACTCGAAATTAAAGAATGCTTTGGATGAGGCGATTCATCCCGTATCATTTTCTCTCTAGGAGAGATGATATGAGAAAACTGCTTTTGATTTCGCTGCTTGTTCTATCTGCGTGTGCTTCTCAGCCGCCAAAATCCGAAAAAACATCTGAGCCGATGAAAGGCTTCGATGCTGAGCTGACTCAGTTTAACTATCCATTCCCGGTTTCATTCTATTCCTTCCGAGCGCAAGGTCAGGATTTGAAAATGGCTTACATGGATGTGGCTCCTGACAAGGGATCCGACAAAGTCATAGTTCTTTTTCATGGAAAAAACTTTTCCGGTTACTACTTCGAAGACATGGCAAAAGTTTTGGTGGGTAAAGGCTACCGTGTGATCATGATCGATCAAATCGGTTTTGGAAAATCCACGAAGCCGGCAGAGTTTCAGTATTCACTTCATGCGTTATCATCGTATTCAAAAATGCTGATGGATAATCTGAAAATCGAAAAGTTCCAGCTTCTGGGCCACTCTATGGGAGGCATGCTCGCGGCACGATATGCGTTGATGTATCCAGATAATGTCACCAAACTGTTCATGGTGAATCCATTGGGGTTAGAGGACTGGAAGACACTGACCACGTATAAATCAGTGGACCAGCTTTATGATGGGGAGCTTTCCGGCAACATCGACAAAGTGAAGAAATACCAACTGGATCACTACTACGACAACAAGTGGAAACCTGAGTACGACAAATACCTGGTGCCAGCAAAGGGTTGGTTCGATGGCCCAGATTACACGCGCATCGCGTGGACGTCGGCACTGACCTCAGAGGCGATCTTTACCCAGCCTGTGTACTATGAATTCAAAAATCTAAAAATGCCGACCGTCTTGGTGGTTGGAACAAAAGACACCACAGCAATTGGCAAAGCCTGGGCGCCGGAAGAAAATAAAAAGAAAATGGGCAACTATCCAAAAATGTCCAAAGACGTGATCAGCAAAATCAAAAAGGGGAAGTTAGTCTCCTTGCCAGGCATGGGTCACACCCCATTCATCGAAGACCCAGCCAAATTCTGGAAAGCCTTCACACCACAACTCTAAAGGTAAGGCCGTACCTAAAGAAAAAGGCTCTCTTGCGAGAGCCTTTTTTAGTTTTTCAACTGTCAGAAGAAGAACAATTAGTTTTGTTCGTCTTTGAATGTACCAGCTGGAACTTCTTTAACTTTGATAGTTTTGTTCAAGAAGTTGATCACTTTTTCTTCAGTGATTTGGTAAGTCAAACGGCTTGATTGCTCTGGGCGACCGTAGAATTCCTTGATACGGGAAACTTCGATGCCAGTTTGTTTTGCGTATTCTTCGAATTTCGCATCAACGTCTTCTTTTTTCGCGAATAGATCATGTTTTTTCGCAATAGCATCAACCAAGAATGAAGATTGGATCATCTCAGTCGCTGTGTTTGTGAAATCAGCATCCCATTTTTGAACGTAAGAAGAGAAATCAGCTTCGCCCATGCCTTGGTCAGCCATGCGCTTTTTGAAGTCTTCAACCAATGAAGCTTTTTGCTCTTTCAACAAAGAAGGAGGAACTTCAACTGGGTTTTCTTTAACAAGAGTTTTCAAAGTGCGGTTTTTGAAGCCGTCTTCGATACGTTTTTTGTCGTTTTGCTCAAGGTCTTCTTGAATAGTTTTTTTCAAGTCAGTCAAAGACTCTGGTCCACCAAGAGTTTTGATGAACTCATCGTTCAACTCAGGCAATACTTTTGCTTTGATTTCTTTCAAAGTAACTTTGAACTCAACTGGTTTACCAGCAAGGTCAGCAGAGTGGTATGGATCCGGGAATTTCAAAGTAAGAGTTTTCTTCTCGCCTTTTTTCATTCCAACGATACCGTCTTCGAAGCCTTCGATGAACTGGTTGGCACCCAACTCTAGGTTGTGGTCTACGCCAGCGCCGTTTTCAAGAGGTGCGCCACCGATGAAGCCTTCGAAATCGATAACTGCAGTGTCGCCTTTTTTAGCAGCGCGATCTTCAGTTACTGTTTCGAAAGTTGCGCGTGAAGAGCGGATGTTTTCCAACACTTGATCAACTTTTTTAGCGTCGAATTCGAAAGCTTCTTTTTCAACTTCCAAACCTTCGTATTTTTTCAAAGTGATTTCCGGGCGAACATCAAAAGCTGCAGAGAAAGAGAAGTCTTTGTCAGCAGCTGGATCAGCAAACTCAAATTCTGGGTAGCTGATAGGATCAAGTTTGTGCTCTTCCAACGCTTGCGCGTAGTGTTTTTGAACTAGGTCTTGAACGACGTCTTGTTTTACACGGTCGCCATAGATGGATTTGATTGTGTTCAAAGGAGCTTTACCTTTACGGAAGCCTTTGATTTCCACGTCTTTTTGAATGCTGCTGAACACTTTGTTGAAAGATGCTGCCACAACTGCAGCTGGGATTTCGATATTCATCTTTCTTGAAAGGTTAGAAACCTTTTCTACGTTTGATTTCATGCGATTACTCCTACATGTTAAAAGCCGTCGGATAGTAGGTTATGCCCGCTCTGAAGGCACCTTGTAATGCCATGCGTAATGCCTATATTTCGAAGCTCAGAGACACTTTAAATATCTATGCAGCAAGAGATTCACTTTGTGACGGGAAAAGGGGGCGTTGGTAAGTCGGTTATAGCCGCGGCGCTCGCTTTGAAATTAAGTCGTCAGGGTAAAAAAGTTCTATTAGTGGAGCTGGGAGATCAAAGTTTCTTTAAGGATTTCTTTGACTTAGCTGACGTCGGTTTTCAGCCCGTTGAAATTAAGCCGCAACTGTCCGTAGCTCTGTGGACCGGAGAAGCCTGTCTGCGTGAATATGCCCAGTATCTGATCAAAGTGGAAAGTCTTGCGAAATTGTTCTTCGATAATGCCGTGATGAAGGCTTTCATAAACATCGCACCTGGTTTGCCGGAGCTCGCGATGCTGGGAAAAATCACTTCGGGTCCACGCAAGTACGGTCCACCGATGAATTTTGATTGTCTGGTGGTGGATGCATTTGCGACGGGGCACTTCAAGGCACTGTTGGCGGCACCCAGCGGAATGGCGCAAGCCGTGCAGATTGGTCCGATGGGGGAGCAAAGTCGCAGTATCATTCGCGTACTTCGTGATCAGAACATCACGAAGTATCACATCGTCTCGTTGCCCGAGGAATTGCCTCTGAAAGAATCCACGGAGCTTTTCGAATATTTGAAAAATGAATTCTCTGTAGAGCCGAACCTGGTCATGAACAAAGTTCTGGATGTGAACATTCCACTGTCTTCATTAAAGAACGCAGAGACTCAGACAAGTTCTGATTTGGGATTGTTTGCCCAGTATCTTGAACAACAACTGGATCGACAACAGTCCATGTTTAAACAGGCAGGCACAAACTTTAAGAACATCGTGAAAGTTCCGCTGTTTTTTGAAACTGATCCTTGGAAGCTTGTGGAAAAAGCCGTGGAGAAAATCCCATGAGTCGCGACTTGCTAAAAGACACCAAAGTGTTGGTTTGTGTTGGCAGTGGCGGCGTCGGGAAAACCACGGTGGCAGCGGCTGTTGGCGTACTGGCAGCAAAAGAAGGTAAAAAAGTTCTGGTGCTGACAATCGATCCGGCAAAGCGTCTGGCGCAGACTTTGGGAATTGAAGGCACGAACGATATCACCAAAGTTCCCGGTCAGAATTTCAAGGGGGAGCTGTACGCCTCCGTCATAGATCACAAAAAAACCTTCGATGAATTCGTGGAAAGAGCCGCACAAAAATCAGAGGCTGTTCGCAGAATTTTTGAGAACAGTCTTTATAAGCAGCTATCTACAAGCTTAAGTGGTTCGCAGGAATTCACCTCTCTTGAAAAACTGTACTCGGTCTATGAATCCGGGAAATTTGATTTGATCATTCTGGATACTCCACCGACCAAACATGCGCTGGATTTCCTGAAAGCTCCGCAGAAACTGGCAACATTGTTCAGTGAAGGAGTTGCCAAGTGGTTCCGGGATCCTGAAGGAAAAAAATCCGGAATCTTCGGTCACCTGATTCAGGCGGGCACACGCCAGGTTTTGAAAGTTCTGGAAACCCTGACCGGTTCACAGTTCATTCGCGAGTTGGGTGATTTCTTCATTAATATTGAACAGTGGCAGGGGAAGCTTTTGCAAAGAACAACCGAAGTTCAGCGAATGCTCGTGGCCCCGACGACAAGATTTTTCCTTGTGACCAGTTTTGATCAGGCAAAATTAAAGGAAGCCGAGTTTTTCTCCCGCGAAATCCGAAAGGGTGGGTACAACTTAGACACGGTGATTTTGAACCGCGTTTTCCCTCATTGGCTGGACCTCCGGGTAGGTTATGAAGGCGGGACAGCGGAGCAAGGGCTTGTGGACTTGTACATGCAAATGAAGACCTATTACAATCACAGGGATGCGATCTATCGACTTTTTGAAAAGAAGATGTCGCGCGACGCCCGTGTTTTGAGAATTCCTGACTTGGTTAAGGATGTCTCGGACCTTTCGGGTCTGGAAGAAATCAGCGCCCTCATTACTGAGGAGGAGAAGGTTCCATGAATAAAGTGATCAGCCTGTTTGTTCTTTTCGCATTAACGGGTTGTAGCTTTTTTCAAATGAATCGCAGCGAAGAAGGAGCATTGCAAAATCAGCGCCTTCTGGAAGAACGCGATATCAAAACCGCTCAAGATACGTTGAGCGCCGGGAATTACCCGGAAGCCTTCAAGCAATTCAAGCTATTTCAACAAACTTATCCGGTATCCTCTTACACTCAGGCTTCCCGCATTGGCGAAGGTCAGGCGCTTGAGGGGCAGGGCAAGTGGACCGAGGCAGCCGCCATCTATCGTGACGTGACTTTGAAAACCAGAAACCTTCAACCTGACATCTCGGCATTGGCCAGCTATCGAATGTCGTTTTGCGAAGAGGCCCTGGGTGACGATCAAAAGGCAGTTGCAAGTCTTTTGGATGCAAGAAGTTTACGCAACACTCTGCCTATGACGGTAGCTTATGCCGAGATTCCGGCAAGGCTTGCGGCGGCTTACAGTCGTATGGGTCGAGAGAAAGAGGCCGTTCAGTATTTGAACGAAGCTGAAAAAGGCATTGCAAAAATTCGCGCCGAAGCGGACCCCGCAACTCTTGAAAAAGACTGGTTGGCCAAAACCTACTTTCAGATGGGAAGCTCCTCCACCAACCAACTCTCCGCGGAAAACTTTGATTCTTTCGTAAACTCGCAGAATCTGATGCAGATCTATCTGATCAAAACCATAGAGTTGAATGACAGCAAATGGTCGCCGAGGGCTGTAAAGCAACTGAATGCAACCTACAATGAAATGTACCAGCAAGTGGAGTCAGTTCAGCAAAACCCAAGTCAACAGGCTCATTTGGGGGGCGCATTAGTTCATTTAATTGATCGAGCGGAATTATATAAGCCGATCACTGGACAAACTCTGAATAGTTATCAGATTGAATTTTTCACATTAGCCAATGATGTGCGCAATAAAACAGAAAGACTTCTGTATCAGGGCCATGAAACCATGGGTCTGACGGAGGAGTCTAAAAGACTTAACAGCATTAAAAGATCCGGACGCACAAAAGCAGATGCTTTGTTGCCGGGCGAGGAAAGTTCTTCTATAAAAGCACTTCCCAAAAAAAAGGTCGCTCCGGGTACGGATCCGAATTTGTAGTTAAGATTTTAAGGAGAAATAATGGCGAAGCTCACCCTTCACAAACAAACAATCGCCAATATGAACGAGATTTGTGCTTGGTTCACGGCCAAGTCAAATGAATACCAGTACCCGATCTACTCAAGTTATGACATCAGGGACTCGGGATATAAAATCACCAATGTTGATGCAAATATTTTTCCTGCGGGATTTAACAATATTTGTCCAACGGACAAAGAGACATCAGTGTCTCTTATGAATAAGTACATCACCCAACACTACGGTGATAAAATCAAAAAAGTTCTTCTGGTGACGGAAGAGCACACCAACAATGCCTTTTATTGGGAAAATGTTTTCACGATCAAGTCATTGATCGAAGCTTCCAGTATTGAAGTGCGTGTGGCGATTCCCCGAGAACTGCCAGAGCCTTTGCAAATCACAAGCTCAGCAGGAAACGAGATCACTCTCTACTCCGCACTGATGAGCGGCACTTTGATGAAGGACTACAATCCGGATTTAATCATCAGCAATAATGACTTTTCCATGGCCTATGAAGAATGGGCGGAAACTGTTGTGCAATTCCCAATGAATCCGCCTCGTGAGTTGGGATGGTATCAACGTAAAAAAAGCACCTACTTCAAATACTATAATCAGCTTGTTGCAGAATTCAGTGCGATTGCCAAAATCGATCCATTTCTGATGAATGTGGAAACTGAATTGTTTGAGCACTTTGATATTGGCGATGAAAAAAGTCGTGACGAACTTGCCGCCCGTGTGGATGCGATGCTGGCTCGTTTGAAGGGCGAGTATCAAAAGCGCGGAATTAACCAAGAGCCATTTGTATTCGTAAAAAACAATGCCGGAACGTACGGTCTGGCAGTTATTCGCGTGGGTTCTGGAGCCGAAGTAAAAGAGTGGAGCTATAAATCACGTAAAAAAATGAAAGCGGCCAAGGGTGGTCGTGACGTTGAAGAAGTGATTATTCAGGAAGGAATTCCCTCCATCGTTGAAGCAGACGGAGCAAGTGCGGAGCCGGTTATTTACATGATCGGATCAGATCTCGCCGGTGGTTTCTTAAGAACGCATTCCGAGAAAAGCTCCACTGAAAGTCTGAACAGCCCAGGTGCAGTTTACAAACGACTTTGTGTATCTGATCTTGCGATCAACACTCCGGGATGCCCTCAGGAAAACGTTTATGGTTGGACCGCTAAATTGGGATTATTGGCCATCGCCCATGAGGCTCGCGAGCTGCATGCCCAATTCAAGGGCTACACTTAATCAGCGTCAGTTTCTGCCACCTGTCTTATATTTAGACAGGTGGTGTTCCATCAACAATCACGTATTTAATCTGAGTCGGGAACGGGCTTTGCTGGATTGCTGCTGAATACAGAATTCAGGAGGCTTAAATGAACCTTTTCAAACTTAATTTTCGCACTGTCGGTCTTACTTTGGCGGGGTTGATGGTCTCTGTGTTTTCCCATGCGGGAATGGTTTCTGGGACTATCGGGGTTTCGTTGACCATCATTGATATGGCTCAAATGACGTCCGAAGGCTTCTCTTCAAATCCTACAGATTATACCGGTGGTCGTTATATCAGTGCCCTTACCAGTGCTAATGATGGCGAAAGAGTTGGAATCTATTTGAATGGTCAACAAGTGGCTTCAGCGATCTCCAATAAAGGTGTCATTAACTTTCAGCTAAACGCAAAAGACTCCAGCAGTATAGATGTTAAACTTAAGTCCAAGGGGCGCGATGTTCAGGTCATCCACGCTGCCTACCGTTCCAGACAGAATGCACCGGTTCCGCAGATGGTTCTGGACCCGCAAATTCGTCAAATGCAGGTGGGTGGTCAAACTATGAACGTGCAAAGCGTGATCATTACCTACTAGACGATAGACCTGCGTAGACACATTAATTTCCAAGTCGCGCTCGAGCCCTGCTATCCTGCATATAAGAGGAAACGATATGCAAAAATATGTGGGAGTCTTCGGGCTTTTCTTTGTCTGCTTTGTGGCAGGCTATGCTTTGGTTTACAACAATACAGAAATCCAATCAATCAGTCGTGACCCGGCAGCCGTTCGTTCTAACTTTGATTTTTCGCATCTGTCTGGTGAAAATCTGCAAGAAGCCGTCAAACAGCGTTTGGTAAGTGGCTTTGAATTAAAGAAGGCACCAGGTGCATCCGGTTTGTCTTTGGGTCACTTTGTTTTCGTCGATCAATACGGTCAGAAAAAACTGGCTTGTCAGGAATTTGCCAAAGTCAGCTTTGTCTTTGAAGCGGAAGGCGTTTCTGTTTCTGGTGATAAGCCGTCCATGGAAGTGGAAGGATCATGCGAATTCTCTTCAGACATGGCTAAGATCAATCCTCTTTGGGTTCCGGTCGCAAAAATTCTGGGTGAGAATCCTGCCGATGGCGAATTTCAATTCAACGGTGACAGTGCTGTGACAGTAAGATTTGCAAATCTTCCGGATCATTGGCCAAAAACCTGGTTACTTAAAACTGTCCGTATGAAAAACATCAACAGTGCTGACTTGATTATCGAAAGCAACGAAGTTGCCCGCTACCTGGGTCATCCAGTTGTAGTTAATTTCTAAAGCTGACTTTCCGGTACTATCCAGGAAAGAAACGAAGCCTTCACTCTCTGCCACCAGGTGGTTTCCGGTTCAGAGGTGAAGGTTTTTTTTTGTCCGTCTTCAAGGGTTGTCCACGTTAACTTGTTCTTTTCGTTAAGACCCAGTTGATAGGCAATCTCTGGCAGATTCTCCTGAAATTGCGTAACGAACTTTTCAGCCATTTCGGTGCTGTCGATGATTACCCCCATTTCTGAATTCAAGAATACCGAACGGGGATCCAGGTTCATCGAGCCCACCAGGATTGTGCGCCGGTCGAAGACCAACGTCTTTCCGTGCAGACCTGCATGTGAGGAACTTGAACCAATAGAGCGTTTTCTTTTTCTAAGATTTTCGTGATCGTGGGGCTTTAGTTCATAAAGGGAAACGCCACCTTTTACTAAATCCTTACGATAGCCTTTGTAACCCGAAAACGCAGCGGCCACGTCGCCGGATGCCAGTGAATTGGTCAAAACTGTGACGGATGTTCCATCAGCAACCTTCTTATTCAGGTAATTAACGCCATTGTCCCCGGGAACAAAGTAGGGCGAGATCATGAACAATTCCCGCTTGGATTCGCGCATGTAAGGTCGAACCTGTGACTGAAGATTGTTCGTTTGTTCATGTGGTTTCTGATCAAACTTTTCAGGAGGATCATAGATCACCTGTGCTGGGGCCCACTGAAGTTGCACGTCGGCAGCAGCATAGGCTTTGCCCATATTGCTTTGATAAAGTCGCTGAATATAGAGTGCTTGATAGGCCTGGTATGTATTTCCTTTTAGATTTTCTCGAAAAGTCAGATAATCAAGTTCTGTGGGTTTGATATTGGAGGTCAGGGATTCTATGGGATAAGAGATCTCTGCGTTCCAATATATATCAAATTCGCTGGCCAGGCCGGAGACCACGGGGCCTATGCACCACATATCCAGATCACCGAAGTTCATCTCATTGCTGGCCCAGAAATACTCGTCACCAATGTTTCTTCCGCCGACGATGGCAATTTCGTTATCAGCTATAAAAACTTTGTTGTGCATGCGGCGGTCGATTTTTCCCAGTCTGAAGATGTCCATGAAGCGCATACTGCGATGGGCAAAGGGATTCACCATGCGCACCTCAACGTTGGGGTGCATCGATATCAGTCGAAGCATTTTTTCGTGTTTTCCCAGATTCAGATCATCCAGCAGGATTCGCACACGAACCTCGCGATCCGCGGCCTTTAAGACTTCGTCCACCAGAATTGTGCCGGTCAAATCGTTGTTCCAAATGTAGTACTGCAAATCCAACGACCGCTCCGCAGTTCGCATGCCAGCCATTCGGGAGACGAAGGCGTCTTCGCCATTGAATAGTGCATTAAATCCGGAGTCGCCATTGTGTTGCGCAAGTTTGGCTTTGATGTTTTTGGATATTGTCGTTGTGGGGTCGGCAGGAAATGTATAGCTGGGTGTTCTTTTAACATTCTTTGGCAGCGAGGCACATGCTATCGGCAGAAAAGATAACACCAAAAGCGAAAGAAATTTTAATGGATTCCCCATATAGGAATTATCAAATTGAAGGGTGGGGCATGATAGGTCTAATGCCAAAAAACAAAAGGCCCTGGGTTCACCAGAGCCTTTGATGTTTTAAGATTCAAAACGCAATTAAACGTATTGTTTTGCTACTTCAACGAAAGTGCGAATCATCGCGCCAGAAGCACCTTTTTTAGGAGCGTATGGAAGACGATTGCCTACAGCCCAACCAGTGCCTGCGATGTCGAAGTGAGCCCAAGGGATGCCTTCGCCAACGAACTGCTCAAGGAATGCTGCTGCTGTTGCAGAACCAGCGCCTTTACCAGAAGAGATGTTAGAAAGATCAGCGTAAACGCCTTTCATGTCTTTCAAGTGGAAATCTGTCAAAGGCATGTTCCATACCCATTCACCAGATTGAACGGCTGCTTTTTCGATTTTAGTTTTCAAAGCAGAGTTGCGAGTGAAGTAACCAGTGTGCGTGTTACCCAAAGCAACAACCATTGCACCAGTCAAAGTCGCAGCGTCACAGATAACTTGCGGAGCAAGTTCTGTCGCGTATGACAAAGCGTCTGCAAGGATCAAACGACCTTCAGCATCAGTGTTGTTCACTTCGAACGTTTTACCGTTACGAGCTGTGTGAACGTCACCTGGCTTAGTCGCAGAACCGTTGATCAAGTTTTCAGTAGAAGCTACCAAACCAACTGCATTTACTTTCAATTTCAATTGAGCGATCGCAAGCAAAGTACCGATTACGTTTGCGCCACCGCACATGTCGTATTTCATTTCTTCCATGCCTGCGCCTGGCTTAATAGAGATACCACCGCAGTCAAAAGTCAGACCTTTACCTACGAAGCAAACTGGCTTTTTAGAAGCCGCTGCGCCTTTGTATTCCATGATGATGAAACGTGGCTCTTGATCAGAACCAGCAGCAACACCAAGAAGGCCGCCCATTTTTTCTTTTTTGATACGAGCTTTATCCCAAACAGTCACTTTCAAGTTTGTGATGCCTTTAGCTGCTGCCACTGCAGAGTCTGCCAGGATTGTCGGAGTCATCAAGTTACCTGGCATATCACCAAGGCGACGAGAGAAGTTAACTACGTTCGCCAAAACTGAACCTTCGTGGAAGGCCGCTTTAACAGCTTTGTCAGCTGCCAATTTAGTAACAACGTGTACGTTCAATTCGTCTTCAGATTTTTTTGCTTTAGTAGTCGATTTCAATTCGTCGAATACGTAAGAAGTCAAAACCAAACCTTCAGCAACCGCTTTTGCAAAATCAGCAGCGTCTTTTTTGCCAGCAGTGATGCCGTCAAAATGGATCGCAGCTTCTTTAACATTCAATGCTTTGATTGCTTCAAGTGCCGAAGCAACAGATTGGCGAACGGATTCGTGTGTGATCTCGTTTTCTTTACCCAGACCGACAACAATAAGATGACGGTAGCCGCTGATGTTGTATTCACGGAAAGTGATAGCTTCCTGATGTTTACCAGTAATGGTTTTTTCAGAGATAGAATCAACCAGCTGTTTGTTCAGCTCATTATGAGTCACTTTCGCAAGCTTGTCTTTTTGTGATGAAGACTTTGAAAACACGACCAAAGCCGGGCAAGTCAAAGTATCAATATCTTTGTTCAGTAAGTTAAAAGCCATAGTTAAACCTCTTAAAATGATTGTGTAATTCGGCTTTGTTAGATGTAACATAGCACTCCTAGGGGTCAAAGGCTTTTTCATAAAGTCTTGCTGGAGTATTCCGATAGGTAGCACAGCATAAGACCTTTAAATTCCTTCGGCGTTGGCCGGGGGTAGACAACATTAGGAGACATCAGTGCCACTCATTCCTTACGTCATAGAGCAAACTTCCAAAGGTGAAAGATCATACGACATCTACTCTCGCCTCCTTAAAGACCGTATTATCATCCTGGGCTCGGCGGTGACTGATGAAGTAGCCAATGCACTTATTGCCCAATTCCTATTCCTTGAATCCGATAACCCGGAAAAGCCTATCCATTTGTATATCAATTCCCCAGGGGGCAGTGTGTCTGCCGGTATGGCGATTTACGACATGATGCAGTTCGTGAAGTGCGATGTGGCGACATATTGCATGGGTATGGCAGCATCCATGGGTTCCCTGCTTTTGACAGCGGGTACCAAAGGTATGCGTTATAGTCTGCCAAATACCCGTATCATGATCCATCAACCTCTTCTTTCAGGTGGTGGTTTGTCTGGTCAGGTGACGGACATCGAAATTCATGCGCGCGAGCTACTAAGAACCAAGGAAAAATTGACTCGAATTTATGAAACTCACACTGGCAAGGACTATGAATTCCTAAGGCAGCAAATGGAAAGGGACAATTTCATGGACCCTTACCAAGCTAAAGAATTCGGTCTGCTTGACCACGTTGTAGAATCTCGTAAGGCGAAAAAAGGGTAATCAGAGATGACGACTAAAGACACCAACGGCGCATTGAGATGCAGTTTCTGCGGTAAAGGCCAAAAAGAAGTTAAAAAACTTATTGCTGGTCCTGGCGTATATATCTGCGATGAGTGTATTGACCTGTGCAACGACATCATCGACGAGGAAAAAGAGAAAGAGACAGCGGTAAAAGGTACCTTCAAAGTACCAAAACCGTCTGATATCAAAACTTACCTTGATGATTACGTGATCGGCCAAACTCAAGCCAAGAAAACTTTGGCAGTTGCGGTTCACAATCACTACAAGCGTGTGAATGCTATGTCTGGTGGTAAAAAATCCGCTGACGTGGAAATGCAAAAATCCAACATCCTTTTGATCGGACCAACGGGCTCCGGTAAGACATTGTTGGCGCAAACAATTGCAAAAATCCTTAACGTTCCATTCGCTATGGCGGATGCAACAACATTGACTGAAGCAGGTTACGTGGGTGAAGACGTTGAAAACGTTGTCCTGAATCTACTTCAAGCTTCTGACTACGACGTGGAAAAAGCCCAAAAAGGCGTTATCTACGTGGACGAGATCGATAAAATCTCCCGTAAGTCAGAAAATCCATCCATCACTCGTGACGTATCGGGTGAGGGTGTGCAGCAGGCCCTTCTGAAAATCCTGGAAGGTACAGTTGCAAATCTGCCTCCGAAAGGTGGTCGTAAGCATCCACAACAGGAATTCATCCAGGTGGATACGACGAACATTCTATTTATCGTGGGTGGTGCATTCGTTGGTTTGGATAAAATCATCGAAAACAGAACGACAAATAAAACATTGGGTATCGCAGCGGAAATCCGCACGGCATCTGAATTTGCACAGTCTGACTTGCTTGCGAAAGTGGAGCCGGATGACTTGTCCAAGTTCGGTTTGATCCCAGAGTTTATCGGTCGTCTACCGGCGATCGCAGTTCTTGGTCAATTGGATGAAGATGCGTTGATGGATATCTTGGTTCGCCCTAAAAATGCGATCACCAAGCAATACCAAAAACTGTTCTCATTCGAGGGCGTTGACTTGAAATTTACTGACAAAGCTCTTCGTGCCGTGGCGCAAATGGCTTTGAAACGTAAAACAGGTGCCCGTGGTCTGCGTGGCGTGCTTGAGACAGCAATGCTGGATATCATGTACGACGTTCCATCAAAAGGTAACGTGAAAGAAGTTATCATCGATGAAAACGTTATCAATGATGGCACGGCTCCGATGATGGTTTACAAAACCGACGAGGAAATGAAAGCCGAAGCTGATGCAGCAGAAGCTAAAAAGAAAGATTCAGCTTAGCAAGCTGGCGCTTGCCGAGAATTGAGAATCGATTATCGAAAATCGAAGTGGAAACCCCAGGGAGTGATCTCTGGGGTTTTTGTTTTTTAAGGTAGTTTGATTACATAGGCTTTTAGGGTGGCACGTGGAACCATGGAGGTGGTTGCAGTTACCTTTACACCTTTTGGCAGATCTTCAAGCTGGGTGTTTTTGTAGTCGATGTTGAAGTCGATTTTCTTGGAGCGATCGTTGGGGCAGGTGAAGACACCTTTGAAGTAGCGCCCATTGTTGTTGCGGATGCCGTATTCATCATAGAATGATTTATTGGTCACTATGAATGAACCTTGGCAGGTTGCTTCAGTGCGACCATCTTTATGATAGCGGGTGATTTCAAATTCCTTGTTGTTCATGACGTGAAACTTCATATATGCCTTTTGGAACATATAAGATGCTTCGACATTGTAGCGGCCCACAATATTGTCGGCGGTAAGAGGTGTTGCAAAAGCGGGAATACTTCCAGAAACCATCAGTAGCAAAGGTAAAACGAACTTCTTCATTGAGGTCCTCCTTGATTTATTTCGTAGTGTTCTTCTTATACGAAACTTATAAAAGGGGAGCCAAAGTAAATGGAAGAATACGTTGGATTACAAAGATAGGTTCAGATCGGATTTTAATGCTTCGCCCAAGGCGTGGAAATCGACGGGCTTGCTTAGGAAGCGTTGTGCGCCAAGTTGCTCAGCGCGATTTCTGAATTCGGAGGATTCGTATGCACTGACCACATAGAAAGGAAGGGTGGTGTTCGACTTGCGAACTTCCTGAAGAAGCTCAAAGCCATCCATCTCGGGCATATTAATATCAGACATAATGAGGTCAACTTTAGTATCGGCAACACGCAGGTAGTTCAGGCAGTCAAGGGCACTTAGAAATGAAACAAGTTTCACTCCGCCAAGGTCAGCGAAGAACTTTTTAAATTTCAATTTATAAAGCAGATGCGTATCTGCCTCATCATCGACGACCACAATATGAATCATGCATGAATTCTTTCGTGAACCATAGGTAACGACATCACGAATTCAGTCCACTGACCAAACTCACTTGTGTACTTTAATGTGCCACCGTGCTTTTGAGCAATGTTAAACGCAACGGTGAGACCAAGTCCAGCCCCTTCTCCGGGTGCTTTGGTAGTGAGGAATGGGTCAAAGACCTTTTCTCCCAATATAGATGGGATGCCGATACCATTGTCACGAATCGAAATTTCCACATTGTCCCCACGGACCGCAGTTGTAATAGTGAGTTCTGGTTCAGTGTTTTTCTCAGTTAAAACTTTCTTCTCAAGCGCGTGGATGGAGTTGTCAATGATGTTTGACAAGGCTCTCATCAAGGAAGCGGAATACGCCTGAGCATGAATGGATTCAGTAAGGCGATAGTTCACTTTTGGAGGAATGTAGGCAGAGCCCAACGCGCGGTTGGCGATCGTTTGTTGATATGCCTTCTTTACGATTTCGTTGATATCTGTGTTTTCCAGAATGTCGCTGTCATAGCTCGACAAAATCTGCATGGAGCGAACGATTTGGTCAATGCGCTGACTGTGTTTTAGGATAACACGGCTGATCTCCCGGATTTCCTCGTTATCCTCAGACTCACTGAGAAGTTCGCTGAAATTCAGCACGAAGTTCAATGGATTGCGGATCTCGTGGGCCACGCTGGCTGTTAGGCTACCCAAGGACGCCAGTTTTTCCTGTGCAACAAGAGTCGCCTGCATGCGTTTGATCTGAAGCATGGCTTTTTCAAGACTCTGATTTTTTGTCGTTAATTCGCGCGTACGATTCATCACCTTGTGTTCAAGGGCCTGGTTCAATTGCTCCAACTGCTGGTTTGCTTCCAGGAGTTCGATTTTGAATTGGTTGATGGAGTCGACCAGAATGTCGAGTTCGTCTTTCACTTCGCTGGATTGACGATCCAAATGCAATTCACCACGAGTGCGCTCGTCGGAGGTCAAATATTCAACAATGCGTTTAATGTGCACAACCACAATGTGATTGAAGATGAAGTACAAACAGAAAACCACGATCATGGTTTTTGCGGCTTGGCGGATGAAAATCCAGATAGCCTCGTGGAAGTATTTCTCACGCAGGTTTCTGATATCCAGCTCGACTTCCAGGGTGCCCAGGACTTCATTGGTGTTCTTATGCAGGATTTCAAAGCTGCGATGACTTTCCTCAGCAGGATCCGTAATACCGGTTTCGTAGATGGTTTTATTATCGGCAACCAATTTCAGGTAACTCACGCCTTGCAGACGGCTTAGTCCATCCAGCTGGATTTCCAACAGGCGAGTGTCATAAGACCACAAATGCTCGGCCATGGAATCCAGGTAGGAGTTTTTAATGATGGAGAAGTTGTTCTGTAGCTTATCGAAATCCTTTTGGTAATCCAAAATAAGCTGCCCCGCCGTTAGAATTAACGTGGCAAAGGAGCTGACGGCCCAGGTTGCGATAAGCAACTTCAGGCTCAGTGAGTTGGTATTGGACCATTTGGATTCTTTACGTGTCACATAGCACTTATCGAACAAGTTTTTGAAAAAGGGGACGAAAATCTCTCTTACAGGTATTACAATTAGGAAAGTTTTTCTATTTTTCACGTATTTTAAGGGTTCGGAAGCGGTAGGTCCGTTGGTGGCAATTTTGCCTCAAAAATAGGCAAAAACCGGGGTCTAAACTGACAGGGGCCAGACTTATATTTCTGGTTCCACATATTGCTTCCCACGCAATAGTTACCATAGTTAAAATAAGGAAGGATTCGCTAAGGTTTTAACGGATTAAATTAACCTGAATGAACATCCTCTTGTTCTAATCGTACAAGAAGCTCGTTAACCCAAGGGAGGGAGAGGATATGAGCGAGGGAAAAGTCACACAACTACCGCTTTTGCCCCTAAGAGATTTGATCATATTTCCACATATGATGATGCCTCTGTTTGTAGGTCGCGAAAAGAGTATCAATGCTCTGGAAGAAGCGATGAGCAAGCAAACCGATATCGTATTGGCGGCGCAAAAGGACGCTAAAACGAACAATCCCGAGCCCAAGGATATCTTCACAATCGGTACCGTAGGTACAATCATCCAGTTGCTGCGTCTTCCGGATGGAACTGTGAAAGTTCTGGTAGAGGGCAAACGTCGCGTAAAGATTAAGAATTTCGTAAACAACGAAAACTTCTTCATGGTTGCGGTTGAGTCCTTGGACGAAGACGGCACGAACGTAGTTGAAGCCCAAGCGCTGGTTCGCTCGGTGAAGACGACTTTCGAAACTTACGTAAAATTGAACAAACGCATCCCGCCTGAAATTTTGATGAGAGTTTCCACTATCGAGAACCCAGGTGAATTGGCTGACATTATCGTGGCTCAATTGAACTTGAAGCTTGAAGACAAGCAGGCAGTTCTTGAGATCATCGATGCAAGCAAACGTTTGGAACATTTGTTGAACTTGATGACGGGTGAGATCGAAATCCTTGAAGTGGAGAAAAAGATCCGCACTCGCGTGAAGAAACAAATGGAACGTTCTCAGAAAGAGTACTACTTGAATGAGCAAATGCAGGCCATTCAAAAAGAACTTGGCGAGAAAGACGATTACCAAGCTGAGCTTCAGGATCTAGAGATCAAATGTAAGAACAAGAAAATGTCCCAGGAAGCTAAAGACAAAGTGATGAAAGAGATCAAGAAATTGAAGCTTATGTCACCGATGTCAGCTGAAGCGACAGTTGTTCGTAACTACATCGACTGGATCTTGTCACTTCCATGGCAGGATTACTCCGAAGAGAAACATGACATCAAAAATGCTCAACGCATTTTGGATGACGAGCACTTCGGATTGGAAAAAGTTAAAGACCGTATCCTTGAGTACCTAGCTGTTCTTTCGATTTCGAAAGACATGAAAGGCCCTATCTTGTGCCTTGCAGGTCCTCCGGGTGTTGGTAAAACGTCATTGGCGAAATCTATCGCTGAATCTTTGAATCGTTCTTTCGCACGTATCTCTTTGGGTGGCGTGAGAGACGAAGCAGAGATCCGCGGTCACAGAAAAACTTACGTTGGTGCGATGCCAGGTAAAATCATCCAAGCTTTGCGCAAGGTTGATAAAGGCAATCCACTGGTTCTTCTGGATGAAATCGACAAAATGGCGAATGACTTCAGAGGTGACCCTTCAGCAGCGATGCTTGAAGTCTTGGATCCAGAGCAAAACTCGACGTTCCAGGATCACTACCTTGAAGTTGAATACGATCTTTCAAAAGTAATGTTTATCGCAACGGCGAACAGCCTTCATACAATCCCACGTCCATTGTTGGATCGTATGGAAATCATCCAGCTTGAAGGTTATATCGAGCAGGAAAAATTCCACATTGCGAAAAACTACCTGGTTCCAAAACAATTGGAAAACCATGGTCTGAAAGATCACAAAGTAACGGTAAAAGATGAAGCTATCCGCGACATCATCCGCTTCTACACAAGAGAAGCCGGCGTTCGTAACCTTGAAAGACAAGTTGCAAACGTTTGCCGTAAAGTGGCTAAAGATATCGTGATGAATGAAACTTTGAATGACTTCAAATCTGAAGGCACAGCTAAGAAAGCCGCTGGTAAAACAGTAGCTGCCAAGAAAGGTGCTAAAGGAGCGAAGACTTCAACGAAAGCGGAAACTGGTAAGAATGCAGGTTACGTTGTAACTTCACAAAAACTGGTAGAGCTTTTGGGCCCTCACAAATTCAAGTTCGGTCAAATCGAGGCGGAGAACGAAATCGGTCTTACGAACGGAATGGCTTGGACAGAAGTGGGCGGGGACTTGTTGGCAGTCGAAGTGAGCGTGGTGCCTGGTAAAGGCAAGTTCACGGTAACGGGTCAACTTGGTGATGTGATGAAAGAATCCTGTGCGGCAGCAATGAGCTACGTACGTTCCAGAGGTCCTTTGTTCGGTTTGGACAAAGAATACTTCGCGAACATCGACGTGCACATCCATTTGCCGGAAGGCGCTGTTCCTAAGGACGGTCCTTCAGCAGGTATCGCCTTGACGACTTCCATCGTGTCAGCGATCACGAAAATCCCGGTTAAGCGCACAGTTGCGATGACTGGTGAGGTTTCACTTCGCGGACGTGTAATGGCAATCGGTGGTTTGAAAGAGAAAACTCTGGCAGCTCACCGTGGTGGTATCAAGATGATCATCTGTCCTAAAGAGAATGAAAAAGATCTTAAGGACATCCCTAAGGAAGTGATGAAAGACTTGAAAGTCATCCTTGTGGACCATGTGGATCAAGTGTTGATCAACGCTTTGGATATCAAAAATCCAAAAGAGATCTTCAAAATCCAAAAGGAACGCGAGTTTGGTATCAAGGCTCAGTACACGGGCCAACAGAATGTTGCTCACCACTAGTGGTGAACGACATTAGAAATTAGAAGTAATTGAATGCGAAGGGCTGGTCAGATGACCGGCCCTTTGTTTTTTGGAGCTGGGTCTAACGGACGATCTTTGGTGTGTTTAGGATTTAGGTATTCACACATCGGAGAACCTTATGAAAGTCATCCTTCCCTTATTGGCTCCTTTACTATTTTTTCTGGTGGCTTATGCGGCACAACCGGAAAGTATTGCTCCTCAGAATCCCCAGGCACAAGCGGCTTATGAGGAGATTCGTGCGACTTTTGATATGGTTCCGACGTATATGAAGGAGTTTCCTCAGGAAGCTATTTCCGGTGCCTGGCAGGAGATTCGCGACATTCAGTTAAATCCCACGACAGCACTCACTCCTAAAACCAAAGAGCTGATCGGGGTGGCGGTGGCGGCGCAGATCCCTTGCACTTATTGCGTGTATTTTCATAAGCGCGCAGCCAAATTTAATGGCGCAACTCCTCAGGAGATAAACTATGCGATCGCGGTGGCGGCAGACACCCGGAAATGGGCCACGTTTTGGGAGGGTTCTCCCATTGAAATGCCCAAGTTTAAAATGGACGTGGATAATATGATTAAGTTCCTGCGCAAGAAAAAGCCCGCGGAGATGAGCGAACTCAAGCCTTCGCCATTGGTCGGCGATGTCAACGCTGCCCACAAGGATATGGAAAAAACGGTGGGGATCGTGCCAAACTTTATCAAAACCTATGCAGCTAAAGGTGTCGCGGGTGCGTGGAACGAACACAAGATGCTAAGCATGAATCCAAAATCTCCTCTGTCTCCGGCAACCATTGATCTTATTAGTTATGCTGTTTCCGCACAAACTTCCTGCGAACGTTGCGTGTATATCTATTCAGAGTTTGCAAAACTTCATGGCGCTACCGAAGAGCAAATGCGTGAAACGGTCGCGATGGCGGCAATCACGCGTCACTGGAGCACTTTTCTAAATGGTCTTCAGCAACCAGAAAAGGATTTTCAGCGAGAAGTGGATCAGATTTTTCAGCGTCTGGAAGATCGGAAAACGCAGTTGAATAAACAAATTTCTTCCCGCAAATAGATCCGATGCGTATGATGGGCCTCGATGAACACGAGTGCCCTGTTACTACTATCTTCTGCGTTCCTTCATGCGAGTTGGAATGCAATTGCAAAAACCACCAAGGACAAAGAGGCATTCCTGTTTGTGGCAATGACCGTCAGTAATCTGGTTATTGCCGTTTCACTGTTATTTATGTCAGACAAATTCAACGCTGGCACTCCGCTGATATACGCGCTGCTTTCAGGCATTTTTGAAGGGGCTTATTTCGTGACCTTGGCGTGGTCTCTTAAGCAAAGCCAATTGGGCAAAGCCTATTCGATCATGCGAGGCGGAGCGATGATCTTTGTATGGATTGTCTCCACGACCTTCATGGGTGAAACGGCGACAGTTTTGCAGACCGTGGGGGCGCTTGCGGTTTTGGGCGGCATCGTTATTCTCAGTTTTCCACCCTCAAAGATTTCAGAGCAAAATGGTGGTTGGTTTGCGAAAGTGCCGTGGGCCTGGGTTTGCGCGGTATTTATCGGCGGATATCATCTGAGCTATCATCAGGCGCTTCACCATGGAGCAGAACCGAAAAGCTTGTTTGCGGTTGCCATGGTCATATCATGGCCTTTTTTATGGTTTGCGATCAAAGGATCGCGCGTGAACCGCGTTAAACAAATTCTGAAAACTGAATCCGTCAAAGCCGTCGCCGCCGGTGTTGCCGCCAATTTGTCTTTTGTGATTTTTCTGTATGGCCTGAAGGTTTCCGTTCCGGGATTTGCAATTTCCCTCAGAAACTCCTCGATATTTTTTGCGGTTTTGTTTTCGTTCCTGCTGAAGGAATCCCTGACGCGAATTCAATTGATTGGCGCGCTGATCGTCGGCGCTGGGGCTGTCCTTCTAAGTTTGTGAAGAACAGCCGTATTTTGAACTAAGTTAAGAAGCTCGCGTGATGCTTGATGTGCCCTTCGATGAAGGTCGCAATAAAGTAATAGCTGTGATCATAGTCATCACGGTAATTTACTTTTACTTTCTGACCAGACCCTTCACAGGAGTTTTCAAAATTACTGGTTAAAAGCTGACCTTTGATGAAGAATTCGTCGGCGCGGCCCTGATCGATAAGTATGGTGCCTTCGTGACGAGCTCCACTGCGAATCAATTCTGTGGCGTCATATTGTTTCCAGTTATCCTGATCCTCACCCAGGTAGCCCGTGAAGGCTTTAACGCCCCAAGGGGCTTTGGTGGGATTCACAATCGGCGAAAATGCCGAGATGGATTGAAACTTCTGACTTTCGCGAAGGCCAATCACCAGGGCGCCATGCCCGCCCATCGAGTGACCCATGATGGAGATTTTGTTTTTGGGAACTTGGAATTGGGACTGGATCAAATCAAAAAGCTCGTTCGCTACATAGGAAAACATATTGTAGTGCGCATTGTAGCCTTCTGTTTTTGCGTCAACATAGAAGCTGGCACCAGAGCCAAAGTCATAAGCTTCGTGCTCGCCCGGGAGTTGTAAACCGCGGGGTGAAGTGTCCGGGCAGATGACCATCAATTGGTGTTCTGCCAGATACTTTTGCGCGCCGGCTTTGGTGATGAAATTTTCATCTGTGCAGGTCAAACCGGACAGCCAGATCACGCAACCCTTCACCAAGCCTGTGGGAATAAACGTGGAAAACTTCATTTTGGTTTTAGTCGACGTTGAGTCGTGTTCCCAAAACTGGGTTTTTCCCTCGAATGTCTTATGGGACTTCAGAAGAGTTGCTTCCATCGTTGCTCCTACATTTTGATAACTGAACGAATGCTTTTGCCTTCATGCATATAATCGAAGGCTTTGTTGATATCTTCAAGCGGCATTTCGAAAGTAACCATGTCGTCGATGTTAATTTCTCCTGACATATACTGATCAACATAGCCCGGAAGTTCGGTGCGGCCCTTCACGCCACCAAAGGCGGAGCCTTTCCATACACGGCCAGTAACCAACTGGAAGGGACGTGTCGAGATCTCTTGTCCAGCTCCGGCTACGCCGATGATGATGGATTGGCCCCATCCGCGGTGTGCACACTCAAGTGCCGCACGCATCAGGCTGGTGTTGCCCACGCATTCAAACGAATAATCCACACCCCACTCTGTCATCTCTACGATCACCTGTTGGATGGGTTTGTCATGATTTTTGGGATTCACGAAATCAGTGGCGCCGAATTTTTCAGCCATTTCGCGTTTAGCATCATTGATGTCGATGGCGATAATACGGGAAGCGCCGGCCATTTTTGCACCTTGAATGACGGATAAACCGATACCACCCAAGCCGAACACCGCAACTGTCGCGCCTTTTTCAACTTTGGCCGTATTTAGTACGGCGCCAATTCCTGTCGTCACTCCGCAACCCAGTAAACAGACTTTTTCCAAAGGTGCTGCAGGATTTACTTTAGCCAAAGCGATTTCTGGAACAACTGTGTATTCCGCAAATGTTGAACAACCCATGTAGTGATGAATCATTTTTCCATCTTTGGAGAAACGGGAAGTGCCATCCGGCATCAGACCCTTTCCTTGAGTGGCGCGAATGCGCACACACAAATTGGTTTTTCCGGACAGACAGAACTTACACTCTTTGCATTCCGGAGTGTAAAGAGGAATAACATGATCGCCTTTTTTTAGAGTAGTGACACCTTCGCCGACTTCCTCAACGATCCCGCCGCCTTCATGACCCAGGATCACGGGGAATAGTCCCTCTGGATCCGCGCCTGACAATGTGAAGGCGTCAGTATGGCAAACGCCGGTTGCGACAACTTTAACCAGAACTTCCCCTTTTTTAGGTCCTTGCAGGTCCACTTCTTCAATTGAAAGTGGGGCTCCGGCTTTCCATGCGACTGCGGCTTTGATCTTCACGATGACTCCTTAACTTGTGAATTAAATGATGAGAGAAATTATATGAACATAGCACTTACTTGACTAGCCAGTGAAAGGAACAATACTGTTTCTGCATGGAAACAATAAAGTCGCTCCAGGGAATCATTGCCTTTGTCAAAGTTGCCGAATCCGGAAGCTTTTCAAAAGCCGCCGAGGTTCTGGATGTATCCAAGTCTCATATTAGCAAAAACATCCGACAGCTTGAAAGCGATCTGGGAATTGCGCTTTTCGTCCGCTCCACCCGAAAAGTTCAACTCACGCACATGGGTGAGCGTTATTTGCAAACCTGCCGTGAGTCATTGAAGAATCTGGATCTGGCCAGACAGGAAATCCTGGATTTGTCTGATACTCCGCGGGGCAGCTTGCGCGTGACTCTGGCAGGGGTGTTTGGCGAGGACTATATCGCGCCTGTTGTGGTGGAGATGGCCAAGCGCTATCCCGAGCTTAAGGTGGAGTTGAATTTCTCAACCCGCATTGTGGATTTGATTGAGGAAAAATTCGATGTGGCTATTCGTATCGGGCACTTGGAAAACTCATCGTTGCTGGCGCAAAGAATCGCTTCGCGTTTTGAATACATTGTTTGTACCAAAAGTTATCTCGCCTCCGCGCCGGAACTGAATGAGCCGGCGGATTTGATTCATCACAACTGCATCGGGGAGCGCAGTTCGTGGAGCTTCAAAAAACGCGGCAAAGGTTTTCAAGTGCCGATCTCGGGAAATTTTAAAAGTAACAATCCCCGGGTTTTGCATAAGGCGGCTTTGGCGGGACTGGGAATCGCCAGACTGCCTGGCTCTTATGCTTTCGAGGATATAAAGCGCGGCCGACTTGTTTCGGTTTTGGAAAATTACAATGAAGGTAAAAAAGATATCTGGGCCGTAACTCCGGTTCGCCATAAACAGAACATCAATGTGAAGCTTTTTATTCAGGAAGTGAAAAAGCACCTCGCGGACGACTTCAAACACGTACTTTTTTAAGTGATTGCGAAATGATGCGCCGAGCAACTACATCCGTTCCAGCTCAGAACATTAATTTACTGAAATCAATTCTCAGTATGCTCACTTTTTGAGCAACATCCCGCATCTCGCATTGACGATATCCTGACAATCTGACAGAACCTGTCGTTCCTCAGAATCTGGAAATATTTGGAGTTTTAATTTCTATGAGTCAATTCGATCGCGCCTATGAGCTCGGCAAGCTGTATTGCGATCGTGGAGAGTTCGGTCCCGCAACGGACCATCTCCGCGAAGCAGCTAATGGCTATTTCGCCGAGAAAAATCATTCTGCTTATTTGAAGTGCCAAACACTTTTGTTGCGTATTTTTGCCGAACGCGAACAAATCGAAGACATCAATGCGACCAAGGAAAAACTCCAAGACCTTGTCCTTAAAGAAGGCTTCGAACTTAATTCTAAAACTTACTACTTCCTTGCGGTATGTGCGTCTTACAAAAATCAGACGGACGATGCCCTTGATTACGTACAAAAGGCCCTGGCGCTGGCGCTTGCTACGGATAATAAGGAAGACATCTGCAATGCTATTTTCGGTCTTGCGATGGTTTACTCCAATCCTTCAGTCGCTCGCTACGCGGACGCCCTGAAAGAGATCTACAACCTTGAGGTTTTCTTCCAGGTTTATAATTTCCCAGAGCTAAGAATTTCTGCTTTGATCCTGAATGGTAACATTTTGGCTCAGATGAAAAAGTACGAGGAATCCATCACGGTTCTTTGGAAAGCATATGATGCTTTGAAAGAGACTCGTAACGTGGTTTCTGCGTCTTACCTGATGATTCAGTTGGGTGATGTGTACTTCGAAATGGGCGAAAAAGATCTGGCGCGTGTTTATCTGTCTTTGGCACAAAAATCCATCGACACTGAAAACCACGTTCGTCTTGCGAAAATTGCCCAATTCTATGCTTCTAAAATCGGAGCGGATTCTCAACACAGCTACGACCTTGTGTTTGATGAAGTTAATCATGCGGTTACCGAGCGCAAGCTGGGTCGCATCGATTTCAAAAATCAGTTCATTCTTTTGGATCTATTGCGCCTGTTCGTTCAGAACCAAGGCACGATCTACTCCAAGGAATTCCTGGTCGAGAACGTCTGGAAACAACCGTATGATCCGGCTGTTCATGACAATAAGATTTACGTGACGATTAAACGTCTTCGTAAGTTGATTGAACCAGACTACGAAAAACCAAAATATATTTTTAGAGCCAAAAACGGCTATTACATGAATAAAGCTGCTCGCATTCATTTCGAGCACTAAAGGGGAATTTCATGTTACGTCATATTTTACTAGCAGCTCTTTTGATCTTTTCCAGTGTTGGTCATGCTTATCCTTCGAATGACGAAGGTACGATCATGCCGTCTGGAGACAACCGACCAATTCCTTGGCCATGGTCTTCGGCTCAGCCGTTCCCATGGGATGATATCCAAGGGTTGTGGAGAATCGAACAAGACGATTACGTGTCTTATTTCGCATTTAAAGTTGTGAAAGAAAAGACCAGCGGTGGTCGCCAACTTTTGGTCAGACAAATTGACGGGGAAACTCGCAGAGTGTTGGCTGAGGGCGTGGGCTTTGAGACAGGAAAAATGATCCTGGCGCAAATGACCAGCTGTGGTGGTACGGTTTACAGATTGAGACTGACGTCATTTAGCTTGGAGAACTCTCCTCAGCCACCGACTTCAGGTAATCTCTACAAAAATTCTGTGATGGTTCTTTCTGTAGGCAGCGTGGAAGCTAAAACTACCAGTGAAATGGTGAACTTACAGCTGTCCAAGGTTTCATCGCGTTTCCGCTTCTCGCAAGAAACGTGTGTGTCCCGCTAGGGCTTAAGAAATTTATTAAAATATTTAAAAAAGTTATTGCAAAGTCGGAAGGACGCAGATAAACATAGGTCCTTCTTACCAATAGGGAGTTAGCTCAGTTGGTAGAGCGCCACCCTTACAAGGTGGATGTCGCAGGTTCGAATCCTGTACTCCCTACCAATTAAAAAAGCTGCCTTAGAGCAGCTTTTTTAATTTCTGGATCTCCCCATCGCTTCCGCGATAGGGCCCCGTAAAAACAACCGCCATAGGGCGGTTTTTTTATTTGTACTGTCTGCACTTCGGCGTCGCCGAAGTATTTTCTAAAGAAACATCCCCTAAAATCGAAGTTCAGGTTTTGTTGTTATCTGCCGCCGGCAGATAACTCCGAGCAGTGTTCGCTGCTTTCATTCCAATCTTTGGATTGGCCTCTGGTTTGCTATTTTTCGTGAGTAGTACTTAGAACCGAATCAGGGGGCTCTTAGCGGGGCTTCTTTGAACTTATTTGCCTGTTGTCCATTGCCTTGACAGGGGCGTTGTTCTTTCGTGGAACAGCAGGTGTGGAGAGAAAAATGTCAGAGCGTTTTTTAAGTTCCAACGGATGCTTCGAGATGACTCATTCATCAAAGGCCGAGATCAAGGCTGCCTTTGCGCAGCTTAGTAAAGAACTTGATGCGAAAATCGCCACTCTGAAAGCTGTCAGTGATCCGACTTGGGATAACTTTATGGTTCCGTTCTATGAGGCGGAAGTTTTAGTGGCCAGCTTTGCCAGTCGACTTATTGTGGTCTATGTCTATTCCATTTCTAACGATGAGTACCAAGAGGCCTATTCGGAAATCTTCTCGGACTATACTGAGTTGGAACGAAGACTTGTTTCCACCACTGAAATCATCGCGAAAGTTCAATCCCTGCAAGAGGGCAATGAATATCAATCTTTTAAACAAGAACAGAAGAAGTATATCCAGAGCATTCTTAATAATGCAAAAAGCCAAGGAACCTTGGCGGATGCCCAATTAAAACAAAGCATTTCTGGGATCAATAAAGAGATCGCAAAATGGTCCGAAGTTTTTAATTCAAATATTCAAAAGGCCACGGTGGCGGGTGGAATCGTTGTTCATGATCGCAAGGACCTGGGAGAACTTCCGCAGCAATGGGTCGTGCGTGCTTCCGAACATTTCAATACTCATCTCAAGAAAAACGAATCAACACCAGAGCAGGGTCCTTGGTTAATTTCATTCACCACAGGTGTTTACCTTCCCTTCATGGAATATTCCCCAAATCGTGAATTGAAAAAGCAAATTTACAAACAAAGAAAGCAAATCGCCTCACATGGTGAGTTTGATAACAGCGAGGCGATTCGAAATATCCTGACAAAAAGAAAAGAGCTGGCGCAGATTCGCGGCTTTGAGAATTTCTTGGAAAGCTCCTTGGATGTTAATACGGCAACGGCTGATCAGTTGGATCAGCTTTGTAAGTCTCTTGCCTTAGCTTATAAGAAAACCCAGGAACAGCTTCATGACTCCTATCGTGAAATGGCAGCTCGGGACGGTATTCAGGAGCTAGAGGCTTGGGATCTTGCGCTTTATGGTCGACTTTATAATGAGTCACAGGGCTTTGATGCAGCGAAGATTGCAGAGTACTTTCCCTATAAGGAAACCAAAGAAAGAATATTCAAATTATTTGAAGAATGCTTTTCGATCCGTTTTGAAAATGCAACTGCCGAGGTTAAATCCTGGAATGCCGACGTCGAGTTTTATTGGCTGTTTGATGAAGACGGCACGAAGCTTGGTGGATTTTATATTGATCCGTACCAAAGAGCCGGAGAAAAAATTGTTGGCACTCAGAGCATTGGTGCATTTTGGTCAACTTTACGAGAACCTTCTTTGGAGAATGGTGAAAGCATCACTCCCATTGGTGTGCTGTCCTTCGGCTTTCCTTCCCCGACTCCAGATAAACCTTCCCTTCTGGACTTTGAGGAGCTTTCTGGATTCTTCCATGAGTTTGGACATTTGTTTGCGTTATATTTGAGGAAGAAAAATCAAGGCACGATCAGTCCACAGTTCAGAATTGAAGAGGATAGCTTAGAGTTTGAGAGTATGGTTCTTGAGTATTGGGGGCAGAATCCCTACGTTCTAAAGAAAATTGCCAAGCACTATAAAACGGGCGAGTCCTTAACCGATGCGCAAGTTGGAATGCTTACTAAATTTATGAGAAAAGAAGTCGATGAGAGAGCGCATGGATTGTTGCATTTGTCGCAAATTTCTTTGCATGTGTATTCCGGGTTTAATCCAGACAAAGATGATCTGCAGTCTGTTGTAAATGAAATCACCAAGTCCGTTAAGGCTGCGCCTTACTTTGAAGAGGACAGAAGTATGTGGGGAACAACCCCCGTATTTACTCTGAATGGATATCTGGCAAACTGCTATATGTACTTATGGGCAATGACGGTTGCTTACACTTATCACGCGGAAATCGAATCCACGGGTTGGAACGATCAATCTATGAAAAAACTAGGGCAGACACTTAAGTCCACCCTGTATCGGTATTCGCTCGTCGGTCAGTCCATGCATGCTTTGAAGTTGGCAACCGGTAAAGACGTACCGGATTTTGAAGGGTTTGCTTTAAGCAGAACTTCCAAGCAGACCCCTTAGTGCTATTGGCAGCGGAAGACTAGTTCGTAGCGGTAGCCGTTGCCTAGAGCGCCGCGGGCTACGGAGCCGCCAAGGCCTGTGATGCCGCCAACGGTGGATTCTGTTTGGCCACCCAATGCGAAGACGGCACTGCCGGCTGCTTGGGCTACTTTGGAAGCGGTTTTGGCTTTTTGATATGTGCCTTCATCCATATTGCCTTGGTATTTAGATCCCTCAGTTACGATCAGAGGCATTTTGCCGGTTTGTTTGCAGTAGTCTTCTGCCTGAGACATCGCATCTCTATAGCCAGCTTCTTTATCTTCCTGATTCAGGATCACTTTGTGATCACCACTGGCGCTGGGTCTGACATCGCGGTGATGTGCGCAGGCGAAGCCAAGAATAGAAACAGAGATCAGAAGTGCAAAGCGAGCTAGGATTTTCATGTTCAATTCCTTTTGAGGATTAACTTGTTGAACAACAATCGTAGGCCCGTCGTCATAGAGTGGGAAGTCGAGAGATGGCCAGTGACGCTATGCGTTTTTTGGGCGGTCAACTGCAAAGTAGGGTGTTTTTGGTTAAACGTGATTAACTTTAAGTGTGCGAAGTATGGTGATTTGTTCCATTCTTCACAAAACTAATGATTTCCAACGGTACCTAAGTTATCTGACTCCTCGAATGGAACTTGATTGAAAGTACCAGAACGTATTGTAAGGAGTCGCAATGAAACTTGTACTGGCAGCGCTTTTGGCGTCCACATTCTCTTTGGCAGCATTTGCTCAATCCATCCCTGAAGAGCAACCTCTTAAACTTTCCAAGCGTGAAGAAGCAGCAAAGCGTTTGATGGTTGAAGATGCTTACGAAGCTCCAAAAGGTATTCTTTTTAATGAGGCTGCATATCTTGCAGGTGACACTGCCTACAACGATTTCACCAACGTGATCGTTATCAATAAAGCTGCGAAGGGTCCTGGTGCTCAGAAACTTCGTCTGTACACAAACCGTCGCTTGGTTCTTTCCACTAATGTTTCCACTGGTACTGAACAGTTGGAATACATCGGTAAATTCAAAGGTATCGTAAACGGTATCTTCAAAGGTTCTCGTGAATCTCACTGGAGACACACAACTCGCGGATTCTATAACATCAAACGCGTTTACAATTATGACTACCGCTCAGGTGAGTCTAAATTCATGATGCCTTATGCGATGTTCTTTAACGACAAACGCGGTTTGGCTATTCACCAGGTTCCGCCAGATATCGTAGGTGGCGAGGCGAATGGTGTTGCGGCATTGGGTTCCCGTGCTTCTGGTGGCTGTGTTCGCGTTAAATCCGGTCCAATCAACTTGATCCACGACGCAGTTGTAAGAGCTGATAAAGGCCATATGCCAGTGATCGATTCAAGAACGGGTCGTCAAGTTTATGAGAACGGCAAGGCACAAACTAAAGTTGGCTTCAGTTCTATCGTGATTGTTGAAGAGTACTAATCGCGTCTTGACCCAAACTTTGAAGGGCAATACAAAGGCTGAACCTGCGGGTTTGGCCTTTTGTTTTTTGGATCCTTGATGGAGCAAATATGACTTTGAACGAAATCGTAAAAGTACCTGACGAACAACGTGATCACCAATGGGAGATTGATTTCTTCATGGCGATCACTTCCGGCAGCGTGAAATTGATGTTGGATGCTCCTCAACAAGGACCGGATGGCTGGCCCTATATGCTGACTGAAACTTCCATGGATGCTTCAGAGCCGGCAAATAAGATCATGCAGTGGGCGGCACTTAAAGGTGTGGGCTTGGCCGTAAATCCGCAAAAGAACTATCCGGACTATGTTTTCACTTACGGTATGCTTTGGCACTTCAAAGAGACCGGCTTGTTCTACAGAACTGCCGATGAAGCTCCAGTAGGTACTTTGGAATTGCAACAAGGTCAGGCGCTTCATGCTGGGGACGCTTCTCCACAGTATCTTCCACAATATGTTCGCACAATCATCAAAGAATTCTTCCGTGATCAGGCAGTTTTGCGCCCGCGTATTTTGGTGATGAGTCAGGATCGTAAGAATTACGATCTGGCATTCTCCCTGGAGTCCTTGGGGAATCCGCCAGAGAAGGAACATCAGGGAATTGCAGAAGCCCTAAGCTGGTTTCTGCCTCCGCATTACTCCATCGTTCTGGTTTCAGAGATGGGTCTTCCTAAGTTCTACGATCTATAAGAGTTTCCTCCAGTTAGGCTGGAGGAAAGCTAGTCTAAGGACGGGTCAATTGCACTCGCCCTTACAATTGTTCGCTCCTGTATTATGATATTGGAGAGGATAATTCATGTTTGGAACTCGTCTTTCGCTAACCATTCTTTTAAGCGCGCCATCCGCTTTCGCGACGAACCTGAGCCCTGGGGTGGAGTTAAACCATTCAGTTTATTCCAATCAGTATCCAGCTGAACAACTTAAAGGACCCGTGAATAAAACCCAAAGAGAACATCAAGTGATCTCTCCTGGGCAGCGCGATGACTTGATCGATAAAGCCGGACTGGAAAAGTATTTTAAAGATAAAAGTCACTATGACAGAGACATGTTTGTTTTGCGCGCACAAAATTACAGTGCGAACGAACTCGCAAAAAAGTATCCGGATCTTTCCAAGAGGCAGCTAGTTAAGATTAAAAATCTAATCAAGGTGCAGCGCCAGTGAAGAATTTTATAATCGGAGTTGTCGTATTCCTATGCTTCTCATGCAAGTCTCACGCAGACATTCTTTTTTTGGATTTGAATGGAAATCCAAAGGAAATAGAGGCTGCAAAGGCTGCAGCGTCTCTTCGAGGGGAGAAAGTCATTGCCATACCTGAGGTGACAAAAGAAATCGCGGCAAACCAGATTGCACTCAAGGCAAAGACTGAAAAGGCGAATGAAGAGTATTTTCGTAAGGGTTGCTCCAAAAGAAATTCGGAATCGGCAGCATGTTCAAGTGCATCCAAATACCTAAATGAAGCCATGGCCAACGAGAATGAATTTCGTCAAAAGTATCAGCTTGATCGCGAGAAGCTCGACAAATTTCTTAAAGACTTAAAAAATAAGGACGTTCATCTTTCTTCCATGGTTGTTTCTGGTCATGACGGAAATGGCCAATTTGGAGGAATCTATGGAGATCTATCAGATAAAGACTTGGCGAGCGCATTTTCAAGTAATCCTCCTCTGGGCGATGGAATTCGCTCTCTGGCTTTATGGGGATGCTATACTGCAAACTTGAGTAGTCTTAGTATGTACTGGAAGAAGTCATTTCCTCAGGTCGAGGTTGTCGTGGGTTTTGATAAGAAAGGACCCCTTGGGAATAGCCCCGCGAATTGGGCTTTACTTAAGGACTTTCTGACTCAAGAAAAAAAGTTATCGGCGATCAAAGATGAAAACGAGTTACAGAAAGCACTTAAGCGCTTGGATGGCGTTAGAATTACCGATGCGGCTATTTGTGTAGGTGACAAGTTTTCCAATAAAAGTGTCACGATGGATCTTAAGAATGTTCAATCGATGTGTCAGGGTGCATACCTCAAAGATGCGAAGATATACACCTGCTATTTGAATGCAGAAACAGGATGTGAAAATCCTCCTGCCAATACTTCGAACAGCGAATTGCGACGTTTTTACGAGCAACTTCAGGATTATGCTCACTGTAAAGAGGTTCTGGAACCAGATCAGCAAGTCGGAATGCCTTCTGCTGATACAATGATTCGATTGATTCATTTTTCGAATATAAAGAATAATTTCGTTCAAAACTTTTCCCAGGAGATTTCAGAATATAACAAGCTGTTGGATAAAGTGGGGGCTCCACAAAGTTTACAGTGGGGTGATATTAAGAAATTGAGCCGAGGGGAAATTCTTTCGAAGCTCAATGCCACTGCGAGCTATCTTGATGATAAAGGTGATGTTGATACCGCATTAAATCCTGAGTTCAGCGCTTTAAAAAATTTTTTTCGCATGGGAATCCAACCCGTTCTTGGCGATCTGAATGTGCCATTTACCTGGGTTGAGTCGGGCGCGGGTCCTGGCGAAGGAATGAAGAATGGAATGTCCACGGCAACTCCGGCGAATGTTGCACGTCTTCGTAAAGATTATGAAAATGAAAGGGCGAATCGTTTATTACGCCAAAAGATAGAGGATGTATTGAAAAACAATCCTGCTACTAAATCACAAATGGAAGACATTGCCGTTCGAGAACGTCAGCTGCAAAAGCAAATGGAAGCGGGACCCAACTTTAGGGACATAATGGGACCGGCACAAAAAATTGATGAAGATAAATTGAGTATTCGGAACAGCAATTGGTCGGCGATTTCGCAAGAAATTGAAAAATATAGTCAGGATCTTAAATCTGAAAACTATGCCAGCGCTGAAGGTCAGGTGATCTTTAGCGCAAAGCTTGATGAGCTTATGAAGTCCTATGCCAAGGATGCGCGCTAAAAATAAAAAAGGGAATCCAAACGGATTCCCTTTTTGCTTTCATATGCAAATGAGCCCTGGAACTATTCCTCTTCCAGCTCACCTGGAGTCGGTAAAAGATCCATCAGACATTCTCTCCAGTATTCTGGAGCATCTTCACTGTAATCGACAGCGACGTGGAAACCTTTTTTGCCCAGCAATTTCGTTCTTTTGATAACGCCGGAAATTTCCAGGTTCATTTCATCCAGATGCATGAAGACGCGATCGCCAATCAACACATCCAGAGTCAGATTTTTTCTTAAAGCCGTGGGAATCAAGTCTTCTCTTTTAACCAGTAAAAGCAGACCTGATGATGAGGCCTCAACAATTTCGCAATTTTTTGCGATCTTTGCGAAATCATCCAACGACGTCATGTAAGAGACGTGAATTGGTGTGACTTCCTTGCGTGGAGCAACTCTTTTATTTGCAGCTGTGTTTCCCATTTTACCTACCTTGCTCTTAAGGAACTTGCATATGAGCTATTAAACTCTTCGGCAGGACCGGACCAAAGTTAAAGGTTCACGCAGAAAAATCCAAAGCTAAATTTTTCCTGGTGGAAACACACGCCAGCTCCCTCAGACGGGACTTGATGTTCAGAGTAATCAAGCAGAGTGAATGTCTCAAATTGGGATGCATTTTTCTGCCATTTTCCTACAGAAAAATCAGAAAGAACCGAGGGCTGTTTGAAGGGGCGCAGGGCCTTAAAGCACGCCTCTTTCGCAATCCACAGACTGGCAGGGCTCGGGGCCTGTTCGTACTCTCCAGGGCGTGATACGCGCTTTGCAACGACTTCTGAAACTCTCGTTGTGGATTCAATGTCGACACCAATAACGTGGGAGGAGACCGCTAAAACTCCCATCTCGCTGGTATGAGCAATACTGGAATGCAAAGGGGAGTTGGAGTTTAAAATAATCTGATCGCGATGTGCATGAATCAGTTTGCGGTGATCGGGATTTCTGCTGCCCCACTCGGTGTACGCAAAGACCAGCAAGTCGGGGCAATTCAGATGTGCTTTCAAGGACTCCAACAGCATTTTATCAATGAACATGTCAAAGTCCCTTCGGAATTTTACAGGGTGAATTCAGATGGCCACTGCACGGGCTTGCCGCTGGTGATATCCATCATACGATCCAAAGAAACTTTGGCTTCCAGGCGAAGTGCTTCTGGCAGATTCAGTTCCGGCTTCAACGTTTCAAGAGCGCGTTTGATTTTTTCCATGTTGTTCATCTTCATGTAAGGGCAGTCATTGCACTGACAGCCTTCATCGACAACGGGCGCTTGAATGAATGTGGCATCCGGACGACGTTTTTGCATCTGGTGGAAGATACCGGTTTCAGTCGCCACAATAAATTTCTTATGTGGTTGAGTGGAAACGGAATCCAGCAGGTGCTGTGTTGATCCGATCACATTGGCGTAAGCCAATACGGAATCATCGCACTCTGGATGCGCCAGAATCAATGCATCTGGATTTTCCTTGATAAGCGCCGCCAGGCGATTTGCATTGAACAAGACATGCACTTCGCAGGAGCCATTCCAGAATTCCATTTCGCGATTCAATTTCTTGGACAACCAACGGCCCAAGTGTTGATCCGGGCCAAACAGGATTTTGCGATCCTTAGGAATCGCTTCCACGATTTGCGCGGCATTGGAAGAGGTAATGATCACATCAGAGATGGATTTAACTTCAGCAGAAGAGTTAATGTACGTCACCGCGATACCATCGCGATGTTGTTGGCGCCAAGCCAGGTACTTGTCGTAAGGCGCGCCTTTAACCAATGAACATGAGGCTTCAAGTTCCGGAACCAACACTGTTTTAGTCGGGTTCATGATTTTCACGGACTCAGCCATGAAGACCACGCCAGCAAGCAGGATGACCTGCTCTTTCACTTCCTGACCTTTCTTGGCCAAAAAGAAACTGTCGCCCACGTAGTCGGCAACATCCTGGATCTCGCCATCTTCATAGTAGTGAGCCAGAACGACGGCGTTCTTTTCTTTTTTCAGTCTTTGAATTTCAGCAGCAACATCATAGTTCATCGTCACAACCTCACGTCATACTCACGCTTTGAACGTAAATTATACGCCCAAAAGGTGCCGTATCCTATAGCACAGCAGTGCCTAGGTCGTAAGGAAAATCTGAATATGAACTAGAGTGTAGTTCCGCCCTTAAGGACGTTGATAATGGACTTGGAAGCGGTTTTCAGAGATTCAAACACGCCTTTACCTTCGGAGGCACAGCCTTCGATTTCAGGGGCGTTGTAAGGGTTCAGGGCGCTTCTCATCTCAGCCAATGAAGCGACATTTGGAAGGTCGCGCTTGTTGTACTGCATGATCAATGGGATTTCGCGGATATCGTAGCCTTGTTGCTCAAGGTTCGTTTCCAGATTGCGAAGGGATTCCAAGTTTTCGTCCATACGCTCGATTTGCGAGTCAGCGACGAAAATAACGCCATCAAGACCTTTTAGAATCAGCTTTCTGGAAGCATCGTAAACAACCTGGCCCGGAACTGTGTAAAGATGGAAGCGGGTTTTAAAGCCGCGGATTTCTCCCACGTTCAATGGCAGGAAGTCAAAGAACAGAGTGCGCTCAATGTCCGTGTTCAATGCCACGAGCTTGGATTTTTGATCCTCAGCTGTTTTTTGGTAAACCCACTGAATATTTGTCGTTTTACCGCCCAATGAAGGACCGTAGTACACGACTTTGCAGTGAATTTCTTTGGCATTGTAGTTAATAAAGGACATTACAGCTCCACTCTATTTTGCAGGGCACGACCCATAGTTCTATCATCTATGAAATCGATGTCGCTGCCAATAGGAACTCCATGGGCAATGCGAGAAAGTTTCAATCCTTTGCCTTGAAGTTGCTTTGCTAGGTACAAAATCGTCGTATCACCCTCAAGATCTGCGTCCAATGCCAGGATGATCTCCTTAATCACGGGACTTTCACCACGAATTCCAGCGTCCACGCGCTCAATCAATTCATGGATTTTAAGCTCTTTCGGGCCAATGCCTTCCAGTGGAGAGATCGCCCCGTGCAAAACATGGTAGCGGCCGCGGAAAGCACCAGAGGATTCAATGCGCATAATATCGGAAGGTTCTTCCACGATGCACAGGGAATCATCCGCACGGTGAGCATCTTTGCAATAACGGCAAAGGTCTGCATCCGTAAAGTTGAAGCACTGAGGGCAGTCGTGAACTTCCGCGCGCACACGAAGAAGGGCTTCACTTAAGCGCTCTGGAAACTCAGTCTCGGATTTGAGAATGAAATAGGCCAAACGCTGAGCCGTCTTCGGCCCGATACCAGGCAGACGACTCATTTCGTGGACTAATTTTTCAAGAGCGGTGATGTGAAGCAAGAGATTCTCCGATTATCTGACTAGAACATACCTGGAATGTTCATACCGCCAGTGATTTTTTCCATTTCTTTAGCAGAAATATCACGGGCTTTTTTAACTGCTTCGTTAGTTGCAGAAGTGATCATGTCCTGAAGCATTTCAACGTCGCCGTCTTTCATAACATCAGCGCTGATTTTCAAAGAAGTGATCATGTGGTCGCCGTTAACTTTTACAGTTACAGCGCCGCCGCCAGTGCTTGCTTCGTATTCAGCTTTAGCAAGTTCTTCCTGGGCTTTTTTCATTTTCATTTGCATTTGATTGGCTTGCTTCATCAAAGCTGCCATTCCGCCGCCTAGGCCTTTCATAGGAACTCCTTATTTCTTTGGCGAAGTTTCGCCTTTAAGTTCTACGATGGATTTGATTTTGCCCTGGAATGCTTCCTGAGCTGCTTTCACCATCGGGTTTTCGGTAATCTTGGTGCGAATTTCATCTTCGGCCAACTGCACCTTTTTCTGTTGCAGAGCCTGAGCGGATTCGCCGACCTGATCACCCTTCATTAATACTTCAAAAGAATACCCAGCACCCCAGTACGAATCAATAAATCCTTGCAGCTTTTTACGCACAGAAGTGTCAGCCATTTGGTCCTTTAGGAATACCAATTTTGTCGGCACTCCCAGGGTCAAAAGCTTGCCTTCCTCTTTAACAAACAGAAGGTTTTCGATCTTTGCTGCAAACAGAGCGTCATCCTGGCGCAGAAGTTCTACAAAATGCATCCAACGCTCGGTCGGAGTGGCGCCCGTGGCAAGCTTCGGAGGTTCTGGTTTAGCCTCCTCCACCACTGGAGCCGGTGCTGGCGCAGCCGGTTTGTCAGCGGCCTTCTTTGCCGGGGCCTCGAATGTAGATTTCATTTTCTCCAAACCCGACGGAACTTCCGGAACGGTTTGGGATTCTTTCAGTCTTTGATGGCCTGGAGCGGTGGGAACTACCGGCGGAACGTAGGGCCTGGCACCACCTGCGCTGTGAGAGGCTTGGGGACCGTTGGCCAATAGGGTCTTCAGGTCGGAAAGCTTCGGCGCAGATGCCATGCGAAGTAAAATCACTTCAAGAACGATGCGAGGATCTTGAGCGCGGGGAATATCATTTCCACCTTTTAAGGCCATGTCGAAAAGCATGTGAATGTCTTCTTCTGACAGGCGTTGGGCAAGATCGTTCAAAGCCTGCAACTCAGTATCCGGCATTTCCAGAATTTGAGCGGCTTGAGACTCAGAAACCTTCACCAACAATAAATTGCGAATCATCTCAAGCAAATCTTGAGAGAACAAATGCGGTTCAAAACCCGCCTTGGAGATCTTTTCGATGACAGCCAAAACTGCTTGGGAGTTGCGCTCCACCAATGCAGTCAAAGTTTCAAACAACAAAGCGCGATCAGTCAGACCCAGAATTTCCACAACGTTCGTGCGGGTCAAAGGACCGTTTGCAAACGTGATGACCTGATCAAGCAAGCTTTGCGAGTCCCGCATGGAACCGTCACCTTGGCGTGCGATCACCCAAAGAGCTTCTTCTTCGGCTGGGACGCCTTCCTGGTCACAGATAAGTTTCAAACGCTCAGTGATTTGACGAGTGGTGATGCGGCGGAAATCAAAACGTTGGCAACGGGACAAAATCGTTTGTGGGATTTTGTGAACCTCAGTCGTCGCCATGATGAAGATCACGTGGCCTGGCGGCTCTTCCAAAGTTTTCAGAAGGGCGTTGAAGGCACTTGTCGACAACATGTGAACTTCGTCGATGATGTAGATTTTGTATTTACCGCTGGTGGGCATGAATGCCACGGTTTCGCGAAGCTCACGGATGGAATCAACACCGTTGTTGGAGGCTCCATCGATTTCCATAACGTCAACGCTGGAACCGATTGCGATCTCACGGCAGGAATCACACGTGTTGCACGGAACGAAATTCACTGCATTCGGGCAGCGCAAAGCTTTTGCCAGGATGCGAGCGGATGAAGTCTTACCGGTACCACGAGGACCTGTGAAAAGTAGAGCGTGAGGAAGGCGGTTGTTTTTAAGCGCGTTCGCCAGTGTTTGGGTAATATGATTCTGTCCGACTACGTCAGTGAAAGATTGGGGACGCCATTTGCGTGCAATCACCTGATAAGACAAAACATTCTCCGAACTGCTTAAAACAAAAAAGTGGCCGAGCACCCCATATCACATGGACCCTCGAGTGCCGTTGCTTCCTTCCGGACCTAGCGGAGTTCGTCAAGGGAGCCATTGCATGGGACCCGGCCATGGATTGGTCTATCCTACTGGGGGTTGGGTTACATTCGATAACTCGTCGTCCCACAGAGGAAATTTAGGATGGAGAGCAGGCTCGTTTCGACCCGGGCATCCTGCCCTTGCCGCTCCCGCCTTTGGCGGGGGGCCTTCCTGGCCCCGCGGAGGTCTGCACGAACCTGCTCTCCATCCTAAATTTCCTCTGTGGAAGTGAGTTCTTTGTAAAAACCAGTCGGAAGAGCTGCTCCATGGAGAGTTTGGGGGATGACTTTGTGCGTTGGGTGAACGGTTGTGTTGGGGAGCGGGGGTGTTATGGCTTTTTTGTTTTTGGGGGAGTGGGTAGGATTTTTGAATTGGAGGTTTTCTTATGAAAGCTGTTTTTGTGGTTTTGGTTACTTTGTTGGTTTCGGTTTCATTTGCTCAGTCTATTGGGGTTAAGGACATTCCGGCGGATGGGGATACTACTATTTCGGTTAAGAAGGGTTCTACGGCTGATAATAAGTTTGAAGTGACTGAGGGCGAGGACGAAATTCAAGGCGACGAAGCCACTATGATTAAAGATGCTCGTGTGAATTGGAAGAAGGCTTGTGCTGATTGGAAGAAGGAATTGAAAGAGCTTAACAAAGACAATCAGGTTCTTTCCATGAACTGTGGCAAAATGATTTGTGCAAAAGATGGTGTCGAGAACACTTGCACTTCCAAAGCGAAGTACAAATTAAAGATTCAAATTAAATAACTTGTTACTCGGCCGAATCGTACCAGAGTTCTTTTCGGTCAAAGGGTACGGAGTTTGGAAGATCGGGGTTTGAGATTTCAATCATCGTTCGGTCTTTCAAATCCAGTTCTCGAATGACTTTTGAATAGTGCTTGTCGAAGATTTTGCGATAAGCACCGGTTTTAATCATGAATCTTAATCCTTCTTCCACTCTGCGTGCCATCAGAAGGCCGTCTGGCGAATTGTGAAACCAGAAGTAGGTGGGTAGAGGATAGTACAGCAACAGATTTTTCTCGATCATCAAATTTGGATACTTGCCCTTGAATTGGCGATACTCCTCCAGGACTTCGACGACTCCACGAGGAAATATTTTGAACTTTCCGCCACTCAGGGATTTGAATAGATCGTTGTACTTGTCTTCAGTCAGAACGTTAAATCCTGCGTTCTTTAAAATCGAGATATCTCCCCAGCCAGTGCCTTGCCCAATTGAAAAAGTAAGCAGCTGTTTCAATGAGTTTACGTTGTTAAGCTCTTTTTGGGTTTTCTTTTCAATCAGGAAAACGCGATAGCCAATAAGGTTTTTGTCGATCGGAATTTTCACTGACGTCAGTTCCGATTCGTATACTTTGTTGGTTTCCCGAATCATCACAGTCAGCTTTGGACTGCTCTTTTTCATTTCAGCCAGTTGTTGATTCTCACTGAATACTTCAGAAGGCACAAAAGAGTAAGGTCCGAATTTCTTTGTGGTCAAATCCAATGCGGTTTTCAGAATTTCCCAATGGTATTTATACCGATGATCGCTGCTGGATTCGGGAGCATGATAAACAAATCGCATGTCTGCAAAGCTTTGGCTGCAGACGAGTAGTATTGCCGATGCTGAGATGATTCTTAGTAAATTCATAGTTAAGTCCGAATTCCCCTGGAGATACTGTCTTATTCCGGCTTATTCGTAAACTAATTTGTTTTTCGTTTTGTGGGAAGACGTTATTTGAACCTTAACAAGGTCCTCTGAAGAGAAGGGGGTACACAAATGCAACAATGATTTGCATATCAGTCCTCTGCCGCGACAATCAGTTATGGTCGATAGTAAGGGAGTAGCAAATAAACAAGTCTCTAGGAGGACACTATGACTACAACTAAATGGCAAATCGACCCGGCTCACTCAAGCGCAAACTTCTCCATCAAACACATGATGATCGCAAAAGTTCATGGTGGCTTTGAAAAACTCAGCGGAACTTTGGCTTTGGATTCTTCGGACATTACAAAATCAGTGATCGAAGCCTCCATCGAGTCAGCAAGTATCAATACGCGCGAAGCTCAGCGTGATGCCCACTTGAAGAGTGCGGACTTTTTCGACGTTGAAAAATATCCGACGATCACTTTTAAATCCACCAAAGTAGAGCGCTCTGGAGACGAAGAGCTAAAAGTGACCGGCGAACTTTCGATTCACGGTGTGACGAAAGAGGTTGTTCTTGAAGTTGAAGGGCCATCCGCCGAGCACACAGATCCTTGGGGTAATACTAAAATTGCCATTTCCGGCAAAACCAAAATCAAACGCAAAGACTTTGGCTTGAACTGGAATGCGGCCTTGGAAGCCGGTGGAGTTCTGGTCGGTGATGATGTGACGATTTCATTGGATATTCAATTCGCAAAAAATAAGTAGTTTTATTAGCAGGAAATTTTCTGAAAAGAACGACACCTGTTTGGTGCCGTTCTTTCAACTGTTAGTGAAGCGAACATAAGATCGCAAACCCCATCAAATAAGCTCTTAATTAGCTGGACCAATGTATTAGGTTGAGACGTAAATTTTTAAGTATTTACTTCAATCTGCTCAAATGATGTCATTATATCAGTACTTATCTTTGGAGTCGTTGGTTCGTTATTTAGGGGAATGAATGAGTATAATACAGGTGCTTGTAGGCTTCGGATTGGCTGCAATACTTGGCTTAGCAGTTGCTGAGATGGGAAATACATCTAGTAAACAAGCAGCCCAAGTTCGCGCATCTTTGTCGCGAGCGTCCCTTACTTCAACTTTACAATCTGTTATCTCTTCGAACGCCGTATGTTCGCAGTTAGTTAATAAAACGAATCCTTTCCAATTGGCACCAGCGATACCAGGCTCAATCCCAGGCCTAACAGGAAATAATATCGCCGTTTCGTTTAGATTGGACACGCTAAACACTGTTGCAGATGGCGTAAGTCTTAATAGCTACGGTTTAACTACCGAATGGATCCGTGCATTTGAGCCAACTGAAATACTTAATGCAGTTCCTGCTCCGCAGAGGCTGTATGTAACTGATTTGAAAATGAAGGTTCGTCAGAATGCGGGAAATACCAGAACTGTTGATTTAAAATTTACTGAAGTCGGTAAGGCCTATTTTGTGACCACAGGACCAATTGGTCCGGCAGCTAGAATTGCAAATTGCTTTGGTACGATCTATGGTAACTTTCTTTGTCCCAACGAAAACGATATTCAAACTATTCAGGGTGGTTCATGGACTTGTACTCCTGCAGGTACAACCGTGCGCAATGAGCTTGGCAAAGTTTGCCCAAGCGGAACAAATAACACTCAAATGATAAAAGGTGTCGGTGGTACCGGTGTAGGCTGTGAACAGATATACAAGATCACGAATGCCAATTGTGAGGGCGTAGGGGCTGTAACAGCAGATTCCCAGTGTTCTACAAGAGCATGCGGGCAGACTGTGAATAGCACAGTTGGTGGTGGTGGCTATGTTGACATCAATGTGCCAGGGCAATCAGGCGGCAATGTTTGTTTTCCTGATCAATCGGTGCCTGTTACCATAACAATTCCGGGCTCAGGAACCAGACCTGCGTCAGCTTCGACGTCAACAATTACAATTCCCGGTAGATGTGTTGGTGCAGGGGGCACGACCGGTTACTCGCAACGAATTCCTGTTCAGGGTAGTGGTGCATCTATTTCCACTCAAGTAGTGCGATATTTGCGATGTAATAACAATAATTGCGATTTGGCGTCTCCAGATAGATGTAATAACTCGCCGACTTTTTAATTCATGCAATTGAAAAGGTTAAAACCACTATCAATCGTTCTTTTTCTCTATGGCTTCATCTGCTATCTGGCCGTCGTCGTCAGGTCTGCACAAATACTGCGGTTTCCCTATACGATTGACTACGGGGAAGCGACGACGCTTTCCCAGGTAAAAACGTTATTTTCGGGTTTATTTCCATACTCCCGCGAGGCCGCGGAACATCTCAACTACTTTTCGTACACTCCTTTATTTCAATACATCACGTCGCTAATTGGGCAAGAACCTGAAGCTTGGTTGTTCACGGCTCGTCTTATAAATACGCTGGCTTTGGTTGGTGTCGGCTTGTTGCTTGCTAAAATAAACTGCGACTGGAAAGAGGACAAGGCAACGGCATGGGATTTTGCACTGCCATTTCTGCTTTGGTTTTCATGGTTTTCGGTTTCTAACTGGATGGCCATGGGGCGCGTCGATGGATTGGCATTATTTCTTCAAATACTGGGACTGTTCTTTTACCTGAAGGTGACAGAAAAGAGTTCTTTCAAAATTCTAAGTCTGGTGTGTTTTATACTGGCGTTCTTTACCAAGCAAAGTGCTGTGTGGATTCCGTTTACGTTGATGCTTTGGGAAACGGTCCGGTTCCAAAAGAAAGAGCTGGGCCGTTGGTCAATTTACTTTGCTGGCGTCATTGGGGGGCTTTTAATCCTGCACTATTTCAGTGGGGGATTCGTATGGGACCATCTGATTAAATCCAACCAAAACCAGTTCAAATTATTGAACCTGACTGAGATGCTGATGTCCAATATTGAGTTCCATTTAGGAGTTCTATTGGTGGCGGTATATGGGTTAGTTAAAATGGATTTGAAAAAAGCTGACGCGTTATTGTTATTGCTTTTGGCAAGTTCCCTGATTTGGGTTGTGGGTGCTGGGCGCGAGGGCAGTAGTTCAAATTTTCTGCTGGAGTTGTCCGTCGTTTTAACTTTATTGGTAGCCCGAGGAGAGACCTACTTAAACAAGTCACTGCTTAAATCCTCCATTGCTGCCGCCGTTGTTCTGATTACGTGTTGGCCAAATATGAAGGTGCGTTCCTATTTTATAAAGGACCCGGGACCTAATATATTCTGGGCTAATTACACAAATCAGGCTAAAGAAGAAACGGACGTTGTTTTAAAATATATTCGTGAAGCCAAAGGGTCTATCTGGTCAGAAAACCCGGCGCTGCCAATGTTTGCAGATAAAAACACTGAATTTTGGCCCTTTGAAATCGGGCAGTCCATCGCAAGGGGCGAATATTCAGAAGATCTTCTTTTGCAGCAGCTTAAAAGTAAAAGTATAGCATTGATCGTTCGCGAGTCCGCAGCTCACGTGGTCCCAGTGCAAAGACTCTCTAATAACGTTTTGGATCTTATCGAAACTCAGTACCACATTATTTATCAGAACGAATTCTACGTCGTATATGGGCCAAACCCATAACAATCATTCCTGACCACGCTAATACCGAAATAAAATACGAAACCCACATGAGTGGGGTGCGGCTGTAGTGAAGTTTTATAGTGCCTGATCCATTTAGAATCATACCTGCAGACGGCGAATCTTCAGGTAAAAGATCTTTCAAACCGTTGGCTTCGTACTTAAATCCTGGGAAGTATTGCAAGGAAACTAAAAGTGAGGTTTTGGTGTCTGGTGCGAAAAACTCATAATCTCCAGATGAAACTCGGGAAATCTTGTGAAGTTGATTCGCAGGGACGCGTCCGTCATCATTAACATCTGCAGTACAGCGATCCAGGAAATATTGTGAAGAGGGACGGGTGGAGTTGGTGTTCAAGGTGCGCACCATTCCCGTTGCTTTGTTTAGATACCGATCCAAGCTCACAGAATCGTAGGCGAGTTGTCCTGACTTTTCGCCAAGATCCTTAAGAATGGTATCATAGCAGGAAACCAAGTTACTTCGCGAATTCATGCCCTGCCAGAAGTGTTCGACGACTGTGTATTTGGGCGGCATGAAAACTTCCGTTGCGACGGATTGGTTTAAGAAGGATCTGAAGAAACAACTCATGATCTGACAGGTTTTGCCATGAAAAGGATCATCAAATCCATCTTCCATGACAGAAGGAGGACCTGTAAGGAAAAATAGAGCAGAAGAAGTCATTCTGTTTGCCGGTGCGCTTTCCCAGTAAAGACCTTTGGTGAAGAACGATCTCGATTGCATTCTGTGCAAGGTTATTTCAGATGCAAAGTCCACGCCCCTTGTGATCCCGAAAAAATAGGTGCGCCCAAAAGAAAAGTCATTCTGTTTTTCAGGGGTGATACTGACGACTTCAGGTTCATATTTATCAAATAAGTTATCTAACGTGAAGTGGCCGCCAAAATTCATAATCCAAGCGACCAAAAATACGCTCAGAATCAAGCCTTTACGCAAACGGGACAGTGGTTCGTTCAAAGCGAATGCTGTGGCAAATATGAACACCAAAAGAGAGACGAACAAAAGACGGTAATAATGAAAAGGTATGAACGCCAGATCGTACTTATCCGCTAATTTTGAAATACCTATTAAACTTACCAATATAAATGCGGAGAAGGATAGATAGTACGAATATGTTCTGCTTTTATAGAACAGAAATGAAAAACCAACGATCGACAGCCAGAAGCCAGTGCGTATAGGAATTGAATTGATGGTTATCAAATAGCTTCCATTTGCGATCATTGGTATCAGAAAAAAGGCAGTTAAACCCAAGGATGCTAATCCAACCGCAAAAAGTGTGCGGAAGTCCTTCTCAAAAATCTTCTTTATTGCATAGATAAGCACGATCACCAGTCCAAAGACGAAGTGACTAAGAATCGTAAGGGAAATCCAAAGTGCCGAGAGGTACTTGTTCTTTTTCTGGATTGAAAGAATTCCCAAAACCAGAAATCCGGCCGACAGAAACTGATTGGTGATTCCAGTCACGAATATGTCATGTAGAGTTAAACCCTGAAAATAGACCGTATAGGGTGTTTTGTAGAAATTCAGAAAATAGCCAAACTTCTTTTCGAAAGAGTAAATATTCAAATACAGTGGCCACGACGCAAAAATAACGAAGAATATTTTTGCGAACGCGTTTTCAAAACTTCTGCTCACTCTATAAAGGGAATAAATGAAGAAGGTGAATATTCCGAATACGAATGCGCTATAAAGAAGGCGTTCATTCAATGCGCCGAACAGAATCCATTCGTTGAATTTTATTGCACCTGCTAACAGGAAATCATGAAGAGGGGGATAGAATAGATTTTGAATTCCTCCCATAAAGTAGTGGTCATTGAAGCCGTGATAACCCACTTCCAACAGGTCTTTGCCACTGACGTATCTGCCGCCACCATCCAGTGTAAACAGGATGTCATGAGTATAAAGCGCTAAGAATGCACCAATGCAGTTTAGGAAGATCAACTTCTCCCAGTGACGTTTGATAAAATTTTTAAGTCCACTCAACTTTACGCACTCCACGGCCGATGGTTTCCAAAAAAATCTTTTCATTGGAATTCTCCACAGCCAGAACGTTCATTTTCTTGGAAAGACCGCAGCTTTTCATTGCAAAGACATGTTTCGGCGCTTGATCAGAACCTTGTTTGACGTTCCAGCTGCTTTTAAGAGTTTGCTTGAACGTCTTTCCGTCACCGGACTTCCAGGCTAGAGCTGCTTCACGGGCGTACTTTTTTTGCAACTGAAGCGAACTTGCATCCGGCAATTCCATTTCGCCTAAACTGACACCAGTTGTTTCAGACACAAAAAATGCAAGATCCAGGTTCCTAAGGAAAGAGCTATCTAATTTGTGATGGATGATTTCTGCATCGGGTTTTTTGGACAAATGATGCGCGCCTTGATGAAGGCACGGATAGAAATCCTGAAAGCCACCAAAAATACTTAGCGTATTTCTTTCAAGTGAATGGGCGGTATCTAGAATCTTCTCGTCATCCCATGATTGATTTAGAAACTCCAGGCATGTTTTTAAGACAGATATCAAATGTGCCGAGCTTCCCCCCAGTCCTGTTTGCGGAGCAAACTCTGAATAGGATTTAATGTGAATACCAGATTTTAGATTCATTATCTGATCCGCAAAATGATTCAGTACTGCAAGACAGATTCTGAATTCATCTTTGGCGATCAGGGCCAGCTCCGGAAGCTTGTCTATTTGTGCATGAGTTTTATAATCCTGTGTCTCAATAAAAATGTGTGGACTTTGGATTTTCTGAATTTCACAATGAGAGAAAGCATTAAATGATGCGTTGATGATTTCGGTTCCATGTTCGTTAGTAAAAAAAGGCAGATCTGTTCCGCCTCCAATTAAACCTATTCGATATGGTATACTCGTTTTAAATATCATTCAGGGAAATGCTACTTTGGGAACTTCAGAATTGGAAACAAAAACTTTGGTTCTCTTGGCGGGTGGAAAAGCATCTCGTCTAAACGATTTTTTGAATGCTCAGGGTCAGATCAAATGTCTGAGTCGGTTTGGCAATTTTATTTTTCTGGATTATCTGCTCAAACAAGCACAGCAATCAGGAATTCAACACGTAATTCTCTTGGCGGGACCGGATCGAGATTCCCTTATGGAATACGTCAGTGGGAAGAGCTATAGTATGAGATTCTCATTCCCCGAGGAGCCAATACGCCTTGGAACCGGTGGGGCTCTGGCTTTGATTGGGCCCTACCTGAAGGAAAGCAGTTTCATTCTTTCAAACGCGGACACATTTTTCGAGGAATGTCCTTTCCCGGCTCTGTCGAAACATCCCATTTCTGGTAAATCTATATTCTTGATGGGTAGGTCTGACGGCATCAAGATGCTTGAGTTGGTTTCCAAAGGTGAGGTGCAGAAATGGTCAGATCTGTACAACACCGAAGAGTATAAATATGTCGGAGTTGCGCTTTTAAATTCTGACATCATTTATGAATGGGAAAAATTGGGATTGCCTGCTGAATGTTCCTTTGAGAAGGATGTTTTCGGGAAAATCAGGGATGAGTCTGACTTTCTTCTGGGTTCGTTCGCAGAGATTGATTTTGGAACCCGTGAAGGTTATCTCCAACTGAAGGCTCATTTGGAAGGGGAGCTGGTATGAATGATTATCAGCTTTCCAGAAAAATGTATTTTGATGAGGCAATGGCGCGCACAGGATTTCAGTCTGACGAGCCATTGACTGCAAGCTACAAGATACCGGCCCAGCTATATACTCAGTTGCAGAATCACGTCAGCGAGTATTTGAGTATTTCAGCCGGTGTAACGGATTGGTCCGACATTGATAGTGGTCAGTTTCTGGGGGAAGTATTAAGGAAAGCCAAGAACCTGAGCACCTCAGGCATTGTTATCCCCAAATCATACTGTGACCAAAAGTTTACCCAAGTTCACAAACTGATCGCAGAAATTCTTACGCAGTCGAAAATTTCTAATGTTGTCGATTTCTGGATTTACCCATTCAACGTTCGTTTGAAGGGCATTGATAAAACGGCAAAATCCCTTAGTTATCCAACAGAGCTACCGCATTCAGAAACGTGGGTAGGGTGTTCAGCCCGCTCAGTGCTTTTGCATATTCCAGTTTTGGGGGATATGGAGGGCAATCGCCTGAAAGTATGGCGACCCAATAATGAAATGGGCAGCGAATGGATGAAACCACTTGGCAGCTATCACGATGCGAATGAATTAATAGCCAATAGCCAAGAGCTGCCGGTGACCAGCGCTCCTGGCACTATTCTGATGGTGGATTCGTCTCTTTTGCATGGCACGCATCGGACTGAAAACGCCGGGCTGCGGGTCTCAATTGATCTGAATTTAGTATTAAAGAGCTATCCGGAAGATGTTTTTCCGGATGGTTTCAATTTATTGGCCGATCGGCAAAAAGTTTCCAATCAGCATTTTTTTGAGATTGGAAAAACCTTGAGAGTGCAGTCCCCGGATGGTGAGGACGATATCTTCCTTCCAGTTGATGGAATGAGGCACCCTGCGAATATTAAAATCACAAAGATTTGATTCCATCGCGCAAAGAGACTTTGGCCGTCCAGCCAAGCTTTTTGATTTTGGAAGTATCGACGTATTTGTGCTGAGCGCCCGACAAACCGTTGTCTGAAAAGTTAAGTTTTCCAGTATATCCGACATGCAACTGAATGATGCGGGCCAGATTCTCGATGGTTGTTACTTCACCGCTCCCGACATTGATCACCGGTGGTGGGTTGATTGCCATCATGACTTGATAAGTGGCTTCGGCGAGATCTTCGACATGCAAAAAATCCCTTTGATTGGTACCGTTGCCCCAAATTTCCACTGAGGGAGAGTTGCTGTTTTTTGCCGTGGTCATTTTCTTTATCAATGAGGGAATGACATGTGAATGGTCTACAGAGGCTCTATGGCAGGGGCCATATACATTACTGGGAATGATTGATACAAAATTGGTTTTATGCTGCTTGTTCAGGGCTTCCGCCATAAATAAAGCATTTAGCTTCGCCACCGCAAAATACTGGCTGGATTCCTCGGGGGCACCACTTAGGATAGAATCCTCTGAATAGGGAAGGGTGGCATTCGTAGGGTAAATACACGCAGGGATGAAATGAATAATACGAGTGACACCAGTTTTTATTGCGGCACTAAATACGGATGCACTGATGATCGTGTTTTCCAGGGAAAAGTCTCCTGGCATTTGAATGTTTGCAGCAACGCCACCACATTTGCCGGCGGCATTGAGTATCAGATCGGGCTTGTGTTTCGCAAAATATGATTCAACCGCGTCTGAGTTCAGCAGATTAAGCTCTTTGGAAGATGGCATTGTTAAAGCGAATTGCCCACTGGCCCCAAGCTTTTTTGCTAAAGCACCTCCAATTAAACCTGATTCACCCAAGAGAATAACTTTTTTCATATTCATGGTTTATTTAGTGACTATCCAAGTGGCGAAAGCAACAATTAATACCTGTGAACAGATCGAAATTGATTGCTTTAATTATAATGGGTGCAGCGCTCCTGGTTTTTGCGGCGGGTGGTTTTCGCTTCGATTATTTAACGTCACAGAGCCAGGTTTGTGAGGTTCACAAAGCCCATTTTTCCGAAATGATCTGTTCAGAGAGCGGCTACAAAACGGATTGGCAGAGTATTGAAGGGCTGGTTCAAGTCAGAATACCCAAAGCCAATTCCAACGCAGAAGCATATCTTATAAAGAAAGAACTGACGGATGTATCCTGGGTTCAAAATCCTGGCTGGCTGGGTTTCAAATTCAATTGTATTCTGGATAGAGTTGTACTGGTTCAGAATAATCAGTGCAAGTTTCTGTAGCTACTGCTTTCGTGCAAAGACGAATCCCATTTCGGTGATTCGTTGCAGTTCATAATCGGCTTGGATCTGATCCAAAAAACCCGCAGGCAGCTTAAACTGAGTCCACGCGAGATTCTTGTCGGGATACTCCGTGAGAAGTAAGGTATCGAACACCTGGGTTAAGTCCGTCTTGCGCACCGAATGCATTTGATTCTCAAAGTACATATATTTGGTGGGATAGCCCAGCAGGGCGCAGATTCCAGGTTCATCGCAAAACACATTTTTAGCGCCGATACTTTCCAGGTGAGTTCTTGTTTTGGACAGAGCAATCTCAGGTTCTTGTCGCGAAGGTGGCCAAGAGCGATGATCCAGGAAGGTGAGCCTTCCGGCCAAGTTGCTATTCTCCGCAAATGCCATTCCTGTGAAAAGGGCCAGGCAAATCAAGGCCATCAATTTTTTAGAGGACATTTCCATTTGCATGACAACTCGTATGCCAAGGAATGCGATAATTCCCAGTGGAACACTCAGGGAGATAAAGTAGTTATAGTTTGAACCGGATCTACCCAGGCCCGTCAACGCCAGTATCAATGCAATACCAATCCACACAGGCAGTACACGTTTTGCCAGCTTATGATCCGAGAACTTCATTGCGATCAGGGCAAGAGCGAACAGAAAAAGATGAGCGGGCAAGTATCCTGAGATTAATTGGAGCAATCTGGAAAGGAAGAACTCCTGCTTACCAAGTTGCAGAATCGTGTGTTGCCAGTATGAGCCGCCAAATAAAGCAGTGACGATCAAGCCGATGCTTATGCTGACAACGGCTAAAACCGGAAGTGATTTCAGGAAGGTGCGACGGTTGTTTAAAGCCAAAAGAATGACTATCAGGATCGGGCCAGCAACGGCGTTTTGCTTGCATAAGAATGCACCTGCAAAACAAATCATCGAGATGGCGAGTGAACCGATCGACTTTCCATTGGATCTTAGGAAAATAAATATACCGAGAACTTCGAAGAGCGCGGCCAGCAGGTCGGCTCTTGCCAAGAGCGACCAGTCGTAAATTGCCGATTGATACAGAAGTAAAGTAGTTATCAGGGGTAGAAATTTCAGATTTACCAGCTGACCTTTAAACAATATGAGCCACGCAAGAACTGAGATGAGTAATATTGAAGTAACCGAGACGATTCTGCCGGAGGAAAGTGCAGTCGATGCATCGCTTGAAAGAGCGCTAATCAAGGCAAGGTGCAGAGCTGGATAACCGATGATCTCTCCTTCTTGAAATGATTCTGCGGAGTAAATATCGCGTGGGCTTGTGGCGCTTCTGTACTTGTCCACAAATGCCAAGGTTGTTCCCTCGGCATAATCGCGATTTAAGCCATACCTAACTTCCTTAACCGCAGTAAAGAGGTAGCTGCCAATGAAAATCAAAGGAATCAAGTAGTAAAAAATGAATTCATTGAGGGATGGCTTCTTCATTCTTTAAAGCTAGCATGATCAAAATGGCTATGGCAAAGTAGATGATATGCTTCTATCAGTAGTACTTACGAATTTAAATGAAGGCGCCACAATTCAAGAGTTCATTGCTCGCTGTGGATCTGCTTTGGATAAATTGAAACAGGATTTTGATATCGACGGAGAAATGATCTTTGTCGACGACCATTCCCGGGACTTTTCGCCAAATTTGATCAAAGAGTCTATAAAATCTGATAAGCGAATTCGGATCCTGCAGATGACCCGCCAAATGGGACGGGATATCTGTTTTTTTGCCGGACTGAAGGTTGCCAAGGGTGATCTGGTGGTTACGATGGATTCCGATCTTCAGGACCCACCCGAACTCTTTGCCGATTTGGTCAAGTTGTGGCAATCCACTGATGCTGACGTGGTGAATACCCATATGGTCGAACGTCACGGTGAGACTTTGTATAAAAGAATCATGCTGAAACTGTCCTATAGAATTCTGGCCGCTTCATATCCATTTAAGTATTCAATCGATTGTGGAAATTTTAAGCTTCTTACTCGTCGGGCTGTAAATGAGATTTTACGCTCTGGAGAGGTGGATCCGTATTTCCGTGCATACACTGATTGGGTTGGTTTGAAGCAGGCTTATTTGCCGTTTAAGCGACAGCCACGTTTTGCGGGTGAAACGAATTTTTCATTGGGTCGCACAAGAAGCTATCTTGAATTTTTCAGGGCATGGACTCACTTCTCGTACTTTCCATTGCATCTGCCCTTCTTCGTGGGCGTGATTTTTTTCATTGGTACTCTAATTGGTGTATGGTCGATGGCAGGTTCTTTTAACCAGAATACTTTGCTTTTGACGGTTGTGAGCTTTGGTTTCTCAGGGCTTTTCTTTATCGTATGGCTTTTTGGTTTTTATCTTCGTCAAGTACATACAGCCACTCGCAATAGGCCTCACTATATCGTTAATGAAGCCGTAAACCTGGATCATTAAGGAGACGGGGCTGCGAGCTTCCTGTAGATTGTATATCCTGGAAACTGTTCGTAAGGTGCAAGATTTTTTAGAGCGTTTGCATCGAATTGCAGATAAACTCCTGTCAAATCTTTGAATCGTCCTGCCACTTCGAATGGCGAATAGCCTCCGTCAAGACGGGCTACATAAAGCAGCGGCTTTGAATATGAAGTCTTCTGTGGTATTCGCAAAGCTTCGAATCTAAATAGTGTTTCGGGTTTTGTGTTCAATCCCAGAGTCCAGGAATAAAAGTCCCACCACGCCATAACTGGCACTGTCGTAAACATCGGCACCAGATGGTTGTGGCGGCTATCGATAATTGCGACATAGTCTTTGGGAGTAGTCTTTTGAATTCTTTCAGCGATATCCATTTCTATTCGCGAACTGATTGGATAGATTTCGGTCCACTCTTTGAGGGATGGCAAAATGCAGATAACGCAAATTACGGCCAGAAGCTTTTTTGATGGAAGTACTTCCACCAAAATTACGGCACACAAGAACATCATCAAGAGGGTGTTCTTGATGTTGTCATACTCGTTGATTTGCCATTGGAATAGCAAGTGGACCAGAGTTAAAGTGATGACGATCGAAAGTTCCAGGAACTTCTTCTTGTAGATCGCCAATCCGATTCCCAGAGTATAAACGACGCCACCGAACATCGGCCAAAATAAGAAGGGACTGATGAAGAACCTTTCAGAAGTCCAATTGGGTCGAAATATTGGGTATCCCGCAGTTGCTTCCCCCCAAAGGTAATGTTTGAAGGCTAGAATTATCGCCAAACTGCTGAAGGCCCATGCCACTGCTTCGATGGGAATAGATTTCTTTTTCTTAAAGATAAGGACGGAGAATACGGTGGCAGTTACTGCTGTGGAAAGCAGGGTGTGTGGGTGAGTAAGGCACATTATCAAAGTGATAAGACTCAGTTTCGTGAAAGTCAGGAATTTCTTTTTTCGGTCGGAGTTCCATCCCGAATTCAGGAAGTCACTAAATATACCATACACAATCAAAAGCAGTGAAAAGGTAAGAAGTAGACTGCGGTTGGGGCTAAAAGTATTAAGCCAAAGTTGCGGCTGAGTTCCTTCTCCGTTGGGCATACTGGCAAATAGAAAAAGCACCAGGACTGCGGCAATGGAATTTTTGTCGAAACCTCTTTTATTCAGGAACTTATAAACGCAATAAAGAAAGAATACGGTGAGCAAAACGGACGGGATAAGAAATGAAGTCTTAAATGGCAGTCCTAAGCGCAGTAGTAGTCCTGATGGAACATCTGCCCAGAATGGATAGTTGTTTCGCGTGTTATAAACGAACGGATTGTGGGTGTACCATTCAACTATGGACTGATAGTGAACTTTGGTGGCGTGGGCAAAATGAACGGGCCAATCAATGTAATTTGAAATACCTCGGGCCCATAGAATGTCGTCGTTCCAGTAAAGGGCTGTTGGCCAGTAAACGACGACAAGCAAAAATATAATGCAATATAATAACATGATTAATTATTGCACAAACTGCTGTTTATCCAAATAATAATTTTGGAGTAAAATCAGTGGACATACTTTTTCTAAATCCCCCAATATCTGAACACGTCTACCAGAATTTGAGTGGTGGCGTTGCCACACTGGAGCTTCCGGTATGGATGGGGATGCTGACGGCTTCCATGAAAAGCATGGGGCACTCCGCTGATCAGATTGATTGTGCGGCCGAGGCGCTGCAGACCTCGCAAACCTACGATCGAATCACTCAGCTAAATCCCAAACTGGTCTGTATCGTGGTTTATGGACAGCATCCATCTGCTTCGACCCAGGCGATGTTTGGGGCAAGTTATCTGTGTACGGAACTAAAGAAACTGAATCCTCAACTAAAAGTCATCATGTTGGGTGGTCATATCTCAGCCCTTCCACTGCGTACCATGCAGGATGAGGTATGTGATTTTGTTTGCGAGGGCGAAGGACCAAGAACACTGGATGCTCTTTTGCAAACGGACTTGGAGACTATTTCTTACTTAAGAAAAGTTCCTGGTTTGTGGTTTCGCGATGACGGGCGAATCGAGCACAATCCCACGGCTCCACTGATTGAGCAAAAACTATTGGGCAGTGTATTTCCAGAAGTTGATTTGCAGTCTTTGCCGATGGGAAATTACAAAGCACCGAACTGGCATTGTTTTGATCATATCGATCAACGCCAGCCCTATGCCACGGTTTACACTAGCCTGGGCTGCCCATTCAAATGCAGCTTTTGTTGCATCAGTGCTCCGTTCGGCAAACAGGGAACATTTCGCTATTGGGATCCAGAGTTTATCATAAAGCAATTTGATGTTTACGCCTCATTGGGAGTTAAAAACATCAAGATCGCTGACGAGATGTTTGTTCTAAAAGAAGAGCACTTTCTTAGGATTGCCGAGCTATTGATTGAGCGAAAGTACAACTTCAATATCTGGGTGTTCGGGCGCATTGATACAATCAAACCTCATCACGTCGATAAGTTAAAAGCCGCTGGAATCAATTGGATTGTGCTGGGGATAGAAGCTTTTGATCAAAAAGTCAGAACCGGTGTGAATAAAGGCCGCTATACCGAAGAGGATATCTTCGAAAAAACCAAGATGCTTAAAGATGGCGGCATTCACGTTCATGGTAACTTCGTCTTTGGCTTACCGGACGATACGTTGGAAACCATGCAAAGAAGTTTGGATTTGGCGGTTGAGCTGAATCTTGAAACTGCCAATTTCTATTCTGCCATGGCATATCCAGGTTCAGAGCTTTATCGTGAGGCGGTTCGTAATAATACGGAACTTCCGGAGACGTGGTTGGGCTACAGTCAGCATTCCTATGATTGCAAGCCACTCCCGACAAAGTATATCAGTTCTTCGGAAGTGCTGACGTTCCGCGATCAGGCCTGGAGCATTTATCACAACAGCCCCTCTTATCTGAATCTGATCAAAACGAAATTTGGTCAGAAGACCTATGACTACATTGTAAATTTGAAAAAGATAAACCTAAGTCGCAAATACTCTGTCGATAAAGTTCTGGCGAAGGCCTCATATGAATAACATTCGTTGGCCCTTGATTCAAAACAATATCACCGACGCTGATAAAACCGCTCTGGTGAAACACATCATGACTTCGGATCGGTTTACCCAAGGTGAAAAAGTAAAGCTTTTTGAAAAGTCATGGTCGCAGTGGTTGGGTGTAAAGCACAGTATCTTTGTCAGCTCCGGATCTGCTGCGAACTTTCTAACAATGTCTGCGCTGCGCGACACCGTGGGCTTGGGTGAGGTGATTCTTCCGCCTTTGACTTGGGTGTCTGATGTGGTCTCGGTAATTGAAAATGGTTTCACGCCTGTATTTGTGGATATCAATCCAAACACCCTGGCTTTGGATTTTGAGAGCGTAAAGAAAGCAATCACCTCCAAAACGAAAGCAGTTTTTCTGACACACGTTCTGGGGTTGAATGGGGTGAGTAAAAGTCTTTTGGATTTGCTTAAAAGCAAAAATATTCCGCTTATCGAGGATGCCTGTGAATCCCATGGCGCTGTTTTTGGTAAGAAGAAAGTCGGCAGCATTGGATTTGCCTCGAATTTCTCCTTTTACTATGGCCATCACATGACCACCATTGAAGGTGGAATGGTATCCACCAATGATTCCAAGTTTGCGCAGTTGATTCGTATTAAGCGGGGGCATGGGCTTCTTCGCGAGTCGACGGCTCCCCAGGAATTGCAGGAATATCTTGGGAACTCAAAAGACGTTTACAAGGAATTTGATTTTCCGGTTGTAGGTTACAACTTTCGCAACAACGAACTTGGTGCGGTTTTGGGATTAAGCCAGTTAAAGCGTCTGGATAAGAACAACTCCCAAAGAAACCTAAGACTGCAAAGATTTCTGAGTAACCTGAATAAGCAGATTTACTTCGTTGACTACTCAATTAAAGGCAGCTCCAGCTACGCACTTCTTTTGCAATTGCGCTCAGAGCACGCACATCTAAAACCTCAGGTGGAAAAGGTCTTGCTAAACCTTGGGGTGGAGTATCGCCGTGGAATGTCGGGCGGTGGCAACCAACTTCGTCAGGGTTTTTTAAAAACCCGCGGCATTGATGTGAATCCGGCACTTTATACAAACACTGAACAAATTCACCACAATGGTTTCTATCTGGGAAACTTCCCAGGTCTACCGTTAAAATGGATCGACGAGCTATGTAAAGCTCTTATTGAGGTCGGCAGATGATGAACGTTGAAGAATTAAACAAACTTGCGCACGAAACGCGCACCGAAGTTTTGGAAATGTGTATTAAGGCCGGCACGGGACATGTGACTTCCTCAATGTCTTCGGTGGAAGTGCTGATCAGTCTCTACTTTGGTGGACTGGTGAACGTAAAGCCTGAAGAGCCGAAATGGCCGGGCCGTGATCGCGTGATCATCAGCAAAGGACAATGCAGTCCTCTTATTTACAGTATTCTTTCCAGAAAAGGATTTTTCCCCAAAGACTGGCTAAATGGCTTTGCCCAAAAAGGTGGTCATTTCGGTGTTCACTTGCAAAACAGTGTTCCCGGCGTCGAGCTGACAACGGGGGCCTTGGGGCACGGACTTGGCGTGGCCGCCGGAGTGGCATTGGCTGCAAAAATGAATCGGGACCTGCACATGGTTTATTGTCTGTTGGGGGATGGTGAATTGTATGAGGGTTCGATCTGGGAGTCGGCGATGTTTGCGGCTCACAATCAGCTGAACAATCTGGTCGTGATTGTGGACAGGAATTTTTTGGCAACCACGGATTTCACTGAAAATATGCTGGCACTTGAGCCTTTGGATAAAAAGTTTGAATCCTTTGGCTTTAATGTAGTCACAGTAAATGGTCATGACATTGAGTCACTGGTGCAAAGCATGTCAGGACTTCGCAATCGTAAATATCGACAACCCACGGTGATTATCGCAGAAACTACAAAAGGCGCCGGTATTCCATCCCTTTCCCATAATCCGGTCATGCATGGTGTTCCGCCAAAAGGAACTCAGGAAATCAACCAAGCCCGCAAGGATTTGGCGAAAGGATCCAGATAATGTCACACACAGAACTTTCCCAGCGTGATGCTCTATTGTCTGAAATCTATGAGCGCGGAAAAATCGATCGCGACGTCGTGGTTATTTCTGCTGATATGGGTGCGCCGGCTTTGGACCTGATTCGTCGCAACCTGCCGGGGCAGTTCTACAACGTGGGCATTGCTGAACAAAATGCGATTCTTGTGGCTTCGGGATTGGCCTTGGAAGGCAAAAAGCCATTTGCGTTTGCGATTGCCTCCTTTATCACGATTAACTGTCTGGAAAAAATCCGTGTGCAAATGTCCATCATGAAGTTGCCGGTGCAGATCATCGCCGTCGGCGGGGGATTCAGTTATGCTGACTCCGGCCCCACTCATCATGGGATTGAAGATGTGGCAGTTATGCGTGCCTTCCCCAATATCGAGATCTTGAATATCTCCAGTGCGGAAAATGCAGAGCTAGCCGCGAAGTATGTTTTGGATCATCCAAAAACTCCGCGATACATTCGCATGGATCGCGAGGTACTTGCGCACGTTGCAGGTGAATCCGCAATGAATTTTGCCCAGGGCTTTAGATACTTAAGCAAAGGCGCAAGCAAGAAGGCGCTTCTGGTGACAGGCAATCTGGTGGCTAAATCCCCGGAGATCATCAGCAAGAATCCTGATCTTAATGTGATCGAAGTGGCCAGATTGGATTTCGTACACGAAAAGCTTATTCAAGAACTTAAAACATTCACTCATGTAATCTGCCTAGAAGAGCACTTTAAAAATGGTGGTCTGGGGACCTTGGTGGCTGAAACCGTCGTCGATCATGATTTAAAATGCTCAGTAAAACGTATGGCGTTGAATATGAACGGTGGATACACCTACCAGTACGGCGGCAGGGAAGTTCTGCGCAAAGACCTGGGTTTGGATGTGTCTGAACTGTTTGAATCTGCAGTGACGGCATGAAAATCCTGATTACCGGGGCTGCCGGATACAAAGGGACTCAATTGGTGGACTTGATGCTGGCATCAGGTCACGAAGTCTTTGCTTTGGATGATTTCAGATACAACCAAAAGGTACTTCAGAATCATTTCAAGAATCCGAAACTTCATTTGCGTAAAGCGGATGTCTGCGATCTCAATTCTTACGAAGACTGGTTAAAACAGTGCGATGCCTTGCTTCCCTTGGCTTGTCTGACGGGGGCACCTGTTTGTGAAAAAAATCCGGAACTTGCCCGAGCCATCAATCATCAGTCAATCGTCGATTCACTGAAGGTGCTATCCAAGAATCAAATGGTGCTTTTTCCGATGACCAACAGTGGATACGGTGTGGGTGGCGAAGCTTATTGCGATGAAAACAGTCCACTGACTCCGCTTTCGCACTATGCAAAATTGAAAGTTGAAACTGAACAGGAAGTGCTAGCCAGGGAAAATTCTCTTTCCTTCCGCTTTGCGACCTTGTTCGGAGCCAGCTACCGCATGCGCTATGATCTTTTGGTGAATGACTTTATGTGGAAGGCTATGGACAGCGGGGAGATCCATCTTTTTGAAGGACACTTCAGAAGAAACTTTCTTCATGTGTTGGATGGCGCGCGGGTTTACCTTCATGCGCTTAATAACTGGGATCAAATGCGTGGGCAGATTTTTAACGTGGGACTTAGTTCTGCGAACATGACCAAGCTGGATCTATGTAGCGAAATCCAGAAGGTTGTTCCTCATTTGCAGATCACCGCAAATGAATCCATGAAAGACCCTGATAAGCGGGACTATGTTGTATCAAATCAGAAAATCGAAATGACCGGTTTCTCCTGCGAAATGACACTACCTCAGGGATTGGCAGAGCTAAAAAAACTCTTCATCCTTGGTAGGTCCAAAGAGGATTCCAACCAATAGTCGCCCCCAGCAAAGGAGAGATCATGGAAACAAATGAGATTTATCGCGGTCGTTTGATCGATCACCTTCAGCTGGTTGTTCGTGATCTTGAGGCCACGAAGAAGTTCTATCTTCCGCTCTTTGAAACTTTGCAAATTCCATTGGGCGGCGAAGGCCCGGATTTCATTTGGGTCGATGAGCTTTTCATTTCCACAAAATCCAGCCAGGCAGCAGCTGGGGAGCTAACGGGCCGCACGCATTTAGCCTTTCAGGCAAAAGACCGCACGATGGTTGATAAATTCTATGAAGTCGCTTTGAAGTCGGGTGGAAAAGATAACGGTAAACCCGGGGAGCGCCCCTATCATCCAGGTTATTACGCCGCATTTGTGATTGATCCGGATGGCAACAATATCGAGGCCGTCTTTCACGGACCTGCGAAAAAGAATGCTGATGCGATTAAGATTACCTTCTAAATCTCAAAAAAAAAGCCCCGGGTTTCCCCAGGGCTTTTGAATTCTTATTAAAGAATTAGACCAGCTTACATTGAAAGAGCTTTTTTCAAGTTCTCATCAAGTTTTGCCAAGAACGGCTCGGTGTTCATGTATTTGTCTGCAGGAACTTTGTCGCCATAGATGCAAACTGCAAGGTCCTTAGTCATGTGGCCCGCTTCAACAGTAGCTACGCAAACTTTTTCCAAAGTTTGAGCGAACTTAACCAACTCAGGGTTGTTATCCAAGTTACCACGGTGCTCAAGACCACGAGTCCAAGCAAAGATAGAAGCGATTGGATTTGTAGAAGTTGGTTTACCTTGTTGGTGCTGACGGTAGTGACGAGTCACAGTTCCGTGAGCTGCCTCAGATTCCATTGTTTTACCATCTGGTGTAACAAGAACTGAAGTCATCAAACCAAGAGAACCGAAACCTTGTGCAACTGTGTCTGATTGAACGTCGCCATCGTAGTTCTTACAAGCCCATACGAAGTTACCATTCCATTTAAGAGCAGAAGCAACCATGTCGTCGATCAGGCGATGTTCGTAAGTGATGCCAGCTGCATCGAACTTCGCTTTGAATTCTTTTTGGTAGATGTCTTCAAAGATGTCTTTGAAACGGCCATCGTACTTTTTCAGGATCGTGTTTTTAGTGGAAAGGTACAAAGGCCATTTTTTCGTCAATGCTTGGTTGAAGCAAGAACGAGCAAAGCCAGTGATGGATTCATCAGTGTTGTACATAGTCAAAGCAACGCCATCACCTTTGAAGTTATAAACTTCGTGAGTGATCGTTTCGCCACCGTTTTCAGGTTGGAAAGTAACAGTCAATTTACCTTTACCTTTAGTCACGAAATCTGTTGCACGGTATTGGTCGCCGAATGCGTGACGGCCGATACAGATTGGTGCTGTCCAGTTAGGAACCAAGCGTGGAACGTTTTTGCAGATGATTGGTTCACGGAAAACAGTACCATCCAGGATGTTACGGATTGTGCCGTTTGGTGACTTCCACATTTGTTTCAATTTGAATTCAGTAACGCGAGCTTCGTCAGGAGTGATTGTCGCGCATTTGATACCAACGTTGTATTTTTTGATCGCTTCAGCAGCGTCAACAGTTACTTGGTCGTTAGTAGCATCACGATGTTCCATGCCCAAGTCGTAGTACTTAATGTCGATATCAAGGTAAGGAAGGATCAATTGTTCCTTGATGAATTTCCAGATGATTCTTGTCATTTCGTCGCCGTCTAGTTCAACGACGGGATTTGCAACTTTGATTTTTTTCATGAGTTGTCCTTTGATAGGTTAATAAGCCCTAGAAATATAGATCAGGGGCGGACCTCATGACAAAGGATTGAGGAAGTTCTGCTTTGCGGCGAGCCCCAGGTTTTGATGCTGGGGCGGCAATGAACTAGTTGGTGGCCGGAATAAGTGTCAAAGAGCCTTTGCCGTCTTGGCCTGTAAGGACAAGGCAGTTGCCCTGGAAGCGATAGCTTAGGTCAGCGAGGTCAATTTTCGACTGGCAAACCAGTTTGTAGTCCTCTCTTTGCAATGCGTTTTCATTAAGTACCGCATCCAAATAGCTCACAGAGTTTATGCCAAGCATTACGCGTGACGTGGAAGTCGCGCGAACCGGGATGCCGTCAAACACGCAGTCATTGGTCATGCGCACGTATTCGCGGGAAAAAGTGAATGTTTTTGTAAAGCTGGTGTTACCGACGCCTTGGCGATATAGCCAAGAACCAATGATAGTTCTGGTTCCGCTGCTACCCGTGTTGCAGGAGCTGTAGTCTGTTTGGTTGACGAGAGAGTCTGGAGGAAGTTCCTCTTCCTCAACTTCTGCAACTTTGCAGGCAGTCAAATTCAGGGTCAGTCCCAGCAACAATACTGAAATAAGAAATTTCATGGTCCGTCCTTGGTGAAGCTTGTTAATTAAAAGCTTTGCTTTCCAAGGACGGTCCGTCAACGAAATTTAGGCGGGATTAATGGACCACGCGATTTTCTCAAGCGCTTCAACTTCCTCCGCCCAATAGCGGTAGGTGTTAAACTCAGGGAACAACCGTGGGAAACTTGGATCCTCCCAGCGTTTGGCGATCCATCCGGCATAAGAGATGATTCGCAGTCCACGCAACATTGGAATCCATGACCACTGATGCTCCGGGAATTCACGAAGCTCCTCATAACCAGAGATGATCAGATCTTTTTCTTCACCGAAGGAATCCTGATCGCCTGAAAGCAACATCCAGAAATCCTGCACCACCGGGCCATTGACGAAATCGTCAAAATCCACCAGGAAAAACTGTGTGCCGTTATTTAGTAAATTCCCCTTGTGGCAATCGCCGTGAATACGAATGAATTCTGACGGGTCAAAGTTATCGTCGATGGCGTAAAGAATGTCTTCGGCAGCAACATTATAGCGGGAGCGTAATTCCGGCGTGACCCAGTCCTGAAGATTGTCCAAAGTATCCCAGCCGCCGTAGTAACTTGTATCCAAAGTCGGACGATGTGGCGCTTTCTTGCGCGCACCCACATTATGAACATGCGCCATCAGGCGGCCTACTTTGCGGTAGTCATCCCCTAAAAATTCCTGAGGCATGCGCCCCAAAACTTTCGGGAAGAATGAAACATACATGCCGTCAACTTCAGAAACCGTGGAATCATGTCCTTGAAACAAAGGTGCCACAGCGGGAATGCCTTCATTTCTTAAGGAAAGCAGAAACTCGTGCTCTTCTAAAATCGCCTCTTTGCTCCAGCGATTGGGGCGGTAAAATTTGGCGATGACGTTCTTGCTTTGTGAGTTTGGCTCAACTGGTTCTTCCAATTTGATATCAAAGACGCGGTTCTCATAGGAGTTCAGTTGCGTGAATTCCCCGGTTGGGTAAAAGCCTGCATTATCCGCTGCTTGCAGTACTTTGTCGGGATCTAAATTATAAAAAGAGGAATTCTTGTCCATGGATTTAGATTGCCACTTCTTGGGGCTTAAGTCATTCTCCATTGCATGAGTGGGTCGGTGGAATTATTTGATTTTGCAAACTGGGCGGTGGAATTGCACCGTAAGCCTTTTCGCAGGTCGCTGTCGATTTACCTGTATCCCAATCGTCCCATTAAAGTGGTGACTAACAAAATCACCACCAAGCAAACCGTCCTGGATTTTCTGTCCACAAAGCGTGAATGGATTGAAAAGAACTTTATTAAGTTTGAAGCGATCGCGGATCTTTATCCAAAGAAAACCATCAAAGCCGGGGAGAGGTTTCCCTATCTGGGGCGCGACCGCGAACTGAAGGTCGTCATCACACTCTCCAAAAAAGCCTTTGTATCGGTCAGTGAGGATCAGTTATTCCTGCATATTCCGAAAGCTCAGTGGGAGGCTAATTCCTCTTTAGAGCATCATCCGAAAGCCATTGCCGAGCTGAGACACTTTTATAAACGTGAAGCCGTAAAGCTTCTGTCGCAAAAGGTAAGTCATTGGGCGGAAGTGATGAACCTTCATCCTTCGGAATTGAAATTCCGAGAACAGAAAACCCGCTGGGGGAGTTGCTCTTCCAGAAAGGCGATCAATTTAAACTGGCGTCTGGTGGTTTTTGGTGAGGAGATTATCGACTATGTGATCGTGCACGAGTTGGCACATTTAAAACACATGGATCATTCACCGAAATTCTGGGGCGTGGTGGAATCGTTTATTCCTGAGTATGCGCGCATCGTAAAGACCCTGAAATCATCCCAGGGCCTTACTGACTTTTTATCTGAACGTTCTTAGATAAGGGCGTTCTTGCTTCTTTGCATCCATTTAAGTGCAAGCAAAGTTCCAACGTAACCCACACAAGCACCAAAAATCGTGTCACTGATAAAGTGGTCCTGGATAATCACACGTGTCGCACAAGCCATCACCGCAATTGCAAGCCACAACCATTTGTACTTGGGAAATGCGATACAGAACATTGTGGCCGTCGTAAACATCACTTGCGAGTGCCCTGAGGAAAATGAATGCCAGTGCCAATGAGTGGTGATGTGGTCGAAAACAAAGGGATCAAAAGAGGGGCTTTTGTGAGGGCGTTGGCGACCCACCAGGAATTTCACGACGTGAGTCATCGCGCCACTGACTAACAAGGCCACAAGAAAATTCAGACCCCAACGACGGAAGTAATCAACAGATGCTGAATACTTTTTGAGTTTGGCGAATCGGGGCGCCACATAGGCGCAAAAAATCCAGGTCAGGATACAGATAGTAAAATAATGCTCAGAAAGCCCAATATTGGTGACCTCGCGGGCTAGCGGTCTGATGAATTGGTGCATTTCTGGAGTATTGAAATATAGAGCCACAGACTGGTCAAATAGGACTGCCACGGAACCCGCCAAAGCCAGGGCCAAAACTGTGACCAGCAGGAGGTGGTGTCGAAATTTCCTCTTATCATTCAATAGGGCGTTCAAATTGTAAGCAGCCATGTAATTCCTTCTCTAAGGCATCATAGGATAGGTCTGTATTGCAATACAAGCATGTTCAGCAGTGACAATACTTGGCCTGAGCCTTGCTATTGCTGGGACTATCAAAACTCGTGACTGAAAAAACTTGGAGGTTTTCAATGTTGCAAAAACATTCTCTGATTACTGCGGCTTTGGTCGCAACACTAGGTCTTGCTGCCTGCAGCAAAGATAAAACTGCAGGTGTTGGTGCCCCACCACCTGAAACTCAATCCACCTTGGATGAATCTGATCTTCCGGTTCTTGAAGGAGCTGGCACAAATGTTAATCCGACAGCTCCAGTGGCTGACGGTGTGATGAACTCTGACGGCGTTATCGTGGGTCCTAACTACGAGACGGCTCAGCCGGCTAATGTTGACAGCAACAAATACGGTAAACGTGTGACCGGTGCTGTATCTAGCGAAGGTCTTCTTTATACGTCCTCTTCTACAGACGATACGTTGGATGTAATTCGCGGTTTGAAACGTGATTATGTTGGCAATGCATCTTCTATTACTGAAGCTAAATTGAAGTTTGACAGTGTATCTGATCAATCTGTTGTGACATTGAAAGTTCAGGAAAATGGTTTCCCGAAAGTTTACAACTTTGTTGGTAACTCTTCTTTGGAAGAAAACAACGATATCATCAAGCTTCAGTCAGCACGTGCTGGCAACGGAACTAAGACGACAGGTTCACTTCCTTCTCATGGTACTCTTCAGTGCCTTGATTTGGACGGTAAATGCGAAACGACTTTGGTAAAAGCGGAGTTGGGTTACGCGGGTTCTGCAAGCAAGTTTGATATCGTTTTCCGTCAATCCATCGCAGACCTTCACTTCAAAATGCCGTTGTCTAAAAATGGCAATCCAGAATACGACGTAATGCGTGACTTGGCGAAAAACTCCAAGGAATACAACCAGTCTTCAAACAGCGTTAAAACTGCGTTTATGAATACTTGGGAAGTTGTTAACGGTCGTTCTGGTTTCACAGTGACTATTACAACTCGCTCGAATCAACTTTTGGCTTTCGCGGGTCCGTTGGTTGCGCCACAATCTGGCAACTCCACGAACATCGTATTGAAGCCATTGAAAACAGATCCAAATGCGGATGAAGATGGTCTGACAAGCTCTGGTAAATTGAGCTACCAAAACATGATTGGCGAAGCTCGTTTGACAGCTAACAATGGTTTGGGTCAATTGCGTATCGTATTTAAAATGAGAAAGCTTGCGACGTTTAAGCAAGATGCATTTGCGATCACGTTCATGAGACGTATCAAACCAGTAATCGATCTTAACGACTACCAAGGTCAAAATGACGACGGTGGTTTCGATGGCGGTTACGATGGCGGTTACGATGATGGCATCGGTGAAGACTTGCCATCTGTTGAATAAACCCAAAATACAAATAAAGGATCCCCCTTTGTTTGCCCAAGGGCTGCAGACTCCAAGCTGCAGCCCTTTTTTTTATGCTGTCATGCTTCCTGGGTACTTTATGACACCCAAATGATTGGTATAACGCTTGCTTTATGCCCTCTGCGCAGATTCTAATTATGCAAAAGGGGGACGAGATGGCTCTGAATCAGATTTTTATCTTGGCGATTTCCATGGCGATGGTTTTTGGACCGCAAGTCAGTGAAGCGCAAACAAGACAAAACCAAGGACCGCAAAGCGGTGGGTATAACAATCCACTTCCATTACCAGATGACGATCTTCCGGTTCCAGGTGAGCCAGAATATCCGCAGCCAGAGCCGCAACCGCGCCCTCAGCCAAAACCGAATCCAAAACCTAACCCGAGACCAAATCCGGGCAAGCCACCGGCGACGACTCCGATTCCTCCACCTCCGCCGCCGCACAGTCCAAATCCAGGTCAACCGGGTAACGGCGGTTATGGTTCAGATCAAAAAGTTATTTACGTTCAACGTCGCGTGATCAATCAACGTTTGAATTTGTTTGCGCTTGCGGGAATTGACCATCGCTATCAAGGTTGCGTGGTTGAATCTGTAGGTGTGCAAGTGCTTGGTTCTGACATCCGCACACAAATGGGTTTCCTGATTAACGGTCAAGTTGATCAGTGGGCGAACTCTCCACAAGGCTACGTGCACTTTGTGCCGCGCTTCCGCGCTGTGATCGGCCAAGGCGTGCGCATGATGGAGATCGAAGTGCGTGGCATGTCTGATATCTCCACAATTGCTTTGAATCTTCGTTGCCAAGGTGGCGGCGGCGGTGGTGGGGGAGTTGAAAACCCATGCCGTTGTGAGCAAGTAAGTCTTGGTATCAGCCGTCGTATGATGGGCAATGATGTCCTGGATATTGGCAGATACTTTAATTCCCGTCAGTACCGTGGGTACCGTTTGGCATCTGTGCGTTTCGAAGCAATGTCGTTGGTGAACTCTTCGTTTGCGGATCTATCTATTAATGGAGTGTTCGTCTACCCTCGTTTGCAAATTGGGCCATGGACTCAAACATATCTATGGAATCCACAAAATGTGGTGATCGGACCAAATACGCAAAATATGGTGATCTACACATATGGCAGCATGGACATTCATAACGTCACATTGATTCTTGAAAAATGTCATAACGATCGCCCGGTTCCTCCACCAGAACCACCGCGTCCACGCTAGGTAGTTCGAAAATTTTGTTCTTCATCAAGGGGCTTTCGTGAAAACGGAGGCCCTTTTTTTATGCCGCGCGAAAACATGCCGCCTTACGTATTGAATCCCCTTGTTTTGAAGCTCCAACTGCGTTCAACTATTTAGGCGCAAAAGGAGCAATTTCAATGCAACACAATCAACACGAGTTCGGCAAAGGCAAAGAAATTTCAAACACTTCGCTGGTTTCGCCAGCATTGTCCGATTACATGAACTACCGCGAATATCTTGCGGATTTTTATCAGTATAAACGTAAAGCTTCCAAGGGTTCTTTGCGCCAGTATAACTACGCAGTTTTCTCTGCAGCGGCGAACATCAAATCTCCAAATTATCTGAAAATGATCATCGAAGGTAAAAGAAACCTTTCCGAGGACATGATCGGTAAATTCGGTAAAGCACTTGGTTTCAATAAAGAGCAAACCGAAGAATTCCGCCTGCTGGTAAACTTCACGCAAGCGACCGACCCTGCAGATCGTAATATCTTCCTTAAAAAAATGTCTGAGCACCGCGTGGGTGTGAAACTTAAATCGGGTGAGATCGATCGTAAGTCCTTCGAGAAAGTTCCGAACTGGGTTGCTTGGATCGTTTATGCGATGGTGGATCAAGATGGCGTGACGTTTGATACGCAATCATTGAAAAACCTTTTGCGCGGCAAAGCTTCTGAAGACGAAATCGAAAACTCTCTTCAGGCATTGATCGCTTCTGGCGAACTTCGTCGTGATGAAAAAACAGGGGAGATCAAGAAGGCCCGCAGCCTGACTGAATCTCCTGAAGACATCCCGGTTGCGTTGGTTCGTAAACTTCAATCTCAATTGATGTACTTGGGTCTTGAATCCATTTACCAGGATCAACCGACAGATCGTGAATTCGGTACGCTTACGATGTCTTTGACGAAAGCTGAGTTCGAGGAAATCAAATTCAAACTTCGTCAGATGCGCAAAGGTTTGCATAAAGACAACTCCATCGCTCGTATGAAATCAAAAGGCGAAAGAGTGTACCAACTGAACATCCAATTGTTCCCGGTAACAAACTCTGTGAACGCGTCTTCTCAACCAGTTATGCAAAGTGCTCTTGATGTGAAACTTGCTGACTCTGTGATGGAAGCAGCGGCACCAAGTGCTGAAGCGGTAGCAAAAGCTGAGGCAGTTCTTGCCCAAGCGGTAGAGGTGGCAGCAGTTCAAGCAGCTCCTGTACCTCCGCAAGCGCAACCTGAAGCTGTAGCGAAGCCGGTGGCAGTGGCACCACAAACGGAGGCTCCACCTCCACCAGCGAAGAAGTCTTCCTTGATTCCGAACGCGAACCAGGATGCTAACAAAGAACGTTCTAATGTAAGTTCTTTGGCGGCATCAGCGGCATCGGCAGCGGAACTTTTCCGCTAAGTTTTAGATCAAATTTTGAAGCGAAAATGGGGAGCAAATTGCTCCCTTTTTTTGTCCTTTTAAGTCCATTTTGCTATGTTACCGAGCATGTCAGAAAACACGAATCGTTTTCACGAAAATTTAAGAATCTTAAATTTCCCTTAAAAAAAGCACCAAAATTTCAGCAACAATGTGGATAAGTCTGTGGAAGACCCCTATAAATGGTGGATATCTGGACCTTTTACCAGGTGAATTGTCATGCTCACGTTAGCGTACTGTTAAGGTGGTGTAACATAACGTGCTTAAAAACCGTGCTTTGACGTGGTGAATTGGGTGTTGTTTTCTACGATCCAAAAACACACTATGTCCGATCGTTTTGAGCAGACTAGAACTTCAAATTTACTTCGATTAGGTGAATTGAAAATCTGTGCTACAATGAACGAGTAATGTTTAACACTACGGGGGCGTACTGGCTTCGACGTGGGTGCTGAAACATAAGGAGCATACCGGGGCGGATGAGGACCTCGATAAAAACGTCCATTTTGTAATTGGCAACGATTACGCACTTGCAGCTTAATTAGCCGCACGATCTCCCTTAAGGTGGTTTCGCTTTTGGAGTAGATTGTCAAATTAGAGACCTCGGCGAGTTGGGTTTTCTCCAGCAGACTTGCTTAAATTTACTGGGGGAATGTGTCGTAAGGATTTTGTCTGTGGAAGACTTACGAACAAATTAAAACACTGACTAAGTATGTAGCGCCTTATCGCGGATCACTTGCGGACGGGGGTTCAATTCCCCCCGCCTCCACCATTTTCTAAATCATTAATTATGTTGATTTATTTGGGTTCAATTCCCACAGGGTAGCCTGGGGGAATTGAATTTCTGTTATTACTTTAGCAAGATAGATCAAAAATCACCGCTGAAAGTTCGTTATATGTACTTTCAGCAGAGGGAAGTCATGAGTGACCATGGGTTTAGAGTCTACAAAGCAATTCAATATATTGATCAGAATTTATTTGCGCAGATAGATTTGGATTTGATTGCTAGTGCTGGTGCATTTTCTCCATTTCATTTCCATAGAGTATTCACAAGCTTGATGGGAATGACTGTGAGTGAGTATGTACGCAAACGCAGAATGAGTGAAGCTGCTCGTCGATTGATTGATACCGACCAAGATATTTTGGATCTTGCTCTTGAGTGTCAGTACGAATCACAAGAAGCATTCACTCGCGCTTTTAAAAATGCCTATGATGTTACTCCTGGCCAACTCCGCAAAATGAGGAAGTCCATTGAGGTCGATCGACCTCTAACATTGGACGATATCAACGCCTTAACAAAAGGGGATGCGGTGAGACCAGAAATTATTGAAATGAAAGAGAAGCGACTGATCGGAGTTGCAAAACCATATAGTGAGTATGATTTTCAGGCGGCTCATAATCACTGGGATCAATTTGTGGCCCGTTGGTCAGAAATAAATCCAATTGATCCAGAAGTTGTCTATGGAGTTGGGCTAGAGTCCCATCGGCAGATCAAGAAATCAGCTACGGATAGATATGTGTACTTGGCAGGAATTGAGGTTGGAAGCCAGCACCCTCTTCCAATTGGATTTACAGAAGTCGTAGTTTCTGCTGGCAAGTACGCGAAATTTACCCACAAGGGGCATTTGGCAGATTCAGGCGATACAGTTCGCAAGATTTGGAACGTATGGATGCCCGAAAGTGGACTAGAGATTTTGGACGGCATGTCTATCGAGGTATATGGATCAAAATTCAATCGTGATTCGGCAGACAGTGAGTTTGATATCTTAGTTCCGTTTAAATCCTAGACTGCGGAGGAAGAACGTCTTCCTCCACGTTGCATTTTTCCTCCAGAAGAAACTTACTAGATATCTATGAATCGAATGAATTCCACAACATAGGATGAGTTTTGTCTCTGGAGGAAGTTTCGATAAGTCGCGACTCGCCTCCACCGATTTTTCAAAGAAAAATAATTGATAAGTAACTCCCCTTCGGGGAGCTACGGCTTCCATCCCTGTAACTTAGAGGCCTGTTTAATCCACTTCACAAACTGTGCATCATCAAAACCGTCTTCATAAATATGGAGATATCGGATGATTTTGTGTTTTGCTTCCACGGGTGGAAGTGGTTTTAGTGATCCGCCATTGAAGAAAGTGACTTTCACGTACTTCGTAAAGACATGGAAACCTAAAAACCATCCCTTGCCTTCCATTCCATAAAAGGGCGAATTCCATTTCACAGCTTTATTTACGGTGGGAATATGCTGCGTAATTAGTTTATCAAGATTGCGAGCAACTTCTTTTTTCCATCCAGGAACAGCTGAAATGTAAGCTTGCACGGGCTCGTCGCCATCGCCTTTAGCAATTTGAGGATTTCCACCTGACAAAAGCTTTGGTTTCGGACTTTTGCGAACTACTTTTTTTGAAATCTTTTTTGCAGCCTTCTTTTTCATAGTGTCTTTAAATCTCACACACTAGCGGTCCCATCATCAAATTAAAATATCGACTAAGTATGTAGCGTCTTATGACGGATCACTTGTGGACGCGGGTTCAATTCCCGCAGGAGTTCCTGCGGGAATTTGTACCGAAATGCTCCTACAGCTTATCCTGCTTATAAGTCGCAGACTTCGAGATGTTCTCGTAGCTGTTTGCGATTTTGCGGTTGAATGAGAAGTTGATTACCAGCTTCTTATTCCAAATCTTGTCCGAGTCTTCGAACTTGATCTGGCCGATGTTCACAATCGTTTGATTGCCGCTTTTGGTGATGAATTGTTTTGGAACTGCACCCGAGAAAACGACTTTGTCTCTTAGGATCAAACGCACATAAGTGATCGTCACATGGTAAGAGTCAGTGACCATATCCGGTCTTGGTGAAATCGCCTGTACTTTGATCTTTGAATTCTTGCCCAAGCCCTCTTTGGTGATACCAATGCGTGAAAACTCGTCGACTTTGTAAGCTTCTTTAATCGTCAGTGTGTGCTCTTGTGTTGAATCTGATCTTTCGGTGATCAGAATATCATTGGAGCTGACTTCGAAACCTACTTTGCCATTGCGGATGTATGCGGCAACTTTACCTGTGTGATCTGCTGGTTTGCGGGGCGCTTGCCAAACGATCGCGACATTTTCAGAGGCACGACGAACAAACTCATCGTAGTTGTCGTTTACCTTTGAGCCGGGCGCCAGGAATGAGCGAATGCCTGCTTTTCCTGTGAAAAGATTTTCTGTCAGAACTGCACGCACGGTTTGGTTTGTGTTCAGTTTATTTACAGAAACTGCTGCAATACTGTTTTCTTCCAGTAGTGGCGTTGCGGATTTGATAAGTGTGACAGAGCCGTTGTGTCCATCATTGCCATCGTTACCACGGGAACCGTCGCGACCGGAATATCCATCGTCGCAGGTAAAGCGGGGAGGTGGGTCGCAGCGGCGGCACAGTTTTCCGTCTTTATCTTTATAGTCATAACAACGTGGGGGCATTTCCCAGTTTCTGTAGTCGCAACGGCAACCTCGTGATCCGCCGCGCCCACCATAGGAGCCTCGGCCGCCTTCGCCGCCTTCAGAGATGATCAATATTTTTTTGAGTTGAGATATATCAGTATAATAAATGGTTGCATCACCGCCATGACCACCACTACCACCGTTACCGCCGGCTCCACCGTCGCCTGCATTAGCTCCAAAAAGGTCTTCGGAGACACGGTCTTGACTGCAAAAGTAGGCGTCACCGCCATCTTCTCCGGGGTGACCATCACCACCATCGCCACCGTTCAGATTGTATCTTCCGCCTTGAGCGTTTGGAGCAAAGATAGTGACGTCGTCTCCGTTGCCACCGTAGTGGCCCGAGTTTCCAGTTTGACCGGACTGACCTGGTCTTCCAAATGTTCCTGCCCATGTGGATGAGCAGATCAAAACGCCGCACAGCAAGGTAAAAAATCGATTCATTGTGATTCCCCTCAGTAACGGAGCCAATTTGCTCCAATATGTTTTGAGGAACTCACAAAGCAAGGGGTATGCCACGCGAAGTGTGGTCATTTGTTCACCAGCGTACGTTAAATAAAAAAAGCCTCCCAATTGGGAGGCTTCAAATTCTAAGATTTAACTTTTTATGAATTTAGAAAACGGCGTAAACGTTAAAATTATAGCTTAAGTTATCATAAGAGAACGCACGCGAGTCGTTGCTAACTACAGATCCGCTGCCGTCATCCAGGTTCGTATCGCTGATCACCGCTGGATTGATATAGAAGGCGCCATAATAAAGATTCAATCCGACTTCGTGAGAACCTGTGTTTGCCATATCCAAATCCCAATTCCCGCGTTGAGCTTGGCTGGATCTGCCGGAAACGGTGTAGGCATAGTACGGATTGATGTGATCGTTCATGGTATAGATGAAGTAAGGTGCTGCTTTCAATTGATAGTATTCAGCATCAGCACCGACGGCTTTGTTTGGATTGTCCTGGCTGTTAAGTAGGACACGTGGAGACACGTAGGCCGCCATCGTGAACTTCGGAGTCACCGTCCACTCGAAATAGTTATCAAGACGAATACGACCCAGTTCGTGATTTTCACGGCCGACATTGTCAGTAGGGGCATAGTATCTAAGATCAATAAGGGCAGCACTGGATCCCAAAAACCCTGTCGGCTTCAAGGCTGCACGCAGAACTGTTTCGGCCATGGCTGTTGCAGAGTCGCGATGAAGAATTGCGTCACGACCACCCAGGCGGTCACGGCTAGAGACGATTTGAAAATGCTGACGAAGTTCAAGTTCCCAAAGTTTTGAAGGGGCATAGCGAGCACCTACAAAGTTGTAGGAGGTAACGTTTCCTGAGTCGGTGCTGCGGTTGTCTGCTTCGTAGTTGTAGTTTTCAGAACCCAGAGTGAAATGCCATGGATTTTCTTGTTTTGGAGCGGTGGTCGTAATGCTGCTATTGGCAGCAGGCACCGAAGATGTTTGCGTTGGACTTGAAACCTTGGTTGTTGATGTCGAAGTCTCTTGGGCAAAGGCCTGCGTACAAAACAAAGTTGCAATCGCGATAAGCACTGTCTTCATTGATCCCCCTCAAATGTAGATGGGACAATGATTTCAGGAGGTATTTAATAGGTCAAAACAATTAGCTGACGCGGATTCACATTTGTTGATGGGTGCGGTTGCAGTATGAAAAGGCGCCGACGTAAATCCAATACTTAACTTATTCAGGACCGCTTCAGTTGCTGGATGACCTGATCCAGTGTGCTTAGAAACTTTGAGCGATCCTTTTTATCCATCGGGGCGGGGCCGCCGCGGACCTCACCCATGTGTCTTAGGTTTTGCATAAGTTCGCGGGTTGCGACAGCCGAGCCGATACTGTCTTCAGTGAACTCAATACCTTTGCTGCCAATGGCACGGACCTGCTTTTTAACGCATCTTTCGGCAAGTAGGATGTCGGCGGTAATAACAATATCGCCGGCTTGAGCGTGCTCCACGATCCAATCGTCAGCGGCATCGAAGTCGCTGGAGGCGACGACCATTTCAATACGGGAACTTTGGGGAACATTTAGATACTTATTGGCGACGACGAATACTTTCAGTTGATAGCGTTCAGCCACTTTGTATGTTTCGTCTTTAACCGGGCAACCGTCAGCATCTATATAGATATTCAACATTTCTGAATATTCAGATCAAAAGGTTGCGCGGTCAACTGAATCTCAAGCTCTTATTGAAGGGCTTTTACGGACTTCTTGATCCAAGTCAGGTGAGTTCTAAGGTCAGTTGCTTTTAGCAGATTTACTTGAACAAGCTCGTCATTGAACCAGAACTTCATGGCACTGATGTTGCCAACCATAGTGACTTCACCAGATTTCGATCTAACAAACAACGGTCCACCGGAGTCTCCCATGCAAATTCCTGCTTCGGTCTGATCAATGATAATCGTGCCCAGTTCTACTTGCTGCTCGCCCTCAATCTTCAGGGATTTGAACATGGTCTTTGTCGGCAAAGACGTTGATCGCAAAATGCCGGCGTCGTCATCATAAACGCCAGTTAATCCGTATCCAATGAATTCAAACTTTCCATCCCTAGGAATCACAAAATCCTCTTTTGGAAGAGCGCGAACTTTGTAGCTGGCTGAAGCCGAGTAGGTACTGAATTGCAGGAGTGCGATATCAGCCTCATCGTGAACGATGGATTTCGTTACGACGCCCATAAGGTCTTTCTTGTTTTTAATACCATTGGGATGGGATTTGTTCTGAGTAAGATACAAATTGCCCTCTTCGACACAGTGAGCGGCGGTCAGCACGACGTTTTCTGCGATGAACGTTCCTGTGCATAGACTTAGAAACTTGCCACCATCTTCAAATAAAATGGCAACAGTGCTTTGGCTAAGATCCGTGGTTTTGGTGACCACTTTGCCGTTAACTATGCTGTCCGTGTTGGCTGCAGTCAGCTGTCCTCCGGTGGTGTCGCCACAAGCGGACAGTGTAAACGCAATTGACACAGTAAGAACTAAATTCAAAAGACGCATAGTGGGTTCTCCCAGTTTGACGAATAGGTAAAGCGCCATAGAATTGCAACCCCTGTGCCGACCTAGACCTTTGTCGCGAAAAGCACCCGTAACCCCCGTAGATTTCTTCTCATCCGCCAAAAGCTGGCCTAAAGTATTGGGGAATTACCAATACCGGAGGAATCCCATGGGAAGTGTTGTTTCATTTATCAATCAAAAGGGTGGCGTTGCTAAGACGACGACAGCTATCAACGTGTCAGCACAATGGGCGAAAGAGGGTAAGAAAATTCTTCTTATCGACTTGGATCCTCAATCCTCGGCGACTCGTGCAATGTTTGGTGACGTTGATTTTGAAAACACTATTTATGATGTGCTAACAGGCGAGCTTGAAGCACAGGATGCCATCGTTCAATCAGAAGCTTTCGGAATTGACGTGATTCCGGCAGAAATCATGCTGAGCGGTATTGAAATTCACATGGCGACCAAGTTCGGCCGTGAGAGCATTCTTAAAAGAGCTTTGGCTGAAATCAAAGAAAACTACGACATCGTCGTGATCGATTGTTCGCCATCTTTGGGTCTTTTGACTGTGAACGCCCTGATCGCATCCAAAGACATCGTAATTCCAATTTGTCCTGAATACTTCTCTCTTAAAGGTATTGATTTGATTCTGGACACTTTGAAGCACATTCACACGGGCCTTGGTCACAAGATCGACGTACGTGGAATCATTATTTCCAAATACCGCAACCGTCGTATCGTGGAAAAAGTGATCAATGATTTGCGCACAATCTACACGATCCCGGTATTCAATAACTACATTCCTGAATCCATTGTGGTTGAGGAAGCCCATCACAATCATCAGCCGATGTTGCAATATTCGCCAAAGAATCCGGCAGGTTTGGCGCTGGCTAATCTAGCAACGGAAATGTGGGTTTGAGCACCATCAATCCACTCTTTGTAGACTCAACAAAACCCATTGGTGACAAAGTAGTTACCAATGTGGAGCTTCTGGCTGTTTCCTTACAGCCAGGGGAGTCCTTATTCTTCGAACTCACTGATGAGTTTGGTTTCGAGCAAAAGTACGAAATGAAGAAGCTTGAGACCAAAAAGTCAGTGAAATACACCACTGAGGTTTGGCTTAAGTACCAACATCCCATTCACTATCGTTTCTTGGTGGTCGCGGAAGGGGCGGAAGTTCAGACTTCAGCGATGCGCGATATTTGTGCTGGGCATATTATTTCTGAAAAATGGGAACCATGCGCGGCTGGTGAATTCGTTAAAAGCAAAAAATCCAAACGCAAATCCACACAGTCGGTTACTGTGGCGCAGCCTAAGGACAAGAACGCAGCGCCAGTGATCAAGGCGACAGCTGCAAAACCTCTTTGTGAACCTCATATTCTAAGTCAGATCAAATCGTTGTTTGACGATCTTCTTTAGTCGGGACTAGCCACGTTATGGAATAAGAGAAGACTCTAATTGTGATAAAGCTCAAATTTCTGTAGGCTTTAATTATGACTATTCTATTTTATCTGGCACTTTTCATAATCGGTACGTTGTTAATTTACTTTCGTCCCAGTGCGAAGCTATTACGCGTTTCGATTTACTGGGATATCGGTGTCGGCTCTCTGCTGCTGGTGTTCTGTCTGATTTATGTGATGAACACCTATGTGGTCGAAGCCGAGATCGAAGAGAGTGTGGCCAAACAACCATGTGGAGCATCCAGTCCTCAAGGAGTCTGTTACAATCTAACTCGGGAAGTTTGTGAAACTGCCTGGAATAGTGTCGATCAATCCTGTAGAGATGAGGCGGCTCCCGTATTAAAGGAGCGACCTGGTGCTTTGATTGGTCCTATGGTGAACAGATGTAAGGCCCGACGCATGGATAAAGTTCTTCGCTACAACAGAATCAAAGAAGACAATCCTCTGTGCCGAGCCTACTTCAAGTACATTGACGATAAGAACTAGCGCATTAAATCATGGGCCTCAGCATCAATATCCTGAGTTGTCGGCTTCTTACATCAACCAGTTTATCGATCTGAATTAGAGTTTGTCATTATACTGCTTTTCATATTTGAAATTGGAAAATTGAACGGTTCGGATTGAGTATTTACTTTTATGTGAAAAACAAAAACGTAAATACTCAAAGGAGATTTCCATGTCCGAACCACGCAGTGAGAGTGAAAATCCCGTCATACCGGCACCGAAACCGAAAACCAATATGCGACCGCGCACCAATAAGGATTGGTGGCCAGATCAATTGGATCTGTCGGTGCTTCACCATCAGTCACCCAAAGTAAATCCGATGGATAAGTCTTTTAAGTATAAGGACGAATTTAAAAAACTGGATGTCGAAGCACTTAAAAAAGACATGATGGCACTGATGACGGACTCTCAGGATTGGTGGCCAGCGGACTTTGGCCATTATGGACCTTTGTTCATTCGTATGAGCTGGCACGCCGCCGGAACATATCGCGTTGAGGATGGTCGCGGTGGAGGTGGTGATGGCGCGCAAAGATTCGCGCCGTTGAACAGCTGGCCTGATAATGCCAGTTTGGATAAAGCACGCAGACTGCTGTGGCCGATAAAGAAAAAGTACGGCAGACAAGTTTCGTGGGCGGACCTATTGGTGTTTGCCGGTAACTGTGCTTTGGAATCAATGGGATTTAAAACCTTTGGTTTTGCCTTTGGTCGCGAAGATGTGTGGGAACCGGTGGAAGTGTTTTGGGGAGCAGAGGACACGTGGCTTGGTGATGAACGCTATAGCGGTGATCGAAACCTGGCAAATCCCCTTGGTGCCGTTCAGATGGGCTTGATCTACGTGAACCCCGAAGGTCCCAACGGAAAACCGGATCCTAAATCCTCAGCACGAGATATTCGCGAGACTTTCGCGCGCATGGCGATGAATGATGAAGAGACGGTGGCCTTGATTGCCGGCGGACACACATTCGGAAAAACTCATGGGGCAGCGAAAGCAGATCACGTAGGACCGGAGCCAGAAGGTTGTCCTTTCCACATGCAGGGATTGGGTTGGAAAAATTCCTATAAAACTGGAAAAGGGCCTGACACTATCACAAGCGGCCTTGAAGGTTCATGGACCAGCACTCCGACGAAATGGGGTAACGGATTCTTTGATAATTTGCATAAATATGAATGGGAACTTACCAAGAGTCCTGCAGGAGCTCATCAATGGATTCCCAAGGATAAATCCGCTCACAATCTGGTGCCGGATGCGCATGATTCCAGCAAGAAGCATCCACCAACGATGTTGACCTCTGATCTTGCTTTGTTGGCGGATTCATCCTACGTGAAAATTTCCAAACGCTACCATGAGAATCCGAAAGATTTTGCGGATGCTTTTGCAAAAGCCTGGTACAAGCTTTTACATCGCGATATGGGTCCGATTTCACGTTACTGGGGCCCGTGGGTTGCACCTGCGCAGTTGTGGCAGGACCCGGTGCCAGCGGTCGATCACAAACTCATCGATGAAAACGATATAAAGGATTTGAAAAAGAAAGTTCTGGATTCGGGTATTAGTAATTCGCGTTTGATTGCAACGGCTTGGGCGGCAGCGGGATCCTTCCGTGGCACCGACAAACGGGGCGGGGCAAATGGCGGGCGCCTGCGCTTGTCACCACAGCGTGAATGGGAAGTGAATGAGCCTAAAGAATTGACCGGGACATTGAGCGCGCTCGAAAAGATTCAGTCAGATTTTAATAAATCCTCCTCTGGCGGCAAGAAGATTTCCTTGGCAGATCTAATTGTGCTGGGTGGGTGTGCAGCGGTAGAGAGTTCTGCGAAAAAGGGCGGAGTGGATGTGACCGTGCCATTTGCACCGGGTCGTACAGATGCCACTCAAGAGCAAACAGATGTTCATTCTTTTGCGGTGCTTGAACCAAAAGCAGACGGCTTTAGAAATTTCTATCGAAAAGGTTTGCCGTTGTCTCCAGAAACGATGCTTTTGGACCGTGCAAATCTTTTAAGCTTAACTGCACCTGAAATGACGGTGCTCTTGGGTGGTTTGCGTGTTCTGGATATGAATCATGGCGGGAGTCGCCACGGAGTTTTCACGGATAAACCAGGAACGCTGACCAATGATTTCTTTGTGAATCTTCTGGATATGAATACGGTGTGGGATGAGCCCTCTAAGGATGGCGTCTATCAAGGAAAAGACCGCAATACCGGAATAGCGAAGTGGACTGCGACCTCGGCGGATTTGGTATTTGGATCCCATGCGCAGTTAAGAGCATTTTCGGAAGTCTATGCTTGCAATGATTCCAAAGAGAAGTTCGTTAAGGATTTCGTCTGGGCTTGGAACAAAGTTATGAATGCGGATCGCTTTGATCTGGCTGATCGCGTTTAGAGAAACTAAAAAAAAGGAGCCTTTGATTAAGAGATCAGAGGCTCCCTAAATATCATATGTGAAGATGTTGGGAATCGTACGGTTCAATTGGCGATCTGACTGGTGGTTCTGGGGTCGTTACCATGTCTTCATTTCGAAGAGTCATTTGCAAAATATCCAAGATCCGCTCTGAGGCACGGCCGTCGCCGAAGGGGTTCTTTGCCTGGGACATACTGTTGTATAAATCAGCAGAATCCAGAATTTCCGTCGCAAGCTTTAAAAAGCGCCTCTGTTCCAAAGGAATTAGTTTTGAAGTGCCCGCGACGATAGCTTCAGGACGCTCTGTTTTCTCTCTGGCGACAAGAATCGGTTTTCCCAACGAAGGAGCTTCTTCCTGAACACCACCGGAATCGGTGATAATCATATGAGCCCGGTCCATCAGGTAAATAAATGGTACATAATCCACCGGCTCGCAGAGCCAGATTTTATTCTCTGGATTGATGAAGCTGTCTTTGTCAACCCACTGAGCCTGACTACCAAAAATTTTTGCCGCCGAAGCACGCACCTGAGGATTCATGTGGAGTGGAATTAGCAACTCCACATCTTCCCTTCGTGAAAGATCCAAAAGACCCTTCATGACTTCTTCCATCGGAGTACCAAAAGATTCGCGACGGTGAACTGTTACCAGGATCATTTTTCTTTTCGGATTCAAGAACGCGTATCTTCCGGCGATGGCATCTTGCATTTCCGGCGTTGTTGAAATTTTTCTTTTTACTTCAAATAGCGCGTCGATTCCGGTGTTGCCAGTGACGTAGATGTCTTCAGCGGCATGGTGTTCGCGCAAAAGATTGTCGCGAGCGGTGTCAGTCGGTGCGAAGTGCACATTTGCAACCAAGGCTGTGCCTTTGCGATTAAATTCTTCCGGATATGGGGAGAGGATATCTCCAGAGCGCAGGCCGGCTTCAATATGGACGACCGCAATTTTGTGGTAAAAGGCAACAAGGCTTCCAATAAACCCGCTGGTTGTGTCACCTTGAACGACGACGGCATCCACATTGTTCTCAAGTAAAATTTTATTCAAACCAGACATCACACCGGTGGAAATGTCAGTCAAGGACTGGCCCGGGCGCATCAGGTCCAGATCGAAATCCGGTTTAATGCCGAAAAAGTCAAACAACGGGCGAATCATCTCGCGATGTTGTCCTGTTGAACAAACCAGAACTTTGTATCGTGGATCTTGTTGGGCTTTTAGGATGACCGGGGCGGTTTTGATAGCTTCAGGGCGTGTGCCAAAGACGAATAGTAGTGTTTTCATGAACTAAAATTTATTTAGCAAAGTGCGAGGGAGCAAATTCCCATTACGTAATTTCAACCTTTTAATCTATATGCAGCTGACGCAATCTACGGTGAGGTATTAATTATTTGTTTTTCCACACATCAATGGTGCATGATTCTTAGTGAATTTTTCGACGGAGCTTAAATGAATACGCATAAAGTTAGACTCTCTGATGAAGTTAAACAAGCCCTGGCAAAGGGACTTCCTGTTGTGGCTTTGGAGTCGACGATAATTTCACACGGCATGCCATATCCCCAGAATTACGAAATGGCTCTGGCCGTGGAGGACAAGGTTCGTGCCCATGGTGCGGTGCCAGCGACAATTGCGATTATCAATGGAGAACTTAGAGCGGGCCTGTCTAAAACAGAAATTGAGAGTTTTGCCAAAAAGGGATTGCAGATCACGAAAGTCAGTCGTCGAGACATCCCTCTTGTCGTAGCAGCAAAAAAAGACGGTGCGACAACTGTTGCCAGTACGATGATCATTGCCGAGCTTGCGGGGATCCCGGTCTTTGCAACGGGTGGGATCGGTGGCGTGCATCGTGGCGCCGAGCAAACGATGGATGTATCCGCGGATCTTGAGGAACTGGCACAAACCAATGTGGCTGTCATATGTGCGGGAGCTAAATCAATTTTGGATATCGGTTTGACCTTGGAGTATCTCGAAACCAAAGGTGTGCCGGTACTGGGTTTTCAAACTGCGGAGCTTCCGGCATTTTATACTCGAGAAAGCGGTTTCAAAGTTGACGCGAAAGTGGACTCAGCGCAGGAACTTGCAGATATTCTGAAGGCCAAGTGGAATCTGGGTCTTCAGGGTGGCGTGGTTGTCGCAAATCCCGTTCCTGTGGAATATTCGTTGGATTTAAAATCCATGGAGGCTGTGATCGAGAATGCCTTAAAAGAGATGAATGCCAAAGGGATTAAAGGGAAAGAATCAACACCGTTCCTGCTTGGAAAAGTCAAAGAACTGACTGCAGGCAAGAGCTTGGAGACAAATATTCAGTTGGTGCTGAATAATGCCAAACTCGCTGCAGAGATTGCCGTGGCTTTGTCTCGTTAGTCGTCGGACAAGGCCTTTGGTGAAAAGCTGCTGGCCTTTAAGTTTTGATTGAGCTTGATATCTGCAAGCTGAATGTCAGTGCCACGTTTATTCTGAACATTCTTGATTTTAATGCTCGAGGCGCGAAACTTGCCGCCGCCCAGTTTTTTATAACCGCCAAAGTCGATGACCTTAAGAAGTTTGCCTTGTTTGTCGTAGCACTCTGCCTTAATTGGCAAAAATTCTTTGGCAGAAACGTAGCTGATGACTTTCGAGTAGTTCGGAGAGCTTGCGGTGACGTCGCTTTCCATCAGGATGTACTTACTGCCTTTGATTTCCATTTCTTTTTTGATCGTCGTGGTTGCTGAGGAATCACGATTAAAGTCAAAATCCTCTGCACTCAACTCAGATCCAAGAATGCCACCTTTGGAGTTTTCGCCGGTCAAACGGCGAACCTGTTTATTGGATGGAAGGTAAATCCATTTCTCCTCGGTGTCGTTCTTCATTGTCGCAAGCAGTGCCGTGCCTTTAAGATCAGCGGGCTTCTGCATGCGCACCATCAAGGAATGGTCTTTTTTTCCAGAGCTCATTCTCCAGATTTTCATTTCACGGTCTTTGCTGGAGCCATCAGCTTCTATGATTTTCATGGAAGCTGTGAACGTTTCATCTTTCGCTTTGATGCGTGTGCTCATTTCCTGACCGACTTTATCAACAGTCAATTGCTGAGCCAGGGCATCCTGATGGTTGAAAAGAAGAACGAATGCAAAAATAAAGGACGCTGCTGTTGCCATAACTTTCTCCTTCTTCCAAACTAATGGGCGAAGCAGCCATGGGCAACTTTTCAACATTGTTGGTAAAAGAATCAAATCCCCTACCAGACCAGTCAGCATTGACAAGACCATATAGAATCCAAAGATACGATTCATGGCAAAATACGAAGCCATAAAGACCGAAAATCCTGCAAGCAAGGTCATGGTCGAGATCAGGCAGGGATTGCCCTCCAGCCAGATCATCTTTTCAATATCCAGAGTGCGGCTGTTTTTGGTTTTCTGCATGGCGCGCAGTCTTTCCAGAAGATAAACCGTATTGTTGAATGCCAATCCCAGAGCGATCGAGAAAATAATTGCAACACTTGGTTTGATTGGAGTTTGAGAGATGGCTAAGAATCCAAGCAGAGCTGCTGGCGGAACCAAATTTGGAATACAGGCGACCAGGGACCAGCGCAGGGATTTAAACACGAAAATCAAAACGGCGATGATGGCAACCATGGATTGCCAGAATCCAAAAATCAGCTCGCGGGAAAGCTCATTATTAAGATGATGAATAGTCGAGCCCATTCCGGTGGTTTGGACTTTCATGTCCGGGAACGCTTTTTCCGTCATTTGTCGAACGTTCTCGACCAGATCATGCAGTTGATTGCCTGGCAAATCCTGGGTTCTGACCGAGATTCTGGTTTTAGAACTGTCTGCATTTAGAAAGTTCTTAAGCGGGCTGTCGCTTGCCAGGGAGTATAGGAAGTAAATCTCTGCTGTGGAGCTGCGGCTCGCTGGCAGACGAGTGTTGTGAAGTGAGGCTGCTGCAACCAAATCGGGCAGGCTGACCACGCTGCCTACGGAAGGCAGTTGTCGGATTTCTGCAGAAAGCGAATCCAGACGGGAAATCAAACTTGGATCATTCCAAGCTTCTTTACTGCCATCTATTTCGATATCGACGGGAATCATTCCGCCCAGCTCTCTGTCGATGGTTTCAGTCGATAGACGTACTTGGTGATTCTGTGGGAGGTCATCAAATAGTTTTGCTGACCAGGACAGGTTTCCACCTTTCAGGGCCAATGCCAAGGAGACTATGATAATACCAGTGGTCCAAAGACCACTGCGTCTGAACAGGTAAAGACCCCAGCGCGCCTTAGCCCACGCCCACTCGCGGGCACGTGGTCCTGGTAAAAACAAAAGAAGTGGGAACAAGAGTACAGTTGTGGTGATCCAACCAATGACAATGGAAATTGCCGCAGTGACACCGTACTCACGAATAAGAGGAACGTTAGTGGTTAAAAGGCTCAGAAATCCAATCATTGTTGTCGTCGATGCAATCAAGTTGGGTCTGATAATGGCTTTAAGTGTTTTGCTGACCAGATTCTCGTGGGACTCAAACGGGTTTGCTTTTCTTTCTTCGGCATAGCGAAGCAAGGTGTGAATACAAAGGGAAACCACGTCAATGGTGGTCAGAATCGGAATCGTCGTGGAAAGAATCGAGAATGGAAGTTCCGCCACTGCCATCACCGCTAGCACCAGAATATTTGCACAAAGAATGATAACGAAGGAAATGATCAGTGGCGCAAAGTTTGAAAAAATCAGCGCAAGCACGACAAAGCAGGACAGGAAGCCCAGGATGACAAAGTTTCGCAGCTCAGATTGCAGAAGCAAGCTGATGTCAGTTTGTACCGCCGGGGTTCCGCCCATTTGTACGTCTGCAAAAGGCAGTGCCGCAGTTGCCGTCACTTGCAGATTCTGGCGGAGTGCCAAAAGCTCCTTGTTGGTGAGTCTGTTGATATTCGCAATAACCGAAGCGGTTTTCCCATCTTTGGATATAAGAGTGGGAGCAATCAGTGGGTTCGAAGTAGTCTCCGGCTCCCAGCGATCGATGCTAAGATTTTTCAAAAGGGGACCCACACTCAGTCCCTGGTTGTTATTTATAGCCCCTTGAATATTGGCCAGAGACAGCGTGTTGCGAACGCCGGGATACTTTGAAATCAGATCGGTTAGTTTTTCCAGTTCAGTTATTCTATCCTGACGAAACCAGTTGCCGCCGTTTTCCTGATTTATTTTTGCTGTGATGATGAAGGGCTGAACCTCAGAAAGCTGGAACGTCTGGCGACTCTTTTCATCCAGCATCAATAGAGGGTTATCTTTGGGAAGAAATTGTTTTAGGCTGTACTGTGTGGTTAGTTTTGGCAGGGCAAACAAACTTAGAATTGTTATAAGAACTACGCCCATCAAGGAGATGATCGCCAGATTTTTTCTGGAAACTTTTAAAGGCAGTCGCATCCCATTGTTCCTTCCCTTGAGTGTGGATAACAGATTTATTATATCGGACGGTGCTTTCATTTCTATAATGTCTGATAAAAAGACTAAAAGTTCTTCGATGTTGGTCCGAATTTCAAATATGAAAACTGAGAATGCATCCTATCGAAAAAAGTCGCTTTAGATTTTGCTCAAAGCACCGTAACCTTAGTCCTATGAGTAAAAAGCAAATCACCAGAAATGTTTTCGTGTTTGCTGCTTTTCTGTTCTCGCAGCAGGCATTCTCTTCTGCCACTGTAGAGTCAGAGTTTGAGATCGTTCTTCCTAAGCAGTTCCAGCAAAATCTTATTGAAGAGAAATGGAAGTCTCTGGCCAATCAGGAATTTAAGGCAAATTGGCAATTTCCTGATCAAACCGTGGAGGCTCAGAATGGCGTCCAGGTTCAGTTAAAAGGAATCTCAGTTTCTTTAAATACTGAGCTGGAAAAGCCAGGGCTGGGTTCTTCTGAAACTCAAGTAATCTTGAAGTCCAAGGAGCTTGCGGCACAAATGACGATCGCAAGTATTTCTGTTGATCAATGGGTGGAGCAAACAGTCGGTGGTATTACCGGTCGCTTTCATCTGGTGGCAGAGTGCCCTAACGTCGTGTTAAATATGAAATCTGGAGCGGGCTCATTTTCTGTGAGCTTGAGCCCGGAAATCAACTCCAGTAAAGCCGGAGGCGTGGTTCAGGACTTCTCCTTAGTATGGGATAAAGAGGCGTGGTCGGCAGCAGCATTCGGTTGCACGGGCGCAGCGGGCTTTGCTGATATCGTAAATCAGCAGATCGCTCAGATCTCGGCGGATTCTGCATCTTTCGTTAATCCGCAAAGAACTTTGATTCTATCTTATCTGAATGGGTACGTGGGTAAGTATTCATTTGATCTTGCAAAGCCGCGACAACTTGTCAGTTCGCGATCCGATGTGAATATCAGCATGATTGTGGATTCATTCGATGATTCAAATTCAGAAAAGGCGCTTGCGAAAGGCCGCGTGATTGTGGAGTTCACAAGAGCCCCGCAGGCAGAAACTAAAAAGCTGCAGCTTTCCCAGGAAGCTGTGAACTATGGCACCTCCGGCCAAGCGATGATTCGTCTGCCGGGTGGCTTTGCCAAAGAACTATTAAGTCGTGCTTACGCAGCAAATACCTGGGTGCATCAGTTTTATTCAAGCCAGATCTCAGGACTGTCTTCTGTGATGGGTTCACGCTTCATGCAGTTCTTTGTTTGGCCCGAGTTGATGGACTACCCAAAATCAAGCAAGTTCCTGTTCAACGTCTACTCAAATCAGGATCCCGTGATTTCTGGTTCTGGATTGTCGTATCAGATGAAAGTGAATTTGCTCTCTCAAATGAAAGCACCTAAAAATGGGCAATATGTTCCATTTATGAACTTCGTTGTTCCTTTCAGCAGTGGACTTAGTCTGGGCATTTCCAATAGCAAAGCATCGGTGAAGTTTTCCAACACTTCGCTGGATTTGCGTTATGGATGGGATTCCTGGTATGTGAAGTATTACTATCCAAAGACCCGCTTTGCGGCGTCCACTATTGAGAGCAAGGCGCTTTCTGCCATTGCTGGAAAAGCTTTCAGCTTTCAGCTTCCGGCAATCCCTTTGACTGATGGAGTGAGCTTGAAAATTAACAAAGCCACGTCATTGTCCAATTCGGATCTGCTATTACAGCTGGCTCCTTAAAATGATCGGCCTACAGAAAGTATGTAGGCATCATTCTTCGAGTATAAGCCCAGGGGATTTTCAATATCTCCGGAAATGAAATTCGCAGTCAGGCTGGCGTTCCACGAATCAAAGAAGCGCCGGCCTAATGTGACTTCCACAAATGTACTTGAGTGGACGGTGTCATAAAGGCCCAACAAGGAGGCATTCCAAACCTCTTTCCAGGAGAGTCGCCCTCCCGCCATCCAGGCGCGACGAAATATTTCCGTGATTGAGATATTCGAATCATTTTTTCTTTCGGTATCCAGGAATGAATACTGAACAACTGCAATCAGCATGGCATCGCTGAAGTTGAAGGTTTTCTCCACACCCAATATGCTTTCATGAATCCAACCGGGCAGATTCACGTAGTCACCATAGTTGTCAGAATAGGTCGTGGCATACTTGAATAGAAAGTCCCATTGGCGGCTGACCAATGAGAAACCTCCTTGGCGAATTCTGTATTGTTTGGTGTCGAGTCGGACATCAGGGTCCACTTGAATGACGGTTTTTGGAGAAACTTCGACAATGGTTCCGGTGACTTGGGGTTCAATGATGGGAGCTGAGGCTGCGCCGTCGTAGCCGGTGATGGCGAAATCAAAAATTGAAATAGTTTTTTGCAGTCTGATGGCAAAGTTGTTTTCTAGTGCATCATCAAGAATAGCTTCGTTTCCCCAAGTATAGCGCAAATTGGGTGGTAGGAGCAGGACCAGGTCATTGCCGGGAACCTGTGGTACGAAAACCTCACGAGGTAACCATCTGCTGTTTTCACCGGGTAAAATGGCCTCGCGTGCCGAGGGGATGTAGATCAAATCATAGTCGATCCACTTCAGGGATTCAGAGATCAAGATAGAGGGCGTACCCATTTTCTTGGATCTGAGGGGATCATAAAGTTGCCGTCGGTTGACGATATCTATGGGGTTGTAGCCATCGGTGATCCCCCAGGTGACGACATTGTATCCCACGTAAATATCCAGAACATCTTTTTGAAACTTGATATAGGTTTCGGACGGATCAAAATAAAACTGCTCTTCTGTGGATTTGTTATCAGGATTGGCCACAAGCACGGGCTTTGAGTACACGCGCCAGCGATCTCCCTTTTTCCAGCGCACCATTGGATCCAACTCAAGTTTGAATAAGCTGTCATTGGTATCCTCTCCGTATTGTTCCGGATAATAGAACTCAGTCATATTCATATCGGCACCGAAACTCCACTCCGATTCAGCAGTGGCAATTTGCGGAGTTATGATGAAGAATAGAAGGAGAGTCAGAAATTTCATCGCCTAAGTGTATTCGTACCTACCTTGGACCGTCTGCATGACTTCTGACATTTTGCCAGTTACCATTGAATTGAGTGAGGTTGGTGTTTATGCAATCCCAGATTTCAAGTTTTCAAAATGAACATTTCTTTTCCATTTCATCTGAAGAGGAATTGATTCAGTGCTTTCGTGCAAGAGATCAGAAGAAGCTCATTTTGCCGGACAATCTAAGATACCCCTTCAATGTGCAGTCCTATTTTACCTGGAAAGAGTCTTCTGGTGTTTACACATATCTGGTTTGTAAAATGCCCAATTGGGATATGCCTCGGGGTGTGGCTTTTAAAAGAACACCTTCAAGTGGTGAACCCACTGGCGGACTTTGCAATTGGTGCAACGCCTATGGCTCCTCGGAAGATATCGGACTTCTTTCCGTGGCAATGAGTGCGAATGTCAGCAATTCTTATCTGATTTGCCACGATCTGCGTTGTATTGAAAAAATCGAGGAAAATGCGACCCGGGCTGGAAAAAGCCCGGAAAAACACATTCATGAGCTTTACCATAAAATGGCAAAGCTATTTGAGAATATCAGTAACTACAAACAAGACTGATTTGTTTTACTTTTTTAGAGTCAAGCGAACCGGGCAGTGATCTGATCCCATGACATCGGGGCAGTGCGCGGCTGCTTTCAGGCGGTCCGAAGATTCCTTGTTAACTAGGAAGTAGTCCAATCGCCAACCAACGTTCTTTTCGCGAACGCCGGGACGATAGCTCCACCAAGTATAGTGTTCCGGTCCTTGTTCGAACTGTCTGAAGCTGTCCACCCACTCAAGCTTTTCCAGAAAATGGCTCATCCAAGCCCGCTCCTCTGGCAAGAAACCGGCGTTCTTCATATTTGTTTTTGGATTTCTTAAATCAATCTCTTTGTGAGCGATATTGAAGTCACCGCAAATAATAACTTCACGTCCTTTTTTGCGCAGGCTTTGTAGACGCTTTTCCGCAGCCTTGCAGAATTCAAGCTTGAAGGGAAGTCTGGTGAGTTCGCGCTGACTGTTTGGCCAATAGCTGTTCACTAGCGTGATGGGGCCGAAATCGGCCTCCAGCCATCTGCCCTCATTGTCGAACTTATCGATGCCCATTCCGATGCGCACATTATCAGGTTCCTTTTTGGAATAGATTGCCAGCCCCGAATAGCCGGGCTTTTCTGCAAAGGACCAGGCAGAGTGGTATTTTGCGGGGTGATAGAAGTCCTCGTCCTTTTTAATCGCATCGTCAGTAATTTTGATTTCCTGCAAACAAACTACGTCGGCCTTCTCTTTTTCAAACCATTCACGGAAGTTCTTTTTATGCACGGAGCGAAGACCGTTTACATTCCAGGAAATCAATTTCATCTGTCACCTCAGAAGCTACAGTATAGCAAAGAACCTATGGATTTCATAGCTGAGTGAATGTAACATTTAGCTCGCAACGGAGGAGCTGTCATGAAAGTCGGGTTTTTCAGTTCTAAAAAATATGAAGAGGAAGTCTTTAGCTCAGTTTTCAAACAATCAGGAATTGAACCTGATTTCTTGGAACTTCGACTGACTCCCAAGACTGTACAGCTTTCCAAGGGCTATGACACGATCTGCTGTTTTGTGAATGACATTCTAAATGAAGAAGTCCTGATGAAGCTTAAGGAGCAAGGGGTTCGCAATATTGCCCTACGCTGTGCTGGGTTTAATAACGTAAGTATCAGCACTGCTCAAAAGTTGGGAATGCGTGTCGTGCGTGTGCCGGAATACTCGCCTCATGCGGTTGCGGAACATGCGGTGGCTTTGCTCTTGACGCTAAACCGCAAAACTCACCGTGCCCATGGGCGAATTCGTGATTTGAATTTCTCATTGGAGGGTCTGGTCGGATTTGATCTTTATGGCAAAACGGTCGGCGTGATCGGAACTGGAAAAATCGGACGGGCTTTTGCCCAGATTATGAATGGATTTGGCTGCAAGGTTTTGGCTTATGATCCCTTTCCTAATCCTGAAATGGAGAAAATCGGGAAGTACGTTGCCTTGCAGGATCTTTTGAAAGAATCAGATGTTATCTCCCTGCACTGTCCGTTGAATGACCAAACTCGACACATGCTCTCGTCCTCGGCTTTTGAAGTGATGAAGAAAAACGCCGTGATTATTAATACGGGAAGGGGAGCACTTATTGACACCAAGGAGCTTATTGAAGCCTTGAAGTCCCACCGTATTGCTGGTGCCTGTCTGGATGTCTACGAGGAAGAAGAAGGCGTGTTCTTTACGGATCAATCCGCAGAGGGAATTACGGATGATGTGCTAGCCCGTCTGACTACATTCCCTAACGTCATTCTTACGTCCCATCAAGCCTTCTTAACCCATGAAGCCCTCGTAAATATTGCAGAGACCACTCGGGACAATATCAAGTCGCTGATGCGGGGTGAATCCTGTAACAACGAAGTTAATTAGATATGGCCGTTAAGATTTCGCGGATCTTTCATGCTGGATATGTTTTCGAAAGCCGGGGCGTGCGCATCGCCTTTGACCCGATTTTTGAGAATCCATTCAGTAGAAACTGCTTCTCATTCCCGGAAATCGAATTTGATCTGGCAGCGGTTAGACAGCTTCGTTTTGATGCGGTCTTTATTTCTCATTTTCATGACGATCACTGCTCATTTGACAGTTTGAAGCTGTTGGATCGTGCGACGCCTATTTACATGTTTTGCGTTCATCAGGAAATGTTTTCCTGGATTCGTGAACTTGGTTTTGTAAATGTGCATCCAGTGGTTTTGAATTCATCAGTTTCCATTGGGGATTTTGAAGTCATATCTCGTCCCGCATTGGACGTTGATGTGGATTCTTTATTTCAGATCAGAGTTCAGGGTTTGAATATTCTAAATGTTGTGGATTCCTGGATTGATGAAGACACATTTGCGAATCTGGCGAAACAAGGGCCTTGGGATTTAGTGATGTGGCCTTTTCAAATGATGCGCGAGCTTGAAGTCCTGGAACCCTACAAAGCGGCACCCTCTGATCGGAAACTTCCCGAGGAATGGCTGTCACAGTTGAAAGTATTAAATCCGAAAAACATCATTCCCAGTTCTTGCCAGTTCCGTATGGAGGATTGGTCTTGGTACAACCACGCATTTTTTCCGATTTCTTATGCTGATTTTCATTCGCAAGTAAAAAGCGTCCTGCCAACAGTTAATATTATAAATCTGACTCCTGCCAGCGGGATATTGTTAGGTAAAGATAAAGTGCAAAGCTGTGAAAGTCTTCCGTGGATCAAAGTTATTGGAAATCCTGAATCTGATTATCAGTATGTGCCGGATTTGAAACCTCCCTCCACGGCCAGTATTGCCAGTCATTTTACAAAACTAAGCGATAGCCAGATGAAGCAAGTAAACGACTATTGCGATAAAGGAATTTTGGAAAAATTTCTGGAGATCGGTCCCTCCGCAGATACGTTTTTTAATAAACGCCGAATTTGGAAGCTGTCGGTTTTTTCTAAAGAGGGCCTAGAGACAGTTCGCTGTTATGAATTGAATGATGATCAAATGAAACCCGTACCTGCGTCAGGCGTGAATCCTGATTGGTGTACGGAAGTGACCGCTGCAAAACTGCATTCTGCCTTGAACACGGGGGAGAGTCTGTCATCACTGTATATTCGTGTCGTGAAAGATTCCGACGTCGATGCGGTGGAAGACCCTTTGATTCGCTGTCTATTCAGCGCGGAGTTTGGATCTTATCAAAAGGCCCAGTTAGCCAGAATCAAGAGGGAGGAGGTGTTATGACCGTCGTTCAGTTGTCTGACTTTTCCAAAAAGGTGATAGAGACGATTCTGAAGATTCCAGAAGGCAAAGTTGCGACTTATAAACAGATTGCTGAGCTTGCCGGGAAACCTCAGGGCTCCCGTGGAGTGTCGTGGATATTGCACTCCTCTTCGACCAAGTACAAATTGCCCTGGCACCGGGTTTTAAACTCACAGGGAAAAATCTCTTTTGATATTAAAAGCAGGAACTATCAGGAGCAGAAAAAGAAGCTTGCGAAGGAAGGCGTTGCTTTCGATACGATGGGAAAGCTGGATTTGAAAAAGTACCAGTGGAGTAAGCGCCCAGCCCAGAAAAGAGATCGGGCGCAACCCAGAATGTTTAGTAAGCCTGACACTCGCTAAGATTTAAATTGATGTCAGCTTGGCTGCCAAATTTTGTCTTGCACTGAAAGCGACCCTCTTTGGAAATATTGCTGACCTCAACGAAGGCGTCAGCAAACCACTGACCTTCATGCTGGCATGCCAGAGTTTGAATCATGTAGTGATCTTCGGAAATGTCTTCAACACGACAATTTGGTTTTGGATTTACTTTCTCAACATCTTGATTGCAGATGTTGCCATAGCGAAGAAATTCAGTCGTCGTGCCATCGGCATGAACCCAGCTTGCGGAAAGTGGATAGAAGTTGAAAAGAACATCGCCTTTTTGGGATTTGCAGCGAATCATTTCCGGAGCCGAAAAAGCCGTGGAAGAGACAAGGACCATGGCCAAAGCCAAGAATAGATTTTTCATGTGATTTCCCCCTGATGGAGGGGCATTTGACTTAACTACCCAAGCTTCGTCAACCCGGGAAACGCTGAGTCCGAGCGGTTTTTAAAGAAAAAAGGCGAGCCGGGTGGCCCGCCTTTTCTGGGGAGGGTTTTAAGGGAGTTTGAAGAGGATCATTTCAGAATCCTCGCTGGCCTTGATGTTCGCTACGGCAACATCAGTGGCCGCAATCGCGTCGCCCGTTTCAAGTTTTTCACCATTAACCTGAACGTTGCCTTTGACAACCTGAAGCCACATGCGGCGGTCGTCGCCGATATTGAAGTCCAGGGATTCGGATTTTTTCAATCGCGATATATACATATCCGCATCCTGATGAATTCCAATTGTGCCATCCTTGCCATCCGGAGAAATCACGTGAACAAGTTTTTGCGTGTTCAACTCGGTCTCAAAAGATTTCTGTCCATAGCCGGGTTGCACGCCACGCACTTTCGGCATGATCCAGATTTGAAAGAAGTGAGTTTCTTTATCTTCGTCATTGTATTCTGAATGCATGACTCCTGTGCCAGCGCTCATGCGTTGCACTTCGCCAGGTTTAATCACTGCCACATTGCCCATGGAGTCCCGATGTTGCAATCCACCCGAAACCACGTAGGAAATGATTTCCATATCGCGGTGGGGATGAGTATCAAAACCCGAGCCTCCGGAAATTCTATCTTCGTTGATGACACGAAGTGGACCGAAGTGCATGTGTTCAGGATCATAGTATTCGGCGAAAGAAAACGTATGACGGGATTTCAACCAGCCGTGTTCTGCATTACCTCTGTCGTTGGATCTTCTAATTGTTAACATACCTTTTTCCTTTCTTGTGAGAGGCACAGCCCCTGCAATCAAACCAATTGCTGTCGTTGTTGCGCCGATCATAAATGCCCGGCGCTTAAGGGGAATCTTCAAGTTCATGAGTGCCTCCCATGAATAGAGTATCGGTGAAATTTACTTCCAAAAAAATTAATATGTTTTTATAATCTATATATATTATATTTATATAGTTTAAGGGGTAATTTATGACCATAGATCAGCTGGAAACACTTGAAATGATTGTGGAAAAAGGAAGTTTTAAATCGGCAGCCGAACATCTCCATAAAACCCAACCCAGCCTGAGTGTTGCAATTAAGAAGCTGGAAGAGGAATTCAACCTGCGACTTTTTAATCGCGAAGAGTACAGACCCAAGCTTACACCAGAAGGACTTGTCTTCTACAACTGGGCAAAACAATGTCTTTTTTCATTTCGTGAATTGCAGACAGTGGGAATCGAATTGGGTTCCAAGAAAGTGGAACCGTATTTGACGGTGGTATTGGATCCTTTGGTGCGCTTTGAGGCGATTGAAGGTGTGTTTCAGGAAACCGTTCTTAGTAAGTATCCGACTGAAATGACTTTTCGCACAGAGATTATGAGTGGTGGATTGAATTCTTTGTTGTCAGAGGAAGCTGACTTTGCGATTTCAACCAAATCCGAAGAAAACGACAATGTCGAGAGTGTTGCATTTGACAGAATTGAGATGGTTCCGGTGCTTGCAAAGTCCTTGGCTAAATCATTGCCGGATCTTTCCTATAAATCCTTAAAACCATTCCCGCAGATTGTGGTTCTTCAACAAGGGGATAAAACCAACTTGCTGAAACGCGATCGCAAGGGTGTGGTTGCTGATTCCAAGAAAAGCTATGTCACTGATCATGCATTAAAGCATAAAATGATCATGAGTGGATTTGGTTGGGGGCGCCTGCCACTGAACGAGATTGAAAAGGAATTGAAAAAAGAAAGCCTGTTGCTGATCGAGGACGAGCAGGTAAAGCCTTTCTCTTTGGATTTGCATATTATGCGCCTAAAGCACAAACCAATGGGGCCGGTGGCTCGTGCTGTGTGGGCTCAACTACTGAAGAATTGCATTGCTGTACAAGCCAAAAAAAGTCCGCGCACTAAGTGACAGGAATGTCATGTGAGTCTTGTCTGCCGTTGCCATATCATGAGACCTCTCATGGAGGAACTCATGCCAGCACGGCAGTACAAAGACTTTTTTTCCAAATACGTCGGGGCCTATAATCAAGGATTGCAAGGCCAGCCGGATACAGATCTGATCCGTAGCTTCTTTACGGATCACTTTCTTGCAGCGGGACCTGATGACGTTCAGACGGGTTCCAATAATCACTTTTTTTCTGCGACCTTAAGAAAAGCCTATTCGTTCTATCAAAAGATTGGGGCTCGCGAGCTCAATATTCGCAATTTGGTGGTCACTCCGATTGATCGCTACCATGACATGGTTAAAGTTTACTACCGTGCACAGTACAGTCCCGATGGTGCACCGATAAAGTCCATCGATTTCGATGTGACCTATTTCATGCAACAAGGGGAATCGGGGCCAAGAATATTTGCCTTTGTCTCTGGGGATGAAATGCAAACCTATCGTGATGCCGGATTAGCCATTTGATCTTGAACATTTTTTGGGAGACGATGTTAGCTCACGGAGGTTAGCATCATTATGGTTAAAAAAATTCTGATAGGTTTTCTGGTAGTGTTTGTCCTGTTCCTGGGATATGTGGCAACTCGCAGTGGTACGTTCCGCTATGAAAACAGCACCGTTATTAATGCGTCAGCGGACAAGATCTTTCCTTACTTGAGTAATTTCAAAATGGGCGGTCAGTGGAGTCCTTATGAGCAAGTGGACCCTGATATGAAGAAGACTTTCTCCGGAGAAGATGGGCAAGTCGGATCCATCATGGATTTTGAGGGTAACAGTGAGGCGGGTTCCGGGCGTCTGGAAATGAAAGATATCAAGCCTAACGAATTCGTGGCGATAAAATTGACTATGACGAAACCAATGAATGCCGAGCAAATGGTTGAGTATAAACTAACACCCGAAGGTGACGGCACACGATTTACATGGACGATGTACGGTGATGGCGGGTTTATGACCAAGTTAATGACTGTGCTGATTGACTGTGAGGCGATGTTTAGAGGTCAGATGGAAAAAGGCTTCGAGAACCTGAAGAAAGTTGTAGAAGCGCCAACCGCGACGCCTCCAACTCCGGGCCAGTAGTCTAGAACCATTTCTTGTGTTCGATAATAAGGCAGCGATTGGAGACCACTTTGATCCCTGCCTTTTCTGCTTTTGCCTCGGCCGCAGCGTGATGAATTCCCAGCTGCAACCACAAAACTTCAACACCCCCAAGGGCAATCGCCTCATCCACCACTTCCGGAATTTTCTCCGAGGCTCTGAAGACATCAATGAACTTTCGATACTCTTTGGGGATCTCGGTCAGGGATTTGTAGATTGTAAATCCGTTGGCCTCGTGAGGTTTGGGATAAGTGCCCACCATTTCCCACCCATGATCACGCATATAAAGCGGGACATAGTGACTGGGTTTCGTCGGATCAGGGCTTAACCCATAGACCGCAAATTTTCTGTACTTATCCATGACGGATTTGATTTCATTTTCAGCTACGTTCATAAATTCAGCCTTTCATTGCGGATCGGGTGGCAGTCTTTTCTCCGGTTGGCCTGGGGGAGGATCTATTTCAGGAACTTTGTTAGGTTGAGGATCTATTTCCGGGGTGTCTTTGCGTGGATCCTTTTTGTCGGGATTTTCGACGGGATTCTTTGGTTCCTCGGGCTTATCGGGGGCTTGCGGTTTTTCCGGCATGGCAAATTCTCCTGATTGATACCTCGATTGTCGCAGAGGGAGCTAATATTGCCCAGTGAATCCTTGACATAGTTTTGGGCGCTTATTGAAATCAAACAGAGGTGAACGAATGAAGTATTGGGTAATCATATTGTCCTTCCTGCTCTCTTCCATTTCCATGGCTGCGGAGAGATTTAATCACATCACTTGTGAGTATCAGCAAATTGACTCCGCGTGGGAATTTTCAGCCGTTAACTACAATCGGGATGGCCTTGCACTGGAGAACGGTCAGTCTGCGGCTATTGTCGGCGGTTGGACTTCATCCAGAGAAACCAATGTGGGTTTTTGTCTTGCTTATACTGGTACGGATCGGGAGTCTGCGATTCAAAATACCTTTGTGGTCTTTGAGGGATCAGAGATATTCGGCGTCAATATTCAAGACTGTTCGCCTGTAGGAAGAGATATCAAAATCACCCACACCAGTTCATCACTATCGATGAGAGGAGATGTGGTGGAGTATTCAGTTGATGGATGGTTTGACCAGGGTGAATCCAAGCTTTTGCTAAAGCACTATGTTCCCCTGGTATCGGAGAATGAAAAAGTCACTGAGATCGCAGCAGCCAAATGTGCGGAGCTGCGACCTTAGGAACTACTCCTGCGTTTTTCGCGCAGGAGGATAGTATTCGTGCGGGACCTGCAGGCCACGACGTACAATCTTCTCGGTCATAATGGAATTTTTCATCAATAGCGAAGACACAATGTAGGCAATTGAACAGCAGCCTAACAGGGGCACCAGGCCAAGTGGTTGTTTGGTTCCTTCCAATGCAAAGATAACGGCAGTCAAAAGTGCCCGCGCAGAACCCGCAAAAAGCGCCGCCATGCCGACCAAGGCCATCGCGTGCGGATCAATGCCCCATTCTGGAAACATCAGGCTTAAGCCACTGCCAACAATAAATCCGAATGCGGAACCCAAGGTCAGAAGCGGAGCGAGCGTGCCTCCGGATGTTCCGCTTCCCAGAGCAATTGCCCAGGAAAGAAATTTCCAAACCAAAATACTGACGGCTGCGCCGATTGTCAGGCTGCCGCCAAGGCTCATGGAGATATTCCCATAACCAACCCCAAGACTTCGCGGCTCAACCAAACCGATCACACCCACGGCGATACCACCCAGCGCGGGCCACCACATCCAGTGTATCGGTAATTTTTCAAACGCATCCTCAATCCAGTAAATGGACTTCGTCACAACTATACACAAAAGCCCCATGACGGCGCCAAACAGCAAAAAGACCACGAGTTGGATTGGCGATGTTTCACCTAGAGCTGGCATTTGAAAGAAGGATTCGTTGCCTATGAAGACTCCGCGAAGTGTGGCAGCAATCACTGTTGCCAAGGCGACGGGGACAAAGGATTTGGCGCGGAACTCAAATAGCAAAAGTTCAATGGCAATCATCACAGCCGACAGTGGGGTTCCAAAGATGGCAGCCATCCCCGCAGCCGCACCGGATGCCAGTAAAATCTTTCTTTCATAGGAGCTGACTGGAAGGATTTGCCCAATCCATGACCCCAGGGCTCCACCAGTTGCGATGATCGGTCCTTCGGCACCAAACGGACCGCCGGATCCGATGGCAATGGCTGAAGACAAGGGTTTTAGCAAAGTTATTCTGCGCGGAATGCGACTGTCGCGCTCCAGAATATTTTCCATGGCTTCAGGAATTCCGTGTCCGCGAATGGCTTTTGAACCCCAGCGCGCCATGACTCCGACAATCAACCCTCCCAGAACCGGAATGATGACTGAAATTATCCCAAGTGTGTGGTTTTCCGGAGAGCGCTCATGAAAGGAGAATTCCTGAAAGTAGAATAAATTAGTGCAAAGCTGAATCATCATGAGTAGCGCTTTTGCGACAAACACCATCGCCACGCCAATTAAACAGGTGATTGAGTATATAAAAAGAACCTGACGTTTTCTGCTGAGCTCGTGTTCTGCCATTGTTATCTCCAATTTGGCGAATCTGCGCTGTTTCTACGGAAGCTTCAATGCTTTGGACCTTGCATCGAAACGGTGTGTCATGTAATTTTCTCTCAAGGAATCATGAAAATGGAAAATACGAACTGCGTAGTCTGTCAAAAACCTAAGGCAAATTTAGATTGTGGGATCTGTCGCGAGCATGTTTGCAAGAAATGCGCGCAGTTTTTGGATGAGGATTCATTTTCCTTCATGAAAGTGGTTCCAGCGATTGTGAAGCATACCGTTTACTGTGGTCCCTGCTATGACCAGAACGTGGCGCCAGTTCTTGCGAAATACGAAGCCGATATCGAAAAGGCTAAGACCATCTCCATTTTCATGACTTCGGATTCTAAGATCACCTCCAGATTCAGCCGTAAAGAAAAAGCGATTGAAATAAAAGACTGCCCGGATCGCGAGGAAGTTTTGCTGCGCTTGGGTTTCTTGGCTGTGGAGGCTGGATACAATGCTCTGGTGGATGTTGAAATCAATCATGAGAAAGTAAAGCCCGGCGGAAAATATCAATATACGAAGTGGAGTGGGAAAGGCGTTCCCACTCAGGTCACTTCGAGTAGATTTCTTTAATTCAAATCATCACTGTACAGTTATCCAAACCCGGCTGATGCCATAGGATCTTACCAGGCGGTTGAAGGTATACCCATTATCTGGGTGCATACGGATGCAACCATGAGATGCTGGTGTACCTAGCTTAGGCCAATTGCCACGTGGAGTGCCGTGTAAGGCATAGCCACCAGTGATAAACACCGCGTATGGCATATTGCCGAGTCCGTTGTAGTCACCTTCTGGATATTTTGAAGAAGTATAGCGATCGTAGATGCGACCGTTTGGATGGCGATCAAAATTTGGTGTCCCGTACCCCTTCATACCGGTCGAAACCTTCCATGAACCTCGTAAACTTCCGTTCACGTAAAGGTACATGCGCTGTGAGCTTTTCACAACCTGGGCCCAAACGGCACAAGCGTTACGTCGGCAACCTGCAAAAGGTCCAAGGATGTCATCCATCACAGTATTGATGTGAGCGGATTTCCCGGTCTCTTGTTCATAGATTTTATCGTAATGATCCAGCACTTGTTCAACATTGGGATCAAAGGGGTCGATATCTTCGAGCATGTTAGGAATGCGGTCATCATCGATGTATGTGGACTCTTCCGCTTGCGCATAATTCCCCACTAGTAACAGCAGGGAAAGGCTAAAACATGTTATGTGATGGCTTGTTTTCATGTCGCACCTCAATTTTTTGAGTGGGTTTAACTTACCCACAGTGTACGCTTGCGTACAAAAAACCGAGGTGGACCTAGGCTAATACGAGACTTGTGTAGCGTCAGAAACCACTAACGTTTCATTTTCTACATTTTTCATGACAAGGGCGAATTGGTTTTTCAACAAATCGCTGTCTGAGATTGTGTGACAGAACAAGAATGTCAAATGCAGACGTTCCTTGTGAGTCAACTTGAACAGATCCCAAAGGCGAGGAAGTGTATCCATGGAGAAGTGTCTTTTCTTGTCAAAAACAAGCTTCACGAAAGTTTTCGATACCTGAAGCCTATCCGCACAGTATTGCAGAGAGAACGAGTATTTCTTTGCCTTCTCTGCAGCAAATTTTTCTTTTAATAAGTCTCGGTAATCCGGAAATGTACCGTTGTTTAAAGGTTGGACCATATATAACTCTTTGTATTTGATTGAATTAGGAAGGGCGAGCGCCTCTCCGGACAGTTCTGTGAACATTTTCATCACCATTTCGGTTAATAAATTTAAAATAAATCTCGGGAAGGAAAAGCCGGGGAGGTTAAAGTCCCCGGTTTTTTTGAGATTCACGCTTTCCAATTCTTCAATGAATTAGTTACGGTCTTGATCTAGTGCGATTTCCATTCTGTTAACACCAAGGTTTACACCGAAACCTTTAGCGAACTGGAAAGACACTTTAAGAGCGATTGTTGGAAGATCTACGCGAGTCGCAGTGATAACACCAACGCCACCAAGGATTGCGCCTTGAGCTTGTGCCACGTAGTAAGTACCAAGGATGGATTCAGGGTTAGAATCGAAAAGAGCGATTTCAGCCGCTTGACCCGTCAATTCCATTTTGCCCAATGCGATTTGTGGAGAGAAAGGCTTAGCTTTCATTGTAACAGTTACTGGGTATTCAGCAGTCTGACCTGTTGGAGACATACAAGCCAATGTCCCTTTACCGTTGTATTGGTAGTGACCAAGGATAACTTTGATACCAGAAGCAGTACCTTTGAAGTTCAGGTTACAAGCCCATGCCGGAGCTGTGTATGCGTGAGCTTGAGAAACACCAAGAACCATTGCGATCGCCAAGAATACTTTTTTCATTTTAATCCTCCTTAAGGATTGTTTTGTTAATCGTTTACTTTTCCGCCGCTGCGGTATGGGCCAGTAGATATTCCGGTTCAAAAGGGTTGTCTAGACCCCGAACGGGACAATGTGTCCCGTTCTAACAAATCGGGACAAAGTGTCCCGAGATGTTGCGTTATTAGAGTTTTGTGTCTATATAGGGTGCATGGATATCACTATAAAAAGTCTATTGATGCAGGAACTGGCGAAGCGGCAAACCCGGAATTCGTCGTATTCATTACGGGCTTTCGCGCGTGATCTGGGAGTTGGTTCGACCACATTGTCAGATGTAATGGGTGAAAGAAGATCTCTTTCGAAGACGAACTTGGAGAAAGTGATGGAACGCCTGTTACTATCTCCATTAGAGAGAGAGCTGTTGTGGGCAGAGTACAGACAAGGCTCCACAAAAATTGAAATAGATAAGGACTTGTTGCTGAAGGAAGATACCTTCCGAATGATTTCTGATTGGTATTATATGGCAATAATGAATCTGGCGCAGATACCTACCAATAAAGCACATCCTCAATGGATTGCAAAACGCCTGGGGATTAAGGAAGCAGAGGCGGAGGACGCACTAGAGCGTTTATTCAGGTTGGAGCTTTTGAAAAAAAGTCGCAATCGCTTGGTTAGAACAACGAAACCCATACTATTGAAAGATGTCCCGTCAGCTGCAATACGCAAGTACCACAACCAGAATTTGCACTTAGCAGAGCAATCACTCCATAGGGATTCGATCGATACACGCTTGTTCAACTCGATGACTATGGCGGTAAATCCCAAGAAAATCCCTGAGGTGACTGATATCTTATTAAAAACTCGAAAAAAGATCGAGGATCTGCTACAAGACGGGCCGTTATCTGAGGTTTACACACTCTCGTTTCTATTATTTCCGTTAACGAAGCTTGAGAACTCTGCGGAGGAGCAAAATGTTTAATTTAACTAAAACCCTGAAAAGCGCGCTAATGCTGGCTTTGGCGACTGTGTCTGCCAGCGCATTTGCGGGTCCTGGAAGTGACTGGATTGGCAACGGTGGCGGTATTGCTGAAAAGAACGTTCTTTTCGCATACGAGCGTTTGGAAAATTACATCGAAGTTTGCCTGACATCAGACGGTTGCAAATTGAGTTCACGTGAGCGTGAGATCATCGCAAGAATCGCCAAGACTCTTCCACAAGAAATCAAAGGCCGTATGTTGTACTTTGGTTCTGAAAAGAAAACTCCGGGCTTCTTCATTATCGACGGCTTGGTTCGCGTTGCAAAAACGGGCAGCACGCCGGGTTCACCGATTTATATCAACTCGGATCTTCTTTACAGCAAAAATGCAGATGGCGAATATTCAGCGGTTTCAATTGCTGAAGCAGTTGCGATCCTGATCCATGAGTTCGGTCATCACCACGGTGGTTACTCCCATGAAGAGTTGGACCTGCTGGGGGTTCGTATCTCCATGTTGGTGCAAACCAAAACTTCTGTGACTCCACTTCTTCCATGGAGCAAAGATGTTTCTGCGATGGTCTTCACTAAAGACGTTTACACGGCTTATCCTGAAGTGATCCTGCAAGTGGGCGATGATTTGATTGATATCACTAAAGCGGTCGCTGACGAGGCGATGTGCTATCGCTATTCGATTCCAATTCCAGTATTGCCAATTCCGGATTTGGATTTGATCAGCAAAAAACCAGCGGGTTCAGTTCTTTATAATCTGCATTGGGACAAATTCAGCGACAGCGACACGAAAATCAAAGTGAAGCTGATTGGGAACATCTCCAACTCGTGCTTGTTTAAAACGAACATTCTTCTTCGTAGCAATGATTTCAAGATGTCTATCGCGTTCTCAGCGACGAAGATCAATAACAAGTGGACCTACGATCCAGGTTCCTTAAAAGTCGAGCAGTACCGCGAACCATGGTACAAAGTGATTCGTTTGCCATTTCAGAGAATGTCTTGGGGCGAGATGGGATTTGAACCAAATCCAATTGGAAACTAAAGAAAAGGGCAGATTGAATCTGCCCTTTTTTATTTCCTAATCCTGTTCCAGATATCCTTGGTTTTCGCAGACGTTGTCATCAGGAAAAGTTTGTAAGCTCAGGGCCCGCTTGTGGGTTGAATCCTCAATGATCGTCGCGATGTGGGATCCAGCCAAGTTTACGGCCATCTTGCCCGGGCGGTCGGCACCGGGCTGATAATCACCGATGAAGTCCATGGGATATTTGATAGCTTCTGCCGCAATGGCAGTGCTGTTCGCCTTTAAGGCTTTGATTTGAGAACTTATCAGCCCTTTTTCCGAATACCCACAGGTCATGGATTCTTGGTCATTATAAGAGCCTCTATTGAGGGAAAAACGATAACCCATGATGCCCCACATGCGATACCAAGAACCCTGGTGATCTGCTTCAAAGCCTTTATCTTTGCCGCGTTCCTCAAGGTCTCCGCGGATATCAACAAACTTATTCCAGAAGGCTTTCTCTTGCGCTGGCGTGGATTTATAGAAGTAAGCTTTGCTTTTGTAGCGGGCTTCGTTGCGTAAAAGTTGATGGATTGTCAAAGTGGCGTTAAATGTTGAGCCGCCATTGAGCTTTAAGGCTTCCCTGAATAGCTTCACGGGGTCGATCGTGTTGTCGCTTTGGCTTATCACCCAAGCGCGAAGTTTGCTTTCCTGTCCTGTGCTGTAGTCACAACGGTCGGGACCGCCAATCATATAATGGAAAAACTGATCATGATCGAAGTCGCATTGTGCGAGTTTGCCGGTTCTCTGCTCAATTTTATTATCGCGATAGACAAAGTTGGGTTCGGTCGTGCGGGTTTGATTTGGGTACTTATTGATCTCTTTTAGGAAGCAGCCAGCCAGCACTTCGGAATCAATGGAGACCTTATTCTGCTTTGGGTACGAGTACGCTTCGACGGCATAACTCGGTGATATTGATAGAAAAAGTAAGAGCAGAAAATCCATTCTTTCTTATCGGAAATAGATCTCTGCTCTTAATAGGAAACTGACTTTGGTCTAGTGCTTCTTTGTCGCCTGAACGTAACCTTCGTAATCAATGTGATTGTCGTAAGTGACAGTCTCATTGATCTCGATGATTCTGTTGGCCACAGTTTGCAACAGCTCATGGTCGTGGCACGTAAAGATCACGGTACCTTTAAAGCGCGCCAAACCTTCATTCACAGCCGTGATGCTTTCCAAATCCAAGTGATTCGTCGGACCATCCAGGATTAGGACATTGGCACCTGAAAGCATCAGTTTAGAGAACATGCAGCGAACCTTCTCGCCCCCGGAAAGCACTGTCGGTTGTTTCAGGGCGTCTGTTCCAGAGAACAGCATTTTACCCAAGAAGCCACGCAAGAAGCTTTCGTCTTTGTCTTCAGAGAACTCACGCAGCCAATCAACCAGAGTTGGTTCAGAGCCTTGGAAGTACTTGGAATTGTCTGTAGGGAAGTAACCACGGTTTGTAGTGATACCCCAGGTGTAAGTTCCAGAATCCGCAGCCAGCTCGCCTGCGATAATTTCCATTAGCAAAGTCTTGGCAAGGTCATTGCGGCCCATCAGGGCAACCTTGTCGCCTTTTCTTAAAGAGAAGCTGACGTTCTTAAGAACCGTTTCGCCCTCCCAAGTTTTGTTGATCTTATCAACCACCAACACGTCGTTACCCAAGTCGCGTTTGATATCAAAACCAATAAACGGGGATTTGCGTGAAGAGGCTGGCAAGTCATTGAACTCAAGCTTTTCCAACATCTTTTGACGGGAAGAGGCTTGTGCGGATTTTGAAGCGTTGGCGCTAAAGCGCGCGATGAAGGCTTTAAGCTCATCCGCCTTGTCAGCACTTTTCTTATTCTGATCAGAAAGCATGCGCTGTTTTAATTCGCTGGCTTGGCGCCAGAAATCGTAGTTACCAGTGAAAGTCGTCACTTTACCGTAGTCGATATCCGCAATGTGCGAGCAGACTTTGTTCAGGAAGTGACGGTCATGCGAAATCACGATGACTGTGTTATCAAAATTCAAAAGGAATTCCTCAAGCCAGTTGATCGCATAGATGTCCAAGTGATTCGTCGGCTCATCCAGAAGAAGAATGTCAGGACGACCGAAAAGAGCCTGAGCCAAAAGGACTTTAACCTTCTCGCCGGGATTTAGTTCCTTCATCAATTTGTGATGGAACTCGTCACCAATTCCCAAACCCGCAAGCATAACACCAGCTTCGGATTCAGCTTCCCAGCCATTAAGTTCAGCAAAGATACCTTCAAGCTCAGAGGCGCGATGGCCGTCAGCCTCAGAGAAATCAGCTTTCGCGTAAAGCTCGTCTTTCTCGGTCATTACTTTGTAAAGAACTTCGTTACCCATCAGGACGGTTTTTAGAACCGGAAACTCATCATAGGCATAGTGATCCTGCTTAAGCACAGACAGGCGCAAGCCTCCTGGGATAATAACTTCCCCGGTATTAGGCTCGATTTCCTTGGAAAGGATTTTCAGGAATGTGGATTTACCGGCCCCATTGGCGCCGATCAGGCCGTAACAGTTGCCCGGAGTGAATTTCACATTAACGTCTTCAAAAAGCTTTTTGCCACCGAAGCGGAGGCTGATATTGGAGGTGCTGATCATGGGGCAAGTTCTACGTAAAAACCCCTAAAATAGCAAGGCGGCAGTCGAAACTGCCGCCTGGTTTGTCTGTTTTTTCATGGATTTCTTATCTACGGGAAGCGTATTTCCCTTTAGCTTTGAAGTATTTCACCCATTGCTGCCAAATTTGTGAGTTCGGCATAGATACAACCGGAGTTGTAGGTCTTGGCTGAGTCACAACTGGTACCGAAGGAGTCGGCTTTGGCTGAACCACTACTGGTGTAGTTGGGGTTGGCTTAGGCTGAACTACCACTGGAGTCGTCGGAGTTGGGGACGGTTGCACCACTACAGGAGTCGTTGGTGTCGGTGATGGTTGAACCACAACCGGGGCACTGGATTCAGCTGCCGCCACTTTCAGACCGTAGTAGTATTCTGCAAGATCCACTTCTCCTTGAGTGTAGTAGTTTTTCGCAAGAATGCGTGCATCAGAACCGATATGAGAAGCCAATGAAAGAGTGGCATCCACATAGCCTGAATCTTCAGAAAGTCTCAAAAGACCTGAAGTCCATTTATCATCGCTCGGGTCAAAGATTTGAACTGAGGATGCAGATGCAGCTTGAACTGCAACCGAGTGACCATATTGACGAGTAAAGCTGCAGGATTTGCGGCCGCTCGCCATGGAAGAACATTTAGGAATATATGAAGCGAAAAGCAGTGAACCCACCATTCCTGATTTCATATCGGCCATCAGATTTGCTGGAGTGATGGATCTTTTTGCGTTGGTTACGCTGAATGAAGAGGCGCCACCAGAAAATCCTTGAGCGATTTTGGTGAAAGTTTTTTGCGCATCACTTACATAGGTACCGTTTTGAGAAGTCGTTTTCATATCAGAACCCATGAGCAAAATTGCACCATAGGAACTTTGTTGATAGATGCTGTCAGCAAAGCTACCAGCCAGGATATCTTTCTTATCCGAGAAAATGGATTCCATTACCATCATTGAAGATGTAGGCACGCAGGCCATTGATCCAAATTTTGCTTTTACAGATGATTCCATCTGATTAAGTAAAGGCATTGTTTCAGCTTTACATTCAGATGCAGAGCAGGTGATCCCAGCGTTGGCGATATGCGATGTGAGAACGGTGATTGCAAATACAGTCGTTGTTGTTAACTTCATTGGCCCCCCAATACCTTGGCTATGAAGCAAATTGAGGACCAAGGGCTGATAACTCCTGTAGGCTGCGTGGATTCAATTTGAGGTGTATAACTCTTGATGGGTGGCTAATAACTAGACTTCGTTTCCAGTTGCAAATCCTTGGGGCACACGGGGATAATCTAAATATGAAGCAGATTTTAATCGTTTTGGTTGTCGTTGCAGTGGGTTTGGCAGTCCTTTTTAATCGTGATGGTGATAAAACCGTCAAGCATTCAGGCGATCCCCAAACTACGAATTCCAATATGGTTGTGAATGATATCAAACCCGTTCCAGCAGAGGCTTCTGGAACGCCTCAAAAAGCTCCAACTCGTAGTATTGCAAGTTATACGGACATCCCGGTTCAGACAAAAGAGCGCGCACTATTAATAGATCTGATCAAGACCACACGTGCAGCCGAAATGAAATCAGAGTTGCGCGCCAGAGCGGCGCAATTGCGTGCGCAGATCAATGCTCTTCCAAATAAGAAAGCTGTACTGTGGGACTATTACCGCGATCTGCAAGGGGCCAACTCAGCTCACTTTGACCGAGTCGAAGCCCTGGACATGATGAATGGCGGTGGCGGTGATGCGCAGCTCGCGGAAGTCGCACTGGCTGAAGCGCTTGAATACGCTCCTGCTGAAAAAATCAAAATGGAAGAAGCGCGCACTGAAGAAGAGCGCAATATTGCGGCGTCCACAGATTCAAATGATATCCCGGTGCTGGTCGCCTACGATATTTATTTAAATAACTGCGGTGGCTATTCCACTTGCCAGCAAGGGCTGCTGACTGTGATTGCCAACAATAACAACCATAATATGCGCGCATCTTTGATTGCTGCCGTCTACAAGCGTTTCCCGAATGACAAACAAACGTTCGTTGCAGATCTGGCGCGCTATCAGTTAAATTAATCATATTCCCTAATCGATACACCTTCCATTGCTCCAACCTGAGAATTCCTGGGCAACTTTTTGACAGAAGGTTGAGTGATAGACAGTTTGGGTAGATAATATATCTATTCGGCACGTCTGTTGGTCTCAGGAATGAGACAAAAATAATATGGAAGGTTTGTGTATATGGGACGCGGCCAGGATAAAAACACGTTTTTGATCGTTAGTGGAGATCCCAACAGGATCACGGCTATCTCCGATATCCTTAACAAGCATTTCAATAACTGCTCGGTCTTTCATGGCAGTGATTGGTTCGCGACCAAATACAAGATAGACAATGTCAGACCCAAGATTCTATTTGTGGATGAGTATCTTCCCAAAGGCTCCGGTTATGACATTGTCGGTAAAGTTCTAAAAGAAAAGAATAACAACGATATATTCATAGTGATGATGTCCTATGTTCCAGATCATGATGTATTTCCGCATGAAGTTCAGTCAGGAAGACTGTCCTTCTTGTCGGAACCTAATCGCGAGTGGGCCTTGTTGGAAGTTGTTTCCAAAATCATCGCACCAAAGCCCATCAAGGAAGGTTCGCAGTATCGTCTGCGCAATTTGGATGTCGGCGAAACTTTGTTCAAGGAAGGCGACACCACGGAAGTTGTCTATATCGTGAAGCACGGAACGCTGAGCGCTTATTCCGAAGCCACAACAGGGGATCGCATCCGTCTGGGTGAAATCGGCCCCGGGGAGTTTGTGGGAGAGATGGGTCACTTTAATCACGAGCCTCGTTCGGCAACAGTGGAAGCTGTCACCGAGGTGGAGCTAATTGAAATTCCCATGAGCTCATTGGACAGTGTTATTTTCTCCAAGCCCAGCTGGGCCAAAGCCCTTGTGAAAACACTGTCGTTACGCCTGAAGCGCGCCAATAAAGCATTAACTGGATAACCTGTCATAGTTGTTCAATGCCATATTGACGAAGACCTCCATTGCTTTTGATTCTTGAGATCAAACGCATGGAGGTTTTTTATTATGGCATCCAATATTTTCAATTGGGTTGAGCTTGCGACTGACGATATTTCACGCGCTATGACTTTCTATGAAAAGTCATTCGATCTAAAATTCAAAACAGAAGAGATGGGTGCCTTGAAGATGGCGTTCTTTCCGGCGGGGGATATGAAGTCCTATGGGGCTTCAGGTGCGTTGGTAAAGGGGCCGGGATATGTACCCTCCACGGATGGAAGTTTGCCATATATCCCGGTTAAAGACATCGATGCGTCTTTGAAGCGGGTGCAGGATAATGGCGGTCGAATCCTGGCATCGAAAAAGAGCATCGGGCAATACGGCAACATTGGTATTTTTGAAGACACCGAAGGCAACCGAGTGGGTTTGCATTCGATGTAAAACAGGAGAACTCACAACATGCATAAACGTCAGCTTGGAAAAACGGGAATTGAAGTCGCACCACTTTGTTTTGGTGGGAATGTTTTTGGTTGGACCATTGATGAAAAGACATCCTTTGCAATCCTGGACAGCTTCCATGAATCGGGTTTCAACTTTATTGATACAGCTGACGTTTATTCGCGCTGGGTGCCTGGTAATAAGGGCGGAGAATCCGAGGTCATCATTGGTAAATGGATGAAAGAACGAAAAATCCGCTCGGAAGTGGTTATCGCCACAAAAGTCGGAATGGAAATGTCCCCTGATAAGAAAGGCCTTAAGGCCGCTTATATCAAAGAAGCGGTGGAGGATTCTCTGGCGCGTCTGCAAACCGATTACATCGATTTGTATCAGTCGCACACAGATGATATCGAAACCCCGATAGAGGAGACTTTGGCTGCCTACGATTCTTTGCTAAAAGAAGGCAAGGTTCGTGCGATTGGTGCCTCAAACTTCAATGGCAACGGCTTCAGGAAAGCCTGCATATCAGCGAGAAAGAGGGTTATCCCTCCTATGTGACGTTACAGCCAAAATACAATCTGCATGACCGGGAATATTTTGAAAAAGAACTCGAAGCAATTTGCCTGAAAAACAATGTCGGTGTGATCCCCTATTATTCTTTGGCCAGTGGCTTCCTGACGGGAAAATACCGCAGCAAAGAGGACGTCAAGAAAAGTGCCCGCGGCGAAAAAGCCCTGAGCTATCTTGATGAACGCGGATTGAAGATCCTGGCGGCTATGGATGATATTTCCAAAGCGCATCAGGTGAAGCCTGCGACCATTGCACTGGCTTGGCTGATGCAAAGAAAGTCGGTGACGGCTCCTATCGCCAGCGCCACCTCCTTGGAGCAGTTAAAAGACCTGACCAAGGCGGCCTCTATTAAATTGGCCACTGTAGAGGTCGAGAAGCTTGATTTTGAGAGTCGATATTAGGGATTGTCCGAGAATCCTTCAGGCTCCAGGCTCGCAAGGAAAATAATACCGGTTAACGCGGGAATCTTGGTTGCAAAAACAGGCTGTTTTCAAGGAAAGTAGCCTCTATGAACCCAGTTGCACCTGCGATAACTTTCGATCAATTTGAACCCACGCTGAAAAAGGCGTTTGGTTTATCTCAATTCCGGATCGGACAGCAGGAAATCATCGCGGGAATTTTATCCGGCAAGGATGTTCTGGCGGTGTTGCCGACAGGGGGAGGAAAGTCTTTGTGCTTTCAATTCCCGGCGGTGTTCACCAATAAGCTTGTAATCGTTATTTCGCCTTTGATCGCTTTGATGAAGGATCAAGTGATGTCCTTGCAAAGAAAAGGCATTCCCTCGGGTTGTCTGTATGCAGGTCAAACGGATCAGGAAAAACGTCAGATTTTTCAGGACATTGAAAAAGGTGGCACCTACCTGTTGTATCTTTCTCCGGAGAGAGTGCAAAAAGAAGGTTTTCAGCGTTGGATTCAGAATCGCTCGATTGCCGTATTCGCGATTGATGAAGCTCACTGTGTATCGCAATGGGGCCATGATTTCCGTGAAGAGTACAGTCAGTTGGAACTTCTAAAAAGACTGCGCCCGGATATTCCGGTGCTGGCGTTAACGGCCTCGGCGACGCCAACAGTGCTTGCAGATATCTCAATTAATTTGAAATTAAAAAGTCCTGAGCGTCGGGTTCACGGATTCTATCGCAACAATTTGTACTATCAGGTTGAGTTTTGTGCGGATGAAGAAGCCAAGGCGGCGTTGTTGATGCAAGCTCTTCGCCAAGCGCCGGAAGGGCGTGTGATCATTTACTGCGGAACCCGCAAAGTGACTGAAGAGCTGGCGGCGAAACTTCAAAAAAGGATCGAGCAAGTGGGTTACTATCATGCCGGTCTTTCAACAGCCGAGCGCACCGAAACTCAAGAGGCTTATGAACGCGGTGCTTTAAGAATTCTAGTGGCGACCAATGCCTTTGGAATGGGAATCGATCAGCCCAATGTGCGTTTGGTTGTGCATTACCAAATGCCGGCCAATATCGATTCGCTTTATCAGGAAATGGGACGTGCGGGTCGTGACGGCCTGGATTCAACCTGCTTGATGTTGTACTCCAAAAAAGACAAGGGACTGCAGACATACTTTATCACCAGCTCCGAAGCACCTAAGGAAATCAAGAACGCCCGTTGGCGCAATCTTGATGCCCTGGTGAATTATGCGGAGGGCGGTGAGTGCCGTCATGCCGAGATTTTAACTTACTACAAAGATGCGCAACGAATCGAACGATGTGGGCACTGTGATACATGCCTGCCTCACTCCGAGCGACGCATTTCTCGTCCAGTGGCGGCTTTGAAGGCTCCAGCGAAAACAAAAACACGCTCAAAAGTGTCAAAGACCACTGTCGATATGGATGGTGTGGTCTTTGATGAAGCACAAGAGGCGCGCTTTCAACTTCTTAAAAAATGGCGCAAAGAAAAAGCCAAGGAACTCGACGTTCCGGCCTTTGTGGTGTTTGGCGATTTGACTCTGAAGCACCTGGCAATCCAGAATCCCCAAAGTCTGGACGATCTTAAAAATGTTCATGGCATCGGCGAGGCAAAGCTGGCAAAATTTGGCTGGGACATTATGGCCGAGTTGGGTCAGTAGCGCCCGGAGGCGTTGTGAAGATTGCGATAGCCGGAGCCAGTGGATTTATTGGCAAGGCCCTGATTGCAGAACTTAAGGGTGCTTATTCGATTGTGGGCTTAAGTCGCTCACACTATACACATTCCGAAGAGCACTCCAGCTGCGAATGGCGCAATTGTGATTTGTTCAGTTTGCTGGATGCTGAAAAGGCTTTGGCCGGAGCGGATGTCGCCATTTATCTGGTTCACTCCATGCGACCCTCAGCCCATCTTTCCCAGGGATCCTTCGAGGATTTTGACCTGATCGTCGCGGATAACTTTCTAAGAGCCGCTGAAAAGAACAAAGTAAGAAAAATCATCTATGTCGGCGGCTTAATACCGCAGAATCAAAAACAGCTTTCCAAACATCTGCAAAGTCGGCAGGAAGTGGAAAATGTTTTTTTGAAAGGCAGCATTCCCACGACAATTCTGCGGGCGGCTTTGATTTTGGGAGCCGGTGGTTCGTCCTTTCAGATTATGACCCGCTTGGTGCAGCGTTTGCCGGTGATGCTTTGTCCAACATGGACTTCGACGCCCAGTCAGCCGGTGGCGGTCGAGGACGTCTTAAAAAGCATTCGCTATTGTATTGATACCCCTGAAACGGATAACAAGATTTATGATCTTGGTGGGCCCGATATTTTAAGTTACCGCGATATGATGTTAAGGGTCGCGGAACTGCTCGGGAAGCGCAGGCACTTAATTCAGGTGCCGTTTCTGACGCCGTATCTGTCAGCGTTGTGGGTGCGTTTGGTAACAAGGGCACCCAAAGATTTGATCAATCCCCTGATCGAAAGCTTGCGCAATCCATTGATGGTCCGCCCGGATCATCAACTAAATATTCCTGATCACAAATTCATGGGAGTTGATGAGGCTCTGCGCTCGGCAATTGGTAATTACCGCGAGGACCAAAAGCCCCATGCCTTTAAAGCTCCGCAAAGTCCGAAACATGAGGTTCGATCTGTGCAGCGCATGCCGCTCCCAGAGGGTTGGACCGCCAAGGATGTGGCCGAGGAGTACATGAAGTTTCTGCCGGTGATGCAGCCGGGATTTATGAAAGTGGAAGTTAAGGACCGCTGGATTTACTTCTGCAATGCATTTCCCTACTTCCGTTTGCTGGTTTTGGAATACTCACCAGAGCGCAGTTGGGGGCATCGGGAACTTTTCTATGTGCGGGGAGGCTTGTTTTCCAAGAAAAGTGGCCGAGGCCGCCTCGAGTTTCGCGAAGTTTTGGGGGGCACAGCGTGCCTGGCGGCAATACATGACTTCAGGCCGCGATTGCCCTGGTACTTCTATAAAGTGACGCAGGCCTATGTGCATCTTTGGGTGATGAAGCAATTTGCACGACATCTTGCACGTCCGCTTGAGCCGCGGCGCAAGTTAGGGTAAATTGTTGGAATGAAAAAGATCATTTTGACGGGCGATCGCCCGACCGGCCCTTTACATCTTGGACACTATGTTGGCTCTTTGCAAAATCGCGTGAAATTGCAGGAAGAGTATAATCAGTACGTACTTATCGCAGATGCGCAGGCATTGACTGATTATTATGAAAATCCAGAACACGTTCGTAAAAACGTCGAGCAAGTGGCTTTGGATTATTTGGCGGTGGGTATTGATCCGAAACAAAGTACGATCTTTATTCAATCTCAAGTTCCGGAATTGTTTGAGCTGACTTTTTACTTCATGAATCTGGTGACAGTGGCGCGCTTGGAAAGAAACCCAACGCTGAAGGATGAGATTCGTCAGAAAAACATGAAGGACTCCATTCCGGCGGGTTTCTTTACATATCCTGTCAGCCAAGCGGCAGACATTTTGGCATTTAAAGCAGACTTGGTTCCTGTGGGTGAAGACCAACAACCAATGATCGAGCAAACGAACGAGATTGCTCGCAGATTTAATCATCTTTATAAAAAAGAAGTTTTCCACGATACAAAAGCTATGGTTGGCACAACGGGGCGCCTGACTGGTATCGATGGTAAAACGAAAATGTCCAAGTCTTTGGGGAACGCGATCTACTTGGGCGATACTCCGAATGAACTTAAGAAAAAAGTAAATGCAATGTACACGGATCCAAATCACTTGAAAGTGGAAGATCCAGGTACAGTTGAAGGACACGTGCCATTCACATTCCTGGATGTGTTCGATACGAACAAAGCGGAAGTGGAAGCATTGAAAGAACACTATCGCCGCGGTGGTTTGGGTGATGGCGTTCTAAAAAAACGTATCCTGGAGATCTTGGAGGCAAAGCTGGCTCCTATGCGCCAGCGTCGTGAAGAGTATTCCAAGGACATGGGTTATGTTCAGGAAGTTTTGCGAAATGGCACAGAAGCAGCCCGCAATGTGGCAGCTAAGACTCTTTCTGATGTCAAAAAGGCGATGGGTATTGTCTACTAAGTACTGAGACCGTCAAAGGAGTACTTATGGCAAAGCTTGCTCGTGATGTGATGACCAACAATGTGATTATGATTGCGGTCGGCAGTTCTTTAGCTGCGGCCCAGTCACTGATGAAGGAGCATGGTATTCGCCATCTTCCTGTTGTTGATCAGGAACAAAGAATTGTTGGTATCCTTTCAAATAGTGATTTGTCTTTTTTTAAAGATAGCAAAATGTATCCGGTCGAGGACTTTATGAGCCAACCGGTCCAGACTATGAATCAAAGCGCCTCACTGATGGATGCTGTTGATACCATGGTGGAGAAAAAAATAGGTTCTGTCCTGGTGGTGAATGACGACGAGGAACTGGTGGGGATCGTCACTACTGAGGATCTGATTCAGGTCCTGGGGCAGGCTCTGCGTAAGGACAGCCACAAACGTCCTCTTTCCACTTTGTTTGATATCGAAAGTCTGGACGAAATAGCTTACAAGATTGCACAAACAGGGATTTAAAATGAAGATACTGGGCCTGACATTGGTTGCGATTGTTGCGATTGAACACTTCATCATCATGTACATCGAAATGTACCTGTGGAAGCGCCCGGTAGGACTTAGAGTTTTCAGAAACACATTTGAAAAAGCCCAGGACACGGCTGTTCTGGCTGCGAACCAGGGATTGTACAACGGATTCTTGGGCGCGGGCCTGCTGTGGGGCTTGTTCCATCAGGATGAAGCCTTTGCTTATCAGATTAAAATGTTCTTCCTTATCTGTGTGATCATCGCCGGATTCTACGGAGCTTATAGCGTGAATCGCCGCATTTTCTTTGTGCAGGCGTTGCCGGCTATTCTGGCAGTCATAGCCATGCTTTAAAAATAACGAGCGAATATAGCCGGCAGATGAAATCCGACGACGATGGCGAAGGGCAGAGTGATTGGTATCACCACGCCCCAAGGCTTTGGATTGTGAAGCAGATGCAGGAATGTGATCACAAACACGATGGGTGCAATCAGCAAAATCGTCAGTGGCACTGCAAAACCAACAATCATCAACAGGCCCAATAGGATCTCTGCGATTTTAGTTGTGGGCATAATGAATCGTGTTTCGTAGCACGCGCCCACAAATCTTTCGATAACAGGCGGGGATGGCGGAATTTTCAGCCAATTAAAGAAGCCGTTGAGACCCCAGAAGACCATCTGTAAACCGAACACAACTCGACAGGCAGTTTCAATTATTTCCATTGAGAAAAGTGTATCCGGTCCTTTGCCCTGTTGTCGAGGTCTTCAGTTGATTATTGTCACTGGACTTCGCAGGATTCGTCGGATCGCCGCTCTCCTTGTTAGTTTGAAACGAGGAGTGTTGGTGGAGGAAGATTTCGAGTTTTACAAAGTCGGTCAGGCGGACCTCGCCAAGGGCGAATTCTATCAGGAGTTGGCTCGACAGTGGTATTCCTCGAATGAAGGTCCCATGGCGCTTTTACGTCTGGAAACTTCGTTTCAAATGAAGTGGATTCTTTCAGAAATTCGCAAATACATCGGCTATCACGCAGAAATTCTGGATGTCGGCAGTGGTGCCGGCTTTTTTTCAAATACGGCAGTAGAGGCGGGTTACGAGGTCACGGGGCTGGATATTTCAAGAACCAGTCTTCGTGTGGCTGAGCTGATGGATAAATCCGGGCGGGTTAAGTATGTGGAAGGGGATGCGTATCGCATGCCTTTTCCGAAAGAAAGTTTTGATGTGGTGGTGGCCCTGGACTTGTTTGAGCATGTCTCCGACCCCGAGTTGATCATTTCAGAAATGAGCCGGGTGTTGCGGCCCGGTGGCTTGCTTTTTTATCGAACCATCAACAAGAACGCTGCATCCTACTTTTGGATTAACCGGGTGATTCGCTGGCTGGCTAGAAACCAAGGGTCGGCCTTTTTTGATTACAAATTATTTCGAAAACCCGAAGAAATCGAGTTCTGGTGCGAGCAATGTGATTTGGAAATGCAAAGGGTTCGGGGCATGCGACCGGCCTTCCTTCAACCCGGGTTCTGGCGTCTTCTTCGCTCGCGGGAGTTTCATCCAGATTTTCGATTTGTATGGAGCAAAAGAAAGATTATTTCCTACACCGGATACGCCAAAAAATTCCGAGAGCACTGACCACTAACGTTATGTGGATAATTTGAAACGTGTTTTTTTATTCAGGGGCCTTATAAAGGGCGAATGAAAATTAATCATTTTTTGAAGTACACAAGCTTGTTCCTGATCGGAGCGCTTGCGGGGAATGCATTCGCCTTCGTCATGGGGATGGGGTCGGTCATGGAGAAGTTGTCGGCAACCTCCTATATCGCCTTCCATGAGTCGATGCAGAGGTCCTTCTTATCGTGGACGCCTTTGTTGTGCGCGGTTGTATTATTTAAATTGATTACTCATTTGTTAATGCTTCGCAAGCAGTGGAAGCACCTTGAGTTTTTCTTCGTGCTGTTTACGTTGCTTTGTGTGGTCAATGACCTGGTGATCACGTGGACTGGCTTTGTGCCTTTGAATCAGCTGATTCGTATTTGGGGCTTCCAGGGGCCACCTGACGACTGGGAGGCGATTCGCTCCCAGTGGCTGAATCTGATGTATTGGCGTTGCGCGGTTTTGACCGCAGGATTCTCGTTCTTGATCCTCTCAGCCCTCATTAGGAGGACTGAGTCTCCGATTTTGAAAGATGTCGCTGTTGCCGTTTAGGCAGATTCACACGGGCTTCCGGCGGAAGTCCTTTGTTCTTCGGTTCCGGATAAACCTTTAACACCTTCGGTAGTTCACGAGTGCCCGGAGCCATGTAATCCGAGATCAGCAACTGACGGGCTTCTTCGTGCGGCCAGTGCAGGTGTTCGGTCAGATAAATCAACGCGGACTCAACCAGATTGATTAATGAAATACCAAATGATTGAGCATGGCGGGCGGACATATATTCAGTGAATGCGAAATACTCCCAGAAGAAGGACTGTTGGGCAGACACTTCTGATCTGCTTTTTAGGGCAGCCACAAAGTTTTTAAAGTTACCGCTGTTCGCAAACAAGTCCCAGTACTTTGCAAAGCGATTCATCTTTTGCAGGGTTTCGAAATCCATCATCTTGGTGCGCAGGATTTGAAATGGCGGATGTTCCGAATAAACCATTTCCCACTCTTTATCGTGGCGGGAAATCGGTGCGCCTTTCAGGCGTTTTAAAATGCCGACCTGGATTTCGTCGGGGCGAAGTCCTGCAAGAATATCAAAGCCCTTGGCAAAGCTGTAAATATCCTCACCTGGCAGACCCACGATCAAATCCGCATGGGAGTGAATGCCGGTTTCATCAGCCAGGAATTTGAAATTCTCTTTCACTTTTTCCAGATCATTTCTGCGGCTGACAAGTTTTGCGACATCGGTGTTCCAGGTTTGGATGCCGATTTCAAATTGCAGTGACCCATGCGGGAATTTTTTAATCAATTCGCGAATCTCGTTAGGCAGACGATCCGGCACCATTTCAAAATGCAGAAACAAGCCCAGCTCGATGCGTTCCAAAAAGAAATTCAAAATCTGAGTGCAGATGGTGGGGCTTAAATTGAAAGTGCGATCGATGAATTTGAATTGTCGTGCGCCACGATCCAAAAGGATCTGCATGTCAGCCAGGAACTGAGTAATGTCAAAGTTACGTACGGATTTATCCAGTGAAGAAAGACAGTATTCACAGCGATACGGGCAACCGCGAGAAACCTCCACGTATAAAACGCGGTTCTTGATGTCTTCGTCGGAGTAGAATTCATAGGGCGATGCGATATTTTTTATTTCAGGCAGAATGTCTTTAATAAATTTCTGTTCGGGCAATTGCCCCGTTGCCAGGTACTTGTGGCAGAAGTCATAGAACATGAAATCAGCTTCGCCCTTGAACGTGAAATCCGCTGTTTGACAGATCGGTTGAGTCTCACTTTCGTGGGTCACTTCCGGGCCGCCAAGGACCACGATTGTCTGGGGGCTGATTCGTTTAATCAGACTCACCAGTTCGTAACTTTCGTTGGCATTCCAGATATATACGCCAAGTCCGATGATTTTGGGGTTTAACTTTAAAAGTTGCTCGGCAATATCGCGTGGATCCTTCGCGGTGGTGAACTCCATGATCGATGCGTGGGCTTGAAGCTCCTTCAAATTTGCATACAGGTAACGCAATCCAAACGAGGAATGTTGGTATGTAGAATTCAAAGTTACCAAAAGAATGTCATTTTTCATCGCGCTCTCACCAGTGTCACCGTTCGTACAACTCAAGATTTAACTTTGCCCTCTGCGGACAATTAGCTAACATTTAAAACAGGTAATCTTAATTCAAAGGAATGAATCCATGAAAACAGCCATGATGGCTATCTTACTTTTCGCGGCGCAGGCGTCTGCTCACCAGGCGATCCTTGAAAACTTCAACACAAAACCTGTATTGGCTGATCTTTCGGACCTAAAAGCCTTGGACATCCCGGTTATTGAAAAAGAAGAATCTGTTGGTGTCGGATATGCGGTTATCACTCCGGAAATGCAACTAAAAATCCAAGAAAGAGCCCATAAAGTGGGCAAATGTGGCGGGTTTGAAGATTTGACTACGGAGCCGGCGTTTCATTCTTTGAATATCCCTTCAATGCTAAGTTCTTTGGCGCAAATTCAGGCTAAAAACGACTTCTACCAAAGAGCCCCGTTTGCAGCGCTTTCCATGGAAAAAAATGCGGAAATTGAATCCGCGGTAGGTGAAGTTAGTGAACAAAACCTGCGTGAGTGGGTGACTTGGTTGTCGTCTTATCCAACTCGATACAACCGTGGCAAAACTCCGAACCTGCATGTTGATGACATGAAAAGACGTTTGGAAACTTTGTTGGCTGGATCTGACATTCCTTACGAAATTTCTTTGATTGATCACAACACGACTCCGCAAAAGACAGTGCGTGTGCGTTTGACGGGTAAAACTCGTCCAAATGAAATCATCGTTTTGGGCGGCCACTTGGATTCTATCGTTCAAGGTGGCTGGGGTGGCGGCAGCGGCGGGAATGCGCCGGGTGCTGACGACAATGCTTCTGGATCCGCGAACCTTCTAGAAACTTTGCGTATCATCAGCAAAAAAGCTCAGCCTGACCGCACGATCGAGTTCATGTGGTATGCAGGTGAAGAGTCCGGTCTTTTGGGTTCTGCGGAAATCGCAAAAGCCTATAAAGCTGAAAAGCGCGATGTGGTTGCCGTTCTTCAATTGGACATGACTTCTTATCCGGGCGCAGGGGAGTTGGTGATGGGTAACATGACTGACTTCACCAGCCGCTGGTTGCATGACTACCTTCGTGCCGTGAATGAGACTTACTTGCACGTTCGTATCGTTGACGATCAATGTGGTTACGGCTGTAGTGACCACGCTTCATGGCACCGTCAGGGTTTCCCGGCATTGATGCCGTTCGAAGCAACTATGCGTAACGACAATCCGTTCATTCACACAGTGAAAGACGTGATCAACGACAAAACAAACTTCAAGCACTCAGCAGTCTACTCAAAACTTGCAGTGGTGTTTGCGATGGATCTAGCGAACTCAACATCTCGCCAACCATACTAGGTGCCACGTACTAGGTGCCAGGTCCTACATCTTATTGCTAAGCGAAAAAGCCTCGGGAGACCGAGGCTTTTTTTATTTGTTCAGACTAAAAGAACGACTTATTTCTTTTAACGATATCAAAAGGGAACCATTCGCCGCCGGTGGCATCGCTGCGAACGTTAACCTTCGCGCCTTTTTCAAGGTCTGCTTTGGTTAAGCCTTTGACGTCGATTTCAAAGCTCAGCGGAGCATTGCCCAGGCTTTTGCAATTTACGCTAACTTGTAAAATATTGTTCTTCAGATTGATATTTTTACCGACGCAGTCCTGATTATCTCTAGCCGCATCCATATTTGCATCGCGGAAGATGACGGTGTCGCCATTACCGTTTACTTCAAATTGGGCAACATAGTAAGGCCCTTCAATCGCCAGGCGAGCTACGATATATGAGTTAGCGAAGTCGCCAATTTTCAAGCCCACATTGCCTGAACCGATTTGGCCGCCAGTCGCTGATGCTGCAACCGACATTAGGGACACCAATAGAGTTACGATCACCTTTTTCATTTTCTACCTCTGTATAGTTAACTCGCAGAGCACGCCGAAGCGGGGAAGGCCTTGAGTTTTGGGTTTGCTCTGTGAAGGAAGCAATACCCAAGCCAAGGAGGGCTGAATAGTAAATTCAATTACTTGCTAAGTTTTGGGCAAAATTTCCGTGAACAAGGTATGAACGAAATGAAATTTTTTGTCTGAAACTACAGGTTTGAGAGCAAAATTGCTCTCAAGCTAAGAGAGTTCCTCGCTGACTGAAAACAGGTTCAAGTTCACTTGAAACAAACGGCGACCGGTTGTCTTTGGGGTGTCAAATTTATGCAGCTGTTCTTTCACGAAACCATCCATGTTCTTCAGGAATGAATCAAATTCCTCCTGGGACATCGGCAGAATCATGCTTTTATAGCGGCGCAAATGATGGGGAAGGGTGCGTGCATCAATCGCCTCTTGCAGGCTTTGTTTGTGATATTCCAAAAGTGCTTGGCTTCCAAGGTTGTTCGGGACCTTGAAATTGCTGACCGTCGCTTTGTGACCATCAGGGGTAGATTCTGCCAGTCCCAGTTTGGTCAAAATCATCAGTCCTTTTGCGACTTGTAATGAGTCTGCATTTAAGAACTGCGCCAGTGCTTCCGCCGTCTTTGCATCATCGCCCAAACTAAGCAGGGCTTGCAGGCGGGGAATCAGTGGAGTGCTGACAAACTCCTCAGAGGCTTCGATTTCATTTTGATAGTAGTTTTGTTCCAGTAGCTGAATCAGCTTTTTTCCGAAAGCTTCCCGTTCCCGTGAACTGCGCGCTCTGGAATAGTGGGTAAGAATCATAAAGTGCTCTTGCTCGGCCTGAGTAAAGAAAAGACGCTCGCAAATTTGTTTGGCTGTTGTGTCCGTCAGCGCGCGACGACCAATGACCACTTGACGAAGAAATGACCGATGTTGAAAACCAAGTTCATGGGCCCAGGTTTCGTAAGAAAACTGTTCTTCAGTTGCCTTGCGGTACTGATAAAGGTCATGAAGAAAGAAAGCTATATTCAGGTAGTCTCTTAATAGTGGTTTCTTTGGTGCAGTCTTGGTCATTCGACAATTACCGCGCACCTTAGAAGCGCTGTAAAGAATAATTTTGAGAGCAAAACTGCTCTCAGAAACTATTGGTTAACTCCACTTATCCAGCTGCTTAAATCGTTTCACGATATCTTCTGTAAGATCATCGTACTCGTCTTCTTTATGGGCCAGCATGTACAACGAATGCTTCCATAAACCTGATTTCGGACCGATGACCGTGATTAGACCCAATTTGATTTCTTCCAATACATAAGGCACGGGCAGGAAACCACAGCCGGCACCATCGACGATGGCGCGACCCACGACAGACATGATGTCGGATTCAAAAGAGATTTTTTTACGAACCTTGATTTCCTCAACAAATAAATCTGTCTCATGGCGAAGCTTCATTTTGTAAGTCGGAATTACCAAGCCACCGGGGAAAGCTGTCAGAAAATCCTGAACACTGGTGTTTCTGGAAACGCGCATCTTAAGGTTCTTCAGAAGCTGAGTGGAAACCATCAGATTTACAGGGGCTGCTATTGAAGCCAGCTCCACCACATCTTCGGCATACATGGGTTTATTGGTCAGCATCAGATCGGCCTCCTGCGAACGCAAGAGCTGCAGAATATCCTCGTCAGGAGCAGAGGTGATGGAGATGATTTTATCAGTCTTGCCTTTATTGTCGCGAATAACGGGCGAAAGAATATCAGCGATAAAAGGACGCTCCACTTGTTCGGAAATTCCCACGTGCAGGCGTTCGCTCATTTTATCTCCTGGGGATTTCAGCGAGTCCTCGAATTGTTTGGCAACGTCGAACATTTTCTTTGTGTAAGAGTAAGCACGCTCTCCGTCGGGTGTGAGTTGCAGGACGCGACCTTTTTTTTCGAAGAGTTTTGTGTCTAAATTGCTCTCGAGAATTTTCAGTTGCGAGGACAGGCTGGGCTGGGAAATGCGCAGATACTTTGCTGCATTTGAGACACCGCCAATTTTCGCTGTGATGTGGAAATAATATAAATGATTAAAATTAAACATAAAATACCACCCGGTTTGAGAGTGAAAAATCGGCTCCAGTTTGGCACCCAGACCACGACCCTGGTCCCCCAACTGCCCGATAGCACTAGGGATTCCCTATGGGCCCAGACTCAACCTATAACTTTAACTTATGTATGTCATTTGAATTATATATTTAAATAATCCTTTGCCATCAACGATAATGAAAGAACAAGGAGGTAGATATGCAAACAGACATCTACTACAGAGACATCACTCGTACTGAAAACCTAGAAGCTTACTTACTTGAGAAAGTGGAGGCTTCAATCCAGGACTTCTTCAAATACGACAGTGCTGCTCACCTCACTGTGCGGATTGAGACAGATCGACATCGCACACAATCTCGCAAACCTAGTTATACTTGCGAGGTAATTTTGAAACCGACTCACAGCAAGGGGATTATAAAAATCTCGAAATCTGACGAGAGTTTCAAAAAAGCAGTGATGAAAACAGTAGACTCTTTGAAATCTGTTTTGCGTCGCCGTTCTTCGAAAAAAGCCATGCATCGTAGACACGATCCTATGCTGAACTATTTCCCTACTTGGGAAGAAGCAGAGATGATGGCAGAAAACCAGGCTGGGTAGGTTTCCCCAGCTTGGATGAGATGGGAATGAGTAATTAGTTAATATTGAAATTGAATTAGTTTAACCGAACGATCAGAAAGGAGTCGGCCCATGGGTACTCAAAAGATCAATCCAATTGATACCGATCTCAGACGAAAAATCTGTGAAAGATTGAAATGGGATAAGAGAGTGAGTCCTGCGGACTTCGATGTGATCGTGCGAGGGTGTGCCGTGATTGTCACAGGCAGTTGCGACACCTCATTTAAAAAAATGGCAGCCCTGGAACTCGTCTCCAATATTGAGGGAGTGTGGTCGATTGAAGATCGCATTGTGGTTCCATCTGACTATTATCGCTCCGATGAAGAGCTAAAGATGTTGATCGAACAGTCTTTAGAGGACTTCGTAAAAATCGGGGGAGAACGAATAGAGGTCCTCGTTGAGGACGGAATCGTAACCCTTGAAGGCGAAGTGTTCAGACCACGATTAAAAGCTTTAGCAGTCGGATCGGCATGGGAGCTCTCCGGAGTGGCCGATGTGGTTAATAATATATTGATCATAGAACCACCCCGCCGAGCTCCTTCTTTTGTAAACGAAAACCGGGACCTGATGAATGGGCCTGGGCCTTCCTAACAAAGGAGGATCATTGATGGTGATAGATAGTTAAATCATGCGGTCCTTTTCCCAAATATCCCTCCATGAATAAAAGGCGCCCCAATCAAGGGCGCCTTCCTTTTTCCCAAAAGGCGCCTGCCGGTTTTTTGATACACACCGCGAAACTGATGCGGTTCTGCGATGCAATCCCCAAAGGTACGGCGTACCTTTTTGAGTATGAAAAAAGTTTTGATTCTTAATGGCAGTCCATCTGGCGATAAAGGCAATTGCGCGGCATTCATTTCCAAAGTTCGGAAACTGGATCGGACGTTGGATTATGAGGTTGTTCATCTGGCGCAAAAACCGGCTGGCGCCTTTTGGCTTTCGGTTAAGAAGAAGATTGCGGATTGTGACTCGGTCATTTTTGTGACCGGGACCTATTGGGATTCTTGGGGGAGTCCGCTGCAAAGGCTGCTTGAGGAAATGACTGATATGGAAGCCACTCCGGCCATTATGGGGAAGCCCTGTGCAGTGATGGTGCTGATGCATTCAGTGGGTGGGAAGTCCGTGCTGTCGCGCCTGCAGGGCGTTTTAAGCACGATGGGATTCTTGATCCCGCCAATGAGTGGCATGGTTTATTCTTTGGTGTCTGACATTGCCTTGAAAACAAAAACGACTCACGCCAAAGATTTTTGGCAAATCGAAGACGCCGAACTTATTCTTGAAAATATAAAAACAGCGATGGCCTTAAAAGTTGAGTGGACCACTTGGCCCGTCGACAAGAAAGACCCTCGCCGTAAATGGTTTAAGTAACTCGGTAGCTACTGAGGTTCGCCGCCGGGGATTCCGGTTCCTTTAATATTCATTGTGACACTATCTTCGTTGGCTAAAACTTTGACTGTGGCGTTGGATTCACCTTGTTGGGATGGCACGAAGTACAGTGTAAAAGTGCATGAGTAACCCGCCTCCAAAAATCCCAGACAATCTGTATCTGCCCAATAGTCACCACCACTCATGGTGATTTGGCTAATATAGATTGATTTGTCTGCGGGAGCGTAAAGTTCCCAGGACGTCGAGCTGCCACTGCCCACGGCCACTTCGCCAAAATCGTAATCAATGACGATGTCTTCGGAAACTTGAATCGGTGTCTGAGCAAATGTTTGAGAGGGAGCTGCAAAAGATGCCCACGAAAATGTGCTAACCAGAAATACTGCTAAAAGGTTTTTCATAGAAACCTCCTTAAGGTTGTCTCTATTGTGAAACAGCTGTGGGGAGCGACAAGTACGGAACTGTTGTATGAAAGGAAAGTAACTGCTGGCTTGTCTTTTGGAAGATGTGGGCTTGCGAAGACACAAAAAAAGGGAGCCAGTGGGCTCCCTTTTAATTGCGGTGAGTTCCAAAAAGGGAACTGTTACCTCTTAAGCAGTCATTGCTTTCGTTAGGTCTTGAACTTTTTTGGAAGCGTAACATTGAGATACGTAATCCCAGTTAACTTGTGCCCAGAAAGTCTCAAGATATTTCAAACGAAGGTTGCGGTAATCAACGTAGTAAGCGTGCTCCCAAACGTCAGCAACCATGATTGGAGCTGGGCCGTTGTTAGTGAACGGAACTGCAGCGTTGGAAGTGGATACCAGGCTTAGTTTGCCTGAAGCATCTGTGCACAACCAGATCCAGCCAGAACCGAAAGTTTTCATGCCACCATCAACGAACTTAGCTTTTAGTTCGTCCATGGAGCCGAAATCACGTTTGATTGCAGTCTCAAGATCAGCAGAGGCTTTGCCGCCTTTTCCTACTGGAGCCATGTTGAACCAATAGAATGTGTGGTTCCAAGCTTGAGCCGAGTTATTGAAGTTACCACCAGAAGAAGAAAGAACGATCTCTTCAAGGGATTTACCTTTCAAAGAAGAGTCTGTCTCCATCGCCTTATTCAAATTGTCGATATAAGCTTTGTGATGTTTGTCATAGTGATATGTCATTTGTTCTTCGTTGAACAAAGGAGCCAAATCTGTTTTTGCATACGGAAGTGTTGGAAGTTTGAACATTTACATCTCCTAAATAGTCCAGGTTGATAATCTTAAATGAAACTATATTGAAAATGAGGAGAGGTCTACGATTTAGAGAGCTTCAGGACCCCGCCCAATAAGACGGAGTCCCCAAAAGACAATTGGTGATTTTAGTTTTGGCCCAACATTGTTTTAACAAACGTCGGCAAAGAGAACGCCGCAGAGTGCAAATCCTCATTGTAGTATTTCAAGCCCTTTGCTTTAGCAAATTGGCGCGCTTGGTCTTTGTTAAAATCGGTCGCTGGGTGAGTGGAACCCTTCACGCCCATTTGCAAGCTCCACATTCCAGACGGGTAAGTCGTGGCGTGGAATAGCATAGTGTGAACGCTGGAAGCGCCGAAAATGCCTTTTAGGCACTTATTAAGCTCAACAAAAGTGCCCTCATGGAACATCGGCGATTCACCTTGAGTGATCACCATGCCGCCATCTTTCAGCGCTTTTTTGCAGTTATCATAGAACTCTGCCGTGAATAGGCCTTCAGCAGGTCCTACCGGGTCAGAACCGTCAACGATGATCACATCGTAAGAGTTAGGAGCCGCATCTTTCACAAACTGGATGCCGTCACCGATAATAAGATTCAATTTCGGGTTGCCGAACTCAGAAGCGATTTGTGGCAAATGAAGTTTTGAAGCGCGAACAACGGCTTCATCGATTTCCACCATCGTCACTTTATCAACGTCGTACTTAAACAACTCACGGATCGTTCCGCCGTCGCCGCCGCCAATAACCAAAACGTTTTTGGCTTTTCCGTGGGACTGCATAACCGGGTGAGTGATCATTTCATGATAATGAAACTCATCACGCTCGGAACACATAACCATGTTGTTAATCGCCAGGAATTTTCCATGTGAGTAAGATTCCAATACGCGAACACGTTGGAACGGATTTGTTTCATCAAATAAGACGTCGCCTGTGTAACGAAGAGACAAGGCTTGGTTCTCGTCCTTATCGGTGAACCAAACGTTGCGTTCGATTTGCACGCCTTTGGACAAATCAAAAGTCGGTTTTTCGCGGATTGTTTTAGGTTTAAAGTCAGTTTTTTGGATCACGTGCAAAGAACCGCGATTCATTTCGATCGCCGAGTAATTTGCCTGGAATGCTTTTTTCAGGTGTTCAAAAGAAACCCAAGGGTCCACAGTTTCGCCGCATGTGAAAAGATCCACCGCTGCGTATCTGTATTCCGGCCATGTGTGGATTGCCAAATGGCTTTCCTGAATAACAACCACACCGCTCACTCCCCAAGGGGAAAAGTGGTGGAATGTCGAGTTAATCACAGTAGCCCCTGCGATTTGTGCCGCTTCAATCATACTTCTTTCGATGATAGAAACGTCGTTTAACACCTCAGCGTTACACCCGCTGAACTCAACCAAAATATGGCGACCTAAAGCATTCAATTCCGTGCCCTCCAAATGTTATAAATTTGTGCATAGTTGCTAAGGGGGTAATAGGTCCTTTTACCCCCGGGGGCAAGTCATTTTTGACCACAAAACGAAACACAAAAACATGGAGTCCCTGCGGACTTGTCCGCCGAAGCTTTAGGAGAAGGCGGAGATCTGAAAGCAAACGTGAATTTTCTTGTCGTGAAAGTCCTGTGGGATGCTTTCTTCCGTGATGTCACGAACCTTGTATTGTTCCTTAATCGCAGGTGACAGATTGAACTTGCGTTTATTATTCGAGAAATACAAAACCCCACCGGGTTCCAGCATGCTCATACAAGAGTTCACCAGGAAGTCCTGATCGCGCTCGACCTCAAAGCTGTCCTGCATCTTTTTGGAGTTTGAAAATGTCGGAGGATCCAGAAAAATAATGTCAAATGCCGGGCGGCCCGCATTTTCGGATAACCATTCCAGAACATTGGCGTTGATAAAGCTGTGTTCGGAGGCCTGGATTTTGTTCAGTTCAAAATTTTCCTGGGCCCATCCCAAATAAGTCTGGGACATGTCCACAGATGTGGTACGGGCGCCGGCAAGGGCAGCAAAAACGCTGACGGATCCGGTATAGCAGAACAGGTTCAAAAACTTTTTGTCTTTGGCAGTTTTAAAAATCTTCTGGCGCATCGGACGGTGATCCAAAAACAAACCGGTATCCAGGTAGTCGTACAAATTCACTTTGAACAGGGCTTGGGACTCCTTAACCGAGAAAGTCTGTTCTTTCTGATCAAGTTTCTCATACTGCTTCAAGCCTTCCTGGCGCTCGCGCTTTTTCACGATGATTTTTGATTCTTCGGCCTTAAACAGAGCCTGCAAAGCCTCGACAACGTGGGGAAGGTGATTCTTGTCCTTGTCGCGATCATCGCCCTTATCATAAATCAAAAAGTGCTCGCCGTAGATATCCACGATGAACGGATATTCAGGGATGTCACGATCGTACAAGCGATAGGCTTCGATACCGGTGCGCTCAGCCCATGATTTCAGTTTCTTGTAGTTTTTTTCCAGGCGGTTTTTGATCATTTGCATACAGCCCTTTTAGACAAATTTGGGCTGATATGGTACCAATTCTTAAATGAGCGATGAAAAAAGGGCCCGGCACCTAGCATTTTTACTCTCCCGTGAGGGCCACGATGTGGCTTTTGTGGAGCACGAAGGAAGGGTTTTCTATTCCCACTTCCGCAAAAATCAAATGGCGCCCTCTTCAGCAGTTGTAAAGCTCCTTCAAGGCATTTTTGACCAGCAAATCGATCATAGCTTCTTTATTTTACGACGACGAATTTTCACCTCTGCGGCACTCTCGGAAATGTGCCGGGGTATGGTAAAAGTTGTCGCTAAACGAGTGAGTGAAGCCGTCCTTCCCGAGGCCGACCTGGAATTTTCCGAACACCTTGAATTTCGTGAAATTGACAACGTTGAAAATTCGATCAGCTCGGTGACTCAGTTGAACGAGCAAAATCAGATTTCTTTGATCGACTTGCGCGCAACGTGGACGGTGAAATCCCTAGCTACTGATGAAGAGCGCCTGAAAGCAGCTTTTGATTTGTCGCAATTGGTTCCCCGCGGAAAGGTGTTGCATGATTTTGACCGGGGTATCGCTGCCATTTTGATTTCTGCACAAGGGGAGATTCTGTCTTACGGAATAAACTCCAATTCCAAGAATAAAACCCTGCATGCCGAAGTGAATATGGTTCAAAAGTATTATCAGGAAACCGGGAAGAAGATTCCGATCGATTCGGTTATTTATAGCACTCACAAGCCCTGTAAGATGTGCGCCGGTATGATCTATAATTGGAGTGAGTCGCCAAAGCATTTAAAAGTGATTTACGGAATCGAAGAGTCGGGTGGACTGTCCACGCAGACGGTACTGGATCGTATGCGACTTAACCAACAATTGACTCTGCCTGAGAAAAGCAGGAATTGATCGCCTTCATAAGGGTGTCCTTGCGAATCGGTTTGGATAGATGCATATCACAACCAGCGCTAAGGCTTCGTTCGATATCTTCAGCAAAAGCATTTGCAGTACACGCAAAAATACGGGCCGCACGACGGCCTTGTTCGCGCTCAATTTCGCGGATGCGCATGGTGGCCTCGTGTCCGTCCATCCCAGGCATTTGCACGTCCATGAAAATCACGTCGTAGTCGTTTTTTTCGACCAAGGCAACGGCATCAGTTCCGCTTTCGGCATAAGTGATACTGTGAATTGTTTTTTGCAGATAGATTCCCAGCAAATTGCGGTTGTCATCCACATCATCAACCACCAATACGCGCAGGCGTTCTTCCTGAATAAAGTGCTGTAAGTCGTTAAGGTGATAGCGACCTTGCAGAGGGTTGTGCATGCTGGTTTTGCGCTCTGTCGTCGAGGGCATCGAAGCAGTGAAGTAAAATGTGCTGCCAATATTCGGTTCGCTCTCAAGCCAGATAGCTCCGCCCATCAAAGTGACGATTTTTTGAGAAATCGAAAGACCCAGCCCGGTGCCGCCATAACGTCTTGTTGTGGTTGGATCTGCTTGAGTAAAGGGACGGAAAATATCTTTGAACTTTTGTTTTGAAACGCCAATTCCGGTGTCAGAAACACTGAATAAAATATTTCCGGTACGAGGAGTGTTGTTCGGAGAGATCGTCAGTGTGATCGTGCCTTGATGAGTGAACTTGATGGCATTGTTAAGCAGATTGATCAACACCTGACGAAGGCGGTCCGAGTCTCCAATATAGAAGGACTGAACTTCGGGATGAACGACAACCTTTAGTGAAAGGCCTTTTTCCTTTGCCCGGAACTCCAGAATTGAAAGTATATCCTCGATAATTTTTTGCAGACCGAAAGGCAGCATGTGCAAAACGATTTCGCCGGCCTCCACCTTGGAAAGATCCAAGACGTCATTGATGATGGTCATCAATTGATAGTTTGCTCGTTGCAGGATTTCGACAAACGAGGATTGCTGTCCGTTCAGTGGAGTTTCTGCGAGTGTGTCAGTGATACCGATAATTGAATTTAGTGGAGTGCGGATTTCGTGACTCATATTTGCCAGAAATACGGACTTTGCATAAGTTGCGGCTCGGGCCTTGGCTGCTGTGGACAACAGTTCCTGATTTTTTCGTTCAAGGTTCTCGGCCAGTTGCCTTTTTTCTGTAATATCAAAGGCCATGCTCAGAATTTTTATCACTTCACTTTTGTCATTTTTTACCGGCGTATAAGAGCAATGAACCCAAATTTCCTTGCCGGATTTTGCAAGTCTCTTAAACTCGCCCACTTGCGGGTTGCCGGTGCGCAGTGTGTCCCAGAGTTCGTTGTATTCAGATTCGTGAAGTTCAAAGTCAGGCAAAAACATCGAATGCGAGCGCTGATGAATCTCGTCCATTTCGTAGCCCAGCAAATTCAAAAAATTGCGGTTTGCCCAAAGAACTTTTCCTTCGGGATCAAACTCAATCAGTGCATGTGAATTTACGAGAGCTTCGTAAGCTGACTTGTTCATGTAGTAAGTCTATCTGTAGAATTGCATTTAAATAAAATTACAAAAGCGCCTGGGAATTAAAGTTTTGTAATAACGGACGCATTAAATTTTTTGCGCTGCGAAGTCGACGAGTTTTCCTTGATCTGCGGAGTAAGTTACTTGAATTGGGCGACAGCAGACTTCGCAGTCCTCCACATAGGTTTGACGTCCCGGCTCTGAAATGTCCACCAGCATCGAAATGCTTTTGTGGCAGTAAGGGCATTTAAAATAATGCTCTATTTGTTCATTCTCAAAGCTTTCAAATTCCGGGCTGGTCATAAATTCCTCCATGATTATTTGGTCGTTGAGTGGTGGCGTTGACTCCGATGAGGTAATTCCAATTTCCCCAATTGCTGGAAGGATCGTAGTCGATAAGCATTTCTTCAAAATGCCGGGCCCCCCAACGCCAATCCAGGTTCAGGGTTTCGGTCAGATACTTTGCAACATCCAGGCGGCAGCGATAGGGAAGGAATCCGGTGTCGTTCAGTTCCTTCATATGACCATCAATCGCGTGCTTGCCAGTGGTGCCGCTTTTCCAGCTTTTAAATAACTCTTGTTGAAGTCGATCATCAACCAGCGGTTGGTGTGTGGGATTGGTGTCCGCTTGAAACAGAAATGGTCCCAGCTTCAGCGAATAGTACTTAAAGAAATCCCGTCGCAGCAGATCCAGAATCATCCACTGAGTGGAAGTGTTGGCGCCACGTTCTTGTTCATAGTTTTTTACTTCCCAATAAACGACTCGGGGGGAAAGGCTGCCGTTGGAAAGCCACGGGGAAAACTTGGAACTGTCATCGAACTGCAGTATCTCAGAGGATATTTCCTTGAAATTGCGAAGCAGGTCTTTGTCCCAGATGAATTCCTTGAGCCGGATCAGGGCCTGTCGTTCTCCACCGGTGAAGCGGGACGGAACCTGAAACATGCGCATCTCCCGATTCAGATCCAACTCGAATTCGTCAGACGAAATCGGTTCTGGCCAGGATAATGGAATTGGCAGGATGGGGTCCGGCTGCGAATCCTTCAGCGAAATTTGATACTCGGCCATATTTGATGGCAGCTCGTGGAGGGGGAATGGCAGCGCGGTTTTTTTAATCAGTGTTCTTTGATCGAAGGATTGAACTTTATCAATCACGATGCGTGAGGTGACCTGGTTTTCCTCCCGGGTTTCTTCAGGCGTGTGTTCGCTGGTGAATACCAGTGTGTTGATTCTGTATTTGTGAATTAGAACCGGTATCACTTCTTCAGGGTGAGCATAGGTGATGATCAGGTTGTGGCCCAGAAGTGCGAGCTCCCTTTCCAGACTGGCCAGGGATTCCAGTAAAAACTTGCGACGGAATTTCCCGGCGCGACTGAAATTTAAGGGATATGAATAGACGAATAAAGCATCCTGGGCATTATTGCAAAGCCAAGTCAGTGCTTCATTATCATGGATTCTGAGATCGTTGCGGAACCAATAAAGAGCCCTCATAACTGACAGTATATGAGGGCCTATTTAGACGACGAACTTGATTCGTCAGAGAATGCTATTTTGCAGGAGCGGCTGCAGCAGATGCTGGAGTTTCAAACATGGACATTGCAAAGTAAGATTTGCGATGAGTAGACCAGTTGTTTGGTCTGACAGATGCCACACGCCAGAAGTAGTGTTTACCAGCTTCAAGTTTGGAAACGTCGAATGTCGTCGCTTTTACGTGTTGATCGTCTGCAACCAACCATTTGAAGTTCGCATCAGTTGCAACTTGCACGTGATATTCTTGAGCGTCTTTAGCTTCTTTCCATTTCAATTGAACAGTTTCACCTTTGATAGCGGCGAAGTATTCCGGGCTCGTCAACTCAGGTTTTGCAGGGATGATTTGATCGTCTTTGTTCACTTCTTTTGGTGGGAACAAAAGATTCATCTTCTCTTTAAGCTCTTCTTTTGTGTGGTGAGTAGGACCGCCGCCTTCTGCCAAAGCAGGTGCAGTTAGGGCCAAAGTCACAGCAAACGCGATCAGAGATGCAAAGATCTTCATATAAAATTCCTTTTTAAGTAAGTCAGATGAAAGTAAAATAAATATGTGGCGATGAAAACCCTCTTGCGAAAAATGCTGGAGGGTGTTAGAAAACACTTCGGTTTTGCGGATGATCGCTGTAATAATTCTAACATATTGATATTACAGAGGAAAGTCCGGACTCCATATGGCAGCGCAAGGGGTAACGCCCCTCTAGGGTAACCTAAGGAACAGTGGAACAGAGAGAATGTCCGGGGCATTGAGCCTGACACCGGGAACGGGAGGGTCAGGGGAGCCGCCGGAGTGAAAACAGCCAAACTCTGCGCGGAGCAAGATCAAATAGGGTGACACTAGTAGGGCGGCCAGCCCGTAGTCACCGGGTAAGATCGCTTGAGGGCGACAGTAATGTCGCTCCTAGAGGAATGATCATCTAAGTTCATCGGGACAATCATGGGACCAGGTGAATTGGACAGAATCCGGCTTAAAGCAAAACCGAAATCCCACCTTCCTTTTTGGTGCCAGGTCCTACTTACGGACGCACCGCTCCTCCGAGGCTATTCTCGGAGGTAATTGGTATTCCTCTCGGAATTGCAGAGTCTACACTGCATGCCTAGAGCTAAAGCCATTTTACAAGCTGAATATCCCTATAACATTAGCGCCCGATGTATTAACCGTGATTGGTTCAATGTTCCCATGGAAAAGGTGTGGGAAATTTTCTGTGACGAACTGGACTATGCCACTAAAGAGTATAATCTAGTGATTCACAGTTTCGTTCTGATGAGCAATCACTTCCATCTTATTGCATCCACGCCCGACGCAAATATCAGTCAATGTATGCAACAGTTTATGTTTCGAGTGAGTCGTCGATTGACCAGGGCGGGTAATCGCATCAACGAGACCTTTGCCGGTCGTCATTTCAAAACCATTTTGCAGACACATAAATATTATTTGAACGCTTACAAATATAATTACAGAAATCCGGTTGATGCTGGCATTTGTGAAAAGGCTGAAGACTACGAGTTCAGTTCGTTGCGAATGAAGTTGAAACTGTCTCCTTCAAAATTTCCAGTATGTGAAGACGGCACTTTATATTCTGACAACGAGGGGACGCTGCGATGGTTGAATACACCGTCCGATCCGATAAAATTGGAAGGATATAGGTGGGGCATTAAGCGTCAGTACTTCAAATCGAAAAAGCACCGGAATACGAATATGCCGATGCTATCTGATGATGACTTGCTGTGATAAGAAGTAGGACCTGGCACCTTTTAGGAGCTGGCGCTTGAGTAGTTTTTCAGAGCGAACTTCCAGAACTTATTGGTTCCGTAAATTAGAATGGCGGACAGAATGATAGCCCAGGCAAATAGACCATAGGACGCAGGTTCTAGCAGGGCTTTAGCTGGCAAGCTTGCGATGACTCCTACAGGAAGTGCAGTCAACAACATCCACTTAAGCCAAGGTACATAGATTGAATCGGGTCGCATACCCAAACGATAAATTTGATACCATATGAATTGTAGATTCTCAGAGCGAGCAAAAATCACCGCTGTGGCCGCCATCGAGAAGCGCATCGAATAAAGCGCCACCAATCCACAAGGAATCAAAATAATCAGCCAGAATAATCTGATCCATTCAAAGTCGGGAAGCTGAATCATGCTATAGATAAACCAGGAAGTGGCAATCACAAGATTGCCAATGGCTGGGGTCGAAGCCTTTTGCAGACTGATCATGAACTGGGAGTTTGCAGGTTTCGCCAAAAGCAAATCCAGATCACCCTTGCGAACTTTTTCAGAGAACTGATCCAGATTCTCGGACAGAATAATCATATAAAGAGCATCCACAACAAAAACCACACCCAGGAAAACACGCATTTGTGCGTGATTCCAGGCGCCGATCATCGGTGTGTGCATGAATAGGACTTCAAAGGTCATGATCTGTGCGATATACCAGAAAATATCAGTCACGATACGAGTTAAGAAGTTCACGCGGTATTCAAGGTCCGCGATGAAGCTTGCACGGAACATCGAGATATAAAGAAGCCAGTATTTTTTTATGACTGCCATCTTAAGCCCCCGTTCCGGTGTAAGCATTCAGTCCGCGCTTCCAAATAACGGCGCCGACAAGATTTACCACCACGATCCCAATGGTGACTGAAATGAATGACTGATAGACCGAGCCAATCTCCAGTCGACCTGTCAGATATCCCACGGGCACATAAACGCCTGAACTGAATGGCAAGGCAATCATGATGGATTTCAAGGGCTCGGGCATCAGATCTAAAGGAAATAGCTCACCGGTCATAAGCCACAAAGCCAGATTTTTTGCTCCTGTGAATGAATAGACTTTATTCAAGTGAAACGCGCAGGCGGCCACTACAAAACTGATGGAGTGAACCAGAATCAGATAATAAAATTCCAAAGCAAATGACATCGGCAGACGTTCAAACTTTGTTGGCAGAGAGAAAGCCAGCACCGCAATCACGGGAATGACCATGGAAACCAAAGTTGTGATGAACTTATATCCCATCAACTGAGAGAAATAATATTCATAATAACTCATGGGACGGGTCAGGATCGCATTGATGCTGCCAGAATCGATTTCCTGAATCATGCGGAATTCATACATCCAGCTGGTGCAGATCCGGGCGAAGAACGCCCCCCACAAAGCATAAGACAAATAGTAATCACGTGTGAATCCTGCGATTTCAGCAGTGGCGGCGCCACGGAAGACGGCAATCCACAACAGGATTTCAATCCCTGTGGTCAGCGTCGGCTGCAAAACAGCGTCGACGAAATAATTCAGCCTGTACTCGAGATTGGAAACAATCGCGAGCTTAGCGAACGCGAGATTCCGTTTCCAAAAAACGGCGAATGACTTCTTCAAAATCGACCTCTTGATTTTCAGCTAGTTCTTTATTGGAGTTCGCAACGAACTCGTCCACTGTGCCCTGGTATACGATATTGCCTTTGCTGATTAATAATAATTTGTCGGCAAGCTGGGCGATGTCATCCATGTAGTGGCTGGTCAGAATAATCGTTGGTGCTTTTTCTTTTACGTATTGATCCAGAAACTCGCGAATTGTCTCTTGCGCAACGATATCCAAACCAATTGTCGGCTCATCCAGAAACAAAATCTGTGGTTCGTGCAAAAGTGCGCCGATGATTTCCATTTTCATACGCTCGCCCAAAGACAGGCGACGAAGTTGTGTGTTCAGCACGTGGGTGCACTGAAGCATCTCTGCCAGATGAGCCACGCGTTTGCGTGCGGCAGCTGGTTCCAGGTCATAAATGCGCGCGAGCAAGGCATAGGAATCAGCCGGGGAGATGTCCCACCACAACTGATTTTTTTGACCCAGCAGAATAGATATCTGACGAAGGAATTCGTTTTTTCTTTCCCATGGTCTGAAACCCAAAACCTGAGCGTCGCCACCCGTTGGAGTCACCAAACCTGAAAGCATTTTCAACAAAGTGGTTTTGCCGGCGCCATTGGCTCCAACCAATCCCACAATTTGTCCTGATTCGATTGTCAGTGAAGTTTTATCAAGAGCTGTTTTTTCCTGATACTGTCGATTGAAAAAGCCCTTGATTGAATTCGTAAATCCTTCGGGCTTTTGGTAGCTCTTGTAGATGCGTGTGAGGTCTTTGGTTTCTATTGCGATCGCCATGCGGCGATCATAGACTAGTTTGTTCCCAAAGAGAAGTCGGCAGAGAAACCAGCTTGGCGTTCCTCGTCAGTGAAGAAAGTCTGAAAATCAGGGGAAACGTAACTTTCCTCGCTAATTCGCCCTTCCTGGCAGCCTTTCAAAGAGTCTCTTTTTCCGTTAAACGCACAATTCGAGGTATTCCATGCTTTTTCGGAGTAGCGAATCTTATAACCAACCAAACGGTCTTTTTTGAAGTACGCCACAACTGAATCCATGCGAGTGCGACCAGCTGCATAGTAATCGCCACCAAGAATTGTGTCGCTCCAGATTTGTGCCTGATAGCTTGTCACTGTGCGAAGTGCCTCTGCAGAGTTTTGTTCCAATCTGTTTACGCGGGGAGTTTGGCTGTAAACGATGGCAGCAGAGTAAGGGGCGCGGCAGGCTGTTTGATTGCAAGCTGCAGTGAAGTGCGCAGCTTCATCATAGAATTTATCGCCGTTAGGTCCCATGTGATCGGCAAATGCTGGCGTTGCTGAAAGTACTAAAACAGCCGCTAGAATTGATTTTGAAAACATAGGTCACCTCGCTTTGATCAAACCATAGGACCAAACGAGGAAAACTTTTAATACATAGACATTAAGTTAATATGCAAATTGCGTATGATTGTTTGTTTAGGAGAGTTTTCTCTCGAGAACGACAAATTCCAGGTCTTTGACTTTAGGGATGCCAAAGCGCTCGTCGCCATAGGGAAACGGCTTCTTTTCGCCAGTTTGGCGGAAGCCCTCTTTTTCATAGAACTTAATCAGCTCGGTTCTGACAGAGATCACAGTCATGTACAAATGCGTACAACCCCAGAAATGGGCAAAGGCTTCGGATTCGTTGATTAGCATTTTGCCAATGCCCTTGTTTTGCAGTGTCGGGTCCACAGTCAGCATGCCCAGGTAGCACTTACCGTTTTGATTTTCCAAATGAACGCAGCCCAGAAGTTTGCCTGTGTCATCGTCTTCGGCAATCAGGATCACGGAATTCTCGCGTTCGATGTCAGCCAGCAAGCCTTCCTCGTCCACGCGTTGTCCATCCAAAAGATCAGCCTCCGTTGTCCAGCCAGTTTTAGAGCTGTCTCCGCGATAGGCAGAGTTCACAAGCTCCACAAGTTCCTCAATATGGCTTTCGTCAGCTTGTGTGAATTCAATATGCATGGAGTACCTTCTTAATGGGGCTATTTCTTTTTGGCGTAGACGAAGAATTCTTTACCCTGACGATTGGGAACGGACTGTTGCCAGCGACCCCAGAAGATCGGGATGTAATTGTTTTTAACACGTTGGCGAAGTTCCCACTCGCTACCGCCAAATGGAGGACCCTGACGTTTTTCAAACGAAAAGAACACACCCATCAAATGGCCGCCATCGACCAAAACGCGGTTCCAGACCTTCACCAAATCCTGGCGCAGCTCAGGGTTGATTGCGCAATAACAAGTATGTTCAAACACGACATCGAAAGCGGCATCGTAGTTACGAGGCAGATTGAACAAGTCTGCTTCCACGAATGTCAGGTTTTCCATGTGACCGTATAGTTTCTTTGCTCGTTCCAAAGCCAGCGGAGAAATATCAACCGCGGTCACCAAGTGTCCTGCTTGCGCAAAAAACGCAGCATCGTGACCCTCGCCGCAGCCTAATACCAGAATGCGGGAGCGGGAAATTTTCAGGCGTTGAAACATGTCCTTCAAAGCTTCAGCAGGTTCACCAAGATTCCAGCCGGGATTTTCCTCACGCTTGTAGATCTGGCTCCAGAAAGATTCTTTTTCAACGTCGGTTTCGGAACCCCAGTATGTCGGGATTTCGTATGTTTTGCCGTCGACGGTGATGGATTCATCGTCGAATTCTTCCAGTAAATTGAAAAATGCGGCCTGAGCTTTGCGCGAGAAAACAAACGGGATGTGATCTTTTGTATATCCATGAAAACGATCCCACTCGTCCAAGGACAGAGTTTTCAATTCGAATGAAAATTCCGTGTCATAGGCGCAGCGAATGGACCAGTGTGAATCATTTTTATCGATTTGCAGTGCGATCAGGGGTTCGTCAAAGGCTTCGACGATCACTGGAGTGTCGCTGAAAGTGCTTAGCAGTGTTCCGCCTTGATGAAGCTTTAGATTTTCAAGGATTTCGCGTCCAGCAACGGGGTCTTGGATTCGCAATTCGCGACTGACACAAAACCCCTCTTCATCAATTTGAACAAAGTGCGTGGGAATAGCCATTAGTGTTTTTCAGGACTTGCAGTCGGAGCCGGAGAAGCAGTTGGAGAAGCTTCAGGAGTTCCTTCAGCTGGTGCATCCGGACCTGGAGTGACAGTGGAACCTTCAGAGAAAATAACGATATCATTCGTCGTTTTAACAGATTGCAAAGTCCATTTGTCAGTTTTGTCTTCAGTTGGTTCACGGTGAAGAATGGCTTCGCCTTCGATCACTTGTTCAAGTGATTCGCCGGATTCGCTGATTTCAATAAATTTGTAAGAGAAAACCGCGCGAACTTTGTTGTCGTTCATAGACTCAGTCCAAAGTTTATCAATGCGCAATTCTTTTGCGTTTGGTTTTTTAGCCGCAAGAGTGTTGGTAATGAGCTCAGCCAGTTTTGTTTGGATGCCAGCGTGCGTCTCGAAACCAATAGCTTCATTTGTGTGAATCACGTTCCAAGTCCAAACCAAAGCTGCAACGAAAACGATGACGCTTACAATTTTCTTCATTCCGATTCCTTTTGATAAATTCGAGTCTTTATCGGAGCATGATATCTTAGATTTTTCAATACTCTTAGGGAAAAGGATATCTCATGAACCAACAATGGCTGACAATCTTAATGTCTAAGGGAATTGAGCTTGAACAAAGTCTGCGTCAGCAGCTTCAGCAGGCCAAAGATGGCCTGAAAACTCAGTTGGAAGACCGCGGAATTCGCTTGAGTGCCGCTGACCTGGCAGCACTGTTGGAGGAGGTCTCTCCTAAGGTGTCTCATGCTGCGCTGGGTTATGCGCTTGATATCGTTAGACCTTTTTCAGCCGGAATGGGTTTAAGAATTTCCCGTCTGAAAGACACGCAGATTGAAATCGTGATTCCAGCTCGCACCCGAAATATGAATGAGCTTAAACAAATGCACGAGGGAGCACTTTTAAGTGCTGCCATCGAGGCGGTAAAGATTCTGTGGATGCGTCATGCCCCTTTGGGAAATTTCGAGATTGCTGTTACGCGAATTGAATCTGAGTTTTTTAAAGTGCAAACAGGTGAGTGCAGATTGCGTATGGAGCTTGCGGAAAACATCCGTGAGGTGGTTTTGGCGGACCTTAGGGATCGCCGCGAATCCGCAACCACAGCTGACGTTCAAGTTTTTGACGAGAATGATCAGGCGGTGGGTTCTGTGCAACTGCAATTAAAACTAAAGCACACGCCGGCGTTGTCCGGGCATGTGGAGTAAAAGGTCCTATGGAAGTTCTTGATAGTCACATTGATGTAAACTCCTCTGATTTTAAAGCGAACCGTGATGCGATGATGAATGTCGTCGGTCAATGGAGAGAAAGAGTTGAGCTGGTCAAACAGGGCGGCGGCGCTGACGCGACCAAAAAGCATAAAGCCCGTGGTAAAATGACGGCACGTGAGCGTATCGAAGCCCTGGTAGATGGTGGCACTGCGTTTTTGGAGTTTTCAACTCTGGCTGCTTGGGACATGTATGAAGGTCAGGCTCCTGGTGCTGGTGTAATCACCGGCATTGGTGTGATTCATGGAACCGAATGTGTGATCGTTGCGAATGATGCCACTGTAAAGGGCGGCACGTATTTCCCGATGACCGTGAAAAAGCATTTGCGTGCACAGGAAATCGCTTTTGAAAATGGATTGCCTTGTATTTACCTTGTCGATTCCGGCGGTGCCTTCCTGCCAATGCAGGCGGATGTGTTCCCAGATCGCGATCACTTCGGTCGTATTTTCTATAATCAAGCTCGTATGTCGGCTGCGGGTATCCCGCAAATTGCTGTGGTGATGGGTTCCTGTACTGCAGGCGGAGCATATGTTCCCGCCATGAGTGATGAGACAGTTATCGTAAAAGAAAACGGCACGATCTTCCTGGGTGGTCCTCCATTGGTGAAGGCGGCAACTGGGGAAGTTGTCGATGCGCAGGAGTTGGGTGGTGCCAAGGTTCACTGTGAAAATTCCGGTGTGACTGATCACTTTGCTGAAGATGACGAACATGCGGTCGAGATCACTCGTTCCATCGTGGCTCATTTGAATCATAAAAAAACCGTGACGATGCAGATCCTGCCAGTGGAAGAACCTCTGTTTGATTCTCAGGAAATTTATGGCGTGATTCCAAAAGATTCCCGCGTGCCATTTGATGTGCGTGAAATCATTGCGCGCCTGGTGGATGGTTCCCGTTTCCATGAGTTCAAAGCTTTGTACGGAAAAACTCTGGTCACTGGTTTTGCACATATTTACGGAATGCCAGTCGGAATTATTGCGAACAATGGCGTGCTATTCTCTGAGAGTGCGCAAAAAGCCGCTCACTTTATTGAGCTTTGTGAACAGCGTGAAGTACCTTTGATATTCCTGCAAAACATTACCGGCTTCATGGTTGGTAAGAAGTACGAAAACGAAGGTATCGCGAAACACGGAGCTAAAATGGTTATGGCTGTTTCCAACGCTCACGTACCAAAATTCACGGTGGTGATTGGTGGCTCCTATGGTGCCGGCAACTACGGAATGTGTGGTCGTGCTTACCAGCCTCGTCAGTTGTGGATGTGGCCCAATGCCAAAATCAGCGTGATGGGTGGTGAACAGGCGGCCAACGTTCTTCTGACTGTGAAGTTGGATCAATTGGCGGCGAAAGGTCAGTCGATGAGTGCTGACGATCAGGCGGAGTTCAAACGTCCGACGCTTGAAAAGTATGAGCATGAAAGTTCAGCGTATTATTCTTCCGCTCGTTTGTGGGACGATGGCATCATCGATCCGGCAGATACGCGTCGAGTGTTGGCGCTGGGAATTGCTGCGAGTCTTAACAAGTCTTGGGGAGAAAAATCCCAAGGCGTATTCAGAATGTAGGTCCTGGATGTCTTTCTTAAATGTTGTTGAAATGGATCATGTGGCCTATGTGAAATTGAACAGGCCCGATGTGCGCAATGCCTTCAATCCGGAAATGATTGCGCAGATCACGGAGACGTTTCATCAACTGAACAAACGCCACGATTTGCGCGCGGTTGTTTTGCAGGGTGAAGGCAAATCCTTCTGTGCCGGTGCGGATTTGAACTGGATGAGAGAAATGGTGAATTTTTCTTATCATCAAAACCGTGAAGACTCTTTGTTGTTGTTTGCGATGTTTGAAACTATGGCGAAATGCTCGTTGCCGGTTATCGGTTTAATTCATGGTGCTGCTTTTGGCGGCGCTTTGGGGCTTGTTGCAGTTTGTGACGAGGTTATCGCCGAAGAGGGCACTCAATTTTGCTTCAGTGAAGTGAAACTTGGAATTGCGCCCGCGGTTATCAGCGCGTTTGTGCAAAGAAAAGCTGTGGCGGGTAAAGTTCGTCCATTGATGTTGTCAGGTGCGGTCTTTAATCCCCATATCGCCCAACAAGCGGGGCTGGTCACTGAAGTTGTTCCTGCAGGAGAGGGTCACACGGCTTTGCAAAAAGTTTTGGCCAACTACAGACAGGTGGGACCGGAAGCTGTTCGTGAAACCAAAAGACTATTAAACGATATTGCAAATCTGACTTGGGAGCAGCTGCGGGATCGCACAACACATTTGATCGCTGAACGTCGTGCCAGCGATGAAGGTCAGGAAGGTTTGAAGTCCTTCCTGGAAAAACGCGAACCTTCATGGAGAAGTTAGTCGCTATACTTTGTGTCTTTATCGCCATCTTGTCAGTACAGGGTGGCGCAAGCTTTGCCAAGCAGCTCTTTCCGTTGATCGGTCCGCAGGCGGCAACATTTTGGCGCGCCAGCATTTCTGCTCTCATTCTTTTGATAATCTATAGACCTTGGATGCAGCGTTATTCCCGCAGCACTCTGGGTATTGTCGCGCTGTATGGTGTTTGTCTGGGTTGCATGAATATGACCTTCTATCTTGCGATTCAAAAAATTCCACTGGGCATTGCCGTAGCCTTGGAGTTTACGGGGCCTTTGGCAGTGGCAATTCTTGGTTCCAAAAAATGGATCGATGGTCTGTGGGTGTTGTTTGCACTGTTGGGGATTGCTCTGATCCTGCCGCATTCCGATTTTTCTCAAAGCATAGACATCTCGGGCGTGATTCTGGCGTTGGTCGCTGGAGCATTCTGGGGAATTTACATCGTTATGGCCAAAAAAGTCGGGGCAAGAATTCCCGGCGGGGCTGCCACCGCTATGGGACTGACGGTGGCTTCCTTGACGGTCGTTTTGCCGGCAATTCCACACTTTGCATTGTCCACTTATACAGGAGTGTTGTGGATTAATATTTTGGCCATGGCAGTGTTGTCGGGCGCAATTCCATTTTCACTAGAAATGATCGCATTAAGACGAATTCCCTCCAAAACTTTCGGTGTATTGATGAGTCTGGAGCCAGCCGTGGCCGCAATGATGGGACTAGTTTTTTTAAGTGAGGAACTATCAAGTATTCAGTGGCTTGCGATTCTATTCGTGATGGTCGCATCTTGTGGAAGTTCTCTCACATCTCGTCGAACGGAAGTGCCAGTTCAGCCATGAGTTCGGAGTTTCCTCGTATTTCTGCGAGTTAAGGAAATAAACTTTCCTCCGATATTTTCGGAATGCCATTATCCACCAGGTCCTTTGTAAAATTCAGTCCCGCTGTTGATCGTCGTCGGTTGGCCGCTTTGATGTTCACGGACATTGTGGGGTATAGCGCTATATTTCATCGCAATGAAGCTTTGGCGATGAAGTTACTGGGCGAGAAAACCAACATTCTGCGAGAGATCTTTCCATCCTATGGTGGTCGTGAGATCAAAACTTTGGGGGATGGATTTTTTATTGAGTTTCCCAGCGTCCTTGAAGCTGTAAAGTGCGCCTACGACATTCAATCCCAGCTCTATCAAAGAAATCTGGGCGGAATGGTGGATGAAAGATTCCAGATTAGAATCGGCATCCATCTTTGTGATTTTATTGCGACCGAGGAAGATGCGTTCGGAAACGATGTGAATGTTTCGTCACGCCTGGAAAAACTGGCTCCTCCTGGCGGAATTTGCATTAGTCAGCAAGTTGTGGATCAGATTAGTGACAAGATTGATTTGAAATTCACTCCCATCAAAGAGAGAAAACTTAAAAATATTAAAAAGCCGGTTGTCAGTTACTCGATTGATCTGCCTTGGCTCAATATACGGGATAACAATTCTATTCAGTCCCACTTGCAAAAGTGGCTGCCTCAGAAAATCACCCTGCAAAACAGTTTGATGATCGCAAGTTTGTCATTTCTGGTGATTGCAGGATTTTTTATTTGGGCCGTGTTCCTGGTGCCCAAGGGTGGGCTTACTAATCCAACGGCCTTACTTCATTTTGTGGCAAGTTGGAAAAACCTGATTGTACTGAATCCACTCTTTGCAGTGGCAACTTGTGGACTGTGGCTTTTCACTCCACAGGATCGTCGGTTAATTTACCTGTCCACGGTGTTTTCAATCGGCAGCCTAAGTTTGGTTGAAAGAGTTCCGGTGGAGGTCACCGGGTTTAGTGAGCATGCAATGCAGACAATCAGTCTGTTGTCTGCGGGCCTTGTGGCGTTGCCGTTTGTTGCTTTGGAAGCGTTGGAGAAATCAAAAAGACATGTCGAGATGGCAGCAAACTTTATCCTGGCTGGTGTGGTGTTTACCGCATTGTTCTTCGTGCCAGCAGCTGAAAGTGCCAGTCTAAGTTGGATTACTACTGCGATTTCAGTCGCAGCGACATTATACTTGGCGGTGGTCGTATTAACCAGTCTTCGCCACCGTGCAGGTGTTCCGGTTCATGATTTCCGCAGATTGATATTTGGTATCGTTGCGACTGCGGAAATTTATATGAAAACAAACCCAGCGTGGATCGATGGCCCGACCGCGCAGGTTTTGGATAATTTCTTTCCTGTGGGATTCCCGTTGTTCTTTGCGGTCTACACGATCTTTGGTTATGCCAGCCATGAAAGATCCAATTTGAAAAGTTTGAACTCCATTCAGGTTCTGCAAAAGGTTACGAATATTGTTTCTGGCGCTGATTCCTATGATGAAAAACTGTCGAACATGCAGGACATTATCTGCTCACACCTGAATGCCGAACGTTCCACGATTTATCTGGTGGATTTAAAAGGCAATGATCCTTTGCTTCATGCGCAGGCGATCTATGGGCCGACCAATAAATTGAAAGAAGTCGCGCTGACTGTTGATCCAAGTCACGGTCTGATCGGACGGGTGATGAAAACCCGCAGTCCTTTGCTGGTGGACGATTTCAAAAAAGAGGACCGCATCACAGATGAAGAACGGGCTCATATTAAATCCAACGAATATCGAACTCGCTCATGTTTGCTGTGTCCATTGGTAATGGGAAATGAGATTTTAGGAGTGATGACGTTTTCAGATAAGCGTGGAGTCTCACCTTTTACCGAGGAAGACCTGCGTTTGGTGCAATTGATTGCAAAAGACGTTACGGCTTTATCTCTGCATGCCCGCTATCAAAAGATGGTGGATCATTTCGTGTCAGAAAAATTAAACGAGTTGAATAAATCTGCGTAGTGCGCAGGGGTCCGCTTAATCCTCCAGGATGGCCAGTCAAAAAATAATTAAAAGTGAATTAAGATTTGGTAATAATCACCGAAAAGTAAATCACTATGAATCGATCGAAACTCTCTATGTTGAGTTTGATCCTGTCTGGAACTCTTCTGACCTCGGGATTTTTTCTCTTCGAAAAATTCAGTTTCACTCCTGGGGAGCAACAAGATGCGCCGGATCGCTATCCGTCCTCCTTGTCGGAAACCTATCTTGATAAACAAGTTCCAACATTATTTGTTTTTGCTCATCCCAAATGTACCTGCACGCAAGCTACCTTGAATGAACTGTCCAGACTAAAGGAAAAAGTCGGGACGCAAATGGCAGTGAAAGTCTTTATTTCCTACGACCCCCAGGATTCATTTGATGGGCAGCAAATCGAAAAACAAGCCCGGGCCATCGCAAACATTGATGTCAAAACGGATTTGAATCGAAGCGTAGCCCGCTCCATGGGGGCGCTGACGTCGGGGCAAACGGTATTGTATGCCCCAGAGGGAAATTTGCTTTTTCAGGGTGGAATCACCATCAGCCGGGGACACGAAGGTTCCAGTCCGGGAGCCTTGCAAATTGAGCGAATCGTCACCGGTCCTTTTATTAAAACACAGTTTGCCAGAACACCCACCTTTGGTTGTCACCTTTAGAAAGATTTATGGAAGAACTAAACAGAATTGCTGAAGAGCGGACAGAGAAAATTTTTACGGCGATGCGAACTCACGTGGCACTGCGTACGGATAGTCTGTTTTCTTACCTGATGCTAGGGCAATGGTTGTTTGCCATTGGTTGCGCTGTGGTTCTTACTCCCAAGTCGTATAGTGGCAGTGTCAGCACTTTGCATCCTCACGTTTGGGCGGCTTTGATTCTTGGTGGCTTGCTGACTTTTCTTCCGTGCAGCTTTGTTATTCTTCGTCCCGGTGAGGTCATCACCAGACACGTGATTGCAGTGACGCAAATGATGATGTCTGCCCTGTTGATTCATTTGACGGGGGGACGGGTCGAAACTCACTTTCATATCTTTGGTTCGCTTGCATTCCTGGCCTTTTACCGGGATTGGAAAGTGATAATGACTGCGGCGACAGTGGCCGCCTTGGATCATTTGCTGCGCGGGATTTATTGGCCGATGTCGGTCTTTGGTACTGCCAATGTCAGCCACTGGGAGTGGATGGAGCACACGGGTTGGGTGTTGTTTGAAGTGGCTTTTCTGGTTCCAGGTTGCTTGAACACACTTAAAGCCATGAGAGAGCTTTCCGCGCGTCAGGTTCAGCTGGAGATGATGAACGAACAAGTTGAAAAGAATGTGAAAGAGCGAACTGAGGAACTTGAAGTCACTCAACGTCAGTTGATGCAGTCACAAAAGCTTGAGGCCATCGGACAGCTGGCCAGCGGTGTGGCCCATGATTTCAATAATATGCTGGGTGGTATTCTGGCGTATTCGAGTTTGTTAAAAGAGGACTATGCCAAGGATGAACACCTGGTCAGTTCATTGAGTGTGATTGAAAGCAGCGCCGAACGTGGAGCTGAGTTAACCAAGAAGCTGTTGGCATTTGCCCGTAAAGGCAACTACGAGCACACGATCGTGGATCTGGAAAAGACCGTCGCCGAAACAGTGGCTTTGTTGGAGCCATCCTTGAATGAAAAAGTAAGTGTGGCAATTAAGATTGATCGCAATTTATGGCCGACCGAAGGTGACTCTACCCAGATTTTTCAGGTTGTGATGAATTTGGCCGTCAATGCCAAGGATGCGATGCCCGCTGGGGGTAGAATCCTGATCACGGCTACCAACGTGGATGCGGATTTGGACTATTGCAATCTGCACAGATCCGTTACGCCGGGAAGTTATGTTCGCCTCTCCATCGAAGATAATGGTTGTGGGATTCCCAAAGAAATTCAGGAAAAAGTATTTGAGCCATTCTTTACCACGAAGCAGGCGGGCTCCGGCACGGGGCTTGGTTTGTCGATGGTTTATGGAATTATGAAAAATCACAAAGGTGCCGTCGGTTTATATTCTGAGCCGGGCCATGGAACCGTATTTCATCTGTATTTCCCACGCTCCAAGAAAGTTTACTATCAAGAAGCGCCGGTATCGGGGATGTCCATTCCGTCGAGAACATCTTTGTTGGGACAGGAAATTTTGCTGGCGGATGACGAGGAAACCATGCGCCGGGCGGGAAGTGATATTTTAAGCCGCTATGGTGCCAGTGTGAATGCGTGTGAAAATGGTGAACTGGCTTTGACCGAGCTTTGCGCAAATCCGGGAAAATATAAAATCATCATTCTGGATGCAATCATGCCAAAAATGAACGGCATTGAGGCGTTTCATCGCATGCGTGAAGTGGCTCCGGATGCGCAATTTATTTTTTCCAGTGGTTATGCGGAAAGTGCAGAGATCACTGAACTTCGAAATCGATATTCAGTTAAGTTTATTCAAAAACCTTTTAAAGCAGAACATCTGGCACGTGAAGTGCTAAAGAAAGTGGCCTAATATGGACAATAACAGCAACAAGCGAATGATTTTGACCATAGATGACGAGCCAACGATTCGTTCTGCGGTGCAGTTGATTCTTTCCAGAAGGAACTGTCAGGTCGTCGGGGCGCAGGATCCGGGTGAGGCGGAGGCGCAACTAAAGTCTCAAACCTTTGATTTGATTCTTTTGGATGTAAAGCTGGGGAAGGCCAGTGGGTTGGAATTGCTCAAAAAATTGCGCGAAGAGTTGAAAATTAACACGCCGGTTTTGCTTATGAGCGGTCTCGCGGACACTGAGCGCATTCAGGAAGCTTGTAAATACGATATCAAAGGCTTCCTATTAAAACCTTTCAACTCAAAAGGGTTGGAGGAGAAGGTGTTCGGGGTTTTGGATGCGCTATCGAAACCGCAAGCTGCATAGGGAAAATGCCGTCTTTTCGTTGCCTTAAGCCAGGTCTATGGATATAGATAAAGCTCTAAAATTGGAGCTTTTGCACCATGACAAAAATGCCTGGTAAATTCACACGTATTGCAATCGCAAATCGCGGAGAAGTCGCGGTTCGTATTATCAAAGCTTGCGAAGAGTTGGGAATCGAAACGGTTCTTCTGCACTCTGAGGCGGATATTAATTCCCGTGCTTTCCGCATGGCCACAAAATCAATCTGCATCGGTCCAGCACCAACCGCAGAAAGCTATCTGAACATCGCAGCCAATATCGATGGCGCCCTGGCCGGTGGAGCACAAGCGATTCATCCGGGATTTGGTTTCCTGTCTGAAAATGCAGACTTTGCAGAAGCTGTGACCAAAGCGGGTCTTACATTCATCGGACCTTCTGCAGACTCCATTCGTTCTTTGGGTGACAAGGTTCATTGTAAGGAGCTTGCAAAAAAAGCGGGCCTTCCATTGGTGCCGGGTTATCAAGGTGAAAACCAAGCTGTTGCCAATCTGATTCAAGAAGCCGAGCGCATTGGCTATCCCGTGATCGTGAAAGCTGCTGCCGGTGGCGGTGGTCGCGGTATGAAATTGATTAAGTCCTCTGATGAGGCGGCTGAGTTAATTGAATCCGCTCAGCGTGAAGCGCAATCGGCATTTGGTTCACCGAAAGTATTCCTGGAGAAATATCTGGATCGCGCCAAGCACATTGAATTTCAAGTGTTCGGTGATTCCACTGGAAACGTGATTCATTTCTTTGACCGTGAATGTTCCGTGCAACGTCGCCATCAAAAAATTATCGAAGAAGCAACATCTCCATCGTTGAGCGAAGATCTTCGCCGCAAAATGGGTGAGGCCGCTTGTGCGATTGCGACCCTGGGTAAATACAAAGGCGCGGGCACAGTGGAGTTCCTGCTTCAAGATGGTGAATTCTATTTGCTGGAAGTAAATACGCGTCTGCAAGTTGAGCATCCAGTGACTGAAGAAGTACTGGGTGTGGATCTGGTTAAAATGCAGATCCTGACTGCACAAGGTGAATACATCCATGATCCAAAACTAATCCGCGTGCCACGTGGTCATTCCATCGAGTGCCGTATCTACGCGGAAAACCCGTACATGGGTGGCGTTCCAAGCACCGGTTTGTTGGGACTTGTTGAATGGCCTGAGGGGCCGGGTCGTCGTTATGAATATGGATTTGATTCCGGGGACACTATCACACCATTCTATGATCCGATGATTGCGAAAGTGATCGTGTGGGATGAAAACCGTCCGCGTGCGATTCAAAAAATGATCCGCGTTCTAAAAGACTCTGTGGTGTTTGGTGTTCACACGAACATTCCTTATTTGATCGAGATTCTGTCCCACAAAGAGTTTGTGATGGGCACGATGACGACAAGATTCATCGAGACCTATTTTGCGGATCCAATCAAAGAGCCGGAACTGACTGAAGCTGAAAAGAAAATTGCGGCGGCAGCATTGGCTCAGGCTCGTGGTGTGCAAACGGCTGGAGCAGTAGCGAACACGTCTCCGTGGGCGTCTTACTGGAGAGGTATCTAATGGAAATCAAAGTTCGTATCGACGGTATCGATCACAAAGCCCAAGCCCAATTACTTCAAGGCACACTGTGGGTGCATAGCAATGGACGTACATTCACCATGGACGCCGGCTCTGGACGTAAGTCACGCAAGAAGTCGGGTGCAGGTGGATCTTCTGATACAGTTATTGCGCCGATGCCGGGTAAAGTGACTAAGATATTAGTGCAACCAGGTACAGTCGTAAAAGCGGGCCAGGCAGTTTTGGTGATGGAAGCCATGAAAATGGAGTACACTTTGAAGTGTGACATCGCAGGAACCATTGATTCTGTGTCTTGTGCTGTTGGCGAACAAGTTGCCTTGGGTAAAGCTTTGGTAAAAATTAAACCTGCTGCAGAGTAATTTTAATCGGTAAATTTATGGCGAAGAATTCAGTTGCGATTGTGGAAATGGGATTAAGAGATGGTTTGCAAAACGAGAAAGTCGTTTTGGATGCTGACACACGCGTTGAATTCGCCCGTCGTTTGATTGAAGCCGGCACAAAACGTGTGGAGATCGGTGCTTTTGTTTCCCCTCAATGGGTTCCGCAAATGGCGGGTACTAAAGAGGTTGTTGGCAAGGCTTTCGGTTTGCAAAAATCCGGTCAGATCCCCAAGAAAACTGAATTCTCTGTTTTGGTTCCCAATGAGCGCGGTATGCTGGATGCTATCGCCAGTGGTGTGAAGGAAGTTGCGATTTTTGCGGCTTGTTCTGAATCATTCTCTTTGAAAAATATCAACTGCTCGATCGATGAAAGCTTCAAACGCTTTGAGCCGGTGATGGCCTTAGCCAAGAAACACAAGATCAAGGTGCGCGGCTATTTGTCCACGTGCTTTGGCTGTCCGTTCGAGGGTAAAGTGCCTGAAGCCCGCGTGGTGAAACTTGCTCAGCGCATGCATAAGCTGGGTGTGTATGAGCTTTCCATTGGCGACACCATCGGTGTGGCGAATGTGGGTCAGGTTCATTCCTTGTTTAAGAAAATTAAAAAAGTGGTTCCAGTTAAAAAGTTAGCGGGTCACTTCCATGATACTCGTGGACAGGCTTTGGCAAATATTCTAGCAGCCTTTGAAGTGGGTGTTCGTGTATTCGATACCAGCCTTGGTGGTTTGGGTGGATGCCCTTATGCTCCGGGAGCTACGGGAAATGTGGCAACTGAAGATGTGGTTTACATGTTCCACGGTATGGGTATTAAGACCGGTTTGAACCTGGAAAAACTAATCGCAATTGATCCTTGGATGTCTGATAAAATCCAACACGCTCTGCCTTCCAAAGTGGGTAAAGTCGGTACTCTAAAACCACTCGGTAAAGTTCCGAACGGTAAATAATTGAACTTCTTCAAGCAAATTACGGTGTTAAGTTTGTTAACACTGACTGCCGCGTTGCGCTCTTTTGTCGGATTTTCCTCCTCTAGATCAAATTAATTCAATTTGAGCCCCTGAAAACTTGGTACTTCTCTTGAAACACGCGGGTCGGAACTTAAAACGTATCAGGAGACTATTATTATGAAGTTCAACCGAGCTCTAAGCTTTGCTTTGATTTCCAATATGGTTTGGGCGTCGTTTTCCCACGCCATCAGCAAGGAAATGCAGGAATTGGTTAATCTGGAGACCAAAGCCAACGCAGTAGCCACGCGTAGTAATCAAGAGGTTATGGTCTATCACTATGATATTCCCTTGAGCCTGGTGCAGGCGGACATCGCCAAACGCTCTCCTGAAAAGTTCGTAAATTCTTTGATTCATGAAGAAAAAGGCGTGAAGTACCTTCGCTGGATCATCAATCCAGAAGACACCAAGTGGTGGCAGGAGATCGCAGGTTTCCTGAAGGCCAATGGCATCACTCCTGTCAAGAAAGTCTATTATAAAGGCTATATGACTGCTTCCCGCAGTTATATTATCGTCGATCCGGTGTCCAAGGCAGAGTTCTCCTTTAAAGGCTCCACAGATAAGACTGGCGGTCACTGGCGTGACAAGCATCAGGACTGGGATGATGGTAAGCAAATCCGTATGATGACGGATTTCGTGGAAGACCAAATTGCGAAGCAACCAAAATTGTACAATATCGTTTTACTTGATGAGCCATTGGCGTTCGGTATCGAAACCCGTGACGACAAGGGTAAAGTTGTTATCGATCAGGGTATGATTATTCGTTCGTACGACACATTAACGAATTCGGGAAAAACATATGTTCCTGGTTTCTCAATCATGCATGAACAAAAGGGCCGCGAGATCGCAAAACTGAATGGCTCCAGTGATCCGGCAGAGTATTGGAATGAGCACTATAACAAGCCCCTCGCGCGTGCGATTGCTGAGTTCTTTGCGTTGACGGGTATGACTTACGATTCACCACACTCGCAAAACTTCCTTGTAGAGTTGGATGCGAAGATGCGTCCGACGGGTAAGATCGTTTTGCGTGACTACGGCGATACTTATCTGACTCAGGACTTCTTTGATAAAGTCGGCAGAACAGATATCACCAAAGCCTGGGAGCAAAGCAACCTTAAGAAAGGTTATGCTTCGGTGTCAGTGGGTATTCTGCATGGAAATGAACCCCCAACGTGGATGTCCATCGAGACCTATAACCAGTGGGGTAAGGACTTCTTTGCAGAGTTTGAGAGAGAAATTAAAATTCAAACAGGCACGGCTCTTGTGAATAAGGGTGGTGTTGGTGTGAGTGGAATGTATCGCGGAAAGACTTATAATATTACCACAGAAGAAGGTAAGAAGTTTATTGAGCTCATTGCTAAAAATCAGCAACGTGATGCTTTGACTCGTGCGTGTTCCAGAATTTTCTCGATGTAGTTTGAAATTATAATTCAAAATAAAAAAGGCCTGGATTCCCAGGCCTTTTTTGTTTTTAAGACTTAAATAACTTATCCAGCTGTCTGAAATACCAATCTCTCAATGTTTTTTGCAGATGCAAATCAGCCAGCATCTCGGCTTTGTTTTGAACAATACCTTGCTGGTGGGGGCCCACCTCATCAGCGCACTCCCTGATCCAATCCTCAGTCGTTTCCGGGTGAAACTGGGTCGCTATGATATTATCACCAATCTTATAGGCCTGATTCTTACAGAAATCATTGGTGGCAATCAGCTCTGCTCCTGGTGGCAGCGTAAAGGTGCAGTGGTGCCAGTGGAATGCCGGAATGGTTTCGCCATCAGTGGTATGAACCGGAACGAATCCCACTTCCCAGCCAGGTTCATGGATCAGAACTTTACCACCCATGATTTCGGCAATCAGTTGTGAGCCAAGGCAAAGGCCAAAGATCTTCATATTACTCTCGATCAAATTCCGAATGAACTTTTTCTCAGTCTGTAGCCATGGATGTTTTTCAACCTCGAAGGTATCCATGCTGCCGCCGCAAATAACGACGCCCGCGTAGGCCTTGGCATCAGGAATCTGGGGTTCATCTGCCGGATGCCAGAACTCGACGGCATAGCCATTCTGAGACGCCCAGTCCAAGGTGGTGCCGGGAGGGCCATCAAATTCGTGCTGAATGATTAAAAGCTTCTTCATTGGCAGGAGACTAGCATAATTGAAAACTCTTTGCTACACTGGATCGGCCGGGGATAACCCGGCGTCTATGAGAAAATAAATCCATCTTAATTCTTTATTTTAAGAACCTCATTCGGGACCTTCTGGATCCCAAGAGATGGATTATTTAAATATGCAAAATAGAATATTTCAGATCACAGCTCACAATGTGGGCTATGAGCACAGCAATGGGCTGCGCTTGTTTTCGTCATTGAATTTCAGCCTGGGAGCCGGTCGCTATGGTTTGGTCGGCCCCAATGGTATTGGCAAATCCACGCTGGCTATGATTCTGTCGTCAGAACTTTCTGCGACGGAAGGGGAGATTCATGCGAGTCATCCGATCATGTACTTAAAACAAATGGAAGATCGGCCCGAACAAACTGTCGGTGAGTTACTGGTGAACATCTGGGATTCAAACCAGTTGGATGCTGTGACTCAGGAAACATTGTTGGGGGATATCCCTTTTGATCGACCACTAAAACAACTCAGCGGTGGAGAGTGGACCCGGGTGCGAATGGCAAAGGCTATTGCCGAGAATTCCGGCTTACTGATTTTGGATGAGCCGACCAATAATTTGGATCGCGAAGCCAAGCAAAGAATCGTGCAATTCGCGCAGGACTTTAGCGGCAATCTTCTGATTATCAGTCATGATCGCGAGCTTTTGGAATCCATGGAGACGATCATGGAGATGTCCAATCAAGGGATGCGGGTTTATGGTGGCAGCTATTCGTTCTATGAGCAGCAGCGCAATCAGGAAATCGAGCAGGAACAATCCACACTGAATCAGTTGCGCCGGGAGAAAAAGAAAACCGAGCGCGAGCTGCACGAAAGAGTGGATTCACAGGAAAAACGCATGCGCCGTGGACAGGCTATCGCTGACAAAGGCGGTATTCCCCGCATTGTTGTGGGGGGATTGAAAAGGGCGGCTCAAGTCACACTCGGAAGTATTAATTCCAATGAAACGCAAAGGGCAGAGCAGGCCAGTACGGAGTTTCAATCGCACTTTGCAGGGATGCGAACGCAATCCACTTTGCGATTAAAGGATCTGGGAGTGAAAGTCCCGACTGAGAAGCTGATATTTTCAGTGGCGGACTTTAATTTCCGATTCTCTGGAGCCGAAAATTTTCTGTGGCCTGAAAATCTGACTTTGCACATGAAAGGACCGGAACGCTGGGCTTTCACGGGAAGAAACGGCGCGGGAAAAACCACATTTCTGCAGCTGTTGCTATCCAAAGGTGAGTCTCCCTTAGGTGAACTCCGCGGGACCATGTCTGTGGGGAGTTTGAAAACCAGTTTGATAGACCAGGAATACAGCATGCTTCGTCCTGATCAGTCTGTCCTGGAAAACATTATCGAGGTTTCCAGTAAAGGGGCGGAATGGATTCGCAATGAGCTTGCGGCATTTCAATTCTTTGCGGATCGAGTGCATCAGAAAGCCGAAAGTTTAAGTGGTGGAGAGAAGCTTAAACTCTGTCTGGCAAAGGTCTTTCTTTCTGATGTAACTCCGGAGCTATTAGTTCTTGATGAGCCCACCAATAATCTGGATATAAGCAGCCTGGAGGTTTTGGAGGACGTTTTAAACTCCTATCAAGGAGCTTTGATCGTGATCTCCCATGACCTCGTATTCCTGCAGAAAATTCAAACCCGGGAGGTCCGCCTTTTGCAATCCTAGTTCTTGATATGCTTTCACGTTGGCTCACAATTCTATCTTTTGTCTGTTTTGGCATACTTAGCCTGGTCGTCATCAAGATGAACCAAAGGCCTCTCTGTATTGATTCCAAGGTTGTCGAGAAAATTGACAGAACCTCCGGGAAGCAGCACGACGAGGTCTTTCGTTGTTCGGTGAATAAGGCGACCCGCTATAGCAGTTACTTTGGTCAAAATATCAAGGACCTCAGTCTTCGCGTGGGTGCTACAGAGCGCCTGCTGGAAAGTATTGAGCCCTTCTATCAAAAGGTGCAGATCCTGATCACGGCGGATCATCCAAACATGTTCCGTATTCATGGGCACAGAATCTATATCGGTCAAAACCTGATCGAAGCACCTGGGCATCTTGAGAAGGCCATCAGCAAGATCTGGTACCGTGAGCGCAACGAGACTTTGTTCGTTCAGCAGGAACTTTTGGAGGAGGTTGCGACAGACTTCCTGGTTTATCTGCAAACAGGTGATCTGGATATCGGTGATCCCAAGACGCACTTGAAAACAGCATTGCTTCCGGTGAAGTGGCCTTATGTGATCAAGTCCCCCGCTGCGTATTGTGATTCCCCTTGGAAGCAATCAGAAGACTATGCGATCTGTGCAAACAGCCAGGATCTTTCCAGTATTGAGACTGAAGTTCTGGAAATGAGTCTGCGTCCTTTGATTTTAAGCAGCTGGATTAAGGCTTACAAAAATCTCTCAGTAGGGGAGCGCTACAAGTTCACACGCGGGATATCGAATCTGCTACGTCAGGAGTACAATCCAGTATTGTCGGTAGCCGGTGATGAATCAGCTTCCGTGTTGGCTCGTGCTTCGGCGACGCTTAAGAACTTCAATCATTATATCTCCAGCTCGGATTTGGGTAAGTCTTCCAATACCTATCGTCTTTTTGCTGCGAGCTTTGCAAACGAACTGCAAAATCGGGGCTATCACAAGGCATTTGCTGAGGCGAGCTTTGATGTGCTGTACGTCAGCAATCAACCGATCAGTTCTAATGCGGCAGTCTTTCAGGAGTTCATGAAGATTGCCAAAGCCCAGCCGCAAACTCAGATTGCCTTGCGTGATCAGGACAACCTGTGGATGTTGCCATCCAAGTTTCCGATTCCGATTAAAACATTTGGCCAGATCAAATCCAATCGCACCATCGTTGAGAAGTGTGGCGGGTTTAGTTTCAGCTATGTGATGGACTATTCCGAAAGCACCGAGAAGCTTTTGGTGGTCGAGCACTGTGACGCCAAGGCGGAAGTACGCTATTCGGAATTTCTGAAAACAGGGGCCGAGGGTTTTGCCTTAGAGAACAAAGGCATGTCGTTTGTTCAGTTCCATCTGCCGTCTTTGTTAATGAAGCGTGATGATCTTGCAAATGTTTTGAATGTTAAAGACTTTATCAAGAATCGCGATGTGGATAGCAAATCATTTAAAAGTCTGGGCTGGCAGGAAGTGCGTTGGGATAAAACAGCCAATGCTTATCAGCCAAAGGCTTACGTCGATGCGATTGAATGGTTTAGATTCTAAAAGAAAAGGGGCTTGGAAGCCCCTTTTTTTATAGTCCCGCCATTTCGGTTCTATAGTCGCTGATTTCTTTCGACAAGCGATCCATTTCTCCCTGGATGTTGTTTCTTGCTCTTTCGGCGTCATTCGCTTTCCATTGTGCATTACGAACATCTGAATCAAGGGCCGTGATCTGATTGTTGATATTGTCTTTAAGCGCCTTATTGTTGCTGTCATTTGCAAATATACGTTGGGATTCAAGTGCGGACTGCTGACTGCGCAGCATGCTTACGCGGCTTTGTGCAGAGTGAACATCTGTCACAGCAATTCTCATCTTGTAGTCCAACTCACGACGGCGGTCTTCGGCATTTTTTATTTGGGCTTCCACGTACTTCAAACGACCTTTTTTATATTCAGTCATGAATCCGGTCTCCAAATCCGTCGGGCACAGGTTGCGATACTTTTTGCCCGATGCGCCTGCAGTGAAGCCATTGCTCTTCGCGCAGTAGTCGCGAATGCCTTTGGTGTGGCTTGAGCTCAAAGTTTTTACATCAGAGCCTTCACAGAATTGCGGAGTAAATGGATCGCCGGATTTACCAACCAAGTAGGAGTTTTCTTTGGTGCAGTATTTGATGCGACCACTTTTAAAACCCTGGTCCGCTTGGGATTCGCTGATTTCCGCTTCTTCTTTGCGGCAGGACAGTAACTTGGGATCTGAGGAAAGCCACTCACCACGCATGGCTACGCTTTCGCCATGTTGGAACCAGTTGGTTGCTTCACAATCTTTCTTTAAATGGCTGGCACAGCCAGAAAGTAAAATTGAAATCGAAAGCAAAGAGACAAGACTTTTCATAACTATCCTATCAGGTTTTTTAGTTCCTGTTCAAAAGTGTGTTGGTCTTCCATGGCCTGAAGCATTTGTGTCTCCAGATCTTCGATCTGTCCGCTGACTTCGTGAAGATCCTTGGCCAAGCCTGCAGTGTTTGCTGCAGTTCCTGAAATAAGCTGATCATTCATATCATCACGCTTTTTTGCCAGTACAGCCAAGCGTTTATCCGTGTCCTCGATCAGTTTTTGCGCTTTTTTGATCTGCAATTCAATCCGCTTGCGTTCTTCCTTGTAGTTGAATTTCGCAGGCTCCGCAGAACCACCGTCAGCGTTCGCGCGATTCACATCCTGAGGAGTCATCACACGCTCGGATAGGAATCCTTTTTGCAAACTCCAGACATATTCATCATAAGTGCCCGGATACAGCGTCAGCTGCCCGTGATTCACTTCCAAAATTTTATTCGCCACACGACCAATGAAACCACGGTCATGGCTGACAGTGACGATCGTGCCTTCATAGCGTTCAAGGGCCCCGGTCAAGGCCTCAACAGTGTCGAAGTCCAAGTGATTCGTCGGCTCATCCAGAAGCAATAGTGGTGACTTCTGTAAAAGGATTTGCCCTAAGGCCACACGGGATTTTTCACCGCCCGAAAGAACTTTTACTTTTTTATGAACGGCATCGCCGCTGAAAAGCAAACTTCCGGCGATATTCAAAACATCCTGTTGAATCACGTCTTTGTGGGCCAGGGAGGCCAATGCCTCCAAAACAGTGTGTTCTGGGTTCAATGCCTCGGGCGTATGTTGTGCAAAGTACGATAAGCTTACCTGATGGCCCCATTTGATCGAACCACGCAGCAAAGGAATCTGCTCGCCCAAGGATTTTAACAGCGTCGATTTACCAGCGCCATTCAGTCCCACGATACCCAAGTGATTGCCGCGCTCCAGGCGAACTGTGACGTTCTTCAAGATCACTTTGTCGCCGTAACCACAATCAGCATCATCAATTTCCAGAATCATTTTTCCGGTAGGGCTTGCCGGCGGGATATGAATCGTCGAGTGCGTTGGCGCTGCTTTAAGTTCAATGGTTTCCATCTTTTCCAATGCCTTCAGGCGAGATTGTGCCTGACGGGCTTTGGTGGCTTTTGCTCCGAAGCGGGTGACGAAGTCCATGATGGATTTCTTTTTAGCCGCTTGGCTCAGGGCTTGTTTTTGTAAAAGCTCTGCAAGCATTGCTTTTTGTTCAAAGTAGTCATCCAGATTTCCGGCGAACTTTACGATGTCTCCGGCTTCAACTTCCAGAATGTGATCCGTCACACGACGCAAAAACTCGCGATCATGGGAAATCAAAAGAAAAGCACCTTTGTACTCTTGCAGAAAGCTTTCCAAAACCAGCAAGGTCTCAAGATCCAAAAAGTTCGTGGGCTCATCCAGTAACAGCAGGTTTGGTTCTTGTCCAATCAGGTACAATAACTTCACGCGCATGCGGAAGCCGCCGCTCAGTTCTTTCAAGTGGGATTGAAAGTGACGTTCGGTCAGACCCAGCTTTAAGCCAAACTGCTTCAACTCCCATAGGGGCGTGATGCAGCTTTGCTCTAGATACTCTTCGACCTTCGCGGAAACATTCCAATCAGATTCCTGTTCCAAATATCCAAGTCTCAACTGCTGAGACTTAGTCACAATTCCGGAATCCAAATGCTCCTGATCCACTAGAATCTTAAACAAGGTCGTCTTACCAGCCCCATTAGGCCCAATAACCCCCACGTGCTCGCCCTCATTGATCGCGAAAGTCGCCTGATCAAAAAGAACCTTAGCACCAAAGGCCTTATGCCCATCCTGTAACTGCAATAACGTAATTCCCATAGGCAGGCATTCTAAAGGTACGGACACACTTTGTCCAAACTTTAGACGACCCTGCAGTATATGCTCGGGAGGCCTCATTTGTGCCAACCTGTGCTATATTAGCCCCTTATGAGCGAAGGAAAGATCCTGGTATCAGCCTGCCTAATTGGAAAACCGTGCCGCTATGATGGAAAACATCAGCTGCGCGAGGAAGTCACCGTCCTCCATGAGGAAGGGATGACTATCGCTGTTTGCCCGGAAGAAATGGGCGGACTTTCCACGCCACGCACTCCTGCGGAAAGAATTGGTGACAAGGTCATTGATAAGAACGGCAAAGACGTGACCGCGGAATACAAATGCGGTGCCGAAAAAGCTTTGGAAATCGCGCTGAAGTTTGGTGTGAAAGAAGCAATGTTAAAATCCAAATCCCCAATGTGCGGCTGCGGCCGAATTTATGACGGTTCATACAGCGGCAACCTGAAAGAAGGCAATGGCGTTTTGGCCGAGATGCTTTTGGCTGCAGGTATCGAAGTAGAGACCATCGACTAAATAAAATCCCGGGAAACCCGGGATTTTTTTTGGAGGAGGTAAGGCCGTACCTACTTCTTTTTCTTTTTGTTGTTTTTGTGGGATTCGGCGCGTTTTTCTTTTACGCGGTTTTTTTCGTTCACAAATACAACTGTAGGTTCGAATTTCTTCGCTTCTTCCATGGAAAGACCACAATAAGAGCAAATGATAACCAGATCGCCTTTTTGAACGTGACGGGCAGCGGCTCCGTTTAAGCAGATGTCACCTTTGTTACCCAAAATCACGTAAGTGGAAAATCGTGCGCCGTTGTTGCAGTTATAGATATCCACGCGCTCATTCATGACCAGACCGGATGCTTTTATCAGATCCGGGCAGATGCTGATGGAGCCTTCATAGTTCAAGTCAGATTCAGTGACAGTTGCGCGGTGAATTTTTGTTCTAAGCAATGAAATATTCATAAATAACCTCTAAGCATTTTGCTGAAGGGAGATCAGCATACCTTTCAAAACCAAGTCAGGGATAATTGCATCGAAAACTTTTTCTTTTTCAAACAGGGATGAGAATCCACCAGTACCAATCACGAAGGGCTGTTCATCCGGGAAACATTCACGAGTCACTCGCGCAATGATCTCCTTCATAGTGCCCAGGTGACCGTAGTACAGACCCGACTGAATACTTTCAATCGTGGTGCGGCCCAGGGCTTCGTGCATGGATACGATCTCAACTGAAGGTAGCTTGGCTGTCTTGCTTTCCAAAGCTTCCATGCACAAGCGCAGCCCGGCGACTATGGAGCCACCCAAGTAGTCCTTTTCCTTGGAAACCGCACAGAAGGTTGTTGCTGTGCCAAGATCAACGATGATCAGATTTTTATTCGGATAGAGATGAGCTCCCGCAACTGAGTTTGCAATGCGGTCTGCGCCAACTTCAGAAGGGTTGCGATACTTCACGCGTAATCCTGTTTTAACCCCGGCCTGCAGGATAAAAGGATTGATATTGAAATACTTCATGCACGCGCCACGAAGGGAGTAGATCACTTCAGGCACCACAGAGCAGATGGCAATTTGTTTTACCAGTGCCGGGTCAAAGCCGTTTTCACGGATTGCCGTGCGCAGAAAAATACCGGTTTCATCCGAAGAAGCCCCGCTTTTGGAGTTCTTACGGAATGACAGGACCATCTTGTCCTTATCAAAGAGTCCGGCAAAGATTTGGGTATTACCCACATCAAGACATAGGATCATAGGTTTTCCTTCGGTAACATTACGCGGATCAGTTCGCTGGTCAGCTGATCCAGATTCTCACAAGCGATAAAGCTTTGATGGTTGTACAGGGTGAACTTGTGAGTGCGTTTAATAATATCAATATCAGTCAAATCATTGTGAACAACGAAGTCTGCATGGGAAGCCTTAAACAGCTTCTCGACCGCATGTTTCTTTTGTTCGTCGGTCGCGTGGCTGGTCAGTTTGAAGGCCACGACTTTAACATCTTTGTTTTTGGAATACTCTTTCAGTCGATCCACAATCTTGTGATTGCGTTTCAGATGAACAGTCATGCCTTCCGCATCAGAGCTGACTTTTTTAACTTCCAAAGGGCGGTAGTGTTGACCATTGACCTCGATGGAGTCCACCGAGTAATCGCTGACCGCTGCCGCATGAATCACATGCGTGAATTCCTGCTCGGATAAGTACTTTTTAAGCTGTGAATCCAGCGAGGCAAAGCTTGTAAAGAAATCGCGATGGTTCACATGTTCGGCCTTAGCGGTACCGTGAGCTTGAATCAAGGTCACATCAAAACCCATTTGGCTCATGTATTCAGCCAGCGCAATGCCGGTGCGACCGGAGCTTAAATTTGTGATTGTGCGAACAGTGTCGATGGGTTCTTGCGTTCCGCCTGCTGTAACCAACACTTTGATTTTAGAAAGTTCGGAAGAACGGGGAGCCACAGCTTGAACTGAGTTTTCAGCCAGCGGTGCAGTTTTGTGTAAATGCGCCAGAGTGATTTTTAAAATCTCGTCCGGATCCAGAAGCTTGCCGTAGCCTTCCTCGCCACAGGCCAGGATTCCCGAGGCTGAGTCCAGAATTTCCACGCCGTAGGATTTCAAGGACGCCAATGACTTTTGCGTCACCGGATGAAGATACATGGAGGTATTCATCGCCGGAGCCAATAGGAACGGCTTTTTAAAATCATGGGCCAGGAACAAAGTGGAAACCAGATCGTCACCGATACCCTGTGCAGCTTTATTTATAAAGTTCGCAGTCGCCGGGGCCACCAAAATCAAATCCGCCCAGCGCATAAGATGAATATGATCCATCACATTGCCCTGGGAGTACATGTCACTGACAACAGGTTTGCCGGTCAGGCCTTCAAGCGTGGCATTGCCAACAAACTTCAAAGCCGCAGGCGTCATCACCACCTGAACTTCGCAACCTGCTTGCACCAGACGTGAAACCACATGACATGCCTTGTAGCACGCAATGGATCCCGTCATCATAAAAAGCACTTTAGATTTGGACATTGTCAATCAACCTCACAGAACCCAATCGGGCAGCCACGAATCGGCGCCCTTGAACATCTGTCACGTAATCCACTTCAAATCCTGCGGCAGTTAAAGCCTTGGTAGCTTCTTCTGCGGATTTCACAGTGGTGATAGTTTTATAAATAATCGGAGCTTTCTCGCGTTCTTCCTTGGTTAGCAAAAGATTGCGCGAGCTCTTGGCCAAGCCATCACTTTCACGAACGGTGGCGACCGGAACGATCTCCACCTTCATAAAGAAGGCTTCAACCATGCCCTTGATCAATGAAAGCTGTTGAAAGTCTTTCTCGCCAAAATAAGCCTTCGTCGGATCCACAACATTAAACAGCTTCATCACAACAGATAAAACACCGTCAAAGTGGCCCGGACGGTGAGCCCCATCCAAAAGTTTCGAGTAGGTGTTTTCAGAAACTTTATAGCGGTACTCGTCAGGATACATATCCGGATAACGGGGATAAAAAATCGCATCGACTTTGTTGTTTTCGGCGATTTTCAAATCCTGATCCCAGGTCAGGGGATACTTTTCAAAGTCTTTCGGATCATTGAACTGCGTGGGATTCACAAAAATAGAAAGCACCACCACGTCATTTTCACGACGGGCATTTTTCATCAATTCTTCGTGGCCAGAATGCAAAGCACCCATGGTTGGCACGAAGCCAACGCTGCCTTTCTGATTTTTTCTCCAGGCTTTAAATTCAGCCGGAGTGCGCAGAACTTGAATCAAGAGTAGCTCTCTTTCTCGGTCGGGAAGTCCACGGCCTCAACTTCAGAGTGATAATTGTTGAAAACTTCTTTGATCGCTTCAAAGCCATTGAAATAAGTTTTAACAAACTTAGGTTTAAAGCCCGGATTCATGCCCAGCATGTCCTGAAGAACCAATACCTGCCCGTCTGTATCAGGTCCGGCGCCAATACCAATCGTAGGAATATCCAAAGATTTGGTAATTTCAGCGGCAAGCGCGGAAGGAACACACTCCAGCACCACGCAGAAAGCCCCAGCTTCTTGCAGGCGCAAAGCCTGTTCTTTGATTTTCGCCTGAGCTTTTTCATCACGGCCTTGGACTTTGAAACCACCCAGTTGATTCACGGATTGCGGAGTCAAACCCAAGTGACCCATCACAGGCACGCCGGAGTTCACCAGATGCGTAACCACTTTATAAGTAAACTCATCCCCGCCCTCAAGCTTCAGGGCTTGGGCCCCGGCTTGCATGATTTTTTCTGCAGCGGTCATGGTCGCAGTCAGTCCTTTGCGATTGGCCATGAACGGGAAGTCGGCGACAACGAATTTTTTCGCAGCAACACCACGAACCACAGCGGCTGTATGTAGCGCCATCATGTTCACCGTGGCAGGCAGTGTAGTTGGAAATCCATGCATGGTGTTTGCCAAAGAGTCACCGACCAGGATGCAGTCGATATTGCTTTCGGCCACGATTGTCGCGAAAGTGTAGTCATAGCAAGTGATCATCGAGATCTTTTGCTTCTTATTTTTCTTTTCCTGGAAGTCGAGGATGGATTTCATAATTAGTCCCTCACTTTTGCGGGTATTCGGGCCAGTAAGTTTCAAGAAAGGCTTCGTAAATTTTCAAAGCCGGATCATTTTCAAGTGCTTTAAGATTGGCCTTCACAGTTTCCACGTCCTTGCGAACCAGAGGGCCTGTCAAAGCAGCATCAGGATTTGCAAAAGTATTTTCCACAACTTTTTGCACGTACAGGTGAGCCGCTTCTGGCGGGATTTTCATGGTTGCGAAACCGGAAAGCATTCTGGCAATCAACAGAGTCACAAAGTTTCCGCCCATCACACAGTATGTATGATAAAGCGCTTTTTGTGCCGAAGGGAGCCAGGAGTAAGTGTTTGTGAGACCCGGCATGGCTTCGTCCAAGCTGCTGGCACCAGTCAGTGTGAAGTGAATTTTGCGGTAAAACTCAAGGGTGTAAAGTTCCTGTCCAAAGGTCATCAGCGGATGAGCGGCAATCATACCTTCGAAAGTATGGGCTCCTGAAAAATGCACGACGACTTTGTCATCATGTCCCAGCAAGTGTTGCCGGTAAAATCCCTGCAATGCGCTATCGCTGATCGCCAGTAAAACATGGGTTGCCGCAGCGACTTTAACGCGCAATGCATGAGGGTCTTGTGAACGATCCCAAGTTTGAAAGCTGATATTTGACAGATGAAAATAGTGGGCTAAATGGCGGGCAACTCGGCCAGAGCCAATTAAAAGGAAATTAATCGAAGAATTCGTAGTATTGGCCATAATTTTGTAGGTACCTGTCTTATTAGGATCGGGTCCTCTGTAATGATCGCAACTTAGCACAATTCTAACAGAATACAACGAGCCTTGCCATGATGGGTCAGGGGTGGTACGCCGATAGTCCTATGAAGCATCTTTATTGGATCGTCGCAGTCGCCCTTATTGCACTTGGTATCTTCGCCATGTCTAAGTTGAATGTGGGTCCTGAAACAGAGACTAAAATCGGATTTACTCACGTTTCTCAACCTGAGGACATGGGGGCTTTGGTTTTTGAAAACCTGCAGGCTCAGCTTAAGGCTGCTCCCGTCATCGTATTGGGTGTGACTCCAAATAAAATTGAAGAAATGGAACTTGTTAAGGGGTTCATTGAAAAGAGTCAGGAAGCGGGTTCCAAGTATGACCTGGTCATCGTTGAACCGATGTTGCCCTACGTGGAATTGTTCCGTGAGGCTGTTTATATTCCCATCAAAGATGAGATGCCTCGTCTGGTGGAGGGCATAAAGAAAGCGCAATCCGAAGGCCTGCGTGTTGCAGTGATCGTTCCGAATATTTATTCATCTCAGTTGCTGGAAGCGAATCCAGTTTGGAAATTAAAGAACGAATATCAGCTGGATGTGACCAGCCTCAGCGTCAGCACCTATCCGGTGACGCGCGAACAAGAACAGCATTTTGAACCAAAATGCTTCGACGGGGGAGCTGTGGATCCCGCAGGCACAAGTGCTTTTGGCTGTATGGTCCGAAACACCGCCCGCAGAACTTATCATAAAAAATTGGAACCAAATAAGTTTGCAACTTTGTTGGAGCAAACAGGTCCTAAAGATTATTTGATTTTATTCAACCGAAACTAGGGGAGTTTTCGTGAAGAAGTTTTTTGCTTTGATGGCGATGATGGTCGTGCCCGCTGTATCCAGCGCAAATATTTTTGAAGGCACTTATGAAAATAAAAGTCGTACTGCGGAGGCGGACTTGATCGAGTTCGATGGTTCCGTCACCATGAACACGACAAGCTTCTATGCCAATGGTGCGGCAGTGAACTGGTTCTTTGATTTTAAAATGCCAAAAGGCCGTGAAGTGAAAGTCGGCGAAACTGTAAAGGGCCGCGTGCGCAGCGTGGACGGACTTTATGGCTGCGTATTTGACGAAAAAGCCGAAATGAAAATGGAAGCCAACGGCGTGGTTAAAATCCGCTTCCCATTGTTGACCTACCACTTTGAAACTCGCGAAGTGCGCGAAAGAATCGGTACTGGCTACCGTCGCTATATCGACTGGACAGGTTGGGGCTGGGTTGAGCGTGGCTACCGCTTCCCGATCGAGCGCTACAGAATCATTTCCCAGGAGTGCGTGGTTACTCAAAAGAACATGACCGTGAACGTCCTTTATCCGCTATTTAACGAAGGCAGCCAGCCTGAGCCGGTACCATTGCCGTAATCCCTGGGTATAATTAGGGCGGCATAAAGTTTGTAAGCTCCTGGGTGGAATAAAAACTTGGGAGCTTAAAATGAAGAGAATGGTTCTGCCCGTTATTGGTGCCCTGTTTTGCTTACAATTTGTGGCTGGGTGTATAGATTCTGATCAAAAGTCATCTGCCGTTCGGGTAGCTGACGGCCGAAGCCATAAAAATGCCCAAAATGCCCTTAAAGAGGCTTCTATTCAAACCAAAGTGTTTGATTTCCGTGATGACGATGCCTATCGCATCTATGTTGATCCTATCGTTGCCAATATCACTCAACAGGAAAAAAATGGCTTGGGCCTGACCAGTCTGATTAAGACTCGTACCTGGAAAACCATGTCTCTCTATAAAAGGCCTGTACCGGTTGAGTTCTACTTCACTTTGCGTTCAGACAAGACGGATATCGCGTGGATTGCTCCATCCAAATTGTGGATTGATAAAACCACTTATGAATCCTATTTGACTGAAGATCGCGCCAAGATTCTTTTAACGATGATGATGACGACCTTACGCCTGGAAACCAAAGGCCTGCTGAAAGGTTATGAATCCGACAGCGAAGACGCGACTGAGGCCGTGGAGGATCTGGAGGGTTCGGAAGTTTTGGCTCTGACAAATCCAAAAAGAAAACCTCTGCCAAAGAACTTGTGCAAAAATCCAGAAATGGCAAATCTTCCGGAGTGTGTGGCAATCGGCGCAGATACAATGGAAACCAAGCGTAAGAAAATGCTGACTGAGGACGACGTTAAGAACATCAAAGCCTCAGTGGACTATCTGATGCAATCGGGCCGAAACTCCAAGCTGGCAGATATCAAAATCAAACTTAAAGAACTGACGATTATCGATTAAATAAAAAAACCGGGTCCTAAAACCCGGTTTTTTGTTTTTACTGATGTGAACTGTTTGGTTCAGATGGTGGCGGTGGAGGCGGCAGGTTGCCTGGGAACGCCGGTGGAGCCGGATTGCCACAAGCCGCAGCGTCCATCGGAGACTTCGTCTCGCAATGAACAGAGCGTTTGCCAAGGTTAAAAGCCACAGCGGCTACGATCACCAATCCTAAAATCCAAAGTGCATTTGTCTTATTCATATTAGTAAATCTCATGGGCTAAAGGTCTGCGTGGAGCACGGAAGTATGTTCTTGGTGACAAGTCCAACAAATCCGCCAATTTTTCCATATACACACAAGCATAGCGATCCAACTGGTAAGCAAAGTAGCTTTCCTCGTTGCCGGCTCTCATCAATTGACCCCAGTTTGCGTTGTAAAGCGCCTGTTGCTTCTTGATGTGGGAGCTGATTTGAGCGTCGATCTCTGAAATACTTTTTTGCAGAGTTTCGATTTGTGACTCGTTCAAGTCTGCCGCTTTTTCAATTTTGCGGGTCATGATTTCCGTCAGCTCGTCTTCCAGCGGTTCTTTCTTCTTCATCAGAGTTTCGATCTCTGTGTTGATTGGTTCCGCTTTCTTGTTGTTATCAACCTCAGTGTCCAGTTCCTCGATTACCATTGCGGTTCTCCAGTTACAGTCCTTTTTCAAACGAAGGATGTCGCCGTAGATATGGTCACCGATATAAAGAATATCATCACCATTCAAATCAAGGTCTGCCGTGAACTTCTTGGCATTACCGCCCTGGTAAATGCCCGGAGTCAGTTTGCCTTCCATATTGGTCATGGAACCGTCAGCAGGATTTACGCGTAGGTATTTTTGATTTTCGTAGAAGTACTTTGGCTTGGAGGCGAAAGTGATCACGAACTCAAAAAGGTCTGCCCACGATTTATATTCCTTAAGGAACGGCTGAACCGCATAGTCCAAAAGCAATTTCGTGTAGTGGTAGTCAGAGTTCGTCAAAACGAAGATCTTTTTACCGTGGCGACGGAACTTTTCAAGGCCCGCAACCAATCCTGGATCTTTGATGATGTAGTGATCCAGGTTCTTTTTAACTTCATCTTTCAAAGAGCCGTCACGGTGAGCTTCATCCAAAGCATCCAAAACGTCGTCAGCAATCTGAACGTACTCTGGGTACTTGTTCGCAGTGTCTGTGTCTTTAAGCTCTACGATCTGACCAATCAGGTTCGCCAACGAAATGGAGAACGACGTATCCACGGCCAAGTAGTCCGTGTTGGATAGATCGATGTAAGTCGATTTATAAAGTTTTTGATGAGTTTTGAAATCCAGCGGTTTCAAACCATGGTAGCTTGCACGGATCGCCGTGTAGCGGTTCAACTTCAAAAGATTACCCATCTTACGGTCGATCACAAGTCCGCGGATCGCGAAGTTATAATCAAACGTCAGCTTGCGCAAAGTTTCCGGGTAACCACGTTTGACCAATTTGTCGATCATTGTGGTGTGAGAAAGTCTTTCGAAGTTTTCGGAGTTATAGCGAACCAACGTGTGGTCCATATCAACACCGATATAGCGAATCTTTTTAAGATTCAAAGTTCTGTTAACAAATACTTTTCCTGGCATATCTTATCTTTCAACAGGCAGTTGTAATTCATTCCAATGAATCATTCCGCCCAGCATATTAAAAACGTGTGTGAATCCATTCATCTTTGCAAAAGCAGTGGCGCGAGCCGAACGGGCTCCGCTGCGACAGATGAAAACTATAGTTTGGTCTTTCGGAAGGTTTTCCAAATGATCCGGCAGAGTATCAAGCACCAATAACTCTGATCCCGGAACGTGGCCAAGCTCGCCCGTGTATTCGTCAGGTTGACGAACGTCGATCATTTTTACTGTCGACAAGTTTTGATGAAGTTCAGTGGGAGCAATGTCGTGAACATCGTCAAAGTTGGGGTTGCTGGTTTTTGAGGTGAAATCGTATATTTTCACTGTCATGGTAAAAGCCCTCCTGGAGCCAAGACTGTTATAGTACCAGTCAGAGGAGGGACCTTCAAGTGATGCCCCCTGACATATGAGGAAAATTGGGATTTTCCTCGACAAGGGGCGTAGCATTTCGGGCCTATGAGGCTACCAGATTTTAACTCGTTCGGACTCAGGTAGGGTCATTTTATCGCCTGCTTTGCATTGGAAGGCTTCTGCAAAGCCCGGCTGTTGTTTTACCTGCTCGTTAATACGGGCAATTCCCGCAGAGTGGGGATCCGTTTTAAGCAAAAGTTTAGCGTAGTCAGGGCGAATAACTGTGCACCACAGGCGACCGTATCCGACGAAGAACTGCTGTTTGTCCTCGATGCTGCCTTTGCCATCCGGGAATGCAGCGTTGTAGGCAAATGTCAGGCCCACAAGGTCTGCCGTGTTTTCCCCTAGAGTCAGCTTTCCGTCGTGTCCGATTTTGTTGAACTGATCTACCAGACGGGAATTTCTTTGCTCGAAGGAGGTCAGATCTTTTTCGCTCATCCAAGGTTTCAAAGCACCTTTGTCATCGTATTTGGAACCCTGATCATCAATCCCGTGACCCAGTTCGTGACCGATGACGGCGCCCACGGCACCTAGATTTTCAATTTGGCTTCCGTCTTTGTCATAGAATGGGTACTGCAGAATCCCGATCGGCAACACAAACTTATTATCCGGTGGGCTGTAGTAAGCGTTGACCGTCAACGGACCCATATCCCACGCGTCGCGGTTTGCGGGCTCTTTCATTTCATGCAGCATTTTTGAATATTGTGATTCACCCAGAAGACGTTCATTCACCATCATATCGGTTTTGGTGTAGTGGCGAATCGGCAGGAAATCCCACTCTTTGTCATTGTGAGGTTTCACCAGTTGCAGACGTGCTGTTTTGATCTTTTTGATTGCTTCCTTGCGGGCGCTGCTGGACAACCATTTGTTGTCATCAAGGCCTTCAAGAATGCTGGCGCGAATCTTGTCAGCCAATGCCTGAACCTTGGCTTCGTCAAAGTTCGGGAAGACCTGGTCAATCAAGGCGGCATCCAGTTCCTTGTCGAAGTTGCTCATCACTTCTTCGGTGCAGCGTTCCTGGCGCTCGGCGCGTTTTTCCGGGCCGCCAAAGTGCTTTTTATTAAAGGCAAATCTTTGTTCATAGAATTTCGGATAAGCATCATCCATGATTGGATAAACGTTCTGTTTCAGTGCCAAGTCTTTCCAGACTGACAACGGGCGTTTCGGAAGTTCCGCATTCATAAAATCCGAGCCTTCGTAGAACGGATTAAAGACCAAAGCTGTCTTGGGTGCTTTTTTGAAAAGCATTTCCAGCTTCAGGTTTGGATATTTTTTAACTGCTTCATCTTGTGTGCTGAGATGTCTTTCGCTAATGCGCTGACGACGAGCCGCTGGTGTTGGAAAAATTTTTGCGAAGTCTTTTTCCAGCTCGACAAGTGCTTTGGCGCGGGCCTCTGGTTTGCCGTCTTTACCTTTGGGATCAATATTTTTGAAGAATGCCGTCAATAGCTTTTGATAGTCTGCCACCACTTCCGGTTGATCGTAGTATTTTTGATCAGGAAGTCCCATAAGGTTACCGAACATCGCGATGTTGAATTTGCTGGAATCATCGGGATCGTTGCGTGACCACATACGGGCCAGGCTGGCTGACATACCTTTGGTCTGTTCTTGATTCAAGTAAGTGACCAGGCCATCAACAGAATCGATATCCTGCATGGCTTTGACTTCGCGCTTTGCCATGGATTTTTCAGAATTCGTGCGCGCTTTCTTATCCATGCAGGACATATAGAAATCACGAAGCTGTTCGGTGCGTTCGTTCAGATTTTTTGCGGTTGGCAAATCCGCCATGTATTTCTTTTTGATATTCAGAAGTCTTTCCGCTGAATCGTTAAAAGAGAAAGTGTGCGAACTGCGATCCGGACGAAGTTTGAAGGAAGCATTTACGTTGTCACAAACATAAGCCTCAAAGTTTTCGCAGGCATTCACGGTTTTACTAAGGGGGAATTCACGTTTATCCGGAATATCGGAGGACGGTTTAGCTGCGAATGAAACTTGAGCCGTTAGACTCGCTGCCATCAAAAACAGAACTGAGCGATTCATATGATTCCTTTCAAATAAATGCTCAAATATTTCATGACCCTTTGCTTTGAAAGGCAACACAATCTTGCTATTGGCCCTACCAAGGGGCATGATTCCTCTTTATGACAAAAACCACTGTGGAACTTTCACCTGAACAAGCAGATGCCCTGGAGCTTTTACGCTCAGGGGAGAATGTTTTTTTGACGGGTGGGGCGGGCAGCGGAAAAAGTTTCCTGATTCGTCAGTTCATGCGCGAACTGGACCCGAAGGCCATGCCGATCTTGGCCAGTACCGGTGCCGCAGCCGTATTGTTGGGTGGCCGTACTTTTCATAGTTTCTTTGGTTTGGGAATTATGGAAGGTGGAGCGGATGCAACTTATCAGCGCGCTTCCAAAGACAACAAGCTGATGGCACGTCTTCGCAAAGTTGAAGGCGTGATCATTGATGAAATCTCCATGATACCTGGTCAAGCCTTGATGATTGCCGAAGCCTTGTCGCAAAAGGCGCGTGAATCCTCTTTGCCCTGGGGAGGAATGCGTATTATCGCCGTGGGTGATTTTGCTCAGCTTCCACCAGTCACACAAAGTGGTCCGCGCGACTGGTGCTTTTTGAATCCGGTGTGGCAGCAAACGGGTTTTCAATCTGTGATGCTTTCCCACAATCAGCGTGTATCAGATAATTTATTTTTGGATGTGCTAAGTGATGTTCGCCATGGTTTGGTCACTGAACGCGTACAGGATTTCTTAAATGAACATTTGCGCGACCATGATGAGGATGATCCAGGCACAAGACTGTTCCCCCGTAAAGCTGATGCCGAGGATTTCAATCAAAAGAAGTTGAACGAGCTGAGCGAAGCGGAAGTCACTGTCGATTCCATTTACTTTGGTTCAGAAAAGCACGTGGAGATTTTGATGAAGTCAGCACCCGTGCCGGTGAAGCTAACGCTTAAACTGGGCTGTCGCGTGATGTTCTTGCAGAACGATCCGCAAAAACGCTGGGTGAATGGCACTCGTGGTGTGGTGACGGATATCGCAGCTGACGAAATCACCGTGAAAAAGGACGGCGGCCGCGAGGTCAGTGTCGATAAGGTCTCGTTCGCTTTGCAGGATGCGGAAGGCAATGTGATGGCGCAGGTGATTCAGTTTCCCCTGACCTTGGCTTATGCCACGACAATTCATAAAAGCCAGGGCGCAACGCTGGATGATTTATGGTGCAACTTAAGTCGTCTATGGGAGCCGGGACACGCCTATGTGGCGTTATCAAGATTGAAGTCTGCGAAGGGTTTGCATTTGATTGGGTGGAATCCGAAATCGATTATTGTGGATCCGAAGGTTCTGGAGTTTTATAAGAAATTGGAAACTTAAAAGATCCACATCAGGTCACGAAGCAGACCGATGCCAAAAAGGATCGCCAAGGCGTTAAAGGCCATTAAGAAATAGTACCAAGTGGGATCTTTTTTCCTAGATTTACCAGACATAACGTTTCAACCCCTAAATCTAAGTAATAATCGGTTAATATTTATAAATTCTTTCGAGTTTATTTGTTAAAAGTTGGTAAAACCAGACCGTTGAATTCGTCTCACTTTGAGAATAAGCTAGAGCCGCAATTTACGAGGGAGACAGCTCCATGGAACAGATTAGCAGCCTTAACATTCCCGTCCGGGGTACTCCAATGACATTGGATGCAGCAATGGCATTGGCCATTAACGAAGCCTACAAAGGTGGCCCCCGCGTCAGTCCTAATCCATTAGTTGGATGTGTTGTGTTGGATGCAAATGGTGGATTTGTTTCTGCGGGTCACCACGAGTTTTACGGTGGCCCTCACGCTGAAGTGAATGCTGTTAAAAATCTTTCTGCGGATGATCTAAAAGGTGCCCACGTTATCGTGACTTTGGAGCCGTGTGCTCACGAAGGCAAAACTCCTTCCTGCGCAAAAATGCTCGCGAAACTTCCTATCAAGCGCGTGACGTTTGGACTGATCGACCCCAATCCATTGGTTGCAGGTCAAGGGGCTGAAATTCTGCGCCAGGCGGGAATCGAAGCGGATCTCTATCAAGCAGAAAGTTTGAAATACGATCAGGAAATGCGCATCAAGCTTGAAGAGGTTTGTGAGGCGTTTCTTTGGAATTTCCGTCAGAAAAAAGTTTTCGTGGCTTTGAAAATGGCCAGCTCCCTGGATGGGCAGGTGGCCTTGAAATCGGGTGAGAGCCAGTGGATCACCGGTTCTGAATCCCGCGAGTACGTTCACTATTTACGAGCTTGTTATGACGGTTTACTTGTCGGCAAGGGCACGATCGAGTTCGACAATCCTTCACTCAACATTCGTCATCCCCAAATTGAAAAGAAAAACAAAGTGGTGGTCATCGACGGCGAAGGCGAACTGATCGGCAAGTACACGGAGCTGAAACTTTCAGAAGTGCACGACACTCAGAACGTTTTCTGGTGTGTTGCTGAAGATCTGAAAGAAGAAGTGCAGAAGAAAGTTTCCAAACTTGCCAAAGCGCCGCAGTTGGTTTTTGTAAAAACCAAAGTAGGCGGGAATCTGGATTTGGAAGACTTGTTGGCGCAGCTTTACAAAACGGGTTTCAGATCCATATTGGTAGAGGGTGGAGCTTTGACTGCCAGCAGTTTTGTTGAAAGCAGCTTGGTGAATCGAATTTATATGTTTCAGGCGCCGATAATCATGGGATCCGGCGGTTCGAAATCATGGACGGAAACAATTCGCATTGATGAAATGAAGAACAAGATTTTCATACAGCATCCAACTTATAAAACCTTTGGAAATGACTTTATGATCACGGGGAGAATTCAATAATGGACACAACGACGGCCGAAGTTCCGAATAAGAAATATCGTTGGACCCGAGCTTCAGACGGGGCCTTGGGCGGGGTTTGCAAAGGACTCGCAGAGGCTTTTGAGATTGAAACTTGGATGCTGCGTGTCATATGGCTGATCGCGGTACTTTGGTTTGGGTGCGGGGTCCTTCTATATTTCACCCTGTGGTATGCGCTGCCGCGCGTCGACAGACTGGACCAAGCTCTGGATAGTAAGGTTCTAGGGGTGTGTGCTAGAATAGCCAAGAGATACGAGCTCGAGGTGGGAGTGGTCAGAACCACAGCCCTTCTCTTCATGTACGTCACTTTCGGAGCTGCGATCTTGGTTTATGGGCTTTGCTACTTCCTTATCCCGGAAGCCCACAAATCGGCAAAGTCGCCCTAGGGGCGCAGGAGTAATTTTTTATATATGGGTGATGACAGGAATAAGTCGTTAGTAAGTTCCTTGAAAAATGAGTGGGCTTTGTTTTGGGAAGCCTTCCAAGGTGACGAAGAAGTCACTGAAGAAACCAAATCTGCTTTCGAAAGCGGCAAATTGGATGTGTTGAGTCTGAGCCAGGTGCGTGAAATCACCAAGGCCTTGATCCAAGACCGCAAAAGAATCAATCAGAAGCTTGAGACATTGAATAAAGAAATCGATCTGAACTCGGTGAAGCTGGACAGCCTTCGCCTGGTCGGAGCGGAAGAACAAGAAACCATGAATCGTATCCACGAACTGAACGACATGGGACAAGGCTTGGCCTTCGCAATGCAAAAACTGGATGAACAACTTCGCGCCGTTCGCGACAAAGAAGTCGAAATCCAAGAAGAGGAAGCCGACCTGTAAAAGGTGCCAGGTCCTACTTGCGGAAGCAGAGTGTTAACTTAGAAAACGACAATCAAAAACTAAAAAGCCCGCTTCATCAGCGGGCTTTTTTTATCTTTCGCGGTTTTTAAATTCTTTCCATTCGCGGATTTTGCGAGTGGCTTGTTGCAGGACTGTTTCCAAAATCACCAGCTCTTTTTTGGTCGGCGTGTTTTGCAGAAGCATACGGCGCAGAACTGTGAAGGCGTTGATCTTGCGTTGCTTGGTCAGATCAAAACCCATTTCCTCGATGAAGGATTTCAAAGTCTGTTCAGGATCAATGCCCTGAATCCCTTGAGGGGCGCGACGCTTTTTGCCGCCATCAAGTTTGGTGCGGTTGCCGCCCCAGGCTTTGCGCATGGAAAACATTCCCAGCAGCGTCGCTTGAGCCAGATTCAAACTCCAGTTTTCACCAAAGGTTGGAAGGCACGCACAGTGATTCGCGTACTCAAGGTCCTCACCAGCCAAGCCCCAGTCCTCAGGACCGAAGATCAAATGGACGGTGTAAGTTTCATCGGATTCGTGCTGGAATTGCGGAGCATTGTTTTTAACATCAGCCAGGACATCATCGATATCACGCACCTGACGACCTTTGCCGTCACGGGCAGTGAAGGCGATTTTGATGGATTCAGGCTCGTTGGCCATGAACTCATCCCAGGATTTGTAGGTCGTGCGGTTTTGCAGGCCGTTTTGGCCAGTGGCTGCGGTTTGCTGAGCTTCGTAAGTCAGCTCGCACTTGGGATCAATCATGATCAGCTTGTCGACGCCCATATTGCTCATGGCACGTGAAGTGGCACCGACATTTCTTTCATAGATCGTGCGCACTAAAACAATGCGCACTTCAAAGGGACGTTTCATTTACAGATTTCCTGATAAAGCAATTCCGTCTTGGATAAGATTTTTAGTCGTTTCGTCTTTGTCGGCCAGCGCTTGAAGATCCTTCTCAAGTTTGGCTAACAAAGGGGAGTTGCTTAAGCGGGCCTTGGAAATTTCCAAAGCTTCCAGACGCAACAACCAATCCTGTGGGAACTCCTTATCATGGTTTGCCAAAAGATCGGACAAAGATTTTTCCAGGTCTGCACCTTGGATATTCTTTTCACGCAAATCTCTTAAGCGGCCATATTGAGAGTGAAGTTTTAGTTCCTCGGGCTTGTAATTTGGAGCTGGAACCCGTTTTGCGACGAAGTCTTCGGTTTCGCCGTAGGCTTCGCGGTCCGCAGCGCCACCAAAAACCGAAGTGACGGTCGCACCCAGAGCCATGTCATAAACACCCCAGGCCGGATCAAATAGCACACGGCCTTGGTATTCAGCCTTGGCATCAGTCATTGAAAGGATGACGGTTTTACCCTCAAGCACAGTCATATTTTTAACAGTTCCAGTTACCAACACACCTGAAGCAAACTCCAGGCGCGCTTGGCGTCCCAGTTCCACGCCGATATCAGCCCATTCACTGCGAGTCAGACTGGATGGATCCTTTTGTGGGTAATCTTTCAAGCAACCCACTGGGGTTCCAAAGCCGTGCAAGTGATAGGACTTGTCGTGGCCTTGAATCTGCTTGTCCTTAAAGGAAAGCTGAGAAGGTCCTTGCAGGCGGAGGTAAGCCACTTTCTTGGAGGCGTCTGTGATCGCCTCGATAATCTGTCCGGAAATCTGAATTCCAGAAGACAGTTCAGCGGTATTCACTGATTGCGCCTGAATTGCTTTATTCAAACCAGCCAATCCACCCAAACGGAAGGCCATCTGATCGGCCATGTCGTTTAGAACTTTCACCAAAGTTTTAAAATCAGGAGTTACGAACAACTGCGGTTGAGGTTCGGTGATGTCATAACTTTGTTTGATACACTCAACTGTCAGAGGAAGTTTTCTGACTTTTTGACTTAAGCACCACTTGGATTCACCAACACTCGATAGCAGTCCTGCACCGAAAATTTTCGGATTATCAAGGGTGCCAATCAAGCCGTACTCTGCAGTCCACCAGTTCATGCGCCCTAGTTCAGCGGCTTCAGAAACGTGGGAGATGTTTTTGCTGACATTATCCAGTTTTGCTTCAGCAGCTTTAATGTCCGTCGCCGATGCGCCTGGCATTTCTTTTAAATCTGAAAGCTCGCGAATCGCTTCGTACATATCCAGGTCTTCTTTGGACAGAATGGCCTTCTTGGCAATCTGTGCATACTGACGAAGGTACTCTGCAAATTCGGGTTGAATCAAAATCGGTGCGTGCCCTGCAGCTTCATGAACGATGTCAGGAGCCGGAGTGTAAAGCAGGTGATCGATGCTTCGCATATCGGAAGCAATCGGCAAAACGCCCAGGGACTGAAGTTCCATGAATGCCGCCGGTGGAATGAAACCACTCACGGGCAAGGCTCTCCAGCCAAATTCTTTCAATTTGCTGCTGATCTCTTCGATGCGCGGAATGCGCTCTACGGAAATTCCGGTTTTTCCCAAGCCTTCCACGTAACTTTCGTGGGCGTTCTTGGACAGGAATGATCGCAGCTGGCGCAAAACATAGCGCCAGACGGATTGATCTATCGGAGTGTACTTTTCATAGTTCTGCTCAACGACGTATTTTCTAAGGTGCGGGGGTAAAAAGTCCGTCTCCATAACATGTGCCTTTATAACAATGGGTCTTCTTTGCTGAGGTAATTCTTAACGTAATCATCGACGGCTTTTTCAAGCGGCCATTTTGGCAAACTCATGCCGGATTGATTCCATTTATCCGTTTTCGCTTCAGTGTAGTACTGATATTGGCCACGGATATTTTCGGGCATTTCAATCCAGTTGATTTTCATCTCTTTGCCCATGGCTGTAAAAGTCGCTTTCGCCAAATCCAACCAGGTGCGAGGTTTGCCGAAGCCCATGTTGTAAATACCGTTAGTCGGTTTTTTCTCCATAAGCTCCGCCATCCAGCCGGTCACATCTTTCACATAAACAAAGTCGCGCATGAATTCGCCATCTTTGTATTCTGGATTTGCGGATTTGAACAATCCCAATGTGCCAGTGGTTTTGATTTGGTTGTAAGCCTTGTAGACGATGCTTGCCATGCCTTCTTTTTCGTATTCGTTGGGACCGAACACGTTGAAGAATTTAAGACCGTACCAATGCGGTGGAGTCTTTTTTTGTTTCAAAGCCCAGCGATCAAACAAAACTTTGGATTCGCCATACAGGTTCAACGGCTTCAAAGTTTCAGGATCTGTGGTGTCGTCAAAACCCAATTCACCTGCGCCATAGGTGGCAGCACTTGAAGCGTAAATCATACTTTTGCCGTTTTGGGCACACCATTCAAAAATACGTTGAGTGTAGTTGGTGTTGTTTTCCCACAAGAAGTCCTTGTTGGTTTCTGTGGTGGAGGAACAAGCGCCCATGTGAACAATCCAAGTCACTTTGGATTTGGCTTCAGGTGTTTCAAGGAAAGCCCAAAGATCGTCTTTGTGAAGAAATTTGGAATAAACACGTTTACGCAGAAGATTGCGTTTTTGAAGATCAACTGTGTCCACGGCGATGATGTCAGAGAACCCTTTTTCATTGAGTTGCCACACCATCACGCTGCCAATAAAACCGTTTGCGCCTGTTACAATAATCATAGTGTTTTCACCCTATTACAGCGCTTCGGGATACACAAGAAAAAGCCCCTGTGGAAGCTCTGTCCAAACCTGCAATTAGTTCAAAAAACGCCCCCTATAATGCAACCAATTGCAGCTGAGCAGGCATGGACGTTGCTTTGAGGAACCTTCGGTGGAGCACATTGGTGCGGACCTTGTCGGGAGGCATGGGGTGTTATTGAGTACACGTAGATTCTTATTTGCATCATTGAGCGTGGCTGTCCTAGGGGGCAGTCTGTACTGGTCGCGTCTCCAGTCGCCTGCTGTTGCTCCAGTTAAATCCGTGGATAGCTATTGGGCTGAGACGGGTTTGCAGGCGCAGTCTTTGGAAGATCTTCTGGGGCCTGACACTTGTGCTAGCTCTGAGCGTTACTTTTTGGCCTGTGCCAATGCCGTGGTTTCTATCGCCAATCGTTTTAATCTGACTGTTGAAACCACTGGAAATATCCATCCGGTGAGTGAGGGGCTATCCCAGGATTTCTCCACGGAGAAAAAGCAAATTGCCATCTGGAGGCAGTTTTTCACCGAACAAACAGAAGTGGCGACAAAGTTCTCCTTCATGAATGTCTGGAAGGATCTAAAAGAAAATCACATTCCCGAAAATCAAAGTTCATTGATGGTGGGTGTCGGTTTGAATGGATTTATTTCGATTTTCCGTGACCCCCATACTTACCTGATGCCAGTGGCCATGTTTAAAGAAGTCGTTTCCCGTGCTGACAATCGTTTGACGACAGCAGGTGTGCAAGTCGGCCGTGCTGATGGAGCTTATGTTATTCGCAAAGTTCTGGTGGGCAGTGCCGCGGATCGCGCAGGATTGAAGCGCGGTGATATCATTTTGAAAATCGACGGCAAGCCGGTGCAAGCATTGTTGCAAGCTCGTGTGAATGAGCTTTTAAAAGGCAATGAAGGCAGCAAAGTCACTATTTTTGTTTCCCGTAACGGGGAAAGAATCCGTAAAAAACTTCAGCGTAGCGAAGTCGTCGTGGCGACGCTGACGACTCAGGTTATTGATGGCATCAAGCCTATCGCAGTTATCGGGTTAAATAAGTTCGCCAAGGGTTCCTGCGACAAAATGAAAGTCGCTCTGGACGTCGTTAATAAAGCTCAGGTTCGTGGCTTGCTATTCGATTTGCGCGACAATCCAGGCGGACAAATGGAAGAGGCGGCATGTATCGCGAGCCTTTTCGTTGGCGCTGATAAAAAGATTTTTGATATCCGTTACCTGGATCAGGCAAAAAGATCTGAAATCTATTACGGTGGCGAGTCCAAGGTTTTTGATAAACCGGTGGCGGTCCTGATTAACGCGGGATCGGCCAGTGCTGCGGAAATCGTGGCGGGTGCTTTGCGTGACTTGAATCGCGCAGTTCTGGTTGGAGAAAGAACTTTCGGTAAGGGCTCTTTCCAAGAGGGCGAGTATTGGACTCAGAATAAAAAAATCGCATTATTTGAAACCAAGGGATTCTACTATCTTCCATCGGGTCGTTCGCCACAAATGAAGGGCTTGGAGCCTGATGTGGCAGTGAACTTCGACCATATCTCCATGGACCGCGAGGAAGATCAGTTTGTAAACCCACTGATGGCCCCTGAACGCCATGTGCGTTCCTTGAAAAGTTTGATCTCCAGCAAGGATTGCTTGGATACAGAAGACGGCATGGCGAACGAAGATGTTCAGCTGAATAAGGCCCGTCAAATTTTATTCTGTTCTAAAGCCATTGCTGGGGTGAATTAATGATTACAACCGATCTTTTTAAGCACAAATTCATTCCGGCAAAAAAGAAATCAGACTATCTGATGATCGTGTTGCACGGGCGCGGCGACAGCATACGTCCGTTCCGCTCATTTGATAATGAACTGAACATCCCTGAGATGAACTACCTGTTATTGAATGCGCCTCGCAAATTTTTGACAGGTTACACCTGGTATGGCGAACCCCCATTTCAGGCCAATGGTGTTTTGAAAATCCGCGAAAAGCTTTTCAGTCTGTTAAACGATCTGGAACAGCAGGGATGGAAGAGCGAAAATATCTTCTTCTTTGGCTTTTCCCAGGGTTGCCTGATCAGTGCGGATGTGGGATTGAACTACCCCAAGCAACTGGGTGGTGTGGTTGGTATCAGCGGTTATTTCAACTTCTACCCTCGTTGGAAAAACAATCTTGCGGATGATTCCTTAAAGACTCCTTGGTTGTTTACTCACGGTCACGCTGACGATGTTCTTCCATTGCCTGAAACCAAGTATGGTGTGGATAAATTGAAATCGGCGGGACTGAAGGTTGAATGGATCGAAATGGATAAGAAGCATACGCTGGAAGAGGAAGAGTATCCTATGATTCGTAAATGGGTTCGTAACCAGCTTTCTACTTTGGCAAAAAATTAAAGCTAAATTCGGAGAAAAAGCCCACGTTGTGCATATTGATTTGTCTACTGGCATTGTTGCGGGAACGTATAAATAGTCGAAGTTTGCATTGGAAAAGGGCTCCGCGTGTGAGCCCTTTTTTTTGTAAAACACAGTCAAATTATTTCCGTCTGTAATTGCGCAATAGGCGCGGTATTTCTGTGTAGGTAAGTCTTGGCAGGATAGAATTATCAAAACAATTCTTGAATGGAGAATCTATGCGAATGCCCGCAATTGCAATCTCTGCCCTGCTTTTGTCCGTCTCTTTGGGGTGGGCGAAGAATGCCGATACAAGTATCATACAATCCAATGGATTTCCGGTCGAAAAATCCGCCCAAAGCATTTTGGACGAGCAGGATTATCAACGTGCTTTGACGGCGTATCGTTTTTGGTATCCCACGGTTTCGGTTGAAGGAATTTTCAATGGCTCGCGTGCCGCGGGCGCCAAAGACAATCAAAGTATGTTCATTGTGGCTGCGCAGCCGCGTCACGTAGGACTTACCCTGAACTCTGATACTCCGTATGGTGGAGCAAATATGGATTTGTCGGCGGGACCTGTGGTGGTCGAAGTGCCGCCGGGACAATTCGTAGGTTTGGTTAACGATCGCAATCAAAAATGGATTATGGATATCGGTTTGCCGGGACCAAATAAAGGGAAAGGTGGCAAGCACTTGATTCTTCCGCCCGGATACAATGGAAAAGTACCTGATGGGTATCAGGTGGGAAGGTCTGCCACGAACAAGATTCTGGTGGCGATTCGCTCGTTACCTTCAGATGGTGATGTGAACAAAGCGATGGCGGAGATGAAGAAGATAAAAATTCATCTTTTGAACTCTGAAAAAATAGTGACGATGTTCGACGTCACTGATCGCAAGATTGATGTCTCCGCCTTGTCTTGGGAAGACAACTTTCAGTATTGGACAGCCTTGCACAAGGTGATTAACGAAGAACCTGTAAATCCAGAACAAACCGCAATGTATGGTGTGTTGGAAAATCTGGGAATTGCTAAGGGAAAAGAGTTCAAGCCCGATGCGCGCATGAAATCCATTTTGGAAAGAGCTGCAAAAAATGGTCGTGATCAACTGATCGTAACGACTTTCGGTGATAAGCGGCCTGAACGCATCACTTGGAAGGATCGTAAATGGGAGTGGGCAAGCTACGTCTCTGAAAATGGCGACTTTATGACATCTTCAGGAATGGATTTGCAGGCACGGGAAAGATGGTTTGCCCAAGCGATCGTGGCTTCTCCGGCAATGTTCAGTCGTAAACCCGGAGCAGGTTCACTTTATTGGCTGGGTCTACGGGATAATAAAGGCCAATACTTGGAAGGCGGCAGATCCTATCAGCTGAAAGTTCCTTATCCAGTTCCTGGTAAGCTGTTTTGGTCGGTCACGGTGTATGATGCAAAAACCAGAAGCCAGGTGCAGGCTTCACAGGGAAAAGCGGCATTACGTTCCTTATTTGAACTTAAGAATATTCCATCGGATGCGAAAGAAGTGACCTTGTATTTTGGGCCCACGGCCCCTGCCGGTAAAGAGGATTTTTGGATTCAAACGGTTCCTGGGCGTGGATGGTTTACCTATTTTAGAATTTACGGTCCGACGGAGCCAACCTTTAACGGAACATGGCGACCAGGTGATTTTGAGGCAGTTACTTTCGAGAAGAGTTCCGGAAAAATTGGGATGAATCACTAAAAACTAAAAAGGGCCCCGTGAGGGCCCTTTGCAATTTCTGTCATTTACGGCATTTGTTCCAAGCCGGAATTGATACCTTTAAACACTTCGCTCAAGGCGTTTTCGTAAGCGGCGCCGATATCGGAGCCCACTTTACGGCCGAAGGATTTAAACTCCATGCAGCTGTTCGCGCTGGCATTGGCTTTGCCTTTTTTAGGAATGTCCAGAGAGCCAGTCAAAAGAACACAGCCTTCCTGGAATTCAGCAGTTTTATAATCCTGGATGGTCAAAGTCATTTGGTTCGCGGCATTGGATTTCAATGCAATGTTTTGACGGCCCAAAGCCAAAGTCAAAACACGAGTCAGTTCCGCAGAGATTTCTGCAGAGTGGTTTTTGTATTCAGGAGCGCGATTGTCCACGATGTTCAAAGACATTTCACGAGGAGTCAGTCTTTCCATTGGAGGAACGACGATCTTTGTGGATTCAAGACGAGGGGAGTCTTTGATGGTTCCTTTGCTGACGCAACCGGAAAGGGCAATTAGACCTGCCGTAACTGAAAATACCAAAACTTTTGCTGTCATAACTAGATGCTTTCTTTGTTCTCTTCCACAAGGCTGAGAAGTTTGGCGTAAAGATCCATTTTTACCGCACCCGTTTTTTCTTTTTCTTTATAAAAACGACTGATCGGGCTTTCTGGAACTCCGCTGTTTTCAAAAACCAGACGGTCGATGATTCTTTGAATCTGAGTCATCGAAAGTCCGCGCTTCTTCTCATTGATAATCGCATCCACCATTTCAATCAAGGCATTTCCGGTGATGCGTTTGTCTGAATTCAAAACATCTGCTCGGTCGCAGATACCTTTTAGGATATGTTCGGGTTTGCTTTTGCCCGCAGCCGCTGTGATCAAATCACGATAAGCGGCTTGGAAAGAGGCAATATGACGTCTGTGCTTTTCACTTAAACGAGCATCACGGGCTTTTGCAAAGCTTGAAAGAATGTTTTTAAAGAAATCATTTTCAAGCATGAAGCGTTTTTCAAAAGGTAGCGGACTTTTTGCCAGAATATGTGGCAACTCACGCATGATAGTGCGCATATTGAATAAAGCCGCGTGATTTACACCATCGGCGACCTTTTCGGTCGTCCCACTGATTTTCGCACGTTCAAAGAAGGAAAACTCTTTGTCGAAGTTTTCGAAAAGTCCTTTGTTGGCAAAAATGTTTTCGCGCTGGGCTTCGCTGAATCCCATGCGGTACAGGATGCGGTGAGCGCGGGCCTGATCAAAATGGGTATTGAATTTTTCAACGATCGGATGACTTGCGAACGTGCGCAGGGATTTCTTTTTGCCCGTTTGCAGGTAGTCGGTCATTTGGGCAAAGACCTGCACAATCAGTTTTGCCTTGGCCTTTTGTTCATTCAGATTCGTCGAGAATCTTTCAACGTCGTCATATCGATATTTATCATGACGAATACCAAATTGGCGAACACTTCCGTAGTCAATGATTCCAGCATCAGCCAGAACGTTGTCGCCATCCCAATCCAGCCACGCAAAAATATAGTCCGTGTCCAGTTGGGCTGCAAACCCGGCAAAGGATTTGCACACTTGCTCCAGCATTTCGTCGTACTTGGCATTTCCGCGCGCTTTGATGTTCCAAGCTTTATTGGATACCTGACGATCAATGAAATAGTCCGTTGCTGCTTTCAGTTCCTGAATGCGTTCTTGTTTCAAATAAAGGAACAAGTGCGCTGGGCGAATCAAATTTTGAGCTGCGCGAACGCCGATTCCATATCCTTTTCCAAGGTCCACGATGCATAGAACGCGTTCCGTGTTGATTCCTTGCAAATGCATGATCTCGGCAAGGATGGAGGCACCGAAAAGTTCATCAATTTCAGCAAGTCCACAACCATAACCGAACTCAGTGCCGCCGGTTTTCAAAGGACGTTGTGCTTGAACGGCGCCAGGTGAGAGGCGAGTGACGCCGGTACCACGGCTGGAAACATCCCACGTCGTACCTCGGTGATAAACCGTTCCATTCCAGATGCCACGGCCGTCTCCGGAGGTCTTTCCTTGTTTGTTGGCGTGTTGCAACTGCAGGTAGCGAGTCGCCATATATTTGTGAGGGCGGATTGTCGTGGAATCGATGCGACGATTTGATAGCTCGTCGTATTCGTTGATAATTTGAATGGAGAACGTTTCGATCAGCTTGTCTTCCAGTTCATCGGTCATTGTTTCCGGATGATCTGGCGGGATCAGTCCCATTTCTTTGGCGAGGATAAAATTGAAGTAAGCGATCTTGCCAGTGTTTAACTGGCGAACTCGATAAGCGATAAAGCCATCTTGAACCGCTTCCATCCAAGGATGCACACCATTCAGTTGATCGAATGAGGAATAGAAGCTTTCTTGGGCTAACTTTTTAGCGCCGTTGTGCTTAACCGTCATCTTCTTCCACACTCCTTGCAGAAAAATGAGATTCACTAAAATTGCCGCCATACTGGCTGTACTTTAATATTAAGCCTTAAAAAGAGTAAAAGTCCTACTGGACTGGACGTAAAAGTCCTTTTAGCACTGGATTCAAACCAAAGCCGGGTTTATTTGATTTAAAAATACGGAGCCGTCTTATTTAAAGACGGCGCAAGCGAAGCCACCATAGGGCGTTCTAAGGTTTGTGACTTGTCCTTGATAGATCCTGGCAATGACCAATTGCAAGCGTCCCTGATAGGCGTAACAGCGCAAATCGTACTTAAATTTCTGTTCCCCATCGGGTGTTTGAAACGGGATTTCCGGAGCTGGCACGTATTCCATGGCAATGATGTCCGGAGAAAGCAGGGATTCAAAGGTTTTGCGGCTGATGGACTGACCTTTGTAGCTTTGCTTGGAGCCATAGGCGTTCTTTGGTTTAAAGAACAAATTCTTGCGCATACTCCAGACTTCTTCAGGATTGGCGTGGCTCATGTCGTAGGATTTAGGCACGGCATTTCGCAAAGTTTGAATTTCTGAATCACTTAATCCATGCGCTTCAAAGAAGCCTGGTTGGCTCCATTCGATCAATCTTTGTTTGTCGGCAAGCAAAAGGTATTCGTAGGGATTTGGGGAAAGGCATACGTCCCCGTCGACGAACTTGCTTTTAAGAACCTGACTGGAGTCCTCGGTCAAAAAGAAATCAGTGTAGCGGTTGTAAATGAACTGCGGATCAAAGTTATTGAATAACTCACGGTAGTCCAAAATTCGGGAATCCCAACCAAAGGATTTAAATAGTTCATTGTAGACCAAAAACTCTGCGAATAATTTTTGTTCAGATGGTTTTTCATCGGTGATGGCGACCTTCAAAGGGCCTGAAGAAGGAGCTTTGCCCTGCAAGGTCATCTCGTTCAGGATGTCTCTGCGAATTTCATCCCACGTAAAATCCGCAACCGGCAGAGGCAGCTCCATGGTTCTGTACATTTCGTGGCCCAAAGCCAGGAAAGAGGCGTTGGTGTTCACTTCGATAAGCTTCAGTTGTTGATTTTCATCCAGGTGAAAATCGTAGCTCATCATGATGGACTTGTTGCCGGGATCTTTGAATCCTTTGAGGGCCGCAAGATCCTGGTAGTGCTGCTGGTAAGACTTCTTTTCACGTAAGTTAAAGAATGTGGAAACGATCTGCTGCGCCTGTGTCAGAACTGATGCAGGCAGCTCGACATGGAAGGGTGAGAGTAAATTATCTGCAACAATGCTCTCCAGCTGCTCTTTATTGAGACCTGGGAAGGATTTTTTGATTTGCGCAACGAATTTGTCCTTTAAGCTCACCTTGACTCCTGCTACAAAACTACCACATTGATAGCGCTTTGCGAGTGAAAGACAAGGAGAAACTGTGAAAATCATTTCATGGAATGTAAATGGGATCAGAGCCTGCCATAAAAAGGGTTTGGTTGATTTCGTTAAGAGCGAAAATCCCGATATCTTCTGTGTCCAGGAAACCAAAGCTCACATTGATCAGGTGGAGTTGGAAGCGCGTCAGTTGCACCGTCCTCACGCCTATTGGTCTTCTGCCGTAAAAAAAGGTTACTCGGGTGTTGCCACGTTCCTGGTGAACGAACCGAAGTCCGTGAAACACGGAATAGGCATCGAAGCTTATGATTCCGAAGGGCGCATCGTGATGACCGAGCACGCTCATTTCGATTTATATAATATTTATTTTCCAAACGGCGGTTCCGGTGAGGAACGTCATGGTTTCAAGCAGCAGTTTTTAAAAGACCTGAATGCACACTTAAAGGAAAAGCTGGCAACTGGCAGACAGATCGTTGTCGTCGGTGATTACAACGTGGCTCACGACGATATGGATGTCTTTGATCCAATTCGTTTAAGCAAAGTCAGTGGATTCTTTCCTGAAGAACGCGCGTGGTTTGATTCATTTTTGAATCTGGGCTTTATCGATACTTTCCGTTACTTCAAGCCCAACGAGGCGAATCGTTACTCTTGGTGGTCTTATCAGGAGATGGCTCGCCCCAAGAACAATGGCTGGAGAATTGACTATATTTGTATCTCGAAAGGTCTTGAGAAAAATCTGGTGTCTGCAGATATCCTGGATCAAGTTGAAGGTTCCGATCACTGCCCAGTGGTTGCGACTTTGGAATTTTAGGAAGGACGCTTTATGTTTGTGATTCCTCTTCCATGGGTGATTGCTGAAATTGTTATTTTCTTTACCTCGGTGCGCTTCTTTGGGTTTTTTAACTCCATGATGTTTTACTTTCTGCCGTGTCTGTTGGGTTTCCTGATCGTGAATACGGTGGGGCGTATGGCAATGATGACCCTGCAATCCACGGTTTCACGTGGTCAGTTGCCGGCCAATAAGCTATTGCACTCAGGGGCGATCTTTATCGCGGGCCTGGCGTTGTTGGTTCCGACTTTCTTTACTCGCTTGATTGCAATCGTGCTGTTGCTTCCAGGTTTGCGCCATTTGGCAGTGTGGAGATTCAAGCTTTATATGGCCAAAAAGATGGCGAGTGGATCTGCGCGAGTCTTTAATTTCGGTGCGGGACCATTCGGTTTCGGTGGCTTCGGTGGAATGGGCGGCGGAGGTGGTCCTCAAGCCGGTGGCCCGGGGGGCTTCCAGTACTATGAGTTCCGCAACGACGGCAGTGGCTTTAGAGAAACGCACGAAGATGCCCCACAAGAGCGTGAACTGACCGACGTCGAAGTGCTGGATGTAACTCCGATCGAAATTACGCATGAAGAAAAGAAGAAAGACGAGTAGGTACGGACTTACTTTTAGTAGTAAGGATCGTTAATAAAAAAAGGCTGGAGATCATCCAGCCTTTTTATTTCTTGTAGAAGGTGTGTCTTCACCTCTGGCGCGACCTTTTAGTTTTCTACAGAAGTGATGCTGCGTTTTGTGTTTTGGGCGGCGATCACTGGGGCGAAGTATTTTCTGAACATGCTTTGACCCAAGTGTGCGGATTTTACTGTCCAGAATTTTTTGTTCACAGTGATTGCAGCGACTGCGATCTTTCTGTTTTCTTCCAAAGCGTAACCTACGAACCAATCAACGCGGCCTTTAGGGTTGTCGCCGGTTAAGTGGCCTGTTTTGCCGCCCATTTCGATTTCTTTGTATTTGCGATCTTTAGTGATCGGACGGAAAGATCTGCGGGAAGTTCCAGCTAGTACTGTTTGTTCCATCAGCTCACGAACTTTAACGGCTGACTCTTTTGTCATCGTCATGCCTTTTTCCATCGTGTGACCTTGATAAACAGTTTTGCCCTCTTTGTCCTGCATCGAGTTCACGATGTAAGGAACAACAACTTTACCATCATTCGCTACAGAGGCTGCGATCATCGCACCTTGCACCGGGCTCATGCGATTTAGTTTGTTGTAACCAGAAGCAGCTTCAGCCATTTCGAAACCTTTGCCTGGTGGAATGTAGGCAACACCCATATCCACCGGGAAGTCAGCTGCGATCTCTTGGTTGAACATGAAGCGATTAGAGTATTCATTCAAGTCTTCAGGATGAAGGTTCTCGATACTCAAGCGACCGAATGCTGTATTGATGGAGCGCGCAAAAGCATCTCTCAAGGAAATCACATTGGTCCAGCGAGTGACGCGGTCAGAAAGCACGTTCTTTTTGTAAAGCGTGTAAGCGCCACCGTTGTAGTGAATCTTGTGCTCCGGCTCGATGCCAGCCTTGTCCACAGCGGCTGTTGCAGTTACCACTTTGAAAACGGAAGCTGCTGGGAACGTTGCCTGAAGATTTAAATTGTTTCCTGTTGGGTTGTCGCGTTGAAAACTCGACATCGCCAAAACCTCGCCAGTCGTGGCGTCGATCATGAAGATCGCGCCGTAATCAGGCTTGTAGGCCTTCAGCAGGCGGTCTGCCTCTTGTTGCAATGAAGTGTCGATCGTGTAATTGACCGCAAACTGCTCGTCATCGCCATCCCAATTCAATTTCAACTGAGTGGGCAATTCGTTGTTTTTGATTTTATCATTCAGCGCATGCGCAATTTGTGCGCGCTGTTCGATTTGTGATTGAAGTTGTTTTTCAGCCTTTGCTTCTGGTGTGGCAGAGGCCGTGAAGCCCATCAGAGAATAGAGTGCCACTCCGCAAACGCCTGAAAATATGAATAGTTTTAACAAGTTAGGTTTTCTAGTAGATCGCATATCTTTTAATCGTAGCACCATGTTTTTGTCAGTTTCAAGGCCATTCTCAGAAGAAGTCACTTGAAACTGGCTCAGAGTGCGACTTTTAAGGGTTATGACGTGACTCACGCAATAATTTGGACTAAAGACTTAAGTCCATGAAGACGAAAGAACGCATCCTCGTTACCTCCATAGAACTCTTTAATCGCAGTGGTGTTGTCGCTGTGACAACCAATCACATCGCGAAAGCCATGGATATCAGCCCTGGAAATTTATATTTCCACTATGACAACAAGGAAGAAATTCTGGTCGAGCTTTTCACTCGTATGTGCAAAGAGACTTACGATGTGTGGCGTCCTCGTCGCGTTAAGAAAGTCACTCCACAGGATTTCATCAACGATAATTTTGATCTTTACTGGCGCTATCGTTTTTTCCATCGCGAGATGTATGCGCTTCGCCGCAAGGATCTTGAGCTTGCCAAGATGTGGAGAGCCCATATTCAGAAAATGATGAAATTGATGGTGATCCTGTACCGTCAATGGGTGCGCGAAGATAAAATGGTCAAAATCAACGATGTGAATGAAATGCAGTACGTGGCGGAGTCCCTGTTGGCGATGTCTACGACGTTCCTGCAATTCTTCGAATCGGCAGAGCGCCAGCCAGGACAACGCACGATTGAACGTGGTAAGCGCCATGTGACTCGTTTGTTGTTCCCATACACAACTGGCGACACTAAAGACGAGTTTGAAAAAATTCTCAAGTCCTAGCCAATTTCGTCACCTCTTCCCTCTGTAAAATCGAGTAGAGGTGGCAAGTTCATTGCTTAGAAGAAATCAACAACACGAAAGGTTTCTTCATGAAGGCAATGATCACTGCGTTTTTGTTTTTACTGACGGCAACTGCTTCTGCGAATACCAATTCAGAAAAATGCACGGCTTTAAAGGCCGAGCTAATCGCAATGCAGACGGCTCAGGCGCAGATCATGAATAGCCTTGTAAGCAATCACGAAACCTTCGCGTCGACCCTGGAAGAATACTCCGACAATTTGACGGGTACCTCGGGTCAGTCCTCTAAGAAATCAATCACCAGAGACATGAAATCCTCGGCTAAGGCCTTTCGCACACGTGGGGTGCAAGGTAAGCGCATGGCTGAAAAGCTTCAGCTAGGCACCGAGGACCTTCTAAATCGTGTTTCTGAGTGTCTATAGGCGGCTCGGGGGAGCTCGCCCTATAGCAGAGGGGGCTCGAGGGCGACCGAAGTCTAGTAGGTCGCCTTTCGTTAAATCGTTCGATCAAAGTCTCAATCCGAGAATCCATTGTGTTTGAAAAGCAGCTCTATTTCCTTTTAAAATCCCCAGGTGTATAATTTAACGCTCAGCGTGATGTGAAAGAAGATGTCATGAGGCCCGAAAAACCGGGTATTTAGCATAGTCGCATCATTGTCCACAAACATTGAAATATTAGTATTATCAATGGGTTGGATAGCTGTAAGTTGATGTAAGATTTTTTGCTTGCAAAAAATACAGGGCTGGAACTTAATAGTTCAGTTCCAATTTGGCACTCAAGTCTCGATGGAACGAGGGGGGCAGTATGGCTATCTCTGAAAAGTTGGTCGGCGAATGCAGACAGCGACTTTTGCAATCGAAGCAGGACATCCTGAACAGGGTTAAAGAAGCTCGATTGAATTTGGACCAGAACGAGGAAAAGGGCGGCGACGAAGGCGACCAAACGGTTCGCGTTCTTGCTGAACAAGAATTCCTTAGCATGCACGAAAGACTTCGTTCGCAGCTAATGGAAATCGAATCGGCTCTGGCACGTATCGAAAACGGTTCTTTCGGTTTCTGCGAAGAAACTGAAGAGGAAATTGAGCCAGAACGTCTGCGCGCAATTCCTTGGACTCGTCTAAGCATCGAAGGTGCTGAGATCCGCGAGTCGGTGAACAAACGCTACGCTCGCGGTTAAGAGCATTGAATTAGATATCTAGAGGGGATTGAAAGGGAATGGGGCTATGCCTTATTCCCTTTCGTATTTTTGAGGGGTCCTTTTTAGAAGTTCACACCCAAGCCAACAGTTCCATAGAATGTCGACAGAGTCGCACCAGATTCGTCGGCATTGGTGAAATCATATTTTTTCACACCAAAACCAAGCTCGCCGAAGAAATTATTGGTCCACAAAACTTTCCCGTGGAAGTTCAACAAGAAATCATTCCCCATCTTGGTGCCGCTGTCGGTGGAGCCAAAGAATTGGATGTATTCCATATCCACGAATTTTGGATATTTCATGAACGGGATGTAGTTTAAAAGATCGTCGAAAGCCTTTGGCATCGAGCGAGCCCAGAATAGACCGGCACCCATTTTGTTGGCCTTCTGATCACCAATCGTCAAAACTTCATAGGCAAAGATGGCTCCGACAGTTTCATCGCGCTCCCACAAACCTTGCGAGAATCTGTAGCGAAGATCGACCTCGGTGGAATTTAAGGAAACTTTTTCCGTTTCGTCGTTTTCTTTGGTCGCAGTCACGTCAGCCAGGGAAGTGAAGTACTTGGCAGATACACCCCAACGCTGTTTGGATAAATAGCGATTTTGCCAATCAAACAAATCATTGAACCAGTATTGCAGATGGACTTCGCCCACAAATGTCGAACCACCTTGAGTTGTGGAAATACCGCTCAGTCGCAAGCTCGCTTCACCCGCACCACCGCGATAAACTTCAATATAAGCTTTGTGCGGTTCGATTTTGGATTGTTCGCCTTCGGAAACCAAAAGCTGGGGTTTATTCAATTGGTACTTTTGATCGGCCGCGAACTTCCAGGTGCGAAGATCAGAATCCTTGTCTTTTTCGTCCAAAGGCTCCAAGCCTTCAACCTTGGCGTCCTTGTTCACCTTGATCTTCATTTGATCCTTGGTGCTGTAAGTGCCTTGCAGGACGTCTTTATGAGCGAAAAGACGATCCTTCTGTTTTGGATAGTTTTTAATTTCCAACTCATAAGTGAACACACCACCGTATTTTCCGGCAAAATGAAGTCGTGGATTTTTCAGTGCCACGTCCATCTCCCAAAGATCACTTGGCTCCGCGATGGTTTTTTGAAAACCCAGAGTTTTGGTGATAGCTCCATAGATGATTCTTGGAGTGACTTTGGAATCACCAACCGGAGCAGGCAGGGCTCCTTTAAAGGTGATGGCATCCTTGTTTGTGCTTTCGATGAAGTCGCGAAGGTCGGGCTGAATAGGTTCAGACATGAATTCGTAAGTGGCACCCGATTTCAGCGTTGCCAGGAAGCCCACCGGGGCGCCAATGGCTACTTCCAGATTGTCTTTCAGATTTTTGCGCTCTTCATTTAAGGCAATAATTCGCGGAGTGGCATCAGACTTTACGTAATCCAGGATGATTTCGTCGCCTTTGATCTCTATACCGTAGTTCTGAGTACACATTGCCGTGAAACCTTTTTCGATTTCAGAGCGCAGACAAAAGCGAAAGTTATTTCCAGATCGCCACTGAGGTCCTTTTTCGCTCTTAAGATCGAACTTCCAGTCACCGGACTTATCCACTTTGGTTTTCCAAAGTTCTTTACCAAAGCTGTCGATGATCGACAGATCACCAGATTGCATGATGGTCGTATCCCAAGTGATTTTTAACTGTCCGTTTTCAACGTCAGCCGCCAGGGAGTCGCTATTGAAGACGTAGTCCGCGATTTTAAGTGAGTTGCCTTTGTCGGATTTCAAATCGTAGGCAATAACCGGAGTTTTGATTTTTACATCAGGCTCGCTCACTGCGAAAAACAAAGGCCGAGTATAGTCGTCGGATTCCTTAGGTTCAGCAGCCGGAGTTTCAGCAGCAACTGGAGTCGCGGTTGGCGATGGTTGTGCGGCAACCGGTGTTGCTTCGGGAGCTGGACTCGCGGGCTTTGCGTTTTCTGTTGCGGCTGTTTTTGCAGAGCTTTTTTTAGTGGATTTCTTTGTTTGTGCTGATGTGTTGATTGCAAAAGAAACCAACGCCATCACAATCAAGCTGCTAATGCTAATTTTCATTCTACGTCCCGGTTAGCTGTTTCTTAACATTATGAAAGAAGCCTGGGGGACAGAGCAATAGCGTGAGCAAGGATTAGGACTGAAGGCGATATAAATGAACTGAGCCGACAGCGCCGTCTTAAACTGGGATTAGAATTTGCGAATAAGACCCACAACAATCCCGCGAATCTCGACCTGATCAGGTGAGTACCACATGGACTTCATGGTTGAGTTTGATGGACGCAGTTCAACCTGCTTTTCGGAAACACCACTTTCGGGGCGGGCACGCAGGTAAATACGCTTCACGGTCGCTTCATTGTCGACCGTCGCCACGACGATATCGCCATTGCCAGCAGACTTCTGCTCCTGAACAAGAATGATGTCTTCATCGAAGATACCATCGTCGATCATGGAGTCGCCTTGAACCTTAAGAGCAAAAGACTTGGAAGGATTGCGCACCATTGAAGGTGGTACATCAACGAATTCATCGTGTTTGAAATTTTCAATTGGCTGTCCCGCTGCCACTTTCCCAAGTAAGGGAAGGGACAGGATCTCGTCACGAGCCTGGAGGAGCTTAGTGCGATGAGATCCCGTCGTCGTCGAGACTTTTGCTTGCAAGTGATCCTGTACAGCCGAAGCTGAATGAAGCACTTGGATGGCTCTTTTTTGGTTCACCGGGTTGGTGATATAGCCTTTGGTCGTTAATTGTTTCAGATAATTCTGAACTGAATTGAACGAGGCTAGACCAAAATGATCCTTAATTTCCTGATATGACGGAGAAATACCTGAACTTAAGATGTGGGCCTCGATGTACTCGAGAACCGATTTTTCTTTAGGCGTCAGTGATGGGAGGGGCAATTTCTTTGTCATAACTTACATACAACCTACAGTGTAAATAATATGTAAGTCAAAAGGAAAATGGTCCAGTTTTCCGCTTTACGATATGCGCCATCAAGAAATTGGAAAGCCCCAACAGTGGTGACTGCTGGGGCTATTTAATTAGTGGTTCTTTTAGATTATTAAGTGCGAATTATTCTTTGCGTGGGCACTCTTTTTTAGCCTCGTCACAGACTGTATCTAGCTTGGCAATCTCTGGCTTCGCTTCAGATGCAATTTGGCGAGAAACTGTAGCCGGAGGGCTGTTTTGCGCGTGACTGACCGGCGTCATCGAGCAGTTTTGGTAGAAGAGTATCACGACGGGATTTATTACCAACATCGCGACAAAACTAAAACTACCTTTGTTAACCATACCATCCTCCTAAAACACAACAATGGGTGCTAAAAATCACACCTTTTACATTACGGACGTTTGGCGGTAAGACTTTAGTCATTTTCTAGCCTTTCTCAGATTGGCGCAAAAAAAGGCGTTTTCTCATCTTGAGAGAATTTAAAGACGTGGGATAATAGAAAGTAATGATGAAGCCACTTCGTTACCTAATAGCAAGTTTGATATGTATTCTCGCAGGAACTAATGCTGCCCAAGCAGAGTTCACTAATCTTTCAGAGACCTGCGTGAATGATCTTAAAAAATTCCCAGGGGCGTGGGATGACAAACTATTGAAGCAAGCATGTGCCAAAGTAGTTATGGATCCGCAATGTGTGAGCGTTGAGGGCAGACCTATTTATCACTACGATAAAATGTCCGGCGAACTGGGGTCCAAAAAAGTTTTGGTTATCAGTTTGATCCATGGTGATGAAACACATGCGGGCACTGTGGGACGTTATTGGATGGAGCGCTTGGAAGGAATTGATCCAAGAAATTCCTGGAGAGTCGTTCCCGTCATGAATCCGGATGGCGTTAAATACAAAACCCGCACCAATGCGAACAAAATTGATGTGAACAGAAACTTCCCAACAAAAGATTGGGAAGTAGGCGCTGTCGATGCGTGGAAAAAATCCACGAAAGAAAATCCTCGTCGCTTCCCGGGTAAAGAGGGCGGTAGTGAGCCTGAAACCAAATGTGCGATTCACCACATTGATGATTTCAAGCCTGACTTCATCGTCTCTGTTCATACGCCGTTGAAGGTGTTGGATTTTGATGGTCCGAAATTTTCTCCGCCACCGAAGTTTGATTATCTTCCGTGGAAATCCCTGGGGAATTATCCGGGCAGCTTAGGTCGCTACATGTGGATGGAGCGCAACACGCCGGTGTTGACGATGGAGTTGAAGGAAAATCTTCCTCCGAACCTTGCACCGTTTGATAAGCTTCAGGATATCATCGGTACACTGGTGAAATTGGATGCGGCAAGAAAAGCCTCCAATACCTCCTCAGCGAATCCTCCGAGTAAATATCTCCCCCTGGCTTTTGATGTGAATCAATAAGAATAAAAAAACCCGCTGCGAAGCGGGTTTTTTATTTTTAGCTGAGTGTGAAAATTTCTTTCAAATCCTGATCCACTTGCGGCGTGATATTCACTTTCAGTGCGCCCAGGTTTTCCTGCAGCTGCTCCACATTAGTTGCTCCCAGAATCACACTGCTCATTCCCGGTTGTGCTGCCACCCACGCCAATGCCAGCTGCGTGCGCGAACATTCAAGGGCGTCAGAGATTTTCTTCATCTGTTTTACGCGATTGATATTCTGGTCGTTGTAAAGTGATTCGCGAAGATTATCCATCCGGGCAAGTCGTCCCTCGGTGATCCCGCCGTCATATTTCCCGGTCAGTAAGCCTGAAGCCAGCGGGGACCACGTGACCAAGCCCATTCCGTGTTCCAGAGCTTTGGGTTGCGCGTTGGTTTCAAACTTCTGGCGTGCGATCAGACTGTACTGCGGTTGTTCCACCTGAGGCTTGTAATAACCGCGCTTGTCACAGACATCCATCGCTTCCTGAATTTGGTCTGCAGTCCATTCACTGGTGCCCCAATAAAGAATTTTTCCGTGATGAATCAGATCGTCCATGATGCGAATGGTTTCCTCAACCGGAGTGTCTTCGTCATAGCGATGGCAAAAATAGATATCCAGATACTCAGTGCCGATTCTTTGCAGACTTCTGTTCACGGATTCCAGAATGTGCTTTCGTGAAAGGCCTTTGTCGTTGATGTTTTCACTCATCGGCCAGAAAACTTTTGAAGAGATCACCAGTTCATGACGGGGGAGCTCTTTCAAAGCTCCGCCCATCATGCGTTCGGCATCACCTTTTGCATAGACGTCAGCAATATCGAAAAAATTTATTCCTGATTCATAGGCATGATGAAGAATGCTGCGAATGGAAGTGAAGTCTTTGACGGAGCCGCCGAAGGTCGTCCAACCTCCCAGCGAAAAAGTGGAAAGCTTAAGGCCGCATCGGCCCATACTGCGAAAGGACATGTTTTGATTGGACATAAAAAAACTCCCTTCAGTGGAGATCTTCCGTCTGAAGGGAGTGAGAGTAAAGCTTAGTGCAGGACAGGTGGCTGTAAGTAGTGGTTGATTTCAACCAACCGATCTTGATGGCTCACAACGGAGTCCTGGATTTCCATCAACTTCAGCATCAAGTTGTCTTTTGCCAACTTGATCGCCAGAAAGATGTCGCTGTGGACTCCTTCGGCTTCGACTTTGGCGTCGCCTTCGGTGAGGACAATCGCAATGCGAAACAATTTGCTCAAATCGCGACGATCGAACTCCTTGCCCTCTGTTTCATACTGAAGCGCGAGTTTTTTTGGATTCCGGGCAACGACTGTGACCACTGTTTCTGGCGTCACAAAGCCGTCAAACTCGTTGATCATTTGATAGATGAACGACTTAACTTCCGGGTTTTCCTCAATAAGTTGAATGGTGGGGTTTTGAAGGTTCGTCATAGGCGGCCTCCTTTTCCTTATTATCAGTTTAACAATGGGGTTGGAATTTGTCTGGTCAAGTTGGCGTCGGCATGAAAAATAATTTGAAAACCAATAGGTTTGATTTAGAATCGCAGACCTGGACTATTGACGTGTGTCATTGTGAGACGTAATGAAATTAGAAGCTGGCTGGAAATCAAGATTACAAAGTGAGCTCGACAACGATTCGATGAAGAAGCTGACAGCTTTTTTGCAGAAGGAATCAAAGTCGGGGAAAATCATTTACCCTCAGGGAGATGAGTATTTTGCAGCTTTTAATTTGACGCCTCTGGATAAGGTGAAAGTTGTGATTGTGGGGCAGGATCCCTATCACGGTCCTGGTCAAGCCCATGGTTTGTGTTTTTCAGTCCGCGAGGGCGTGCGTTTTCCTCCTTCTCTTTTAAACATATTTAAAGAACTTAAAAGTGATATGGGCGTCGAGATTCCTAAAAGTGGATCTCTGATGAAATGGGCAGAGCACGGCGTGCTTTTGCTTAACGCAGTTTTGACCGTCGAAGACGGCAAAGCGGCAGCTCATTCGGGCAAAGGGTGGGAACAGTTCACGGATCGAGTCATTCACGTGCTTAATGAAGAGCGTGAAAACCTGGTGTTCATCCTTTGGGGGGCCTATGCCCAAAAGAAAGCGGCTTTCGTGGATCGCAAAAAACACTTTGTCATTGAGTCGGTGCATCCTTCGCCATTGTCGGCACATCGCGGCTTTTTTGGAACAAAGCCCTTCTCAAAAGCCAATGAGTATCTGACGTCCAAGGGTAAAGAGCCTGTGGACTGGAGCCTTTAGGACATGTAAACTGGTCTCCTTGAATTACAAGTTGAATTACAAGGAGACTTTCATGAAATCTGTATTCGCACTTTTCATCGCACTTGCCGCATTCCAACCTTCATTCGCTACAACATCTGAAGATGTAAAACAAAAAACATCTGAAGCAGCAGTTTCGGCTGTGAACTACACAAAAGCACAACAAGAAGCTTTCCAAAAAGAGATGGAAGCCAAACTTGCTGAAATGAAAAAAGAGATCGCAGAACTGAAAAAATCCGCAGCTGCGAAAACTGGCGAAGCCAAAAATGAAATGAATCAGCAAATCAACAGCCTTGAGAAAAAACAAGATGGCATGACCAAGGATCTGGCGCAGTTGAAAAAAAGCTCAGGCAAAGCCTGGGGTCACATGAAAGATGGCATGAGCAAAGCTTGGGACTCCATCTCTGACTCCTATTCCAAAGCCAAAGCTGAATACGCTGAGCAAAAGTAATCTTAAAATGAAGTTACAAAGCACGCTTGTTTTTTCCAACGAACTTCCCCCGGTAAAAAAGCTGGGGGAGGAAATTCTTCTGATTTACGATCAGATCCTGGCGCAAAAATCCCCGTCGTTCAGAAAATGGGCGAAAGGGATTTCCTTAAAGTATCCGGTGAAAGCCGGCGAGCACCTAAAAGATATCGAACAGTTTCCCCGCCATATCAAAGCGATCACTAAGTTGACCGAGCAGACCTCAGTGAAGAAGCTGACTGTCGTGGTCGTGGGTGGGGGAAGTGTTGGGGATTTTGGTGGCTTTGTTGCCAGTATTTTGAAGCGCGGTGTGCGCCTGATTAATATTCCCAGCACCTGGCTGGCGGCCATTGATTCAGCTCACGGTGGCAAGACAGCTCTTAATGTTGGTGGAGCCAAGAATCAGATCGGGACTTTTTATCCTGCAGATCAGATTATCATGGTTCGCTCTGTGCTGATGGCCCAACCGGAAGCCCGCGCCTTTGAGGGCTTTGGTGAGTTGATTAAAATTTCCCTGATCGAGGGCGGTAAGCTTTGGTCTTCGTTGGCGAAAGAAAAACAGATGAACTCCAAAACTTTGTGGAAGCATCTGGAAGCGGCCGTTCACGCAAAATACAAAGTGGTTGCAAAAGATCCCCATGAGAAAAAGGGAATTCGTCATGTCCTGAACCTGGGGCATACCATCGGCCATGTGCTTGAAAGCCATTACGAACTCCCGCATGGAATTGCCATCAATTACGGTTTGGATTTTGCCCTGCGCTTCAGTGTGCAGAAAAAAATCATGAAGCCCGCCGATGCGTCTCGTCTTTACGGTGAGCCGGTGATGGGGTTCTTGTTGTCTCCATTGCGGGATGATCTGATTTCAGTAAAAAGCTCTGACCTTAAGGAATACCGTCGTTTGTTGTTAAGTGATAAAAAGAAAACGAAAGCGGCAACGCTGCGTTTTGTTTTTGTTAAAAATCCGGGAAAAACGGTCATTCAGGAAGTGACAGTGGACGATCTGTTGATCGAGCTTTGTCGTCAGCGTGAAGAGGAGCTTCATGGCTGATTTTCGTTTTCAAGGGAGCATTCCTGGTTCCAAATCCGTTTTCAATCGCGCATTGATTGTTAAAAGTTATTTTCCGGTTTTGGATTTGCACGGATTCGCGGATTGCGATGATGTGCGCTTTATGCGTGAAGGACTGAAGGGAATCAAAGAACGCAGTCGCATTGATTGCGGTGAGGGTGGGACCACTTTCCGGTTCATGGCCTTGCGGGCTTCCCGTGTTCGCGGCGTGCATGTTTTAAAAGGAACTCCTCGCCTGATGTCGCGCCCTCAGCATGGTTTGATTGATTTGTTGCAACAGCTGGGGATTCAGGCGCAGATCAAAAAAAATGAAATGCATATCGTCAGCGAAGGCTGGAAAAAGTTTAAAAACCGCGTGATCAAAGTCGACACGACGGAATCCTCTCAATATGCATCAGCTTTGATTTTAAATTCATGGCTGCTGGATTTCGATTTGGAATTTCAATTGGTGGGCAATAAAGTTTCTGAGAGTTATTTTCTGCTGACGTTGGAAATGCTTAAAAAGATGGGTCTTCGGATCAAGCAGACTCCGACGGGGTATCTGGTTCCTATGGGACAGCGTCTGGAAAAATTGTCGTTCGACGTGGAAGCCGACATGAGTTCGATGTTCACGATGGCTGCGGCCGGTGTGCTTGCCGGTGAATCGGTGATCGAAAACTATCCTGAACAAACACAACAACCGGACAAGGTGTTTGTGGATATCTTCAAAAAAATGGGCGCGCAGGTTGATCTGGATGGAAGAACGTTAACAGTCAGAAAGCCTCAGCATTTAAAAGCTGTGGAGTGGAACTTGTTTCAATGCCCGGATTTATTTCCTGTGTTGGCGGTTGTGTGCAGCTGTGCTGAAGGCACCTCCAAATTGCATGGTGCTCCGCAACTGGTGGCCAAGGAATCAAACCGCATCGCAAAAGTGGCGGACCTGTTAACTTTGTTGGGCATTCAGCACGAGGTTTTGGAGGACGGCATGATAATACATGGTAATCCACAACAATCTCTGAAAAAAGGTGTCGTTTTCAATCCTGACGAGGACCATCGCATGGTGATGGCTGCGGTTTTGATGAAATTAAAAGGTCACCAAATTCAAATTCAGCATCCAGAGGCCATCAATAAAAGCTTCCCGGAATTCTGGGACATGATTGGAATCAAACCATGATCACACTCATCATCGGTCATCGCGGCACGGGAAAAACTGATTTGGTCAAGCGCATGCAGTTGACCATGTCCCATCCGGAAGTTGCCTATTTGGATTTGGATGATGAGATCGAAAAGCGCATAGGTAAAACCATTCGCGAATTGTTTTTGGAGCACGGGGAAGCCTATTTTCGGGAAATGGAAAAACAAATTTTCCTGGAAGTGTTGCAAAAACCTTATCGCGATATTTTTTTAGTCTTGGGTGCGGGCTTTGATGTGACGACTGTACCTGCGGATTTGCATGTTTTATGGGTAAAGCGGCAAACCGACTTGGACGGCCGGATTTTTTTAAACAGACCTCGTTTGAATCCGGATATGTCACCGTTGCAGGAGTATATCAAGCGCGCCAGCCCTCGTGAGGTTCGCTACCAGGAAGTCGCTGATGAAGTGTATTTGATGCCGGAAGGAATCTTCGAGCATCATCATCAGGTGCTGGGGCTGGAAAGACGGATCCTTTCCGGTCAATTACATAACGTCACCGGTGCCATCACCGTGGAATCCTCGATTTTTAAAAAAGCTCAGCGCTTTGAACTTTTCAAAAAGCGCTATGCTGGCCGGGGTGTGGATTATTTTGAATTGCGCGATGACTTTCTGAATGAAGACCAGATTTTGCAGTTCATCCAGGCGATGCCGGAGGAGAAAATCGTTTTCTCTTTCCGTGCAGTGAAAGACCGCGCGGATTGGTGGAACTCAGAGAAGGCGCAGTTTATTCTGCAAAAAGCCTCGTGGATCGACTGGCCGCTGGAACTGGGTGTGCCGACGGATGTTCTGGATCGCCTGCCAAAAGAGAAAATTATTTTATCCGCCCACGAAAGTGTTCATCTTTTTGATTTGCAAAAACTCGAGAATGAAGTGGGCCATCTTAAGTTCGCTCCGTTGATTGAAAGCTTTTCGGATCTGCAGCGTTTGCACAAATGGCAACAGGAGCAGGATGATTCCCGCAGCTTCCTGCCGCGTTCAAAGGATGGTCGCTGGGCCTGGTACCGTTTGTTGCAAAAAGGCCGTCAGATGATCAACTTCTGGCGCGAGGGCCAAGGCAGTGCTGGTGACCAGCCAAGTTTATTTCATTGGATGATGACTCCAGCAGCAGCGAAAAGTTTTGCCGCGGTTTTGGGGGATCCGGTCGTTCACAGCTTTACTCCCGTCGAGCATTCAGATTTTTTTGCATCACGGAACCTGCCGGTATTTGCAATTCGTATTTCCCGTGAAGAGTGGGATGTGGCGATGCCGATTCTGCAGGAGTTGGGATTGCAGTATGCAGCTGTGACCTCGCCCCACAAAGAGCGCGCGGCCAGATGGTGCTACCATCCGACACTTCCTGCAGTGAACACTTTGTACTTCAATAAAAAAACTTCCAAGTGGATGGGAACCTCCACGGATGAAGCGGGTTTTGTCGAACTTATCGAGGGAGTGGGAATGCTGGCGCCGCTGCAAAAAGAGATTGCAGTGTGGGGCGGGGGTGGAACGCTTCCGATGATTGAAAAAGTTCTTCCGCACGCAAACTATTACTCGGCTCGAACCGGGGAGTTGCGCGAAGGATCTGAGTCCGCAGACGGCTTAAATCCGAAGGTGGTTATTTGGGCGGCTCCCAGAGTGGATGATACCTACATGCCACCGGCTGACTGGACGCCGGCTATGATATTTGATTTAAATTACAAAGAAGACTCCGTGGGGCGCGAGTATGCCCAACTAGCCAAGGCCAATTATGAGTCCGGATTGAAGATGTTCGTGGCTCAGGCACAGCAACAAAGAATGTTTTGGAAAGAGTGCGAGGAAAAAGCATGAGTTCAGCTAATCAGTTTGGATCGCGATTTACGATGACCTCTTTTGGAGAGAGTCATGGAACTGCACTTGGTGTTTTGATCGATGGCTGTCCAGCGGGCGTGCACTTTGATTCTGAAGTTTTGACTCGGGAACTGGAAAGACGCAGACCGGGTCATCATGGCTCCGGGCAAATCGTTTCCGGTCGTCAGGAATCTGATCAGGCGGAAGTTCTGAGCGGTGTTTTCGATGGGAAAACCTTGGGAACTCCGATTGCCATTATCGTTCGCAATCAGGATGCACGTTCTCAGGATTATGAAAAAATTCAAAAAGCACCACGGGCCGGGCACGCGGATGATATGTGGAAAAATAAATTCGGTCACAGTGATCATCGCGGTGGCGGCCGTTCGTCAGGACGTGAAACCGTTTCGCGAGTCATGGCAGGTGCTGTGGCGAAAATGCTGATGACCGAAGTCAGTTCGCGCACCAAAGTGATTGGTTATGCTTCGCAGATTGGTCCCATAGATTTGTCGGATGCGGATCGCAAGAACGTTAAGAATGTTAATGTGGATTCCTTTCAGGCAAGATTTCCCTCAAAAGACGATCAGCAAGTGGCTGATCTGCTAAAGAAAGCCCAGGAAAGCGGTGATAGTTACGGGGGCATCGCTGAAATCCTGATTCAGGCTCCACCGGCCTCTTTGGGGCAACCGGTATTCCATAAATTAAAGTCTGATCTGGCTCAGGCTTTCATGAGCGTTGGTGCGACCAACGGATTTGAGCTGGGTTTGGGTTTTGAGTCCGTGAAAGTGCCGGGCACTGATTTCCATCAGGGTCATCAGGATGTCTATGGCGGTATTCGCGGCGGCATCTCGACAGGCGAGGATATTTTATTAAGAGTTTCGTTTAAGCCAACCAGTTCGATTTTGGATGTGGCAAAAAAAGGTCGTCACGATCCGTGCATAGTGACACGCGCAATCCCGGTCCTGGAGGCCATGACATGGCTGGTATTGGCAGACCACTACCTCTGGGCTAAAACAGACAAACTCTAAAGGGGCAATTATGGTTTCTGATATTTTCACACCTGAATGGTGGACGGAAGTTCCTGGTTTTGATTTCAAAGACATTACTTATCATCGCGCTAAAGATCAGGGCACGGTTCGTATTGCCTTCAATCGTCCTGAAGTGCGCAATGCTTTCCGCCCGCAAACAGTGGACGAACTTTATATCGCCCTAGAGCACGCTCGCGTGACTCCTGATGTGGGTGTGGTGTTGATCACCGGAAATGGTCCTTCACCGAAAGATGCCGGCTGGGCGTTCTGTTCCGGTGGCGATCAACGCATTCGCGGTAAAGATGGCTACAAGTATGAGGACAAGGAAGCTGCTGGTAAAGCGGACCTTGCTCGCTTGGGTCGTTTGCATATCCTGGAAGTTCAACGTTTGATTCGCTTCATGCCTAAGATTGTTGTGGCTGTTGTGCCAGGCTGGGCTGTGGGTGGTGGTCATTCACTTCATGTGGTCTGCGATCTGACTTTGGCCAGCAAAGAACACGCGATCTTCAAACAAACGGATCCGGATGTGGCAAGCTTCGACAGTGGTTACGGTTCTGCATATCTGGCTCGTATGGTGGGTCAAAAACGTGCTCGTGAAATCTTCTTCCTGGGTCGTAACTACTCGGCACAAGAGGCATTTGAGATGGGTATGGTGAACGCCGTTATTCCTCACAAGGATCTTGAGAAGGTTGCTTTGGAGTGGGCTGCTGAAATGAACACGAAAAGTCCAACCGCAATGCGCATGCTGAAGTTCGGTTTCAACATGATCGATGATGGTCTGGTGGGACAGCAATTGTTTGCAGGTGAGGCAACCAGACTGGCTTACGGTACTGAAGAAGCAGTCGAAGGCCGCGGAGCTTTCGTCGAGAAACGCGATCGCGACTTCTCCAAGTTCCCTTGGCACTACTAAGAAGCTCTTAGAGGGCTTTTAAAAAACAGACTGAATTAGGTACAAATTTTTATTTAGTGGGAGGAGAATAAAGCCATGAAACGGCGTTGTCTCCTCCTTCTTTTTATGACGCTTTTTATCTCGGGTTGCCCAACTCGGGAGCAGCCAAAAATTCCTCCGCCAAAACCACCGGAACCTCAGACAGAGACTCAAAATAAACAAGATGTGGGTTTAAATCACCGTCAATTGGATCAATTGGGTGGAATGGCCCCATTGGTGGGGCCTGGCGTCTATTTCTTAGTGATGCTCGCATAGAAAAAACTGCCGAAATTCATTTTCATTGGCCCTGAGGTTTGACCCATCGGTTGAAATTAGGTACCACAATTCCATGACAAATATCTCTACGACGCTTGTGACTTCGCCGAAAGCTCTTCCACCCTCTGACCAACTTGGATTTGGTCAATACTTCACAGACCACATGTTTGTGGCCAAGTATGCTGAAGGCAAGGGTTGGTTTGAGGCTTCTATCGTTCCCTATGGTCCGCTTTCTGTGGATCCGGGAGCTTCGGTATTGCACTACGGACAAGCGTTGTTTGAAGGGATGAAAGCCTTCCGCCAAAACGACGGCCGTGTGGTCTTCTTCCGTCCTGAGTTCAACTATCATCGCCTGGCAGAGGGCGCGGAACGCATGTGCTTGGAAGCGCCTCCTATGGAGCTTTTCATGCAGGGTCTGCATGAGCTTACTAAAGTTGACGAGCGTTGGATTCCTCATCAAAAAGGCACGTCCTTGTACATCCGACCGACATTGATCGGTACTGAAGCGTTCTTGGGAGTTCGTCCTTCCCGTGAAACTACATTCTTCATTTTGCTGTCTCCAGTGGGCTCTTATTACGCTGAGGGCGCTAAGCCCGTAAAAATCTGGACAGAGGAAAGATATCTTCGTGCAGCACCAGGTGGCTTGGGAGCTGTGAAGGCAGGGGCGAACTACGCTTCCAGCTTGAAGGCCGCTTTGGAGGCCAAACAGAAGGGCTACGCTCAGGTTTTGTGGCTTGATGTGGAGCGCTTGGGTATCGAAGAAGTCGGCACCATGAATGCGTTCTTTGTGTTCAATAATGAAATTGTGACTCCAGCATTGAACGGCAGTATTTTGTCCGGTGGCACTCGTGATGCGATCATTCAGGTTCTTAAGAAGAAAAATCTTCCGATCGTTGAAAGACGTATCACAATCACTGAAGTGATCGAGCGCCTGTCCAAAGGTGAGCTGAAAGAAGCTTTCGGTACTGGTACCGCAGCCGTGATTTCTCCGATTGGTGTGATTCACTACAACGAGAAAGACTGGACTATCAACAACAACGAAACGGGTCCATTAAGCTCCGAGCTTTACAGTGAAATCACGGGGATCCAGCAGGGTACAATTCCAGACTCCATGAACTGGATTTCCCCTCTTACTTAAGATTCAGAATGCTGAAACCAAATAAAAAAGGCTGAGATAAACTCAGCCTTTTTTATTTTTATATATTCAATTTTTAAAACTACAGAATTGCGTTTTCAGCAAATGGCGGCTGACCCGTGATGCATTTGATGTACTTGGGGTTGATCACGACATTCTTTTTGCCGTTGAACCAGCGAATTTCAACGCGCTCTTGAGTTTCGATGTGAGTGTAAGTCGCGTGGTCACCATACATCACCAAATCAGGTGTGCGCAGGTCTTCAAAGGACTTCACAGCAAGCATGATTTCTTTATTATCCAAGTCATTTACAACCATGTGGCCGCTCAAATCATCAACGATGTGACCGTCTTTTTGGCCCTGAGCCAGCATGGCATCGAAGGTCTTTTCCAGCTTGGCAAAGTCCTCAGAGTTATGAACAACCCAGCCATGTGCTTGATAATCTTCAGCAGAAGGGCAGAACTCACTTGCAAGAGATGTAGAACCTGCAAACAATACAGCAGCAATAATCCATTTCATTTTAGACTCCTTGAAAAGTGCGACTACTTTTTAACTTTCTGAGGTCGGAGTCAATGTGAAGTGGTTGATGAAAACAAAATAAAAAAGGCGTCCCTGGGGAACGCCTTTTAATCAGTTTTTTGTGTGCTGCGTGAGAGCTATTTTACAGTACCTTTGTAGATATACGCAATTCCACCGGTCAATGTGATGAACTCGCACTTGGAGAAAGCACCCGTCTCATTCATCATCGCCACAAACTCCTCGCGGCATGGGAATGCTGCAGAGGACTTTTGCAGATACTCGTAAGCATCTTTTTGTCCCGTCACCAATCCGCCGATTTTTGGCAGAATGTTTTGGGAGTAGAAGTTGTACAAAGCGCCGAACAACGGGATGTTCACTTGACCGAACTCCAGGATCATCACTTTACCGCCGGACTTCGTCACGCGAGCCATCTCGGACAAACCTTTTACCGGGTTGCCAACATTGCGGATACCGAAAGAGATGGAAGAGATATCGAAAGAGTCATCAGCATAGTTCAACTGAGTGACATCGGCTTGTTCAAACTTGATATCAAGGCCTTTGTCAGCCGCTTTGCCCGGAGCCGGGATCAGCATCTCTGCGCAGAAGTCTGTGCCAGTCACTTGACCTGCAGAACCCACAGTTTGTTTGAATTCAATCGCAAGGTCACCTGTGCCAGTGGCGCAGTCCAAAACTCTGTCGCCTAGTTTTGCGCCAGAGAATTTAACCAATTTTTTTCTCCACAAGTGGTGAACACCCATGGAAAGCACGTTGTTGCCTTTGTCATAGTTTGCAGCAACTTTAGAGAACATGCTGCGGATGATTTCAGGATTTGGAGAGTGTTTTTGATTCTCAGTGTGCATGTGCTGTCACCTTGTGAAGAGGGCGGTCGATCGCAACCAGGATTCTTTCCAGTTTTCTCATCATCGTTTCGAAATCCTGCAAAGTCAGGGCTTGCATGCCATCTGAAAGTGCTTCGGAAGGACGAGGATGAACTTCCACGATAATACCGTCGGCGCCCACAGCAGCTGCTGCGTAAGCCAGATCCGGAACCAATGCGCGGATGCCCACTGCATGAGAAGGATCCACGATGACTGGAAGATGTGTGTTTTTCTTGGCGAAAGCAACCGCGTTCAGGTCCAGCGTGTTGCGAGTCGCAGTTTCGAAAGTGCGGATACCACGTTCGCAAAGGATAACGTTGTTGTTACCGGCTTTGACCACGTATTCAGAAGCTTTGATCCACTCTTCGATGTAAGCAGCCAAACCACGTTTCAACAAGACAGGCTTGTTTTGACGGCCCAGTTCTTTCAGAAGTTCATAGTTCTGCATGGAGCGGGAACCAACTTGGAAACATTCAACCACATCGTAAACTTCAGCGATTTGACGAACGTCAGTCACTTCAGAAACGAGGCTCATGTTCAATTGTTTGCAAACGTCTTTAACCATGTCGAATGCAGAGTTGCCCAATCCCTGGAACGCCGTCGGAGACGTGCGCATTTTCCAAATGCCGCCTCTCAAAAGGTGAGCACCAGAAGCTTTAACACCGGACGCAGTTTCAAGAAATTGTGCGTGGCTCTCGATAGAGCACGGCCCTGCGATAACGGTAAATTCGGGACCCCCAATGTCGAACCCGCCAACATTGACGATTTGGGTTGAGGGACTTGTTTGCATAGTTTGCGTTTCCATATTACGAACTCTCACTGTGGATCGCAAACATAGCATATTGCCTCTAGGCATTACAAACTTTTTGGACTCGGGGGCCCTCTTGCGCCACAAGGGGCAATGGACTCTTATACAGGGGCCATTTAACCCTGTAAAAACTCCCAATAGTTCAGAGATTTCAGTATTTTGCCCTGATTTCTATGAGCAGGATTCGCACCCGTTGTGGTGGGGAACGGCCCAGTTCACGGTTAGTACCTCTGAATTACAAGCCCTAATTGAAAACCACCTGACCGGAAACCCGCGTCCCGATGGGCCCCTAAGTAAGGCCGAGTGGCAGGAACCACCGGAATCAGATTTCGAAACCGATCTGGAAGTGATCCAAAAAAAGATCGCAAATCAGCAAATACAAAAGGCTGTGCCTGTGGTGTTTGCGCGTTCATCGCAAACGGTGACCAGTGCAGATCGGGCTCGGATGATTTTGAATTTGCTCGCGGCTCCGGAGACTTTGTACGTCTTTGGTTTTTGGCAGAATGGGCAGGGTATTCTAGGGGCCACACCGGAAGTTTTGTTTGATTACGATCGCGGGCTGTTGCAGACGATGGCGCTGGCGGGGACTTGTCCTAAGAGTGACAAAGCCGAACGCGAGTCATTGCTGCTTGATGAAAAAGAAATGCAAGAGCATCATTTCGTTGTTGAGGATCTTGGCAAAAGATTGAGCCAATGGGGACAGGTGCAGAGTCACGGTCCTACGATCCTGGAGCTTCCGACTCTGTACCATTTGAAAACTGATTTCCAGGTGATGTGCAAAAGCAAACCGGATTTTCGCGAGTTGGTTATGCAGCTGCACCCGACTCCGGCCTTGGGAGTTGCACCCAGAGCTGCTGGTTACAAATGGATGCAGGAACTGCCGGGACAGGAAGGGCGTCGTGGCTTTGGCGGCCCGATGGCTTTTTTGGGTGCAGAGGAGGCTCTGTGTCTTGTTGCGATTCGGAATTTGCAGTGGGATCAGAACGAATCTATGATTGGATCGGGTTGCGGCGTTGTCGCAGCCAGTGAATTTTCCAGAGAGTGGCGGGAGCTTTTTCAGAAGCGACTGTCGGTAAGAAAGATTTTGGGGCTTAAAGTATGACAAACATGGAGTTGGCAGCAAAAGTTATTCAGGAGTTGGTGGATACGGGCGTCCGTGAATTCATCCTCTGTGCTGGAGCTCGCAACAGTCCTCTGGTCCATATTCTGGATGAAAATAAAAATCTGAAGGTCTATTCCTTTTTCGAGGAGCGCTCAGCGGCGTTTTTTGCTTTGGGCCGCATTGCCGGCTATCGTCGCCCGGTTGCGATTTTCACAACTTCAGGGACTGCGGTTGCAGAATTGCTGCCGGCAGCTGTTGAGGGAACTTATTCCTCTTTGCCTTTGATCATGGTAACTGCAGATCGCCCGAAGCGCTATCGCGGTTCCGGTGCTCCACAGTCCATTGAGCAAGTTGGTATTTTTTCTTACTACAACGAAGTGGCTTTGGACATCGATGCGGAAAACTCGCATCTGTCTTTCAAAAGTCTTTCCTGGAAAAAACCAATTCACGTCAACGTGTGCTTTGAAGAGCCCTTGATTGACGGACCCGTCCCGCAAATCAAAGTGCCGCAAGCATCCGAAAGAACCAAGCTTCCAGGGCAATTGCCAATGGGAATGCTGAAGCAGCTTGAGGATTTTTTAAATACACGCAAGCCGCTGGTTCTGGTGGGCATTCTGCCGGAAAAAGCTTACGGCACTGTTTTGGATTTTTTAAAGCAATACAAAGCGCCTCTGTATGTAGAGGGTATTTCCAGTCTGCGTGGTCATCCTGATTTGAAGGATCTGCAGATTCGTTCCGGCGAGCAAATGATCCACCGACTTCTAAAGTCCGGCGCTTGTGACTCCATTCTGCGAATTGGAGGAGTGCCGACAGTGCGTATATGGCGTGATCTTGAGGACCGCTATCGTGATTTGCCGGTGTTCTCGGTGGCCTTCAATCATTTCACGGGTCTGAGCCGTCCTGTCGATCATTGTCCGTCTTTGGATTTGTTGAGCCAGGTTGAGTTCTCGTCTGTGCATCGTGAAAATGTGCATATTTCCGCTGAAGATAACTCCCGCACCGAACAAATGAAGGTCTTGCTGGAGAAGTATCCAAAGTCAGAACAGGGCATGATCTACGAAATCTCCAAACATATGAAGGGTCATTCTGTGTATTTGGGGAATTCACTGCCGATTCGTGAGTGGGATTCCTGCGCTGATCTTGATAGTGCGCCACTTCGTGTGGCCGCAAATCGTGGAGCAAATGGTATAGACGGACAGGTTTCCACCTTCCTTGGCTGGGCTCATACAGATACACCGAACTGGTGTGTGGTCGGGGATCTGACGGCGATGTATGACCTTTCCTCACTATGGGCGACCAATCAGCTAGAAGCGCAAAAATTACGCGTAGTTGTGATCAACAATGGGGGCGGCCAAATATTCTCACGCATGTTCAAGAAAGAGATTTTCGTAAATAAACACGAGATTTCATTCGAATCATGGGCAAAAATGTGGAATTGGTCGTATCAGAAGTGGCATACTGTTCCCAAGAGTTTGGAACTGGATAATCTGCAAATTATTGAGATGGTCCCTGATTGGAATGAAACCCAACAGTTTTGGAAGGAATTGGAATCGATTTGGAAAGAGTGAATCTGTTTTTGTTGCACGGTTTTTTGGGCAGACCCTCTGATTGGGAAGCAGTGAAAGCTTCCTTGCCACCGGTTGCAAACCTGCGCATTTACACTCCTGATTATTTCAAAGACGAAGAACTGACTTCCGTACATAGCTTCGAAAAATGGGCCGAGAACTTCAATGACTGGGCCCACGATGAAACCAAAGGCACCGGTCGCAATATTCTGGTGGGATATTCCCTGGGAGGGCGACTGGCTCTTCAGGCGCTCGCGCAAAATCCCACACAGTGGTACAAAGCCCTGTTCATTTCCACCAATCCTGGCTTCGACGACAATCACAAGAATTTTGATCCAAGTTCAGAACAGCGCCGTCAACGATGGTTGAACGATTCCTATTGGGCGGAAGAGTTTTTGAAAGCCCCTTGGGATATGGTGATGCGCAACTGGAATGCGCAACCCGTATTTGGTGGCGGCAGTGAGCCTCTGCGCATGGAAAAAGATTATAGCCGCGAGAATCTAAGCCTGGCGCTGACTCGCTGGTCACTGGCCGAGCAACAAAATATGCGAAACCTGCTGACGGCTTTAAAACAGAAAGTCTTTTGGCTGGTCGGGGAAAGAGACGAAAAATTTGTGTCGATGTCTCAGACTCTGCATCATGAGACTGGTGTGAAAGTGGAGATCGCACAGGATGCTTCACACCGTGTGCTGTTTGATCGTCCTCGCGAAATCGCAGAAATAATTAAATCTATATTAGCGCAGCTGAAGTGATTTCTCTTTAATCCACGGCAGGTAATAAGGCACAGCCAGGTAATACGAATACGCTGAGCACTGATCTTTAGGTCGTTGCGACCAATAAACTCCGCCGATCACTCCCAGCAAATGGTAAACACCTTTGATTTTCACGAAAGCTGCACCACCGGAGTCACCAAAGCAGATGCCTTTACCGGACAGGTGTTTTGAAGCGAATACTTTTTTGCTGGAAAAGACGCTGAAGATTTTCATGGAGACTTTGCGCAGTCTTCCGTTTTCATCACCATATCCGTCGATGCCAGTGGTGCTGCCATAGCCAAAAGCCACAAACTCACCGTTTTCTTTGGCAGCAGAAAGATCCGGTGCCAAGGGTGCTGGCTTGTACCCTTTGGGCATTGATCCTGAAAATGAAATCAAAGCCACATCATCGCGATCAAAATTATTTTTAGGGCCGGCAAAGCCCGAATGTCTGATGATTCTTTTTCCGATGCGTGTTTCGATATTGCGATCATCCCAATCCAGTCCAAAACCGATTTCCACAGAATACGAAGTGTCGGCAATACAATGGGCCGCGGTCAGAATCAGATTTTCGGCGATGATTGTTCCGGTGCAAACCCCGCGGGTTGCCGGAACATACAGGTGAACCAGGTGTTTCGCCAACGGATCAAAGCGCGTGACTTTGGAGCCTCCGGCAATTTCCTCGATGGTGTCATCGACATTGGAATTGTTCAAAGCATGTTCTGGTTGGCAGGCTGCCAGCAATCCACACAACAAGAGCAGTAAAAGCTTGTTCATGATTAATTGCTTTCAGTTTGTTCGTGCAGCTTGGAAGCTGCAAGATTCAGCCACTCGCGGAAGAAGGAAACGTTGGCGTAAATGGAATTCACCGAGCAATCAGTCACTTTGCGATTTGCTGCGCGATTGGCAACGCCCCAAAGGTGAAGTTGATTGTTCTTGATGATAAAACCCGGACCGCCCGAATCACCGTGGCAGGTTGAACCGCTTTTTGCAGCCACTTCAATCTCAGAGCTGGAGTAGTTGCGATTTGCAATAGTGGAAGTGCCTTGGCGAAGAGTGCCGGCGCCGTCCATTTTAATTTCTTTGCAGTGCTCAAGCTTCATGGAATCCTGACAAACCACCTGGCCGGTTTGAATGGCTGCGATCAAGTCAGGGTACGTATTCACATCAATCGGAGTTGAAGTGATTTTATTTGCTCCAAATCCTGCGATGAAGACTGTCTGGTTTACGGAAAGATCGTCCTCTTGAACCAGATTTGTAACAGGAATGTAGCCAGTCGGAGCGCTGCCTTCGAATTTGATAAGTGCGATATCACCAGTGTCAGATTCAAGGTGAGTTTCAGCCCCCCACCACGCAGTCACCGCAGTGGATAGACCTCTGCGACCCACGGTCGTGATGTTGTTACCATTCATCACGTTGCTAAACACAACAGTGATCAAAAGATTTTGTGGATCAGTCACACAGTGAGCAGCGGTTAGAATCAAATTTCCTTTTAACAGAGTGCCGCTGCAGACTTCCTGATCGCCCGTGTTTTTGTTTTCGATCAGAAGTCCCACCACGCTGCGAGAAGCAAGGTCGGAAGAGGTCACTGTTTTACCGCCTACGATGGCAGTGTCTGTTTTGTTCAGAGATACGTGTGGAGTGCGCAGCGGAGTGCAGGCACTTATTGTGCAACCGAGAGCCAGATACAAGAATGGATTCTGTAACAACCCCAAATTTTCCCCCAGGAAAAAGCATCGGTCCGTTTGCTGTCCGGTTCATTGATGCGTTGAGTTATATAACCTGAGGTTACCGGGAAAAGATAGGTGCAATTAAGGGGTGGGAAACAATTTCTTGGCAGGGGAATTGTAGAAAATTCACCCTGCCAAGGTCTCAAATCTCTTATAGTGATTTACAAGCGTCTGTAGCTTGAATCAAAGCCGAACGGGTGCCGGGTTCAGCGGCTGCGTGACCCGAATCCGGGATAATTTTGAAGTCTGCTTCCGGCCAGGCTTTGTGAAGTTCCCAAGCTGAAGTTGCCGGGCAAACCACATCGTAGCGACCTTGCACAATCCACGCAGGAATGTGGCGGATCTTGCTTACGTTTTCCAATATCCAGTTGTTGGTTTCAAAGAAAGCATTATTAGTGAAGTAGTGGCATTCAATGCGTGCAAAACTTAAAGCAGAATCCGGATCATCGTATTCCTCAATGGCATGAGCATCGATGTAAAGTCTTGAAGTGGCGGCTTCCCACTTGCTCCACGCTTTCGCTGCTTCCAAACGGACGTCGCGATTTTCGTGAGTCAGGCGTTTGTAGTATGCTGTCACCATGTCATGACGTTCATTTTGAGGAATCACTTTCAGGTATTCATCCCACACGTCCGGGAAAATTTGCGAAGCACCTTCTTGGTAGAACCATTTGATTTCGGAAGGACGGCACAGGAAGATTCCGCGCAATACCAACGCTTTTACACGCTCAGGATGTTTGATCGCATAAGTCAGTGCCAGTGTGGAGCCCCAGCTGCCGCCAAAGACAACCCACTTGTCGATTTTCAAGTGCTCGCGCACACGTTCCGTATCGGCAACCAGATCCCATGTGGTATTTTCGCGAAGTTCCGCGCAAGGTGTGGATTGGCCAGAGCCTCGTTGATCAAAAAGAATGATACGATAAGTTTTTGGATCAAAGAAACGACGATGATCAGGAGCAACGCCGCCGCCCGGGCCGCCGTGCAGGAAAACAATTGGTTTGCCCGCGGGATTTCCAACTTCCTCAAAGTAGATATTGTGAATTTCTGAAACTTTCAGGAAGCCTTTGTTGTAAGGTTCAATCGCTGGATAAAATTCGCGAAGACTTTGCTTTTCCATTTGTAAATTCCTTTGTGGCTAAGAGGCCTAAACTGTACGCCAACCCACCTTTAGAGTCCACGCCACAAATTCCTCGTGACGCTTCTTGGGATCGGTGGGGTGAAATTCCTCAAGAGGGCTTCGGACCAGGCTTTCAAGTGGATCCAATCCCATTTCGGCCCGTCGCGCATTCAGGTTTGGTTCATCTTCAACGTCGGTCACTCGCAAAATTCCATTATCGTCCCAGTCTGAATTTGTTCCGTAGATTTGTTTTCGACCCTCATAAAAGCGGATGCGATCCATCAGCATGGCGACATATTGTTTTGGAACCTCGTTGTTCTTAAGGAGCTCCACGGTTTCGATTTCCATGGCGCGCATGAACTCGGGCCAGCTGATGGCGTGCAAAATCAGACGCATGGCTGCGATGGCGGCGTCTTCTCCCACTTTGGGAATTGTGGGGAAGCCGTGAAGTTCAATCAACTTTTTCAGTCGTTCGGCATGTTTCAGATGCGTTTTTTCCATGACCGGGGAGTAGCCCTGAAAAAGTTCGCCCGTCTGGGCCAAAACTTCGCGGACGGCCTGGTCCTCGCGAATCATGTGCATGATTTCTTCGTAGAAGTTCTTCCAATCCTGACTCATTAAAAAAAGTCCTGTCTGAATTTGTTCTTTTCAGAAAGTGGAATGAAGCTCGCATCAAAAGCAGTTTGATTGCATCTTCTGAAATCCTCTTCCGTAAATGCGTGGGTGCGATGAAGGACTTCGTAGTCGTCACTTAAGGTCGTTGCGAATATTCCGGGATCATCCGAGTTTACGGTGACCAGAACTCCCGAGTTCAGCAATTGACGAATTGGATGATCCTCGTAGGTCTTAAAAGACTGAGTCAGGTAATTGCTGATTGGACAAATTTCAAGAGGGATGTGGCGGTCGCGGATAAAGTTTAATATTTCAGGATTGCGCACAATCTGAATCCCATGACCGATACGTTCCGCACCCAGGATCTCCACCGAGTCCTTGACCCAGCTGGCAGCCAGATCATTCGGTGTTTCGCCGGAATGAACGGTGATATGCAGACCCGCTTTTTTTGCTTTCTGAAATAGGGGAGCAAAGATCTTGGGATCAAAGCCTTCTTCGTTGTCGGCCAGATCCAAAGCGATGAAGCTGTCTTTGTTGTCTATAGCGAAATCCACGACTTTTTCCGCAACGGCAAAAGGCTTCACTCTTTGAACGATGCAGATCAGTCCGACGGCCATGGAAAAGTTTTTCTGAGCCATTTTTACTCCCTTCAGAAGGGACTGATGAATGGAGTCAAAACTCAGGTTGTCGTGGCCATCTGCGATAAATGTCGGGGCATAGCGCAGTTCAAGAAGTCGGATTCCATCATTGTAAGCGTCTTCACACGCTTCATAGGCGATACGAGTCAGGATTTCCTCGCTGGCCAGGACTTTCTGGGCATTGAGAAACTTATTAAGCACACTTCCCAAATCATTCATGGGCTCTGTGATCAAAAACTGATCTTTTTGTCCTTGGGATGTGGTTGCCAGCGGAATACCCACCTGCGGGGCCAATTCCACGAGCGTGCTCCAACGCACCGAGCAGTCCAAGTGCCGGTGAAGTTCGACTTTTAAAAGATTGCGAATGTTGTGTGCATAGAGCTTTTGCATTTGAAGTTCCTTAACTAGGGAAGTAGAACATTATTCTATGACTGAACCTATTCAAATCAAATCAAAATTGGCTGGCAACCCGACTCAAGAACCTCAATTCAAAAGCTTCGTTAAAAGCAAGGACGGCAGATCTATTCCTGTCGCGGATCCTCGCTCGACGCGCGCGCTTGTGTCCTTGATGGACATGAATGCGGTGCTGGGTGGCGCAGCATCTCACTACGGCGGTCCTGCCGCTTTTGCAGAGCTGATGTCAGCAATGCATGGTCACGTTTTCGATGTCGCTCAACGTGATAACAAACCTTGGTATGAATTGTTTCATTTGGTTAATGATGCTGGTCACTGCGAAAACGGTTTGTACGCGTTGAAAGCGAACTACCAAATGGCTGGTTTGAATTTGAACAGCCTTAAAAAATTCCGTTCGATCGAAAGCGGTCTGACCGGTCACGGTGAAGTTCACTGCTTCCCAGAAGGTGTCTTCGTTTCCAACGGTCCCTTGGGTTCCGCATTTCCGCAAACTCAAGGTTTGGCGATGGGCGAGGCGATCTCTGGTAAAAACCGTGTGACTATCACAGCGATCTCTGACGGCGCCAGCATGGAAGGTGAAGCTCGTGAATCTTTCGCGGCTATTCCAGGTTTGGCAGCGACGGGGAAAATGGGTCCTTACGTTTTGGTTATCTCTGATAACAACACGAAGCTTTCTGGCCGTATCGACAATGAGTCTTTCTCTATGGCGCACACTTTCGCGTCTTTGAAAACGATGGGTTGGGATGTGATCTCCTTGCCTGAAGGCAATGACTTGCAAAAATGCTACGACGCTATCGTGACTGCAGTGGAAAAAGCGAAAGCCAATCCAAAAGTTCCAGTGGCGATTCACGCTAAAACTATCAAAGGTATCGGAACCAAGAAAACTGCAGAATCTGCAAGTGGTGGTCACGGCTTCCCTTTGAAATCTCCAACTGAACTTCCGGCATTCTTGTCAGAAATTTACAACGGCGAGGCTTTGCCAGCTGTTTACAACACTTGGATCGACGAATTGAACAAGTGGGAAGCTGAAATCAAAGCGAATGCAGTCAAAGACACGGGCGAGAAAATCCAAACAGGAATTTCTTCGGCAATGATCCGTGCTCGCAAAGCAGGTCTTCCGGTATTGAGTGTGACTTCGGATCTTCCGGGCTCCACAGGTGTGGCAGGATTCAGAAAAGAATTCCCAGGTGATTCCTTTGACGTGGGCGTGGCTGAATCCAATATGATCTCCACAGCGGCAGGTCTTTCTAAATTGGGCTATATCCCAGTTGTAGATACTTTCGCACAATTTGGTGTTACTAAAGGTGCTTTGCCAATCACGATGGGTGCATTGTCTGAGGCTCCTGTTGTTTGCGTATTCTCGCACACAGGCTTCCAAGACGCGGCGGACGGGGCTTCTCACCAGGCACTAAGCTATATGGCGATGGTTTCCTCTATCCCGCATGTTGATGTTTACTCACTGTCTTGCAGTGAAGAAGCAGACCAAGTGATGTTCACAGTTCTTGAAAACTTCGCCAAAGATCGCAAGTCTGGCAAAGTTCCAAACAGTGCCGTGTTCTTCTTGGGACGTGAAAACTTCCCTAAATCCTACGTGGCTGGTGCTAAGTATGATCTTAAGAAAGCTCAAGTGCTTGCGGATACGACGGCTGGAAAAGCTAAATCCGTAACGATTGCAACGACGGGCTCTTTGGTTCCACAAGCTTTGGAAGCTGCCAAAACTTTGGAAGCACAAGGCGTTGGAGCTGTAGTTGTGAACTGCGTGAACGTAAATCATGTGGATGTTGAAACTTTGAAAGCCGCATTGGCAAAAACTGGTGGCCGTATGGTTACTGCTGAAGATCACCAGATGATCGGTGGTTTCGGCCAAATGCTTTGCCACGCTCTATTGCAAGCGGGTGTTGAGTTTAAAGTGAAGTCTTTGGGCGTGCACGGCGAATTCGGTCAAAGCTCTTACACAGCGTTGGATCTATACAAAAAACACAAAGTAGACGCTTCAGCGATCGTGGCTGCCGCCAAATAAGGTGCCAAGTCCTAGTTCTTATTACGATGCATGTTAAGGGGAGGCGAAGGCTTCCCCTTTTTCTTTCAGGGATTGCATGATGAACGTGATGGGCAGAATATTTTCGCCCATGCATTCATTGTCTTTGCATAGTTTCGGCATCTGACAACCCTCTACGGTTTCTTCCAAATCAGTTTCGCCAGAATTAACTATTCCAACCAGTTCGTGAGTTTGTTTGTCAAAGACAGGACCGCCGGAGTTCCCACCGTACACATCCAGATTGCTGACCGCCAGGATGCGATCAAAGCTGCGAATAAATCCATCAGCATACTTTTTTGATGTTCCCAGCGGGTATCCTAATGTGTAGATGGAGTCGTTTAGATTTATCGGGGAATTTTTGATCCTCGCTGGTTGAACTTCAGGAACTGTGCGATCCAACTCTATCAGAGCATAGTCACTAAGGTTTCCTTTTTCGAAGAACGACAGCACGCGAACCTGTTTGCAGTAGTAGATCTGTTCTTTTGGAATAATCATGTTGTCCTGATTAAAGCCAACCACGAAGGCCGCATCGGCACAGGTGTCTTTTTTCATAGTCACACAATGACCGGCAGTGAGAACCAAATTTGGCGCAACCAATATAGCAGAGCATTGAGCGGGATTTTGCGACGAACTCAGTTGAAAATTAGAACAAGTTTTATGGGAGTCGTGAACTGTCTTGTTTGGCAGAGTAAATCCTTGCGGGGATTCAGTTAATTCACTTCGATACATCATGGCTACGCTGGCCTGAACGTTGTTTTGAAATTCGGCAGAGTCAGAAATCGAAGTTTCGTCGGGAAGGCTTACGGAGTCCTCACCATAAACGACGGCGTTGCCTTGGTTTTTATCCAAGGAGAGAGTACTTTGGGGGGCTTCTGAACAAGCCGCCAGGATGAAAATGGAACCCACGAACCACAGAATGAATCTCATGATTTAGGATCTAGCAAAAAGGGGACTTTGACGGGTGCGAGCAGGGTCTTTTTAGAGGGAGTTTGCCTGTCAAAGTCATGAACAGCTGCCATAAAAAGTTAAGTGGAAATGTAGCGGGACCCTTGGGTTTTACTGTGCTATAGCTAAAACATCTATTTCCAATAAGGAGTCCCCATGGCAGACAATATTCCTGGATTGTGCACAAATCCGGACGCTGAAACCGGAAAGTACGTATTCAACCACACGATGCTAAGAGTGAAGGACCCAAAGGCTTCTTTGGATTTTTATACTCGCGTGTTGGGAATGAAATTGGCGCGTAAACTGGATTTCGCAGAGTGGAAGTTTTCTTTGTTTTTCTTGGCTTACGTTCCAGAAGGCACGCAGGTGCCAACCGACAACGAAGCCAATGCAAATTACGTATTTGGTCGTGAAGCGGTTTTGGAGCTGACTCATAACTGGGGTACGGAAACTCAAGAAGCCATGCCTTATCATAATGGCAACACCGAACCCCGTGGCTTCGGTCATATTTGCGTAACAGTCCCGGATATCAAAGCAGCATGCGAGCGATTCGAAAAGCTGGGTGTGAATTTCCAAAAGCGCTTGGGTGAAGGCGGGATGAAGAATATCGCGTTCATCAAAGATCCGGATAACTATTGGATCGAAATCATACAGGCCGGGTTACTGTAAAAGTACCCGCAACGGAGCTATTTTAAGTGGTCACGCTGTGAAAAAATTCTAAAATCAGTCCCTGTGGGGACAATTCGATGGAGAATTCCACCAAAGATCTATATTCCTAATTCTGAATTTAACCAACTGATTAGGAGTCTAAATGAAAGCAGCTATTTTTGCTTTGGCTTTGGTGGGTCTTACATCTCAAGCTCACGCTGATATCTACAACTTGTCTTGCGGCCAATTGGCAGACGCTAAAGCAAGCGTTCGCGAAGGTATCGCTGATATCAATGTTAAGATCAAAGATGCGCGTAACGGCGACACTGTTGCTTTCTTGAAAAGCGAAAGAACTCAACTTGTAAACGCGTTGGTTCGTCTTGATTCTGAAATCAAAGACCGTTGCATGGGTGACGACTACAACGACTAGTTGTTGAATTTGTCGATGCGACAAAAAGAAAAAGGCACTGATGTTCTCAGTGCCTTTTTTATTTTTAAAACAGCAGGACAGCTATTAAGCAGCCTCAGCAAAATTAGCCATTTGGCCCATTTGATCCTGAGAGAATGCCGCTACGATGTCGACCAGGATAACGACTCTGTTGTCGACTTTACCCATGCCGCGAACGAAATGCATTGAGCTGTGATTGCCCAGAACCGGAGACGGTTCGATTTGGTTATCTTCCAAATCAACGACTTCTTTTACGGAGTCCACGATCATGCCCACTTGACCGATTTCAGTGTCGATCACGATGATGCAAGTGTCGCGAGTTTTATCTTGTGCATCCATTCCAAATTTCACACGCAAGTTAACAACTGGAATGATTTTTCCACGCAAATTCATGACACCCTTAACGTATTCAGGGGTGCGTGGAACCGGAGTGATTTCACCAAACTGGTTGATCTCGCGAACGGTTTCGATCGCAACACCATATTGCTCTGACATCAACTGGAACGTCAGGTATTGACCAGCTTTTGCTTTCGTAGACATTTCACTCATAGTTATGGCCTTTCAAATTTAGTAGCTCCCTACTATTCGCCTAAAACAGATAACTACTTGAGGTCCTGTTAAGAATTATTGTTAATTCGCATTTTCGTTTCAAAGCGGTACGGCCTCTGGCCCTATGGCTAAAACCCGTAAGTTGGCGTTTTCTCTGGACCTTTGCCGGAATAGCAAAAGTGCTAAGTTGCCGATAATCCAAGCGAATAGATTTACCATGTTTCCATTGGAGAGAACAAATGAGCGATGATAATGCATTCTTTGAAGAACTGCAGATGGATTTTCTTAACGAGTCCCTGTTCATGTTTGAACAGTACGAAGAATCCATGATGAAGTTGGAAAACAGCGACGATCCGGCTAAGGATCTGACAGATATTTTTCGTGTTGCCCACTCGGTAAAAGGTGGTGCTGCAGCAGTAGGGCTTACTGATCTCTCCAAATTCGCCCATGTTGCAGAGGATCTTTTGGATCTGCTTCGCTCCAAGCCGGAACTGGTAAATTCGAATGTCATCTCGTTGCTGTTGCAAGCGGGTGACGAACTTAAAAACCGTATCGCTTCTTTGCAGCAGGGTCAGGGTGGTCCATGGGATCCAGCGGCCCTGGTAAAGCAACTTGTGGAAGTGACAGAAGGACTGTCAGGTAAAAAATCCTCTCACACAAAGGCAGCAGAAGCGGCAGCCAAGACAGCAGCAGCAGCAGCGCCAGTTGAAGAAGTCAAAGTGGCAGTGCCTGATGATTTCTTCGAGCACGTGGATGCGGCAGCAGCAGCTCCAAGAGAGCCTGAGATGGTCATTCCTGAGCCAGCGGACGACGTTGTGAATCACGATCTATTGGCGGAACTGTTATCGCAGCTTTCTCCTGAAGATCGCGCTGAATTTGAAGCCAAAGAAGCTGCTGAAAAAGCCGAGCAGGAATTAATCCGGGAACTTGAACAAGCGTCCATTGAAATTCCACAGGAAGAAGTGGCTCCTGCCGTAGTCGCAGAAGCACCCATGGCCGCGCCAGTTGCGGGTCCGACAGTGTCGCCTGCAGCCACGGCTTCCCCAGAGCCGGTCGCTGAAGAGCCAAAATTGAAAGTCGTTGCCCAAGCCAAAACTCCGTCTTCTTCTGATAACGGTGGTGGCAGTGCAAAAGCTCCGGCAAAAAATCAAAACAGCACCATCAAAGTCGACACGGGTCGTGTGGATTCAGTATTGGATGCAGTGGGTGAGCTGGTTGTATTGAAAAATCAGTTGGTACACGACGAAACTGTTCGCAGTGGTGAAAACCTGCGTTTGGAAGCGATCGTGGATCAGTTGGACAAAGCGGTGCGTGAGCTTTATGAGAAAACATTGAGCATCCGCATGACGCCGCTAAAATCCATGTTCATTAAAATTCAACGTATCGTTCGTGACGTGTCTTTGACTTTGGATAAACCGGTTGATTTACAACTGATCGGTGAAGAAACTGAAGTTGAAAGAACCGTGTTCGAGCTGTTGGGCGACCCTTTGGTTCACTTGGTTCGCAACTCCATGGATCACGGTGTGGAGAAAAAGGAAGTTCGTCAGGAGCGCGGTAAACCCGCGGTGGCGAAAGTGACAGTCTCTGCAAAACAAAATGGCGGTAACGTTATCATCGAAATCATCGATGATGGTGGCGGTATCAACCGTGAAAAAGTTTTGAGCAAAGCGATTGAAAAAGGCTTCGTGCCAAAAGGTGTGGATCCTTCCACAATTCCGGATGAATCCGTATTCCAATATATTTTCTATCCTGGTTTCTCCACAGCGGACAAGATTTCCGATCTTTCCGGTCGTGGCGTGGGCTTGGATGTCGTTAAATCGAACCTTGATAAAATCAACGGTAAGATCAACATTATGTCCAAAGCCGGTCAGGGGACGACGTTCCGTCTGACAATTCCACTAAGCACGGCAATCACTGACGGCATTATCGTATCTTTGGATGGTTCCCGTTATATTCTGCCAATTCACTCCATCCGCGAAATCGTGCGTGTTCTTCCGAAGGACTACACGAATATTTCCAACGCTGGAAAAGTCGCAAACATTCGTGGCTTGCTGTTGCCGGTTATCGATGTTTCCCGCACGCTGGGCACATTGAATCAGACGCTGACAGGCGATGTTGTTAAAAAAGACACGTTAAGTTCCCGTCGCGAAGAGACGATGCTGGTGGTGATTGAATCGGTGACAGGCCAGATGGCATTCCCGGTGGACGATGTCCTGGGGCAGGCGCAGGTTGTTGTGAAACCGATTGTAACTGGATTTGATATTCCGGAAATCGCCGGCGCGGCAATTCTGGGTGACGGTCGTACTGTACTTATTCTTGAACCAGGAGCTTTGCTTCAGTCCGTTTCTAAATCATCAGAAATGGCGGCAGCATGAGTGCTTTAAAGAAAGTGGATCCAACCAGTGCACTGTATGAGTTTGAAGACATTCAGCTCACGGAGAAGATGTTCACCAAGTTTGCCAAGCATATGTATGAGCTTGCGGGCGTGGATCTGCCATTTTCCCCTAAAAATCATGCATTGATCAGAAACAGAATCGTCAAACTATTGCGTCGTCACGGTCTTAAATCCTACGAGCAGTATTGGGACATGGTCGAACACGGCAACAAAGAAGTAACGTCAGAATTTATTTCCGCTCTGACGACGAACATGACGTCGTTTTATCGCGAATCAAATCATTTCGAATTCCTGGCGCAGCAGTTGCCGGATCTTTATAAGAAATTCGGGACGGATATTCGTATGTGGTGTGCGGCAGCCAGTACGGGGCAGGAACCCTATACGATCGCAATCACTGCTCACGAAGCGATGCAACAGGTGACTGGAATGAAAGCGCGATTGCTGGCGACAGACATTGATTTGCAGGTGCTGAAAAAAGCAACCAGCGGAGTCTACGAAGAGCGTGAAATGCAGGGACTGCCACCGGCAACTCGTATGAAGTACTTTGAAAAAATGAAGAAGAACGAAGTCGAATACTGGAGAGCCAAAGACTCTATCCATGACATGATTCGATTTGCGCCATTCAATTTGATGAGTCCCAAGTACGAATTTCAAAACAAATTTCATGTGATTTTCTGTCGTAACGTTCTGATTTACTTTGATGAGGAGACGACTAAAAAGGTCGTCGACAGTCTGACTTCATGTCTGGCGCCGGGTGGTTATCTGGTGTTGGGGCACTCTGAGTCCGGCAATATTAAACACACACAATTAAAACCGCTTTCACGCGCAGTTTATCAAAAGCTGTAGAGGAATCATGAGCCAAAAAATTAAAGTACTCATAGTTGATGACTCCGCAGTAATTCGTAAACTGTTGGAAAAAATATTCTCCTCGGTAGCAGATATTGAGGTGGTGGGCACGGCGGCTGATCCGTACATTGCCCGTGATAAACTGGTGGCATTGAAACCGGATGTGATGACATTGGACGTGGAGATGCCTCGCATGGACGGCATCAGTTTTCTGGAGAAAGTGATGCAACACTTTCCCACTCGCACGATTATTTTTTCGAGCTTGGCAAAGACCGGTTCGGAGACCTATCTGCGTGCGCTGGAGGCTGGTGCGATTGAAATTATGGAAAAGCCTTCCATTGACGTTTCCCAGTCATTGGAAGTTTTGGGTCGAGAGATCGTTGAAAGAGTTCGTATGGTGGCACGCTCGCGTATACAGGCAAAAACCAAAATTCCAACTCCGACGGCACAGGTTAAAAAAGTGGACCGTACATCCCTGGCTCGTACCACGCATCAGATGATCGCAGTGGCTTCCAGTACAGGGGGTACAGAGGCATTGAAGGTTTTCCTTTCGGGGATGCCGGCAAATATTCCAGGAACAGTGGTGGTTCAGCATATGCCACCGGGCTTTACCAAGTCCTTTGCGGATAATTTAAATGCCATGTTCCCATTTGAGGTGAAAGAAGCCCAGGAAGGTGACCAAGTGGTCCCTGGCCGGGTTTTGATTGCTCCAGGAAACTTCCATATGGAAATCACCCGCAGCGGTGCCTTCTACTACGTTAAACTTCATCAAAATCCGCCCATGCACAGCGTGCGCCCAGCGGCTGATTATCTAATGAAATCAGTAGCTAAGTACGCCGGGAAGAACGCCCTTGGGGTGGTTTTAACGGGTATGGGTAAAGACGGTGCAGAGGGGCTTTTGGAAATGAAGAATGCCGGGGCTTATACCGTCGCTCAGAACGAAGAAACTTGCGTGGTTTACGGAATGCCAGCCGCGGCTGTGGCTTTAGGCGCAGCTGACAAGGTTTTAGCCTTGGATCGCATCGCCGGAGACCTCCTAAAACAGCTGGATTTAAGAGAAGCCGCTTAACGATTATTACAGAATTTAAATGGAACATGTAAAACGGAGAAAGTGCAGACTTTCTCTGTTTTATTTTATGTCCCTGTGGGAGTATTCGAACACTAGTGCGTATATGAAAAATAATGAATTGTTGGAATTAGAAATTCGTAAAGTAGATCTGCTTTTAGGGCAGAGCTACACCTCTGTGGTGGCCGTTCTCACCACGGCTTATTTCTATACGTTCATCGCCTGGAGCACTATCTCCCACAAGTTCCTGGTTTTCTGGTTTATCACGATAAATATTTATGCTGCCTTAAGCCTGGGGATTGTTCCTTTTTGGCGTGAGGCCATGACCAAACTTCAATCCGAAGAGCAGCTGAACAAATGGAAGTACGCAAAGTACGTCATGATTTTGATTTCGGGTGGCTGTTGGGGTGCGATGGGTTTCGTCGCTCCATGGGCCGGCACGAGCGTGCAGATTTTAACCTCGATGTTGATTGCCGTCATGAGTGCTGGCGGCATGATCTTGTATGCCGCCAACAGGGTTGCGATGATCTTTCTGGTCGGACCGACGGTTGTGGGCTGGGCGGCAGGCTATCTTTATTCCGGTCAGTCATATTCCTACCTGGTCGGATTTATCATGATTGTCTACTTTGGCTTGGTGGTTTCTTTGGGGCGTTCATTGAATCGTTCCATGGCCACTTTGTTCAGCCTTGATAAAATTCTGATTCGCAGTGAAGAGCGTGTGCGCATGGCCATGGCGTCCTCTGAAGCCATGACGTGGGATTGGGATATTCAACAGGATATGATTTTCCGAGAGGGAAATCTGTCACTTCTTCCTGAACAAGCGTTGCTGAAAGATATCCTTAAAGCAAACTTCGTTGAAAACCGTGAATTGGATTTTGAATTCAATCTGATTAACGGCAAGAACGGACCACGTGTTTTGGCTTTCCGTGGAAAGGTCGAGCGTGACGATGACGGAGCCGTCTTGCGAACGACGGGTATCGTTTGGGATGTCACGACGAAAAGACATCAGGAGTCCCTGCGCCGTGAGCGTGATCTGCACGAAGCTGCCAATGAAGCGAAGTCATTTCTGTTGGCCAATGCCAGCCACGAAATTCGCACACCATTAGCAGCCATATTGGGTTATGCCGAGGCATTGCTGGCAAATCCTAATTTGGATGACAGCGTTTATAAGGATCTTCACTCGATTCAGCGTCAGGGTAAATTCATGACGTCGTTGGTGAACGATCTGTTGGATCTGTCCAAGATTGAAAGTAAAAAACTGCTTCTGCAAAAAACTCCGATGAGCCTGGTACGGGAAATCGAGGATGCGGTGTCTGTGATCCGCACTGTGATTGATAAACGTCATAGCTTGAAACTAAGTTTTGCGACTTTGGTGCCGGATGAAATTCAGATGGACTCGGTTCGCTTCCGTCAGGTGTTGATCAACTTGCTGTCAAATGCGGTGAAGTTCACTCCGCAGGGTGAGATTCAAGTCACTGTTTCTTTGGGTTTTGATATCAACAATAAAGGGACCTTGCGCATTCGCGTGGCCGATTCTGGTATCGGGATGAATGAGCAGACTCAGAAGAATCTGTTTCAACCATTCATGCGTGGTGAAGGTGTCGAAGTTCAAAAAGTCTCCGGTTCGGGACTGGGTTTGGCTTTATCGCAGCGTTTGGCTCGTTTGTCCGGCGGGGATTTAAGTTTGATTGAGTCGATTGAAGGCAAGGGGAGTGTGTTTGAATACTCTGTGGCCCTTGGCTCTGTGACGGATCTAAAACTGGTTGAATCCCATCTTGCAGGCCGGTTGGTTCAGGAAAGAAATCTGCAAAATCAAGCACGCGAGTATTTGAAGGACCGCCGTATCCTGGTTGTCGATGACTCCGAAGACTTGCGTAATTTGATGCACAGATATCTGAATCGTCATGGTGCCATTGTTGATGTTTGTGAAAGTGGACGTGAAGCGCTGGATAAAGCCGCTTCAGATGATGGCTACGATCTGATCTTGATGGATATTAAAATGCCAATCATGTCGGGGCATGAGGCCACTCGGGCCTTGCGTGGGCGCGGCTATACCAAACCGATTATTGCGATCACAGCTCAGGCCAGCTCTGAAGGTCAAAGCGACTGCCTGAACTCGGGCTTCGACGGCTATTTAAGCAAGCCCGTCGACACATCCATGCTTGAGGAAGTCCTGTTGAAGGCCCTTCCTGTTAAAAATTAAATTCTACGGTAATTTTAATGAGTCGGCGGAACTTGGGCGCCGTTGAATTTTTCCACCTGTTGCATCCAGTAGTGGATCTCCGGAGCAGACAAAGAGAAATCCAGCATCGAAAGTTTCATCGCAAGTCCAAAGGCTTCATTCTTAACGAAGGCCATTTGGCGACGTTCACCTTTGCGGGAATAGCTGTCGATCTTTTTCAGTCCCGACATCAAGTGCAAGGCTTTAAAGAACACGGCCGTTTCCTGTTTGAAGATGCCCATTTCTTCGCGGATGAAGTAAGCAAGTTTTGGATCGTTCTCGATTTCGCTGTCCCATTGGCCTTCGCCATACTGGGCTTTCATGAACGAGAACATGAATCCTGCAAACAGTTCCAAAGGATCCTGGCGATTGATGCCCACTTGATTGATGCGGGCCACGTGAAGTTCGAACGTCTCCATTTTTACCGGATCGATAAAGACAGAATGCAGGCCTGGCAGAATTTGCTCCAGGATGTGCAAGTCGAACAACTCCATGAATGCCAGATGCGGCTCGTTCAAGCGCATGAATTTCAACCACTCTTCGCGACGACGGGGCAGGACGGACTTTTTCAATTCCGGAGCGCACTCGGAGATCGCATGGCGCATGGTTGATTCAATCGAGAAATGCAATTTATGTGAAAGACGAATCGCACGTAAAATACGAATCGGATCTTCGATGAAGCGATCCTTGGGATCACCGATCATACGCAGAACGCGATCTTCAATATCCTGAATGCCGCCACAGAAATCGATCAGTTTGTTGTTGGCTGGATCATAAAAAACAGCGTTGGCTGTGAAGTCGCGACGTTTGGCGTCCTCTTCAACCGTTCCGAAATAGTTGTCACCTTCAATTGTGTCCTCTTCAGGAGTTGCGGCAAGCTCTTCGGCGCTGATGTTTCTGCGGAAAGTGGCAACTTCGAATTGCTGATCACCACGCTTGACCAAAACAAGTTTGAATCTTCTCCCGATGACATAGGCATTGGGAACTTTCTTGCGAACTTGGTTGGGGTGAGCGCTGGTGGCGATGTCGAAATCTTTTGGATGAATTCCCACCATAAGATCGCGTACGCAACCACCAACAAGATAGGTTTCAAAACCGGAATCTTGCAGGTTTTTGACAATTCTTAATGCGTAAGGATCGATCCAGTCTTCATGAAGCTGGGGCTTTTTGGTAAAACTCATTGTCGCTGAATCTACTCCCGTTCGGACTAAAATTCAAACTTGAAATACCCCACTCATGGGCGCAGGATAGGGGCCGTATGGCATACTTGGAAAACTTCAATTACCAGATCTATGGTCCAGAAGATGGACGAAAATGGGTGTTTATTCACGGGCTTATGGGCTACGGCCAGAATTGGCGCCGGATTATTTCGGGGCTGGAGACGACCGAGCGCTGTCTGGCTTACGATCAAAGGGGCCACGGCCGATCATTTCAGCCGGAGGCGGGATATTCACCTGAAGACTACGCCAATGACCTGAAACAGATCGTGGACGAGTTGGGGTGGGATAAGTTTATCCTGGTTGGTCATTCCATGGGTGGGCGCAATGTCTTGGCCTTTGCTTCAATGTACCCGGAGTATGTTGAAAAACTGATCGTGGAAGATATCGGCCCCGAGGCTGCACCCAATGCCTACGAATACTATGAGTATCTCTTGAATCTTGCACCGACGCCATTTGCCTCCCGTGAGGAGGCTCGCAAGTACTTCATGGAAGACTTTGTGAAAACAGCCAAGACCCGAGAAAAAGTCGAAGTCATGGCTCAGTACTTTTATTCAAACATGATTGAAAAACCAGACGGGACTGTTGATTGGCGGTTCTCCAAGTATGGTATCATCGAATCAGTGAAGGCCGGACACACGCGTGAGCGTTGGGACCAGGTCCGTGACCTTAAAATGCCAACCCTTTGGATTCGGGGCGAGAAGTCTCAAGAGCTAAAACCTGATGTTTATCAGAGAATTTTGGCCGAGAACCCGATGATTAAGGGCGTCGAAATCCCTGGGGCTGGACATTGGGTCCATTCAGATCAGCCTCAGACCTTTATAGAGACCCTAAAAAGCTTTGTTGGTGACTTTTAAGGCACCGAAAAGTAGGTTTGGGTCAAAGAACCGGAGTATAAGAAATTGAAATTCTCAGAGTTAAATTTAGATCCCGCTTTGATGACTGCTATCCAAAAAATTGGATATGAAGAATGCAGTCCTATTCAAGCGCAAGCCATGCCATTTATTTTGGATGGCAAAGACGTCGCCGGCCTGGCACAAACAGGCACCGGCAAAACAGCAGCATTTGTTCTGCCATTGATGGAGCGTATTTTACGTGCTCGCCCAGCTCACGGCGAAATTTCTGATTCAGAAAAAGAAATCATCGAAAAGCGCGCGTTCAAGGACTGGAAACCACAAAACTTTATTTTGGTTTTGGTTCCGACACGCGAATTGGCAGAGCAAGTACAAGACAACATCATCAAGTTCGGCGTTGATAGCGGCCTTAAAGGTTTCGCGATCTACGGCGGTACAGGATACGACAAACAAAAAGAGGCGCTTAAAAACGGTGTTGAATTCATCGTGGCAACTCCAGGCCGTTTGATTGATTTGTACAAAGAGCACTTGGTGGATTTGAAGCAGGTTCGCGCAATCGTGTTCGATGAAGCAGACCGCATGTTCGACATGGGCTTCAAAGACGACATGAAGTACATCCTGCAAAGAGTGCCACGCGAACGCCAGTTCCTGGTTTTCTCTGCAACTTTGAACTTCGATGTTTTGAACACCGCTTACCAATTTGGTTCCGAGCCGGTTGAAATCAACATCAGCCGTGACCAGGCCAAAGCGGAAAACGTGAAAGACCAGATCTTCCACGTGGGCAATGCTGAAAAACCTCAGCATCTTTTGTCTTTGCTAAAAGCACACAATCCGAAACAGGCGATTATCTTCACGAACTTCAAAATGAACGTCGAGAAAATCACCAAGTTCCTGGTTGATAACGATGTACCTGCGATGGCGATTTCCAGCTTGTTGACTCAAGCTCAGCGCAACCGCGTGATCGAGCAGTTCAAGGCTGAAAATCATCTGAACATCCTGGTGGCAACGGACGTTGCGGCCCGTGGTTTGGATATCAAAGGCGTTGATCTGGTAATCAACTATGAATTGCCAATGGATTCTGAATCCTATGTTCACCGTATCGGCCGTACTGGTCGCGCGGGCACAACAGGTCAGGCGTTCTCGATGGTTGGAGAAAAAGACATCGAGTCTTTGACTCGTATCGAAGATTATTTGAAACACAAAATTGAAGTGGGCTATTTGGAAAACGAACAGCTTCTTCAGGAATTCAAGCCATTCCCAGATCGTTTCGACGGTCACTATCCAAAATCATTGGATGGGGAGCGCGGTCCTCGTCGTGAGGGCGGTCGCAGTGCTGGCGGCGGTAACCGTGAACGCGGACCTCGCCGTGAAGGTGATCGTGGTCCACGTCGTGAGGGGCGTGACAGCAATCGTGGCCCACGCGGTGAAAACCGTGGCGAAAACAAAGGACCACGTGAGGAGCGCAAAGGCGCTACTGCGCAGAAGTCTGATGGACCTCGTCCAGGACACGCAAAGCGTCCTGAACATGGTAGTAAGCCACAGCATGGTCAATCTAAGCACGGTGACAAACGTCACGCGGGCCAAGGCGGAAACAAACGCCACGAGCCACGCAAAGGCGCAAGTGCCGTTCGCAGACCACCGAAACCGAAGCAAACAATCGGCAAAAAGATTTCCAGCTTCATCAAAAAATTGTTCTCTTAAAAAGAAAAACCCCGGCGTCCCCGGGGTTTTTTTGTTTGTGGACTACAATGACAAATCTACACCCGCTACGGGTGTGCAAACTGCCAATTTTGTCCACGACTTCTTTGTGTTATTAAATCGGGAAAATATCCTTCACTTTCAGATCTGCATTCACCAGCAGGGCTGCGCAGTGAACCAGGTCGCTGGATTTGTGGATCTTCTTTTCGCGATCCGTTCTTTTTGAGAACTCTTTAAGTAGATCTTCCAGCGCCATTCTGAATTCCAGGGCTGATTTGTGAGTTAAAGCGAACTGTCCGAATCCTTCATACAGCCAAGGTGTTTTTTTGTACTCGTCGGCGTTCTTCAAAGAATCGATAACAGCGCCATAACTTCTTTTTTGAAAAGACTCAGTGAGTTTATCACTCATTGTAAATCCGTCCTTCAATGAGGATGTCAGTTTTCCATCCACGAATTCCAACACTTCAATTTTCACAAGGTCGTCGACGTACTGATTCATTTTGGCTTTCGATAGCTTGTGATTGTCGGCTTTTACCAATTCAAGGCTCATTAAATGATGATGAAGTTGAACAAAGAAATTGAAATGCTGGGGATGCTTGAGCAAAAAGTTTTCCTGCTTGTCTGTCAGCTTTGCGAATCCGCGACTCTTCAAGGAGATCAGATCCTTAAGGCTGATATCCAGGAATGACAGAATGGCATTCAGCTTGTTGAATGAGATATCATCGCCAGTCAGAAGTTTTTTAACCCCTGATTCGGACATTTTGAGTTTATCCGCCAGGTCTTTGTAAGTGATACTGCGGGACTTAAGAACATTTCTTAGTGCTTCAGATACGTTTGTGAATTCCATAATGACTCCTTTGTTGGATTGTTGAGCCAACTATGAATCGGGTACTTTTCTTCATCAAGACATATAAAGTACCATAAAAAGGTACTTATTCAGAGGGAGAAATGGTGTTAGGTTTTGTTGGCGAAGGCTTTATTTGGATTTCTTGGATAAAAGAGATGTGAGTGTCTGGTTTTTTAGTTCCTTGGAAAGGTCCAAAGCATTCTTGCCGTCGTTGTTTTTTACAGAAACGTCAGCGCCATTTTTAACCAACATTGTTGCGATGTCGGTGTATCCGGCAAGGATTGACTCAATCAGGGCGGTGTTGCCCAGGGCGTTTTTCTGATCGATGGTCTTTTTGTCTTTTTTAAGAATAAGCTGCGTGGTCTTCTCGCTGCTTTTGGCAGCGGTGATCAACAGGGTGTCTTTGTTTTCGGAAAGAACCGGAATATCAACCTTCGCACCGGATTCGATCAACAACTTTGCCGCTGCATCTTGATCATTAGAAACAGCCATAGCCAAGGCGGTGTCGCCCAAATTATTTTGTTGTTCCAGGTTTGGCTTCAATTTAAGAATCAATTTTAATGCCTGAAGGTTGCCATTCATTGCGGCAGCCATCAGTGGAGTGATGCCGTCTTCGTCGCCTTTGGCAGGATCAAAAGATTTGTCCTGCACATGCTTTTTAACTTCGGAATTTTTCTGCAGCTCAATGGCTCTGTTGATGTTCTCAGCCGACTCGCCACCGCGGGCCGTGATTGGTCCAAACGCCGTGAAGAGAGCCACAAGAACATAAAAAATCCAGATCGCCACATTGATCATTAGTACATTCCTAATTTAGGCCCGTATTCCAAAACCAAGGCTGATCCCTTGTCGAACGGAAGGGGGCTGAATTCGGAGTAGTTAATTTTTTTGGAGCCATTGTTGATGGTGAACAAGGCACGGATACGATTTTTGATAGCATTGGCCGCTGAACCATTTTCGCCGGAAGAATCCTTGTGCATAAGAATCACAAAGTAAATTGTCCCGTTACCGGTGGAGATCGTGCCGGCAAGTGTTTTCGCTTTATCAACGGTGCCGGTTTTGCCAACCATTGCACCTTCCATAGCGCCACCGTATTTCGCAACTGTGGATTCAGTGTCAGTTCCAGCAACTGCCATGACATCAGTTAGTGCCAATCCCTGAGTCGCCAAAACTTCGTTCAGACAAATCAAAACTTTGATCATCGCAGAACAAGTGCCTTCGTTGTAGTCGTATTTTTTCTTGGAAATATAGTCAGCATTGTTCCCGGAGCCCAGATTGAACTGTAGATCCCGGTTGTCCATTTTCAGATTCTTTTGCAGGAATTCGTTAAATGCCGGAGTGTCGCCCAGATTCCAGTACAGATGATCTGCAATGTAGTTGTTGGACTTGTTGTTCATGTTCTTGATGATTTTATGCAACGGAGCTGAACGATAGGTGAAGGAAACAGTTTGAGTGTCTTGTTTGAATTCCTGTTTTGGCAGGAATTCAACTTTGTTGAATTTGATGTTGGGCTTGGATTCCGGCAACAGAACTTCCACAGACTTCGCCATGGCGCGAACATACTTGTAGGAGTTGTCAGCGATGGGCGTGATGAAGCCGTTTTCCAGCTCATGTTTTACATGCGCTGTTTGGGCGGCAAGATCAGGATAGTATTTCGTGTCGCCAGCAATCGCTGTCGGCTCCTCGACGTTCCACTCCATCAAAAAGTTTTCGTCAAAGGTCAGGGTGTCGACTTGTTTGATATTCAACTCGCGCATCGCCATTTGCGCCAGAACAAAGTAACCCACGCTGCGACCGAAGATAGGGTCTTTACCGCCTTCAATGTGCATATCAAAAAGACCGTCAGCCTTTTTGGTCAGATGAATTTTAGTGGTGAAGCGATATTTGGGACCCAGAGTTTCGATGGCCCAAAGGGAAGTCACAAGTTTTGAAATAGAAGCCAGTGGGAACTTTTCGTCTTTACTGCCGTTGCCTTCGATGCTTTGCGATTTGGCTTTCATCGTGCAGGCAGAATTCAGATATACTTTAGCAGAAGCAGATGTCGTGAATCCCACGACCAGAGCAGCTATTACGAATTGTGTTTTCAAGAATGACACTCTTGTTCCCCTTGGTTCTTGATGTAAGTGAGCTGGTCTACTTAGCAACTAGGGTGGGATTAATATACTTAAAATCCTTTAATCTAAAGAATGTTTTGAGGTCAGGACAATGTTTTCCCGGTGCTTTTGGGAATTCGCTGGGTATTTATTACAATTTTGCGAAATGACGACGGAATTCGCCAGGATAAGGGCAGGAAACAGTCACACAAAGGGCAAAAAAAAAGGGCCCTTTTGCAAGGCCCTTCAAAGTCATTATGGTTTTTTGCTTCCACCGGTGGAGTCTGTTACCAGACGCAAATCGAAGGAACGATCGTTGATCAGGTTTTGGATATACAGCAGGGATTGGTACAATTGCTGCTTTTCAAAGTTACCGAAGCGGAAATTGATCTGATCCACTTTACGGCCTGTGAAAGTCATTTCGTATGTAACCAGTTGTTCAAACTGATTGTCCGGCAAAAGAGTCAGTACAAAATAAGCACCGTGATCACGCCACATGGCGATCTTTTGCAGATTTCTGAAAGCCTCATAGCGAGCCTGGTCCGTCATATACGGTTGCAGCAGGTACGAGAAGTTTTCAGAGATCTTCGCAATCTTGTTGCGTCTTAACTGATCCAGATCCTGATCTTCTGATTTCAGGTAAGCCAGGAACATTTTTTTAATCTGGCTTGCCGTGTAGTTCGGAAGGGCGTCGTAGGCTTCAGGATGGATGCACACCTGGTGACGGAAATAACCATTCACGATATCGCCATCTGAAAAATCCCAGCGCTTCCAGTCGATTTGGCGATAGATCCACTCTGGCAGAATTTCCATTGTGCGGTTTTGCATTTTACCGAAGTCTTTTTTGGAAACGTTTCTCATGCGGGCTTCATAGAAGTGGGAAGCCGTCACAAAAGAACCCGGTGTCCATTTCGGATTGGAGTTAAAGATAATGTGATCACCTTCAGTGATTTTGTTACCCCAGATGCCGTAAAAGATTTTGGACTGAGCTGATTTTTGGTACGTGTCCAGAATGTATTGCTTTTCAACGTTATTAGAGTCGAAGTTTTGCAGTTTGTTTTGGGAGTACATTGTGTTCGCTTCCAGGCGCAGGATGCTCATGGAAAGTTTGTAGCGGGACATGACATCGACAGATGTATTGGATCCTTTGAAGACGCGATCAATGCGGCGTTGATCAGCTGGCAAGTTATGATCTGCCATGTACATGTCTTCAACTTCAGACATGTCCGTCATCAATTCATTCTGCAACTCAGGACGGGAAGCTGTTGGGTCGATAACTTTAAGATTTTTGAATTTCAACTTCTTGTTCATGAAGTTGTTGAATGCAGTCGCGGCCTGGGCATTTTTAAGATCGAAAACGTAATCCAACATGAAAACGTCATTCATGCTTTTGCCGAAGTTCAAAGACGCTGGCTTCAAGTCAACCCAACGCTCAAGTTTGCGATCAATAACTCTTAAGCCCACAACTTTCAACTTACCAAGGTAGTCGATGCTGGCACTGGCACCGACACCACGACGTCTCATCGTGATCAACTTCACGCGGATTTTATCATCCGCCATGCGATACAAGTGGATCATGAAATCGCCAGCCATAAACACATGCGTGGAGCCACCCAACTCGATGGTTGGATTCAGGTCTGTAGCCCCGCCAACCGAGAACACGATGTTCAATTTCCCTTGAAGGGCAACGAAGTCACCGACCTTCAGGTTTTTAACTGCCTTTTGAGCGGTGAAAGGAATTTGTTTGATCGAGTATGGAATCGCTTTAAGTGAATCGCCTTGTGTTTTAAATTGGCGGGCAAAATAGACTTCCGTGCCATTTTCCACTTCCAAACCAAATGGAGTGTCGCTGCCATCGATAAGATCACCGACGTTTAATTCAGAAGTTAGTACATACTTATCCAGGCGAGTGTAATAACCATCCAGGTAAGAAGGTTCGGACTTGGCTTTGTATTTCAGGGAAACATGAAGACCGTCAATGATGTCACCACCAAGACCGATGGTGGCACCGATATCTTGTTTGGCGATTTGTTTGCGGATTTTTTCGACCACTTTTTTGCCGGGTTCAAAAATATCCAAACCTGCGTGAGATGTAACGGGAACAGATAGAGCGAGGACAAGTGCGATCAGTCCCGCCTTCAATGATGTCGTTTTCAAAGTTGCTACTCCTGAATGATTAGGGCTCCAATATTTGTTCAGGATTTGTTATATAGCAAAGCGCAGCGGGTCAAATTAGAGTAATCTCTCAAGACTGTGATGCGACCAATCGGGCAAACTGATTCACCCACGAGCTGTTCACATTCACGCACGGCACCAAGTGAAATTCTTTGCCGCCAGCTTCATGGAAAGTTTCTTCTCCACCGATTCCGATTTCTTCCAAAGTCTCGATGCAATCAGCGACAAAGGAAGGACATAGAACAGCAATACTTTTATATTTTGGAGCAAGTTCCGCGATCGTCGCATCCGTTGCCGGTTTCAACCATTCATCACGGCCCAAACGAGATTGGTAAGCCAGGCTCCATTGGTCTTTTTTAAGTCCCAACTTATTGGCGATGGCTGTGGCCGTCGCAAGACATTGCGCACGATAGCAGGGCTTATCGCAAGCTCTGGGTTGAACACAACAATCTGCCGTCACCAGGCAGCCTTCGTTTTGTTTCACATGGCTTTCAGGCAGGCCGTGAAACGAAAACAAATAGTGTTCGATTTCCTTGCCCTGAAGGTGTTCCCGGGCGATTTCCACACTGGGATCCACAAACGAAGGATGCTGATAGAAGTCACGGATGCTTTTAATTTTAAGCTTTAGCCCCAGTTTTTTTATCTGGCGCTCGACTTCACGAAGAGACGATCCCGTGGTCGCGTCGGCGTACTGAGGGTACATCGGAGCAAGAAGAACACTTTCAACACCGGCCGCCGCGAATGCTTTCAAAGCCGATGGAATATCCGGGTCGCTGTAGCGCATGCCTACTTGAACCAGGTATTTGTCTCCCAAATCCTTTTGCAGTTTCTCGGCGAATTCAACTGTGTACACAGTCAGCGGCGAGCCATTTTCAAGCCAGATTTTTTTATAGTTCCCGGCAGAGATCGGGCCCCGTTTTGGCACAATCAAAAGATTTACCAAAGGCCAACGAAGGATGAATGGTAAGTTGATAACTTCTTTGTCCATCAGGAAATGAGTCAGATATTTTTTAACATCTGGAACCTGATAGGTGCGTGGGCTGCCAATATTTAAAAGTAAGACGCCTGTTTTAGCCATGTTGACTCGCTATTTCTTCACTAAGACGTTCACTGCGTTCCAGAATTTTGCTTAAGCCGATTCCAGATAGATAATTTCCGTGCAGGAAAATGCCCGGCACTTTTATTTCCGCAAGCTGGTTTTGAATGCTCTCAAGCTCCAGATCATAAATCGGCAAAGCCAGATCCCAACGGAAAATCTTGGCGTCCAAAATGGTGTCCTGGCGTTTGAACAGGGATTTTCTTTCTTTGGTGATCAGGTCTTTAAGATCTTTATCAGAGTAGTTTAAAAGATCCTGATTATTCTTGCCGCCCATGATCCAGGTTTCGTTGTAGGTCTTATCACGACCCGCGAAAATATAAGGAGGCATCAATACGCCAAAGGTGCGCAGTTTCAGATCACGCGGAATCAAGCAGCCGAAACCCTTGTACTTGGTTTGCGCCTTATCAAAAAACACTGTGGTGCTGATCAACGAGGACATATTCACACGCTTCAACAATGTTGAAAGCTGTGGAGCACGAGTGGCAAGGATGTTTGCAGCGGCAGACGCTGACGTGGCGATTACCACCGGACCTTCCACTGTTGTGATATCCAGATCCGAGTTCAAATAAATTTCGACATCCAACTGCTGCAAGGTCGCATGCAGATAATCGACAATATCCTGCATTCCATTGGGACCGCTGATCGTGCCGCGGAACTTTTCACGGTCTTTCTTAAATAGCGGTGTGATGATCAATGAAGCGCTCAGGTCCTTGGCTTCATTGGCATAGATTCCCTGCATCGCAGGTCCCAGTAGGAAGCGGGTCGGTGCTTTTCCCAAACGGCGCAAGCCCCAGTCTTGAAGTGTCTCGCCCGATTTTGGTTTCAGCGAAGCTTTGGCAAATAAAACACGGGGAATGACCGTGAAGGCCACTTTCAGAATTTCAAAGGGATTCAGCGGCATGGCTTTGGGAAAACCGCGGAAGATGAAGCGTTTCTTGGAGGACTCTAACGGATAAGTCAGGTCCAAACCGATTTCTTTAAAGAGTTTTTCAGAACGGTCGGTCAGGATCAGGGAGTTGGCGGCTTTTTCAGCCATGCCGTATTCGCTATATTCAGTTCCCAAAAGTCCGCCCAGACGCTCGGACTTTTCGTGAAGATGAACCTTGAATCCTTTTTGCGCCAGCTTCAGGGCAATTGTTAATCCCGCGAAACCAGCACCAATGACCGTGATCTTTTTCATATCGACTGAGAGAAAATCTTGGTTTGAGGTTGTTTGGTCTTTAAACGTTCATCAAAGAACACGCAGGCGTTGCGCAGGAACGGGCGTCCCGCTTCCAGAACAACCAGTTTGTGATCCTTGATAACCAAAAGCTCGTCTTTGATCATTTCGGTCAAAAACTCAGTGGCTTTCTCTTCTTGTTCGTCACTTAGGAACTCGACTTCAAATTCAGTCATCAATTTTAGAATCTGACGACGGCGAATCTGGTCTTCCTCGGTCAGGATGTGTCCGCGCATTGTCGGGATCAAACCATCGTTGATGGATTGCTCGTACAAAGGCAGGACTTTTTCATTCTGATGGAAGCTGAATGGAGTTTCAGAAATAGAAGAAACGCCCAGACCCAAAAGAACATCCGTTCTTTGATCTGTATAGCCCATGAAATTTCTGTGCAGACGTTTTTCGTCCATGGCGATGCTCAAGTTATCAGTTGGCAGGGCAAAGTGATCCATGCCGACTTCCACGTAACCGGCGTTTAGCAAAATGCCACGGGCGATTTCATAAAGCTCACGCTTTTCAGCAGCTTTAGGAAGATCCTCGTCCTTAAAAAGACGCTGAGCCGGTTTAATCCAAGGCACCAAGGCAAAGCTGTACAAGGCAATACGATCCGGGCGCAACTTCACCGTTGCTTCCGCCGTTTCGCGGATGGACTCCGCAGTTTGTTTTGCCAGACCATAAATCAAATCGAAGTTAACGGAAGTATAACCCAGATCGCGGGCTGCTTGGGAAAGCTCGGCCGTGATTTCCAGGGGCTGAATGCGGTTTACCAGGCGTTGAACCTCAGGATTGAAATCCTGAACACCCATGCTGACACGATTGAAGCCCAATGTGCGCAATGCCTTCAGTTGTTCCGGTGTGGTTCTGCGTGGGTCCACTTCGATGGAGCCCTCGAAGTGCTCTTTATCCAAGTTGCAGTCATTCACGATCGGAGTCAGAAGGCGCAGCAGGGAGTCAGCAGAAAGGAACGTCGGAGTTCCACCACCCAAATGGATGTGTTTCAACGGAGCTTTCAAAAGTTCTGGCACCTGTTGCTTGTACAGATTCCATTCTTTGATCAGCATATCCACATACGGAGACTCTTTTGAATGGCTTTTCGTGATGATGTTGTTACATCCACAGAAAGTACAAAGAGTTTCACAGAATGGAATGTGGACGTACAAAGACCAACCACCTTCGCTTTTTTGCAAAGTCGTTTTCAGGTGGGACACCCATTGGTCGCGTGTGGGATTCGTCTCCCAGTAAGGAACCGTCGGGTAAGAGGTGTACCGGGGTGCCGGCACATCGTATTTTGCCAGTAGATTTTTAATCATCATGAAAGTACCTCTCGAACAGTTTCGATGAATAGTTTCACGTTCTTCTCGGGAGTTTTGGGAAGGACGCCGTGGCCCAAGCCGCAGACCCAGCCAGCACGTTGTTCTGGTGACATTTCTTTCATCGGAGCCAGGAAGTTTTGGACCGCTTTTTTGAAGTCAGCGTCGTCCATGAAAAGCAAGCTTTGGTCGAAGTTGCCTTGGACAAAACCTTTGTTTTGAACTTTAAAGCATTCAGGGATGTAGCAACGGTGGTCGAAACCCTGACCCGCCCAAGGAAGCTCGGTGAATTCTTTATTAAAGAACGTCGGCTGTGTGCCTTTGGAGTAGTAACCGATTTTACCCGGGAATTCTTTAGCCAAAACGGAGATCACTGGTTGAATCCATTCACGGAAGAATAGCGGGGAAACTTCGCCAGCAGCTGTATCAAAGATCATGACGATCTCAACGCCGCCATCCAATTGAAGCTGGATGTTTGCTTTTAGAAGTGGAAGCATTTTTTCCAGGAACTTAGGGAACATATTGATCAATACTTTGGATTGAATCAAAGAACCTGCGTGGGAGCCTTCAACGCCGTAAACGAACAATGTCCAAGGACCGCCAACAAAGCCGATCAAGCTTTTGTCTTTAGGAAGCACTTCGCGAGTCGCGATCACTGCCTCTTTTTGGAATTTCATGAACTCGATCGCAGGTGCCACTTCGCCCAGGTTGTTGATCGTTTCAGGGTTTAGTTTGAATCCCAATTGCGGGCCATGAGCGTCTGTGTATTTCAAGCCCATGCCCAATGCTTCCAATGGGAATAGGATGTCAGAGAAAAGGATCGATACGTCGAAGTCAAATTCAGCAACGGGTCCACGAGCTACTTCAGCAGCCAGTTCCGGAGTTTTGCAAAGCTCTTCGAAAGAGTTTTTCTTTCTCATGCCTTGATAGTGCTGGTGATAACGGCCGGCCTGACGCATGAACCAGATCGGAGGTGTCTTCTGTGCTTTTCTTTGAAGAGCGTTGTGAAAAAGTGTGTTCATGTAGTTTCCTCCGTGGACCATTGGTAGCCGATGCCGCGCACAGAACGAATGTGTTTGTCGCCGTCCTCGCCCAATAATTGGCGCAGACGTACGATCGTGTTGTCGATGGTTCTGTGGCTAGGGTTCTTATCAACACCCCAGATTTCATTCATGATCTCGTCACGACTTAAAACCCGTGGTGCTTTATCAATTAATAACTGCAAAATCTTCATATCTGTAACTGCAGGGTACTCGATTTGACCTGAGTTCTTACGTACGGACATATTGGTAAAATTAATCACACATGTTGTTAGCTGCACTTCCTTTAACGGGGCATGTGCATCCAATACGTGTTTTACGCGGATCAAAAGCTCTTTCAAATGGAAAGGCTTCGGAATGTATTCCGCTGCGCCCAGTTCAAATCCCTGCAAGCGCGATTCAGCATCGGCTTGTGCTGTCAGAAACAGGAACAGTACAGGAGAGTTTTTCTTCATTTTTGCGGCAAGTTCAAAGCCAGTGCCGTCAGGAAGGCCCACATCCAGGATGACCAGGTCAAAATCTTTTTCCTGGGTGTAAACGGACCAGGCATCCGCAACACTTTTGCCCCAGAAGACTTCGTAGTCTTTGCGCAGGCGTTCCGTCAGTGTTTCGCCCAGGGATAAATCATCTTCAACCAGAAGGACTTTTCTCATCATAGAAGCTGGCCCTCCAATTGAAGTATGGATTTGAAGCCGTTTTTATCAGAGGATTCGAATTTGATATCACCGCGCATTTTTTCCATCAGACGTTTTGTGATCAAAAGTCCAATGCCGTTGCCGCGGGAATCTTTGGAATTCAATAGTTCAGAACCCAATTTACCGGTTTCACCTTTAAATCCCAGGCCGTCGTCTTCAAAGATCACTTCCAGGCGACTGCTGCCGACAGCGCGTACGCGAATACGAACCGTAGTGGCTTTGCCGTGCAGAACAGAGTTCTGCAAAAGATTGCGAACGACACTCATCAAAGCTCTGCGGTCGCCGGAAATTTTGGCGTCACGCTCAAGCTCGACAGAAAGATCAGCAAATTCACTGCGCAGATTTCCCAATAGTTGGCTTAAAGACATTTCTTCGTGCAGAAGGGGACTGACTTCCAAGTTTGCAAGTAATAGCGAGTTTTCCAGCTGCAAATCCAAGCGCTGGATATCAGAGATCAAACGTTTCATGACTGGCGGACTGTTGCCTTGCAAGTCTTCCTCCAAAACTTCAGCTTGCAGTCTAAGACGAGCAATTGAAGTTTTGATATCATGACTGAAAGTCGAGAAAAAGAAACGCAGCCGATCGTGGCGCTGTTTATCGCGGAAAGTAAAAACGATCAGGGAAATACCACCGATTAAGATGGACCCCAAAAGAATGGATCCTTCCCAGGCGATCATGCGATGCTGACGAGCACCTTCCAGTTCCATCAAAAAGAACACCCACCACCAAGACACAAGCGCAAACGTGAACGCGAACCAGATGATCGCGAGCACTGTTTTCAAATGTGACTTGAGAAAGTTCTTCATTTTCGATTACTCCGCAGAACCTACGATGATGCTTGCTGCTTCAGCTAGCAATTCATCGGTGTGAGCCATGGAAACGAAACCAACTTCGTAGGCATTCGGTGCCAAGTAAACACCTTTGTCCAATGCTTTCAGGAACAAAGTTTTGAAGGTAGTACTTTGGTTTGCGGGGATTTGTTCGATAGTACGGATGGTTTTACCGCTTGTATCGCCGTGAATCCAGAACAACGAAGAATGCTGTTCTACTTTCAATGGAACGCCTTTTTTAGCGAAACCATCACGCAAAGCTTGAACGAACTTTTGAGTGCGTTTTTCAAGTACGTTCCAACCATCCAGGCGCTGCATTTTTTTAAGAGTCGTAAGACCTGCGCGCATACCGATTGGATTTGCTGACAAAGTACCCGCTTGGTAAACATCACCGCTTGGAGCAACCATGTTCATAAGTTCGGCGCGACCGCCGTAGCAACCCACTGGGAAACCACCACCGATGATTTTACCGTAAGTAACCAGGTCCGGAGTGATGCCAGTTTTACCAACCATGCCTTCAAGGCCTACGCGGAAACCAGAGATCACTTCGTCAAAGATCAACAAGGAGCCGTTCTTTTTGCAGATTTCAGATACTTTTTTAAGGAATTCTTGGCGCTGGATCAAAAGACCGTAGTTTGCAGGAAGTGGTTCAATGATCACAGCTGCGATGTCTTTACCTTGAGCCGCGAAAACTTCTTCAAGTTTCGCTTCGTCATCAAGTGGGGCCACAACAGTTGTGTTAGCCACTTCAGCAGAAATTCCTGCAGAAGAGGAAGCGGCAGCACCCGCCAGACCCGAACCTGCTTTAACCAGCAAGTTATCAACGTGACCGTGATAGCAACCTTCGAATTTCAAGATTTTGCTGCGGCCAGTGGCTGCACGGGCTACACGCAATGCAGACATAACGGCTTCAGTTCCAGAAGATACGAAGCGAAGCTTTTGCATGAATGGCAAAGTTGAAGAAATCCACTCTGCCAATTCCAAGGAGTAAATTTCAGTGGCACCAAAAGTCCAAGCTGTGTCCACCATGCGGTGAACTTCTTCTGCGACTTCGGCGTCACGGTGACCCAGGATCAAGGGTCCAAAGCTTTGGCAGAAGTCGATGTACTTTTTGTCTTCAACAGAAGTCAGGAATGCGCCTTCAGCTTGTTTAAAGAAAACAGGTGCACGGTCCAAACCTTTAAAAGAACGAACCGGGGAGTGAACTCCGCCTGGTGTTACTTTCAGGGCGCGTTGGAATAATTCTTCAGATGTTATTTTGTGCATTGCTGTCTCCAGTTATCTTGATCCAAGTAGATATTTAATTTTGATTCAGTGAAGTGACCTTGTTCCTGCAAATACTGACGGATGATTTTGAAAGTATTGCCAGGACCGCAAGCGTGATGCTTGCCAAGTACTTCAGGATATTTTTTTGCTGTATCTAAGAACTGACTGCCGCTGCTCCAGAAGAAGCATTCTTTTCCAGTCACAGGGGTCGCATTGTTTTGCTCACCCAAAGCATAAGTCGCAACCAAAGGCATTTGACGGGCACCTTCTTCGTATCCCGTGTCGTGAGTCAGTTTTGCCCAAGACAAAGATTTACCAGCTAGGATATCGATGCGGGATTCTTCTTGTTCGCCCAAGCCTTCAGAGCAACCGTGAACCCAAACGCCTTTTTGCGCCATGGCTTTCCATGTGCGAGTTCCTGCCGTCCAAATGAATTGATCGAATTTTAAAGATTCAGGCCAAGACTCAGAACGAGAAACGTAAAGGGCATTTGTACCTGTTGGAACTTTCCAGTCGTTCAGAGGTTTTCTTTCCGCGCGAACTTCTGAAGACCACATTTGATCTGAAGTAAAACGAGGAGAAACGACAGAAGGTTTCAATTCACGTTTATCTAAAACAGTTCCACCATCCGTCAGACCTTTTAGGATTGTGATCTCACCGTAGGGACGGGACAGAACAGCCACGCCGATCTTTTGATGGCAACCGCCACCAAAGCTTGCCAGGATGTCGCGCTCTTTTTGCGCGCATTGGAATGTCGTTGGGTTGTCGATTTTTGCCAGCAACGCCTTAAGATCTGCACGGTCTGCTTTGATCTCAACAGCCAATGCACCCTGAGCCGCTGCATTGGGGTTGATGCTCAAAGGAAGAGCGGCAAATTCAACTTGATCCAAGTAAGAGCGAAGCAAGCCTTGAACTTCTTTGAATTCAGGTTCTTTTGCCGTCAATAGGCGATCTAACGCCGCTTTCGCAACGATCAAGCCGTCAGTTTCTGGAGCTTCTAGCAATTTACGAATACGCGTTGGGATATTTCCACGAACGCTTTCGAACTTTACAGATTCCAAGTTGAATGGAAGATGTTCTTTAAAGAAATTCGTCAGATTGTATTCGCGACGAGGTGAAGAACTGAACACGTTCATTTTTCGGGAAGTGCGCAGTTTTTCAAAGTGGGACTTTTTTACCAACAAAAGATCACGTTGATCGGCGCGAGGCAGTGTCGCCGCAATCACAGTCTCTGATTTCACTTCTGTCGGAAGATCCTTCCAGGAGTGAACAACCATATCGGTTTCGCCCTTGATCAACTCGCCAAAGAAGTCCTCGGTGAAAACACCTTTCTCTGGAATTTGCCAAAGAGGTGTCGTCAGGTTGATATCACCCAGGGATTCCTTGAACTTGAATTCGATCTCAAGTCCCGGATTTTTTTCTTTTAGAATTTCGCCAACCATATAAGCCTGGAGGCGGGCTAAGTCACTTTTACGAGCGGAAATTTTCAGGCGCATATATCGTCCCAACCAAGTGGACGAAGCTCTGTTCTTTGTGCGAAGGCCAAGGCTTTTTCGAACAAGAACTTGCGGATCTGTTCGATTTTGGTTTGCCTGTCTTTTTTGGTCTCTTCGATTTCAGCAAAAAACTGTTGAAGGGTCATGACGGTCACGTGTGGGAACTGTTTTGCAATGAGTGCTGGCAAATTGTTTTCTTCACCGCGCAGATCATAAATCACATGAGGACGGGTGTCCTGCTTGCTGATCAATTCCAGGATGCGTGCATCAGAAAGAGGTGCGGCAATAACCATCGCCTCTCCATGAACATAAGCTTCGTTGTAGTTTACAATATTAAGATTATCGTATTTCTCTGCAAAGCTGCTCATCTTCGTGCATTCACGGCAAAGAACTTGAACGGATTTTTTATGAGCCAGCCATGGAAGAATTTCCTGCGCCAATTGTCCGGATCCGCACAATGTGACGGAGTCCATGTCCTTGGAATAACGGCGCAAAAGGCTGCCATAACTTTGTGAACCGATTCCCACCAGGTGTTCAGCGCGCGTGCGTTTTACTTCTGCCATAATGAACTTCAACCATTTCTGGTTGTCGCTGAACAGAGTGTCGCCAGCCGCCTTACGGGCTTCGATGAAGTTACGGAATTGTCCGAATACTTCAGTTTCGCCAACGATCGGGGAATGCAAACCACAAAGAATTTCAAGTAGAAGGCTGAAAGCTTTCTCGCCACGCAGGATCTGATCATCAGATTCCAAAACATCCAGCATTGAATTCACATCGTCTTCGCGGCAGAATAGAATCTGGCGCAAACATGTCTTCCACACGGCTGCGTCTTGCAAGGACTCTGCAAAATTTTTGCTGGATTTTCTATGAACGAGAAGTATATCTTCCATCTTGATTATTAGGTTTATCACTAAACTTTCATTAAAGTGTCATTGAAATGTCATAAGTGCGGTTTTCCCATAGCGAGACGCCTTACAACATACGAAGCGAGGTTCTATATGAAGTTGACACAGAGGCCCAGAAGAAATCGCCGCACTGAAGCTGTGCGCCAAATGGTGGCAGAAACAGATCTGCGCCCCTCTCAATTAGTCCTGCCTTTGTTCCTGGTTGATGGCACCCAACAAAAGCAAGAAATTGCCTCTATGCCGGGCATTTTCCGCATGAGCCCTGATTTAATTTTAGATGAGGTGGCGAAAGCCGTTTCATTGGGAGTTAAAAGTTTCGATCTGTTTCCCGCTCTTCCTGAATCCAAGAAAGATCAAATTGGTACGGAGTCACTGAACCCGAATGGCTTAATGCCCACAACCCTGAAGAAAATTCGCGACAAGTTTCCGGATGTGACGCTGATCACCGATGTGGCTTTGGATCCCTACTCCTCGGATGGACATGACGGCTTAGTGAAAAACGGTCTCATCTTGAATGATGAAACAGTAGAGATTCTCGCAAAAATGAGTGTGCTTCATGCGAAATCGGGTGCCGACATTGTGTCTCCATCAGACATGATGGACGGGCGAGTGGGTGCAATTCGTGAGGCGTTGGATGCGGAAGGTTTGATCGACACCGGCATTCTTTCTTATTCGGTAAAATACGCTTCCAGTTTCTATGGTCCGTTCCGCGAGGCCTTGGATTCCGCTCCAAAATTTGGCGATAAAAAAACTTATCAAATGGATTTCAGAAACACGCGCGAAGCGATTCGTGAAATTGATTTGGACGTGGCGGAAGGTGCTGACATCGTGATGGTGAAACCTGCGTTGTCATACCTGGATGTGATTGCGAAAGTAAAAGCGCACACCAATATTCCGGTGGCCGCGTACAACGTGAGTGGTGAGTATGGTTTGATCAAACACGGTGCTAAAGCCGGTCTGATCGATGAAACCCGCGCGATGGTGGAAACTCTGTATTCCATCCGTCGTGCCGGAGCCGACATTATCTTCACATACTTCGCTTTGCCAATGGCTGAGTGGCTAAATAAGAATACCTAACCCAAAAAGTCGAAGGTACGGACACTTGCTCCGTACCTTATTTGGGCGTTCCACGTGATTCGATCTTTGCCTGTTACTTCCGTTGGGTAAGCTCAAAAATTACCTGCAGCGAATCTCATTTTGAGCCGCAAATAGAACTGAAAAATCCGCAAGCTTCACTCTGATTCTGCCGAAAAGTCCAGTAGGGAATGTTTAACCAAGGACTGCCAAATGAAGCATGTGAATAAGATTCTTGCCGTCGGACTTCTTGTCATAGCTTTTCAAAACTGTGCGCCACAATCTCTTGAATTTTCAAAATCCGCACTGACATCACAAGCCGCACCTCCTGAAGAGGAAGAGTTGAATTGTTTTGGTCGTACTGAGGGCACCACTTGGTGGGTTCCGTCCAATGAAACCATCGTAGAGAACGGCGTTTGTGTATTTGGCGGCGACTTAAAATATTCCTATGGCAAAAATGTGGAATTGATTTGCACAAATGGAAGCGCAGTTCTGACGGGGCAATCTCAAAAAGGCAGTTTGATCTCCACTTCGGGTGCTTGTTTGCCAGCGACTTGTAACGGAAAAGCCTCTGGCAGCACTTGGAGTGTTCCAAATGGAACTCTGTCCGAAGTGAAAAGCTGCCCATCGACCTCGGTGACGGTGAATGCGATATACAATAAAAATGATGTCTATGTATGTGAGAATGGCAAAGAGAACTATGTAAAATCTGAAAAGGGTTCTTACATTGGTTTGGATAAATCGTGTCCTTCTCCGGATTTAAATGCCTCGTTCTCAAGTCCAACAGTTGCCATCAATGGAACTGCAGGATTAATCACGGAAGGCTTTAACGTTTCCACGATGGCTTACACTTGCTCTGATGGTCAGACCGGATCACTTCCGGTGGCTGCGACCTCCACAAATATCAAAGTCACACAGGACTTGGCTTGTACGGTTAAGGGGACTAACTCCATTGGCGAGTCGGTAAGTAAAACAGCGTCCATCTCGATCACATGCGGACGCAATGAAGTGAAATCCGGTGGTAAATGTATCGTGTATGCTTGTAAAACATTTGTGGAAATCACATCTTTCCCAGTGGTGATTCCAGAGCGCACCGAGGCGGGTGTTTGTTATTATGCGAAGCTGTTTAATAAGATTGCGGTATCACCTTCTTCAGGCGATCGCTTGAGTTTCGTGTCTGCTCGCAACCACAGTGGTTCACCGGGTGCCAGCGGTACGGCTTTAACAAACGTGGCAACTCCTTATGTGATGGGTGCCTTTACGAACAAAGTGACATTGCAAGGTGAACGCTCTGTGAAGCTTTCCGGATCCAGCAATGCACTGACTTCGATTCTGGTGGATAACTTTGTCTTGATGGGCAGTCGCCTAGCTTCAAGCTCGGTTGCGATTTCTAACTATCGCGCCTTCGGTTCAGCGGATGCTGCCATCGGTACGACGGGAAAAATCAAAGTGAATGACAAAGACGTGGCCCTGCAAGCCTTTGAATCCGGCGGTACCGCGACGATCGGAACGCTGTTGCTGACAAGTGATTTCAGTGTTGGCAAACAGTACGAGCTGAATGTGAATGCTCTGGATTGCGGTGGCTCGAAAGCTCTGTCAGATATCTATTTGGTGTTCCAATAATTCTTTAAGAACTATTTTTTAAGCGAAGGCTTTTCTTCTGGGGCAACCCAGGAGAAAGTCTTGATGATTTGATTGCACTGCTGCAGTGACTTGGAAAAAGTGTCTTTGTTATCAAGGCAGGTCATGATTGCCACTTTGTCTTCGTTTTTCAAAACAACCTGGCGGATTTGCTTGTTCTTGGCTCTTGAAAGCATATCCACGATCAGTGCCGGACTGCCATTCAGATTGAATTGCTTGGTCGCCAAAACTTCGAAGCCATAGCTTGGGTAATCGCGCATCCACTTGCGCGTGTACAACTCCAGGGAAGCATTCTTGGCAACGCGGTCTGTGCGCACACTGAGTGATGCAGCGTCGGGAGCGTTCTTATCTGCAAAACGAACCGTATCCAAAATACTTTCTTCAGAAAGTGCCACCGGAAGCCAGTTGCTGCCGTCCGTTTTTAAAGAGAAACCCTTGTGCAGAAAATAAAGTCCCTTCTCGGGCGCTGTCAGCGCAGAGGTGCTGGTCGCAGGATACGGAGCTGCAAAGCTTGTCAGGGGACTTAAAATTAGGATTGCGGCAAATAACGTTCTCACCCTTTTAGATTATCAAGGGCCTGCTGGGGCAGCAAGAGCAAAGGTCTTTATTTCACAGGAGAAGGCGCAGGAGTTGGCGATTCGACAGAAACTGGACTCGCTATGGGAGTAACCGCGGGGGCTACAGACGGTGTATTCATAGGAGTTGCAGCTGGTGTTTTGGATTTTTCACCGTTGCCGGAAGTGTCTGGAAGGCAAGGTCCCAAATCTGCTGGCAGATCGACCATGTAAATTTGCTTTTTTTCCTGAACAGTTCGTGTGAAAGCCAGTCTTTCAACAGACTCATTGGAAACTGCAGGATACAGAAGATCGTCTTTGCCTTTGAAAACCACCTGGGTGCATTTCGTTTCCAGATTGTAGACTTCAATCTGATATTTTTTGTCGCCATTTCTTAGAATGCTATAGAACAAGCGTGAGGGTGGTCGGGGAGCGAAGAAGAGATCACGATAATGGCCTTCACCCGATTTTAGCAATGCAGTTTGCTTGGTATGAAGATCGACCAGTTGCAGACTTTGTTGTTTTGATTCCAGGTTGGTTTCTTTGAACGCAACTCGGGACTTTTCTGGTGCCAGAGTCGGAAATCTGCGGTCTTTGCCGGTTTCTGAAGCCAACAGGGAGACAAATCTGGATTTCAAATCCATGCGATAGACGCCCGTTACATCACCACGACGAGAGGTGAAAATTACAGAAGGTTTCGTGGGGTGTGGAATCATAAAAGCTTCACCATCGTAGCCGGGCTGAACGGTCACGCGCAGAATGTCGGAACCGAAGCGGTCGCTCAGGTATAGGTCAGATGGTGGAAATTCTTTGCTGGGATTGCGATTCAAGAACGGACTTTCCTTAATTTCATCCGTCGTGCTGGAGTATAGGATCTCCATATCGTTGATGTAGTCGGCGTCGAAGGCCGCGCCATCAGAGAATGTCACGCGACGTTCTTTGTTGCGAACCAAATCTGTTTCGTAAACCTGCAGGTCTTTTCTATTGCCACGATTTTGACTGGAGTAAATCAGACGCGTGCCGTTGGCGGAAAAACGGGGACGTTCATTGTCGCCTTGGAAAGTGATTTGTTTTACATTTTTTTGCAGCAGAAAATCTGGAGTCAGAAGATCTTTCGTCGGGCTGCTGTGTGTGCATCCGAAAAGGATGCTGCCCAATGCGATGATCTTCAAACTCAGTTGCTTCATGTCTCTACCTTGTGCAGTACTTTTTGTAATAGCGAAGACGGATTGACCTTCTTAAGGTTTTTGATTTCAACCCATTCCACATTTCGGTCGCTCAAGGTTTTTTTATGAGCGATTTTTATGAAGATATCATGATGTGTGATGTTGTGTTTAGCATCATAGTCTTTGGGCTTGTCGTCATTTTGAGAAATCGTTCCTGGAAAGATCATTTGACCTTTAAGAAACGGAGCGTAGTCATTGCTGACTAAAGCGACTTTGCCATTTTTTACCGTCACAACTGGTTTCCACACCCAGACTTCACTCTGTTTGCGTGGTTTTTTCAGAGGTAATTTCTCGACCAGGTTCTTTTCGCGGGAAACGCAATCAGCGGACCAAGGGCACATCAAGCACATGACTTTTTGCGGAGTGCATACCGTGGCGCCCAATTCCATCAGACCTTGATTCACGGAATCGGAATTACCAAAAGAAGACAACGTATCAGAAATTTCCTGAAGCTGCTGGCGTCCTTTGTTGTTCCACCATTCGATCTTAAGTCCATAGCGACGAGAAAGAACACGAATCACGTTGCCGTCCAGCACGCCGACCTTTTCGCCGAATGCGATACTGGCCACAGCACGGGAGGTGTAAGGTCCAAAGCCAGGGAGTTCCAGCAACTCGGCGGCTTTTTTTGGAAAGCCATTTTCAGCCAAAGCTTTTGCAGCTTTGTGCAGATTGCGGGCGCGGGAATAATAACCTAGACCAGCCCAAGCCTCCAGGACGTCGTGTTCGGGGGCCGAGGCTAGGTCCTGAACTGTGGGGAAGTTTTTAAGAAATTTCTCGAAGTATGGAATGACCGCAACCACAGTGGTTTGCTGCAACATGACCTCGGACAGCCAGATTCTGTAAGGATCTTTATTTTTACGCCATGGAAGTGCGCGGCGATTCTTTTTGTACCACTGAATCAATTGTTTTTGGTCGCGTTGATAGTCCATCGGCGGTAATGTAGTCTAGATACTTGAGGAGTCAATAATGGAATACAAACCTCTGAGCGGACGTGAATTTCCCCGTTTTTCTGCGATTAAAACCTTCTTCCGTTTGCCCTATGTGGCAATCGACGCGGACTATGAAGTCGGAATCTTTGGTATTCCTTATGACGGTGGCGTGTCCTATCGTCCCGGAGCTCGTTTTGCCCCGGCAAAAGTGAGAGAGGTTTCAGCTCTGGGTCGTGGCTTCCACATGACCCGCATGGAAAATTTCTTCGAAAAACTGAAGGTCGCGGATATCGGTGATTGTCCCACAGTGCCGATTGATCAAGGTCAAACTTATGAGCGCATCGAAAAATTTGTGGGCGAGTTGATGCGTTTGAATAAAAAGTTTGTGTCCGTGGGCGGAGATCACTCCACCACGCTTCCAGTGCTGCGCGCTCTTCGTAAGAAGTATGGCAAGCCATTGGCGTTCATTCATTTCGACGCGCATTTGGACACCTATCCTGCGGCCTGGGGTTGTGAGTACCATCACGGCGCTTTCGCACGTCATGCAGTTGAAGAAGGTTTGGTGGATCCAAAGAAAATGGTGCAAATCGGAATCCGCGGTCCCTTGGCCGGCGGTGATGATTTGAATTTCGTGAATAAACACGGCATCCGTGTGATCACTGTTGATGAGATTCGCAATCAAAACATTAACGACTTCCTGAAAACGTTACCGACATTCGACGACACTCCAACATACATCAGCTACGACATCGACAATCTGGATCCCAGCTGTGCACCGGGCACCGGGACTCCAGTTCCAGGTGGTTTGACAACGTACGAAGTGCAACGCATCTTCCGTGCTTTGAAAATTCCAAACCTGGTGGGTTGCGACGTCGTGGAAATTTCGCCACCCTTCGACCACGGTGACATCACGGCCCTTGCTGGCATGGACGCCATGTTCGAAATGCTCCACTTGTTCCAAACGAAATAGCCGGTCGGCGATTAGAAGTACGAGTCGCCCCAGTCGATGAGTTGGCCGCTGATCCAGCCTATTTTTTCCTGGGCTGTTAACAGGCGGCTGCGGCTGAGGTAGCTGAGGACTTCTCTGCGTAAATCCAGGGCTGTGGGCTCATGCAGGATCAACGCGCCACTTTCGGTATCGTGAATGAAGCTGCGACGATTCAAATTCACGCTGCTCAGGAAGCTGAGTTTGCTGTCGATCACCAGGATCTTGGCGTGCATGATGGAATTGTTGTCGGTCCATTCGTAAATCATGATGTTTTTTAAATGACGATTGATGCCCTCTTTATTCACTTCCTCTGCGATCTGCGGAGTGCCGTCGCCAGCCAGATGAATTCGCGTGACCACCTTGATGTTCACTCCGCGAGCATGGGCGCGATCCAAAGCCGCACTGATAGCCACTGAAGGGCGGAAGTACGGAGTCGTCAAAAGGATTTCCTTTTGCGCGGACTCAATCATCTCAATATAGAAACGCTCCAGCTGGTAGCCATCAAAGTACGGAAGGGACATGATATGGCGAACCACCGGTTTTGATTTGGGCAGTGTGTTTAAGCGGTTGATCATGTCCTTTTCAGCGCGCACCGGAAGATTCACATTGGTCGAGCGGAAGCGGTGAGTGTCAGGCTCCCGATTCCAGAAGTTCACCATTTGGGCAAGCGTGTGTTTTACAATGTCCGTGCCGCGAAGTTCGATATCAAAATCATTGTAATAGATGTAAGGTTCTTCGCCGTCGCCATAATTTTTCAAGTGCTTATAAGCCCGGTAGAATGGAGTTTCGGGAAAGATATAAGAGTCGCGAATATTGCGACCCCCAGTGATCATAAAGTTCGCCGCCGGATTCTTTGAGGAGTAACCCAGCAACAATTTGGTGTGGTTGACCCGATGAAAGCGGTCAAACCAAGTGCCATCCTTGTCGTCGGTGACAGTGTATTTGTAGTACTGAACTTTGACATTGGGAAGATCCCGCATCAGCCACGTTACAATCTCGCGGTCTTTTTTGGTCATGGTGACTTGAGGAACCAGAATGCGCACCTGCGTGCCGCGTTCTGCATGATAGCGAATGGCGCGAGCTGTGACCATACCTGAAAAGTCAGCAGAGAAGTTCAACGACGCCACCCAAATGATGTCAAATTGGGGCGCCTTGGAAAAGTTTAACGTGGCCATGGGATTTTTTTGTTCAAAGTCCTTGGTCAGCAAAGGCGATCCGGTCAGAGAAACCACCCGGCGGTTCATTGCCACGAAAGGATTGCGCAGGTTTGTGTATTTGTCGAAAGTTTCAGGGCAGGTATTGAAGTTGAAATCCTGTGACCAAAAAAAGCCTTCCGGGTTTTTACCCATACCGGAAATCAAAGGGCAGGCATCAATCTGCTGTGCCATCTCCACCCATTCCGATGAGAGTGAATTCAGGCTTGTCAGCGGAAGGCCGTTGCTCCACGAGGACGATTGCTCGGGGTCGTAATATCTGAACTGACACTGAGTAACCATCGGGGAAAATTTCACAGAAATTTTCTGTCCACCTTCTTTTGCGTAGAACCAGTCAAACTCAAACACCCGCGTGCGTTCATCAGCACGCCAGAAATACTTGGACGGCGCAATGATATCCCCATCACATTCCAATCTTGCTTTAAGACTTTTCTTGCGAACGCGATCATCCTTGTCTTTGGCGAAGACATCGGAGTTGGAGGGTATTTCATTTTTGAAGTGCAGGGAGTAGTTTGCAAAAAGGCGATGCTCCAACGGGAACGGGTTGATGGCCTTTCCGTCCAGACGGAACTCATGCAGGTCCCGAATGCTGATCACTTCCTGTTTTTCAAACAGCGGGCGGCGGAAGGTGGATTGAAACCACGGTCCGACACCGGACCAGGAACGATTTTCAAACTTGTGTCCCAGGGTCTCGCGCAGGTTAGATCGTTCGTTCATCAAGGTTTGAATCTGAGAGCGAACCTTCGGATCAGAAATTTTGGAAAGATCAAACAAGGGGGCACTGGATGTCATCACCATCGTGGGTGCGACTTGAAACAGCTTTTGGCTATATCGCCAATCATTATTCCAGTACTGTGAAAGCTGTAAGTCAATTTCCTGAATGCGAACGATGCGCTCCTCATCGGTGGTGAGGGAGCTGGGCGCGCGTTGAGTGCTGGTGCATCCCATGGTTGCCAAGATCGTTGAAATGATGAGTGAATTCAGAAAAAATCGCATCAAATTCTGATCGGATATATCGAGGGAAAGTGTAGTGGAATTACGGGATTTAAGTCTGGTTTGCGAGTGATTTTAAGATAAAAAAAGCGGCGAAGATGTCTTCGCCGCTTGAAGTCTCGTAATGAGATTGAATTAGAAATTTGCCGGATTGATATCGTTCGGAGGTGTCAGACCTTTTTTCTTGATCTTCTCCACCAGCGTCGTTCTGTTTAGTCTTAACAAAGCCGCGGCCTGGTTGCGATTCCATCCTGTTTTTTCCAAAGCCTTCAAGATCAGATTGTTCTCGAAGTTATCGACCGCGGTGTTAAAGTCCATGCCGCTGTCAGGAATTTCCAGCTGACTTGCATCCAATGAAATCACTGGTTTCATTGATTTGTACTTGGTAGGCAGGTCATTCATTTCAACGTTGCCTTGGCCTTTTAGGATGGTCATGCGCTCTACCAGGTTTTCCAGTTCACGGATATTTCCTGGCCATGGATAGTTCGTCAAAGCATCCAAGGCGTCGTGGGCGATACCAGTCAGACCGCGGCCCTTGTTTTTGTTGAAGATTTCCATGAAGTGGTTCAACAACAAAGGGATGTCGCTTTTGCGTTCGCGCAAAGCAGGGACGTGGATAGGGATAACATTCAAACGGTAATACAGATCTTCGCGGAATCTTCCGTGCTCAACCGCTTCTTCCAGGTGAATATTGGTAGCGGCAATCACGCGGACATTGACTGAGACTGTTTTTGCGGAGCCTACGGGCTCAAAACTTCTTTCCTGCAAGGCACGAAGAAGTTTCACTTGCAACGACGGTTCAAGATCGCCGATCTCGTCCAGGAAGATCGTTCCGCCATCAGCCATTTCAAAACGACCGATACGATTGGCAATGGCCCCCGTAAAGGCGCCCTTCATGTGACCAAAAAGTTCACTTTCCAAAAGTTCAGAGGGAATTGCGCCACAATTGATTGGAACAAAGGGACCTTGCGCACGTGGCGAGTTGTAGTGAATCGCGCGGGCAATAAGTTCTTTACCTGTGCCGGATTCACCAGTGACCAGAACTGTCGAATCTGAATCTGCAACACGTTCAATCAGTCGCAGTACGCTTTGAATCGGTTCCGAAGAGCCAACGATTTGATCAAACTTGTACTTCTTGTTCAGTTCAGAGCGCAGTTGCTGATTTTCAGCCTGAAGTTTCTTATGAGTCAGTGCTTTTTCGATCAGGCTCATCAGCTCTTCAAGATTGAAAGGCTTGGTCACAAAGTGGAAAGCACCTTTTTGAGTCGCGCGGATTGCGGACTCAATAGTTGCATGACCTGTCAGGATGATCACTTCAGTTGCAGGATTCAATGCTTTCAGGTGAGACATGAATTCAATGCCATCACCATCTGGAAGATTCAAATCAACAATGGCCAAATCGATAGGAGTGTCGCCTTGAGAAAGGGCTTTCGCTTCTTCGATTTTGTTGGCAGTGATGACGTTTAGACCTTTTCTGTCGAGCACTCTAAAAAGAGCGGTACGCAAAGAGGATTCGTCATCCAGAATAAGAACACGTTGTGAACGCATGAACCTTCCTTCCATGGTGGGTTCGAAAAACACCGGCCGACGTGCATGTCAGCCTTGATAAAAGGATATGGTATTTTTGACGGGCCTGTCAAAAAATCCGCGCCCAGACTGCGTTTCAGGACCTTAAAACTGGACGGTTGAAGGAAATTTTTGCCACATTTTCCTGGGCTGGACCGGTGTAGAATTCGAGGTCCGCCTCATGATCGCGCAGGATCTGTGAAGCAACAGGAACACCTAAACCTATGGGAAGACTTGGATTTTTCTCTGGAGTTCCATTATCTTTGATTAAAATAGTGGCAAGGTCTTCGGTCGAGGTGATTTCAATATCGAGGGATGCTCGGAATCCCTTAACCTGGCGGCTGCGGTCCGTTAAATGATCAATGGAATTTTGAATCACGTTCTTCAAAGCCTGGGCCAATAAGTTCAGATGACCTTTAACGAAAATCTCTTCGGCAGGGAAATGAAGTCGAACCTCAATGCCTTGTGATTTTGTTTGTAGCTCGACAATTTTAAAGGCGCGCTGACTGACTTCCTTAAGACTGACATCGCCTTCCTGATCTGAATTAGGATTGCGTGTGAAGCCCAAAAGATTCTGCACGATTTCTTTGCAGCGTTGAACGCCCGCTTCCATTTCCAGAATATCCGGATACAGCGGGTGATCGCCAGGCATGTCCATTTTAATTAATTGAGTGAACGACAAAACACCACCCAGAGGATTGTTCAACTCGTGAGCGATGGAGGATCCGATGGTTCCGAGCTCTGCCATTTTTGCAGATTCCAGAATCTGTTTCTCCATTTTCATCTGTTGTGTGATGTCGTGATAGAGGTTTACAAATACGGCTGGTTTGTCGCTGTCCAGAATCAGACTTTGGCTGAATACATCATAGGTGCGAACACCAGGATCATTCGAACGAACGCGGAAATTTCGACCGCGCTGACATCCCGGGCATGGTTCTTCTCTATTGTATAAAAGCGCAAAGCACTTGCGGGTGTTTTGCGGATGCTCACGTTCCTTCAGGCGGACTTCAGCCGCCTTGTTGGATTGAATGATGTCGTAGTTTTGATCAATCAGGACCACCGGATCTGACATGGAATTGAAAGTGGCTTCCCACTGTTCTTTCATGGATTCCGATTCCTGAAGTTTTTGAATACGGTCCAAAGCCAAAGCAACGGCTTCCGCGACACGGGTCAGGAAGTCACTTTCCTCTTTGTTAAAAGGGTGCTCCGGTGCGCGCAGGAAAAACACGGAACCAATTCGGTCATGGTGTTTAAACAAGGGCACTTGTAATTGTGTAAAACTTAATTGAGCTGTGACCTGGCTTGCAAAATGTTCGTCCTGGGGACTGAAGAAGATACGAATCCACGAAGTTTGAACGGTGGCGGCCAGAGATTCGTTCAAAAGCTGTTCTATTTCCGTGACAGAGCTGGCCTGGTGCACGGCCATCAATGCGACTTTGAATCCTTCGATTCGGGAGTTCGTCAGGTACAGTTTGCGTCGGGCTTCCGTCAGGAACTTGGTTCGTTTCTGCACGCGTTCTTCAAGTTCAATTTGCAGACGTTTCAACTTTTCGGTCTGCTCACGAATCAGAACGGCCAGGTTTTCATCCTGCTTCCTTTGATTGGCTTCTTCCAGGGCGGTGAACAAATGAGTTTCCAGATCCGTGTCGTTGAAACTGTGCATGACACGGATAAAAGAGTACTCTTCGTGCAGTCGGCTCAGTTGGTTTGCAGAAAAATCCGGAGGCACTACGGCGATGAATTGGGTGGCAGGACTACTGCGTTTAATCTCTTCGTAGAACTCCGGAAATCTTTTGCCCAAAATGACAGTCACAGAGACTGCGACGACATTGTAGGTGGAGTCCTGAATCCAATGCCAGGCCTGCTGCAGATCCGTGGCGATATGGGCGCCAAGTTCTTGCAGTCGGGAGTCCCAGGGACCGATCAACAGAAAGCTCGCTTTTAAAGTCCGCATACTTTGATCAGATCCTTGTGCTGCGTGATTGTGTAGTCAGGATTGTCTTCAGGGAATACGGCTTCTTCGCCGACATGTTCGCCATGGGCAAAATAGCAAGTCACGGCACCGACACGTTTTCCGTCGCGGATCTCGCTGGAGAGGCGATTGCCTATGCTCAACAATTCTGCGGGCGGGTGGCCCTCTTTTGCCAGGATGTCCAGAAATGCGGCTTCTTTTTTCTCTCCGATAAAACCATTCAGGACGTATATTTTCTTAAAGAATTTTTCAATACCCAGTGCTTTGATTTTCTGAATCTGGGCATCGAAGGATCCCATCGTCACCAAATAAAGATTGTATTGCTCTTTCAGGTGCAACAGGTTTTCAGTTGCTCCAGCCAGTAGTGGCAGAACCGATGGAACTTCGGGATTGTAGAACTCCTCCAAAGCATCATGGACGGCTTTGCCAGGTTGATTGGTCCCGAATTGATTAACTATTTTTGTGAAAATTTCAGTGTGTGAAAGGTTGGCAGCAAGTTCTTCGCGAATGGTCATGCACTCTTCCAAAGAAACGCAGACGCCCGCTGCAATCATCGCCTCACAGGCGCGTTGCGAAGCCATCGGCACCAGCAGACCCGAAGTGTCTACCAGCGTATCATCCAAATCGAATGCGATGGACTTGATCATGGACATTTTAGAAACCTTTACCTGTCAGTAACATCTGCAATCCCGCTTTAAAATGGGGCCATACCAAGTTCAGATCCACTCCGCTTTGCTCTTCAATGCAGACAACCGGAGTTTTTTTATCGATCCAGCCAAACTGTCCCAAACTGCCTGGAGTGGGATAGCCGATATCTTCCCGGTGTTCGTACCCAGTACCTGTTGCCAGGATCTCGGCAGCTTTTTTTCCGGGTTCGCCGGTATAAACAACGCAAGGCTCCCATGAATGGAAGTGTACTATGAGATGTGGCTTTTCGTCCTCAATGAGTTTTACCAAAGCCTGTACTTCAGGCTCGCTTCCGGGCGAAGGGCCGGGATAGTATCTGGGAGCTTTGGCTTCGGGGCTCCAATCGCTGCTTGGAAAGTTGCGATTCAGGTCCACGCCAGAGCCGTTGGTTCGTTGGTTTTGAGCCGATCCATCCGGGTTTATATTGGGAATCAGGATCCACGGACGAATGTTGGCACTTTGGGTTTTTTCATTTTCTTGGAGCCATTGAAGCAGTTCTTGCGCCAGGCGCACGCCTTCGGGCTCATCGCCATGAACGCCGCCGATGAAAAGGATGGGGCGTTCAGAAAAGCCGTGGGATGTATCACCGGAGCTGTGTGATTTTTTATACAGCTCGATACTTGTTCCCAAAGCGGTCTTAGCCCAAGAAGTTAGGTGAAAAATTCTTTGTTGCATGCGATAATTAAGCCTGTTTTTTTAAGAGAAGAAAAGCATTTAAAAGGAAGTTTCTGAATGTCAGCAAATGCCACTAATAATACCACCATGAATACTCCTGACAAGTTGACTGTGATTGCCCTGGCCGCTGGTAAGGGGACGCGTATGAAATCGCCTCTTCCAAAAGTTCTGCACCCGGTGGCGGGTCGACCGATGATTGAAAAAGTTATTTTAGCCTCCAAGGGGGCTGGTGCGACGGAAGTTCGCGTGATTGTTGGGCATGGCCAAAACCTGGTTCGTCAGGTTGTCGAGCCGATGGGTGTATCTTGTTATGCCCAGGACGAGCAATTGGGTACGGCGCACGCGGTTCGTTGTGCAAAACCGGAAACGATTGAAGGCGATGTTGTTATCATGAATGGTGACCATCCTTTGATCGAGTCTTCTGACATTAAAGAATTCCTGCGCATTTTCCGTGACGAAAAATGTGATTTGGCGGTGGTAACGGCGGAGCTTAAAGTGCCAGGGGAGTTCGGACGTATTGTTCGTAACCGTGGTGAGCTGGTGGCTATCGTTGAGGCAAAAGATGCTTCAGCGGAAGCTTTGAAGATTCGCGAGATCAACACCGGTATTTATATCGCCAAGGCATCTGTTCTTGCTGAGTACCTTCCTCAGATCAAAAACAACAATGCAAAAAAAGAATTCTACATCACGGATCTTATTTCTTTGTGCATTCAGGATAAATTGAAAGTTCAAGCCATCAAGTCCACTCCGAAAGTGGCAGTGGGTGTGAATAATCAGGTGGAGTTGGCGAAAGCGACTCGTTTGCTGTTTAAAAGAAAAGCCCTGCGTTTGATGGAAGAAGGTGTGCTGATGATTGATCCGCGCACAGCTTATATCGAAGAAAGCGTGCAAATCGGACCCGGTACAGTCGTGTATCCCAATGTCTTTATCCGTGGTCGTTCCAAAATCGGTTCGTTCAGCGTGATTGAGTCCAACTCGTTCATTTCTGATTCGGACATCGGGGACAGCGTTCAGGTGCGTGGCGGAACTTATTTGGAAAGCTCCAAGCTTCATAACAAAGTTTCAGTGGGTCCCTATGCACGTTTGCGTCCTGAAACAGAAATCTGCGAAGAAGCTCATGTGGGGAACTTCGTGGAAATGAAGAAAACGAAATTTGGTAAGAAGTCCAAAGCAGGTCACTTGACGTACTTGGGCGATGCAGAAATCGGTGAAGAAGTGAACGTGGGTTGCGGAACTATAACTTGCAACTACGCCGCGGATAAAAAGAAATATAAAACCAAAATCGGTGATCGTGTTTTTGTGGGCAGTGACACGCAGTTTGTGGCTCCAATTGAAGTTGGTGCAGACGCTGTTATCGGCTCCGGCTCCACTATCACCAAGAATGTGCCTGCCAATGCGTTGGCTGTGGCACGCGGTAAACAGTTTATCAAAGAGAACTACGTGGCGAAGGCCCCTGTGGTTGAAACTGAAACCGAGAACCAGTAGTTGAATTGAGTATTGAAAGTTAATAGGTGAATTTATGTGCGGAATCGTCGGTTACTTGGGGCCTCAAAGCCCAAAAGACATTATCATCAGCGGCCTTAAAAAACTGGAATATCGTGGTTATGACAGTGCTGGTATCGCCATCTTGGATAAAGGTGCGACAAAGCGTGTTCGTGCTCAGGGGAAATTGAAAAACCTTGAAGAGAAACTTGTGGGTGAAAAATTCGATGGCCACCTGGGTATCGGTCACACTCGTTGGGCGACTCACGGCAAGCCGTCAGAGCGCAATGCCCATCCTCACCAAGTTCGCGGCATCAACCTGGTTCACAATGGTATCATTGAAAACTACCTTGATATCCGCGAAGAGCTTTTGGCTCAAGGAGCAGAGATCACTTCAGACACAGACTCTGAATTGGTTGCTCACTTGATCGCGAATGAAATCGAAATCACAAAAGACTTGTACAAAGCTGTTGAAAGCACTTTGACAAAACTTCGTGGTGCGTTCTCGATCCTGGTTATGTGGGATAAAGAACCGGATCATTTGATCGCCTTTAAAGACGGTCCACCTTTGGTTGTGGGCTTGGGTAAGGACGAAGTGTTCGTAGCTTCTGACGTTCAAGCGTTGATCCAATACACAAAAACTTTCGTGTACCTGGATGACCGCGAGATCGCAAATATCAAGGGCAGCAAGGTTGAATTCTTCTCTGCAAACGGTTTCCCAATCCAAAAGAAATCCGTGGAGCTTAACTGGAACCCTGAGATGGTCGAAAAACAAGGCTATGCTCACTACATGCTTAAAGAAATCTACGAGCAACCACGTGCTGTGGCTGCGGCGATCGAACCACACGTCAACACGGAAGCCTTCACTGTGGCTTTGAAAAACGTGGGCTTCGGTGGTCAATCTGTTCAAAAGTTGGAAGAGCTGGATTCGAAAACAGACTGGGCAAAAACTCAGGAAGTTTTCAAAGGTATCGAACGTGTGTTTATCATCGCTTGCGGAACAAGTTTCTATGCAGGTCTGGTTGGTAAATACTTGATCGAACAGTTGGCGCGCATCCCAGTTGAAGTGGATGTGGCGAGTGAATTCCGTTACCGCAATCCGGTGATCCCACCAAAAACGTTGGTGATGACGATCTCTCAATCGGGTGAGACGGCAGATACATTGGCAGCGATCCGTATGTCCAAAGAAGCGGGCGCGACGACAATGAGTATCTGTAACGTGCGCAACTCAACAATCGATCGTGAAGCTCACGGTCACTTGTATATGAACTCGGGTCCAGAGATCGGTGTGGCTTCTACCAAAGCCTTCACATCCACACTTGCCGTGTTGAACTGCGTAGCAGTGGCGATGGCTCGCAGCCGTGGTGTGATGGAAGCCAAGGAAGAAAAAGAACTTGTTCAAAGCTTGCTGGCGACTCCGGCACAAATGGAAAGTGTCTTGGTTTACGATAAGTACTTTGACGAAGCAGCAGCTAAGTTGAAGCTTTTCCGTGGCTTCTTGTATATGGGCCGTGGAACCAGCTATCCAATCGCGATGGAAGGTGCTTTAAAGCTGAAAGAGCTGGCTTACATGCACGCAGAAGGCTATGCCGCTGGTGAAATGAAGCACGGTCCGTTGGCGTTGATTGATGAGCGTATGGCGATCGTAATGGTGGCTCCGACGGATCACTGGTATGAAAAAACAATCAGCAATCTTGAGGAAGCCCGTGCCCGCGGTGGAAAAATTATTTCCATCGGTACAGGTGAAAACGAGAAGCTGCGTGGAATCAGTGAATACTATTTGGCAATGCCAAAAGCGCACTGGACAACGAATACAATCCTGTCCGTGATCCCATTGCAATTGATGAGTTACCATTTGGCTTCAAGCCTGGGTTACGATGTCGATCAGCCGCGAAATCTGGCGAAATCGGTAACTGTTGAATAGAATTTGAAAAGTTATAACGTTATAAATAAAAAAACCCGCGATCACCTCGCGGGTTTTTTATTTTGGCGTGGCCGCCATAAAGTTGTTTCGTGGCGATTCTCTACCAGAAGTGGCCCGTTTAAGTGCTGCAAGAACCAAAAGAAATCCCACCAAGTTCGTCGCAAAGTGAAAGTTCATAAAGTAGGCCCATTCCTCGCGCAAGGCATAGACATCACTGCTGACGATGCGATCAACGGAAAAGCTGCGAAAAATCGTATTGATGCGATAATGACCCAGGTAGGACAGAAATGCCTCCTGCAGAACACATAGAAACGCCCCCAGAACGAAATAGAAGTCCACCATTCGATAGCGTTGGCGCCAAAGTATCAACCAACTGCCGATGGACGTTCCCATCACCAGGTAGGTTAGAAAAACATTCTGATCAAATGCCGACTTATCAAAACGGAAAAACTCCATGGAGATGGCCGGTGGTATTTCTTTTAGAGCCGGAGCGAAACACAAAGAAAAGAAGCACGTAAAACCCGCAAACAACCCTGTCGATAAGACCGAAGTGAAATAGATGGTTTTGCGAGTGAAGATTCGGATGGTCATCAAAAAACATTAACAATATTTTTTGATTTTAAGGAGTTACATTTAGCCAGCGGACATTAAGCTGTAGAAAGACTTAACTCGTTCCACGAACTCAACAGTTTCATAGCCACGAGCATAACCGTATTCAAGTTTCTCGGTGTAATCAGGGTCCGCAAGAAGTGGCAAAACTTCTTTCATGTGGCGCCAGGAATAGGGATCGCGTCCCATGCTTTCTGCCAGTTTTTGAGCATCACGTAAATGCGCATATCCAACATTGTAAGCAGCCAAAGCCAAAGCCAGACGATCCTTTTTATTCATGGAGCGTGGCATTTTATCCAGAAGGTAGCGAAGATACTTGGAGCCGCCCCAAATACTTTGGAATGGATCAGTGCGATCATCGATACCGACATGCTCAGCTGTGTCTGTCGTCAATTGCATCAAGCCACGTACGCCAGTGAAACTGCGAGCGTCTGCATTCCAATGTGACTCTTGATAAGCAACAGAGGCGATCAGCTGCCACGGCAGTCCGTGTTCAACACCAGCTTCTTTGAAGGCTTGTCGATAAGTTGGCAGGATCTCTTCGATCTTTTGGAAGAAGCGGGAGATGTCGGCTTTGTCCAACTGATTCAAAGTTGTTTTATAGCGGTCCATGATGCGCATGATACTGTCAGCACGGGAAGCTGATTGATACCAGGCTTGCATCAGACGGGCTAGATCCTGGCTGTCAGGAGTGAGCAACCAACTGAGGGCGTAAGCATCCGTGATTGTAGTGATTTTTTCTATGTTCTTATGGAAACGAACATAGAAGTCACCACTGACGTTTTCAGTGATCACGCAGTCATATTTTTTGTTGTTCAGTTTTGACAGAAGGTCTTGAGTGCGTTCCCCATTGATCAGTTGAATCTGTGTTGTCGGGGAGAGCTGGGTCAGTCTTTGCGAGAAACCCGCGTAATTGTCTTTGTGAAGAATGCCGACCGATTTGCCGGCCAAGTCTTGGATATTTTGAATTTGGGAACGACGCTGGCAATATAAACTCAAGGCCGTGTCTTCGTAGGCGGGGCCGTTTAAAAAGGCCGAACGATTCTCTGGAGTTCTTAATCGTGCGGCAGCCACATCGCCTTGTCCCTGGGCCAGAGCGGTTAAAACCTCGCTCTCGTCTTTAAGGACCTTGAATTTAACTTTGAGGCCGTAGTGCTTGGCGAAGTTCTGCATAAGATCGTAATCAATGCCGCTGATCTCGCCGCGATTATTCTTACTATATATAAGAGGGTTCTTGGTGGTCAGAACGGTGATCTCGCCGCGGCTTTGGACCTTGCTTAAACTGTCTTGTTCATCCCAGTAGATAGCATCACAACCGTTCATAAAGAACGTCATGGCTGCCAATCCGCTGACAACAAAGAACTGGTTTAATTTCTGTCGAAATCTTAAATTCTTACCCATAGTGCTCGGGCTGAGTACCTGATGGCGCAGTGCTTGCGCAAGCAATAAGCACCCGCATTGTGGTATTAAATGTGAAAGATTGCCGTTTTTTGCATCATTTCAGAAAAAAATTCAGTATCCCCAATGCCTTGATGCGAGCGGAAAACAACGCGGCAATCCCTCAGTTTTCTAATGCAATGCAATCATTTGACAGTTTTTCGCGCCCATTCGATGCTTTCAAACGTTCTTTTGAGGGGATTTTTTCGTGTCTGAATTTTCATATATTGTGACCCGTGGTTGGATTGAAGTGATTGTTGGCTCTATGTTTAGCGGGAAAACTGAAGAGCTGATCCGCCGTTTGCGTCGTGCCGAGTTTGCACGCCTGCAGGTTCAGGTTTTTAAGCCGGTTATCGACAAGCGCTACAATGAAATGGCGGTGACCTCCCACAACTTTACGACGATGGATTCTCAACCCGTTGAGGACGCCGAACAAATTTGGGAGCATTTGAAGCCAGACACCAAAGTAGTTGGTATCGATGAAGGGCAGTTTTTCTCCGGCAACCTGGTTCAGGTGGCTCAGGATCTGGCTGAGCGCGGTTTGCGCGTGATTATCGCCGGTTTGGACACTGACTGGCAGGCGAAGCCTTTTGAGCCGATGCCGACTTTGATGGCCATTGCTGAAAACGTGACCAAGCAGCATGCCGTGTGTGTGGTTTGTGGGGCTCCAGCCTGCAGAACCCAGCGCACTGCGGGTGGAGATGGTCAGGTGCAAGTGGGGACTCACGAGGCCTATGAGGCCCGTTGCCGTTTTCACTTTAAACCGGTTGTGGACGTTCCCACGTTGGACTGGAAGCTGCAAAAGGTGGAAATTTATACGGAAGCCTCCGTATAGATTGCCTCTATTATATAGATTAGCTAAGAAGGGCTCATGAAAAACATGATAGCCCTTCTTTTCGTTTTGGCGCCAATGACCTCTCATGCAATCACCTGGAAAGTAGTGGGTTCTTGTTCAGAAACCCCGCTTTATCAAGGTACCGCGACAGTGGATCTGAAAAAGTCCGTTGGTGATAATACAATTCAGATTTTTGATGCGAATAATGTGAACTACATGGGCGTGGCAGAGGGTATCAGCTCAGTGAATGATTCACCGGTGGGCTTGGATGCGGTCGAAGTTGTTTCAGATACTTTGATGCGCGCTTATGGCTGGTGCTATTCAGTCAATGGCGAGATTCCACTGGCAATGCCTCACAAGGTGAAATTCAATTCTCAAGACGATGAGCTGATTTGGTTTCATGCGTATTCAACGAATGACAAAAATCAATGGGTCGATATGTGCGTTCCAGGACTTAATATCAAGCCTGAGATGTTCTGCAAAAAATAGATTAAGTAAAGCAGCTTAAATTAAAAAGCCGAACCCAGAAGGTTCGGCTTTTTTTATTTCCAAGTCTGCATTGCAGATCGGGCGATTTCGATTTGTTTTTTCTTCCTGGTTTCTTTGTCGCGCTCTTTTTCAGGAAGCGGGGGAAGAAGGGCCATATTGATATTCGTCGGCTGGAAGTGCTCGGCACGGGTTTCATCTGTGATGGCTTCAAGTAAAGAACCAAAAGCAGACGGACGCGGTGGAGGATTGAAAGTTTCATCTTTCAGTTTTTGATTGATGAAACGAGCCACCATCAAACCCACGCAAGTGGATTCAAAATAGCCTTCAACACCCGTGATTTGTCCCGCAAAGAACAACCAAGGATCATTCTTGGAGGATAAGTCTTTATTCAATCTCTTTGGAGTATTGATGAACAGGTTTCTATGAATGGAGCCAAGCTTTAAGAACTCTGCGTTTTCAAGACCCGGGATCATACGGAAAACGCGAACCTGATCTGCATAAGCCATCCGCGTTTGGAAGCCCACCATGTTATAGGCAGTACCTTCCTTATTGTCCTGGCGCAATTGCACCACGGCCCATGGATAACGGTTTGTACGAGGATCATCCAAGCCGATGGGTTTCATTGGACCAAAGCGCAATGTTTGCGGTCCGCGATCCACCATCACTTCAATGGGCATGCAGCCTTCAAAGAATTCCGTTTTTTCGAAATCCTTGGGTTCAATTTTTTTTGCGTCAGTCACTGCCTGGATGAAGTTGTTGTATTCCTCTTTGTTCATCGGGCAGTTGTAGTAATCGTTGGTGCCTTTGCCCCAACGGTCTGCCTTCCAGGCGATTTCTGTGTTGATGGATTCCGCATCGATGATCGGTGCGATGGCATCAAAGAAATACAGGAACTCATCGCCGAAATGTTTGCGCATGTCTTCGGCCAATTCATCATGAGTCAATGGACCGGTGGCGATGACAGCCGGTCTGGGAATATCACTCAAAGACTTGACGACATCATTGCGGATTTCAATGTTGGGATGGCTTTTAACTTTGTCTGTGACTAATTGAGAGAAGACCTCGCGGTCCATGCCTAAAGCCTGTCCTGCGGGGACGGCTGATTCCTTGGCGATCTTAAGGATGTGAGAACCCAGCAATTCCGCTTCCCATTTAAGCTGACCCGGAGCTGAAATCTCGTTCAACGTACCAAAGGAGTTTGAACAAACCAGCTCTGCAAACTTGGGTGTTTTGTGCGCTGGTGTCATGGTTTTATCGCGCATCTCGAAAAGAACGACCTTATAGCCCATGTCCGCAAGCTGCAATGCGCATTCAGAGCCCGCGAGCCCCGCGCCAACGACAGTAATTTTTTGATTTTGCGTGAAATTGGTCATCTTTTTGGTATTCCTTTGCTAACTTACGGGAAATTATGAATTCAAACGATCCAAACCACCCTAAAAATAAAAAGCGCAAGCTCACTCTGGGATCCGAAGTCCTACAGAGTCTTTTTGAAAATGGCAAGTCGCCATTGTCAGAACAGTTCATGCGTTGGAAATTATGGGCAAAATGGGAAGAGGTTGTGGGTCCCACCATTGCAAAAAATGCAGAGCCCGTGGGCTTTCAGCGTGGTGTTTTGTATGTGTGGGTTCGTAACTCCTCGTGGATGCAGCAGATGATCTTTTTGAAGGATCAGATTCGCAATACCATCAACGAGAAATTTGAGAATAACTTTGTTCGCTATATCAAATTCACTTTGGATCGCCATGAAGTTCCTCAGGACGATCAGACGGGCATCAAGGAGATGATTCAGAGACTGGCTCCGAATTCGGAGGACTAGCCAGTTCGGCTGTCAGTGTTTGAGTTGTTGCTTCAATCCACTTTTTAAATTTTAAAAGATTCACGTATGCACCACGGAAGCTGCAATGACCTGTGGAAGCATCGGTCTGACCTTCCGGAGCGATTGTTTTACTGGCCACGCCCATAACATAATACTTGGAGTTGTGGATGAAAAACGCGGGACCACCGGAGTCCCCTTGGCAGAATCCTCTTCCAGAGGACTGATCCACCATGAATCGGTTTTCCGCAAATTCATAAAATGAAATTTTCAAAATCACCACGCGCAACGTACCCAGGCCATCCTTCAAGGTTGAACCGGGAGCAGCAGCAACGACATCCGTGTTTTTACCGTAACCCGCTGCGATCAAGTCCAGAGTGGCCAATTCCACTTTCATGTCAGGGTTGGGGATGGACACTGTGATGATGTTCTCAGGAAGATCTTCACTTAAGACAGCCAAAGCCAAGTCAGCAGTGGGGTCGGTGTGGTACTCATCGATAATGACAGCTTTCAATACGGGGATCGTCGTGACAGTAACCCCGGTATTCAACTCAATAAAACTTTGATTTTCGGCGTTGATACAATGAGCAGCCGTTAAAACCACTCTGCGGGTCAAAGCGGCAGCGGTACATTGAGTAACGACGACATTTTGACTGCCGACTTGAGTATCCAAGGGCTTAACAAGAGATTTGAACGAAATCACCGTCCGGGAAATATCACTTCCTGGCTCGACATCAATACCACCGATGATGGATGTGTTTGAAGTATTCTTTGCCTCAGTGGTCGCGGTGTTTTTATTGGCAGCAGATCCGGTTTGGGCGGCGTCGAAACCACCATCCTGACAGGCAGCTAAAAATAGAAATGCGAAAAAGAGCGTTAGTTTTTTCATTCAACGCTGCCTTTCTTGCCAGTGATTTCCTGAACCACGCGAGTCCACAAGTCAGTCAGGATGTCTTCGTGTTTTTCCTTTAGGAAATCGTCACCTTTATCGACCAGGACTGCAAACACCACAGCAAGGGCGATGCGAGTGTAGTGACGATTGATTTGCTCATAGGCACGGAACAGTTCCTGGCGTGATTGATATTTCTTTTGAATTTCGCGACCCTCTTTGGAGTCAAGGCCGCGCAATAATAGAACAGTCATATCATCCGTGGCGATTTTTAAATAAGCTTCAGGCAGAAAGATTGGCAAGCGACCATTGACCAAGCCAATTGTTCCCAGAACAGCGGAGGTTTGGTTTGTAAAAGCAGCTCTGTTGAAAGTTCTGATTTTGGAAATTAATGTGGAATGATCCAGCAGAATTCCGCTTTCACGGAAATAGTTCTCGATACCAATATGGGTGATACGTTCGCCCACAATGCGTGCCAGTTCCTGAGTGGATCGTTCCTTGGAGTTCAGTTTCCAATAGTCCGAGAGCTTGTAACGTTGACCTTCTTCTTCGCGATAGATTTTCTCGACGATATAAAGAATGTCCTTGGAGGAAAGGCCGTCGTAGTCGCTGTAGATTCGAACTGATTTTGTCAGAGCTCTTTCCATCGCGGTATCATAGTAGGGGGCGCGTTCATCGCGGATGGTGGATGCGAAGACATCGTCGCAAGTGACGATCTTACCGTGGGCCGATAAAGACGAAACCAGGGGAATAATGAAAGCCATAGCCAAACGGAGGCCCGTGTCTAGTTTTAAGACACTATGACAGCGCACGCGGTTCTTGGGGGTCCCAGCTGGCATATATTCCTCCTGACGACTTTAAGTGTACGACAGGAGATTAAAATGCAATTGAGAGACCTGGGCTCTATTCTTCTTTTTCGATGGATGTGCGCAGCAGGCTCTTCACGTTGTTTTTGCGTTGAGTGCCGCCAAGCAATACCTTCAACTGATTGTGAATACTGGGATCATTAATAAGAGCGCCCAGAGTGCCTTCTCCGCGGTCCACCTTGGAGACGATCGCATCCAATTTATTGATTGTATTGGTCAGCTTCTCGCCGCTGTGGCCGTCATTTAGCTTTTTCATAATGCCGGAAGCCTCGCCACTGACGCGGCTTAGGTTCGCGGACGTCGACTCAAAGTTCGCCATGATTTTACCCAGACGGTTTTCATCGTTCATGGCTTTTGTGATCTTGTACATCTCGTTGATAACATCAAATAGCTTCCCTGCTTCGCCACCGCGTTCTGAAATAACGCCGATCAGATCTGTGGGTTTGGCGATTTCCAGGATGGCTCCATCCTGGATTTCCGGATTTCTTGGGTCACCCGGAATAATGAATACAAACTTGTCGCCCAATGCGCCTTGAGTGCGGATTTCCACCTGAGAACCTTCACGGATGCGGGAGGTGTAGGTCTTGTCGACTCTCATGACAACATCCAAAGTGTTCTTTTCAGACAGGAAATTTATTTTTTGAACGTTACCGATTGTCACACCTGAAAGTGAAACGACGCTGCCCTCTGCGAGGCCCTGAACCTGATCAAAGTGGGCGTGAATATTCACGTAAGATTTGAAAATGGACTTTTCGCCGCCAATAAAGAAGATCGAACCCAGAATTATCACGACACCAATCGCGATAAAGATTCCGACTTTGACTTGAGTGCTGTTTGAAGATTCCATTACGCGCTTTCTCCGTTGATAAATTCTGTCATGGCGCCACTCGGCTCTTTTTTAAGTGTATCGATTGTGTATTGCTCGCTGATGCGGCCATTTTGCAGAAGAGCGACTTTGTCGCAAACCGCATACACCGTCGGCATATCGTGAGTGACTAAAATAGAGGTCATCCCTTTGGCTTTCAGGCTTAAAATAGATTCCTGGATTTTCTTTGTGTTGTAGGGATCCAAACCAGCTGTGGGCTCGTCGTAGAGAACGACCTGGGGATGAATCATCATCGCACGGGCCAATCCCACACGTTTTTGCATACCACCGGAAAGACTGCCTGGGTAAAGCTTTTCAGTTCCCGGAGCCAGGCCAAATTCCTCCAGCTGGGCTTTGATTTGTGCAGCAACTTCTTTTTCCGTGAATTTGAAATGTTCGCGGAGCGGGTATGCCAGGTTTTCATAGACTGTCATTGAGTCAAACAAGGCGCCGCCTTGAAAAGCGTAAGCCACTTTCTTGCGAATCTCGATAAGTTCGGATTCCTTCATTCCACCGATTTCAACACCGTCCACGATCACCTGGCCCTTGTCAGGTTTTTCCAACCCCACTAAAGTGCGCAGCAGAACGGATTTTCCAGTACCAGATCCACCGATCAGTCCCAGGCATTCGCCTTTGCGAACATAAAAGCTCACACCTTGGTGAACCTTTTTTTCCTCAAAGGATTTATGGAAGTCGACAACCTCAATAAAGGCTTGTGGTTTTTGTGTCATAGAAGTCCTTCCACAATCCAGAAAAGTTTCGAAAGAAAGAAGTCACCGATCAAAATCAAAATGGAGGACACAACTACGGCTTTTGTGGTGGCAATGCCGACCTCTTTGGTTCCGTTCTTAACATTCAATCCAAAGTAACAAGCTGGGATTGAGATGAACAACGAGAAGAAGAAGGTTTTGCCAAATCCAGAGATGTAATCGCCAACGGAGGATGTGGATAGAACTTTCAGAAGATAAAAGCCTGGATCCAGTTTCAGTTCGACGGCACCAATGAACAAACCGCCGGCATTGGCAACCACGTTGGTCACAGCGCACAGGATGGGCAACGTGATCAGGCAGGCCAGGACTCTTGGAATAACGATTTTGCGAATAGGGGAGGTGCCCAGGGCGCGAATCGCATCCACCTGTTGGGTGACGACCATCGAGCCGATTTCACTGGCGATGCCGGCCCCTACGCGGGCTGCCAACATCAGACTGGTGAACATGGGGCCCATTTCACGAAGGATGGTCACGGCCAGAAGCTTTGGCACATACATTTTGCCGCCAAACTTTTCCAGTCCCAGACCAAATTGCAAAGACATGACGGCTCCGATAGTCACCGCAGTCACCACAATCAAGGGAGCCGAACGAATACCGACCTGATAGATTTGTTCGCCTAAGAGACGCCAATAAATTTTCGTACCGACCAGCTCGCGCCAGATGTCGCGACTCAATAGACCGATGCCACCCAGAAAGTGGAAGATCTCGATCGTAAAATTAGTTAATGGCAAAAGCGCTTGTAGCATCTAGGGAGCCTTGAACTCTGCTTTGAATTTTTCGAAAGCGGGAAGTTCTGAATTGAACTGCTTTTCCACGCCGCCATAGCTCAAAGTGTAGTTGCAGCCGTTCTTTTTAAAGACCACCAGGGCCAATGCCACTGGAACTCCATCAACGGTCCCCGCAGAAACTGATTGGCGGGCTTCGCGACCATTATAGGTTGTGGTTTCTTGTTTCAGGATCTCAAGTTTGTTAATGGCACTCAGGGATTCTGTTTCCAGGGTTTGCAAGCTTGGATCCGCATTGCTGCCGCATTCAGATAAATACGAGATCGTGTTGCCGGTTTTAGAGCTCTGCCAAGCACGATCCACATTTTTGGATTTAAAAGTTTTGAATGGTGAACCTGGTTCAGAGAACTCCACGTCCTTTGCTGGCTTGGATTTTCCCGATGGAAGTTCCACGGAGACGCAGCTGCTTAAAAGAAAACTCAAGATGATGTATTTATAGTGGTTTCTCATATCGTCTATCTATCGGAGTTTTGTGTTGTAAAGTTAGTCGTTCCAAATCAAATCAAGACCAAAGTCCCTGTCATTGGTTTGTCAGGCCTGACAATAAATCTATGAAACATTTTGCCCATCTTGAACATATTTGCCAATAGACGTTTGCAAGGCTGGCACTGTATGTGCAAAAGCACAATGCAGGGAAAAGGGGTTCGAGGAGTGAACACTTTGCGCAACGTAATTTTGGCAGGATGCCTTTGCTTTGGTCTAGTGGCCAATGCAGCAAATAATAAGGTCAATGGCTTCATCAACTTCCAGGGCGATACTGTGCACTTGGAACTGTTGGGACAGCAGAATTGGGACTATGACGTGAAACGTCTGGATGACAAAGGCCAGACTATCGTCCGTATGACTGTGCCAGCGTTGGATGACGCCACTATTAAATCCTTAAATACATTCAAAAGCGATATGGTGACTAAAGTTTCTGTCGATGCTCAGGGCACTGATGGAAAGTCAGTAATTTCTTTTGTGCTTTCCGGTGAAAGTATCGAGACCTTTGACTATCTGACGGACCAACCTTCCCGATTGATCATGGACTTCTACTTGAATCCAAATATGGTCAAAGCGGCCAAAAAATCCGCTCCTAAAAAATCGGAACCAGTGGTTAAAGAGGAATCCTCTAAGATCGCAAAATCAGAAGCAAAAGCAAAAACTGATCGCAAGCCGGCAACCACAGATGTTCTTGCCATTAATAATGCAGGCTCCGTGGTGGCACAAGCGGATCAAATTCAAGCTGGTATCTTTGATGGTGGGGATCCTAACTACGAAAGATTCTCGATCAAACCTTATGACATTAAGGAAGATTCGGTCATCCGCGCCAAAGACAACTACTATATTACATTTCCTATGCTGGAGACTCCGGTTGCTCAGTGGGAAAAACTGAAAGTCACACCGACAATCTATGAAATCAGTCCTAAACAGACGGACGAAAACAAACAGGCTCGTTTGCTTTTGACGTTGTTCGAAAAAGAACGTTACGGCGTCTTTTTGAAAACAAGAAACTGGTTCCGCGAAAAATATCCAAACTCAGAATACAACGAGATCGTTGATTACATGACGGGCGACGTGAATCTGGCTTTGTATAATAACAGCGGTAAAATCGAATTTTTCGATGAGGCGATTCAAAAATATAAGGAAGCCATCGAAAAATTCCCAAAATCCCCTTTGGCGGAAAGAACGTCACTTAAAATCGGTTATCTGACTTTGGATCGTGGCGACAATCTTGCGGCTTTGCGTTTGTTCAATGAACATATCGCCAATAAAAATTTTGGCGGCAAAGAATCCGTTTCCAAAGACCTGGCTCGCATGGGCATGGGGTTGGCATACTCCCGAATCAGCAAATGGGACGATGCTGTTGCGCAGTTTGATGAGATCGAAAAGAATTCCACAAGTCGTGATTTGAAAGTTGAAGCGGCCTACCGTCGCGGTGATGTCTGGGTTCGCGCCAAAAACTATGCAAAGTCCGTTGAAGATTACAAAAACGCATTGAAGAAATATCCAGAAGGGCAAGGCGCTTATCCAAGTGCGTTTTACAATCAGGCTGAATCCATGTTCGGCATGAAGCAGTATCCTCAAAGTTTGGATATGTACCGTGAATTCGTTAAAAAGTTTCCATCCAGTGATCACGCGCCTTATGCGATGACTCGACTGGGTGAGCTTTTGGATATTCTGGGTGCGGATAAATCCCGTGTGATGGGAGCGTACCTGGAAACATATTTCCGTTATGGTGAAACTCCAAGTGCTGTGATTGCCCGCCTTCGCTTGCTAAGTGCACGCATGAAGGGCATGAAGCCGAAGGAAACCGCAAATGCCGTGAAAGAAATCATGGAACTTGCGAAAAAAGTGGATCTGCCAAAAATGGAACAGTTCGCTACGGTGATGGTGGCTGATGGTTACTCCCAGCGTGGTGAATTTGATAAATCCATTAACCTTCTGGCGAAGTACTACCAGGAGCATCCGGGAACAGTGGATGTACCATTGCTTACAGGACGAATTATCAGCAACATCAACGCCAAGTTGGATGACCAGGTTGAAAAAGGTGATTTCATTGGGGCGCTGAAAACGCACAGTGAATTTTCTGACAACTGGTTGAAGAATTCCAACCGTCTGGATACCAAGTACAATGTCGGACGTGCATTCGAGATGGCGGGAACGCCAACTGAATCTGCGCGCTACTATAAAGAAGTTTTGAATCGCATCTATGCCTTGGCGGGCACACCGGAAGCGAAGGAAATCAAAGTGAAGGAGCAGGTTCCTTCTATTGAGGAATTGAATCTTCGTCTGGCGGCGGTTTCTGAAGCGGAACATAAATACAATCAAGCCTACGAGTACCTTAAGAATATCAAGAATCCGGAAAAGCTGACTGAGACTGAGCAAATTGAGCGCGTTGGCGTGGCGGTACGTCTGTTGGAAAGACGTGGCGACACAGATTCAGCCATTCGCTATTTGGGTGAATTGCTAAGAACGTGGAAAGGCCAGCCGGAGCTTGTTGCAGATCCTTACTTGAAACTTGCGGAGTTGCAGCTGAAGCAGGGCAAAAAAGATGACGCCCTTGAGGCTTTGGGCATGATTGATAAGTTGATGACGGATTCCAAAAAAGTTTCACCTGTGGTGCATGCAAAAGCACTTGAGATGATCGGCAATATTCAATTGGAGAACGGACAAAAAGACAAAGCCATCTCTGCTTTCGGCAATTTGCTGGAGCAGTACGAGGACAAGCGTCCCCTTTCGTCGATCCGATACAAGTTAGGTCAAATTTATTTCAATCGCGGTGATGTTCAAAAGGCAGCTGAGGTTTGGAATGATTTTAAAGGTCAAAAAAGTGGATTCTGGAAGAATCTGGCTCAGGAGCAGTTAAAGAACTCTGAGTGGCGTGACGGTTATAAGAAGTACATTCAAAGAATTCCGGCAATGGCAGCGGATAAGCAGGACAGTAATTAGGAGCAGGGACGAAGATGTCGTATTTTGATTTTGATGCTTTAAACATCGAAGACCGTAAAATGAATGAAGCCAAACAATTGGGGATGCAACTTGCGGCGACGCAGGCAAGTCTGCTGGTTGTTGGAGAAGCCGGTGTAGGCAAAACAAGTTTTGCACGCTATATCTTTTCCAAAAGCCGTTCAAATAAATTGCAGGTTCTTGAATGCAAGAATTCCGGTGGTTTCAATTTTGAAAAAGTTGATGGCGGAACATTGCTGATTGAGGATTTGGATTGCGCCTCATCGCATGTACAAGGGGAGCTGATGAAGCTTGCGGAAAGAAACGATGGCACTCGCCCGCGTTTCATTTCAACCTCACGCCGTGACCTGCGCGCGATGGTTAAGCAGGAGCAGTTCAGACAGGATCTGTTCTACAAGATTGCAGTGATCCATTTGGAAGTTCCGCGTCTGGAAGATCGCACTCAGGATTTCCAGGGAATTGTGAGCTTTATTTTGGAAGTAACTCAGATCATGCATGGTCGTTCCGGTTTGAGCTTCTCTGTGGATGCCTATGCAAGATTGAACTCCTGGAACTGGCCAGGAAATATTCGCGAGCTTGAAAATGTGATCGAGCGTGCGGTTGTATTGACCAAAGGCCAGGTCATTGAGATGCAATCTATTCAATTTGAATCCGTGGTAGACGAATCTGCAGCGGATTTCGCGCCAGGAATGTCCCTTTCTGCCGTTGAAAAGCGTCTGATTCTTCAGACCCTTGAGTTGACGGCACAGAACCGCACGCGTGCGGCTCAAATGCTTGGAATCAGTATCAGAACCTTGAGAAACAAACTGAACGAATACAGGGAAGAAGGTGTCGCATGAGTGATATTTTCGATAAAACGATAAACGGCCTCGCGACCTCAATGCGAATGAGGCAGCTTCGTAACAACATCACCTCGTCTAACATCGCCAACGCGGAAACCCCAGGGTATCACGCGAAGAAGATGGATTTTGAAGAGGCGTTGTCCCGCTCCATGAATATGGATGGCATGAATGCACTGAGCACCAGCAGTGGAGAGCACTTTTCACTGGGTGGTGTGTCGGTGGCTAAAACCAGACCGGACATTTACGAAAATCCAGAGGGTGCTGTGAACAATGACGGCAACACGGTGGATCTTGAGAAGGAAATGTCGGCGTTGTCTGAAAACGCCATCATGTACAAAACCGCACTTCAGCTGATCAATAAAAAAATGGCAGCATTGAAGTACGCAGCGTCTGAAGGTCGGTAGGTCTACACTCCGACTCCGTCGGAGTAGTTAACTTTTTAAATCCAGAACAGGATGTTCGGGAGTAAATCATGGCTGATTTTTTAACCGGTATGAGAATTAGTAGCAGTGGTATGGCAGCGCAAAGAATGCGCATGAATACCATTGCCAGCAATATCGCCAATATCAATACGACCCAGACCCCGGAAGGCGGCCCGTATCGCCGTAAGGACGTGGTTTTCGAGAGCATGCCCGACGCCAAGAATTTTGGCGAAATCGTGACAGGCACAGACCCTATGGGGAATATGCAACGGGTCCAGGTGACTGATATCGTCTCGGATCGCAAGGCACCGTTATTGAAATATGAGCCGGATCATCCTGATGCAAATCCAGAGGGTTACGTCGCATATCCCAATATCAATCTCATGGAAGAAATGACCAATATGATACAATCGTCGCGTTCCTACGAGGCGAACGTATCGGCCATGCAGGCGTCAAAAGATATGGCCATGAGTGCTTTGGAAATAGGAAGATAGTTCCTAGACTAGGTTAAAAAAGCAGGAATTTTTTGAACGTATAGAATACAATTTTTAGAGAGTACTGAGTACAAGGAGAAGTGAAGCCATGGAGGGTTTTACAGTATCAAATGCCAACAGGTTCCTCGAGACGGGCAATCTGCGTGATTCCAAATCACTGAACATCTCGGGTGAAACTACATCACTGAATTCTACATCTGAATCCGGCAAGAGCTTTGCTGATACCTTGAAGGATGCCGTAAGCTCCGTGAATGAATTGCAAAAAACTTCTGACAAGTTTGCGCAAAACATTGCCACTGGAAAAACGGACGATGTCGCGGGCGCCATGATTGCCTCCGAAAAAGCCGACATCGCATTGCGAGTCATGGTCCAAGTACGCAACAAGATTATTGATGCGTATCAGGAAGTCATGAAAATGCAGGTTTAGTTTTTGTAAGTTTATTTACTGATACATGATTCGTTAGATCGCGTGCTTTGGCGGAGCCAAAGTGTAAGACCGGAGGGATTCTTTGAACAAAATTTTTGGTGGATTGGTTGTCCAGTTTCGTGAGTTCTTTAAAAATCTGGGTCCAACCAAACGACTTTCAGTTATTGCCGTAACTCTTATTGCGGTTGTGGCATTAATGACGATGATGTTCATGGCGTCCGGTAAGGACTATGTTCCTCTGTTTACAAATATTCCGACTGAACAAGTTTCCACGATCGTGGCGAAATTGAATGAGAAGAACATCCCATTCCAGTTGCGCGACGGTGGTAAAACAGTCGCCATTCCGAAAGAGCTTTTGCACTCAACGCAAATGACGTTGATGGCAGAAATCGGATCTCCAAAAATGGGTTCCATCGGTCTGGAGCTGTTCGACAAGCAGGATTTCGGGGTTAACTCTTACGCGCAAAAAATCAATTATCAAAGAGCCCTGCAGGGTGAGTTGATGAGAGCCATCAACACTTTGACTGCGGTTAAGCAGTCAAAAGTTATTCTGGCCCTTCCAAATAAAAAGACTTTCCTTGAAGAGGGTGGTTCACCTTCAGCATCCGTCGTGGTGGAGCTTCATCAGGGTAAAGAGCTTTCTCAGGAACAAGTTCGTGGTATCCGTTACCTGGTCGCGAATGCGGTCGAGGGTATGGATGCGGATAAAGTGGCTGTATTGGATGAGCGCGGGAAAGTATTGACCCGTGCTTCCGATGGCACAACGGGCGGTTCCAGTGATCTATTGGATCTGAAAGCAAAAGTAGAAGGTGACTTCGAGGATCGTATCGAAGACATCCTGTCCAAAGTTGTTGGTCATGCCAAAGTTGTGGCGAAAGTGGATGCGACCTTGAATCACCGGGTGATCTCTTCTGTTGAAGAACTAGTGGATCCGGATAAAACAGCCATTCGCTCGCAACAATCTGAAGAGGAATCCCTGGATGGGGCTCGTACCAATCCAGCAGGTGTTCCGGGTTCCCGTTCGAATATCCCTGGTGCGGAAGATGCTTCCGGCCAAGTGGGTTTCAAACAAGACGTTAAAAAAGAATTGAAGACCATCAATTACGAAGTTCCCAAAACAGTTCGTAACATCAGAGAAGCTGCCGGAAATCTGGAGCGTCTGAGTGTTGCGGTTGTGGTCGACGGTGTTCATGTGACAACAAAGAATGCTGACGGCACAACAGAGAGCAAATGGCAGCCTCGTTCCGTTGAGGAAGTTAAAAAATACGAAGACCTGATCAAGGGTGCGATCGGTTTTAACGCCGCTCGTGGTGACTCTGTTAAAGTTGAATCCATTCAATTCCAGCCAGAAGACTTTTCTGAGGCTGAAAAAATCCTGACGACGCTTGAGCGTAAGAAGTTGATCCATGCTTTGTTCAAATGGGCGCTTTTGGGTTTCTCGTTGGCATTGTTCTTCTTCATCGTGGTTCGTCCGTTCATGCAATGGATTACCGACAGCTTCCAGGATTCTGTGGAGGAGATGTTGCCAAGAACTATCGAGGAACTTGAAGAGCTTCAATCTGTGGATAACACGCTTCCGGGCATGTCGACGGCTCTTCCTGTCCTACAGGAATCCATTGACCCTGAAAAAGCTGAGTCTGAATTGTTGAAAGACCGTATCATGGCCACTATGGGCCGCGATGAGGAAAAAGCAGCCAATGCTTTTGGTATGTGGCTTGTTAGGAAGGATTCGTAATGAAACTGCACAAAGCCGATCATATTGAGTACGAACAACTCAAAGGTTTCGATAAAGCGGCAATTCTTATCAATTATCTTGGTAAGGATGCAGTGAAGGTCCTTTTGCGTCGTATGGACGATGCAGATATCCGCAAGCTTATCAATCAGATGAGCAAAATGCGCGTCGTGCCTGTGCACGTTACCAAGCGCGTACTTGAAGAGTTTTATGAAATGATTTCTGAAACTGAAGACTATATCTTCTCTGAAACCATTTCTGCGAAGGAAACTATCGTGGATGCATTGGGTGAAGAGCGTGCCAGAGGTATTCTGGGTGGTTTGAATATCACCACCGGTGGCTCGCGTTCTTTGGAATCCCTGGAGATGGTGGATGCCAAGTCATTGGCGACGTTCCTGGTGAATGAACATCCTCAGACAGTTGCGGTGATTCTGGCTCACTTGGAGCCGGAGAAAAAAGGTGAGGTTCTAAAACGTCTTCCAGAAGCCCTGCAAGCAGAGGTTGTTCTGCGTATGGCCAACTTGGAGCACGTGGACCCTGAGTTGATTGCTGAAATCGACCGCGTATTGAAAAATCAATTGTCCAATACTGCAACTGTGGAACAAGCCGCTTTGGGCGGGGTTCAGCCGGTGGCAGAGATGCTCAACGTTATGGACAAAAACACGGAAACGGCGATTATGTCCCGTCTCGAGGAAAAGGATCCTCTTCTTGCCGAAGAGATTCGCAAACTTATGTTTGTCTTCGACGACATCATCAAAATCGACGATCGTGGTATTCAGGCGCTTCTCAAAGAAGTACCAAACGACAAACTTCTGCTGGCACTCAAAACTTCCAGCGAGGAAATTCGTGTCAAAATCTTCAAAAATATCTCCGCTCGTGCGGCCGAGATGTTACGCGAGGATCTTGGAAACATGGGACCTTCACGTCTGTCAGACGTCGAGGGTGCTCAGCAAGAGATCGTCAATGCAGCTCGCCGCCTAGAGGCGGAAGGAAAAATCCTGATTGCAAGAGGCGGTTCAGAAGATGCAATGGTCTAGTTCTGGCAAACAGGGCCCTGGGGCCCACACGAAGGCAGTCCTTAAGAAGGACGTGGCAGAAAAAACCGTTCTGGAGTTCGTGCCGGTCAAGTTTGAACTGGGCACTCCCTCTCAGGCGATGGACTATTTGACGCAAAAAAAGCGTGGATCTGATTTCCGTATGAACGATGCGATTCGTATTCAAACGGGCGTTGATCAGGTCGAAGAAGTCGACGAGCAGGAAAAGATCGAAGCTGCCGCTTTGGATAAGCTTAAAGAAATCCAGGAACAAGCCTACCAGGAAGCCTATAATCTTGGTTTGGAAGAAGGCCGTAAAGAGGCTTTTGAAAAGGTATCTGATGAGATCGCCGCGCGCATGCAGGGTCTTGATGAATTGCTGTTGGGTGTGAAAGAGCTGAAAAAAGAATTGGCGGCTTTCAATGAAAATCACCTGGTGACTTTGGCCTACAAAATGGCCGGCCGCCTGGCTAAAGCTGAATTGGCTACCAACAATGATGCCATGGTGCAGATCCTGAGAGATGCGGTCAGCCTGGCTCAAGACGAAGAACAAATCACAGTTCACGTGTCCCAGGAACAGTTTGAATTTTTGGAAGAGCTTAAAAAAGAAACGGGTCGTGATCTTGAATTCACCAAGAAAATCCGCTTCGAGCCAAATACCGAGATCATGGCTGGTGGATGCATTGTTGAAACCAACTATGGTGAAGTCGATGCCCGCGTTGAACAACGTTTGGAACAGCTGTGGTCTGTTCTTTCCGAGAACATGCCGAAAGTAAAAGATAAGGTTGCAAGTTAATGAGTGAAATGTCTCTTGATCTGGATAAATATTCGGACCTGGTCAACTCCATCCATTTGACCCGCGATAGCGGTAAAGTGACGGAAGTGAACGGGATGCTGATCAAGGGATATCTGCCAGGCGCCAGTGTTGGTAGCGTGGTGCAAATCATTCCTGCGGGCCTTGATCGCTCCTTCCTTGCGGAAGTGGTGGGTTTTAAGGACAAGCACGTTCTGATGATGGCTCTCAATGACATGAGAGGCGTTGCCTTGGGTTCTAAAATCGTACTTTCCCGTCAGATTGCCACAGTTCGTGCCGGCGATGAGCTTTTAGGTCGCGTGGTGGATGGTTTGGGTCGCCCTTTGGATAACAAAGGCGAGATTGAAAACTTCCGGGAAGTTCCTTTATATAGTGAAATTCGTAACCCCCTTGAAAGACAGCCGATTCGCGAGCCACTGGATGTGGGCATTCGTGCGATCAATGGTGCATTAACCGCGGGCCTTGGTCAGCGTGTCGCTATTATGGCTGGTTCGGGTGTGGGTAAGTCCGTGCTTCTGGGTATGATGGCTCGTAACACCACTGCTGACGTCAACGTGATCGCCATGATCGGCGAGCGGGGTCGTGAGGTGCGTGAGTTTATCGAGCATGATTTGGGTCCTGAGGGTATGGCTCGTTCCGTGGTCGTCTGCGTGACGAGTGATCAATCTCCACTTCTGCGTATGCGTGGTGCCTATGTGGCAACAGCAATGGCGGAATACTTCAGTGCTCAAGGCAAGAATGTTTTGTTGATGATGGATTCGGTCACCCGTTTTGCAATGGCACAACGTGAGATCGGTTTGTCGACAGGAGAGCCGCCTTCTCAAAAAGGTTACACTCCGTCGGTGTTCGCAACTCTTCCGAAATTGCTTGAGCGCGCAGGAAACTTTGAAGGCGAAGGCAGTATTACAGGATTCTATACCACACTCGTAGAGGGTGATGATATGAATGATCCGATCGGGGATTCAGTTCGTTCCATCGTGGACGGACACATCGTTTTGTCTCGCGCCTTGGCAGCTCGTGGTCACTATCCGGCGATCGACGTTATGCAAAGTGCATCGCGTGTTATGAAAGCGGTTTCGTCCTCGGAGCACGTGCGACTGGCGCAAAAGCTGAAAGAGACTTTGGCGGTTTATAAGGATGCAGAGGATTTGATTAATATCGGCGCTTACAAGCCGGGTTCCAATCCGAAGATTGACCGGGCCGTAAAAGTCATCGATCAGGTGAATGACTTCCTTAAGCAAAGAGTTGAAGATCCCACGAACTTCAATAATACCGTTCGTATGCTTCAGCAGATTCTGATCAACGCCTAACCAGGGGGTGACTTGTGAGATTCAAATTTCCCCTGCAGAAAGTCCTTGAACACCGTAAGGTTGTTGAAAATATCGCTCAGAAGAACTTTCAGGATGCGGTGGCCGTACTAAATGAATATCAGACCAAGTTGGATAAAATGCGCCAGGATGTTCTGGACGCCCAAGCCCGCGCCGGGAGCCTGGTTCAGGCCGGGGGCGCCCAAGGTCCAGCCCTCTCACAAATTCATGAATTCATGAAGGGCCAGAAAATTCGCATTCAGAATCAAGAGCAAAATGTTCACGAAATCGAAAAAATAGTCGAGGCCAAGAGAGAAATTTTGCGACAAGCCGCTCTAGACTATAAAATTATGGAGAAGGCCCGGGAAAATCAGTTCGAGGAATACAAAGCCGAACGAAAAATCCAGGATCAAAAAGAGATGGATGAGCAGGCCATTCTGCGGTTTAAAAGAACAGCTGAATAAACGGGTTTGCGAACTTCAAGGATGAAGGAATCATAAATCGATGAAATCTGGATACGATCAGTATTTTAAAAATGCACGCAAGGTCGCCGACGAAAACAGCGGGAGTGTGAAGTTCACAAAAAATCCAGCGTCGACTCGCCTGCATTTGGATCTATCCTCTGAAGACGTTGAACAACAGTTGCGTCGTCGCATGAAAATGACTGCTCCCAAAAAATCCAAAAAGAAATCCGGTGTGCATTGGAAAATGGCCGGTTTTTCATTCTTGGGATTGATTCTTGCGGTTGTGGGTTTCCAGAACCATGAGGAAATCGACAACGTTCTTAAACGCGTGGAAATCACTTTGAACGGTGGCGCGATGGCGCAATCCGCTCCAGCACCTGCGGCTCCGGTTGCGGAAGAAAAGCCGGTGGAAGCGGCGACGGAAGCCAAAGCGGCCTCCTTGTCGACAAGTGAAATTGATCATCTGACAAAATTGACTGACAGAAAAAAAGAACTTGATGCCCGTGAAGAGGAGCTGAATCGTCAGGAATCCGAACTTCAGGCGCAAAAGGTTGAATTGGATAAACGTTTGAAAGAGCTCGAGGACATGCGTGGCAAGATCTCCAGCATGCTCGAGGATCGCGTCAAGGCTGACGACCAGAAAGTCGATACCTTGGTACAGATGTATACCAATATGAAGCCCCCGCAAGCGGCCAAAGTCTTTGAGACGATGGACGAGGATTTGGTGGTTGAGATACTTGGTCGTATGAAAAAGAAAAATGCTGCTGATATCATGAATTTATTGAAGCCGGAAAAAGCTCAGATCATTTCTGAGAAATATGCCGGTTATAAACGTGCTCCAGCATCAGAAAAGTAAAGTAACAGAAATTCTCTAGGAAGGAGGATCATTTTGTTAAATATAGTCGGCCCCCCAATGGTGGGTGCGACCGAATTGAGGTCTCAAGCTTCTGACAAACTTCAGGAGAAAGATTTCAAGGGTTCCGGTAAAGATTCCGGTTTCGACAAAGCTCTGCAGGATAAAATCAGCCTGAGAAGCCCGAAAGAAACCAAAGAATCGCCGAAGCAGGAAGCCCGAGCGAAAGATTCCAAAGACTCGAAAGAGCCACGGGATGAAAAAGCTCAGGAAAACAGCTCGAAACCAGAACGCAAGGTCAGCACTGACGATGGGAAAGAAAAGCGGGCGGCGAATCGACAGCAGGCAATCAAAGAATTCATGGACTCATTCGAGAGTGAATTTGAAATCCCTCCCACACGACTTGTGGAAGCGATGGCCGAACTGGACGACAGCCAGCTCAAACAATCCCCAGAAGTGACAGCGCAAGCTGTGATTGATCAATTGAACTTGGACGATGACCAGGCAGAACAAGCCACGGCCATGTATGCGTCCTTGCTTGCTCAATTGCAGCAAATGCCACAACCACAAACTCCGAAACCGATGCCGGAAATGGCAGCGGGTTTAGGCATGTCTCAAGAGAGCATGCAGATGCGAGTGGCGGCAGCGCAGGAAAAGCAGAACCAGATCGGAACTGCGGTTGATAACCTGAATAAAAAGTTCTGGATGAAACAGGATGGGCCGGCGAATGCCATGGCAATGCCTGATCTGGGTGGTTCGTTGGCATCACGTATGATGATGGACGACAGCGCCATGATGCCGGAAGCGGAAATGCCAATGGAAGCGGCCATGCCAGCTCCAGGGGCGTCGCAAGCCGAAGCATCTCAACAGAATCTTCTGGATAAATTGCCTCCGCATTTGCAAGGTCAGATGAAGGAGACCATGTCTCCGGCATTATTGGCGGCACTGGCGGCAAAACAGGCAGCGGCAGCAGCGCAACAAAAATCCGAAGGTGCAGCGATGGAAGAGTCATCCGTCGAGCTGACTGATGAATTCACCAAAGCTATTGAGGCCCCACGCATGGAGAAGCCTCAGCAGATGGATATGATGAAGCAGGCTGTGAATGGAAAGATGGGCCCCGAATCCTTCTTTCAGCAGGAGAACCAAGGTCAATCCATGATGCAAAACCAGGCACAGCAGTTTATGCAGCAGGGAATGGCTGAGGGTAAAGATTCTGCGCAGGATAAGCTGACAACAAAAGCGGCGGAATTCAAAGCGGAATTGAATGGACTTGAGGCTCTGCAAGCGCAACCAATCAAAGGTGAAAGCTTGAAGTTTGACCCTGCGATGGCAGCGATGGCGCCCAAAGCTCCAGTGAACGCGGCAGAAAACGAAGCCAGCGTGAAGCAATTGATGGATCAAGCCCAATACCTGATCAAAAAAGGTGGCGGTGAGGTGAAAGTTCAGATGTCCCCAGAGGGCATGGGAACAATCCACTTGAAAGTCATGCTTCAGGACGGAAAAGTGAATCTTCAGATGCAAGCGGACTCTCCAGAGGCGAAAAAGTCTATTGAGTCTAGTCTAGTTGATTTGAAGAACAGTCTTGCTGCTCACAAATTGTCTGTGGAAAATGTTAAAGTGGATGTTGTGAATACGACGTCTGCCGACACAGCGACGCAAAACCAAAATAATACGAACGGCCAAGGTCAAAGAGACCAGGCACGTCAGTTCTGGAATCAATTCAATGACAGCTTTGGTAACCAAGGTCGTCGCGAATCCTTCACTGATATGCAACCGCTTCGTGGCTATGCTGGTAAACGTCGTGATCCTTTGCAACCAATTGATACAGCGTCTGTAAAATCAGCGCCACGTACAACTGAAGGCAAAGGCAGCGGTCTAAACTTAGTGGCATAAAAAAGGGGAACTTGAATGACAATGGTCAACGCGAAATTAGGAGTGAATGCTTTCGGTGCAACAAATGAAAAACCGACAAGCACAAATGTGGCTAGCACATTGAGCGCTTCCGATAAAGCGAAAGTCGGCGAAGAAGATCTTGGCGCGGTGGCGAACAAGCTTGCTGATCCGAATTGGACTGATCCTACTCAGAAAGTTCGTACGACGGGTAATCCAAATATGGATAAGGATGCATTCTTCAAATTGATGCTTACGCAAATGAAGAATCAGGATCCGACAAACCCAATGAAGTCACATGAAATGGCAGCTCAATTGGCGAACTTCTCGTCACTCGAGCAAATGCAGAACATCAACAAAACCCTTGAAGAGATGAAGGCAGCACAAAAACCTTCTGAAAATTTCCAGGCGTTGAATTTGATCGGCAAAGCTGTTGCGGGTGATTCATCCAAAGTTGTGCGCGGCGTGAATGACAGAGAACATGATTTCCGTTTCTCGTTGCCAATGGCAGCAGAGGAAGTGACAGTGAAAGTGCGTGACGCTGATGGAGCTGTCGTGCGTGAGTACAACCTGAAAGGTCTGAAGCAAGGTGATAACAAACTCACTTGGAATGGTGAAGACACGAAAGGTATGAAAGCCGCAGCAGGAGAATATCAATTCCTGGCAGAGGCAAAAACAGCGGACGGAAAAAAACTCGGCATCAAAACAGATTTCGATGGCGTTATCACAGGCGTGAGTTATTCCTCTGAAGGCCCGGTTCTAAATGTTGGAAACCAGGCGATTCGCTTCAGAGACGTGAAGAAGATCACAGACCCTCGTCTTATGAGGAACGACCAGAATGTAAATGATGTCACCAACCTAGACTTGAAAAAGGATGATGCCACAGGACAAACTAAGAAAGAGGCAAATGTAGTTCAACAAAGTCCTACTACTGCGTCTGCTCCTGCGCCAAAATCTAAGATCATGGATACGGTGGGTTTATCTCGCGACATGATGGAAAAGATCGCGAAGGAGACGGCGAAGTAAAATGGTGGACTTAAAGAAGATACAGACATTTGAACAACTCATTCCGCAGCAGCAGCCGAAGGTTAAACCTGAAGTTGGAGCGGGAACGGGTCCTTCCTTCAAGGATACCCTTGATAAGCTCGGTGGGCCGATTGCGACTCCCCAAGCTGCACAGGTGGTTCCTCAAGGCTTAACAAAGCCTGCTGAAGGAGTGAAGTTTTCGAATCATGCAATTGAGCGAATGAGTACTCGCGGGATTAGATACAGTCCCGAGGATATTAACAAGCTGAATGATGCGGTTTCGAGAGCTGCGGCGAAAGGTTCCAAGGATTCATTGGTTTTGATGAATGACTCGGCACTGATTGTCAGCGTGAAGAATAAGACTGTTGTTACTGTGATGGACAAGACCGCATTGAAAGAAAATGTGTTCACGAACATCGATAGCACGGTGGTTATTTAACCGCAAAACGTGTTGAAGCTGTCCTGAAGAGACAGATAAAACACAAAATCGCTGAAGCTCAGGATGAGTGAAGGCGAATGAACTAAAAACTAAATATTAGAGCTGGTCCTCGTAGAGGAGGCTCTCCAAACGGTGGTTCTCGAATAGAACTGCCAACGACATGGAGGTCACATGGGTATTCTTTCTTCATTGTACACGGGTGTGTCTGGTATGGCTGCTCAGGGCGAAGCCCTAGGCGTTATCGGTGACAATATCGCGAATGCAAACACTGTCGGTTTCAAAGCAAGCCGCGCGGAATTCCAAGATATCATTTCTAAAAGTTTAAAAGGTGTTCTGGGCGGAAATCAAATCGGTCGTGGTGTGAAGATCGGTGCCGTAAATCCAATCCTTACTCAAGGTAACGTTGACGCTACTGAAAAAGTAACGGACCTTGCAATCTCTGGTGATGGTTACTTCAAAGTTAAAGGTTCTGATGGCGAGTCTTACACTCGTGATGGTTCCTTCCACTTTGACCGTGAAGGTTACCTGGTAACTAATGACAATCAAAAAGTTCAAGGTTTCGGTACTGATGAAAAAGGTAACATCCTGAACAAAATGACTGACATCAAATTCCCTCGTGCATTGGTTCCGGCGAAAGCGACTAAAGAAATCAAGATGGACCTGAACTTGGACTCCCGTATGGAGCCAACTAAAAAGTTTGATCCAAAAGACCCATACTCCACGTCTCACTACTCTACAGGTGTAGAGATGTACGATTCCCAAGGTAATAAGCATTTGTTGAGCTTGTTCTTCAATAAGACAGCTGACAGACAATGGGAATACAAAGGCCTTGTTGACGGTAAAGAAATTACTGGTGGCGAAGAAGGTCAGCTTTCTGAAGTTTGTGCTGGTAAGCTTGAATTCACGGTTGATGGTAAATTGGACACTCAACAACTGACTTCCTCGAATTTCAACTTCAAAGGTGGCGCACTTCAAGGCCAAGAAATCAAATTGAACTTCGGTGATGCAATCAAGGATGGCGGTAAAGGTTTGGACGGTACTAAACAGTACGGTAAAAACTCAGACCTTATCTCTTGGCACCAAGACGGTGCGGCTGCGGGTACAATCAACAGCTTGTCCTTCAATGATGAAGGTATCTTGACTGCGGTTTACTCGAATGGTCAGGCACAAGACTTGGCGCAGATTGCACTGGCGAAATTTGAAAATCCAGAAGCTCTATTCAAAGTTGGTAACAATCGTTTGAAGGAATCCAGAGACTCTGGAACAGCTTCAGTGGGTGGCCCAGGTGCAGCTGGTCGTGGTAAATTGTTCGCGAAATCTCTTGAAAGATCCACAGTGGATTTGGCAACAGAGTTCGTAAACATGATCCAAAATCAACGTGGTTTCCAAGCCAATGCAAAAACGATCACGACGACCGATGAACTTCTTAATGAAGTGATCCAATTGAAACGATAATAAGTTAAAGACCCGTTAATATCTAAACCATGTCGACAGGCCCGCTGACCCCGGGCCTGTTTCTTTTTTTTAAGGGTCAACCCGAAATGCCCCACATAAGCTTTAAAACCCAGTAATAAAGGGCATTATTCCCCAAAGTAGGCGATTAAATGTCTGTAATAATAGGCGTTTTTGCAAGCTTAGTTAAAATTGAACCTTTTGTTTAGAAACAAACCTGATATACACTGGCGCAAGTTTAAATCATTAGTCCAGAGGGGTTCCTTAAGATGAGATGCTTAGTAGTAGAAGACGACAACGAGATTGCAACAATCGTAAAACAAGGTTTGGGTGAGCTTGAAGGTGAAGTCGACGTTGAGTCCAACGGAAGACGTGCTTACGAAAGAGCCCTGACAAATCATTATGACATTATTGTACTTGATTTGATGCTTCCTGAAATGGATGGCTACACGTTTGCAAAATCTCTGCGCGAGAAAGAAATCAACACACCGATTTTGATCTTGAGTGCTTTGCGCGAGTTGGACGACCGTCTTAAAGGTTTGAGCATGGGTGGTGATGACTACCTGACAAAGCCATTCGCAATGGCTGAATTGCAAATCCGCGTAAAGAACCTGTTAAAGCGCGCTCAGAAAGCTTCTGAAGTGACTCAATTGGTTTTCCAGGATTTGAAATTGAATCGTTTGAACCGTGATGTGGTTCGTGCGGGTCGCAAGTTGGATCTACAAGAGCGCGAGTTTGTTCTGTTGGATCTATTCATGAGCAATCCAAACAAAATCATCGGAAAACAAACTATCCTTAAAGAAGTTTGGAATTATGATTTCGATCCACAAACGAATGTGGTAGACGTATTGGTATGCCGCCTAAGAAACAAGTTAGAAAAAGATTTTCCTACACGACTTATCTATACAGTCAGAGGTGTAGGTTATGTTCTTAAAGGGTCTTAAGCCCACGCTTTTTAGAATCAGTACCAAGCTGACGCTTGCGTACTCGCTGGTACTGATTCTGAGCTCCACGCTGATCTTCAGTTTTCTTTATTTTCAAATCACGCACTCACTGCAAAATCAAGAGCGGGCGATTCTCGTTTCTAAAACGGACGAGTTTGCCAATCGTATCGAGGTCAATGGCCTTGAGGACTTCAAACAGTATTTCGAGGTTTTGCGTACTTTTGACCGTGATGCCTCGTTGATGATTGAAATCTACGACGAAAACGGTGATGTCGTTTTCTCTCACTGGCCTAATCCAGCACCTGAATTTGATAAGAATCTATTGACTCGTGAACTGCGAAATCATCGTGAAAATGCATTCGAGTTCTCCATCCCTGAACGCCAGGGGGCCGAGGCGGTTTTGGTTCAGGGAAGAAATCTAAAAAATGGCGAGCGCCTTATGTTGGCGAAAAGCACGGAAGGAATGGCTCGCCAGCTGCGCAATCTGCAAAGACTTTTCTGGTGGACTCTGGTTCCGGTTGCGATGATTGGATTTTTGGGCGGCCTCTTTTTATCGAATTCCACTCTTAGTCCCGTTCGTGAACTGATCAACTCGATGAAAAAGATCGAGCGCGGATCTCTTTCCACTCGTGTGCCGATTGGTGGCAGTGATGATGAGCTTGAAGAGCTTAAGCTGTTATTCAATAAGGCACTGGATAAGATCGAGAACCTGGTAAATGGATTGAAGGAAGCCTTTGATCATTTGGCCCATGATATTCGCACGCCGGTAACCAGACTGCGTGGCCGTGCGGAAATTGCACTGACCAGTGAGGGTGATTTGGAGTCTTATCGCGAAGCCCTGCAAAGCTGCTTCGAGAACTCAGATAAGATCCTGAACTTCCTGCAGGTCCTGACTGATATTACCGAGGCCGAGAATCGCAGTAAAAAGCTGAAGATCGAGAAAAAGTTTATCAGTGATCTGGTGCGTGAAATCATGGACCTTTATGAAATGGCCTTCGAGGAAAAAAACATCAAGGTCACGCAAAAATTGGATTCCCATGACTGGGCGATGATTGATCCAAGATTGATCAGTCGTGTGATCGCCAATCTTTTGGATAATGCCCATAAGTACACACCTCCGGGTGGTGAAGTAATCATCGAGACTATCAATCAGACGGAAAGCGTTATTCTTAAAGTCGTGGATTCCGGTCCCGGAATCGCCGCTGAAGAGCACGGCTTGATCTGGCAAAAGCTTTATCGCAGTGACAAGAGCCGTTCTGAATACGGAATGGGTTTGGGTCTGACGTTCGTAAAAGCTGTAGTCGAAGCGCACGATGGTAAAGTAAGTATCAAGAGCCCGGTCAAAGATGGCCGTGGAACCGAGATGGAAATCACACTACAAAAGATGGCCTAAGGGCCTCTTTTGTGCCAAAGTGAGCCCATGTCTAAGAAACCCGAAACAACAGCCTCCCTGTGTCTGTCCAAATTGGCCTTATTTTCCCTGGGCCTTTTCTTCAGTATTTTCTTTTTTGCGCATCTCACTTTGCATAATGATCACGTGCAGATGTTGCTAAAAGCATTCCGTGTGATCGATGACGGACAGTGGTCACACTTTGGAAATGCGACGACCGGCATGGGTTTTTTGCCGGGCAGTTTTTTGACGGCCGTTTCGGCAATTCCGATGAAAATCTATTTTTCGCCTTATTCCGCTCTGGCGGTTATTTTACTTTTCCACGTGATTTCGTACCTTCTATTTGCTGACGTTCTGAAAAAGAATTTTAAGCCGGTCATTATCCTGGATTTTCTTTTGTTGTATTGGCTCAGTCCTTGGCGCGTGGAGCAGACGGAACTGTACAATCCGGCGTACTTATTTTTGTTCTCTGCTGTTCACTTCTATACCGCCTACCACATGAATAAGAAAAGTTTCTGGATGACGTTTTTTCACGTCCTGACAATTGGCTTCTGCGTGCAGGTCCATTTCTCTGTCTTGATGCTGGGGATTCTGTCTTTGGGACTTTGGGGTTTCAGATACTTGAAAGTGAATTGGTGGGGCTTTGTCGCGGGAAGTGCGGTAGTGGCTCTTAGTTTACTCCCATGGCTGATGGCTTATCTGGAGCACCGTGAACTGGCCGTGGCCGTCAGTAAAGAGTCCAATTCGTTTATTGGAAAAAACTTTGTCCTGGTTTATCCGGTGCTAAAAGGAATTTCCTATTGGATTCGCTATGGTGCGATCTCCTATGGTCGTCATATTTTTAGTGAGATCAATTTTCTGTGGATTCAGGATCTGACGGTGCAGAAGATTGTCAGTGGAGCATTCCATGGTGGCAAATACTTGTTCACGGCGGTAACGGTCGTGTTCAGTGCCGTGGTTCAATGGAAAATCTTTAAGAAGGTTTGGAAAACGGACCGCCCTTTCAAGATTCGCCAGGATCGCACCTTGGTGCAGGGTGAAGAGCGAATTTACCTGTACGCTTTTTACATGTTCTGCTCGATGATTTTGGCCACGGGTCTTTCCCCGGTGGAGTTCAATCACTGGCATTTAATTTTGGCATTCCCGATAGTGACAGTGTTGATTACCATCGCCTTTAGCCAGCTTCGTGACAGAATGCCCGCAAGACGATTTGCCTGGATTTTTTCAGCGGTCCTTGTGGTGTTCAGCTTGTTCAATATTTTTGGGGCCTTGGGCAGCCGAGTGCACTCATATCAGTCGAATTTTCATCGGGATGTGTTGCAACTCTATAAAGAGTATCATCAGCACCCGGAAAACAAATCAAACAACAACTATCTGCAGTGGAAACACGAAGAGAAATAAAAAAAACCCGCTCGAAAGCGGGTTTTTTATTTAAAGATTCTTTTTAAACGCCGAGGTAAGATTTGCGAACTTCGTCGTTGTTCAGCAGGTTGATACCTGTGTCCTGCATCACCACGCGCCCGGTTTCCAGAACGTAAGCACGATGAGAAATTCTTAGGGCAAGCTTGGCATTTTGCTCCACCAGCAGAATTGTCATGCCATCCTGATTCAGCTTGGTCACGATTTGAAAAATCTGGTTTACGATCAGGGGAGCAAGTCCCAAAGAAGGCTCATCCAGCAATAGAATCTCAGGTTTGCACATTAGGGCGCGGCTGATTGCCAGCATTTGTTGCTCGCCCCCTGACAATGTCCCGGCCATCTGCCACAGGCGTTCTTTGATTCGCGGGAACAGTTCCAGACACATTTCAAAATCTTTTTTGATTTCGGCCTTGTCGTTACGGTGGTAGGCACCCATTTCCAGATTCTCGAGCACGCTCATTTGGGGAAACACACCGCGCCCCTCAGGGGACTGAGCCATGCCCAGCTTGACCCGGTCGTGGGATGGCACGGTCATCAGATCTTTGCCATGCATTGTGATTGTGCCCTGGGAGGGAACCAATCCAGACAATGCACGAAGTGTCGTTGTTTTACCGGCGCCATTGGCACCAATCAAACTGACGATTTCCCCTTTGTTGACGTGGAAAGTGATTCCTTTAAGGGCCTGGATGGATCCATAATAGACGTTCAGGTTTTCAGCGGAAATAATTGGAGTCTGCATTAGTGAGTTTCCTCCACACCCAGGTAGGCCTCGATAACTTTTTTGGAGTTTTGAACGTGCTTGGGACTGCCCTCTTCAATTTTCACTCCGTGATCCAGCACCACAATATTTTCACATATTCCCATGACCAGTTTCATGTCGTGTTCGATCAATAAAACCGTCAGGTTAAATTTGGATCTGATCTGCGCGATGGTTTCCATCAGTTGGTGAGTTTCCGAATGATTCATTCCCGCTGCAGGTTCATCCAGTAAGATGATTTTGGGATCGGTTGCCAGGGCGCGGACGATCTCAAGCTTGCGCTGTTGGCCGTAAGGGAGGCTGCTCGCAAGTTCATCGGCCTTGTTTTGCATGGAAAAAAGAGAAAGAAGGTCCATGGCTTTTTCAGTCATTTGCTTTTCAGTCTCAATGAACTTCTTGGTTTGAAACAAGGCATCCATAATTCCATAGCTCACATGCTGATGTGTGGCGATCAGGACGTTTTCCAATACCGTCAGATTTTTAAAAAGACGAATATTTTGGAATGTGCGGGCGATGCCACGCTGGGAGATCTGGTAGGGTCTTAAGCCCGCCAAGGATTGACCGTCCAGAAAAACCTCGCCATGAGTCGGCTGGTAAACGCCTGTCAGCATATTGAAGGCCGTTGTTTTACCCGCACCGTTTGGTCCGATCAAACCCGCCAACTGACCTTTTTCAATTTTGAAGGACAGATTGTCGACGGCTTTTAATCCGCCGAACTGCATTGTGATACCTTTAGCTTCCAGCAGAACGTCGGACATATTTTCTCCACAGATCGGTGATTTCCAGTTCGCCCATGATGCCTTTAGGGCGAAGAATCATCACAAGTACCAAAGACAATGAGTAAATAACCATGCGCAGGTCGACACCGGTCACTTCTTGCAGGGGACGAAGTGCTTCAGGCAGTGCCGTTACAAAAATGGCTGCGATAATGGATCCTGTCATGGATCCCATTCCGCCCAAAACCACCATGATCACAGCATTCACGCTTTGCAGGAAGGTGAATGATGATGGATTGATGAAGTTGGTAAAGTGAGCAAACAAGGCGCCGGCCACACCCGCAAAAAAGCTGGAAAGAACAAAAGCGCGAACCTTCATTCCTGTCGTGTTGATACCTGTGGACTCGGCTGCGATTTCGTCTTCGCGAACACTCAGGAAGCCGCGTCCCCAAGAGGATCTCATCACACGCCAAATGGTAAAGAAGCAAATCAGGATCCAAAGAACGGCGAAGGCATAGGACATGTAAAAGCTGGAGAATCCTGGAATGTTGGCAAATCCACGCGGACCGCCCAAAAAGTCCATATTCAAAAGCGCCACGCGAATGATCTCACCAAACCCCAGAGTGACGATGGCCAGATAGTCACCCTTCAGGCGCAAAGAGGGAAGTCCCACCAGAAATCCAGCAAGGGCTGCGGCAAGACCGCTGCCGATAGCGAAGACAAAGAATGTGATTCCTTGAAATTGCTCCGGCAGGAAGTTCCAATTCACGGAAGCGTAGGCCGTGAAGTAGGCGCCGATCGCCATAAAACCAGCATGTCCCAATGAAAATTGCCCTGTGTAGCCATTGACCAGATTTAAACTCATGGCCATCAGACAGTTAACGGTGACGAACAAAACCATCAGTTGGATGTATTCATCAAATCCGAACTGAAAGACCAGCCCCAGAATCAGGGTTGCAACAAGGGATAAAAGAGGATTCTTTAAAGCACGAATCATCACACTTTCTCCACAGTGTACTTGCCCAGCAGGCCAGCAGGTTTAAAGATTAAAATGACAATCAGAATACCGAAGGCCAAAGCATCGCGGTATGTGGATGAAAGATAAGCGACGACCATTTCTTCGGAAAGCCCCATAATCAAGGCTCCAAGAACGGCGCCACGCACGTTGCCGATGCCACCCAGAACTGCGGCGACGAAGGCCTTCATGCCGATCATCATTCCCATCAAAGGATCAATCTTCGGATATTTCATGCCGACCAGGACGCTGCCCACTCCGGCCAGGGCCGAGCCCACGATAAATGTGAAAGCGATGATTTTATCCGGGTTAATGCCCATCAGGCTGGCGACGGAAGGATTGGCGCTGACCGCACGCATGGCTTTGCCAAGTTTGGTTTTATAGAGCATGAATTGAAGGGCCATCATCGCGATGACACTGACCAGAAGGACTGTCAAATCGAAGGACTTCAGTTCCACATTGCCGAACGAGAAGATCACAAAATCTTTCATCACTTCAGGAAAGACTTTGGGATCGGCTCCGAATACAACTTGTCCACCGTATTCCAGCAGCAAGCTGACACCGATAGCGGTGATCAGAATGTTTAATTTAGGTGCTGTGCGAAGGGGGCGGTAAGCAAGTCGTTCAATCAAAAGACCCAGGACACTGCAAACGACCATCGAAGAAATCAGAAGAACTGCCAAAGAACCGATGCCGGGCTGAGCTTCGATACCCAGGGCCCGGGCGACATAGTAGGCACCAAAGGCGCCCACCATGTAAACATCAGAGTGGGCGAAGTTGATCATTTTCAGGATTCCGTACACCATGGTGTAGCCAAGAGCGATCAGTGCGTAGATGGAGCCAAGGCTGATACCATTTATTAAGTGCTGTGCGAAATCCTGCATGTCCGTCCTTTATTGGGGCCGATTAAGGCGTCACTGTCGAGATGTACTTGCGGTTTGGTCCATCAACCTGAATCACCACAGCACTCTTAACAGCATCGCGGTTTTCATTCAGACTGATTTTACCAGTCACGCCAGGGAAATCTTTTGTTTTAGCCAGTTCATCACGAATCGCTTTACCTGACAAGTCTACAGAACGCTCCATAGCGGCTGCCAGAATTTTAGCGGCATCGTAACCCAAAGCTGCCAACGCATCCGGAGTTTCGTTGTATTTCGCTTTGAATTTTTTGATGAATTCAGTCACTGCAGGATCTGTGCTTTCAACAGTGTAGTGGTTTGAGTAGTAGTTGCCATTGATCGCTTCTTTTCCGATCTCGTGCAATTTTTCGGAATCCCATCCGTCACCACCCATCAACGGAGCTTTGATGCCCAGTTGGCGAGCTTGTTGCGCAATCAATCCCACTTCAGTGTAGTAACCTGGAACGTAGATCGCTTCAGGGTTTTTAGAGCGAATTTGCGTCAGCTGAGCTTTGAAATCAATATCGCCCGCTTGGTAAGAGACGTCCGCTACGATTTCGCCACCGCGATTTTTGAAATCTGTCAGGAAGGCATCAGCCAGTCCTACGGAGTAGTCGTTTTTAACGTCGCGAAGGATTGCAACTTTTTTGATTTTCAGATTCTCAGTCGCAAACTTGGCCATCACAGATCCTTGGAATGGATCGATGAAGCAAACACGGAATACATAATCGCCGACTTTTGTTACGTCAGGATTTGTGGAGGCCGGGGAGACGAACGGAACACCTTTGGCTTGTGCAATCGGTGCTGCCGCTTTGGAGCGACCGGAAGCAACGCCGCCGATAATTGCGACCACTTTATTTTGCGTGATCAAGCGAGTAGTCGCCGCAGCGGCCTCTTCGTTTTTACCTTGGTCATCCATGGTTTTAAGTTCGATTTTTTTACCTTTGATACCACCAGCAGCGTTGATTTCATCAAATGCCAGACGAACACCTTTGTTTGAGCTCAAGCCAAACGTGGCATCGCTACCGGACAATGAATCGTATTCACCGATCATGATAACGTTATCTTTTTTCGTGCAACCAGCCAGCAAAGGAAGAGCCAGCAAAAGGGATACTAACAGACGTTTCATAAAGACCTCTTTTGTAATGCTAAAACGCGAATAGCGTTTAGAATTCAAGCATCTACAAAAGAGGTCAAGAGTTTTTAAGTGGCTAAAACACTTGCAAGACTGATGAGGTCAAGATGCGCTTTTTTCTCGGTCTTCGTTACAATGTCGAGAGGTACTTCGACCAGTCGTTCACCTTCAGTGCCGATCATGATGTCGCAATGACCTTTCAGCAATGAATCCACGGCTGCGGCTCCCATGCGGCTTGCAAGAATGCGGTCGGCAGCAGTTGGTGAACCGCCACGTTGTTGGTGACCCAGGATGCAAACTTTAGCGTCCCAGCCTGTTTTCTTGCGGATGGCATCGGCAAGATCATAAGCGCGACCTGGCTTTTGGCCTTCTGCCGTGACCAGAATTGAGCTGGTTTTCCCTCTGGAGATGCCTTCTTTGATACGATCCACAGCTTTATCAACTGTCGTTGTGGCTTCCGGCGTGAAGATCTCTTCAGCACCACCGGCAAGTCCCACATAAGATGCGATGTGGCCGGAGTTGCGACCCATGACTTCCACGATGAACAGGCGATCATGTGAAGCAGCTGTGTCACGGATTCTGTCGATCGCTTCCAAAGCAGTGTTTACAGCTGTATCAAAACCGATCGTTTTATCAGAGCCAAACACATCGTTATCAATAGTCCCGGGAATTCCCACGACAGGAATTTGGTGTTCTTCCCAAAGGGCGTGAGCACCACGGAAGGAGCCATCACCGCCGATGCATACCAAGGCATCGATGCCGTGAGCTTTCAAGTTGGCTGCGGCTTTGGCGCGGCCTTCAGGTTTTGTGAATTCAGTGGAGCGTCCTGTTTTGATGACAGTGCCACCACGTTGAATGATGTTTGCAACAAAACGTTGATCAATCGACTCAATATGATTTTCCATCATGCCGACATAGCCTTGCATGATTGCGGAAACTTCCAGTTTGTTTGCGATTGCTGCACGAACGACTGCGCGAAGCCCTGCGTTCATTCCAGGAGCATCGCCACCACTTGTATACACGCCTAATCTTTGGATCTTTTTATTGAATGTTGCCATTGCGCTAGATTAGCGCTGGGGGGAGGAAATTTCAAAGGGAATCCCCGTGCTCTGCGGGTTCCGACTGTTCTGTGACACGGCATAAAAAAAGGCGCTCCCGAGGGAACGCCTTTTAATGATTTTAATTAGTGTTAACTAATTACTTAACCATTGATTTGAATTCAGCGCCAGCGCGGAATTTTGGAGCCCATGCAGCTGGGATTTTGATTGCTTTACCAGTTTGTGGGTTGCGACCAGTGCGAGCTTTGCGTTTAGCTTTAGTGAAAGTACCGAAGCCAACAAGTTTAACGTCGTCGCCTTTTTTAACTGCTTTTTTGATGTTTTCTACTGCGCAGTCAAGGATAGCTTCTGCTTGTGCTTTAGAAACTTTAGTTTCGCCAGCGATTTTTTCGATCAATTGAGCCTTGTTCATGTGAACTCCTCTTTAGTGACACATTTGTGTGTCCCTGTTGTTAATACATCCTGATGATAAATTCTCGTCTTCCAATGACTTTCAAATAACAAATTAAAAACTCTGCTTCGTCAATAGCAATTTGCGAAAAAGGCTCGCAGAGCCATTTTCATGCGTGCACTAATGTCGGTGGTTGTTGCCTTCATCTTCATCATCGTAAGCATCGTCGATGGAAGTTAAAGAATCACTTGAAGAATCATTCTTGACGGGAATCGCGTATCCACCTGAAGCCCACTCGCCAAGATCAATCAGACGGCAGCGTTCAGAGCAAAAAGGACGAAATGCATTTTCTGGTGAGTACAAAGCGGGTTTGCCACACTGTGGACACTTTACTGTTTTGCCTGGGGGTTTTTCTGATTCACTCATGAAGGGAATATTTGCGCAGAGTTGAAACGAGATCAACCGATTGTTCACCTGCGCCATGCACTGCGAAGTTGAGCAATCGGTTGTTAAAGTAGCGACAATTAGTATTTCGTCAAAGTACCAGTTGCGAAGACAGTGCCTTTGCCCTTGGAGTCAGGGTAAGCAATTTGGTAGTTCACTTGATTGTCAGCAGTTGTTCCGTTGAACACCTGGATTTGGATCAAGTGCAACCCGCCACCGTTTGTTGATGCGCCGTTAGAGCGAATCTCGAAACCTTTGCTTTGGTTGATCAAGCTGTATGTTGTGTTTTGAATCAAAGCCAGTGGGTTGTAAGCCATACCGCCACCATCAATACCGAAACTGAAGTTAAAGTACTGCTGGGATGGAATTGCTGTGAAATAAACTGAAGGCTTCAAGCTGTTATTCAAGTCGACCTGCAAAATCATGGAACCGTTGGCCCATGCATTACAGTCAGAGTAACCGGAGTTCCAGCCCCAGATATTTCTGTCACACACTGCCATCGCTTCTTTCAAAAACTTCTTATAGACAGCAGAATTTGTGATTTTCATGTAGCGTTTTGCACTTGGATTTACAGCCAGTGGAGCTTTCGTCCAATAATCAATCTGGAAGTAATAAACGTAATCGAAGTAGCGTATGGTTGTTGTGCCTGGGCTGACGATGCCGCCATTGCTGCCCACACAGTATGAACCATTCCAAGTTGTGCCTGCGTTACAGGTAACTGGAACAACTCCGTTACCGCCACTGTCACCGTTGCTGCAACCAACGAAAGTCAGCACAGAGACTGTTGTGACTAAGGATAGGATGAGCTTTTTCATATAGACCTCTCTCATTAATTAAACTTCTTCACTACAGATGCAATGCGCGAGACATGCCATCGCCAACTGTGCGCAGGGATTCGTTAATTACGATTTGAGAGCGGTTAGGGTGTTGAACTGTTTAGACAGTCCGCCAATTTGTGTCACCTTTTGTCGAAAGTCTCAACATGAGACACTTTAAATATCTGAATCTAGAGGCTTTTTTAGGAGCAGTAAGAAGCCGAAAGCGATGATCGCCCAGCTGATCCACGTGGAAATAGAGGCACCCAGCGTGGGACCGCGGAAATCGGCGCGAAAGGACTCCATTATAAGGCGCCCAATTCCGTGCAAAATCATCCAGGAATAAAAGATCCGCCCGGGTACCTTAAAGTAGTTGTATTGGGCGCGTGATTTCTCAAGCCCCAGAAGCAAAAACAATACGCCGGCCTCCCAAAGGCTGGCATACAGTTGAGTGGGATGCTTATTCGCAATGGCCCAAGGAAGTTCGCAGCTTCGTCCGTAGCAACAACCTGCCAGTAAACAAGCCACGCGTCCCAGGCCATATCCCAAGGCCAGCACTGGAGCCAAAAGATCCAGATAGTCTTCCAGTCTTTTGTAGTCCTTGAAATATAAGTAACAGATTCCAGCAAATGCCGCGAGCACGGCACCACCATAGAATACGAATCCACCGTTCCAGATATAAAAGATGCGGAGGAAGTCTTCTCTATAGTAATCAAAACTTTCATAGAACACGTGAAACAATCGACCGCCCAAGAATCCGAAGATCATAATGAGAAGACCTAAGTCGAGGGTTTCCTTTTGATGTAAATGATAGATATGGCTACGGCGGACAGCCCACATCAGACAAATGATCGCAGTTACGCTGATGATCAGGTAATAAGTGGGAATCTGAAACTCAGAAGACAATTTAATGATTGGAAACACGGATCCTCCGGGATACCGACGATAGACTTAATTTTTCAAAAATTCCGAAGAATATTCAAGTGAAACTACCCATCGCCCAATGTCCGACTACATAATTGTAGCATATGAAAATGCATCCGGCAGATATCGTTCAGGAAATTAAGGGATACTCCTTTTTTAAATCATTCAGCACGGACTTGCTACTGCAAGTCGCAGCCATGATGCATGCCGAAGTATATCCATCTGGAACAGTTGTCCTGAAAGAAGGGCAAACGAATCGCAATCTGTACTTCTTAAGATCCGGAAAGCTCGAGATTTCGTTGGCGGGTGAAGTCCTGGCTACGTTTGATAATGCGGGCGATGTGTGGGGGGAGATGAGTGTCATCACTTCGAATCCCGCATCCACTTCTGTGACTGCGGTGTCTGAAGTCAGCTGTTTCATCATTAAAGACGAGGACTTTGCCCACGTTCATCCTAAGGACAAAGATCGTTTCCAAGCCCTTTTATATCAGATCTATTGCATGATTTTGACGGAGCGATTGATTAAGACCAATGAAAAAGCCCGTCTTTTTGAGATTCTGAACCGTGAATTGCATGAAGCACAAAATGCCCTTCAGCGTGGAGCTGGCGGTAACGTATTGTTGATTGAGCCGGATAAAAAGCAGCAAATGCCACTAAGAATGGCTTTGGGCAGTACCGGTGTGCAGCTGGATATTGCCACAGACGCCTCTCAGGCTCTGGAATTCCTGCAAACCAATAAATATGACGTGGTCATTGGTGAAGAAAGCTGTGTGGAAGTGCTTCGTCAGGTCGAGGAAAAGAAACTCAGCCCGAATGTGATTCTATTGACCAGCCACGACGTGCAAGGGAACTTGAACATACTTCTGAAGAATCGCTTTGTTAAAAATATCATTTCCCGCGATGCCGAGGACAAGAACGCGACGATTCGCTTTGTTTTGACGGCACTGGGTAAACTCTTGAATAAAGATCTGTTTGGCGTCGACAAATACCTTACTTGGGGAGTCGACATTCAAAAGAAAATCGTCACTCATTCAAGCCAGCGTGAAAAACTTCGTGAGGATATGTGCGCCTATTTGAAAAAAGCGGGTGTACGAACTTCCGTGGTCGACCGTGTGAATACAGTGGCCGAAGAGATGTTGATGAATGCCATCTACGATGCTCCGGTGGACTCTCAAGGTCATGCGATCTTTAATCATGTCAGCCGTAAAGAAGAAGTTCAGTTGGAAACTCATCAGCAGTCTGTTTTCCGCTATGCCACGGACGGTGTCATGGCAGCGGTGGCTGTGGTCGATCCTTTTGGGGCATTGAAGAAGGAAGTGATCATTGATTATCTTGAGTCTTGCTACAATGGCGCAGCTGGAAGCCTGAACTCCCAAAAGGGTGGTGCGGGACGTGGCTTGCATCAGATCATTGAAAACTCAGATTTGACCATTTTCAATGTAAAGCAAGGTGTGCGAACTGAGGTGATTTGTCTGTTCAATTTGGATGGGCAAAAACGCTTGGCTCAGCCGTCTTTCCACTATTTCTTCTCATAAGCAGAATGTGCCAGCGCGTTAGTGCAACGGATGGTTGCAGGAACGCGCAAATCCTTGCTGTGCCGGCCTCTCTGGCATATGTAAACCTCATGTCATCGTCACTTATCAAAGCATTTTGGCCGGAGTCTTCGACCCTTATTCAGGGGATCGTTCGCTTTCGTTGGATCGCCATTTTTTTCATGATGCTGGGGACGGTGCCGCTGCTTCAAGCGGGCTACCTTCTTAAGGAACAGCTGTTTTATTTCATGGCCGTCATTGCATTACTTGCGGTTTTTAATGGTCTGACCTTGGGAATTTGGAGCAAGGCCAAAGCAGCTCAGGAACAATCCCTTCTTTTTGTGCAATTGCTTGTGGATCTGTTTGCGGTGGCAGGATTGCTATTCGTAAGTGGTTCTGCTGTGAATCCGTTTATTTATGTACTGACTTTGCACGCCTTCCTAGGGGGCATGTTGCTGCGCAAACGGAGTATTCTGTTTGGAGTTCTGATTTTTGTATTCCTGGGTATTTTGCAGTTTGAAACGAATCGCGATGCTGCCATGACTCTGAATGTGGACCGTCGGGCTTTGTATTTTGATTTTCTGTTTCAGTGGGTGGTGGTTGCTGGCGCGTGGTTTGTGGCGCATCTTTTTTCGGGGCTTCTGGAAAAGCATGAAGAGCGAATCCGCAGTTTGCAAAACCGACAATACCGCGCGGACCGTTTAAAATCCCTGGGTGCTCTGGCGGCGGGATTCTCTCACGAGATGGCGACGCCGTTAAACTCCCTGAAATTGCGTCTGGATCGCGGCGTCCGAAAGCTTGGCGATCCGGTGGCGGCTCATGCGGAAATCCAACAGGCGCAACTTTCATTGGACGAGTGTATTTCGGTATTTCAAAAAATGGCCGGAGTGTTTATGACTTCGGCTGATGGAGAGCTACAAAAGCTTAACGTCAATTCGGTTCTTCAGGATATCGTTCGCTCGTGGGAAATCGACAATAAGACGTCTATCAATAAGGTTGTCAGTGAGCGGCAGTTTTACAGTCGTCTGCAGCCGTTATCGTTCGCACAGATGATTCTGGATTTATTGGATAACGCCTTGGAGGCTTCTCAGGCTCCCGCTGAAATCACCTTGAAGCTTTACCAAGATGATCAGGAAGTGGTGATTGAAGTCGTTGATAACGGTGCGGGCCTGGCGGCCGAAGTCATTGAGCGTCTGGGCGAGCCCTTCAACACCAACAAGCAGCAGGGTAACGGACTTGGGGTTTATTCAGCAATATTGACGGCTCAATCAATGGGTGGCGAATTTTTGTTGGGAAATAATTCATCAGGGAAAGGTGCAACCGCTCGCCTGTCTCTTCCTTTTGAGGAGCGTGGATGAAAAATCGGGTAAAGAATATTCTTTTGATCGAAGACGACAATCGCCTGCGCGAAGTATTGCATCAAGAGCTGGAAGAACGAGATTTCGTGGTTCAAAGTTTTGCACAGCTGCCGGATCTGAATCGTGTGGCAACACCAGACGGAGTTTTGCTGGATTTGCGTGTGGGGAATGACAATGGACTGGATTTCATAAAGCAGATCACCGCAAAGTTCCCAAACGCACGCGTGATTATGATGAGCGGATTTGGATCTGTCGCTTCAGCGGTGAAATCCATGCAGCTGGGGGCGGAAAACTTTTTGGCAAAACCCGTGACTCCGGAGATGATCGTTCGGGCTTTTGCAGACGAGGAAACCCAGGTTGCAGTGGATACCGAGGAGTCCGAGATTTCCCTAGCTCGTATGGAGCGTGAGTACATTGACTATGTTTTGAACTCTTCCAACGGCAATATCACTCAGGCCGCGAAAAAACTGGGGCTGCATCGTCAAAGCCTGCAGCGCAAACTTCGCAAGAACATTCCAAACAAATAAAAAAGGCGCTTTTAAGCGCCTTTTTCAGATTCTTTTTTTTTGCTGTTTTCCAGGAACATCAGCAGTAGCAACAAGCACACACCACCGACGATCGCCATATCGGCAACGTTAAACGCCGGCCAGCTCCATTTTCCGTAGATATGAAAATCCAGGAAGTCGATAACATAGCGGAAGCGGATACGGTCAATGTAGTTACCAATTGCGCCGCCAAAGATGCTCGACAAAGCGATGATCTGTTTCGTGTCGTCGTCCTTCACTCCGCGCAGGATGCCCAGGATGATGATCAAAGCGATCGGGGGCATGGACAGGAAGAACAACTCGCGGAAGGAAGGATGGCTTTCCGCAAGGAAGCCAAACGCTGCGCCAAAGTTTCTGACATAAGTCAGATTGAAGAAATTAGGAATGACGACAACGGATTCGCCCAGGTGGAAATGCGTATGGACGTATAGTTTGGTAACTTGATCCAAAGCGATCAAGAAAGCGGAAATAGCGACCAGCCAGATGTATTTTTTATTCATGTAAGGGCCTCAATGTTCAGATTACTTTAGCATGCCTTTGGACTTCACATAACCGATTTTTATCAGCATGCGCAAGGCTTCAAGATCAGAACTTAAATTGAACTCAACTTTGACTTCCTGAATCATTGCTTTAGTCCCGCAATCAAACAGCTCCATCGCGTCGGAAGTCTGAGTCGTGGTCGTCAGAGTCTTCTCGGTGTAAGAAACCTGGTGTGCTTGTGGAAGCATGACGGGTGGCGCGATTGGAGCCGATACAGTCACAACTGGAGCGGTTTGCTGAGGCTGCAAAACCTGCTGAACCGGGGCGTGGTAGGTTGCGCCCACAGCAGGTTGTGGAGGTGCTTGTTGTTGCACCTGTTGTTGGGGCTGATGCTGTTGCTGTTGAGGGCGATCCAATTCCCCCATCAATCCGGCCAAGCTTTTCAGTTCTGACTTGAAGTTTTTGATACTTGGACGTTCCAAGGCACTTTCACCATCGCGAGTCGCTTTCAGGTACAAACTAACAAGCATATCAGGAGTCGTTGCGATCTCCTTGATATTAGAGTTTTGCGACATCAGCCATTGATAGGCTTTCAGCAGCGTCTCTTTTGTGTAAGCCTGCGGTGGCAAGGGGTTCATAGTCATTAACAGATTTTCCTTAGGGTCGAGGGAGTGACGTTACAAATTTCATAACATCGAGTCAATGACCTTAGAGGCAACGATGCAAAACATATTATGCTGAATTTATAGGCAACACTAAATCTGGGCTTCAATTGCCTCGGAATAAACTAGAGGCGATGCAGAAACCGATTTTTTATTGCGAACTTTAACTTGATTTCGGGGCGTTGGTTTCTTTGTGGCTCGATACTTTGCCACCTTATAAAAAAAGGCCTTCCTGGTGGGAAGGCCTTATCTGAAGCGGATTTTAGGGGATATTTAAATTGAATAGTCTTTGGCGTTGATGCCGTACTTTTCAATTTTTCGTAAAAGCGTCTTCTTTGGAATATTCGCATGCAATGCTGTTTGATTGATGCGGCCGCGGAACGTCTTAAGTGCTTTGATGATAAATTCTTTTTCGAAAGCTTCTTTTTGCGCATTGAAATCCAGATTCTCGCCAGAGTAAGGAACGATTTCCTCTCCTTCAAGATCCTGAGTTTCGATATCGCTGCCAGCCGCATCTTCATCATCGCCCAAACCAGCGTGTGCACTTGCTGCTTTTACGATTCCGGCAGAAGCGATGTCTTGCGCCTGCTCAAACGGAGTCAAATCAATCAAGTTGGTGCCCGTAGCAATCAACAAAGCCTCTGGAAGGCTGGCGATTGTGATCAGATTTGTTGTTTCCAATACGAAGGCGTGCTCAATCACGTTTTCAAGCTCACGGATGTTGCCTGGCCAAGAGTGTTTTTTCAGAACATTCATAGCGTCTGGTGTGATGCCGTTGATGCGCTTGCCATGAGCTTGATTGAACTTCTTGATGAAGATGGTAACCATGTGCTCAAGGTCATCTTTGCGCTCTTGAAGAGCTGGAAGGAATATAGGTACCACGTTCAAACGATAGAACAAATCCTCGCGGAAAGAACCCGCTTTAATCATGTCTTCAAGTGGACGGTTGGTAGCGGCGATGATGCGCACATTCGTTGGGAATTCACGGTTGGAACCAACCGGAGTGAATACTTTCTCCTGAAGCACGCGCAGGATTTTAACCTGCATCAATTGTGGCATGTCGCCGACTTCATCCAGGAACAGAGTGCCGCCTTCGGCAAATTGGAATTTACCGATCTTGCGTTGATCAGCACCTGTGAAAGAGCCTTTTTCGTGTCCGAAAAGCTCTGACTCGAACAGATTTTCAGGAATTGCCGAACAGTTGATAGCGACAAACTTTTCGTCTTTGCGGGCAGAGTTGAAGTGGATCGCCTTGGCAACCAGTTCTTTACCGGTACCGGAGGCACCACGAATCAAAACGGGAGTGTCCACTTTCGCCAGGCGGTGGATGATGTTGAACACTTTCTGCATTTGTGAAGTATGGCCGATAATTTTACGACCTTCCTCCACCATGACCGGTGCAGAGAATGCGATATTGGAAATCAAGTTATGTGCGTTAACGGCTTTGTCGATCAAAGCCAGAAGTTCGTCACCAGCAACTGGTTTTGAAAGATAGTTGTAAGCACCATCTTTAACGGCTTGAACGGCATCGTTCAGGGTTGCGTGGGCTGTCATCACCATAACGATAATGCCGGAATCGAATTCCTTGATTTGGCGAAGAGTCTCAAGGCCGTTCATGCGAGGCATGTCGACGTCAAGAATAACAAGGTCATACTTGGTGGTGCCGGCTTTGATTTTTTCCATGGCATTGATGCCATCGAAGGCTTCGTCAACTTCGAAGCGTTGATTGGATGTTAATGCTGTTTTAACAGACAGTCTTAAACCCTGATCGTCGTCTACTACCAAAACCTTAAGCATTAACGCCCCCTTGTTCCATCGGCAGTTCTACCGTAAATGTGGAACCTTTTCCATCTTTCGACTCCACAAAGATCTTACCTTTGTGCAACTCTGTAAAATATTTAGCCAGATACAGGCCCAAGCCCGAACCTTTGATCTGCGTGCTCTTTACGTTCTTGCTGCGGAAGAACTTCATAAAGATATTGTTAAGCTCGTCCTCTGGTATTCCCGGCCCCTGATCGGATACCTGAATGACCACGCGGTCGGCCTTTTCCTCGCTGGTAACCAGGATTTTCGTGTCATCCGGGCTGTACTTGATGGCGTTTTCCACCAGGTTCGACAAAACCTGTCTCATCAGATCCGGATCCATGCGGATAGGGAACAAAGGCTCCAGCTCAGACACGATTTGAATGCGTTTTACTTTAGCCAGGAACTCATGCTTGCGAATTACTTCCTGAAGGACGGTGTTAATGTCCTTGGTTTGCATATGCAATTCCACACCTTCACTTTGGATTTTTCCGTAGTTCAGAATGGAACTGATGAATTTCAGCAGGTCATCAGAGGATTGCTTGATCGTATCCACCGCTTCACGCTGTTGCGGGCTCAGTGTCACCTGATCTGACAGAATCACATCCGTCATGCCCTGAATCCGTGCGATTGGAGTTTTCAAATCATGTGACATCATGGAAATGAAATTGGTTTTCAACTCTTCAACCTGACTAAGCAGTTTGTTCTTCTGGTAGTATTCCCAGCTGCGGCGATTTTCAATAATCAGACGATAAGGAATAAAGAAGTAATAGACCAAAAAGCCCGCCAATAAAGGCGCGGCCATAGTGATCCACCATCCGAACAGCCAGAAAAGAGCAAATGAAATGGCCGAGAAACTGAAAAGCGTTCCAACCAAAATAACCAAGCCCATTGCCGGGCTCATGCTCAGGACGATCTGGATTGCCAGAATAGAAATCAAAGTCAGCAAAATCCAGTTCACATAATGAGGCATGCGCAAAGGGCTGGAGTTGCGGATCAGTGTGTCTGTCATATTGGCCTGCATTTCGATGCGGGTCATGGCAGACGGGATACGACTATAAGGCGTAAGAATGTAGTCAGCCTCACTGGTGTTCAGGTCGGTGCCGATAATCACTATTTTGTCTTTATAGCGACTCCAGTCCACGGAACCATTGGCAAGATCGTCAAAGGCCGCTGACGGAAAGGAGCCTGGTCGGCGGAAGTCGATAAAAGATTGAGTTGTGTCGTAGAAATCAAAATGCCCACGGATGTTCTCGGGGTTTTGAACCTCTGGATTGTAAAGCGCCGCCAAAGTCACAGGCAGCATGGTTGCGCCTTGATAAGAAAGCAACATACGACGAGTGACACGGTCTTTGGCAAAGTTAATCGTGTCAGAAGTTTTTGGTGCGGAAACCATGCGGATGCTGTCGTAGGGAATCGGCAGATAAAGACTGCGCTCTTCGCCCTTCAGCGGAGTATCCGGAGTGGCCACGAAAACATTGGAGTGGCTGGAGATCAGTTGCGCCCACTCGGATTTATCCTCTTCACTTCCCTGAGCCTGCTCGATTGGGAAATCATAGACGATGGCGCGTGGCTCGGCCGCCAGCAGGTTGTGCAGTATCGCTGACTGATCTTTGGCGTTGGGTTGGCCTTTGAAAATTTGAATGGTGGAGGGTTTGATGTAAACCAGTTCAATTTTTCCTGAAGTTCTTTGCAGAACCTCGGAACGGATGCGGAAGTCGTACAGCCAAGACTCAAGGTAATCCAGATTGATTTGGGCAATAAGCGCCGCCATGATCATAGCTAAGACAGCTCTGATCGCGTACACACGGTATTGCGCTGGTTTCGAGGAGTTTGCAATTTCCTCGAATGGACTTGGCAGTTTCATGGAAGCTGTTGCTCCTGATTATTTTACTGGAATGCAGTTGTCTTCAACTTGAGTCGCTGAAAGCACGGAGCCGCGAGGCTTCACTTTTTTGATATGATTTGCTGCTGTTTTTTTAGTGTTTTCCATAGTCACTGTCCTTTTGAATATCAGTCTGACGACATTTTTTAAAGTATAAAATAGCGGTGCTCATTAAAGTTCTTTGACGTTCACAGAATTGAGCATTTTTTTTGTTTTTGGAGCCTGTGGCCTCTTTGTGGACGAACATGCAGCCGCCACCGCAAAGAAACCGTGCCCAGCATGAATTACAGTTGTTCTGCTGAATCAGTGGTTGGGCGTACTTTTCCAATGCTTCCTCAGAGACCTGGGAGCCGTGTCCGACTTTTTCAGTGGCATTACCCACATCCCAAGGGCAGGAGAATAAGTTGTTTCGGGCATCCACCACCAAAAGAGATTTGCCGGCGCCACAGAAGTTCTCGGTGCGACGTTGGCTGTCCAAAGCTGAAAAGACACGGTTGAAGAAGTTGATCTTGCGAAGGGATTCTTCGCCGCCATCTGCATAAGCCCGGTCCGCGACCAAGTTCATTTGGCTGGTGAATGCTTCACTGGCTTCCTGATTCAATTCGGAAACGCTGTAAGTGAATTCGTAAGTGTCAGCAGGAAATTGGCGGTAGAATTCATAAGCCTTTACCAGGTTCATGTTCTCGGCAGTGAATACTCCGTGCAGGGTGATCGAGCCCAGATCCGCTTTTGCCGCGAAAAGTTTTTTAAGACCTTCCAACACCAAAGCTGTGCTGCCAGTTCCGTTTTTCATTGGGCGGGAGATATCGTTCTGCTCGGCTGCTCCATCGATGCTGACTGAAACGTTGCAACGGATGTCCTTCAGAAGTTCAACATTGGCTTCGGATAAAAGAGTTCCATTGGTCACAATGGCAAACTGCGGGCGAAGGTTTTTTCCCGCCGTCATAAGTTTTACGTAGTTTGCAATGGCGCGAATTCCCTCTGGATACAGCAGGGGTTCACCGCCGATGAAACCGATACGGAATGTTCCAGTGTCGGGAAGCTTTTCCAGGAAAAATTTTAATTGCGGAAGTGTTTTCTCAACGGAGATCTTCGTTTGTGCCGCACCATAAGTTCCATCTCCACCGGCCGCGCAGTAGGTGCATTTCAAATTGCAGATCTGCGTGACATTGATGGTGAGGGAACGAATTTCCCGGGCCAGTTTGTGGGTGGTGACGTCAGGGTTTTCTTCGGACTCCCAGTTGCTTAAAACAGACTGAAGTTCGGAGTCGTCCGGGGACTGCAGGGCATTCCATAGCTCCTCGGAAATGTCGGCGACCTCCAGATTTCGCGCATGAAAAGCCACTGGGGATTCCCCAGGCGCGCGAAAGGCAATGATGTCATTTTGTCTCCGAATTTCCATACCCCGTAGGGATAGCAATAGGTGTACCAGTTTTGAATTCCGGTGGGTAAAATAATTACTAGTAAATTCAATAACTTAGGTGGTGGTGTCTAGGGGCGGTGTGTAACCAACTGGTGCAAAAGGAAACTTCATTCGAGTAATCCTTACCCGGCACTGGTGCATCAGTACTTTTGTCGACTAGACAGGACAAAATATTAATTTGTTTCGTGTTTATTCTGAGGCATCCTTAGATGGTATGTCATTCTCCATAAAATTCTGGGGCGTCAGGGGCTCATTGCCTTCATCCCCACCACCATCAGCTTGGGTAAACCACATCGAAGGAGTTCTGCAGAACTTCTTTAATTCGGGTCATCATAGTGCGCATCAAGTGTCTGAATATATACGTGGTTTGCAGGAACCTGCGGTCGGTGGCTATGGATCTGCAACGACATGTGTTGAGTTGAATTGTGGCAACAGTCAGATCATCATCGATGGTGGCAGCGGAATTCGTTCCATCAGTGAAAGAATTTTGAATGGGACTGCGGTTCGTAAAAAAGGTCCTTACCATATTTTTATGACCCACTTTCATTGGGATCATGTCATCGGTTTGCCATTCTTTGTGCCGCATTTTATTCCTGGTGAGGAAATTCACTACTATGCGGTTCAGTCTGAACTGGAACATCTGATTCGTGGGTTGTTTAAAAAACCTTACTTCCCGGTTCCATTTGAAGCTTTGCAGGCTCGCATACACTTTCACGTGTTGGAGCCTCGTAAGCCGGTGCAAGTGGGTGAATTTAAAGTCACACCTTATCAGCTGGATCATCCAGATCCATGTTGGGGATTTAAGGTTGAAGCTGAAGGTAAAGCGTATGCTCACTGTGTGGATACTGAGGGCACGCGCGTGACTCAGGATGCTCTGGGAGAGGATCTGCCTTTATATCAGAATATCGATTTGATGTATTTTGATGCTCAATACACGTTGCCTGAGTTGGCGGAAAAAGCAAACTGGGGTCATAGTGCCGCACAAGTGGGGCTGGAGATTGCATTCCGAGAGGGAATCAAACAAGTCCTGTTTGCGCATCATGATCCGGGTGCACGTACGGATCATGTCTTGGAGTTGCGCCGTCAGACGATGGAATATTATAGCTCTGTGGCGAAAGCATCTTCTGAAAACAACGAAGAAATGCCGCCTGTCATCTGGGACTTTGCCCACGAAGGACTTGAAGTCATTCTGTAAAAGGCACCTTAGGGTTCGGTGCCTTTTTTAAATACCAATTCAACCGAAGTTGGATCAAAAGGTGCTTGCAGGGCGTTTAGTGCCTTCAAAGTCTCCTCGTCCAAAACAACTTTTACCGCATCTTCTGGAAGAGTAAAGTCATCCGCGGGAAAGCGGCTGCCAATTCGTTTCATGAAATCTGTCCAGACCGGAACGCCGCCACTTGAGCCGGTGAGTTTGTGCTGAAGATTGTTGTCGTAACCCACCCACACGATTGTTGTTAAATACGGAGTGAAACCGCTGAACCAGGCGTCTTTGTTGTCGTTGGTGGTTCCCGTTTTTCCAGCTGCAGGATTGGTGAATCCATTCAGAGGAATCGCTCGCGCTGAACCGGAAATGATGACTTGCTTCATCATGCTGATCAGACTGGCGACGATCGCGGGATCCTCAACCTGGCGGTCATTGGGGTTAAACGTGAACACCTCAGCACCTTCTGCATTCAGGGCTTTGCGAACAAAAGAAATGTCTTTGCGTAATCCCAGATTGGCAATCGTCATGTAGCTTTGCAAAACTTCGCGGGGATACATTTCAAACGCACCAAGAGTCAATGAGGGGAATGGTTTGAGTTCGGATTCAACGCCGAATTTGTGGGCGACATCGACGATGTTTCCAATGCCGACATTCATACCCAGATTGGCTGTTGCGGCATTCATGGAATTTTTCAGGGCATAAAACATCGGAACCATGCCGTAATATTTCTTGCCATAATTTTCAGGCGCCCAGTTTTGACCTTCGAACTTAATGCTTTGTTTTTCGTCATTCAACAAAGTCATCGGGGTGTAGGGCTTGCCCTCGGAAGTTTCGTTCATCAAAGCCGTCAAATAAACAAACGGCTTCATGGTTGAGCCAACCTGACGGTGGCCATCAATGGCGCGATTGAACTGGGTCATGCGATAGTTGCGACCGCCAACAACCACCGTCACCAGGCCAGTGCGGTTGTCGCCAACCAGAACTATTCCTTCCAGGTTATTGCCTTTTTCTTTAAGGCCTTTGATGTGTTTGTTCGTTTTTTCCAGATTATTCAGATGATTGCTTAGTGATTCCTGAGCGGCCTGTTGGGATTCCAAATCAAGGGCTGTGTAGATTCGCAGACCTTCAACAGGAACTTTCAGTGCTTCCATTTGTTTGCGAACTGCATCCAGATAGTACGGAGCTGTTTCCGTAGCCAATGTCACTGGAGCCCGCGGTAGTGGCTTGTTGTCGGCCTCGGTCATTTGGGAATCGCTGATAAAATTAAGACCTTTCATTTTATCCAAAACCAAGTGGCGGCGACGTTCTGCATTCGCAGGTTTTTTAAACGGATTGTAAAGTCCTGGGCTGTTAACAATGGCTGCCAGCAATGAACATTCAGATAAATCCAGATCGCTGACTTCTTTGTTGAAGTAATATCGTGCAGCGGAGCCGTAGCCGCGCACCTGGAATGAACCATTTTGGCCCATGTAAATGACGTTCAGATAAGTTTCCAGAATTTCATCTTTGTTAAATCGCGATTCCAAAAGAATCGACATGATAAATTCCTGGTACTTCCTTTTCAGAGTGCGTTCACTTGTCAGGAAATAGTTCTTCACCAATTGTTGCGTGATGGTGCTGCCGCCTTCCTTGCGACCCGTGGTGATATTTCGAACCAAGGCGCGAAGGATGCCCTTAAAGCTGATGCCGCCGTGTTCAAGAAATTGTGCGTCCTCAATTGCCATAATTGCGTTGGAACACGTGGGAGGAACCTCTCCTAATGTCACGGTTTTTTGCATTAAAGGTTCGTTACCAATGTACTGTGCCAAAAGAGGGGCTTCGCCAAAGACGGATGCGACTTCCTGAAAGGGCGCGCCAATATAGATTTTTGAAATGGTGCTGTCGTTCTGGAACACCAAAATCTGCATGGAGCTATCGACCTTTGCGGTTGAGATATCTTTATTCACCCAGGCAAAACAGCCAATTTGGTTCTCATCCAACGGCAGTTGCAGTCGGGCGCTGCACTGCTCACGGTCAGCGATGAAATAGTCTCCTTGCAAGAGTCGCTGATCATAGTCACGTCGACGGAAATTCTGCTTGGTAAAGAGGCTTTCAATGCCGTCTGGAGAACCGGAATTTCGTGCGCTGAAAACACGGGGGCCTGCATAGTATTCGGTGGGTACTATGAATCGCTTGGATTCAAGCTTTTGTGTCATCTCTTTTTCGAGTGAAAAATAGGAATAAGTGGCAAACCCAAGTCCCGCGATGATTGCAAGCGTCACAAGGATTGTAAAACAAAATAAAATGGTCTTTAATCGTGGTCGCAACATGCACATAGAGTAGTACGAAAAACAGACACTGTTGAAGTAGTTTTTTCGTGAAAGGGAAAAGTTGTGGCTAAGAAGAAATCTTCTGCAAAGAAAGCCGTAAAGAAGACCGCTAAAAAGGTCGTAAAAAAATCTGCGAATAAAGTAGCAAAAAAAGCATCTAAAAAGACTCCAGCAAAAAAGGCGGCTGTAAAAAAGGCGCCGGTTAAGAAAAAATCCGCAGGAAAGCCGGTTAAGAAAGCTGCTCCTAAAAGAGTAGCTCCCAAAAAAGCCGTTTCTGCCAAAGTCACGCCAAAGAAAACGACAACTGCCAAAGCGCCTGCCAATAAACATCTGGTAACGAAAGCGGCACCTCAAAAGATTGTGGACTTGACGGATTTCGTGACTCCTTTGGATGATCGTTTGATCGTACAAACATCAGGTGCGGAGCGCACAACGGCAAGTGGTTTGCTTTTCATTCCTGATACGGTAGCGGATGTTTCCGGGAACCTTCATGGAACTGTTGTTTCTGTTGGACGTGGCCATGTGAACAAAAAAGGCCATCTGCGCCCGATGGAACTTAAAGTGGGGGACAAAGTTGTCTTCTCACAATACTCAGGCTCTAAAGTTAAAATTCAAAATGAAGACCTCGTGATCCTTCGTGAAACCGAAGTGATGGGCGTGGTTGAAAAGTAAAGGAATACGAATGTTGAAAGCACATTTTCTAAAAGTATTGGGTCTTTCCATTGTGCTGACGTCCACTGCGGCGCAAGCGATGTCATTGGACTGGTCGGGTGGCTACCGTGCGGAATGGGTTGAGGTTGATAAACCTTCTTTGACGAACCCGACGGAAAGAAAAGCCTACGGCTTGAATTACCTTTATCTGACTCCGAAAATTATCGCAGCAGATGGTATTAACATCATTTCTCGCTTTGATGTGTTCAACAGCGAAATGTATCCAGGTTCCCAGTTGGGCACAATCTGGGGCATGAACACTTCTGATGTGGCAGCAACTTCCGGTAACCAAGGTCCGGCAACTGTTTCTGCAAGTCAGTTGTACTTGAGCGTGAACCAGGAATTTGGTTCCTTGAAAGTGGGACGCATGCCTTTCGATTTCGGTCTGGGCATGTTGTATTCCGGTGGCAATGGATCGTTTGATCACTGGTATAACACTCGTGACATGGTTTCTTACAAAGTCATCGTGGGTGACTGGTCTTTGACGCCGATGTTGGGTCGTATGTACGCCAATGATTTTGGTCAGGGCAACAACCAGACGTTCTGGGGTGCTCAGCTTCAATACGAAAATATCGAAGCAAAATCTTTGATGGGTGTTTATGTCGAGCAGAAAAAAGGTGCTCGTACGACTTTGAACTACTCTGACGCGCAAAAAGCGGCTTATTGCGCAGGCGCGACCCCATGTGATGTGGCTGGCGATATGAGCATCAACACGACAAGTTTCGTTATCGGTCGTGGTTGGGATGCATTCGGATATAAATTCGAAGGTGCTTTCCAGTCTGGTGAGACTGGTATCAGACGTGGCACTGAAGACGTGAAAATGGACGGCTTCGGTTTGGCGGCAGAATTGTACTTCCCGGCAAGAGAATCCAAATGGGACTACTCCTTTAAACTGGGTATGGCGACCGGTGATTCTGATTCTACAAACTTCAGTGGTTTTGCATTCAATAAAAACTACGATGTAGCGATGTTGATGTTCAATCACCGTTTGGGCGGAGCTGATCTTTTCAACACGAATGCGGTGAAACCAAGATATCCATCTGATCAAACGCAACCAGACCAGTTGAGTGTTGGAAATTCAGCGGATGACGAAAGTGTTGGCAATGCTTACTACTTGGCGCCGACTGTGAATTACACAATCAACGAGCGCTTCAACCTTCGTAATACACTTATTTATGCTCAATTGATGAACGCTGTGCCGAATTCTGTTGATGCTAAAAAAGATTTGGGCCTAGAATGGGATATCGAAGTTGTTTATAAACCAATTGAACGTGTTCAATGGGTGAATCAACTTGGATTGTTGTTCCCTGGTGAAGCTTGGAAAAATGGTACAGGCACCACTGGTAACAAAGGTAACGATTTTACATTTGGATTTGCATCTAAAGCCGCCATCAGCTTTTGATCACAACTTGATTGCAACTTGTACGACAGCTTGATGACTACATGATACTACTTGTTTGGTGGTGAGCAGGGCCCCGGGGGGAAACCCCCGGGGATTTTTTTTGCCCGAATCTGGGTACTTCAAATGCACAGGGATAGAAATCTGGTATTTCGCGACACGCCTTCCGGGCTCGCCGTGGCCCGCCTTTGGCGGGTGCGCGGATGCAAAGGGCTCCTGCCCTTTGCCCTTCGGGCTGACGCGCAAAAATAGCTTCCTGCTATTTTTGTCCATGCGCCCACGGAGGTCGCTGCATACCAGATTTCTATCCCTGTGCATTTGAAGAACAGGATCTGTCATTTGAAATGCTTCGGGGGATTTCTTGAGATGAGGGGAGGGGGGAATTAGGATTTGGGGATGAGGTTTTTTTTCTTTGTTCTTATTTTTGGGGTTGGGTTTTTGGGGTGTGCTCATGCGGGGGGGCCTGTGCCGGAGTTGCCTATGGTTGATAAGTTGCTTGTGGTGCCTTTGACTTCGGGGAATTGGCAGGTGGCTTATGATGGTGGGGGGCAGACGCATTTTCCTTTGGATGGTACGGGGGATTTGGTTTTTTATCCTCAGAAGGCGCGGACTTCGGGGCAGACTTTTGCCAGTTTGATTTTGCTTAAAAGTACTGTGGATACTCCAGTAAATGATTTTGTGGCGCGATTGGAAGTGACGACGGTGAGTCAGTTGCGATCTTCGACTCCCAATGATTGGGAAGTGTTCTGGTTCGTCAGTAACTATCGGAAAGATCCGAAATTGATTAAAACTGCGAATTACTTTTTGCAGAAGCCCAACACAGGTGTGGAGATGGGGCGGTTTTTTGCCGAGACGGGGCAGAAGTTTTTGGTGACCTCGGAGGCCGCGAAGCTGGGTGTGGGTCAGCGTTCAACTTACTATTTTGCAAAGCAAGGGAAAAGGTATCGGGTTTTCCGTGACGGAGTTCAGGTTTTAGACTACCAAGGAAAAGAGATGCCCGAATCTCTCTATGATCAGGCGGGTGCATTGGGACTGTACGCTGAAGATGCGGTGGTTCGGATTCACTCTTTCGCATATCGGGCTTTGTAGGGGAGCAACATGAAGCAAGTATTGGTATTGATTTCCACGTTGTTAATTTCTGTTTCTGCGTTTGCCTGGAAGATGGTTGCTAACGACAATATTTTTCCGAATGGTCCGCAAATGAAAATCTATCCGATCAATTCCAAGGATGCTTATTCTGAAGTTCTTGTTCGCGTAAGCCGAGGGACGGTTCGAGTATCAAATCCGATGATCTGGTTGAAGAACAAAGGTCAGCAACCTTTGTGGACTGTTCAAGGTGACTACCGCGGTCCACGCGATGCGGGGGCTCGTTTTTTTCAGGATCAGGTTATTGATCTTCGTATGAACGTTCAAAATCTGGATAGAAACATTCCAGCAAATATTCAAATCTACATTCGCTAAAAAAGGAAACGGGCCCGTCGTGAGCCCGTTGGAGGAAATTGTTAGTTTTCTCTTTTTTGATTAGTAGCGAAGAGAACCCGCTGTTCTTCCTGTACCCAGTGTTTGCGGTTGAATGTTTTGAACCGGCACTGTGTTGATCGTTGAAGTTCCAGCTGGAGACGGGATGAACTGTTGTGGCATGCCCGTCGATTGGAAAGTGCCATTGATCACTTGAACCGGTACTTGACCCGGAAGTGTTGTGATACCAACTCCTGTTGCTCCACCGCGACCCGCAGAACCTACGCGAGAGTAAGCTACACCATCGACTACGATAATACCGTCTGCTGAAAGTACCGCCCCTTGGCCAGCCATAATCTGAGCCATTTGGTTGTTGATTTGCATTTGCAGATTGTTGGACATTTCATTTGCTTGCGCCATACCTGCTGGAACGATCTGAGCCGCTTTATAGTATACAGAGAAGTTGCCCAAATCCTGGCGGCGAATATCGAACTCTTGAAGATTTTTGCTATCCCAAGCAGCCTTAGCCAATGCCACGGATTCCTTGGAAAGCATTTTATATGTCGCCGTCAAATCTTTCGCAAATGGTGTCTTTCTGATGTTGGAATCGTTAGCCATATCGCCAAGTGGTTTCAATGATTCGATAGTTTGTTCCTTGATATCCTTATAAGTCAGACCAGCATCAGAAGATCTAAGTTCTGCCAAATGTTCACCCAGTGGTTGAATCATTTCAGTTTTAAGGATCTCGACAACTTTTTTATTGTCGATATTGAATACTGAGGATTTTGTGAAAAGGTTCTGAACTGCATTTGAAATACAAGTGTTGATAGCATCAATGCTTTCATGGCGATCACGACAAGTGTCGACGGCTTTTTGAAGTGCGACGGCACCATCTTTTTTGCCGTTGGAAATCTCTTTTTCATCAACCAGGGATTCTTCTTTATCCTCAGCAGCTTCTTTTTTCGAGACTTTTACGCGCTTAGCACCGCGCTCAGCAGGCTCGTCTTCCTTTGTCGTTTCTGAAGCCGATAGCAATTCTTTGGCGATTTCATTTAGTTCAGAAGTATTGGTTTGGAAATTTTCATCAAAAACATAAGTTGTGGAGCAATTGCCACAAAGGACGATGGATCCACTCTCTGTTTTGAATTCGACTTTATTAAGTGTAACGTCAGTTTGGTCACCTTTTTTGCGGTATTGAGCAACGTATTCTTTGCCATCAAGTTCAAAAGTGCTGCTTTTGAATGATTCCTTTTCGGATGCAAGATCCGTCAGCGTATAGCTGATCATTGATTTAGGTGGCGAGATATTAAATCCAAGCACCGCAAGCAAGACACCTGTCATAGCCCATTTTTTTTGACTGTCGTTAAATTTCATAAAGTCCTCCTTATATATATGGGTCTTCCAGACCCTATTTCCTACTACTAGCTAAAGCGAAGTGCGCGCCAACTGGCGGCTGTTTGGTTGGCACAGGTAAATGACCGATACCCCTGGGGATTCTCATCTTGAGAAGGGCGTTCTATAAAACCTCACATGTCGAACTTCTAGGGTTTCACTCTGAGAATTCTTTATTACCTCGTGTTTTCATGGGTTTATGGGGCTGGGGGTGTGTTAAGGGAAATCCGCTAAAAATGACCATTTTGGGCCCTTCTGCTTGCGTAAGTGGCGATTTTCATTGATAACACCCACTCAATGAAGCTGAATTTCCCCCCTTCTCCTAGGCCAGAACATATCGCTGAATCCGATTGGAACAATTGGACCTGGCAGCTTCGTCATTCTCTTAAATCTAAAGCGGATTTTGAAAAGAGCTTCCAGCTTTCCGACAATGAGCTGGCGGCCTTCAGTGAAGGGGCAGAGTTATTTAATATTCGCACGACGCCTTATTATGCCAGTCTTGCCAAAGACGAAGGTGATTCCATTCGTCAGATTTTGATGCCGCAAAAATTTGAGATCGAAGAAGGCTCCCAGCAAATGCTGGATCCTTTGGGCGAACGCAAAAACAATCCCGCGCCACGCGTGATTCATCGCTATTCAGATCGTGTTCTGTTTTTGATCACGGATATCTGCAGTGTTTATTGTCGCTTTTGCACGCGCAAGCATTTCACCGGTCAAGAACAGGCCTTTATTCGTAACGAAGAGTATGAAAAGGCCCTCGAGTACATCAAAACCCATCCTGGTATTCGTGAGGTTATTTTGTCAGGCGGTGATCCGCTGACGGTAAGTGACGGGCAGTTGGATCGTGTGTTGGGTGATTTACGTGCGATTGATCACGTCGAGATCATCCGTATCGGTTCGCGTATGCCGGTGGTATGTCCGATGCGTATCACGGATGATCTGGTTAAGATTTTAAAAAAGCACAAGCCGGTGTTTTTGATGTCGCACTTCAACCACCCGAACGAGCTGACGGCGGAAGCGGCAGCAGGTCTTGAAAAGCTTGTGGATAACGGCGTTCCGGTGATGAATCAGATGGTGCTATTGAATGGCATCAACAATCATCCGGCGCTGGTGCAGGCCTTGAATCGCCGTCTGTTATTTTTAAGAGTAAAACCTTACTACATGTTCCAATGTGATCCTTCGCAAGGAACGGATCATCTGCGCACTTCGATCGAAGATTCCCTGGAAATTCAAAAAGAACTATGGGGGCATTTGTCAGGTCTGGCGATGCCAAATCTGTCCGTGGATATTCCTGACGGCGGCGGTAAGACTTATCTGGTTCCGAACTTTGAAACAGCCCGTGATGGCAATGTGCGTTTTTATAAAGGCTGGGACGGAGTCGATGCGAAGTATGTCAGTCCGGCTGCAGAAAAAATCAAAAAGCCGGAACTGCATCACTATCTGGAAGAGTGGAATAAATTGAAAGCTGCAAAAGCTCCGCTTTAAGGCTTGTAAACCAGTTCCAGGATCCCGTAGTCGTTTTCCACGCCCACTGAGAAATCGAAAAATTCAACTTCAGGTTTGCCACTGAACTGCAACCACTGAGACATGGAATCAAACTTACGTGGCTCGGAGTTGCGATCTGTCACCCAGTACAAGACCTGGAATGCTGTTTTCTCAAGCTTTGCATGATTGTATTCTTGAACCAGGAAATGCACGCGGAACTCGCGCAGCATCTTTGTGCCTTTGCCACACCAGACATCCCAATCCCATGCGTCGGGACGGTCGTAGACATGGGCGCATTTTAAAATGATTTCGCCATCGTTGCTCATCCAGCGAAACTGAACGTTGTCTTCGGTGACCTTCTTGGGGCCGATCAATTCAAATCCAGGTCGGGGAGCTGCAAAACACAGTGAGGAAACCAATAAACCCAAAGTAACGATGAAAAACTTAAATGTTGTCATACTTCAAGGGTAACAATGGGGTCGGCAAAAAATCAAAGTAAACTGGGAGTTGAAAACGAAAAAAGGCTTCGGATGTCCGAAGCCTTTCGTCATTTCAAACTTTCAGGAAACAATTAGTTCCAGAAAAGAGAGAAGTTTAGGAAAGCGATGTTGAAACCCATGTCCAATTCGCCTTTTTTCTCAAGACGAAGTTCTGGAGTGTAAGTGATACCATCCAGGATTTGGAAACGTTTACCGCCACCAAGGAAGAAGCCGAATTGGTTTTCGTAGTCTGCGCCGTCACGAACAGAGTAAAGACCTACACCCGCTTTAGCAAAGAATGAAGTTTTCAAATCGCTTTGGAAGTTGTAAGCGCCGATCGCTGCAAGGTCGATCAAAGTTTCGCTGCTGCCAGTTCCAGAGAATGCTTTGGAAAGAATTTGGATGCCGCCTTCGCCGCCTACTTGCCAGCCGTCTTGCAAATAACGCAAGTAAGAAACACTTGCCGCAATTGCTGTGCCGCTGTCGCAATCTTTACAGTTGTTGCCGGAAATGAAATGACCTTGAGTAAGGTTCGTTGTGATTTCATTCATAGGAGCAGAGCTGTATGAAGTGAAAGAAGAAGTGTAATCTTTTGCTGAAGCTACAGAGCAAACTGCGGAAACGACTACGGCTGCTGATACTAAAAGTTTTTTCATGGAGACTCCTTATAATTGTTCAACAAAATGATTGTTGTTTATCAAAAAGGAGTCAACCCCATTTTCTATTAAACTCTTTCAAGGCGGGCGTACTTCGCCACAAACTTTTTAACCGTATTGTCGGTGAACATAACGCTTACTTTCAAAGCATCGCCAGCGCCTTCGGTCGCATAGACTGTGCCGACTCCAAAAGTTGGATGGCGCACACGCATGCCTTTTGAGTAAGAACTCTTGTTGGATGAGTCCATGTCATCATAGTCCGGGAAGTCCTGGGTATCGAAGTCGTCGCCACCAGTGCGTGGCTTATTGCGTGTTCCACCAGTCGACGAGGACCATGCACTTGGAAAGTACTCGTCCGAGTTGCTGCCACTGCTGCCGTATTTGGAAACAAAACGCGGAGCTTCAGCCGCCGCAGATTTGAAAGTGACAAACTGATTCGGAATTTCTTTTAAGAAACGGGATGGAGGATTGAATTGCTCCTGACCCCAAACGCGGCGCATTTTTGCGTATGTCAGCCATAGCTTCTGGCGAGCGCGGGTCATGCCCACGTAAGCCAAGCGACGTTCTTCCTCGACATCATCTTTGTCTTCGGATTCAGAACTGCGGGCACTTGGGAAAAGATTTTCCTCAAGACCGACGACGAAGACATAAGGAAATTCCAAACCTTTGGAAATATGCAGGGTCATCATCGTTACCGAATTTTGCTCCTGATCCAAAGAGTCCACGTCATTCACCAAAGCCATTTCCTCAAGGAAGCTGGTCAAAGTGGATTCTTCGCCACGTTCTTTACTGAACTGGGCGATGGCGTTGTCGAGTTCCTCTAAGTTTTCAATACGAGCTTGAGCTTCAGGGGACTCATCCTTTTTCAAGGCCATCAGATATTCTGTGCGATCCAAGACGATGTGATAAAAGTCAGTCAGTTTGAACGAAGTGGCATTCACTTGCAGTTCGCCCATCATATCCATGAAACGGCGGATTTTGCCTGAAGTGCCCGCGTTGAACAGGCGCTCATTCACGGCTTTTTCGGCAGCTTCCATCATCGTCATGTTCTTTTGATGAGCCAGCTCTTCAATTTTCTCGACGGTGGTTTTGCCAATACCGCGTGCCGGGACATTGATAATGCGTTTGAAGGCGATATCGTCTGCGGGATTGATGGAAAGTTTCAAGTAGCAAAGGATGTCCTTGATCTCCATGCGCTCATAGAAACGCACGCCGCCCACCAGGCGATACGGAATACCTGTTGTGCGAAGTTGCTCTTCCAGGACGCGTGACTGGGCATTGGTGCGATAGAAGATTGCATAGTCGTTGTAGGAACCTTCGCCATCATTGATCATGGTCTGAATGGTTTTTGCGGCGAATTTCGCTTCGTCATATTCATTGCGCTCTTCGCGCACGTTGATCAAATCGCCTTCCTGATTGGAAGTGAAAAGCGTTTTGTCTTTTCTTTGCGAGTTGTTTTTGATCACGGCTGTTGCGGCGTTCACGATGTTTGCAGAGGAACGATAGTTCTCCTCCAGCTTAACAACTTTGGCCTCTGGGAAATCCTTTTCGAAATCCAAAATGTTCTTAATGTCCGCTCCGCGCCAAGAGTAAATCGACTGATCCTCATCCCCAACAACGCAAAGATTGCGATGAGCCTTGGCCAGCATCTGTACCAGCAAATATTGAATGTGATTGGTATCCTGATACTCATCCACCATGATGAAACGGAATTTTTGCTGATATTGCGCCAGAATATCCGGATACATGCGGAAGAGTTCGTAGGTCTTCATCAAAAGATCATCGAAATCCAGACTGTTAGCTTTGCGCATTTCTGCTTCGTAGGCCCTGTAGACATCGACAGTTTTTTGATCCATCAGGCGTTTGTTGCCCTTTTCAAATTGCTCCGGATTCAAACCCATCATCTTTGCGCTGCTGATGCGACCCTGGAAGTTTTTTGCCGGATAAATTTTGTCGTTGATGTTCAATGCCGTCATGACTTTTTTGATTTGCGCCAAAGAGTCAGAGGAGTCGTAAATTCCGAAGAATGGTTTGTAATCCAAAAGCGTGATGTGCTGACGAAGGATGCGAACGCAAAAGCTATGGAAGGTGGAGATCCAAAGCTGACTGTGAACCGGAACCTGAAGGTCGGTCAGCAGCTTGTAAATACGATGTTCCATCTCTTTGGCAGCCTTATTAGTAAAGGTCACCATCAGGATTTCGTCAGGGCTCGCGGCCCCGTTTCCGATCATATTTGCCATACGGTGGGTAAGAACCCGTGTTTTACCGGAGCCCGCTCCTGCCAAAATCAATACAGGTCCCTCAAGGGTTTCAACCGCATCCTTCTGCGCAGGATTCAAATTTTTCGTAACAAATTCCAATACATCCATGCGAGCTCTCCCGATTCAAGTCCCCTGTTTGGCTAAGGCGGCGGGCTTGGGGCGCCGAAGCCTTGGTGAAGGAGACTGTCGAAGTTTTAGTGGGACTGACAAAGTTTGTCTATCCCTAAGTTATCATTGAGTTTTTTGTGAACTTCCGCTAAAACTATAACGCATTTGGTCGAAGACCGTGCGAGGCACCTTTTTTATAGTGCCTGGAGAGGACTTTGTGAAGCTTGTTCTTCCTAAAATCACTTCCGTAATCCTATTGGCCATGGCTGTCACGGCGTGCTCTGGTCAGGAGAATACGTCGCAGGTTTCTGGTTCTGTTCAAGTTCTTGCTCCCATGAACGATAGCAAGAACGGGTACTCCTTGAAATTCATTGAGCTTTCAGGTTTGGATAGTCTGCGTGAGGTTTCCGGACGTTTCGTTCGCTTTTTTATCAGTCCCCGAATTTTGGACAATCGCTTAAATGGCCCTGCACCGCAGGGGCGTTTTATCAAAAACACCGATGGCAATTTCGTTCCTACCAATGAGCAAAGTCAGCAATTGGTGGCGATCTATGGACATATGCAAAATCTGGCAAAATTGGATGAAGAAGTCGGAGCGGGTGGTGTGAATCACTGGCCGCGAGATATTGGTGTTGCAGTTCGTGAATCCAGTGGCTTGATTAACAACGCACTTTACGATGGCTCGACAGATTCCATTTTGATCGTTCCGTACACTCACCAAAATCTGCCAATCGCAGTGAATGGCGGGATTCTGGCGCATGAACATTTTCACTCCCTTTACTACAAATTGGTGATGAAGGACTTCAAGGATCCGGCGGGCGAGCAGGAGATCCACACGGGCTCCAATCATGATCGCAGTGAATTTTTGAAGCTGGCGGGAATTGTGGAAGATAAAGCGAATGCGACTTCTTTGCGCGTCGACGGCGCTCCGAAGATTGGCAAAGGTCGCGAGATTGTGGTTTCTGAAAAATTGGTAAAGCGCTATTACAACCGTTATCTTCACCGTGGCCTGAATGAAGGCTTGGCGGATTTCTGGGGTTGGGTTTATACCGGCGATCCCGAATTTATTGCTTCCTCCCTGCCGGACTTCAAACGTCAACGTTCTTTGAATGTGGCAGAGTATGAAGTGGTCAGTCTGGTTGCTGCAGAAAGACTTCGCAGCATCACGGCAAGCTACGTGAACTTCAACTCCCGTCAAGCCTATGAGGAATACATGCGTGACATGGCGTACAGCCTGGGAACCAAGTACTCACGCTTGTTGAAATTGTTCACTGATAAATCAGCGGAGTCCCGCGGTGTCGATGCTTTGGAGATGCGCAAGAAAGTTGCGACCTGGATCGTGAAGGCTCTGCCGGTTTTCCGTCAGGACTTTATCAACGTTGAAGCAAGCACGTATTATCCACCGACTCGTTTCCTGACAGTATTGTCGGCGCAAATTCCTGATATGAATGAAAAAGAATGTCAGTTCATGGTCGAAATTATTAATTCTGCAGAGACGAATTCCAATAAGAGCTGCTTAAGCCAAAACGGACGCTTTGAAATTAGCGAGGCTCAGAAATGAGACTGATCCTGGCGGCTTTGATTTTAATGGTTTCCACAAATGTTTTTGCGCAACAATCGCGCATGAAAAGACCTGTGGTTGCGCCGCAAATAAATCAATTGCAGATTTATCCATTGTCCTTTGAATTGCGCTATGAAAAAGATGCGGCTGAAAACTGGCTGGAACAGAAACCGCAGAATATCAGTTTTGCCTATCGGGCAACGGCCTGGTCTATTTTGTTTGAGTACTCCCAGTTTAATGAGTCTTCCGGAAACTCCACATTGAATATCGAGCGTGATCACAAAGAGATGGTTATGTGGGGGCGCTGGCACTTGTGGAGGCATGGACAGAAAAATCCGCGTTTTTCCATTTTTGGCGCGGGCGGAATTGGTACCTACACCGAGGAAATTACCACCACTCTGGCAAGTGATCGTCTGACGGAATCAACAGGTTCAAAAATGATGGGTGGTTTCGCCGTGGGAGCAGATGCCTCGTATCAATTCACGAAAAGTTTTGGAGCGATCGCAAGCCTTGAGGGGCGTGCGCTGATGGGGCAGGATTTTGATCCAAACCCCACGTTCGGCGGCATTGTGCGCACCGGATTGTTCTTCGCCTGGTAGTTTCAGACTAGTGAAGTCTTGAAGAGCCTTCACTGTCCTTGTCCTTGTCTTTTCTTTTCTCATCAGAGCCACTGTGTTCATCTTCCAAATCGGCATTTTGTTTGTGGAAGTATTCGTACTCAATCTCATCGTAGGTTTCCGGTAGCAGCGAGTTCATGTTGCGCACGACTTCTTTTCTTGCTTTACGAATAGAATATCCCAATCCAAGCAGACTGAGACCGCCTATGATCAAGTCGACACCAACGAAAGTTCCAATTGTCCAAAATGAGGATACCGGAAAGCTGAACAGAATAATTGCCGCAAGTAAGATGGAGACCAACCCGTTCATCAGGTAGTAGCCCCAGCCCGTTGTGCGTTCCACAGCAGCACCTATGACTTTCGCAAGTCCTCCAGCGAAAAGAAAAAAGCCAATCATAAAGGTCAGAACCATCGTGTTTGCGACGGGATTTCTGGCGATGAGGACGGCACACACCAAAGCAAGACAACCCAAGGCCACATGGGGCCATAGCTGTCCAGTCTTACGCCCTTGGATTCCATACGCGATCTGTGCGATGCCGCCGATAGCAAGAATAACAGACAAGGTCATGACCGCTGCAAAAGTGGTGGCGGATGCGAATGCCAAGGCCACAAGTCCCAGCACTGTGTAGAGTGCGCCAACGACAATCAAGCGAGTGGATTTTTTGCTCATGTAAAGCCTCCAGCCTTCGCCTGCCGGGATACGGCTGGCGAGCCATTTCGTTTGGCTTAAGCATGATCTTGCTTTGAACCATTACCAAGGGGGAAATCGGCGGATTGATCAGAGACATGGAGCGAGTTGGACTTTTGATTTGATTTGGGACCAGAGTCTTGGGCATAAAAAAAGCCTGCGTTTAAGGCGCAGGCTTTTTCGCGAGTCTTGAGTAAGGAAGTTACTCAGTGATTTTTTGAACGATTGCAGAGGATACTTTTGCTTTTGTCAGCAATTCAGATCTGTAAGAAGCCGCTTCTTTGGAAGTGGCGAATTGTCCAACACTTACGCGGTACCAGGTTTTGCCTTTGATGTTCGCAGGAATATAAAACGCGCTGTAGCCTTTGGTTTTCAAATCAGAAGCGAATTTTTGTGCTTCAGCTTCGTCAGCATAAGCTGCAACTTGAACAGTGAATTTACCCACAGAGTATTGAGCTACATCTTTTGGCAAAGAAGAAGGAATGCGTGATTCTTCTTTTTTGGCAGCTGCAGCAGGAGCTGTGCGAGTTTGAGGTGCTTTGCCAGCAGCCAATTCTTTAGCTACAGAAGAAGGCTCTTCTTTAGTTGCGGATTTTGCCGGAGCGCCATGCGTGTCTGCTGCTGTTTCGGCGTGAGCTGCGGGAGCAGTGCCATGAGCTGGAGCATGTGCAGTTTCACCGTGCGCAGGTGCAGTACCGTGAGCATCAGCAGCAGCTGTCGGGGTTTCGTCAGCAACGAATTCCTCAGCAAGTTTGGCAATCTCATCATCAGTCATAGCGCCGGATTTGGATTCTGTTGCAGGCGCACCGTGCTCAGATGCCACTTCGCGAGTTGCTGTGGATTTTTGTGGCTCCAATTGTGAAATCGTGTGTTGGTTGTCACTAAAGCTCTTACCGGCAAATAGACCCACCGAAAAAGAAAGTAGAGAGATGAACAAAACTATCACTAGTTTTACAACCGTATCTGATTTCGCTGCCATTTTTTGAATCCTCATAATGTTAAAACCCGCGTGAATGCTTAAGTTTCGGGCCCTTCCTTTGGCCTTACATCCATGGTAGCTTTAAGTCCTGGAATCGGTCAATCATCTGACGGTCCTGACTTAGAGGTGACAACGTGGAAAACAGCGTAAAATCAAGGGATTGGAAGCAGGTCTTAGGTACGGCGATCAAAGCTGTGAGCTTGGGGCGTGAAGTGCTTCTCAATTATTTCGGTAACTTAGAGCACATCGAACACAAATTCCAAGCTGGACTTGTGTCAGAGGCCGACAAAGAATCAGAACGAGTCATCTCGGACTACTTAAAGAAAAATTTTCCTGACATAGAGTTCCTTGGAGAGGAATCGTATGCCGCTGGGGCCAAGGTCCAGTGGGAATCTGCGGGTGCACAAGGTCGATGGATTCTGGATCCTTTGGATGGAACCACGAATTACATTCATCGATTTCCGATATTTTGTATAAGTTTGGGATTGGAAATTAACGGGCAGATTCAGCTCGCTGTGATCGATGTGCCGATGCTGAACGAAACTTATACTGCGATTCGCGGTGAAGGTGCTTTTGTAAACGGACGTAAAATTTCAATCACCAAAAATGAAAAACTCGAAGATGCGCTGCTGGCAACGGGATTCGTGGCTGAACACGAGCACGTGATTTCTGAACAGCTGAAAGTTTTCAATGATGTGGTTCGCAAGTGCCGTGGTGTCCGTCGTCCTGGAGCTGCGGCGTATGATCTGGCGCAGGTGGCTCGCGGTGTGTTTGACGGATATTGGGAAAGAAATATTCAGCCTTGGGATGCAGCTGCGGGAATTTTGTTGGTTGAAGAAGCCGGTGGTATTGTGACCACGTATCGCGGAGATAAATACAATCCCTACAAGAATTCAATTATAGCAGGCCAACCAGCGATCGTGAAACAGCTGCAAAGTGTTCTCGCCGCGAATATCAGTAAAGACTCTCATTGAGAGTCTTTACATCGTCTCGGTGGTGAAGGTTCTTGAGGTTGAGGTCTGATCGGTCTTGATGACGTTGAAATAGATTCTGCCGATCTCCCGACCATCCGTGGTTTCGACGCTGATGCGTCCTTCGCCGGCGGTGTAATTTTGTTTCATGGAGAATCCACGGAAACCTTCTTTGCGACCACCCGAAATTCTCATAGGCACTTTGTCGGTGCTAATCCAACCTTGGCGCGGATCTTTGTAATACCAGTGAACGATCACAGAATCATCAAAGCGGGCGGGGGAATATATTTGTGCAAAGAAATATATTTTATCACCAGGCTCTGCGACGAAATCCTGATCGCCGTTTTTCCAGAACTTCCAGGATGGGTTTTCATGAGACAGCAAATATTTACCTTCTGATTTTTCGATATTATGGTAGATCCCCATGTTCTGCACAGTCAGTGGCACAGGTGGAATCCATCCTATGAAGTACAAAATCACAAACAATCCCAGCACGCTGAAACCGGGCAAGGCCAGTGTTCTTAGTAACAGCTTTTTATTATCGACCTTCTTGTTCAGCATCCGGTAAGCGCCATAAACCACTGCCGCAGTCAGTGCGATGGATGCAAGGAATGTGGTGATTCCAACGAATCCCACCAGGACCGGAATGGTCATCGAGAAAAAAGCAAAAAGGCAGATGACGTACAGGCCGACTTTTAAATCCACCGCTGATTTTTGAACGGTTTTAAGTTCGTTCGCGATCATGATGCCCATCATCAGGCCGACGAAGACAATAGAGGAGAAAATGGATGAGCTTTTCAAAAAGAACAGTGAATAAACGCTTAGCAAGCTTCCCAGAAGAAAGTGCACTGCAAGATTTCTGTATTCCCAGAACTTGGTCACTCGTGAGCTTATCCGGGCCAGACCGTGTGTGTTTAGGAAGTCATAGAATAGAATCAGGCCGATGACGCCAAGATAGACGATTTGCTGGACGATGCTAAGAGGATCATCGACATCGGAAAGTGTCAGGACATCAAAAAGAAAACCGCCCAGAAAGAAGGCGATATCCACTTTAGTTTCATTTTTTTCGTAATAGTCCAAAAGGCGCTGTTTCAATGCTGTCATGAAATTAATAATATCCAAGGCAGCGGGCGAAATCCAACAAGAAAGCCTCCCTGTATCAGAGGGAGGCTATTTCAATCATATTGGATCAGTGGGTGAATTTGGATTTGATGGCGTCAATGCCGTCTTCGACCTTGTCGGTCATTCGCGCCATAAAGCCTTTGGCTTGATCATCTGAAATATTGTATTGAGCCATTAGAGAATGGACTTTTTCTTTGGCAGCTTCTTTGGACAAGCCGGTTTTTTCGCAAATTAAGTTTACAAGATCATCGGGACTTTTTAAGGCCTCGCGGATCTGCTCTTCTGAAAGGTTCAGGTTGGAAAACTGGCTTTTCAAGGCGGACGATATTTCGCCAAAGTGGGATTGCAGTCCACTGAGGTTTTGATTTGTTTGGTTATCCATAAAGAACTCCTTCCTTATATAGGGATAATAGGGTCTTACCCACCAATATTATGAACCTCTAAAGTGCGTCCTGCGATGGACCAAGGTCCTAGTGTGCTGATAAGCAGTCAAACTTGCCTCGCCAATTCTTTGACTCCCGTCATAAAAATTTTGGATGGAAACATTTTCCGGGGAGGCAAAATTTGCCTGTAATCAAATATGTTGGACTGCAGGAATGGTGACTGGACCGAGGACCTGTTGGCATTGCTGTTGCTTAGATGTTCCATGAGACCACTCCCATTTGTGGTCGTTCATCATGGAGGATGAATGGCAGAAGAAAATGCGCCAGCCGCAGAAGCAGCATCATCAGGCGGTTCAGGACAAAAGCCTATACTTCTTATTGCACTTGCAGTGATCAATATGCTCATTGTCGCAGGTGTTGGCTTTATGCTTTACAAAGGCAAGCAAAAGGAAGCCGCTGAACCTAAAATCGAAGACGTTATTAAAGGCGAGGCAGAGGCGCAACATAAAGAAGCCGCTGAAGAGAAAGAGATCGTCGGTAAAGTGGTTCCGTTGGAGACATTTATCGTTAATCTGGCCGGCTCAAAAGGCCGTCGCGTGGCGAAAGTTAACATTGAGCTTGAGCTAAAAGGCGAAAAAGCCGCGGAAGAGATCGACAAACGCAAAGCTCAAATCCGCGACATCATTATTATTATTCTGTCTTCCAAAACTTATGAAGAGGTTTCGACTCGTGAGGGTCGTGACAGCTTGAAGAATGAAATCAAAGACACGATCAATTCATTCCTGGTTCAAGGGAAGATTTCAAACGTGTTGTTTACTGAGTTCCTTTATAACTAAGGCAGGGCTATGAATCAGGTTCTTTCGCAAAGTGAAGTTGATGCGTTACTAGCCGCGGTTTCCGACGGGGATGTGGCGTCTTCAGACTCACCTAAGTCCGACGATGGTGGTGGTGGTTCCGGTGGCGGCAGTGGCAAGGTTGAAGAGCGTAAGATTATTTCTTACGACCTGACCAGCCAGGATCGTATCATCCGCGGCCGTTTGCCACAGTTGGAGGTTATCTACGAAAAGTTCATGAGAGCTTTCCGTGTTTCCTTGTCTTCAGCACTTCGCAAAATTGCATCTATCACTTTGACCGGTACAGAGTTTTTGAAATTCGGTGAATTCATCAATACCTTGCCGATGCCGACTTGTATGTGCGTTCTGCGTTTCGGTAACCTGCGTGGTTCGGCTCTTTTCGTAATTGAAAGCAAGCTGGCTTATGCATTGGTGGACAGCTTCTTCGGTGGTGCAGACCGCCCATATACAAAAATTGACGGTAAAGATTTTACGCCGATCGAACTTCAGATCGTGCAAAAGGTTGTGGGTCTTGCGATCAACGATCTTGAGACTGCATGGGCCTCTGTTGAAAAAATCGGTTGTTCTTTCGTGCGTACTGAGGTGAATCCACAATTCGTGGGTATCGTACCTCCGACAGACGTGGTTATCGCCTCCACTTTTGACGTTGAGCTTGAGAACGCATCAGGAACGGTTTCCATCGTGATTCCATATGCGACGATTGAGCCAATCAAACAAAAACTATCGACAGGTTTCCAGGTTGAGTCTGACCAAACTGATAAGAAGTTGTGGACTTCCACAATTCAGGAACAGCTTTTGGAAACAGATTTGGAAATCAAAGTGAACTTGGGTGAAACCGAGATCAAGCTTCGCGACATGATGGGACTGAAAGTGGGGGATGTAATTCCTCTGGATCAGGACGCCACAGGTGAGTTCGAAGTTGAAGTAGAAGGTATTAAAAAGTTTTTAGGTTATTACGGAATACATCATGGAACCGTGGCTGTCCAAGTGACTCGTCCGGTAATCAAGTAGGGGGATAAATGACAGACGATAAATTGGACGATTTGGCAGATCAGTTAATGGCAGAAGCTTCCGGTATGGTGGCTGATGGCGGTGCTGCTTCCAAAAAAGAGACAGGCAGCGGATCGCTTATAAAAGACAGAAACCTGAATCTGATTTTGGACATTCCATTGAAAGTAACAGTGGAGTTGGGCCGTACGAAAATGCCGGTGAGTGAGCTTTTGAATCTGACTCAAGGTAGCGTTATTGAATTGAATAAGTTGGCCGGTGAGCCAATGGAAGTTTACGTGAATGACAAGTTGATTGCCCGGGGTGAAGCCGTGGTGGTCAATGAGAAGTTCGGTGTTCGTTTGACTGATATTATTTCTCCGGCTGAACGCGTAGAACAGCTGAAGTAAGAGGTTTTTGATGAAGTGGATTCTTTCTCTTCTTTTTGTGATTTCCGTATCTGCCCAAGCGGCAGAAAAAGAGGCCCCTACCTCTGAGGCGGCTCCGGCTGCTATTACTGCGGAAGTTGATTCTGAGGCGGTGGCCGTTGAAGCTGCACCTGGTGCGGACGCCGTGGCTGCCAAAGATATGCCTAAAGTTGACAACCGAAAAGAATCAGAGATTCCACTGAATCTGGAAAAACAAAAGAATGCGGGTGCGGAAAGCTCTGGCTGGTTCCGTATCCTGATGACTCTTTCACTTTTGGGAGCTGTGGGTTGTGGCGCATTTATTTTCCTGCGCAAATACTCCGTTCCTAAAGACAGAAAGCATCAGACTCAAATCAAGGTGTTGCAGCAGCATTTCCTTGGTCCCAAGAAAAGTCTTGCGATCGTTCGCGTGGCGGGGGAGTCGATCCTGATCGGTGTTACTGATCACAATATTTCAATGATTAAGTCTTTGTCCTTGCTTGATGACGAAGTTCCTGAGGAAGCTCCGAAAAATTTCGGTAAAGTGATGGGATCGTTCGTGGAAGATCAGGCAGAGGAAATCGAAGAACCAGCAGCTCGTGTCAGCTTCAAAAGTACCAAAGGTCGCGCTCAAGAGCAGGATGCAGATGATGAATTTGCGATCAGCGGAATCAAGGACATTGTTTCCAAACGTTTGAAAGGCATGAGGAGTTTTCAGTGAATCTAAAGAAACTGACTCTGTGGAGTTTGATTCTGTTGCCACTGGTATTGTTGACAAGCTCCCACGCATTTGCGCAGGTGACTTTGCCTACGGTGAACCTAGGGTTCAAGACGGCAGACAATCCCAATGAAGTTGTAAATGCAATTAAATTAGTTCTTATCATGACGGTGCTGACGTTGGCGCCGGCAATTTTGATTATGATGACGGGTTTTACCCGCATTATCATCGTTCTTTCTTTTTTAAGACAAGCCATGGGTGTGCAGCAGATGCCACCGAATCAGTTGCTGATCGGTTTGTCTTTGTTTTTGACTTTCTTTGTGATGCAACCGGCATTCAATGAAATCAACACGAATGGTGTTCAGCCTTATCTTAAAGGCACGATCTCACAAGATCAGGCGATCGAGCAGTCTTTGGCTCCACTTCGCAAATTCATGTTCAATCAAACCCGTGATTCCGATCTGGCTTTATTCGTGAAACTTTCAAAAGTTGAAAAGCCGAAGACCCGTGCGGAAGTTCCGACAATGGTTTTGGTTCCGGCATTCGTGGTTTCTGAATTGAAAACCGCATTTCAAATCGGATTTATCATCTTCCTTCCATTCCTGGTTATCGACATTGTGGCGTCCAGCGTATTGATGGCGATGGGTATGATGATGCTTCCGCCAATTGTTATCTCTTTGCCATTTAAAATTATGCTTTTCGTACTTGTCGACGGTTGGGGTCTTCTGATCGGTTCGATGGTTAAAAGTTTCGGTTGAGGTGTAAAGTGACTGAAGATTTAGTAATCAGATTAGGACAGGATGCTCTTCGTACAACAGCGATGCTTGCGGCACCTCTGTTGATCAGTACTCTTGTTGTCGGTTTGGCCGTCAGTATTTTCCAGGCTCTTACGCAAATCAATGAAGCAACCCTGACTTTCATTCCCAAAATGATCGTGGTTGCAGCGGTTATTGTACTGGCCGGACCGTGGATGATGGATGTTCTGACAAGTTATACTTCGACCTTGATTGAAAACATTCCAGCGATGGTTAGGGAATAGATGCTGAATTGGACGGCTTATACAGAAGGACAGCTTTTGCTATTTGCGCTGGTATTCCTGCGCATGATCTCCTTTGTTGTGGCGTCCGCTTTCTTTGGATCTGAGACTATTCCCACGCCGGTTAAAGTTCTTCTGTCGATTGTTCTGAGCGTTCTTCTGTTTCCCGTGGTTAAAATTGGCAACATCGACTACCTGGTTATTTCGAATGAAATCATATCCTTAGCTATCCGGGAGCTGATCGTTGGCGTGTCACTTGGGTTTTTAACCCGTATCTTCTTTTTTGTTGTCTCCATGGTGGGGGATTTGACTGCGATGAGCGTGGGCTTGTCAGCGGGGCAGATGTACAATCCATTGCTGGGTACGACGGGCAACGCACTGGAGTCTTTCTACTCCACATTGGGCACGTTGGTTTTTTTGGCGATCAACGGGCACCATATTCTGATTCGTGCAATTGTCGAAAGTTATTCTTTGGTACCAGTAAGTTCTTTGAGTCTGAATGTAGGGCCTTTTGCTGAAATGGCGGTGTTTGGACAAACAACTTTTATTCTAACTATCAAAATGTGTGCACCCGTACTGGTAACGATTCTGTTGGTGAATCTGGCAATGGGAATTCTGGGAAGAGCAGTGCCCCAGATCAACGTCCTGGTTACGAGTATGCCGGTCACGATCATGATCGGTATGGCAGTGGTTTTCATTTGTTTGCCATTGATGATTTTAGAGATGAACGGCTTGGTCGAAATCACAGCCTCGCAACTGTTCAAAGTGATGAAAGCATTGTAGAATTTAAGCAGAGATGAAGTTCTAGGAAGGAACTAAGTGTCAGACGAAAACGACAGCGAAAAAACCGAAGACGCAACGGACGCCAGACGGGAAGATTTTCGCAAAAAAGGTAACGTCGCTCAATCCAAGGAGTTGGCAACAGCAGTATTGTTGTTGGCAGCTGCGGGTGGCGTGTATGCTTTGGGTCGTTTCTTTTTTCAAAATTTCTATGACCTGTTTCTTTATTCCTTCGGCCCTGAATTGGTAACAACAATTCGTTCGGGCAACTTCACAGATGCTCTTCGTATGAACGGAGAGAAGACATTGATACTGATCGCTCCCGTTATGGGGATCGCTGGTTTGTTAGGAGCTGCTTCAACTGTGGCGCAAATTGGCTTCCTGCAAGTTGAGGATGCTTTGACACCGGATCCAAACAAGCTCAACCCGGTTGAGGGTATGAAGCGTGTGATGAGTCTTCGTGCGGTGATGGAGGCGGTTAAAGGCATCCTGAAAATGGGTGCCATTGGTTTGGTTTTGTATTTCTTGTTACGTGGGGAAGTTCATCAGATTCCATATATGATGAGTTTCTCGATTGAACAAATCTGCACTTACATTGGCGCCATCGTCGCCAAGCTTTTGGGTGGTGTGGGTGGAATTATGCTGGTGCTTGCAGGTGCTGACTACTTCTACCAACGCTGGGACCTTGAAAAGAAGATGATGATGACGAAACAGGAAGTGAAGGAAGAGCACAAGCAGCGCGAGGGTGATCCTATGATCAAATCGCGCATTCGTCGTATCCAAAGGGAGATGGCCTCCAAGCGGATGATGGCGGATGTTCCGACGGCGGACGTTGTGATCACGAATCCGACCCATATTGCAGTGGTTCTGAAGTATTCAGACAATCTGCCGGCCCCTCAAGTGGTGGCGATGGGAGCGGACTCGGTGGCAGAGAATATTAAGGCGCTCGCAAGAGAGCACAATATTCCAATCGTGGAAAATAAACCGCTGGCACGAACGATCTTTAAAACCATGAAGATCGGACAGGTGATCCCAAGAGACCTGTTTGTTGCGGTGGCTGAAGTGCTTTCATATGTTTATCGCTTACGTAGGAAGAAAAGATAATGGAAGATGTGTTTCAATTCTTAAAAAGATTCGAAAAGTATACTAAGAATACGGATCTTTTTATTGCATTTGGTATCCTGGCAATTCTGGCGGTGATGATCGTTCCATTGCCTCCGATGATGCTGGATATCTCGCTGACGTTCTCGTTGGCGATCAGTATTTTGATTCTTCTGGTTTCGATCTATACACAAAGAGCTCTGGATTTCACATCCTTCCCGTCGTTGCTTTTGATGACGACGTTGTTCCGACTGTCCATGAACGTGGCGACGACGCGTTTGATTCTGACTCATGGACATGAAGGCGAGCACGCAGCCGGTGAAGTTATCGCATCTTTCGCGAACTTCGTTGTCGGCGGTAACTACGTCATCGGTTTTATCATGTTTGCAATCCTGATCGTCATCAACTTCATGGTTATCACCAAGGGTTCCGGGCGCGTGGCCGAAGTTGCTGCACGTTTCACCTTGGATGCGATGCCAGGTAAGCAGATGTCGATCGATGCCGAACTGAACGCCGGTCACATCACTGAAGTTGAAGCCCGTAAACGCCGTCGTCAAATCGAACAGGAAGCGGACTTTTACGGAGCGATGGATGGTGCCTCGAAGTTCGTTCGTGGTGATGCCATTGCGGGTATCATTATTACGATGATCAACATCCTGGGTGGTTTAGGTATCGGTGTAATCCAAAAAGGTTTGGATATCGGTACCGCGGCCAAGTACTACACAATGTTGACGATCGGTGACGGTTTGCTTGCGCAGATTCCGGCTCTGATCATCTCCACTGCGGCCGGTACTATCGTTACCCGTACTTCGAACTCAGAGAAAAACATGGGTGACGAGGTTACGAGCCAGCTTTTGATCAATCCACGTGCCGTTATGATTTCTGGTGGTGTATTGATCCTGATGGGTGTGGTTCCGGGCCTTCCGACACTTCCATTCCTGATGATGGGTGGGTTCCTTTGTGGTATCGCGTGGGTTCTTAAAAAGTACAAAGCAGAAACTGCCGCCGCAGAAAAGAAAGCTTTGGAAACTCAAGCGGTCGCTCCGAAAAAAGAAAACATCGAAAGCATGCTTCCAGTCGACATGGTCGAGTTGGAAGTTGGTTACGGTTTGATCAGCATTGTCGAGTCTGATCAAAGCGGTGACTTGCTTGAACGTATCGTCAGCATCCGTAAGCAATTCGCTTTGGATCTGGGGATTGTGGTTCCAAGTATTCATATCCGCGACAACTTGCAGTTGGCGCCGGGTGAATACCGTCTGATGATCAAGGGCAACAAAGTCGGTGGCGGTATGCTTCGTCCTGAATCCTTGTTGGCCATGGATCCAGGTAACGTTACTGAAAATATTGATGGTATCAAAACCAAAGAGCCGGCGTTCGGGTTGGATGCTTTGTGGATTTCTCCGAATCGCAAAGAGGATGCAGAGATCGCTGGTTACACAGTGGTGGATTTGCCAACAGTTATGGCAACTCACTTGACCGAGATCATCCGCTCTCACGCTCACGAATTGTTGGGTCGTCAGGAAGCTGCGACTTTGGTGGAAAACTTCAAAAAGTCTCACCCGAAAGTTGTGGAAGAACTTATCCCGGATCTTATGTCCCTGGGCTCTGTGGTTCGAGTTATGCAAGGGCTGCTTAAAGAGCAGATCTCGATTCGTAACTTGCTGACTATCTTTGAAACTTTGGCTGATGAGGCTCCGCGCACGAAAGATATCGAAATGCTGACTGAGGCAGTTCGCAGATCCTTGGCTCGTGGAATCACCGCAAAATACACAACGGATCAAGGTAACATTCCAGTTATGACCCTGCATCCGGTTATCGAGGAACTTATCGCCAACTCACTTCTGCAAACAGAGCAGGGTGTTCAGTTGGTGATGGATCCAAACACGGCTCATCGTCTGATCAACGAGATCGCACGTGCTGTGGAAAACCATCCGGAAGTGGCAAGTCAGCCGATTTTGCTGACCAGTCCGACTTCCCGTAGACATATTTATAAACTGACTTCGCGTTTTATACCTCAATTGGTTGTGCTTTCGCATAACGAGTTGACCTCAGATGCGGATGTTCAATCGGTTGCACTTGTGGAGATGAGCCATGCAGGTTAAGAAATTTGAAGCACGTACAATGAAGGAAGCTCTGGAGATGGTGAAGTCCCAATTGGGACCTGACGCCATTATTCTCTCTGCCCGTGACAACAATAAAAGCTTCGGCCTGGTTGGTGAAGGCAGTGTGGAAATCACAGCCGCGGTTTCCGAGGAAACTCTGCAAAAAAAGAAATTTGCAGAATCACGCTTGCGTGAGCAGGATCGTGAAAGATTCCTTGCCAGTACAGCTCGTCAGCAAAAAGAGTTGATTCACAAAATGGTGGAAAAGCATGTGCAAAAAAGCCAGGCTCCAGCACCGATCACACAACGTCGTTACATTGATATTGAGGATGAAAACGAATACGCCCGTCAGCAAAAAATGTCTGAAGAGCGTGTGAAGAACGCTGCGCAAAGAGCGTTGCATGCTTTCCAGGAGCAGGAGCAGGTTTTCCAGCCAAAGAAAGCAGCACCCACTCTACAACCGAAGCCAGCTCCCGCGGCTCCGGTAAAGCCGCCGGCTGACAACGAAGAAATTCGTGCCTTGAAAAATGAAATTGCCTCCTTGAAACAGGTGATCACTCACTTCCAGCAAATGCCGCAAACATTCGTGGGAGCACATCCTGGTGCTGACTACGGTATTTCTTATGATTTGAGTTCGGTCTTTGAAAAACTGACTCGTTCAGGAATGGCATCTGAAATCGCAGCCGATATTCTGACTCATGCGCAGGAGACGCTGTCGCCATTGAAATTGAAAAACAAAGCTCTTGCAGAGGCCTTTGTGGCTCGTCATGTTCTGGATGCAATCAAAATCTCCCAGAATCCGACGGCGGGAAAAATCCACTGCTTCGTCGGCCCGGCGGGTAGCGGAAAAACTTCGGCATTGATCAAAATGGCCAGCCACATGGTGGTTCGTGAGCGCAAGAAAGTCGCGATCTTCACAACGGACACTTTCAAAGTGGGTGCCGCTGATCAGATGAAGATCTATGCACAGATTCTGAATGTGCCTTTCTCGGTGATTCGCTCTCAAAATGACTGGAGCAATCTGATGCGCTATCTGGCGAATGTTGATTGCGTACTGGTTGATTTCACCGGTTTAAGTCTGAAAAGCAATGAAGAGATTCAGATGCTTCGCAATCTATTGCCACCTCAGGCACTGAACGCAAGTATTCATCTGACCATGTCTTCAAACACCAAGGATGCGGATGCGATCGAGTTGGGTCGTCGTTACTCGGTGATGGGCTACAAGGATGTGATCTTCACTTCGTTGGATGAGTCCACACAGCATGGAACTATTTATAACTTTATGAAGCGCTTTGATATTCCACTACACTCATTTGGAATCGGTTCTCGTGTTCCTGAGGATTTCGAGTTCGCCACGAAAGAGCGTCTGCTGGATCTGATTTTTAGAATTACCAAATTTAAACAACAGGATTCTGAGGCTGTATGAGTCGTTTAAATACTTTTGATCTCTATCGCACAAGAACAATCAGTATCACTTCTGGAAAGGGTGGTGTTGGTAAAACAACGTTGGTTGCAAATCTGGCGTTGAGCCTGGCGCAAAAAGGCAAAAAGGTTTTGATTCTTGATGGTGATCTGGGCATGGCGAACGTGGATATCATGTTTGGTGCAAAAAGCCAGGGCAGCATTCACGACATTCTGGCGGGTCGCAAGGAAATGAAGGACATTCTTTTGGAAGTGTCCAAGGATGTGTTCCTGATTCCGGGTGGCAGCGGTGTTGTTGAGTTCAACAACCTGAATCACTTCGAAAGACGTGCAATGGTGGAAGCTATTGGCTCCCTGCCAATGGGTTTTGATTTTCTTTTGATTGATACGGCACCGGGAATTGCGGAAAACGTATTGTTCCTGAATTCCGCAGCTCAGTCAGTCAGCGTTGTTATCACGCCGGATCCTTCCAGCTTCGCCGATGCCTACGCACTTATCAAAGTTTTGAACAAGAACTACAAAGTGAATCACTTCTCGATCATCTGCAATCAAGTGCGTGATGAAGAAGAGGGCATGAGTTTGTACAAACGATTCAACGATGTTGTGAATCGCTTCCTGTACATTGGTCTTGATTACTGGGGCTCAGTTCCAAATGATTCGGTTTTAAGAAAAGCAACACAAATGCAGCGTCTCATTGTGAGACACGATGTCGGTGCGGAATCTTCCAAGGCGATTCGTCAAATATCTGCGCAGTTGGAAACTTCCTCGAAGCTTATTGAAGCTAATGGAGGAATGCAGATGTTTTGGGATCAAGTGGTGGGGGTCGCTTAAAGCGATCTACTGGTCCGATACAGAATTGGACTTTCAGCACACTTGGGTGTTTGTTAACATAGACTTCAAGAGGGATAAATATGGGGAAAAATGCGGCTTTGTTGAAGAAGTACAAGGATGAGCCACGTCAGCTCGCGCCGACTAAAAAAGACGACCTTATTAGAGAATACGCTCCACTTATTAAGTTTATCGCTCAGAAGATCGCCGTTAGACTTCCTTCTAACATCGAATTGGATGATTTGGTTTCCGCTGGTGTTATCGGTTTGATGGACGCCATCGAAAAATACGACTCCACACGTGATAATAAATTCAAGACATACGCTGAATTCCGTATTCGCGGTGCCATTCTGGATGAACTTCGTGCCCAAGACTGGGTGCCTCGCTCCATCCGTGACAAGGCAAAACTTTTGGATCGCACCATGGTTCAATTGGAAGCTGACTTGGGCCGTACTGCTACGGACGAGGAAGTTGCCAAAGCACTTAACGTGAACATCGATGAGTTCCATGATCTGGTAAACCAAGTTCGCCCTGTGAGCTTGTTGCCAATCGATCAGGCGACGACATTCAGTAATACAGATAAAAAATCCATCATGGATATCCTGGAAGGCTCCCGCACCAACAGTCCGTTCAATCAATTGAATGTGAAAAACATCAAAGAGGTTGTGGCGACTGCGATTGAGGAACTTCCGGAAAGACAACGCCTGGTTCTTTCGTTGTACTACTACGAAGACCTGAATCTGAAAGAAATCGGTCAGGTTCTAAGAGTCACTGAATCCCGCGTGTCCCAACTTCATGCTCAAGCAGTTACGCGCCTTCGTGCAAAACTGGCAGCCACAATCGGCGCCGGCGAACTAGAAGTAGCCTAATCGTTTTAATAAAAGTTTCTATCACACCTAGAAAAACGCCAGCTAACCCCTGGCGTTTTTTGTTTTCCGATACCCCCAAGGACCGTTGATTCGGGACTTTGGTTTGGGATTGGGTTTGGGGTGTGACGTTGGGCGAGGGTGAGAGTGCCGTGAGAGTGGCAGTTGGCATTGGGTGGGGCTCTGAAGGTTTGGGATGTGGTAGTATAGGGATGTTATAGGAGGTCATTATGCGAACTCCAATGTTGTTTTTAGCAGGTTTGATAATTTCCGCAGCGACACCAGTATACGCCGCGCCTTCTTCGAATATGGATCAAATGATTAACGACTATAGCAACTCTCCGGATGTGGATCGGGCGTTGCGCTCCAAGGGTGTATTCCAAAGACCTGGTGTGTTGCCTTGCCCTGATCAGTCTCAAATGACGAAAATGAATGATCTCGCAAAACTCGAGAATCATAGTAAAGACTGCCATCCTTCTGCAGGAGGGGCTTTGAGAGTTGATCCAGATCGACCTGACGGTGAGGTCCGTGGATCAGAGGTACCGGCACAGTTCCACTAAAGTGGGGGCCTGCATTTTGTTTCTGCAAGGAACTTGGAATATGTCTTGAAACGACTTGAATGTGAGTGAGTGATTTCTGTTGTGCTCCGGTAGTATTAGATTCATGAAGACAGTAATTCAAACAATCACAATCTTAGTAGGCTTTTTCTTAATCTTTCAAGCAACCGCGGCAGAGGCTTCCATGGCGGCTTACCGGGTGAATTGGCGCACAGCCGGTCTTGAGAAACTAAATACGGATGTGGTTTATCATCATGACGTACAACCCGAAGTTGATGTGCAGGAAGTTCAGGTCAGTTGGGTGGAGACAGCTAAAAAGTTGGGCTGTAAATTTAAAAGCCAATTGGCATTGGATGATTTCAAAGGCCAAACTCAAAACAAGGTGAGAGTGGTTGCAAACTTAGAGTGGCAATTTTAATCACTCACTCTCGTCTTCGGATTCTTCCATTTTCGCTTTGATCTTTTTCATAAGACGCGCTTCCATCTGGCGGACGGCCTCGCGGGTGATTCCGTATTTTTCGCCAATTTCCTGTAACGTCAATGGCTCGTCATTCAGAATACGTTCGTCCAAAATGATTTTCTCGCGGTCGGAAAGATCGGGACGGATCTCTTCAATTTTGTTTTTCAGAATTTCAAGTTGTTCCTGGCGGGCCAATTGCTCGTCCAACGGCGCCTGGTTATCGGGACTTTTCTGCAAATCACCCAGGCTGGTTCCGGAATCTTCATCTACCGGTTTATCCAGGCTGACATCACGACCGGTCATGCGCATGGCCATGTCGCGCACTTCATCCTCGGGGATTCCCAGGCGCGAACTGATCAATGCTGTCGTGGGTTCAATGCCCATCGCATCCAAAGCGTTCTTTTCTTTTTGCAGTTGATAGAAAAGCTTTCTTTGATTTTGAGTTGTGCCGATGCGGACCATGGAATACTGGCGCATCAGGTATTCCTGAATATAACCTTTAATCCACCACACAGCATAAGTGATCAGACGGGCGCCTTTGTACGGATTGAACTCACGCACGGCGTGCATCAATCCCACATTGCCTTCCTGAATAAGGTCGATCATTTTTGCGCCGAACTTGGAATACTCAGCGGCCACTTTCACCACGAAGCGTAAGTTGGATTTAACCAGGGCTTGCGCTGCTTCCGGATCCTTGGTTTCAAAATACTTTTTAGCCAGGGCGATTTCTTCCTCTTTGGTCAGAACGCGGTACCGGCGAATTTCGTTCAGGTATATTGCCAGAGGATCTGAGGAAGTTATGGCCTTGGAGTTATCTACACTTGGCAGATTGGACGAGGGCTCCGGCTCCAGAATTTCAACGTTGTCATCTTCATTGGAAGGAACGGCATAGGCTTTGTCGGCTTCGGCATGTTCCAGTGAGGATTCGGCGGATTCATCATCAACGATTTCCGCCACGACTTGTTTGGTTTCGATTTTGTCTTTGGCAGTTTTTTTAGGCGCAGGTTTTTTCGGACTGGCTTCGCTGGAAGCCGCCTTTACCTTTTTTGTGTCTTTCGACGTGGAGGTTTTCGCCTTGGTTTTTGCCATACAACCTTTTTAAACGGAAAGAAAAGAATCAGCCCAAATACTTAGCGAGCTTTCTTTCCAAAGTTTCCTGAACCTTACCTTTGAACGGAGTCAGCATCAACGGCAGATCCACGGTCACTGACACCTTACTGCCATTGCCCGCAGCGGCAACATTCATGTCCGCTTTGAACTGGGAGCCATTCATTTTGCAACTCATCGTTCCATCACTGAAATCGCACTTCAATTTGGGATCGAATTTACGAATATCAAGGTCGTTTGCTAAAAATTCTTTGATTTTCTTATAGGCTTCAGGCGCGGAGTGAGAGGAATCGTGATTAATCGTGAATTTAGGCATACTTCGGTCCTTTCTACGTACAACTTAGAGTTTGAGTATATAGCTGAGGCTCTGGCGTTGGGAAGGGTTATGGCTCCGAGCTTTACTAGGCTTTGGCCGCGATTAAACTGGGCGTTGGGTTTTGACGTTTGATCCGGGAAATGAGAGTATTTTTGAATGCTTGGGCTTTTTCTGGGCATTCTTTCCTTTGATAAGGGTTATCCATGAAATTTGTTAAGGATCTGAAGAGAACTGATTATTGCGGTAAAATGACGGCCGCTAATGTTGGGCAAAAAGTTGTTGTGATGGGTTGGGTCGATGTTCGACGCGATCACGGGAACTTGGTGTTCATTGATTTGCGCGATCGCGAAGGCATCGTTCAAGTTGTTCTGGATCCAAACAAAGCTGAAACAGCTGCTTCAAAAAATCTGCGTGGTGAGTTCGTTGTCGCTGTTGAAGGCGTTGTTCGTGCTCGTCCTGATGGCATGAAGAATACTAAAATCAAAACGGGTGAGGTCGAAATTGAAGCCACACGTTGTGAAATTCTAAATGAGTCCGCAGTTCCGCCATTCCAAGCCGGCGATAACAACGTCAATGAAATGCTTCGTCTGAAGTACCGTTACCTGGATTTGCGTACGGAGCGTTTGCAGTCTCACTTAATCACTCGTCATAAAGTGGCTCAAGTGGTTCGACGTTTCTTGTCTGACAATGGCTTTATTGAAGTGGAAACTCCAATTTTGTATAAATCCACTCCTGAGGGTGCTCGTGACTATTTGGTTCCTTCTCGTGTGAACCAAGGTACGTTCTATGCATTGCCTCAGTCTCCGCAAACTCTGAAACAGCTTTTGATGATTGGCGGTTACGATCGCTATTTCCAAATTGCTCGTTGCTTCCGTGACGAAGACTTGCGTGCGGATCGTCAGCCGGAGTTTTCGCAAATTGATATGGAAATGTCTTTCATCGACCAAGAGGACATCATGGCGATGAATGAAAAAATGCTGCGTATGATCTGGAAAGAGATCAAAGGTATCGACGTGGGGGAAATCCCGCGCATGACATACCAAGATGCGATGGATCGTTATGGTATCGATAAGCCAGATACACGCTTCGGCATGGAGATCAAAGATTTGAAATCCATCGTGACGGGTTCGGGCTTCAAAGTATTCGATGATGCTTTGGCACGTGGAGCGATTGTTCGCGGTATCGCTGTTCCAAAAGGTGGCACATACTCTCGTGGCCAATTCGACAAACTGACTGATATGGCAAAACGTGCAGGTGCTAAAGGCTTGGTATGGATCAAGTCTGAGGCGGACGGCACGTTGACATCTCCAGTATCCAAATTCTTTACTCCAGAAAAACTGGCAGAGATCTTTGCAGCCACGGGCGCACAAAAAGGTGACTGTGCATTGATCGTTGGCGATGAATTCGATATCGCATGTGCAGCTCTTTCCACGTTGCGGTTGCACCTGGGTAAAGAGTTGGGTTTGATTGACGGCAAAGCTTATAAATTCCTATGGGTCGTGGATTTCCCGCTTCTGGAGTACTCTCCGGATGAAAAACGCTGGGTGGCTCGTCACCATCCATTCACATCTCCAAAAGATGAATCCTTTGATGATCTTCTGGGTACCAACGAGGAAGCTTACGGAAAAATCCTGGCAAAAGCTTACGACCTTGTTTGTAACGGTTACGAAATGGGTGGCGGATCCATCCGTATCTATCGTAACGAAATTCAACAGGCGATGTTCCGTCTTTTGGGTATGAGTAAAGAGGAAACTGAACACAAGTTTGGATTCTTCCTTGAGGCCTTGAAGTATGGCACTCCTCCACATGGTGGTATTGCCTGGGGCTTGGATCGTCTGGTGATGTTGCTTTGTGAAACTGACGCTATTCGTGAAGTGATCGCATTCCCTAAAACAGCGAAGGCGACTGACTTGATGGCGGACTGTCCAAGTGAAGTTAAAAATGACCAGCTGGCAGAGGTTGGTGTTCGTCTAAGCGCTCTGGCTGAAAAAGCTATAGAAGAGCGCGCGAAGACTGACAAGAATACTGCTGGTTAGTTGGTGACTGTGATGTTTCCGGAAGTGGTCAGGATTTGAATCTTGGCCACTTGATCCGGGGAGCTTGCCGCCTGGGGATTCATCTGGGCTTGGTTTTCGATCTTGCCGCTTTCTGATTTCAATTCAAATTCAAAGATCTGATTTTTATCAACAAAGAACGTAACGTTGCCGCTATGGGTTTCCAACTGCAACCGGCCTGTGTATTTTTCTGGAAGATATACAGTCGCAGTCAGTTTAGACTCTGTTTGCTCGGTGTATTCCTCGCCATTGATATTCATGTGAAACCAGTGTGCCGAAGCCGGTTCCTGCAACTCGAGCTTAATGTTTTCTGCATCAGTTACCTGGAAAACATAAGGGCCTTTTTCAAAGCGCGGAGCCGAGCCCTCGATGCTGACCTTCATTGTCGATCCATTGTATGTGCGCACGTTGATTGGCATGCGACCACTTTGCAGATGAATGTGTTTAATTCCCTGAAGGAAGTATTCCTCCTGCTCTTTGTAATCTTCATCGCGAACTGCGAAGCTTGTCAGTTTGTTGAAAGCGGTGAAGATAGAGTCGGGATTATAGATCGTGTATCCGATCAAAATAATCATTCCACCAACAAAAATAAAAAAGAGGGCGATCATGCCCTTTAGGATTTTCTTAAGCATGACTTTACGTTTATCACATTGAAAATGACAAAGAAACGTAATTGAATAAGACACAGACAGGAACAGGAGATCCCATGCAAAGAGTTTTGCCGGAAACAACACTAGAAAAAAACATGATGTGCATGGGCGCGGTTTTTATTGAGGAAAACCATCTTTTGGATGATTTGTACGAAATCATTGGCTCGGACTTGGTGGAAGGTCAGGAACTGGCTGAAGACGTCAAAGAGCAGGTTCTTGACGAGGTCGGTGAATATTTCTTTCGGTTGGATATGAACTGGGGCGACGAAATCAAAGCGGACTGCATTGAAATTCTACAGGATTTCTGGGGAGTGAAAAGCCGCGAGGACGCCATCAGAAATCTGGAAGATATTCGTCAGCAGGGCCATCGCGTAAAATTCAATGTCTTGCGTGGTTTGGTGCCTGCCGACGGCAGCCTGAGTGCGCAGAATTTGGAAAAGTTTAAGCAGGTTTTCTCTTTTGATTTCAGCGAGGACAAGCCTGCGCAAATGTCGGATGAGGACTATCAAAAACTTGCAATGTGGATTCAACGAACTTTGAAGTTCTTGGGCGAGCCCGGGATATTGGCTTGGGATGCAGCCCGATTTGTTCATCTGGTGCGCCTGTGCTTTACCGCCGGCTACCTGGATGACAACGAGGCGTGGTCGCAAATTCTAAAGATGGCACCTGTAGCCGATGGTAAGTTTTCCAACTGGATGGAGTTCTCCCAAAGCTTTCTGATTGGCCGTACTTTCTGGTCGGGGAGCGAAGACCCGTTGGTTAAAAAAATATGCGAGCGCTTGTTGGGCCATCCCGCAAGTCCTTGGAATTTCTATCCTCTTGCTTAACAAAACCTGAAGCAGCACCGACATAGGTCCAGATTGCCTTAACGGGTCTCAAGCTGAGACGTCTTATTCCGATACGAAGTATAGGGGAAACCATGGATGGTTTTTCTTAAAAGCACACGGAGGTGTGAGTATGGAAAAGATCAGCGGAATTATTCCAGCAAGTCCACGAATGAAAATGGTGGAAATGGCTGCTGCTCAACCAGCGCGACCGGGAGCACCTGAGATGGGTCGTCCGCAAGGAAAGAATTCCTTGGGGGATCGAATTCAGCTTAGCAAGCAACTGGAAGAGATGCGCCAGACAGGTCAACTGCCGACGCCAGAGGCGCCGATCAGTTATAAAACTCCTGAGATGAGCAAAAAGAAAGTGATCGAAGATCTGAACAAGGCCTTCTTCACGAATCCAAAATCCATTGCTCGCGACAACGCGGAAATGACTCGTTCGGAAGAAGCCTTCCAGAACGTCAGTAAGGCGGAAGAGTTCTTCCCTCAGTCAGGTCCAGCGGCTCAACCAGGAAGCCATGGTCTTCCAGAGAGCAAAGTCGATAAGCCCCTTTAAAAATTCTTTGTCCTGAAGGCTCTCGACCGGCAATCAAAATGCAATCGAGCGAGAGCTGAATCAGCCGACGAATCGCAGTGAGACTCCACTGTGGGGCTCCCATTTGAATCAGCATCTCCAGGCGAATCAATGCCTGGGCGGCGTCCTGCGCGTGCAAGGTTCCAAAGCTTCCCGCATGCCCGGTGGCAAGAGCCATTAAAAAGTCCTTCGCCTCAGCACCACGAACTTCTCCCATAACCAGGCGATCCGGCCTTAAACGCAAAGAGCGCTTTACCAATTGTGTTTGATCAATGCCAGGTAAAATTCCCTGTGGATCCTCCCGGGTCAGCAGTTTCATGCTGGCGCTATTGGGAAGTGCGATCTCTGCAGTGTCTTCGATGACCACCACGCGTTCATTGGGGTTCATTAAATTCAATAGCGAATTCAGTACCGAGGTTTTTCCGGAGCCGGTGGCGCCGATAACCAGGAAGTTCTTTCTTTCGTGAATAAGTTTTTTAAACAGCTCAATATCAGATTCGCGACACCAGGAGTTTTCTTTCAGCTTTTCAAATGTCCATGGATTCTTAGGATGACGTCGCAGCGAAAGATGCGGATGTGATTGAGTTAGTTCCGCACCGATTAAGCTTAAGCGAAAATCACCAAAACTGCTGTCGGCTGAGGGGTGTTCAACCGTCACGAAACACTTTGCTGCCTGGGAAATACGTTCCAGAAAATTGCGAAAGCTGATATCCGACAGAAATGTATCCTGATGTTGATGGAGTGTGCCGGCTTGTTCAAACCAGATGTTGTCGGGGCCATTAACCAGAATTTCACTGATGGATTCATCTTCCATAAGACAGCACAGGGGACCCCACGAATAGTACTCATCGCGAATTCTTTGTCCCAGGCTTTCAACCATGTAAGCGGTTTCTTGCTGGATCAATTGATCCATCTTTTGAGAGCGCAACAGAGATTCCTCGTCGGGAGACAGCAACAGTTCATTCAGTGGAATGTCCTGAATCTTTTTTTGAATTGTAGAAAATGTATTTTTCAAATCAGCGTTCATTTTGAATTCTTCCAATGTGTTGTGGTGAAGAGTCTGTGTTTTCGGCTTCGTTCATGATTGTGGGTCTGACGAAGATAACCAGTTCCGAGCGATCCTCCTTGAAATCCTTGCTGGAGAATAGAGCACCTAATACCGGTAATCTGGATAGCAAGGGCAAGCCACTGGATGAGTTTCCATTTTCATTTTTTATCAACCCGGAAAGAGCAATTGTTTGTGGGCGAGTCAGATCGAAGTGACTGGAAACACGGTTTGTAAGTATACCCGGTACACCGTCGACTTCCTTTCCGAGGTCCAAAGTTGAGATCTCAGTTTCCAGAGACAGACTTATGCGACCTGATGAATCAGCTCGCGGCCGCACTCTCAATAGAATTCCGTAGCGCTTCCAAACGATGTCGTTGATTCGATAGTTCATAATTTTAATGGGAAATTCACCGCCGGCCAGAAACTCTGCTTCATTGCCACTACGACAAATAATGTTGGGGCTGGCTAGAATTTTTCCATAACCTTTCTGTTCGAAAGCTGTTGCCAGGAATTCTGCATCAGAAAGCAGTGTGCCTCCGTTGGCCAATAGGGTGGCTGAGTATCCCGAGGGCCACTTAATTCCAAAACCCAAAGCAGCTGAGTGCTTAACCTCCGCGACCGTAATCTGCACCTTAACGGTCGGTGCAATATCAATGCTGTTTTGATCTTTCACCACTGTGACTCCAAAAGGGCGAAATAGCTTTTCATACTTCTTGATTAAAGCATCACTTCCGGAAGCACGGATTTCCGGCGACGGAATGAAGATCACTGTCTGTGGAGGAATCTTTGCTTTGCTTAAAATGTTGCTGAAGTACTGCTGACTTTCGTTTTGGAGTTCCGGAGAAAGTTCAGCACGCATCTGATAGGATGCGCCGGATTCTTTTAACGACTCGCCCAATCTGATCCAATCCTTCATGCGATACAGGCGACCGGTGACCAAGAGGTCGCCATCGCCAATTTCAACGTTCAAACCCACAAACTTGCCAATGTGTTTTTTCAGATCCTTGTATGCAGCCCGCTTTGCCGGATGCAGAACTTGAATTCGGTAAAGTTTATCATCGATGCGGGCGGTGGTAAGTCCTTCGCTGACTCCTTTTAATTGGAGTCGACTTCCGATCGCTTCGGCTTTGATCAGGGCGCGATCCTGAATCCACACCGAGGAACTTGGATTAATTGGCAGCGAGGTGGATTCACCCAATGAAATTGCGATTTCAGTGGGAGCTGCCAGTGCTTTAAAAACTAAGAACGTTGTAAGAATAAAGGCGAAAGTTTTCATGAGAGCCTGCCAGAGCAAGCTCAGGACGCAGTCCTGGCGGGTTTAAGGCCCGCCGGAACTGCGGATTCCGGACATTTTACGGATTTGCGAGCGGAAGCTCGAAGAACACCGTCACCCCTTGATCCGTATTGTCGAATTGGAGCTGGGAGTTATGGGCCTTAAGAATCGCCTGACAGATCGTCAGTCCAAGTCCCGTACCCGTTGAGTGGTGCATGACATCCTCGTCGATGTAGAACGGCTTCATGATTTTATCAATCACTCGCGCGGAAAGGTGGGGACCTTTGTTCGACACCGCAAAGCGCGCCACTTTTCCGTCGGCGATCACTTTGACTTCGATAGCGCTGTTTTCCTGTCCAAATTTTGCAGCATTGTGAATCAATCGCTGCATGACTTGTTTCACCAGACGTACATCCGCCAAAACTCCGGAAGGGGAGATGTCGCTGGTAACTTTAAGCTGTTTTTGATTCAGAAGATTAACGACTTCCTTCGGGAGCTCATCAAACTCCGAAAAAGCCACATTCCGCACATCGATTTTTAACTGATTGGTTTCGGCGCGCACAATAAGCAGAACATCATCAACCAGGCTCTTTAAACGATCCGCGCTGCGGGAGATGCGATTCACCATAAGCTTGTCTTCATCTGCCAGCGAAGATTCGCTTAGTAATGCCGAGAAGCTTAGAATGGAAGTCAGCGGGGTTTTTAATTCATGATTAATCAAAATCATGAAATTGGATTTCGCCACATCCAGGCTTTTTAGTTCTTCAAGCGCCTTGGCTAGTTCTGAATTGCGGGTTTTCAGCTGTTGTCCCAGCTCGAATCTTTCAACCGCGTGATCCACGGTGTTCGACAAGTCGACCGGGTCCCACGGTTTCGTGAGATAGCGGAAGATCTGACCTTTATTCACAGCAGTTATGATGGACTCCAGATCAGTGTAACCCGTCAAAAGAATACGAATTGTCTCAGGATAGGATTCCAGAGTTTTTTCCAAAAACTCCACGCCGGTCATTTCGGGCATTCGTTGATCGGTGATGATCAAAGCAAGGGGGCCTCGATGTTGGTCGAGAACCTCGAGGGCCTGCTTTCCAGACGTGGCCTTTAGTACAGTATACTTCTTGCGAAAGAGCCGTTCTAAAGCCTCGACATTGTCAATTTCATCGTCAACACAAAGAATTGTGTGCTTGCTCATATGAACGTAGTGTAGGATTTGAAGTGTACGAGTGCAAAGTATTTTCGAGAAGTACTTGAGTTGTCATGGAGGACGACGAGCTTGGTCCAGTTTACTCATATTTTGGTCCGGAGTGATCAGTTTTGAGTCAAGTCTCTGTCTAGTTCTGACGATAAGTGAAACGAATAGTGCTTATTATTTTCAGGAGATCGAGTATGAAATTATGGATTCGCGTTGCAACCCCACTGACGATCGTGTTGGGTTTTGCTGTGAATGCACAGGCTCAATTGTATGGTGTTGGATTAGCAGGCGGTATGCAGGCATGTCCTTATAATTACAGTGCGGGCTCGGCTGCGACATCTGAAGACGATATGGTTTCTGAGATTCAGCAATCCATCGCGCAAATGAAAAAAGACAAAGCAGAGAAAAAGCGTGAGCTGCAAAAGATGGAACGCGACATGAAGTACGCGAAGCGTGACATCGACGACGTGATCTCTGAGGACTATTCTTCGACGCTTTATGAGCATATGGACAACTCTCGTTCATGCAGCGAATACACAGGTTACATGCCAAATGGTCCGATCGTTTCGGCTGACATGGGCGAAGATGAAGATAGCCTGACACAAAATGATGAAGGAAAATCCTCTCCGGGTGCCTTTACTCCGGTAGAATGGAATGGCACTGATGGTGGCGGCAGCTACGTTTGTAACAAAAGCAAACGTGGTGCTATTAACACCAGCGTTTGTTCAAACGCAAAGTATCAAAATAAAGATCGTCGTGTTGGCAGAGTTGAAAAATGTAAGACGTCTATTACGGCTTACGGTAAATCTGTTCAAACAGCAAACAGACTTCGTGATGACATCGAAGCAATCGATCGTTCTATTGAATATGCAAATGATGATTTGAAGGACGCTCGTAAAGACGCTCTTCAAGCAAGACAAGATGCTCAACGTGGTGTTACTGAGGCTGGCGTCTGCGGAAGCGGTGATTGTGCGGCTGCAGGTAATGGCTATCGTTATGAAAAACCTCAAACTGACTGGACAAGTGTTATCGCCAACGTCGGTATGGGTGTTCTTGGCATGTACATGGGTAAACAAGCAAATGAGTACTCTGTAGATGCAGCGGCAAATCTTGGTTACCCGATGAATCCAGCTCCATATTGGATGATGGGTATGCCTTACATGGCAACAGGCCTGACTCAGGCTTTTGCTGGTGGTAGCGGTGTTTATGGAGCACAAATGGGCAGTGGTATCGGTGCCGGTGGTTTTGGTTGTTATGGTCAGAACGGTGGTCCTTACGGTATGTATGGTCCATACGGTGGCGCAAATGGTTCGGGCATGTGGGGTAACCCTTATGCAATGGGTATGATGAATCCATACGCTCAAATGGGTGGTGGTATTTATGCTCCGGGCATGGGTCCTTGGGGTGTAGCTGGTCCGATGGGTATGGGCATGGGTCCATATGCTAACGGTGGTATGAGTTTCGTAAATGGTATTGCCAACGGTTTCATGGGTTCATATCCAGGCGGTATGATGGGTTCCATGATGGGTAATATGATGGGCTCTATGATGGGCGGCATGTACATGGGTAACATGATGGGCACTATGGTCGGTGGCATGGCTTCCGGCGGTATGTACATGGGTTCCATGATGGGCAATATGATGGGCTCAATGATGGGCGGCATGGCTGGTTCCTACATGGGCGGCATGTACATGGGTGGCGGTATGGCTTACCCGGGTGCGATGGTTGGCGGTATTGCCAGCGGTGGCATGTACATGGGTAACATGATGGGCGGAATGGCTGGTTCCTACATGGGCGGCATGTATATGGGTGGCGGTATGGCTTACCCGGGTGCGATGGTCGGCGGTATTGCTGGCGGTGGTATGTACATGGGTGGCATGGCCGGTTCCTACATGGGCGGTATGTATATGGGCGGAATGGGCACATATATGGGAGCGATGTCCAGCGGTTACGCGGGTGATATGGGTATGATGCAAATGCAACAGCAAATGATGCAAATGCAGATGCAGCAATATCAATCTGCGATGGCGCAGCAACAAGCTTACATGCAGTCTCAAGTGCAACGTGAACAGGCTTCTCAAAGTGTTGTTGCAGAGATCATGACCTTGCAGCAAAAACTTTATAGCATCCGATCTGGAGCATTCTCAGGTAGCACAGGTTACATTGGTGGTTCCGGTTCATCTGGCTACTACCCAGTGGGTGCTTACAGCACAACGACTATGCCGGGTGGCGTGATTATGGGTGGCAGCGGCACAGCGACGACACCGATCGGTGGCGGAGTGACGGTTCCAGGTTCAGGTATTCCAGTTCCAACAGGGACGACGGGAACGGGCGTTGGCGTCGGCACAGGTCGCTAATTTAAGAATTAAAAATTATAACTTAAAAAACATAAGGCCCTCTGATAAAACAGAGGGCCTTATGCTTTTAAAGATCCCACGTCTTTACGACAGTCATACTCACTTTCTGGCCACCGGCGAATTCGCCACGGGTTTGATGTTGTTTGATCTGCCAAGTCCCGAGGACATTCGTTACGTGAATTTGCAAAATAAGACCGCCTTCCGTGGTGGTTGGCTTGTAGGGTTTGGTTGGAACGAAAACAAGTGGGCAGATAAAAAACTTCCGACCAAGCAGCAACTGGATGAGGTTTTCCCAAACTATCCAGTTTATCTGTGCAGAGCCGACGGTCACACAGCGTGGGTGAACTCAGCAGCTTTAAAAGAGCTGGGGTTACAATCGGACTCGGGCCTTCTTTCTGAAGAAATTCACTTACAAAGTTTCGAACGAATCCCACCTTTTGAAAAGCAGCAGCAACGCCAACAGATTCTTGCCGCTTGCAAGATGTACAATCGTTCTGGATTTACTCATATCCGCGATATGTCCTGCACAGATGCTTTGTGGAATTTATTGGTCGAAATGGAAGAGGCCAATGAGCTGACTTTGGCGATTGAGGAAAACTACACGGTTCATAATTTGAAACAGCTGGATGCGGCGATTGCATCTGTGTTGATGGCGCGAAAAACGCCCAGCAAACTTCTAAGAGCCAAGGGAATAAAGTTTTTCTATGATGGATCCCTGGGATCTGAAACGGCTTTGTTGTCTCGCCCATATAATGGCGAGGGCGAAAACTATGGAAAAACTTTGTGGTCGCTCGAAGATGTCGAAGAGTTGTTGAAGCTGACTTGGTCTGCGGGCTTGGAAGTATCCGTTCATACGATCGGTGATGAAGCTGCCCACAGAATGGTGAAGCTGGCACGTCAGGTTTCTGCGCAAGGATTTGTGGGTCGCCTAAATCTGGAGCATGCCCAGGTTCTGCGCCCTGAAACCATTCAGATGATGAAGCCACTGCACGTGCGCTGCCATATGCAACCATGCCATTGGTTAAGTGATCGTCAGTGGTTGCAACAAAAATTGCGCGGCCTTTATTCTTACGCTTTCCCGTGGGAAGCACTTAAGAATGCGCAAATTCCGATTTCTTTCGGTTGTGACAGCCCAATTGAACCCACGTCCTTCTTTTCAAACAAGAAAGCCCTTGAGGAAAGCCCCAAAGATCGAATCAAACGATTCACTGGGGATTTAAGCGTTTATCATGGGCATCCTGATGCGACTTACACGGATTCTTGGACGATCATTGAAGACGATAAAATTAAAGAAGTCGTTTTCGACGGTAAAACTTTGGATCTGACTTAAGGTTTTGTGATTACCAAAGTTTTGTCTTTCAAAGCATAAGCGCCGGCACTGCCAATCAGTAAAATTCCGACGGGATAAACCCAGGATTTGTTGTTTTCAATCCAGTCGCCAAACCGGGATGAGTTCTTCGGTGAAGAAGCTGATTTAATACAATCATTGTCAAAATAGACTGATCCGGAATTCAAGATTTGAAAATCATCGATATTGGAGCTGAAGCCCCGGCAGCTTCCATTAACCAGCGTCTCGGCAGAGAAATGTTGCTGCATGAATTGGGCATAGGTTCCTTTGAACATCACCGTCTTGTGAGTATCTGAAATCAAAGCAAACTGATAAACAGCCTCGCTGGAAATATCCAGATGATTGATAGCGCTCAATGTAAATGCGGCTGATTCGATCATTACGACCGAGGCAAAGGACCACTGGCGTCCAATGGCCGGGAAGTCCACTTGAACTTTTCTGCATTTTTCCATTGGAATTCCCAGCAGACCACGGACCTTGCAATTCAAGGTTTTCAACTGCGCGTTGTTCTGCAAGTCGGGTCGTTCAAGAAGTCTGCTGGTCAAATCAAAGATGAAATTCGTAGAGGTCTCACTTAACGGGCCGCCATCTTCAATAGTTTTAAACTTTTCCGCAAGCACCTTTGCCGGAACTTCCATATTGTCACCGATGCGATAAAGATCCTCTTCCTGGCGAGGATTGCTTCTCAGTTTTTCTGATTGAAACTGGCTGTGGGGGATCGCAGCGGGATGACTCTTCAGGTATTTCATGAATTCGTCGGGGCTGCTGCCGGGGGCTTGAATTAACACGCCGCTGGCGAGGCAACTTGCAGAGTGGAATAGCCCCATAATCAGAAGTAAAAACTGTTTCATAATATTTCCTAGTTCGAGTATTCGATGCGCACGGAGCTTTTGTTTTCCCTGGCGAGATTTGCGCCGCGAGCTTCAGGATTTTGAACGACTGCAATGAAGGGTCCGTTTCGTTGCAGGATTTTTCCGCCGTCGGACTCCTTAACCAACACGGCAAACTGATCCGGATTCAGAGGAGCTCGTACCAACTTCACGCGCGAAGCTACCAGCAGACCGCCGATCTTTTTTTCTTCAGAGGCAAGGTACAAATCCACCACGCCTCCCATGTCGCCAATGATGGAGCTTAAAGCTTCGGAGTTGGCAAGTTCCAAGGGAATCAAGACGTGTCCACGGGGAATGAAGGTGTCGACCGATTGAGGCTTTGATTCAAGGACCGGAGCTTCAACGGGCTCGTCGCTTCGATTGAAAAAGGCCATTGCGCCTAGAATGACAAATCCCAGAAGCAGCAGCCTGTGATCAAACTTCAATGCAGTAAATTTATTAACGAACAACATCTTGAGAGAATTGAAATCCGTGATTTCGGTGTTTAATATTTTCATAACTTTTATATCCTTGGTGGTTTTTGCTGGTTCGGGATTTTGCTGTTGTTTGAAATTTGCTATAGCCAATGCAAAAGACCAAAAGAACAAAGAACATGAAAAGACAGGTCTCAATCAGAATCTGTCCCTGTGAATTTTTGGTATCCATGATTGTCCTTTGGCGGTCACTGTGACCGAGCAAGATTTTTTGAATTTAAAGCTCCCCGAGATGAAGCCTCGCAGATTCAGGGGCATGCTAAGGTCGTATTGCCAGCTTTGCACCAAGGCTTGGCGGGTTTCGATGTCGGGATCAGTTCGGTAAATCGGAGCGATGTCCGGCCCGTCCGGCGAGACGGACAGGCGGGGAGCTGCGCGGGGGTGGGACAGGAATTTGCTTGTAAAAATGCTGTCGTAGTCCCGAAGTTCCGTACCGACCTTTCGCAGTCGAGAGGAGGTGGACTGATTGGCGGATTGCAAAGCCAGATTTCCCTGAAGGATGATTTGCTTCTGGCGAATGCTTAAAACATGCTGAGCAGCTTGGATGATGCCAATCCTGACCAAGATGGCGGCTTGGACTGCCGGGTTCTTGGCCACCTTGAGGGCCCTTTCGGCTTGGCGCAAATCTCGAATAAGGTTTGCAGCCTTGGGATTTAGTTTCAGCAGGGCTTCGATTTGTTTACTGGCCTTCTCCTGTCCGGCAAGCCCGCCGCTGCGGCAGGTGTGTTTGAACTTTTGATCTATTTGCATAAATCCAATTGCTGCATAAGACATCAAGCTGAATCCCAGAATAACGGGAAGCAGGGGAACCATGATGGCCAAGGCAAAGCCATTTTGATTTTGGAATTTCATGGGGACCCCTTGATTGGAAAGCGCATGATTTTTTCGATTTTAATTTTGGTTTTCAGGTTGCTGGCGATTTCCACACGTCCTGTCAGAGTGTGGTTTTTTCCCCAGCCGGAACGACTCAGTCGCAATGATATGTTTTCATTTCGCAGAGTGATCTTCCTGATCTTTGGTGTGAAGTCCTGTTCGCAAGTGGACAGAGTGTCTGCATCCGTGCAGATCATCGCTTCATGCAGAATGTGATCGGCATAGAAGTAAACCAGCGCCCGATAGCTAGCAAAGAACAGCAAACCGATGAATGCCAGGGCCACGGGCAGAATTAAAACGGTTTCCAGTAGCCCTTGACCTCTATTGTCCCTTTTTTGAAGACTTGTCATTGACGGCGTCGTCGAAGAAGTTGCCGAAGTCGCGTTTTTTATAAACGCCCTCTGTGACTTCCTTGGCGGCGATTTTTCCGGAATCACCACCCAGGGCTTTGGCGACGTTAGCAAATTGAACATCGATGTTTGCACCGACAAGTTTGATAACAGCCATACTGCCGACGGCGACGATGGCAACGATGATCAGATATTCGATAAGGCCTTGGCCTTTTTTGTTTTTGATGAGTTGTTTTGCTTTCATGATAGAACCTCCGAGCTTGAGGTGCTTGCAATCAGCGGGGGAATTCAGGTCGTGAGATGCTTGGGGATGCTCCCGCCGGTCGGATAGGGCGGACATCTTTGGACATAAAAAAAAGGGAGCTTGTGGCTCCCTTTTTAGAAATCTATTTTGAACTTTCCTTGATGAACAAGGTCAGATAGTGGCGAACCATGTATTCCAACTTCACCGGTTGGTTTTGGTAAGTCCACACCAACTCGCCAAAGGCACCCCATTTAGCTTCAACAACGTGCTCGTCCATAACGTTTGTCGTTGTGGCCTGAGCATCGCCAGCACCTGGTGTTGGGATGTAGTTTGTACCGATAAAGTTAAAGCGCACGCTGATTTGTCCTGGGCCCTTCAATGAAAAGATCATTTTGAAGCCGTTACGGAACAACATAAAGTCGGCGTGAGTTTTTGCGATACCGTAGATTTTGATACGACCCAAAGCGGAAGGCTTTAGTTCGTTGAACGCTGAAGAAGAATCAACAAATTCTGTCTTCAAAGCCAGAAGGAATTGGATCGTTTCGCCGACCATGATTTTGTCAGCGTCGAAACCGAAGCTCATGTCCACAAGACCGGACTCTTCCATCTGCTGTTCAGCCTTCACAAGTTCTTTAATCCAGCTGATTTTCTCCATCGACTTCCCCCCATTACAATAAGCAGCCTCCTGGCCGCTAGTTGTCATTATTATCAATAATCTTGGGGGGCATCGCCCTTTGTCAAGACCGAGCGGATTGGCTCAGTGCGACGCAGAGCGAGGGGGCTTACTTAATTTGAAAAGTGCGAAGCGGAGGAGGGCTGTCGGTGTAACGAAGCAGCTCAACCGGTGGAATAGTGACGGACTCTTGGGTTTTGGTGATTTTGAATTGTCCTCGTTGAAGATGTTCTATTCGCAAGCCCTCAATGCCTTCAAGATATTGGGGCAGGTCCATCTGGGTTGGCCCTTTTTCAAATTGGTAGCCCCAAGGGAGAGCCAGGAGGTAAAGCTCACCATGAACATTCATCATATCAACAGTTTTTTGTAGAGCCCCGGAAAAGTCCGTTGTGTAGGACAGAACGCCGTACAAGTCCGTAACCACGTCCGCTTTTTTCCAGGAGGCCGTGGGCATCGCCTCATAGGCGCCCTCTTGGATACTTAATTTTCCATTAAAGGTGGAAGGCTTGAACCAGCGATCCAGCTTGAAAGCCACGGCGGTCATTTGAGGTCGGTCGCTTTTGTTTTTGAAGGACTTCAAAAATTGAATTTGCGCTGTCGCCTTGCCGGCACCCAAATCCACCCAGTGCTGGTTGGCAGTAAGTTTGGCGATGCTTACTTTGAAATCAGGATGTAACTCCAAAGAGTAGTCTTCAAGATTGCGGTTGGTGGCGAAGATGTTCTCCGCGACCCTCTTGGTGATCAGGGGAATTGAAGCTCGGGAAGGCGTGAACACCTCGGAACAAAGGGGCGCCGCCGCTTGGGCATTGCTTGAAAAACAGGCCATCGTCAGAAGGACCGCAACCAAAAGCTGTCTCATTGTGAGACTGCCTGTCAAAGGCCCACCGACGGCGCCCAATAAGGGCACCTCGGGAGCTTCCCAAAAGTGAATAATGCGCTTGCGGATGGCTTTCTTCATTCTGACTTATGAAAACTTCAAATACTGAGCCAAAGAGGCGGTATGATGACGAAGGTCCTGCTGCTTGGCATTATCTAGCAAATATTCTAAACGGAAGATTTCTGCATATTTTTGTCTCAGTCTTTAACTCCAAATCAACGCAACACACTCAAAGGAAGCAAAAGCTTTGACAATGAGCCGCTATAAATTAAAGTTTTTAATGTAAATTATATGAACTTCATAGGAGGACATCATGGTTCGTAAATTGGTATTCGGTCTTGTTGCATGTGCGATGGTAGTTGGTTGTAAAGGTAAACAATCTCAATCAGATGCAAACATTTCTACTTCCCCAACTGGTAACACTGCAATTGAGTCAACGCCAATGAGCTTTGATCCAGCAGGTTCTGACTCTGGTAAAATCGATGGACTAGTAACAGTTCATTTCGGTTACGATAAATCCAGCCTTGATGCGAACTCTAAAAAAGATATCGCAACAAACGTTGAGTGGATGAAAAAGAACGGTAACGTAAAAGTACAAATCGAAGGTCACTGTGACTCTCGTGGTACTATCGAATACAACGTTGCTTTGGGCGAGCGTCGTGCTAACGCAGTTAAAGCGTACATGGTTTCCATGGGTATCGCAGCTGACCGTTTGAGCACTATCTCTTACGGTAAAGAAAAACCAGTTGCTAACGGTGATTCTGAAGAAGCTTGGTCTAAAAACCGCCGCGCTAACTTCGTACCTGCTCAGTAGTAAGTAGGGTCGCAGTGACATTGGCCAGATTACTCATCGGAGTTTTATTTTTTTCGGTGATGGTTGGATGCCAGACGGTCCCTGCGCCCATCGAGGACTACTCACTTGCACGGGCTGCTATCGATGCAGCCCGTTCTGTTCAAGCCGCCCGTCATTCGCCAGGATATTGGCATCAGGCTGAAGAAGCCTATCGCAAAGGTCGCATTTATTATAACGACCGTGATTTCGCCCGAGCTAAAGAACAATTTGTCAGAGCCCGTTTCGCTGCCGAAAAAGCAGAGAACTCAGCTCGTTTGATACGTCAAAAGACCGGAGACATTCTATGAAGTTACTTGTTACCTTGGTTGCCATTTCACTTTTCATGACCGGCTGTCTGCAAACTCGTAATGATGTTCGCAACACCGAGCAACGCCAGGTTTACCAACAACAAGTAAATACCATGCAGCGTGCGAACGCTGATGCCAGTGAACGTGTGACTGATCTTCAGGAACAAATGCGTGCGCTGAATGGTCGTCTGGATGTGGTTGAAAACAGCCAGCAGACTGAAAATTTGGAAAAACAATTAAAAGCTGCTCAACAGCAGAACGAAGCATTGACCAAGAAAGTGGACATTTTGCAGGAAAGCCTGACTAAAATGGAAAACCAGATGTATCAGCAAGCGGCTGTTCTAAATGCAGTTCAGGCCAATCGCCAAGCAGCGGAAGCTGCTGAAAAAGCGGCTGCTGAGCGAGCTGCCGCTGATAAAGCCGTGGAAAAATCAAAACGTGGTTCCTATGAAACCGCTCAGGAACATTTCAATAAAAAGGACTGGAAACAGGCCATCTTGTCTTATCAAAAATACCGTGATGAATCTCCGAAGGGGACTCACTTTGCAGATGCGACCTATAAAATCGGTGTTTCCTTCCAGGAGCTGGGTATGAAAGAGGAAGCTAAAACCTTTTTTGATGAGGTTTTAAGCAAATTTCCGAAGTCAGATGAAGCCCGCCGTGCTAAGATCCGTTTGAAGGGTATGAAATAAGCCAAAGTGATTGAAAGAGTATTAGCGATAGAGACCAGTTGTGATGATACCTCAGTTGCGATCGTGGATCGCAGCGGCTGGGTGCATTCGGTGGTGTCCGCTTCTCAGGATCTGGAGCACGAAGCCTACGGTGGCGTGGTTCCGGAAATCGCAGCTCGCAATCATTCCATCGCCCTTATTCCTCTGATCGAGGAAGCCTTTAAAAAAGCCAATATGAACTGGTCCGATATTCACGGGATTGCCGTTACCAACCGTCCAGGTTTGGTGGGTGCTTTGATCGTGGGACTGGTTACGGCAAAATCACTTTCGCAAGCCAAACACATTCCCTTCTTAGGGGTGAATCATCTGGAAGGTCATTTACTGGCGCCATTTTTACGTGATGCTCAGTTTGCTCCGCCAGAGGATTTTGATTATCCGTATGTGGGTCTGGCAATCAGTGGTGGGCACACAAGCCTGTATCACATCACGGGATTGGGCGAGTATCGGGTTCTTGGGGCCACCAAGGACGATGCAGCTGGCGAATGCTTTGATAAGTTTGCAAAGATGGCGGGCCTTGGATTCCCAGGTGGCGTGAAGGTTGATCAAATGGCCAAGCAGGGAAATCCCCAGGCGTTTGAGTTTCCGCGCAGTATGATTCACGAAGACACTTTTGATATGAGTTTCTCGGGGCTTAAATCTTCGGGGCAAAGAATGATTCAGCAATTAGGACCTGAACAAGTGAAGGCGCAATTGCCGGATCTGTGCGCTTCGTTTCAAGAAGCGATTGTTGATGTGCTTATTGCTAAATTGGATCGGGCTGCAAAAATTTTCAAAGCCAAGCGCGTGATCTTAACGGGGGGAGTGAGTGCGAACTCGCGACTTCGTGCCCGCGCTGAAGAATGGGCTGCGAAACGTGGATTGCGTCTTGTGATTCCACCTTTACGTTATTGCACAGACAATGCTGCCATGATCGGATACGCAGGTGCCTTGCGCATGGCTCGCGGTGAAACTTCAGAAATCGATCTGGGTCCATCTCCTCACGCTCTTACATCGGATTTTAAATGAGTTATGCCCGCGAACGATTGAAAAAGGCCCAGGAACTACTGGGCATTGAAGCTAAGAAGGCTCTAGGGCAAAACTTTTTGGTGAATGACGTGGTCATCAATCGCATCATTGATCAGGTTAAAGCTTTCCAGCCAGAGCAAATGGTGGAAGTGGGGCCTGGTCCCGGGGCTTTGACAGATTTGCTTTTGGAATTGAATGTGCCGATGCAGGTGATCGAGCTGGATCGCGAGATTGCAGCTTACTGGCGTGGTAAAGGTTTGACCGTTCATGAAGAAGACGCGCTTCGTATGGATTGGTCACAATTCTTCAGTGATAAAAAATTGGTATTCGTCAGCAATCTTCCGTATCAGATTTCTTCCAGTATCGTGATTGAACGCTCGATGGAAAACCACGGCGTCGCGCACATGGTTTTGATGTTTCAAAAAGAAGTCGCGCAAAGAATCAAAGCACCGGCTCGGGATGAGCACTATGGTCTTTTGAGTGTGATCGCGCAGACTTTCTGGAACATTCACATCGTGTCTGAAGCGGGTCCCGGGGACTTTGCTCCGCCGCCAAAGGTGGCCAGCCGCGTTTTGGGTTTCACGCGCATTACAAGTGCAGTGAAAAACCACAAATCCTTCCTGACCTTCGTTAAAATGGCCTTTGCCCAACGGCGCAAGCTTTTGAAGAAAAATTTGGCTGGTATTTTGGGACAAAGAAATGTAACTCAAGAACAACTGATAGAGTGGATCAAGGAACTGGGGTTCCCGGAAACAGCCCGTGCCGAGGAATTAAGCCCCGCGCAGTTCGTAAAGCTGTATCACAAGTTTGGATTTGAGTAAGACATGAGCGGTAACATTCTGATCATTCAGGACAACAAAAAGGCGCGTTTCGATTACACGATTGTGGAAACTTTCGAAGCGGGTCTTATGTTGATGGGAAGCGAAGTCAAATCCCTGCGCAATAAAGACGTGCAGCTAAAGGATTCCTATATCACTTTCCGTGGCAGCGAGGCCTTCCTGCAGAATGCGCACATCGCTGAATACAAAGCTTCCAGCTACAACAATCACGTTCCTGAACGCCTAAGAAAACTTTTGATGAATCGCAAGGAGCTCGATGAAATCGCAGCCGCCTTGGCAGAAAAAGGTTATTCCTGCGTACCTTTGAAGATCTATTTCAAAAACGGTCGTGCAAAATTAGAGATCGCCTTGGTGAAGGGTAAAAAGACCCACGACAAGCGCGAATCCATCAAAAAACGCGATGTGGAAAGCCAACTTCGTCAGACCATGCGTCGCGAACGGTAGTTACTGGTTATTGAGGGCAGTTTGTTTTCTCAAGAATAAGATCCTTAAATTTCACTTCTCCCATACCACAGCCATCATCGTTGGATGATTGAATCTCTCCGGCCAGATATGTGGAATTTAGCTTCAAACGGGTTCCGGTTTTTACAAGAGTCAGAAACCCGCCGTCGCATTCGACGTAGTATTTGTCGGGTTCTCCGTCAGGAAATCGCAAGGCCATCGTCGAAAAGCGCAGATTCTTGGATTGCGCATTTAGCTTTATGTAGGCGGGTACCAGCACGCCATCTTGATCTGTTGCTTCATTTTCCCAAATTGCCTTGGCAGTACTGGCTGATTCTTTACTTTCTTTGCCTTCTGATTCTTTGATTGTGATGGCCTGTGGGTTACTTGCATTGTAGCAAGCTGGACGAGCCAGAATTGACTCAGACATGAAATTGAAAAAAATAAAAGTGGCCAATTTCCAAGAAGTTGCACGCATCCCCAGCCTCTATTCTCAATGAGTAAAGAAATCATGGAGTGGAAACCGGTGAAACGTAAGTAAATTTTTCTAGAAAATGATTAAATGCAATGAAGTAGTATGTCTCCTTCGGTTTGCCATCTAGTAAATTTTAATTTCATGCTTTTGCAATATTTGTAAGAACCTATGTAAGCTATGTGAGTATGTTGATCCAATCAATGGACGAACGTGTTTGAAAAGCTTCTTGCAGTTTCCAGCCTTATCGCTTCCGAATCTTTTTGAATGGGTTGTTTTCCAAATTGACTCGATTTGTCCAGCCCCATGAGTGCCTTCGTACTCTTTGGAATTCGGTGTCGGATTTAGCAAAGTTGGATTTTTAGAGCTGACATTCTCAATGTCAGCTAGGATCCAGTTTTCAAACATTTTATCGCTTACAACTAAGTCGAAGGTACCTTTAAAATTTTCTGCAATTAAGTTTCTAATTTCAGTTTCTAAAGTGAGAGCCGATGTAGTGCGGTCTTCTCTATCGACAATGATGATGTTTGACTGATGAAGCTTGCTGGAAAATCCCAAAATTTCGATGCACTCATTTGCTATTGCTTTTGCGGACACGTCCTTGCCGTTCCGATCTCGTTTAATTGGTGAAAAGTCATGGGCCGTACGATCAAGCTTTTCGAGGATTGCGCGTTCAGATTTTCCGTCGATCAGAAGAGCGACTTTCTTCTTAGAAGGCATCGAGTCCACCTTTAGCCCAAATTGTACCAAGAGACATTCCGGAGCTATCGATTGCCGAATCAATTTCTTTTAGTTTTTCAAATTGCGTGTAATAGGTTGAGCCATCCTCGTCCCGTCTACTTACGAGTATTTCGGAGGGGCGCATAAGATTTAAAATGGTTTCTGAGTGTGTAGTTAGTATAAATCTTTTGTTCGGTGATGATGTGTCACGCATAAGCTGTATTAGTCTTCTGATTGCTTTTGGATTCAAATAGTTCTCGAGCTCTTCAATGAAAAGTAGTGAGTATCCAGGCATTAGAATTGCTGTTGCAATAGCCAAGAACTTCATCGTTCCATCCGATAAATTCTCTGAGCTAAAGTGTTTTTGAGTGCCAACTTGGTGTTTTTCTGTAAACTCCAAATTAACTGTTGTTGTGTCAATAGCTTCGCTGGAGTTCACTTCCGCGAGAAATGGAAGAATGTCTTGATAAATGTCAGACAGCTGGGTCATTAATTCGGGGCCGTCGACTTCTTCGAATCTACCACGGAGCCTGAGAACTACTGAATCACTACTTTTGAGTCGATTAATGATAGCAGCGAATCCCTTTCCATCATAAGCTAGCTCATTTGATGACAGTAGATCAGCTGATTTGCGTAAGGCCTGTGGGTCGAAATTGTACCCAATGATGGAGGCAAGCTCTAACCAGACTTTTCTAATTGCTTTTCTAAGGGGATATGTTGAGTCGCGACGCAAAATATGACCAAATCTAGAAAGTAGTAGGCTGTTTGGTTCAATGCCTAGAAAAGGAAATTCGCCGTTTTCATCAAATACTTTTCTAACTAATCCACTAATCTTATTAGTCGACTGGTGTATGGTGTTTCTTTCGAAAATAACCACGCCTTCATTTGATGGAGCGTTTTTAAAAGTGAGTTTTTCCTTGCTAATTTTTAGATTTTTTTGAGATTCGTCATACATCAACTCAAAAAAGTAGACTGCTTCGGTGAATGGATGTGATGGAGTACGTTCATCGGCCAGGTTCTCATCTGGATCACGTGAAATTGAAATTTGAAACGAACATTTTTGTGCACGTCGTTCTCTAACTGAGAAGACTTTGTCAAGCCCCCCTGCGCGCTGAATTGCCCTGACGGGTGATTCTGACAAACAACTAGCAATAAATTTCAATGCAAGAATTAAGTTCGTCTTCCCCGTGCCATTGGAACCAATAACTGTAGTTAGATTATTCTTAAGTATAACTTTATCGCTGGTAATCGATCTAAAGTTTACGATTTTCAGTTCGTTTATCATAAACACTCCGCAGTTTTATTGATACTACGGATTAATATGGTTGAGAGCAATTATTGAATTAGCCCATCTTTCATATTTAAGGCGGAAAGAGGCAAGAACTAGCCGACTCGTCTTCTGTGTTCTGACGTGCGCAGTTCGGTCACATTGTCGTTAGAAATGAATTCTTCCTGGATACCCAAGCGTGCGCGTTTTTCTGCCAACAGATGCTTCCAAGCGGCATAGGCTTCACGGTTTTGGGGGTCGATGGACAGTTTTTCCAGAAGTTTTAGTTCTGTTTCGGTGTTCGCTTTTAAAGCGCGATAGAAATAGTCATAGGTCATCGACAGATCACGGAAGTCGTCCTCTTCAGGGATCACGTAATCTTCGATATGCCATTGACCCAGCATCAATTGATGCATGTGATTTTCCATCTTAATAAGAGGAGAAAGCAGATTCTTGGTCATACGGATACTCAGGAACAGGGTGACGCCAGTGATAGCGACCATGCTGGCCCCAAGAAATACGCGCAACCAGACCATCTCACGTTCCAAATGCTCGACCAGTCTAGGTTGAGTATCGTACGCCAGGGTCTTAAATAATTCATAGTTCTGAGAAATGAAATAATAGGCCGGGATGAAGAATAGAAGCGCGCCACCGGCAAATGCCGTGATCATGTACCAGGAATACTTGTACTGAAACGCTTTATTTAGGATGAACCTTTTGCGACCGTTCCCGTGGGGCACTCGTTGAGGTTCAATAACTCTTCTTCCGTATAGCATAGTCACCTTATCGGTGGGTTGAGTTTTCTTTCGAGTCCAATTATTCTCAAAAAAAGACAAAACGCACTAAAGGGGACTTCTATGAGACTATCACGATCAAGGATGAATGGGCTGTCTGGTTTTTCTAGGACATTGGTCCTGTCCTTCGCATTAGGGCTGTCGATGAGTCCGGCAATTGCCCAGAGTAAATCGACTTCAGTAGTGGACGACAAATACTCGCTGAAAGCAGATCGTGATGCGATGGAAAAGCTGCGCGAGAACATTCCGGCAGAAAAGAAGTCAGAGAACGATGAAAAAGCCTTCATGGATCAGATGATGTCGGATTTGAGCAAATCCCCCTCTGAGGTTCGCAATCGCTTTAGTTCCATCGTCAATAAAAAGCGCAATGACTTTAGCAAGGACATGACAAAGATTCGCGCGGATTTTACCAAGAAGCAGAACGATGAGCGCAATGAGTTCAGCAAGTCCCAGAAGGATCGTCGCGAGGAGTTCGCAAAAAGAAAAGGCCTGACTCCGACTGAACGCACGGAGTTTTATGTAAAAATGGAAGATGAACGTAAGCAGTTCTATGCCGCACAAAAGGAAAAGCGCGATGCTTTCGAGGATGAGACCAGAACCAAGCGCAAAGACTTTGATGATTACATGCGCGCCAAGAACGACGAGTTCAATCAGCTTCATCGTCAGTATACTCAGCGCTTTCAGGATCAAAAGAAAGAACAGGAAAACCTGAAAAAGAAGGCGGCTGAAACCAAGAAGAACCTTGAAAAGGCCACCGATCAGGAATTTCAATATATCAAGGAAAAGCCAGTCACACCGTTGGGGACTGAATAGGAGCTACGCTTTGCGAATCCAAACCGTCACTTCGTGCTTATTGTGATGCAGGTGAATCACATGGGCATTTTCCAATGCCTGAAACTTTTTAAGTGATTCAAAGTCAGTGCCGCCCTGAAACTTGATCGTGCAGACGAAGTTTTCACACAGGCCTGACTTCTGCCACTCCAGAACCAGTTCCAGAAGTTTCGCAGGATAACAGATGATATCTGAAAAGAACCAGTCAATGGCGCCGATATCTGCGGGCTTTACATTGAATGCATTGGTTTTCATAAATTGAATGCGCGGCAGACGCGCAATTTTTTCGTCCAAGGGCGCGCGATCAATGCTAATCACATCACAACCCATTTGTTGCAACACCCACGTCCATCCTCCGGGGCAGCTGCCAAAGTCGACAACTCGCTGACCTTTTTTGGGGCGAACGCCATAAACGGTGAATAGCTCCCACAGCTTTAAATAAGCGCGGGAAGGCGGGGTGAGTTTGTCTTCGTTAAATGCCACCGCTCCCAAAGGAAATAGGGAGTTGGTTTCATTGGAAATCAACAGAGTGTTTTTATCAATCAGGGTCCATGCCCCCAAAGGATCCGTTGGGAGATCACTAAGGAAATTCATCACCCGCGGGCGCAGTTTCGGAAGCTGATCCTGAATAAGTTGAGCGCGGCGATGATTGTCGAAGGAATAAAGCGCCCACAAAAGGCCACGGCTTTTAAGCTCTTTGACGGCCTGGGAGATCGATTCAAAAGAAACGATTTCCACGTTGGTCCAAATATTTTGGGCCCACACAGATGTCTGAATGGGCCCATTGGTTAGAACCAGGTTGCCATAAACTGCAGTGATACCTTTAAGCTCGGCCTGCAGTTCAGGCAGAAATTTTTCCGGGGCAAGATAAGCGATCATGCCGCCTTAGTTGCCACAGCTGGAGCCAGAAGTCCACGACTGTCCCACACCGCGATCGCTTCATTCCAGAATTTCTCTTTAATTTTCACGTCTGCAGGCCCCATCTTGATTTTAGGGAAGTCCTGCTTTTCAAAATGCTCTACAAATTTGGCTTCATCGCCGGCGCGAACAATTTTCATCATCAAATTGAAGTGAGTTTCGGTGAAGGCTTTGCCATCAACGAACATTTTTCTGAGACCCGCTTCAGGTGTATGTGCCAAGAAGTTATAAAGACCGGGTACATCGTATTGACTCATTCTGATACTCCCTTTTTATTTGGTTATTACTCATATCGGATTTTGGCGGGTGAGCTTGAGCCAAATGTTCTGACTTACGTCCAGTAGAGGTCTAGTTCAGGTCCAGTCTCGTCTGGGGAGCCTTAAGTCTTAGGACCTAACTCCGATCTAGGAGGCATGACACACACAAATACGACTAAAATCTTGATGGCAGCTTTGGTAACTCTTCTAATGGGCAATACGGCGAACGCGATGGCGAAACAGCCGGTGGATTCAGGCGACGACAACTCGACCTCGACTCCATCGACGCCTTCGACTCCTTCCACGCCGACCACCCCAGAACCTCCGGCAACGACCGGTTCAGTTCTTCCGGCAGATTTCGACATCTTTACTGAGGTGGCGGGTCCAGTGGGGAAATTGGTGGATAGTTTCTATACTTCATATAGAGAGCTGATTCCTGAACGCGATCAGACTCAGTCCTATAAAACAGATAACGTGGATGTGAATCTGGATACTCGCTATCGCTTCGCGGATCGCATTGCTTATGCGGTGGAGTTGAAAATGTATCCGTCCAAGGCGGGCCTTGGTTATGTGGGTTCCTCTTATGGGATGAGCACGAATGAAAACACTTATCTGGAAACCAGTTTGATCTCCCATCCTTTATGTACAGTGAGTTCGTCGTCTTTGACGAAAACCCTGGCAAGCGGGAAGGTTCCGTCATCTACGGTGATCACGAAACTGAATACATTTAACAATAGAATGAATGAGTACCGTCGAGGTGCTATGAATGGTGACCGCGAAAGTGCCGTGAAGGCGACCAAGCTTTGGTCGAAGCTTATGATGTGTATGTCGTACACCGAGTCTTTAACTTCAGCGGACACTTCCAAATCCGGCAACGTTGCCAGCAAAAACGCACCATCAGGATATCGTCGTCCGGCAGGGGTGTTGTTTTACGAAGACCCTTATCAGGATGAGGCTTCCAAGTTGAATATCGGTCTGTTTCAATTCACACCGACGGCAAGCGGTAACGTACAAGCTTGTATTCGCGAGTGGAATAAACTTTATCCAAACAATCAAATCAGCAAAACTGCCTCTAAAGCCGAGATGATCCGTGTTCTGGGTAGCGCAATGCAGACTTTCAATGCCTTCTGCGGGGTTGCTAAAGTAACAGGTATGTTTGCAGTGCAGGTGAATACTTCCAAATCCGGAAATACTCATCCATCGAATTTACAATCAAGTGGCTCTTTGAAGCTTCCAAAAGATCGTTGTGTCAGCCCGCATTTCGCAGCAGGCAAATCATACAATCACTTCGGTCCGCTGCAAAATTCCACGGGATCGAATCTGAACGAAGTTTATAGTTGTGCACTAAAAGGTGATTACTAAATAAAAAAAGCCCGGTGAACCCGGGTTTTTTTTATTTCATATTCAAAAGGTTTGTATTTTCCGACATGCGAATCAGAAGTCCATTTAACAGTTTTTGGTCTTCTTCGTTGAATTGACCAAAGAAATTTCCGATGTTCGTGAACCAAAGAGGAGAAACCTCCTCGATCAACGCATAACCTTTGTCAGTTAACTGAATAACAAAGGAACGACCGTCTTTTTCATGAGTTGTACGTTTAACCAATTCAGCTTTTTCCAAGCTGTTGATCAATCCCGAGATAGTGGCTTGCGTGACACCCACTTTTTGCGCAATTTCTGAAGGCATCAAACCACCTGGAGCTTTGCGAAGCATGATCAAAAGAGTGAAGCGACCGGGCGATAGATTCCATTTCGCGAAAAAGTTATCGAATTTGGATTCCAAATCAGTGGATATTTTTCTGAACAACAAGTGTGTGTATAACGCATTCGGATCAACATTAGGGCAAAGCTCGGCGGCATTTTGCTGCAATTCTTCTTGTGTCGGAAGTGTTTGGAGAAATAGTTTTGCCATAGGGCCTCCATTCAAGGAAAATTCAGATTATCAAAGACCCTTTGGGCACTGTTGACATTTGTTAGTAGCCTAATCATTTTAATTAGGTGGCTAATAAAGATCAAGAAATATGGTGAAATATGAAAATTTTAAACATCGCCATCGCTCTAACAACCATGCTTGGTATCTCTGTATTCGCGAATACAGAAGGGCAGAGCCTGACTCTTGCGGAGTCCTTAAATATTGCGAATAGCACCTCGCCACAAGTGAAGATCGCCGAGGCTGCGAAAGACGAGGCCAGTTGGAAGAAAACCGAGGCTTACTCCTTATTCCTGCCACGTGTGACTCTTGGGGGAAGTCATCTCTTCGATGAGAAGTTCATGCTGCAAAGAGTGACCTTGGGTGGGCCTCCGACAACCATCGAAATGATTCAACCCTATACGATATGGTCAGCCCGGGCCGAGTGGATGTTCTTTGATGGTCTTGCGAATTGGGATCGTTTTCGCTCCATGAGCCATGGTACCGACGCCGCTGACAAGGAAGCTGATTGGGCGCGATTCCAATTAAGTCAGGATACGAAGTTGAAATTTTATAAGGCGATCGCAGCCGTTGAACTTGAGAAGGTGTCTTTTCAGAATGTCAGAACATTGGAGGACCACTTATCACGGGCCCGTGCATTTCAAAAAAGCGGCACCGGCACCAAGTTTGATGTCCTGCGAGTGGAAGTTCAGCTGGGGGAAGCCCTCTCTGAAACTTTAAATGCCCAGGACAACACTGTTTTGTCCCGTCAGAATCTACTGGTGGGATTGGGAGTGGAGGACACGGGGCAATCTCTGCAAGGGGATCTGCCGGTTCCTGATGCGCAAAGAGTGGCGAATTTGCAGAAACCGCAAAAAATTGAGCGACTGGATTATCAAGCGATTCAAGATCGCGAACTTGCAGCTCACAAAGCGTGGCTGGCGGCTTATAAGCACTGGATACCAAAATTCTCCCTGTTTGGTCAGGCAGACTACTATAACAACATCAGCAAAGGATTGCGTGATCAGGACTTTAATAACGCTTATTCCTGGGGTGTGAATATGACGTGGTCTATTTTCGATGGCTTTGCCTCTTCATCCCAATCCGCGCAGGCAGACGCCCGACAAGTGCAAGCCCAGCAAAGAACGTTGCAGGCAAAGCTTAAGACCGGATTTGATTTTGATTTTTGGAAGCGTCGATATTTATATTCGGCCGCTTTGTATAAAGCGAAAACGATCGACGTCGAGAAAGCCAAAGAGAGTGTTCGCCTGGCGACTCAGTCGTTCAAAGCTGGAACGCGAACAAGTTCAGAGAGATTGGATGCGGAACTTGATTTATTCAGGGCCCGTGCTGGATTGGTCAATGCGCAAGTGAATGCGGCCGAAGCTCAGGTGAATTTGGAGCTGTCTGTTGGGAAAGAACTCTGAAAATAAAAAAAGGGAAGCATCAGCTTCCCTTTTTTAGTTGGTATTCGGTTCCAATCTATTCGATTGTCATTACTTTCACAGTCAAGCGACCGTGAGCTGTCAAACCTTCCAAAAGGCAAGCTCTTGCAGTTTCAAAATCCACCGCTACTTTTTCCGGACCAAAACCAATCATCATATTGCCATTGCCGATTTCAGAGCGAACTTTGCAATGTTCTGTTGAGTATGAAATTGGAGAAGCTTTACCCACCGGCATTTCCATTGATGCTTTTGTGTACTTGATCACGCAATAGAATGAATTTTGCTTTTTGTCTGTTTTGTCGATGACGTTTTTAACGCAAAGATCGTATGGATTTGGAATCTCTCTTTCAACCAGGATAACGTTACCCAATTTTTGATCAGCAGCTTGAGCAGAGAACGCAACCAATGTTGCAAGAAGAGCGATAAATAGTTTCACGAAGGCCTCCCATGGCTTAAATCTATGCCACCTAGGCTTTCACTTTTTATTTAAAGATTATAGCGATAAGGCGCTGTGCTATTTCATTTTTTCCTGAATTCCGCTGCGAGCCCAGGACAGGGCCTGATAACCAACCCAAGCAATTAAAATTATCGAGGAGACAAGGACTTCCTGAGGGAGAGTAACATGGCTGGTGGCTGCAGCATCTGCAACGGTCAGCATTCCAATCCAGACGATATGAAAGATGATTAATACCGTGAACAACACCCAACGTTTCATCTTGCCCCCTTGCTCCTGAAAACAGGCTAGCGAGCTAAAGACAGTCCCAGCAAGGCATTGGGGTTAGTATTGTGATTAAACAGGGTCTGGAATTGTTAAAATCAGAGCGCGGTCCTTAAGAACCACCATTGTATGTTCGAACTGTGCAGTGCGATGTTCAGGCGCAGTCACCAAAGTCCATTTGTCGCCTTCCACCTCGTCGACGAAGTGGGCTCCTGTGGAAAGGAATGGCTCGATAGTGATCACGTGGCCTTCTTTTAAGCGGCGGTCGTCATTGCCATCATAGTAGCTGGGAATAAATTTTGGATTTTCATGCAGTGATTTGCCGACACCATGACTTCCCAGGTTCTCGATAATGGAGTACCCGTATTCGTCTGCAATTTGCTCCACCCGGCGGCCGATTTCATTCAGCTTGATGCCAGCTTTAATGCCAGCAATGGCATTTTCCAAAGCCAGTTTGGTCGCTTTTAAAAGACGCTCATCCTGAGGGCGTCCCGGTGGAACCGTAAAGGAGCTACCATTGTCAGCAAAGTATCCGTTTAGTTCCGCAGAGACGTCGATATTGATCAGGTCACCGGCTTGAATGATTTTGTCTGACGGCACTCCGTGTGCCGCTTCATGGTTAAGGCTGATGCAGTTGTAGCCGGGAAAATTGTAAACCAGCATGGGGCCGGAGCGTGCGCCATGCTTTTCCAGGAATTTGCCCCCGATGTTGTCCAACTCTTTGGTTGTCATACCGGGTTCCATTTTCTTGGACATATATTGCAGGCAATTGGCAACGATCTTGCCAATCTTTTTAAGCCCTTCCAAATCTGCTTCAGTCTTTACGATCATAGATGGCAGTTATACACTGATTCTTATGAAAACCTCCACAAGTTCCGTCAGAATTTTGCGAAAACAGGAAGCCGCGAATCTTTTACCTCCTGTTTCCGTTTCAGATAATAAGAGCAGTCGGGGAAAGAGTCTGATCCTGGCGGGCAGCTCCGATTATCCGGGGGCGGGTGTGCTGGCGGCAAAGGCGGCCCTGCGAATGGGAAGCGGTTATGCAATTGTGGGTCAACGCAATATTGATCTGTCAGCTTGGGACCATCCCGATGTTATTCCGCGGGATCTTGCCACAATTCCTTGGCAGGATATTGAATTCGACGCCGTTTTACTTGGGCCCGGATTCGGCGTGAATGACTTCACCTCCGAAATTATCCACGGACTTATCTCCAAAGAGAAAAAGGTTATTTTGGATGCCGATGCATTGACCGTCGTGGCCCAGGAGAAAATATTTCCGCTACCTCCGGAGTGGATAGCGACCCCTCATGCAGGGGAGCTTTCGCGTCTTTTGGATTGGAGCAGCGACAAGATCAATAAAAATCGAGTGGCCGCAGTAATCACCGCGCAAAAGAAATTGGGATGTGTTGTTTTACTTAAAGGTCATCGCACTTTGGTCGCTTCGGCCAACAGCTTATCGACAATTGCCACGGGAAACTCTGCCTTGGCTAAATCTGGAACCGGGGATGTTTTGGCGGGAGTGATGGTGGCCTTGCTTGCACAGAAAATGAACCCCGCCGAGGCGGCATTGCTTGCAGCTTACATTCATGGTGCCACCGCCAACATGTGGGTGCAGAAGGGAAAAGATCCTCTTTCCATGATGGCATCCGATGTGATTGATCTTATTCCTAAAGTTCTTTTTCATCTTAGAAAAATCAGGAACGTTTGATCGTTGCCTGGTGAGTGAATTCGATTCTGTTTCGTGCATTGATGGCCATGGCGTTGACTTTCAATGCGCCCTTGCTTGCTTGGCTGTCGATGATTACAAAGTTGTGGTGCCAGGCAAATCTTTCGCGTCGGGGATTTTTTAAAATCAGCTTCACCGGAAAATTAATCGAGTGGATGGCGCTGGAAGTGTACTCGTAGGTTCGGTAGCCCAGATATTTCGGATCCACACTGGTCACTTCACTGAAATGAACATCGCCCGATCCGAAAGCCACAGGAGCGTCACATTTGCGCAGTTTTGCCAACAGATCCACAAAGTTTTTGCCGTAATCTTTGGCGAAGGATTCCTGTTTATGGTAGCCGGTGAAAAACTGACTGCCGTTGAAAATCCAGGTGGGTTTGGAGTTGTCGCAGATATTCTCCAGGAACTGCTCCTGCTGTTCGCTTCCCCACATCATGCCGCCGCATTGGGCCTCGTCACGATAATACCGGTCATCCATGAAAAAGAATTTGTGACCGAAGGCTGTCAGCTGTGATCCGACCCCCATGGTGCGTTTAAATCCATCCGTACTGCGGCTGCCAAAAAATAGATCAAAGGTGCGCTTGGAGCTGACTTTGTATTTGAAAGTTTTGTACATGTTGTTGCGCCCATAATCATGGTCATCCCAAACAGCCAAAGTGGGAATCAAAGAGGGCTGACGGAAATGGCGCAGCCGCGAGCGTGTTTCGCAAAAACGAATCCAAATATTGTCTTCCGTGGTGGGACATCCAAAATCCGCGTAAACGGCATCGCCGACTAAAAAAATGAAGTCAGGTTTTTGCGCGAAAAGATTGTCCCACATGACCCGGGCATGGGTTTTAAAAAAATCACTGGCACAACTGACCAAAGCAAATCGCAGGTTGGATCGGGAAGAGAGCTTAAGGCTTTTAAACTTCCTCTCATCCAAAACATTCCCCCGATTCTTGTCAATCACCTGCAGATAGTAGGAGAGCTTTGGATCCATGCCGGTGATGTGAAGTTTATCGATACCCTGGTGATAGCATTTGCGGATTTCATGATCCCAGATTTGCACAGCGACCGGACGCCCCTGGGAGTCGAAAACCCGGTAGGCATAGGGATTGTAACCGTCCGTCAAAACGGTGATTTGTGTAGAGTGGGAGTTTGTCATGTGCTGACAGATTGGAATATTCCCGGAGAATCCACTTGCCGCCTCGGCAATCCCGGAAAAAAGGGGGGAACTGAGCGCAGAGTAGCCTATAATCGAACTGGCCGATAATTGAAGGAAACCTCTTCGAGAGGTTTTCATGAATGCCCCTTTTGTTTGGTTCTATTAGGTTCACAGAGTTGCCTCGTTTGGGGCAATGGGGGTCGATAAAAAGCAGGTACTTTTTTTAAAGAATGCTCTCTTAACCAAAACCCAACTATCTTTTTGGGGTCTCCCACTGTACAAGCATGCCCATCAGGGGAGATTTCATGAGCAAATTGATTTTGGTTTCAGCCGTTTTGGGGTTTTCAATCAGTGCTTTTGCACAAACTTCTAAAATTATCATGCCTGAGTCCACTTCAGGATCAGCCCCAGCAGAGCAAAGCTCCGTACTAAAACAAGAAAGCGTCATCAATAAGAAATTCGCCGAAGACAAAGACATCACGGATGCGCGTATGAAGGCGGAGTCAGGATCTCTTTCCCGCTACTCTCTAAAAGCCAGCCTTAGCTACTCGGGGCCTCCAGTGGGTGATCTATCCAACCCCAATCAACCTAATCCCGATGGCAGTATTTGTGCCTGCGAAACGTCTCTGGGTGGTTCCCTGAGTGCTCGTTATCGCTTTGATTCAAAAACGGCTTTGTCGGTCGGTACCGGGGCGAGTGCTTTAACGCCGTTCCAGGGTGTGAAACGTTATGATGTTAGAAATCCCTATTTGGGCGTCGACCGCAGTTCTCGCGTTGGAGAACTCCAAATGCGAAATGGCGTTAAGGGGACTTACGTAACGAATCAAACATTCCGTGAAATCGGGGAATACGCAGCTTTTGGCTATGACTCTTCTTTGATTTATAACTTTGGGACTACGGGTTTTGCGGCAGGGGTTGATGCCTCTTTTGACTATTACTTCTTTGATCGCGGTCCGAATGTTAAAAACAAATATGAAATGAAGACCGGCCGTTACTCTGTGGCCTTCTTCCCGCAGGTGAAATACAACTTCTCAGATAAGTTCAGCATGTACTCGTCCGTGGCTGTGGGCTTCAATAATCCACGCGGGACTGAAGATGCATTTACTTTGTGGAACCGTACTTTGAGTTCCCGATTGGGTTTGGGATATGCAATTCGCCGGGACATTTTCTTTGCGCCGTTTTTAAATTTCTATCCAGACACTCTGACGGCAGATTCAACGACGGTGAATTTCGCAACGACGTTCTCAATCCTTTAGAATCCAAGAACGCACATATCTAAAAAAACAAAAAACCAGAACGTAGAGATCGTTCTGGTTTTTTTTATTTATATTCTCCCTCTATTACTAGGCTAGGGGGATGGTAGTTACGGTGGTCCGGTCTCCCGGTAAGTTACCAATTCACGAATCTCCGTAGAAAGAATGAATTCGTGAAGTACTACATGCGTTGATGCCATTCAAGGCTCCTTTCGCTCCCACTCGCAGTGGGCTGATGTCATACCTATCGGCTGGACTTTTGGAGAGTTGAGGGCAATTTCCAAAATTTTTAAAAAATTCCAAACATTCTCAGTTTGAGATGCGAGGTTTTAGCTGCTTCAGCAGATTCTGTGTGATCATGTACGACAATCCCCAAAGCGGGACATCCCGATCCAGTGCAATGGCTGGAAGTTCGACGCTGATTTGGTCGCGAATGAACCCATGAGTGGTCGCACGTTCGGGGCTGATAAGATGTTTCAGGGGTGTCCAGAAGAAATCAGCAACTTCGTTGGGATCCAAATGGATATCAAAATCTTTATCAATATAGAAAACGTAGGGACGAATAAAGAAATCCAGCATAGTGCCGGCTTTTCGGGCTTGGACGTCATCCAGCTGGCCGATGACTTCTTCCTGAGTCAAAATGATACCCACTTCTTCCTGCGTTTCGCGAATTGCGGTATGCAGGGCGGAACGGTCCCATTCTTCTTTTTTGCCTCCGGGAAAAGCAATTTGTCCTGACCAGCGATCATCGGGGTGAATGGCGCGTTGAATGAAGCCAATTTGCAAATCATCCAAGGCTCCACGCAGAATAATTGAAACACAGGCATAGTGTTGCAATGCCTGCGACAAATCCAGGGGATTCTGATTTTCAAAAAGTCTTGAGAGTTCCTTATTCACGCGCGAAGTCCTTGTGCTCCTTTCAGGATAGCACAAGGACTGCGAATTTGCGAATGTACTTAGCCAAGTCTAGCGGCAGGAGCGACGTGAAACCGTTTCGCTTCTGGAGTTCGAAGATATGACTTTGCAGTTGTTGTAGCGACGATTGCAGGATCTCAAAGCATCGCGCTCGGCTTCGTAGCGGGATTCACCTCGCGATTCAAGCGTCATCTTGTAACCACGGTAATCTGTTCCTTCGGCCTTAACGATGTAATAGCTGGCACTGCATGTTTCCACACAGCTGCCGTGTTTTTTTAGACAAGATCGACAGTCAGAATGTCCACCCCAGTGTTCCTCCCAACCATTGTCAGAAGCACTGCAGGTGACATTGGGGCGGCCCCAACCGCCACCATGACCCCGGTCGCCACGGCCTGGTTTAAACATATCGTCGAAGTGTCCTGCGAATGAAGAGACAGCGATCATTGTTACTGCGATGAATCCAAATAGTGCTTTCATGGTGATTCCCCCTCGAGTGTGGTTTGTTCTTTGCCGAAACATTCCGGCCCCGAGAGGATGCAATTACAAAGGATGTGCCAACGACGTTGGAGTCAAAACGATACTAAATCAGATAATAAAGAATGCAGAAATACTGACTGATGCTGCCTGCCATAACAAACAAATGCCAGATACCATGGAAGTGTTTCACCTTCTCATCAAATAAAAAGAAGGCAATACCGCCGGTATATAAAAGTCCACCAGTGGCTAACAGCGCGACACCGCGAGGATCCAGATTTTCAGTGAGGGGTTTCATGGCAAATACAATAAGCCATCCCATCACGACATAAATCACCATCGAAGGAATTCGTGTTCGGTGCGACAGAGTCAGTTCAAAAACAATTCCGATCACTGCCAGTGTCCAATTGATGCCGAACAACCACCATCCCCAAGGACCATGCAATGTGATCAAAGTGAATGGAGTGTAGGTACCCGCGATCAAAAGATAGATCGCCATATGATCGAGTTTTTGGAGAATCTTTTTCGCCCGGCCCTGAATGCTGTGATAGAGAGTTGATATTGTATACAGCAAGACAAGCATCCCGCCATAGACGCTGGCAGAGACGATTTTTATGACGTCTCCTTGCACGCTGGCCAGAGTGACAAGGACAGAGGCGCCCGCGACCGCCAGAACGGCGCCCACCAAGTGGCTAATGCTATTGAATCGCTCGCCTTGATAGATAAGTACCTCCGATACGAATCAGTTTACCACAGGACAGTCACAAAACTCACTTGCGAAAATGTTTTGATAAAAGAATAATTACTCAACTTGCAAAGTGGGATATATGAAGAAAAGTTCATCTGCCAGTGTCCGTTTTATTTTCGCAACAATTTTTCTGGACGCTCTGGGAATTGGAGTTTTGATTCCAGTTTTTCCGGATGTGATACGTCGCTTTGGTCATGATCCTTCCTTCGTTAATCATTATTTTGGTTACTTCATTTCCGTCTATGCTTTGATGCAGTTTCTTGCTTCACCTGTGCTGGGTTCATTGTCAGATCGATTTGGGCGCAGACCCGTTCTTTTGGTTTCTTTGCTGGGTGCGGGCTTGGACTATTTGCTGATGGCCTTTGCACCCACGTTGGGAATCCTGTTTGCCGGTCGAATTATTTCCGGATTGACTGGCGCAAGCATGACGGTGGCAAGTTCCTATATGGCCGACATCTCAGATGATACGAATCGTTCTGCTAACTTCGGCATGATTGGAGCAGCCTTTGGGTTGGGGTTCATCGTGGGACCTGCATTGGGTGGCATGTTGGGACATTACGGATATCAAGCGCCGTTTATTGCGGCGGCCGTCTTTAATCTACTGAACTTCGCATTTGGCTACTTTATATTGCCCGAGTCCCTGGATGAGGCTCATCGCCGAAAGATCGAATGGCGCCGCTTGAATCCATTTCAATCCTTGTTCAAGGTCTTGTTCAAACCAGGAATGAGATTGTTGGTTTGGATCTATTTCCTGCTTTATCTGGCGGGTCATTCCCATCCAAGTATCTGGACTTTGTTCACTCAATACAAATTCAACTGGTCGACTTTTGAAGTGGGGTTGTCACTTTCCTTTATTGGAGTATCCATTGCCTTTGTTCAAGGGTATCTGACTCGAGTCTTGGTCCCACGATGGGGGGAATTGAAGACTTTAAATGTTGGGATGATGTTTTGCGTTCTGGCTTACGTGGGCTACGCAACAGTGACTCAGGGATGGATGCTTTATGCGGTGATGGCGATCACCTGCATGAATGGGCTTACGGGGCCTGCATCAATGTCTTTGATCTCGAAGGACACTCCTCCCCAAGAGCAGGGTGAACTGCAGGGCACATTGATTTCCATTGCCAGCATTACTTCGATCATCGGCCCCTTGATCTATACCGATATTTTTGCACGTTTCACCGCTGAGTCAGCGCCAGTGAAATTTCCCGGAAGTGCCTACATGTTGGCTGCAGTCATCAGTATTGTAGCTTGGGGTTTGTTTGCGCTTTATCCCAAGTCTCACAAGGTAAAGACCTAAAGTATGCTTTGCAGATACTTGGGTAAATCCAGGTCTTTGCTGGGGTGAGACATCATGACTGAAGAGTGATCTCCGGGGAAGCGAGGGAAATGTTTTTCAAGAAGGCTCTTAACGTCCCGAGCCGCTATTTTTGAATGTTCATGGATTGCCGACAACTCATTCACAAAAGCCGGATATTGAGATGACGTCGACATCGCATTCCAAAAATTCATCTCGTAAAGTGTTCCGGTCATCGGTGTGCCATCCGTAAACAGGTTTGCAATTTTTGCCGGCAGGCGATTCAGTGGTGCTTCGGTGTGATCCAGTGCCTGAGCACCATGTTGAGCAAAATAAAGCTCAATGCTGAACTTTTCCGGCAAACTTACGTTGTAGAGATTCTGAAAGAAGTCTGAACAAGAGCGCATATCTGTCAAAGCCGCTGGCAGAAAATATTCAACCATGCGGTCCACACTGGTCCCTTTGTGCGTGCATCCGGCGGAGGTGCCACCCTGCCAAGGGGAATCTATGCTGATCACGCGGATCGAAGGTGTGTTTTCGGCAAAGCCATTCTTAGCCAGATAGTTCAACGCTTCACGGGCAATCAATCCACCCATGCTATGAGCGAGCAACGTCACACGGGACGTACGAAGCTTCAAAATACTAAGCGCTAGATCCTGAGCTGAACGTTTTAGTGAACGGTGAAGATCATCATAGGCAAAATAGAAGAGTCGGTACTCCGTCATGCGCGGAGTACTCGATAGCAACTGAGTGAAATTATTTACGGAGCCGGAACGGCCATGAATCAAAATCATGGGTTCGCTGTTATCGTCGGCCAATTGATTCAGACTTGCCATGGGAACCAGGCGACCTTGATAGCGGGGTCCTAATAGCTTTCTTTCATCTTTCGCGTTATAGCGAACGATCCCTTGTGCTTGAGCCGGGGAGCCTTGAAAAATGCTAAGAGTGGAAACTAGTACTGAAAGTGGCACCGATAAACTTGTTTTCATCGATGCTACTTTAAGGTTTTTGAGCTGATTAGAGCGAGTTAAACTTTAATAATGAAACGCTGTTAATCGATATCAGCCAGTGCATCACGAATTTTTTTGGCGATCTTATCAAAGTCCTCGGAGTTGGCACGGACCTTTAGTCGCACACCTTTTTCGTCATAGGATTCACCCAAGACTTTTAAACGAGCCCGGATGTCACCAATAACCCCTTGAACTTTATACGGAATAAAGATCTCTTCCTCGCGCATGGAGTTTTCGAAAAACTTAACCAGGCGCAAACGCAGATCTTCAACGTCCTGCGCATTGCGAGTAGACAAAAACACAGCGTCAGGAAATTCGGTGGCCAAACTGGACGTCTGTTCCTCTGTTAAACAATCGCGCTTATTAAGAATAAGCAAGCTCGGGATGTCCCCAGCACCCACTTCAGCCAAAGTCGTTTTTGTGACTTCCAGTTGCGAGCGGAAGGACGGATCGGCAGCATCCACAACAAACAACAACAGGGATGCGTTTAAAGCTTCATCCAAAGTGGATTTGAATGAGGCAACCAGATCATGCGGAAGCTTTTTGATGAAGCCCACTGTATCGGAAAGTAAAATTTTAGGGCGAGTCTCAGGATAGACGGCGCGAACAGTTGTATCCAATGTCGCAAATAACTTATCGGCGACATAAACTTCGCTGCCAGTCATCGTACGCATCAAGGAGGACTTGCCAGCATTGGTGTACCCAACTAGGGCTACGCAGGCCTCCTGCTCGCGTCGTGACCGACGGGTTAGGTGTTCCTGTCCGATAGAGGAAAGTTCCTGTTTCAATTCTTTGATACGGTCGCGAATTTTACGGCGATCCAACTCGATCGCGGATTCCCCGACACCTTTACCACCACCACCCATGCGGTCATCGTCCCCGCCGGAGACACCGCGCATGCGAGGCGCAACGTAAGTCAGGCGAGCAATTTCCACCTGCAAACGGGCAGCCCGCGTGCGAGCATGGCGACTGAAGATTTCAATGATCACGCCCGTGCGATCCAAAACCTTGGCGCCTGTAGCACTTTCGATATTGCGCAACTGAAGCGGTGAAAGATCACAGTCAAAGACCACCCACTGGGCTTGATCTTGAGGGTTCTCCACTTCCACAAAGTCCTCGGGTTCACTTTCTTCGAAAGTTTCCTCGGGGAAGTCAAAGATGTCGTCTTCTTCGTCTTCGTTTTTAAACTTCAAAGCAGCTTTGTGTTTTTTCTTAACAAAATTTGGCGCAATTTTACCAGTACCGCCGGTCCATTTCGCCAGCTCAACCAATTTGCCATCGCCCAGAACTGTCGCGCTTTTTGTAGAAGTACGACGTTGGTGTAATTTACCAATAACCTCAAAGCCCAGCGTTGAAACCAAGCGCGAAAGCTCGACCAAAGAGCTTTGAACTTCTGATTCAGAAGTTCTGCCAATTTGGAGGCCTACAAGAACGGCCTTAGGAACTGCTTCACTTGTTTCGTGCAGGCTCATTTTTTATGTCCTCCGCCGTGCGCGCCGCCTTTCGGAGCGCCGCCTTTGGGAGCACCACCTTTCGGTGCGCCTCCTTTAGCTTCAAAAGTGGGCGGCTTTTTGCGAGGGTTCAAACGACGGCGTTTTTTAAAACCACCGCGACTTGGTTTCGCGTTCTCCATAGCCTCAATCATGGCTTTGGCTTTTCCTTTGGAAAGGATGTGGCTTCCGGCGATTTCAGCAGAATGGTAAGGTTGTTCGGTGACGACTGGGATGGTTTTACCAATCAGGCGTTCGATGTCGCGAAGATAGGATTTCTCTTCGGCATCACAAAATGCAATGGCAATACCCTGGCTGCCGGCGCGGGCGGTACGACCGATACGGTGAACATAGCTTTCGGCTTCATTGGGAAGTTCAAAGTTAATCACGTGACTGATGTCATCAATGTCGATACCGCGAGCAGCGATATCCGTTGCCACCAGAACGCGGATTTTACCTTCGCGTAAATTCTCAAGGGCGCGTTGGCGCGCGTTCTGAGATTTATTTCCGTGAATGGCCTCTGCCGGAATGTGATTCTTGGCAAGACCCTCAGCCACACGATTTGCACCGTGCTTGGTTCTGGTGAAGACAATCACTTTATCGAAAGTCTTGTCCTGAAGAAGGTGGCGAAGCAAGTCGCGCTTTTTGCTGCGATCCACGTACATGACCGATTGCTCAATCATTTCTGCCGTTGAAGAGACAGGTGCCACTTCCACTTTCGCAGGATTCTGCAAAAGGGAGTCAGCCAGTTTCTGGATTTCCTTCGGCATGGTTGCCGAGAAGAAAAGATTCTGGCGTTTTGCCGGAAGTAGATTGATTACTTTTTTGATGTCTGGAAGGAAGCCCATATCCAACATGCGATCGGCTTCATCCAAAACGAATATTTCCAATTTTCCCAATTGCAGATGTTTTTGTTGAATCAGATCCAACAGGCGACCCGGAGTCGCAATCAAAACATCCACTCCTTGAGAAAGAGCTTTTACTTGCGGCTGCTGGCCGACGCCACCGAAGATAACAGCGGTGCGAATGCGCATATGCTTGCCATAAGTTTGAAAGCTTTCGTGAATTTGAATGGCAAGTTCACGTGTCGGAGCCAGAACCAGAACGCGCGCTTGTTTTGGAGCTGTTCTGTTCCATTGGTTTGCCAGGTGATTCAGGATCGGCAAGGCAAAGGCAGCGGTTTTACCGGTGCCGGTTTGAGCGCAACCCAAAAGGTCGCGGCCTTCCAACAGGTGAGGAATCGCTTGTTGCTGAATAGGGGTTGGAACTGTATAGCCGGTTTCAGCGACAGCACGTTGGATAGGTTCTACAAGGGGAAGATCAGAGAATTTTACAGAAGTCATAGGGACAGATAGCTACAGGGGTTGCGTCCAAACCGCAACCCCAAAAGACTTATCTTCCCAAAATTACAGAGTTTTTTAGAACTTCCAGTCCTCAATGAGCAGGGCCGACTGGATTTGATTTTGGCGAGTCAAACCACAGACGGTTTTAAGCTTGTATTGGAATGAATAGGACATGGCTGAGTCGATTTCAGTGACATTGTGGTAGGGGAAATCGAAGTTAATTGCACAATACTTCATCACAGAACGTAAGTTCTGAGCCATTTTAGAAAAGGTCATGGTGAACATGGTGTCCCTTTCCCATAGTTCCAGCCAAGTACGGCTGGTTAACTGCTCTAACGTGAATGAGCAACGCTCATAACACGCAAGACTGCGGAAGATCTGCAGATTATCACGATTGTAGATTTGGATGAAGCGCTCGTTCTTCAATGTATTGGAAAGATCCGTGCTTGGTGCCTGTCCAATGCGGAAAAGGAACTGCAACACGAATCGGTCGTTCTGGTAAAGCCCGCTCGCCAGTTCGGCCTTCAAAGCTCCTACATAGGCATGCAAAGCATGAGCTACGTTTTTGCGGGCTTCAGGCAAAAGATTATGAAAATGCGTAAGACCGGCATCTGTATAAGGTTCAACCTTATAGCCAAAAGCTTCCAGCACCAGAGAAAGCTCCACCAGGTCTTCGCGATAACTTTGAATGTATGGTTCAGTCTTTAAATTAAATTTCATTGCGGCTATTTAATTACCCGACAATGTTTCGCAACACCAATTGCAAATTTGAAACGAATTTAGTTGTGACCCCACTTATGCCATATGAATTCGAGGCAAAATTCTGTGGCTAAGAAAGTATTGCTTTTAAGGCTTCCTGAGGCGTTTCTTTTAACTGAAAAAATCTGGAATATTCATTTCTTAACAAACCTGTAGAAGTTGCATGACTGACAAAAAGTTGGAGATGGTCAAAGAAGTTTTGCACGTTTACCAAGGCAATTGGCTTCTGATGATAGCCAATTTGTGACCATGTCAAAACTTCGAACAGTTCTTCCAATGTGCCGAATCCACCCGGCAATGCGATGAAGCCGTCTGCGAGTGAAGCCATCGTGGCTTTGCGTTCATGCATATCATTGACGATACGAAGATCAGTCAGACCATGATGAGCTTGTTCAAGCTCGACCAGTTTTTGCGGAATGATGCCCGTGACCAGTCCACCTTTTTCCAAAACGGCATTGGCGATGATTCCCATTAAGCCCACTTTGCCACCGCCATAAACCAGTTCGATTTTGTGATCGGCCAACAGATAACCCAATTCACGCGCGGCTTCGCCATATTCAATTTTGTTGCCGGGGTTCGCTCCGCAGTACACGCAAATTCTTTTGATCTTCATGATAGTCCTCTTTTGGGTTACCTCATGCTTTCCAACAAAGGCCCTATTTGTCAATAGGGTAGCGAGGAAGCTTGCTCGTATTATTTAGATTCGAACAACAAGGAGTAACTATGACAACGACAATGTCCGCCACGCAAAAAGCGGCGAAAAAAAGACTGACAAAAGCGGAGTTTAAACTATTCACTCAAGGTCAATCCTCCGATCTTAAAAAAGTTCCTCATGATCGACTGAAAAAAGCCCGGGCTCGTACTGTGGATTTAATCAAACGTCATCGTAAAACTGTTCGTGCAAAAGCGGATGATAAAACTGTCGTGCGTGAGGCAACATTCCGTTTGCGCAGTATGGAAAGAACTTTGGATCGTTTCGATCGTGTCCTGAACAAGGAACGTATTGCAAAACGTAAGGCCAAGGCTTTACGAGGCAAAAAAAGCATGACCGCACAACCCAAAATGAATTTGAAGCGCAATGATGAACCTCGCGAGGATTTCATGCTTAAGACCAAAAGAAAAATGTACGCCAAAGAGACCACCGAACCCCGGGGCAATCTATCGGCGACAAGAACCGTGGGCAAGCGGATTGCCGGATATTCCAGTGCCCGTTCACGCAAAGGGCAAGTGGCTCGGGATCGTCGCAATTCTTCAGAGGCATAATACAAAAATGAAAAACAAATTTTTTAAATCCCTGGCAGTGATGCTGGGGATTCTTCCATCAGTAACATGGGCACAGGGACAGGATCTGAATTTCAGTGGCAGGTGCCAGGAAAATTCTCCATTTGCGGCGATCTCGTTTGTCGGGGACGTTTTGATTCACAAAATGCTTTACCTGAATGTGGTGAGCGAGTCGAAGGACTTCTCCCAGATCTGGAGATCCATCAACCCCCTGTTCGCAAAAGCGCACTTTTCAATAGCTAATCTTGAAGGTCCTGCGGCAATGGGGATCGATGCCCAAGGCCGGGACTGGGGCGATGTCGGATTTATTTATGATGACCGGGTTTATTCGGGCACCAACATGGTCTTTAATTACCATCCGCGAATTCTGGAAAACCTTCGCAACAGTGGCATTGATCTTTTGACCTTGGCCAACAATCATTCTTTGGATCGCGGTGCTATCGGTATTGATAAAACTGTCAATGCAGCCAGAAGTTATGGAATTCCAACGGTGGGAGTTCGCCATTCCCAGGAACGAAACGGGGCTTATTATAAAACGGTTTCAATTCGTGGGATTAACGTGGCTTTTGTGGGTTGTACTGAATCCACCAACGGGCGCAGTGATTCCAAATCTCAGGTATTGAATTGTTTCAAACCCGAAGCCGAGAGTTTAGTCAGGGAGTTGGCGGGGCGTTCAGATGTCGATGCGGTGATCGTCTATCCTCATTGGGGGGAAGAGTACAAGCAATCACCGAATTCGAAGCAAGTTGCTGGCGCCAAAAGGTTTCTGGATGCAGGTGCTGTCGCCGTGGTCGGCTCGCATCCTCATGTGCTGCAGCCTTGGGATAAATACGTGACCAAGGATGGACGGGAAACCTTCATTGTCTACTCGTTGGGAAATTTCGTAGCAGGTCAAAAGGATGTCGAGCGTCGGGCGTCTGCGGTTATGTATCTGGGACTTGCCAAGAACGATCAGGGCAAAGCTCAGATCACCGGGGTCGCATATACGCCGACCGTTCGCAATGGTGTAAAGATTTATCCCATGGGTTCTGGTGGCGACAGGGCGGTTCTGAACTATTTAAACAAACACTACGGAACACAGAGGATGCTGGATATTAATGAGTCTTTGGGATTAAAGCTGTGCAGATCATTGCCATAGGGGGAAGTCGGGGATAAAGTGGCTGTATGTCATCAGTCAACCCGCACTACACCTTTGAATATTCTCAACCCGAGGAATACCATTTCTCTCACGATTCGGTATTCCTTGCTCGACAAGTTTATGAAATCTATCGAGACGAGGGACTGGCTCCGGCGACATGTCTGGATTTGTGTGCGGGTTGCGGGATTATCGGATTGGACTTTCTATTTCATAATCAAAAGGAGCGCGGAGTTGTTCCAAGAGCCTTTGATTTTTTGGAGGTTCAGTCCGAAATTTATCAGGAGCATTTTAGCAAAAACTCCAAGCACGTGACGGACTCCAAAACGAATCTGAATTTTGTTGGCGAGAACTATGATGTGCTTCAGGCGGAAAAGTATAAAAATCAGTATGATTTAATATTATGCAATCCCCCTTACTTCCATCGGGACCAAGGAACTTTATCCCCCTCCGATTTTAAAAACAGATGTCGTTTCTTTATCGATTCTGATTTCGCCAATCTGATGCGTGGAATTGAAAACTCGCTTCGCCCCGGGGGACGCGCCTATGTTTTGTTGCGCGAGCAGCGCCAACATGGTTGGAGCGCCTTTCATCTGGCCGGGCAACATCTGTCATCAGTTATGAGCCTGGAGATCCTTGGGGATATCCGCGGAACCAGTCTACTTGAGATTCGCAAGGCTAATTGAGAAAGCTCTTATCCCGGGTAAATACCTGTTAAGACTGAAAAACTGGTAAATTTTTCCTTATCGGCAAGCCATTTGGTTTTCAATTAGAGTGCTGGCTGGCCCCTCGCATGACTTCCAAGCAACCCTCAGTTACTAGCTTGGCACTGTTTATTAAAGGGGTGCCCATGATTTCTCGTATTGTTATCGCGATCGCTCTATTGATGCCGGCTGTGTCTTTGGCAAAAGAAACCTGCCCGCTACGCAATAATGAAACTGAATTAACGATCAACCGAGTAATGCGTAATTTCGGAAAGTATTTTGCTGATGCTGAAACAGTGGCGCGCAAAATCGGAGATCCTTGGGATAAAGTGACTGATCAGGATATCGAAAAAGGTATTGCTGGTTTGAATATTTCCATCGCTTGTGCGGAAGCTGTGATGGCTAATCCGACGGAGTCCGTGCTGCCTTCCAAAGGCGGTCTGATGACTGACCCTAAAGAAAAACAAGAGTTGAAAGAATACTACCTGTACTTCATGGAAGAGTTCCGTGATGCCTTAGTTGAATATCGCGATCTTTTGGTAAAAACCCTGGCAACTCCCGAAGCTCAGCGTGATTACGCTCCGATCGTGGAAAAAAACCAGGAAGTTAACAACAAAGTTAACAAAGCCCACAAGAAAATTTAAGAATCAGCAGAGGAAGAGTTATGCGTAAAATTTTAGTTTCAGTTTTTGTAGCATTGTCAGTGGTTGTGTTGGCGGCCTACGCTGAAGTTACCAGCATCAAACAAGACATGATGGAAATCGAAAAAATGGCAAAGCTGATCAAAGCTTCTGTGAATGATCCATCTCAGAATCAGCAAAACGCAGTTTACGCAAATCAGATTGCCTTATTGCTTCAGGCGAATATGCAAAAGGTTCCGGAAATCCTGAACAGATGGCCTCAAGATCAACAACCGGCTGTATGGCAAAACTATCAGCAGCATCTTCAATATGCAGCGGGATTGGCTGTGCAAATTCAGACTTCTTTGCAAAACAACGACAACGCCACTGCAGCGGCGTATATCAAGGCGTTGTTTGATTCCAAGGAAAACAGTCACCAAACTTACAACCCGTAAGGATTCGACTTCAAATCAAATATAAAAGGGCTGTCCGATGGACGGCCTTTTTTTTTGGCTGCCTTGACTTCCCTTGGATTGGACTCAGAATTAAGTGCAACGCTTTGGAGGATCGATGGAACAAACCATATGGAAGAACGTAAGAGCCACCTGGCTCAGCCATAGACCATCGCCATTAGCAGGATTCATATCGGCATTGACGGTATTAATCCTGGTGATTGGCGCGATTGGATATTGGGATGGATTTGCAGGTGCAGATCAGTGGATGCCTGCATCAGGACAGAATGTCTTTGAAAAGAAGCAGTACTGGCGCTTATGGACGGCTTTGATCTCCCACGCTGACATCGGGCACTTGCTTAGCAACATGATTCTATTCTTTGTATTAGGCTATTTGCTGGTGGGATTTTTTGGTCTTTGGATGTTTCCAACGGCAGCTTTGTTTTTCGGCGGAATAATTAACTACATCGTACTTAAAGGTTATCCACCTGAAGTGAACTTGCTGGGGGCTTCGGGCGTTGTATATTGGATGGGCGGAGCGTGGCTCGCTCTGTATTGCCTGCTCGATGAGAAAAGATCGCGACTTCATAGAGGAATTAGAGCCGTTGGCGTGGGACTTGGGGTGTTTATGCCGACATCGGCCTTTGATCCACAAGTCAGTTACAGTGCCCATTTCACCGGATTCGTTCTGGGAATTGGATTTGCGTTGGTTTACTACTTCCTTCGTCGCAAGGAATTTAAAAATGCGGTTCAGTTTGAATGGGTGGATTCAGAGGGTAATAAAGTTAATCACCCTCACGATCCATTGGGCTTATCGCATCCAAACTTTCACAGGCACGGGCATTCCGAATGGAATTGAAGTGACGTAAATGCGCAAGAAGCGAACTTTGGAAGGACCGAAGTAAGCTGTTTTGCTTTCGCCAGCAGCATAAACTCCGCTGATTCCGGAAACTTGTTTACCCCAAAGAATGTGAGAGATCGTGTCGATGCGTTCGATGTGTGCTTTGGAGCCCGTTTCAACCATGATTTGAGAGTAAGTCCCGCGATTGTGAATCAGAATGTCTTTATAGTCAGGTGATTGCGTTGTGATCGTTGTTGTAAGAACATGGGTCCATTGATTCGCATGAGCTGCGCTGATGAAACCGAAGGATAGGAATAGTGCTGTGATTAGTGTTTTCATTTTTGACCTCTCTTCATTTGAAGATGTCGATCTACACTTAAATTGCAGAATCACAAAGCGTAAAGGCTGAATTAGGAATTACAAATATGAAAACTCTCTCTGAAGTAAAATACTCTATTTTGGATTTGGCCTCGATCGCTCAAGGGAAATCCATCGCGGATTCATTTCACAATTCCCTGGATCTGGCTCGTCATGCAGAACAGTGGGGATACAATCGCTATTGGCTGGCAGAGCATCACAACCTGGAAGGCATTGCCAGTGCCGCCACTTCGGTACTGATCGGTTACATCGCTGGAGGAACCAAGAGCATTCGCGTGGGTTCGGGCGGCATCATGCTTCCGAATCACGCGCCGCTAGTGATCGCTGAACAATTCGGAACATTGGGGACTTTGTATCCGGGAAGAATTGATTTGGGATTGGGGCGAGCACCGGGGACCGATGGATTGACGATGCGGGCGCTGCGCCGGGATTTGCGACGTGAACCGGATTTTGGTGAATTGGTGCTGGAGCTGCAAGGTTACTTCAAGGAATCATATCCCGATCAAAAGGTTCGGGCGATTCCAGGGGCGGGTGTGAATGTTCCGCTATGGATATTGGGCTCTTCACTTTACAGCGCGCAGCTGGCTGCATATTTAGGGTTGCCGTATTCTTTTGCGGGCCACTTTGCTCCTGACGAAATGATGGATGCCATTAAAATTTATCGCGCAGGATTTCAGGCCTCTGAACATTTAAAGAAACCTTATGTGATGCTTGGAATTCAAATTGTCGCAGCAGATTCAGATCAGGAAGCGCAACGATTGTCGACGACGATGATGAGACGATTCCTGGGGATCATCCGTAATCAACGAGTGAACATGGAACCACCGGTGGACTCGATGGCTGCTTATTGGACCGTGGCCGAGGAGCAACTGGTGAAATCCCGCTTGGCGACGTCCATTATTGGCGGGCCGGAGACAGTAATCCGTAAACTGCAGGAGTTCATCAATGCCACCCAGGCCGATGAGCTGATGATAGTTTCGGATCAGTATAATCACAGCGACAGATTGCGCTCTTTCGAGCTTATATCGCAGCTGATGAGGAAATCTTAGAGAATCGCGATTTCATTAACCGAAGGTCCAGCACTCCCTGTCTTATCAATAGGAAAGGGGGCCAGGATGCGGTTCTTAATTTTTTCACTGGTGTTAGTAAGTCAGTTCGCTTTTTCAGTTTCGGAGGCGTCGGTTGCGGATCGTATCTTGCGTCGCAAGCTTTTAAGAAGTTTGCAGTATATTGAGTACTCGATCGCTGCAAATGAAAATGGTGGGAGAATGTCCCCCACCATTATTGTCGGTTAGAACTATTTGTATAACAGATACTTTTTGCGTTCTTTTGCCCAGCTTTTTTCGTCTTTAGCCAGTGCCTGATCCAGATCCTTTGGCGTGGCTTTTTTATCCTCAATCCAATTCTTCAGAGCCGGACCGCCGTTGATCACATCAAAGGCCAAACGGTCTTTCACATACTCATATGCAAAGTCGCGATAGATTGGATACTGTGGATGCATTTCGCGGATTACTTTTAGCATCAGGGCGGTTAAACGGAATGGTTTAAACAGTTCATGCTTGTAAGCGACGGTGTCCGTATGGAATTGGAATCCGTGGCACAGCTTCCCGACATGTTTATGGAAAGTTGGTTCAAAATAGCATTCACGCAAGATCGCACCCTTGTGCCATTGCGGTGCTTTCTTTTTCATTCTTACCAGCACTTCGCTGAAGTCGATATCAGAGGCACCAATGACTTCCAGTGCGCGAGTCGTGCCGCGGCCTTCGGAAAGTGTTGTGCCTTCGATCAAAACAGTTCCCGGATAGGCGCGGGCCATATTCAAATTCGCGGCATTCGGTGATGGATTAACCCACGCACGTTTTTGCTCCCAGCCAAATCCAGGCGCTTTGTTTGGCGCATAACCTTTCATTTTGATGACATTCAAATCCAAATCCATTTTGTAGAAATCAGCAAAGTACAAAGCCAATTCGCCGACCGTCAGACCATGACGCATTGGAATTGGAGCTGCTCCAACAAAGGACTCCCAACCCGGAAGCATTTTGAATCCTTCAATAGGGCGGCCCGCTGGATTCGGACGATCAAGGATGATGATGGTTTTATCCAGCTTCGCGCATTCTTCCATCACGTAAAGCAAAGTGGTGATAAATGTATAAATGCGACAACCGAGGTCCTGAAGATCAAACAAAAGGACATCAAAGTGGCTCATCATTTCAGCGGTGGGTCTGCGAACCTCGCCGTAAAGACTGAAGATGGGAATTTTATGAACGGGGTCCACGAAGTTCGGGCTTTCAATCATGTTATCCTGTTTGTCACCGCGAACACCATGTTGTGGTCCGAAGGCGCAGGAAAGTTTGATTTTTTTAGATAGCAGATCCAGGCTGTGTTCCAGATTTTCATTTACACTGGCGGGATGGCAGACCAGGCCCACACGCTTTCCTTTTAGTGACTTCAACATCTTTGCATCGGAAAGCAAAACCTCAATACCCAGTTTCATTTGTTAACTTCCTTGTTAAAGCAAAATTGTAAACCCATCCCCAAGGTGATTCAAATGGGAAATTTGTGCTAGTCCGTGGGCAATTGCTCCATGGTCAAAAACCGGGAATTCGGACATAATGACATTCAGAAGGGAGCCAATATGGACAGCACAATGTGGGTCGTGGGTGGCGCGATCATAATTTCGATTTTCAGTTTTCTAGCCTATGCCGTCCTGGCCTTCTTTTTCCCGGAATGGGTGGGGATCACAGGTAAGGTGGCCTTGGACACCGAACGCAGCCATGGCGAAGGGCAAAACGCACCAGAGCACTTCACGGACAAGTTTTAAGTCTGGCTGGGCTTGCCGGTTTTGCGAAACTTGCCGGCGCTTACTTTCATATTCTTCTTTAAAAAACGACTGAAATAGTTGGGGTCATCGAAACCAAGGGCGTAGCCGATTTCCGCAATACTCAAGTCGGAATATGATAGCATTCGTTTCGCTTCCAGCAGGCAGCGATTTAAAATGTATTCCTTGGCCGAAACGTCCAGTTCCTTTTGAACTTTTGCGGAGAGTGACTTTGCAGTTACTTTCAATTGAGCCGCATAGAATTCCACCAGATGCTCGTCCTGAAAGTGCTCTTCCACCAGATCGGTGAACTGTGTTACCACGTCGTTATTTTCGCCCAATTGGCGGTCAGCGGCTTTGGTGACCCGCAAGGCTTCCAGCAAAACCAGACTTAAATAGCTTTGCAATGACAGTTCGTAGTTGTCTCCCTGATTAAGGAATTCACTTTCCATCATCGCCAAAAACTTTTCAGAGAATATATCATTGCCTGTGGGAATCTTGAAGTGATCCGGAACCAGTCGGCTGTGCTGGGACAAACGCAGATTCCCCAACAGATTTTTTCCAAAGGACTCTTCGGTGTATTCAATGACAAAGCCCTTGCTGTTTTTTGCAAGCTTCCAGCCATGCATCTGGCCAGGCTTAATCAGAAAAACCTGAGATCCTTTGACGGGGTAGGTGGTGAAGTCGATCTCGTGCCAGCCCGTGGATCTGTGCACGACCACGATTTGATAGAAATCATGCTTGTGAGGAAAAGCAACCTTCGGAGTGATTCTGTCTTTCAAACGTTCAATGCGGATGTCTCCGCGTCGAACCATTTTAACACCCAGTGATTCCAAAGGGTGTCGTCGTTTGATTGAATCAGCTTTATTGCCCATGACGCCTATTTCAAAAGGAATTTAATAATTTCTTCCTTTTGAGCATAACCGTCTTTGCGACCTATTTCTATCAGATCCGAGCAGAATGTCGGATCAAACATCAGATAACTGATGATTTCGCTGGCATCCTGCATGCTTCCCAAACCTTTCATCAAATAGCGAATGATACGGGGAAGTTTTGCGGCCTTTTGCACAGCCATTTCGCCGATATCTTCAGATGGCGAGATGAAAAGATAGTCCAAAGGACGTAACGCGACTTTGCGTTGTTGATCGGGTGTGATTGCTTTGGCGTATTCATTCAGGCGACGCAGTTTTTCGATATCCTGCTCGACAGCATCCAGCAGCACGCCATTTAGGATCGTGTTGATCACGCGGGCAAGGCTTGGTGCGGTTTCGGAATTTTCGGCATGCAAATCATAGGCGGTGGAACTTTGTAAACGGACTCCGACCACCATAAGTTTTTCTGCACCCAGATAAATCACCGGACTGCAGGGTGCATGATTACGAACAGCACCATCACCGAAAAATCTTTCATTCACTTTGATTGGTGGAAACAGCAACGGAATTGCCGAGGACGCCATGATGTGCTCAGTGTTGATTTCACTAAGCTCACTGCGTTTACGCCCTTTATCCCAGGAGGAAATTTCATTTTTACTTTGCACGAAAGATGTCGTTGCGGATTTTGCGTAGTCAATGGAGGTGATGCAAAGAGCATCAATATGACCGACTTCAATATTTTCACGGACCTGGTCGTAGTTCATGTTGCGACTGATAAGTCCACGCAGGGGCGTGGTGTCCAAAAGTCCTCGGCCTGGTGTTGTACCGGCGATTCCACCCAAAGATATTTCTTTTAGCCACTGGATGCCAATTTTTCCCATGGTCAGGGAGTCGGTGGAAAAGACCTGATCAAAATGGACTTCACTCCACAAGCGAGCCAAAGAATCTGTGGCGTATTTATAGTCGTGGGCATTGCTGGCCAACGAACTTGCATTGATCGCTCCGGCACTTACGCCAGAGAGAAAATCGAATTTAAGCGGAACTCCCGAGGATTGGGCAATTTCATAGATCGCAAGCAAGACACCTGCTTGATATGCACCACGCGCCCCACCCCCAGATAAAACTAATCCTGATTTTTTCATACAGATTATTATCGGAATTTAAGGCAGGGAGCTGTATGTATCGGAGCTGGCCGTTGGTCGAGCTTATTTACGGTAAAACCCAATAGATATAGATAAGGATGGCCAGAGTCAGAAATCCCAAAAGAATAGCAGCAATGGTTCCGAGCAAAACATACATTTGCTTTGATTCGGGTTCTGTTTTTGGATCCAATTCCATTGTGTGTCCTTACATCGTTTGGCAGCAACGTGCCATGGGTGTGACCGAATGTAGCCTGTGAAACGTTAAACTTCAAGGAGCAAGGTTACGGGACCGTCGTTGAGCAAGGCGATTTTCATATCAGCCCCAAATATTCCGCCTTGTGTTGGAATTCCGGCAGATTGACTGAGTTCCAGGGCTTTTTGATAAAGGGGCTCTGCCAGTGCCGGTGATTCAGCGTTGATGAAGCTGGGACGTTTGCCTTTCGATGTGTCACCTAAAAGTGTGAATTGCGAAACCAAAAGATGTTCTCCCTTCACATCCTTCAGAGAAAGATTCATTTTGCCATCGGCATCGGGGAAAACTCGGAGGTCGGCAATTTTAGAAATGAGTTTTTGCAATTGTACTTCGGTGTCGCCTTTGGCAACTCCCAGAAGTGTCAGAAATCCCGGACCGATGGAGGAAATGATTTTTCCATCGACGGTGACGGAAGCGGAAAGGACTCTTTGTACAACGGCCTTCATGTTTGCAAACCTTCTTCGTGAAGATTTGATCTTTATCCAGCCGCTTATTGAAGTCAAAAAAAGGGAGCTCAAGGCTCCCTTTTTTTATTGCCACTCTGGTGCGTGGTTGCTTTTTACGATGACGTTGGGCTTTTTCAAAGATGCACCCACTGGTCTGCGACGTGGAAGTGAGAAGGTCACTGTGGTTCCGCGCCCGGTTTGGCTTTGGATCTGAACGGTTCCACCGTGTGCTTCCACAATTGTTTTCACAATGGCCAGTCCAATGCCAGCGCCCTTGTCGGCGGTCTTTTTGGCTTGCCAGAAGTTATCAAAGACACCGGCCAATTGATGCGACGGAATGCCAGGTCCACTGTCGATCACAGAAATATTAACGTACTTCTGGTCACTGCGAACTTTCACCACCACTTTTTCACCTTTAGGGCTGAATTTGATAGCGTTTCCGATCAGGTTCGCAAGGACACGAAGCACGCGTTCATTGTCGTAGAATGCCAGGACGGGAGGGTTGACACTGTCAATCTGAAGACGCACATCGTGTTGTTTGGCCATGGCTTGCATTTGCATGCGGGCACTATCCAGAACGTTATCGACGGACAACTGATCCATGCGCAACGTCAGGCCGTGCATTTCGGTGTTCTTTTGATCACGGATATCCTTGATCAAACCTTCGATATTGATCACGGTGCTTTTCATAAGCTCGCCGCTTTCAACGATATCCAATCCCTGCGGAGTGGAAGCCATACGATCCGCGGTTGACGAGATCATATTCAAAGAGTCCTGAAGATCGTGGGAAATGGCGAACAGCGCTTCATCGCGATCCTGAACTGCTTTTTTCGCCTCTTCATAAAGACGGTTTTGCTGTGCCAGTTGAAAAGACTGTTTGCTAAGCAAGCGAACAACCAGGAACGCCATGCCCAGGAAAATGAAAATCAAGGAGCCTGAAAGCCAGGTCATGCCAAAAGGAATCTGGATTTCTGCTTGTGCAGCAGCGGTGCGGATTTCTTCCTGTGCTTTGTCGATTTGAACCTGATGCAGGTGAATCATATCATCAAAGGCTTCGTTGAGCTGGGAACGAAGGGGAGTGGATTTCGACTGAAAGAATTGGCCGACGATGCGTGACTCCGTTTTCTTGTCACGGTGTTCGATGGCTTGGTCAAAGTACTCTTGATTCTTAACCTGAATATCCTGGATTCGTTTTACAATTGCTGGAATGCCCGGAAGGCTGTGTTGTTTTTCGAAGGACGTCAGTGCCGTCAGCAGGGATTCTTTTTCATTCTTTTGTTTATCGTAAATATTTTGGGAACCTAAAAGAAAATAGGCGCGGCTGTTGTCGAGTTGCGACGAAGCGATCCCACGCATGCGTTCGATTTCGATCAAGGCTGCTGGATCGGCATGTGTTGTGATGCCATTGGCTGCAACTCCTTGCTGCACGCGCATTGCGTAGCCCCATGCGCCAATCAGAACTGCCACGAAAACAGCTGATAGGACCAACAGAGCTTTCTTTTCAAATGTCGACTTCTTCTTTGTTGGCGACATTTCTGTTTGATTATTCTCTTCCAATAAGACTTCGGTTTGATTTGTATTTGTGCTCATACAAATTGAATAACAACCCTCAGTGTGTTTAAGCAACTCAGAAAGTTAGAAAATACTAACAAGTCTAGTCGAAGTTTGTGTTCCATTAAAACGTTTGAAGATATCTTCACACGATTCCGGAAATTTTGAATTTTGAAGTCGCTGAAATCAGCGTTCGACTCTAATTACAAATGTTGGAGTCTCGAATTGAAATAATCCAAAAACCGTTTATTTACGTATCAAATAAGGATTTGTAGAGTTCCTCTCTAGTAATTCCAGAATTTGCACGTTCGATTTCAATACTAAAAAATCAACCTTCAAGTTCGCGCAAGCACGTTCCGAAAGATCATCGCGGAGGAATATGCATGGGGCGATTTCAGTATCATTTATTCAATCCACGGGCGCTGAGCGCAGACACGGTACAACTTAGCAACGATGTCTATGATTTGTGGAAAAAAGTTTACAAAGATGTTTTGGGAAGTGTCGGTGAACCGTTAAATCCGGATGATTTTCATCGATGTGACGTGATCGTCGCAGTGACCGATAATAATAAGGTCTTTGGATTTCATATGTACAGTGTATTTGATCTGCGTTCAAACGCTTTAAGAGATCATCACTATATGGCGGCCTTTGATGACATCATCATTCAGAAATTCAAATCCCTGGGCATCAATACGATTATGAGTATGGAATATCTAACGGTGTCTCCCGATTATCGTTCGCGCAACAGTGACGTGAATTGGGCGGAAATAATAATCGCCTTGGGTAGCAAAGTGATGGAAGCCGGGGGGTGGGATGGCTTGGTCGGCACAGCCCGCAAGGACCTGCATGTTCGTCGTAAAGCTGAAAAAAGCGGCACGAACTATTTTGGCAGCGTGAAGAAGATGAACTACGAATGTGAAATCGTGATGACGCAAAGAGGTCGCGTGCAGCGATTGCCGGATTCGAAACATGCGGATTTGGTTGATGTGTTGTGGGATGCCAAGGCCAATCATACCGATATTCTGAACGAGTCCCTGATCACGGTTCCAACCAAAAAAGCAGCGTAATTCAATTTAATCATTTTCTAAAAACCAGAAAAGAGAAGCAAATGAAGCACAAGAACGTAAACGACGAACTTAAAACCCTTCTTAAAGACTCGCAAAAACAAATTGAATCTTTCCCGTGGGAAGACAAGCAGGCTTACTCGGCCTGGGTATCCCAAACCTATTATTTTGCCCGTCATACGACGCGTTTGTTGGCGTTGGCCAGCGCCCGCACCGAGTTTGCGGCGCCCGAATTTCACAATCGGTTCCTGGCGCATAGTGGGGAGGAAAAAGGTCACGACAAATTGTTGGTTAACGATCTAAAGACCCTCGGCAGTAAAATGGAAGAGTGGCCGGAGATGCCTGGCGCCTGCGCGCTTTATCAAACGCAGTACTATTACATTGAACATCAATCACCGATGGCGTTCTTTGGATATATTCTGGGGCTTGAAGCCTTGGCCGCCTATTTTGGCGAGCACATCAATAAAAGGGTCGAGAAAGCCTGGGGCCCTAAAGCTGCGCATTTCATTCGCGTGCACGCCGAAGAGGACGTGGGTCACACCGACGAAGCTCTGTCCAAGATTGCGACTTTGCCGGAACATCACCAGACGGTCGTGTTGCAGAATCTGAAGCAGACGCTGAGTTACTATGAACAGATGCTGAATCAATGCAAAGAAGCCTCTAAAGCAGGTCTTAAAGCGGCCTAGTCTCTTGCATTAGGGCTATAAAGAAAATATCATTTAGAGACACGGTAAGCGGTCCCAAAGGGGCCGCTTTTTATTCAAATTTGAAGTGGGTATAATAAATCGGTATGGAACCGTCTCGCTATAAATTCAACTTAGAACGAGAGCTTGCGCAATTGAAGGTCTACCGCGCGTACTTTCTGAACCTGGTTTTCTGGGGCGCAGTGGCCAGTTGTATGTACTTTATGATCAGCTTCGGTTCCATGGTGGCGGAGGACAGTCATTCCTTCCGTAATGATCTGGCCAGTGCTTCCGATGAACGAAAGACGTATATGGCCTGTGTGATGATCATGAGGACGATCAATCCTTCGGCGACAGAGTTTTCCAGCTGTGAACCCTACAATACCTACGACAAAATCAAAAATAGAAAACTTGCGACCGTTGAACCTGTCGACGGGGATTGCCCGACTGGTTATAAATTGATTTCAAATTTTGGATCTATTGTTTGCAAGCCGATTGCGACGGAAAAGAAAGAATAGCTTTTAAGATTCGCAGAAATAAAAAAAGCCGAGTGCTGTTACACTCGGCTTTTTAATTTCAAACTACTTATGCAAGATTAGTCGTTAAGACCAAAACCGGAAACCGGGAACATGGAAACAGAGATCTGATAAGTCTTACCCTGTTGAGTCACGCCAGCATCCAACCATTGCGCAAGGTCCTTGCGGAATGATTTGATTTTTTCCTTAGCCTCATCCAAACGCGTTTCATCAACAGTGATAGTGATTGTTGATTGCTCGCGGTCTTCGCTAGGCATTTTCTCAAGCAAGCGCTCAAGTTTACGTTTCATTTTCTTTTCGCGGCTTACTTCAGCGAATTGTTGAAGCTGCTCACCTGGCAAATTCAAACGCTCACCAAACATACGAATAGTTCTCATAGTTACAGTGCGTTTGCCGTTCAGGATTTTTGAAAGGAAAGATGAGTCCACTTCCAGGTGTCTTGCGAATGCACGCAAAGAATAACGTGGATAGTTTTGGCTGCGACGAGCGAGCTCTTCTTCAAGGAATTGACGGAAATCTGAGTTTTTGATTTGTTCTTGCATGACCGAAGTGTCTATTTGCAGGGGACCGAATAATCAATATTTTGTTCACAGTCTTACACTAATTTAATAGAGCCATGCGGGGTGCGTTAGGTTTTTTAAATTTTATCGAATATCAATAGTTTACGAACTCTTCCATTTTCTGGAACATTACAGAATTTGGTGAATTGGAACGATGATTTGAAGGGTTCAAAATCATCAAAAAACGCATCCAATTTCTCTTCATAGTTGTGTGTGCTAATGATGTACCGTTTGATAAATGATGAATTTTTCTCGTGAATTCCGCGCATGATGTCGGCGATGGTATGTGTCCCCACTCCGATGATAACAACGGTGCCGCTGACTTTGTGTGTTAAGGACTCTCCGCTTTGAGCCCAAAAGAAGGCCCGCTGATCCTGCTCGTACTTTTGGTGCTTTTGTTCGAAGCGTTCTTTCAAGGCGGAGACGATATGTGGCACTTGGTCAACAAAGTGCACTTCGGGAAATCTTCCGCTGCGATACGCACTGAGTCCCAGATAGCCATGATCGCAGCAAAAGTCCCAGACGGGTTCCCCTGGAATCAAATGGTCATAGACGGCTTGCATGCGATCGGAAAGTTTAAACATGATTCAAGAGTTCTTACTAAAGCTGCGGCGGCGTTGCAATCGTGGCCTTCCTTGACTGTTACTTAGGTAAATCGGAGACTCACGGCCATGAAAAAAACTCCATTAGCTGATACACACGTTTCTTTGGGTGCCCGCATGGTCGACTTTGCCGGCTGGTACATGCCTGTTCAATATGTAGGTCTTCGTGAAGAGCACGACAATGTTCGCAAGAACGTGGGCTTGTTTGACGTTTCTCACATGGGCGAAGTCCGTGTGAAAGGGCCTAAAGCCCTTGAAACTTTGGAGTGGTTGACGACGAATGATGTGGCTCGTTTGAATGATGGCGAAGCTCAGTATTCCCTTCTTCCTAATGATCAAGGCGGCCTGGTCGACGATATTATCGTTTATTGCCTTTCCAAAAACTCTGACTACCTGGTTTGTGTGAATGCCTCTAACAAAGACAAAGACTTTGCGTGGATGACGAAACACAACAAGGGTTCTGATATGACGGACGAATCCGATAAGTGGGGTCAGATCGCGATTCAAGGCCCGAAAGCTTTGGAACTTTGTGACCGCGTCTTTGGTTTCAAAGTCAGCGAAATGAAGCCTTTCACTGTGAAATCCGGCAAATTCCAAAACCACAATATTATGGTCGCTACCACTGGTTACACAGGGGAGAAGGGCTGCGAAGTGTTCGTGGACGCTGCGGGAACGCCGGCGCTTTGGAACGAGCTTTTGGCGCAAGGGAAAGACTTGGGAGTGGCTCCGATCGGGTTGGGCGCTCGCGATACTCTGCGCACCGAGATGAAGTATTCCCTTTATGGTCATGAGATTGATGACACGACGAATCCTTATGAAGCGGGTCTTGGTTGGGTGATTAAACCAGCTAAAAAAGACTTTATGAACAAGGCGCAAATCGTTGGGGTCAAAGAGGCCGGATTGAAGCAAAATCTTGTGGGATTTAAGATGCTTGAGAAGGGCATTCCCCGTCAGGGATACAGCCTGTTTTCTTTTGACAATAAAGAAATCGGCAAGGTAACTAGTGGTACTCACTCACCAAGCCTGGATGAACCAATTGGCATCGCATTTATTGATGTAGCTTATGCCAAAGAAGGGACCGAGTTCCTTCTGGATATCCGCGGCCGTAAAGTGAAAGCGGTTGTTGTTAAAACACCATTTATTTCGAAATAAGGAGCCCATCATGGCATTTCATATTCCTGAAGACTATTACTACACAAAAGAACACGAATGGGCTCAAGTTGACGAGAACATCGTGACTGTCGGCATCACAGAGTTCGCACAGGATTCTTTGGGCGAGATCGTTTACGTTGAACTTCCAGAAGAAGGTCAAAAGATCACTCAAGGTCAAATCTTTGGGGTGGTTGAGTCCGTAAAAGCGGTTTCTGACCTTTACGCGCCAGTTTCTGGCACGGTAATCGAAGTAAACGCGTCTTTGGGCGACGATCCATCAGTTTTGAACGACGATCCAGTGAACGAAGGCTGGTTGGTTCGTATCGAAATGGATACTGAAAAGGAGCTTGCTAACTTGATGCGCGCTCCAGATTACAAAAAATTGATCGCAGACAAATAATTTCTATTGATTTAGTGGGCACAATTCGCTAAATCTTTGTTTCCGCTAAAACGGTGTTGCCCCGCTGGTGAAATTGGCAGACACGCTAGACTTAGGATCTAGTGCGCAAGCGTGGGGGTTCAAGTCCCTCGCGGGGCACCAAATCTAAAACTAATCGACACAATTTAAACTCCGGAGAGGTCTCTCCCGGATGTCGGTTCCCTGGAAAACTTTTAGACAAGTGCGACAAATTTTACCCCCTCGGGGTGATCTGTATCGTCGTTTTTTATCGTTCAAATCCCGCAGTTTTATGGTTCATATTGGTAAAGACCTTTTGGATTTCATTCCAAAAGGAGTACCTAATGCCTGCAAACAAGCGCGGTCCAAAGCCCAAGCCCTACAAAATCATCTTAAAAAAGTCAGAAAAAGCTATTTCAGAGCTGGAATTAGCAAGAGTCGAAAAAATTCTGCATGCGATCTTGGTAAAGGCCCAAGAGGAGGTTGCTAATGACAGCAAAACTTTCTCTGGCAGTTTACTGCAGAGTGTCGTCTGACGAGCAAAGAACCGGTGGGAATATCCATCGCCAAATAGAGCAAGCAGCAATTGAGTTGAAGAGACTAGGGCTCTTAGACGGTGGGAGTACAACCCTCTACGCGAGGTCAGCTGGCGAAGCTTTAAGTGATCAATACTTTATTGATGAAGCGTACAACCTTGAGGAAATCCGTGAGGGTACCGCATTTTACCAGCTCTTACAGCTTTGTAGAGATAGAGAAATCAACGGCATCTACGTAGATAATATAGATCGTATATTTAGAGCTCGTTCGCACAGTGTTCGCGGTCAAATCATGGATTTGATCGAGGAGCACGAAGTTCAGATCTATACTCCGACTGGTCATGTGAATAGTGGTTTGGTTTTGCAGTTCATGTCTGCAATTGGTGCGGAGGATAAAAAGCAGACACTCAGAAAGCTGCACATCGGGAAGAAATTTAAAGTTCAAAACAATGGACGTCCGCCTAATGGCAGAGCCTTCTGGGGGTATGAATTTGATAAGATCCAGAATGTATGGAGTGTAGTGCCTTATGAGGCGCAAGCCGTACGTTGGGCAGTGGCATTAGCTTCAGGCAACACCACAGGCGACATGCCTGCTTCTTTGAAGTTGTTGGTGGAAAAGAATGCTTTCGGGGTGTCCGATAAGGAGGTGATTTCTGCACTAGAGTTGGCGGGAGTAAATCTTCTAAGCTACTTCAGAAGAAGCAATTTCAGAGTGGCAGCACAAAAGAACCCACTTGGTAGATTGCCGCGTAACTGGCTAACGAATATTTACCGTGATGATAGATATACAGGAGAGCACGTGTATCATCTCAAGCATGTAGCGCAAGTAGGTAAGAAACAAAATTCCGAAGTAGCTCGGGAGAAAATCACCGTTAAGATTCCGGCGATTGTCTCGCCGGAAGACTGGGCCTTAGCAAAGCAAGCTCGTCTTGGAAGAGCATGTGTGACGCCGAGACATGCCGTTCAGGAGTATCTACTGCAGGGGAATGTTTATTGTGGAACTTGCGGCAGAAAAATGGGTGTTAGAGCAAGACACAATGACTTCTATAAGCAATCAACCAAATCCATTGAAAAGAGTGTAGCAAAGTACTACGCGTGTCAGACCAAGAAAAATGGTCTACATGAGGCATGTGATCATCGTAAATACCATGTAAGTGATTCCATTGATAAGATCGTATGGGAAAGAGTTGAGCATTACCTGAAGAATGACGTAATAGATCTTGTTCATCAGAAGAAAAAGTCCACGGAATTTCTAAGAAGAGAGTTAGATCGGCTGCAGGCGGATCTAGAAGTTTTACTGGCAGATCAGAAGAAGCTTAATACTGAGAGAAATAATCTTGTTTCGTTGTTAGGAAGAGGGATTCTCACTGAGGAAGATTGGACGATGCAAAAAAATCGTATTGATGACGAGAAGTCGAAGCTGGATAAGGTCGCTAAGCAAGTCCAAGATTGTATTAGAATTCAAACCAAAAAAATCAGCAGTAATCAGAATCGCATCAACCCTTTGGACAGCGTGAGAGGATTTATTGGTGAAAGTATAAGTTTTGACCATAGAAAGGCGATCGTCTCTGCACTGCTAGAGAGAGTGGTGGTTTACCCTGATCAACGTGTGGAGATCTTGCTAAAAAGCTAGGGACAAAAGGTGATTCCGGTCTCAGACCAATGATCCTTATCCGGCTTATCCTGAATAGCATCACTTTTTGATTTTCAGGATGGGAAATCTAACAGCCCATTCTGAATCGCTAATTCCCACGTGAAAACTATCTAGGCCTCGAACACAAAGAAATAGACCGGATGCGATTTTAGCGATTGTTTCAAATTTATCTAGTGTTGCAATGTGGATTGATGTTCCCGTTAATAATAAACCAAACACCAGCTCTGCTAATCCGTACTTCCATCTCCATTTGAATCGACAAAAATATAAAATAAAGGGAAGTGTTAAAATTCCACTATAGATCAACCCATCTATTGGAATAGAAGTTAAAAATGTTTGGATCTTATCCCAACCAGTGACAGAAACTATCGCTGCGAAGACTGCAAGCAATGCATTGATGACGTCAAACGCTAGTCGCTTGCTTGATTCTTTCTTTGCATTTTCAATATCACCCTTTACGCCTGAATCCTGATGAATGGAGTCTATCTTTTCTTGAAATTCTCGTACCGGTAATGTTAGCTTTTCTCTTCCCGCAAGACGAAACGCGGTGGAGATTCTCGCATCATCAGTGACAAGATATACCTCACTGTCGGGATTTGCTTTCTGAAGAGCGTCTGTATACAGAATCAGTTGTCGATCTAGAGCCTCTTTGCCCGTCGGGATGTCCGAAGGTGTATTAAGGAGCAATGGATCTAAACTTTCTAGAATTCGGATTGATGTACCCACAACCTTATTTTCAATCATTGAAATTAAGGTTTTTCCGAAAGAAGGTTTATTCAGTTGAATATACTCCTCGAGTTCTTTTCGCACACCCGGGAGGATAATTATTTTTTGATGGAGACTAGAGGTTGCAAGAACTTGGGGGAACTTTAGTAGGGCATTAACATCTAGGATGAATGTTTGGTCTTTCATTGTAAAACAGTAAATTATTTATAGGGTTATTACAAATTGGTTCTAGATTTTGCGTTGGTGAACGTTTCAATTTAGCCTTTGGTAGGAATCTAAATTTATGCTGTAATTTGTCTATGTGTTATAGCGCCATGGTAAAGCAACAAATTAGAAAACTTGGTATCAAATACGACGCACGAATCGACTATGAACTATTTCAAGAGATGTTTTATCGTCGTTTAACTGATGAGCGTATTAAGATTTGCAAAGCACTTGAGGCTGAATTTGATCATCCTGAAAACAACGAAGACAAAGAGATTTCAAAACTAATTCAAGCGTACAGAAAGTTGAAGCTCAAAGATCTTGAAGAGCATTTACGCTTTCAGGGTAAGCGTATGCACGCGGCAGAACTGAGTCTGTCGGTGAAAGAAACCAAGAAAGCCTTAAATGAAAAGCGCATTTCGACGGATAAGATCGAGTACTACTCGCAACGGATTAAAGGAATTCAGCGAACTGAGTTGATTCCCACGGATTCAAGAGTTTTTCCAATGACATTTGCTCCAATCATCGTCCGTGAGAACGACCAAAACATCATCAAGTTAGCTCGATACCATTGTCGACCTTCCGATAAGCCCGAATCAATTGATGTAAAGTATAATGGTCTTTACAACGCCAGAAGAGACAACCTTGGCAATGCATTTTGGAAGGACCTCTATCTTCATAAACATGGATTCTTCGTCGTTGAGAGCTTCTATGAGAATGTATCCAAGGCGGACTACGAACGCCGTTCGTTAAAGGATGGAGAGAAGGACACAAATATGGTTCTTCAGTTTAGTCCCAAAGATCGTTCGGACTTACTAATTGCATGCCTTTATGACTATTGGGAGTCTGGTCCGTCTGATGGGTTTTACTCCTTTGCTGCGCTCACTCATGAGCCAACGTCCGAGGTACGGGAAGCTGGGCATGATCGTCTAATTATCGCTTTGCAGGAGCAAAATTTGGGAGTTTGGATGGAGCCCGAACGCTATGGGAGTAGGGCCATAGAAACTGTTTTGGATAGTCCTGCATCACATGTGTATGAACATGTCATATCGTCAGGTGCCTAACTGGTCGCCAGAATGAATGATTTTGCAACGGCTTGAATCTCGCTGAACTTTACCGTTCTCACGAAACCAGTGTGAACTCTGCTAAGTACAGTTCTGGTGCTATAGATTGTAAATAGATCACCACCCTCATGCTTTATTTCGATATGGCATCCTGGGTGTTTTTCCAATTCATATCTTAAACCACCCAGTAAAGCATTTCGTTGGCGATTCTGGGGAAGGGTAGGTGGTATTACCACCTCACTCTCCACTAGGATCTTTAATGACGACGCAGAGGCACCTTTAAAGAGCTGTGCCCTTATCTTATTTATGGCTGCCTCATGGTGTATTTGAAGTGTTTCCTGATTCAAACATCAACTCCATGGTTTCCGATTGGGGGGGGGACCAATGAATACTCAATAACTAATCTAGAAGATGTATTCAAGCTTCAGATCGAATTAGTTCAATATGAAAGAGTAATTCATACTTTTTACGGTATTTTCCTTCGGCCATAGCATATCCAGTTGAGGAAAGCCTTTCTTTATCCGGTAAGGAGTAGGGGGAGGGTCTCAAACTATTTATGAGAAATACGCCCCTTCGCCACCAAGATAACCAGAAATAGGGGATATAATACTTCGTTTGAATATGAATCTTGAAGGTAGATAGTCTGCTTTCAAAAACGTCCCGGAGGACAACATGGCAGCGAAAAAAGCCGTGAAACAAGCGCAGCCCAGGAAGCAGCTGCGAGAAACAACAATAACGGTTGTGAGCTTCCCGCAACCGCAACAACCAAATACCGTCGTCAGAGTTGATCTGGCGACACTGATGACGGTTGTATTTGCTCTTTACGAGTTCTTGGAAAGGCATCCAGTAATATTAGATACGGTGATGCAATTCTTTAGGTGAGCAGGTAACAGACTACTGAATTCTGAATAAATACAGTGTCTGTTATCGGCTTCCTAAAAGCAATAGTAGAGCAAAATTGAACAAATATTTCCGAGAGGTACCCTCGGAAATATTCTAATGAAGTTTACTTAAAGATTTTGTCTTCGAGGGGGCGGAGCTTTGCCCTTCGATTGACTCTATAAAGTTTTGAATGGCAACGAGTCGAAAGTACTCGACCCACATATCATTCTGAATTGCCGCAAGTCGGAGAGTTTTTATTATTTCGGATAGTTCGTTCACACTTCACCTCTATTGTTGTTCCTTTGCAACAAATCAGACGGAATCGAAGACGAATAGATTATTGAATGAGTTCATTTTCCGGACGACTAAGGCATCAACCAATGGCGGATTGTTTTCTGTGCACCTGTTTGTGGATCATTTACCAAGATAGTGGTGCCGGTCTTTGATATATATGGATACAGTCCAAGATATTCCTGACCTTGATATGATGTAGAGTTGTCGTCCACAACCGGAAGAATTGCAACGCGTGAAGTGCGTGCATCCATAAATCCTAGTTCCCAAGGCATCCACTTTGAATCCGAAGAGTTTTGTGACGTAATGAAGATCAAGCTCTTACTTTGTTTCATGCGCTTCCTAAGGATTTCAGCAGTTTTAATAGTGACTTTTCCTCTATCCAAACCTTTGTCAACCTGCCAGTCGATATAGACGCTCAGACCTTCTCCGCGAAGCTCGTCAGCAAGTATTGCAATTTCATCTGCATCTAAATAACGGTGCGAGAGAAAAACGTCAAAGTTGGAACTTTCATTTAAGGTAATAAGTCCTCTTACAAATCTGTCCTCTGCCATGCTTTTAGTAAGAGATTTGTTCAATGCTTTTGCTTTAAGTTCTGATTTTTTGTATAGAGCCATAGAATTATTCCTGTGTGATCAAATCAATAATATTTAAAATTGCTTTAGTAACTTGGTTGGGCGTGGAATCTGTATTTCCCAGCTTTTTGAACTGGGCCCGGATTTTTGTATTGTCTCCGTAAAATAATTTAAAATTTGTTTCAACTTCATTCCAAAGCTGTTCGGACATCCATCCAGTGACGCCCACAGGAATCAGCTTAATTCCAAGTTGTCTGGCAATTTCAAATTCTTTCCTTACTCCAGGAGCATTTACAATGCCGCCATTTTCGTGAAGTTTGCTGCCGAAGACAAAGACGGCTACACCTACATTTTTCAGCATACTCTTTCGGTACTCTTGCCACATGGATGTTAGTTCTCGGGGGGTAGTGGCAAACTGAGGAAATGGCTTCAATACAAGTTTGTCGCCTAGTTCTTGGCCGGTCTCATCCGAAAACTGCAAGGCACCATTGATTACAGCGCTGCCCACGCCATCGCCAAAACCTGAAGCCACATCATAGCCCTTTTTTACTAATTCATAGGCAAGACCGTGAATGAACTTCTGGGACTTGAGGTCTGAAGACCAATGTGGAGAATAAGCTCCAGTAAATGCACTGCCTGAAATAAAAACTCTATGACGCTTAAACTTGCTCTGTATCTTTTTTAGAATTGCAGTGACGGCACCGAAATCACTAAGAAGCAGTGTTTTGATTCCATATCTTTTCAGATCATCAACTTGTAGTTTTTGTTTATTCTCGTCGTATCGAAAGTCACCGATTTTGACGTAGTCTTTCCTCTGAACTTTCCTCATGAGACAGTAGTGTTGCCGTTGATTTTGGTTGCCGAGTAATATTCTGACTCTACTAAGAATGTAATTGATGTTTGGATCAGAGAAGCTAAATCCAAGAAAGAGGAAAGTTTTATTAACCAAGTCCCCTTGAAGTGCAGTCGTAAACAGGCTTCGATTCTCTGAGAACGATTCGTAGTCATCTCTCGTTAAGACTGCTTGGCTTGGCGCGGATGCATCTCCATGCATTTTGTAGACAACGACAGATCGACCAGCCCTAGTAAGTGGTAATTGGCTGTGATTGTGTTTTACGTCCGCAACTTTTCCTGCATGAGTAAAGGCATCTTCAATTAAGGTGTCGTAGTTCGTTGTCCAAACCGTTTTGAAGGGGAGGGATGCGATGATCTCGTGGCTTTTTGAAGGCTTTGCTTTCTGCGAGAAAGTATTTAGTAACTGATGATTAATTTTATTACGATTGCCAGTACTGTTAATGTGGTACTGCGCTACTGCTACCAAATCAGATTCTTTATTGACGTCCAAGTTCACGTCTTTTGCAATGTCCCTAAGGAGTTCCTTCCAGTTTACAAATCCTGACGGGATAGAGAGCCCCGCGCCAGCAAACAGCGCAGCATTATCTTCTCTCAGGGCTAGTACGAAATCTTCTACAAAACGTTCAACTTCTTGTGGGCTGCTAATCATAGACTAGTACTTCCCTCTGATGGCAATTGCTTCTTCAATCCAATGTTCAATGTTCGCCTTGATGTGAGCGTAGACTTCTTTACTGTCCCAGTGTGGGGGATCGTAGGCTTTAACGATATTGTTGAAAGGAGTTCCATTGATGTTGAAATATGAGAAAGGATTGACCCCTTTTGTAGTTTGATTTCCACCAGAATCTTTTAAATTGTGGATATGAATTCCCACAACACCTTTTCCGGATGCCCACGCTTTCTGAATTTCGTAATTGATCCACTTTCGACCGTAAGTATCTTTGCCGATAAGGACTACTGCACAGGATCTGCCTTGAAGTTGGTCGTCTATCCATTTTTGAATAGCGGCATCGCCGCCCTTTTTTACTGTTTCCCAGTCGTTATCACGAATGGACTGATTTCCTTCAATGACACCCATATTTCTGACTTGTGATACACGGAATGCATCTACTAAATAATGAAAGCTGTAGAATACGTTTCTCGCCAAGCTGAACTCCCTTGTAAATAAACAAATAGTATTTATTTTGGAGTCAAAAATCACTCAAACCTAAAAGAATTGGACCTTCATCGAAGGTTCTTGATAGGGGCGCCAGTACGGATGGCGCCCAAGCACAACGCTTACTTTTTCACAGAGCTTTCGATTTGCTTCGCTGTGGCCTGAAGTGCCTCACTTAGATTTTGGGAAATCCATTCAAGGGCAAGTTGCTTTTGCTTCTCTTGCGCCGCCACTTTATCCAGAATCTCGTCGATTCCTAAATGAGTTTTAAAGTGCAATTGCTCATTCTCAGCTTTTAATTTTGCAATGCTTTCTTCAAGGCGTAGGTTTCTTAGATCAGAATCCGTATTGTAGTTTTGATCTTTAATGCGTCTCAGAGTTGCAAAGTGTTTTTCACAATTGTCTAGATATTCAGTGTAAATATCCGTCGATGAAGACCCTTCGGTTCTATCTGGAGTATGGCCCAACACTAGCGCTTGGATCTCAATTGAGTCGCTTCCATCGTAGTATGTAGCGATCGAACGTACTAAGATGTTTCTAAAACGGTGAGTTGTAAAAGCCTTATTTGTCTCTCCTTCCAGCAGTTTTTCAAAGCTCATGTTAGCTTTAAACCATTTGCACGAGGTTCTTTTGATGTCATCGGCGAGTGTTGAAACATTTAAAGTAAAGATTTTTTGACCATGCTTAATGTTTTGTGCTGCGAGATGCATCAGTAAAAACTCGTCGCAAAGCGTACTCAAAGGAACCAAATAGCTTAAGTCTACCTTTCTATTCTCGCCTTGTTGAAAGAGTGCAAGACATGTGATTTCACCTAAGTATTTGTCTTTATAGGTTTTTGGGAAAATACAAGATTCGGTGTCTTCATTTAAAAGCGGAGCATAATCATAGTAAATCAAAGAATCACTTTCAGAGCGAAATCTTAACCCCCAAATGCTTGGAGCGCATAAGCCGTATACTTTTCTAAGCTTCTTTTTTCATCTTGGGAAAGGGTGTTCGGATTTTTATCCAGTAATCCACCAGTTCTATACGTCCCATATAAATCTTGCACCGCACCTGTTTTGCGATTGCCGCAGGGTTTGCCATGACCAACGGTTAATAAGTTTTCATAGATGAGTTTGTAGTGTTCAGGAGTTGCCAGTGATTTTTTAACTGATCTTTTTCCTTCTCTGCATTTTTCGTCAGCCAAAGCAGCTGCTCTGAAGTCCTGCATAATCAGAGGGAAGAAAGCGCTCCATGATCCATCTAGTGAATTAAATACGGGTTTGTAGCGATTAAGATCGAGTTGTTCCAGATTGCGGTCACCGCAGCCTTCGATTGAATCCAAACAGCGATTCTCAAATTGATCGAACGTTTCCGCAGAACAGTATTTCCACTTATTCTTTTGAGATGAATAGGTTACTAAAGCTTGTGATATTCCTTTTAGTCCGCGCAAAATGCCTAGGTTACGTTGGTGTTTGGACGCGAGTGCGGCTGCCGCAATGAAGTCTGACGGCAGGACGTCAGTAAATTTATGGACATCTCTTGTGCTCAGCTGGGCCATAATCAAACGATATAGGTCCAACTGTTGTTTGTAGTCCTTACGCTTGGAGATGCTTTTATCCAAGACTTGGGCAATGTTGAGTTGAAACCAAGCATTTTGATCATCTGTTAACTGATGAATGGTCTCGATTTTGTTGGACTCGAAGTAGGGTGGCACTTTGAATTTAAATTCCTGTCCCAGCCACCAAAAGAACTTTTTGCTGCGTGATTTGTCGCCATCAGAAACCTCTCCACTGTAATTGAGAAACGCGATTTTCTCTAAACCTTTGGTAGATTTAAGTTCGTCTGCAGTTTGAATTCCAGCAAGCTTAATTGCCTTGCGGGCGGCAGATGCAACGCTTTTGGAGTCTTCGTTGCTTGTACCAGTCGTTTGATACAATCTCAGAAGATCTTCGATTTCTGGATTAAACGATGAATATCTTGTCGCACGTGTGCGAATGGGGTTGCTTGTACGTTCAAAGATCAGTCTTGCAACGCCACGTATTTTTGAAGCATCCGAGAGATGGTAACCTGTTTCTAGATGTTCCAGCCATTCGTTGAACTGGCCAATGACTTCCGATTTAAGGTGTAGAACTTTGATTGACCATGGATCTTTTAGTCTATGGACTCCAGACTTTACGTCGCTGGAGTAAGTATCTTTCAGGAATTCAATGTAGTGGCGAGTTAATGCGCTTAATGTTTGCTTCAAGGATTGTGGCGTTAAAAGCTTACCAAGTGCTGGTCTATAATCTTCAAGCGTTAAACCAGTTAACTCTTCCCAGTTTGATACTTGCGGCATGATGTCTTTACGATATTCACGCTGTCTGTAGCGAATTGCTTCTAGAACTTCTAGCATTGTGAAGCCTTCAGGCAAGGGCTCCAATAAGCGCTTTTCCAGTTCCTTCTCGCTTAATAGGCTGGTGTGACCAACTTTACTGTCTTTAATTGAGGCATACAAATTTTCAAACCATGGGGTCTTGAAACGGTCTGTCTGTTTCACTTTGAAACCCTTCTTAGACTTCTTAGTCTTTTCAGCTACTTGAGTAACATTTGAAGTGTCTTCTTTATTATAATGGCCATCCGTGTCAATATCAACAGAAAGGTGAAGTAATGGGCGACGAGATTCATGAAATTCATTGATATTGATCTCTGTAACCTCTTGAATTTCCTCTTTGTTCTCATCTTGAGACACATTATCCGAAGCCGTCTCTAGCTCCTCATTCGCTGGAGTTAATCCTGGGTACTCCTGGAAACTCTTTGCCGGGCGACCCTCTGCTTGGCTGTCACGTTGTTCTTTAATACCGATTAGTTTGAATGGCTTGTTCGATTCTGTGGACTTGTTCATGTTGTAGTCCTCCTTTTCAAAGCCTTTACCAACTTCGTTCCAAAAAAATTCTGCTCTGATGAACTTTTCTGTCTTTTTTTAAATTATTTTTGTTTTCATGATATCTAAGTCCCCATGGATCTTTTTTTAGAAGGTCTAGTCGGAGGTTGATGGTGGGAAGCTGGTGCGGTCTGTATTTTGGAAACGAAGAGGTTTTAAGCAGTAAGTCTTATCCAATCACCACAGATTTTTTTACTCCCCAAGATAAGGTCATCTCGACAGAAAACACAGAAGACGGGGAGTCTGTTGTCTATAAATATACAGTACCTATCTTTACGGCTATTGAGAGGCTCCAAGCATGCGGCGCTACGTTAGATGCCGGACGTGAATCATTTGAAAGATATAAAGCGGAAGTGATTGCAGATTTTGAATCGCGCCTTGCTGATCAAGACAGATACACGGATGTTGCAAAGATTGAAAAGAGTTTGGAACTTATAAAGGTCATTGATTTTGATGCGTGGGGAAAGCTCATTCAGAGATATATGGCAGGGGAGAAAACCTCAAATCCCGAGCCTTTTACATACATCTTTTATGTTGAAAATGAGATTGATTTTTTGTTCCTTGAACACAGTGACTTTAATGATTACGGGCTTTCAAGTTTAGATAACAACGCATTTCTTGCAATTTTATCAACATTTCCAGACAAGCTGGGAACGTTTGTGACCATGGAATATAGCGAACTCGTACATGGAGGATATGTTGATGCAGAAGAAGATCTGTCGAGCAATTCACCTCAATCGAAAACCGTCATCCTTACGGAGGGCGTGACTGATAGACGATACATTGAAGCATCTTTGCAAATTCTTAAGCCACATTTAGCAAGTTGTTATTCTTTCTTGGACTTTGAAGAGAATAAACTTCAGGGCAGTGCTTCGTCTCTGATTCACACAATCAAAGCGCTATCCGCAGCGGGAATTAGTAATGATATCGTAGCCGTCTTTGATAACGACACAGCGGCTAAAGACTCAATGAAGTATCTTAAGGAGTTAAAACTACGCAAAAACATCAGAATCGTGTCACTTCCAGATATTGATCTTTTGAAAAACTACCCGACAGTTGGCCCACAAGGGTCAGTTGATATGGACGTGAATGGTCTTGCCGGAAGCATTGAGCTATATTTTCCGGTCGAGGCATTGAGGCATCAATTGGGCATGTTCCATCCAGTTATTTGGAAGGGGTTCATCGAAGGACAGAAAAAGTATCAGGGGGAAGTATCCAGAAAGGCAGATATCCAGGCTAGCTTTGATAAAATTCTTTTGGATATCAAGGACGGACGATCTTCAGTAGCCAGCTACGATTTTGGTAACATGATGAAGGTTTTGGAAACCATTTGTGGTTTCAGTTTTCACAAAGCTTGAGCTATTTTAGGGGAGATTTTCGCAAGGCAGTAACAGTTGCTGGCGTATTGTTTGTCCTATCTCCATCAAAATCAGCTTCTATGGTTAGGCTAGGAAGTTCGCTCGTAAGATCAATTTCATAATAAACCTTTGAAGCGGAAGAGTCGAAATAACCTATGTTGCTGATCTTTTCCGAAGAGATCATGTATTCAGTTATCGGTAATACACCGGAATCTGAAACAACTGTGGCTGAGACAAATGCAGCTCCATTGTTTAGCTTGGTAACCTGAAACTGCTTGATGAATGTTTTTATCCCAATGGAAGCGTCGGTCGAAATAAAGTTCGGATCAAAGGTATCTGTTGAGTAAGAGAAAACTTCTTTGAGTGATCCAAGCTCACTAAGAGAGTATACCCTGGGAGAAGCTGGTGAGCATCCCAAGCAAAATAGTGCCCCTATTAGAAGGCAAACTTTATTGTTTATGAATCGTAAGGGAGGCACATTCATTCTTAAACATTTCTATTGGTTGGCAACCACCATCGGTTGATAGTACTTTTCCGACCTTATCGGCCAAGGCGACGCAAACACAAAAGCGAGATTTTACATTTGCGTTGAAGCTATTTTTCGCAGTGATATCCGCAACCACTAAGCTTCTGCCATTCTCCTTTGACAGCACTTTGATTGAGTCCCAAGAAGCGGAGCTTGGGTCTTTTAACTCTTGCCGGATTAGGTCGTATGCTAGAGCCCCTTCTTTTCCTCCCATGGAACTGAGTTGCATATTGTAGATAAGAACACCTATCGCTAACACTATGAACACTATGAAATTACCCATCTAGTTCCCTTTAACCACAAAAACTGGGGTGGTATGGTCAACTTGGTCAATGTTGCCGAGTTGGTAATATCCATTGTCACCCGAGCACTTAACTTTGCTGTTCGCTACAATTGCGCAGGAGTGACTGATGCTGACAGATATTGACGAGACTGTGTTGGAAGAGTAGGCGGCTACTGGACTTGGCTGGTTGGAGACATTACCTGTGCCTAGTTCTCCGCTTGTATTCCAGCCTGCACATTTTGCAGATCCCCCAGGCAGAACTGCGCAAGTTGAGTAAGTGCCTGCGGATATCGAAACCGCGTTTTGAAGTTCTGGAATTGTTACGGCAGACGGTCGATCAGTATTTGAACCATCGCCAAGTTGGTAGCTATAGTTTTGGCCGATACATTTTACTGAGCCATCGGCGATTCTTGCACAAGTATGCAACGCACCCGCTGTGATCTCTAGGGCTCCGGCAAAGTCTTGGATCTCGACGGGCGTGTTTCGGTAAGGAGAATTGGAAAGACTAAGTGATCCATAGCCAAGATAGCCAGTGCAAACAACCTTTTGGTTTGAGAGTAATGCACAGGTGTTGCTCGTTCCGAATACAATTTGTGTTGCTCCAGCAAAGCCAGGAACTGTTACGGCAGAGCTTCTGTCATTGTAGTCACCCAAACCGAGAGTCCCGAGACCATTCGCTCCCGTACACTTAACGGAGTTGTCATTGAAAATTGCACATGTTGTAAACGGGCCAGTGTAAATAGATTTTGCACCTTGAAAACCTGATACGGTCACTGGAGTTGCACGATCTGTGGTGTCTCCTAAACCCAATTGACCATAATTATTTCGACCGCCACATTTAACGCTATTATCAGACATAATTGCGCACATGTGAGCACCTAGTGCGATATCTTTTGCACCTTGGAAGACAGTTACTTCAGTGGGAACTGAAAATGCTGAAGATGTTCCGCTACCAAAATACCCTGTTCCAAAACACTTAACTTTGTCCTCTAAGGTGATCACGCATGTGCCAGAACCACCAGTATTTCGTAGAAGCTTGGCTTTTAGAATGGCAACTTCGCAGGTTGAACCAGTCTTTTCATAAGCGGTATCGCAAACTAGAGCAGCTGCAATTTTATTTTGACCAGCTTGAGTACCAGTATCGAAGTGCCCACCCAACGCGACGCCAACAGTGGCTTTGCCGCCTACAGCACCCTCAATGGCAATGTCAATTGAGCCAGCTGGTGACTGATAAGAGCGCTTGGGGAGCAGAAGATGCGGGTGGGCATAGAGCATTGGATACAGAATTTCCGGTTGTTGTTTCAATACAACTTAGGATGGCGGTCGCCGCTACTTCTACAGTCCCGTCTCCGATGGCTAGAGAGGG